>JAIUMI010000001.1 GCA_022565665.1 Glycocaulis sp.
CACCGGCGTCGTGCTCGCGCAGCATGCCGATAATCTGCTCTTCCGAATAACGGCTCTTTCGCATGGTCCATCCTCTCCTCGATGGACTCTACCATTCAATGGCCGGAAATCAGGGGGCTGGGTCACGGGGATTATCATCGCCGCTGCGATCGCGCTGCCGGGTGGCACTGCTCTGGCGCAAGATTTCACGCTTCCGCCCAGCTACGGGGAAACAGCTCTGCGGGCCGGGTTCAGTCCGGATCCGTTCACGGTTGATCTGCAATCAGGCGGGCCGATCCGTGCCAATACGCTTCGCGACAACCGCGGCGGCAACGCGGTCCGTGACGGCCGCTGCGCAGGCAATATTGCCGATGCGCCTGACTTCTCTCTGAATTTCACGTCTGGCAGCGGTGCGCTTCCCCTGCGCATCGGCGCTGCCTCGGGCTCTGACACCACGCTCGTGATCAACGGTCCGGACGGCAGCTGGTACTGTGATGATGATGGGGGCGAGGGCCTCAATCCGCTCATCCAGTTCAATAATCCCGCCAGCGGGCGCTACGATATCTGGGTAGGTACTTTCGGAAGCGCCTCGCTGGCCGATGCCCGCCTGTTCATCTCCGAGCTCAGCAGTGTGACTGCCAGCTCGGTTGGTTATGGCAGCGGCACGTCCGGCCTTGACTGGCAACAGCCCCCCACCTTCGGGACGGTCAATCTGCGCGGCGGATTTACGCCGGATCCTTACCGGGTGGCTTTGCAATCTGGCGGATCGATCCGCGTCAATGACACCGTCAACGATACCGGCTCCAATGATGCAGCTCGGGACCGGCGCTGCCGCGGCCATGTCGCCGAAGCGCCCGACGTGCGTCTGAATTTTACGCCGGGTTCGCTGCCTCTCATCATTTCGGTTGCGTCGGACACCGATACGACCCTCGTGATCAATGGACCGGATGGCCGTTGGTATTGTGACGACGATAGCGGCGTCGGCACCAACCCCGCCATCCGTTGGCAGAACCCGCAATCGGGCCAGTACGATATCTGGGTCGGGACCTGGGGCAGCACGTCAGTTCGTCCTGCGGAACTGCATATTTCGGAAATTCATAGCCAGTAAACCTTCCCGCCAGACGGGAGATTTAGCCGCCCGGAGCGTTTGCTAACGCTCCGGGCGGCGTTATATGAAGCCCATGGACAAGGAATATTCAGGACTGGCCGTGAACGACCACCCCCATGCAGACGACGATCTCATCGAGCGCGATGGCGTGATCAAACGCCACGGGCCGGAGGCGTTCGAGGGCATGCGCAAGGCGGGCCATCTGGCCGCCTCCACGCTCGACATGCTGGTGGACTTCGTAAAGCCCGGCGTGACTACGCAAGAGATTGACGACCGCGTACGGCGCTACTTCCTCGAACACGGCGCGGTACCGGCCACCCTGTTCTACAAGGGCTATACCAAATCCTCCTGCACCTCGCTCAATCATGTCGTCTGTCACGGCATTCCCAATGACAAGCCGCTCAAAGAGGGCGATATCCTCAATATCGACGTGACCTGCAGGCTGGATGGCTGGCATGGCGATACCAGCCGCATGTTCACCGTGGGCGAAGTGCGCCGGAAGGCCGAACGCCTGATCGAGGTGACCTACGAAGCCCTGATGCGGGGCCTGGCCGAGGTAAAGCCCGGCAATACGTTCGGCGATATCGGCGCGGCCATCCAGGAATATGCCGAGAGCCAGCGCTGTTCCGTAGTGCGTGATTTCTGCGGCCACGGGATCGGACGGCTGTTCCACGACGCGCCCAACGTGCTCCATTTCGGCGACCGGGGCACGGGCGAGCGGCTTGAGCAGGGCATGATCTTCACCGTCGAGCCCATGCTCAATGACGGCAAGCCCTTCGTCAAAGTGCTCAATGATGGCTGGACAGCCGTGACGCGGGACAAATCCCTCTCCGCCCAGTTCGAGCACACGGTGGGCGTGACCGAAACCGGCGTCGAGATCTTCACCCTGTCGCCTGCGGGCTATCACTGCCCGCCCTGGCGCTGATGGACGGCGCCAAGCCGCACTATCATGGCCATCGCGAGCGTCTGCGCGCGCGCTTCGCCGAGACCGGCGGGGCGGGGCTGGCCGATTACGAGATACTGGAACTCATCCTGTTCCGCGCTATCCCGCAGCGCGATGTGAAGCCGCTGGCCAAGGCACTGATCGCGCGCTTCGGTGATATCGGCCGGGTATGCGCAGCGCGGCCCGACCAGCTGACCGAGATCAAGGGCATTTCGGACAAGGCTGCGCTGGAGCTGAACCTGTTTCAGGAAGTCGCGACCCGAATCGCGCGCGAGCAGGTGACCGGGCGGACCGTCATCTCCTCCTGGTCTGCCCTGCTGGACTATGTGCGCACCGCGCTCGCCAATAGCGGGACGGAAGAGTTCCGCGTCCTCTTTCTCGACAAGAAGAACAAGCTGCTGGCTGACGAGTTTCAGGCGAGCGGCACGGTCGATCACGCCCCGGTCTATCCGCGCGAAGTGATCAAGCGTGCCATCGCTCTGGACGCTTCAGCCCTGATACTGGTCCACAACCATCCCAGTGGCGACCCGACACCCTCTCACGCCGATATCGAGATGACCCGCCAGATCATCGAGATCGGCAAGCCGCTCTCCATCGTGGTGCATGACCATCTCGTCGTGGGACGGGAGAAGGTGGCGAGTTTCAAGCAATTGGGGCTGATGTAGAGGCGTAGCCCTACAGTTTCTCCAGCAGATAGTCCGCGCTGGACACCTTGAAGTCGCCCGGCTCTTCCACGAACACGTGCTCCACCACGCCGTCGCGGATGATCATGGCGAAACGCTGGGCGCGCTTGCCCATGCCGAATTTCGAGCCATCCATCGTCAGGCCTACGGCCTCGGCGAAATCACCATTGCCATCGGCCAGCATGACAACGTCAGAGCCCGCGCCCTGATCCTTGCCCCAGGCATCCATGACGAACACGTCATTGACCGAGGTGCAGGCAATCGTGTCGATGCCCTTGGCTTTCAGCTCACCGGCCTTCTGGACGAAGCCGGGCAGGTGCTTGGCCGAGCAGGTGGGCGTGAACGCGCCCGGCACGGCAAACAGGGCCACGGTCTTGCCCGCCGTCAGATCGGCGGTGGTGACCGGTGCAGGTCCCTCCGCGGTCATGGTCATGAAAGTCACGTCAGGCAGGCGTTCACCGGGCTTGATGCTCATGAAAGGCGCTCCTCTTGAGGGTCATCTGTGTCCCTCGCTAGCTAGTGCGCCCCGGCCAGCCAAGCAAGCCCGTGCGGGACGCTTTGCAGATTCTCTGGACAAGCCGCCCCGTTTTCCCCGATGCTTTCCATATTATGACCAGCGCCAAACTCTTCGACGGCCCCTATCTGAAGGGCAAGATCCTGATCGCGAGCCCGCTGATCGGCGATCCCCGGTTTGACCGCTCCATCGTCTATATGTGCGCCCATGGTGATGACCATGCGATGGGCATTATTGTCAACAAGCCCATGGGGTTACGCCTTCCCGCCCTGTTCGAGCAGCTCAGCGTGAAAAGCGAGATAGAAGTGGCCGACCGGGCGGTGCTCGATGGCGGGCCGGTGGACCGGGACCGGGGCTTTGTCCTGCATTCGGACGACTTCCTGCACGAACCGGCCACACTCGTCATCGATGAGGGTCTCGCTCTCACCGCCACCAAGGACATTCTCGAAGCGATGGCCTCCGCCGCTCCGCCCCGCAAGTCCACGCTGGCGCTGGGCTATGCAGGCTGGGAGGCTGGCCAGCTGGAGGATGAGATCGCGGCCAATGCCTGGCTGATAGCAGAGGCCGACGAAGCGCTGGTCTTTGGCGAGAACCATGATGTGAAATGGGCGGCCGCACTGAAAAAGATCGGGGTGAATCCCGAATTCCTCACCGGCGCCTCAGGCCACGCCTGAGCACACTGCGTTAGTTCCGCAACGCATTCCCCGCCTGCGCGGGGACAGGCCGCGTTGCGATGTTCCGCGCACGAGCGCACCCGCGCGCCCGCGACTTTTCGCGGAACCGACCCTGCGGATGCAGGGGAGGACAGAAGAAACGGAAGCGACGGGGCGGAGGCCCCGGAGCATCAGGAAAAAGCTGGCGGCCCGAACCGGCCGTTGATGCCTTCACATCCCGCCCTGTAGGCTGATAGCGGATCCAGCGCCCCGGCATAGAGGAAACCTTGCGCATAGTCGCAGCCCATCTCACCGGCGAGATCGGCCATCTCTTCGGTCTCCACGCCTTCGGCCACGATCACCATGCCGAGATTGCGCGCCATCTTCACCACCGAGGCGGTGATGGAGCGCGCCGAGGTGTCAGCGAGCATGGCGCGCACGAAATACTGGTCGATCTTTATGATATCAAAGGGGAAGCGATCCAGCCGGGCGAGCGAGGAATAGCCCGTGCCGAAATCATCGAGCAGGAGGCCAATCCCCTCGCTCTTGAGCGCATCGAGAACACCCGCCGCGCGCTCCGGCTCGCGCATGATCTCGGTCTCGGTGATTTCCAGCCGATAGCGCGAGCGCGAAAGCCCCGCCTTGTCCACCGCACCGGTCAGGCGCTCGACGAACCCTTCGCTCAGTAGTTCGCCGACGCTCGCATTGGCCGACACATACAGCGCGCGGGTATGGTCTTCACGCCTGTGCAGACGGGAGAGGCCAAGGGCTGCGCTGGCACGCACCCTGTCCCCGATACGCCCCGAAAGGCCCAGCCGGTCGGCGGCGGTGAAAAACTCCTGCGGCCCCAGAAGGCCGATATCAGGCCGCTCCCAGCGGGCCAGCGCCTCGAAACCTACCAGCCGCTCGCTCTCCAGCGACACGATGGGCTGGTAATGGGCCACGATCTCGCCTGCCTCCAGTCCCGAGACGAGTGCCGCTTCCATGTCCAGCGTGGCAAGCGCAGCCCCCGGCCCGGTGCCGGCAGGCAGCAGAAGGCCGGTCAGCACACCGCCCTCGCACCGGCCCATCAGGCGCGCATAGCGTACCTCGCCATCTGTTCCGGCCAGACGGATGCGCAGATCGGCCTCGCCATCTGCAAGAGCGGCCAGACGCGCGCGGTCAGACGGCGCGATATGATCACTGAACGGGGAAAGGTCTGCGGACGGAAGGGCAAAGCGGGCCGGATCGCCCTCCAGCCGGGCCGCGTCGCGGCCAATGTCCAGCCGAATCGCCAGAGCACCGGCGGCGCGGGCTGCCGCCTCCAGCATGGACTGGGGGCCGCCGGTCACCGCAGCAGATCGCCGCGTACGATGGCGAATTTGAGATGATCACGCCATTCGCCATTGATCTTGAGATAATTGCGGGCATAGCCCTCCGGGCTGAAGCCCACGCTGAGCAGAAGCGAGCGGGAGGCCTCGTTTTCGGGCCGCGTTGCCGCCTCGACCCGGTTCAGGCCCAGCGGCCCGAAAGCGAACGTCACGACACGGCGTACGGCTGCGCGGGCATGACCCCGGCGCACATAGGGAAGGCCGATCCAGTAGCCGATATCGGCGGCCTGCAGCACGCCCCGGCGCACATTATTGAGATTGCATGCGCCGACCAGAACATTGTCCGAAGCGCGGAAGATGAAGAAGGGATAGCCCTGGCCTGTCTCCAGATCCTGCTGATAACGGCGCAGGCGGCGCTTGTAGGCCGTGCGCGTCAGCTCATCATCGGCCCAGGCCGGTTCCCAGCCTTGCGTATGGTTGCGGCTGGCACCGCGCAGCTTGGCCCAGGCCTCATAATCATCGGGCCCTGGATGGCGCAGGCGGATGCCTTCGCCGGCGAGGGTGGTGTCGTGGAAATCGTCTCGCCAGAGCGCCAAGTCCATGCCTCCAGATCAATCGGGCAGGCAGACTGCCACACTCACTCTTTCCGCGCCGTGAACGAGAGCCGTCCGCGTGCAGCGTGAAACACCAGATACACCGCCAGCAGGGCGATCGCCATGCCAAACCAGGTCAGCGCATAGCCGAAATGGCGCTCTGGCGGCGTGTCGGCGATATAGGCCGGAGGCTCACCGGTATCCTCTGCCAGCCACCAGGCTGCGTTCAGGGCGCCGTCTTCAAGTCCGAGGGCCTCGGCCATGCCGGAGGCGTCAAAGGCGTAGAATGAGCGTTCTGCGGGCTCTGAGGGGGGTGTGAAGGGGCCGGCCGCCAGCGGGGCCTCGATGCGCCAGTTCTCAATCATGCGGATGGGCGCGGCATTCTCCACCAGGGGCTGGAAGGCCGCTTCGGCGAGGATGTAGCCGCCCTCCACACAGGCCGGCGCGTAAACGGGCACGAATATGCGCCAGCCCGGCCGGTTATCGCCCTCACCCCGGCCATAGACACGCACATTACCGGCGCGCTCTTCGGGTAGATAGCCCACCGCCCTGCCCTCAAAGGCCTCACCGGTACACAGCGCCTCATCGAGATCGCGGGCCGGATTGGCGCGCGCCTCTTCCCATTCGTCCAGCAAGGCCTGCTTCCACGCCATGCGCTGGGACTGCCAGACGCCCAGCGTCAGGAGGAACGCCAGCGCGGCGAGGGTCAGCACGGTCAGAAGCGGCATGGGGCGGAAGTGCATGGGGCCATCCTTCCAGACAGGAGAAAGCGTGGCTAGCCTTCAGGGCCGTCATCGGGCTCGTCGAGACGCGCCTCACGCGCCGAATGATGCCATTGCAGGGTGAACATCACACCCCGGAAGGGGCGCAGCAGGCCCACACATAGCGCAGTCGCCAGCGGCAGCCAGATCAGCGCATGCAGCCAGAGTGGCGGCGCTGCGGCCAGCTCCAGCACAAGCGCCAGCGGCACCACGATGAAACCGGCGATGAGAATGATGAAGACGGCCGGGCCGTCGCCGGCATCCTCGCTGGAGAAATCCAGCCCGCAGGCCTCGCACGCATCGGCGTATTTCAGGAAGCCGGAAAACAATCGCCCCTCCCCGCATCGCGGGCAGCGTCCGCTGAGCCCTGCGATGACGGGGTGGGGCGCGTTCATGATCCCGTTACTGGAAGATCACGTAGACGAAGGCGAACAGGAACAACCAGACCACGTCGACGAAGTGCCAGTACCAGGCCGCCGCTTCGAGGCCGAAATGCTTCTGCGGCGTGAAGTGACCGGCCAGCAATCGCCCAAGGCACACCGCCAGGAAGATCGTACCGATAATCACGTGTGCGCCGTGGAAGCCGGTCGCCATGAAGAAGGTGGCGCCATAGAGATTGCCGCCAAACTCGAAATAGGCGTGGGTGTACTCATAGGCCTGCACAGCCGTGAACAGCGCGCCCAGCGCCACGGTGCAGATCAGCCCCCACATCGCCCCGCGCCGGTCATTGTGCTGCAGCGCGTGGTGCGCCCAGGTCACCGTAGTGCCCGACAGCAGCAGGATCAGCGTGTTGATCAGCGGCAGGTGGAAGGGATCGAAGGTCTCCACACCCGGCGGCGGCCAGGTTTCCCAGCCGGAGAAATCCACGCCGATCGGCTCGCCATCCCAGGACAGGCCCGCACGCACCTCGTGGAAGAGGGCGGCCTCGAAGAACATCCAGAACCAGGCGGCGAAGAACATGACCTCCGACACGATGAACAGGATCATGCCGTAGCGCAGGCCGATATCGACCACCGGCGTGTGATCGCCGCGATGGGATTCCCTAATGATGTCGCCGAACCAGCCCACCATGGTGTAGCCGATGCCCAGCGCACCCAGCACAAGGATCCAGGGCGAACCCTCGCGCAGCAGGAAATAGGCCCAGCTCTCCTCATTGGTGGACAGACCCGCCATGAAGATGACGAGGCCCACAGCCAGCACGAACGCCGCCAGCGAGCCGACAAACGGCCACGGACTCGGATCTACGAGGTGGTAGTCATGTTTGACAGCGCCGCCAGCCATCAGCCTCTCCTGCTCTTCATTCGGGCGATTTGAAGCGCAGCTATAGCCGCCCCCATCCCCTTGATCAATCACATGACACCCGGCTTTTCAGCCCGCGTGCCCACATTGCTGCGTTCGCGCCCTAACGGCCCGCCACACTGTCCTGACGCTGGGCCAGATTGCGCGCACGCGAATCGCTGGCCGAGAAGAAGGTGTAGGACAGGGTTACCGTATGCACATCATCCATACGCGATTCGTCCGCCATTACCGGATCGACGAAAAACAGGACCGGCATGTCCATGCTCTCGCCCGGGCCCAATGTCTGCTCGGTAAAGCAGAAGCATTCCAGCTTGGCGAAGTAGGGACCCATCTTGAACGGGGTGACATTATAGGTCGCGATACCGGTCACCGGCTCATCGGTCGGATTGGTTACGCGGTAAAACGCGATGGCCGTTTCCCCGATCTGCACGCGCATCTGGCGCTGCAGGGGCTCGAACTGCCACGGGAAGTCGCGGGCATTATTGGCATCGAAGCGCACATTGATGGTGCGGTCGAGAATCTGGTCGGGATCGTACTGGGCGATCTGTGTCGTCCCGCCATAGCCGGTCACCCGGCAGAACAGATCGTAAAGCGGGACCGCCGCATAGGCCATGCCGACCATGCCCAGCGCCACGCCGAGGCAGATCGCCATAACCTTCGTATTGCCAGTCAGAACGGGAAAGCGCATCGGGACGTTTTCAGCCTCCTGCTACATTGCCAGACAGACGCACCACAGTGGTCACGAATATCAGCACTATAAACCCGATCAGGCTCCAGAAAATCGCGACATTGCGACGCTTGCGCGCCTTTTCCTCTTCCGGCGTCAGCTTCACGGTTTCAGGGCGGTTGTCCTCAGACATGACGGATCAGCTCCCAGGGGTCTGCAGCGCGATATGGAGCCCGGCGCCATACTCGGCCAGCAGGGCCGCAAACAGGAGCGCCAGATGCGCGATGGAAAAGGCAAACAGATCGCGCGCCGCGCGGTCGCCTGCACGCACCTCGTACAGCCCGTCCTCATCCGTGCCCGCCTCGCCTGCGCGCGAGTTCAGCACGCGCCAGGACAGGACCAGAAAGAGCAGCCCGCCAAGGCCTGCTGCAACCGCATAGACCAGCCCGCCCAGCCCGGTGGCGAGCGGGGCAAGGCTGATCGCCACATAGCCAACCGCATAGGCCATGATCTGGCGGCGGGTGGAGGCCGCGCCTTTGGCCACCGGCATCATCGGGATGTTCGCCGCGGCATAGTCACCTGACTTGTAGAGTGCCAGCGCCCAGGAATGGGGCGGGGTCCACAGGAAGATGATGGCAAAGAGGATCACCGAGTTGAGCGAGATATCGCCGGTCACGGCAGCCCAGCCAATCATGGGCGGGAAGGCCCCGGCCGCACCGCCAATGACGATATTCTGCGGCGTGGAGCGCTTCAGCCAGACCGTGTAGATCACGGCGTAGAAGAAGATGGAAAAGGCCAGCAGGCCGGCAGCGAGATAGTTCGACGCCAGCGCCATCAGCGTGACAGAGGCGAGCGTGAACACCCCGCCAAACGTATAGGCTTCGGCCCTGGGCACCACGCCGCGCACCACAGGGCGCAGCCGGGTCCGGCGCATCACCGCGTCAATATCGCCGTCATAGGCCATGTTGAAGGCACCGGCGGCACCCGCCCCCAGCGCCAGCGCCAGAATGGCAATGGCAGCGGCAAACGGGTTCAGAGCCCCCGGCGCGGCCACCAGGCCCGCAAGGCCTGTGAACACGACAAGCGCCATCACACGCGGCTTCATCAGCGCGAGATAGTCAGCGGGCGAGGCTGCGCTTGCAGCCCCGCCCGTGATGGTTTCAGCCGATTTCTCAGTCACGGATACGTGCCTGACCTTAGCTGGTTCAACCAGAGCCCTACTTGATACGGGGCAGCTCGTTGAACTGGTGGAAGGGCGGCGGTGAGGACAGCGTCCACTCCAGCGTGGTCGCACCCTCGCCCCACGGATTGGCCTCGGCCTTGCGCTGACGGACAATCGACTCGATCAGCAGGACGAAGAAGACCAGCATGCCAACCGCCATGACGACGTAGCCGACAGAGGACACATAGTTCCAGAAGGCAAAGCCATCGGGATAGTCCACATAGCGGCGCGGCATGCCCTGCAGGCCCAGGAAGTGCTGCGGGAAGAAGATGATGTTCGCGCCGATGAAGAACAGCCAGAACTGGGTCCGGGCGAGGAAGGAATTGTACTTCACCCCGAACATCTTCTCATACCAGTAGTAGAAGCCGGCGAAGATCGCGAACACGGCGCCGAGGCTCAGCACGTAGTGGAAGTGGGCCACCACGTAATAGGTGTCGTGCAGCGAGGTGGTCACGCCCGCATTGGCCAGCACCACGCCCGTCACACCGCCAACAGTGAACAGGAAGATGAAGCCGATGGCCCAGAGCATGGGCGTGCGGAAGGAGATCGAACCGCCCCACATCGTCGCCAGCCAGGAGAAGATCTTGATGCCGGTCGGCACCGCGATGATCATCGTGGCGGCCACGAAATAGGCCTTCAGATTCACATCCATGCCCACCGTGTACATGTGGTGCGCCCACACGATGAAGCCGATGAAGCCGATCGCGACCATGGCGTAGGCCATGCCGAGATAGCCGAAGACGGGCTTCTTGGAGAAGGTCGACACGATGTGGGAGACCATGCCGAAGCCCGGCAGGATCAGGATGTACACTTCCGGGTGACCGAAGAACCAGAACAGGTGCTGGAACATGACCGGATCACCGCCACCGGCAGGATCGAAGAAGGTCGTGCCGAAATTGCGGTCGGTCAGCAGCATGGTCAGCGCGCCCGCCAGAACCGGAACGGCCAGCAGGAGCAGGAAGACGGTGACCAGGATCGACCAGACAAAGAGCGGCATCTTGTGCAGCGTCATGCCCGGCGCGCGCATGTTGAAGATGGTGGTGATGAAGTTCGTCGCACCCAGGATCGAGCTGACACCGGCAATGTGCAGCGACAGGATCACCATGTCGAAGGCTGGCCCGACATGGCCTGATGTCGACAAGGGTGGATACATCACCCAACTGCCGCCGAAGCCGTAATCGCCACCCGCTCCAGGCACGAACATCGACCATATGAGCAGGATGAAAGAGAAGGGCAGCAGCCAGAACGAGATATTGTTCAGGCGCGGGAAGGCCATGTCCGGGGCACCGATCATGATCGGCACGAACCAGTTGCCGAAACCGCCAATCATGGCCGGCATCACCATGAAGAAGATCATGATGAGGCCGTGCATGGTGACGATCACATTGTAATTGTGCTCGTTGCCCCAGAAGCCGTTATTGAAGACCTGAAGGCCCGGCTCGGCCAGCTCCCAGCGGATGAGGCCGGACATCGCCCCGCCGATAATCCCGGCGAAGATGGCAAACACAAGATACATCGTGCCGATGTCCTTGTGATTGGTCGAGAAGACCCACCGCTTCCAGTCCCAGATGGAGGGGGTGTGATCGTCGTGAGTGGCAGCAGATTGAGCCGACATGATGATCCTCTTGAACTCTTAGCGGACAGCCGCGACGCGCGTGGCGCGCAGGCCGGCATAGTAGGAAGCGAGCACGCTGGACGCGGTATAGGGGTCGTCATTGGCCGCGTCGGTCCAGGCGGTGAATACGTCTTCGGGCACCACATGCACCTCGATCGGCATGAAGGCGTGACGGATGCCGCAGATTTCCGAGCACTGGCCGAAATAGATGCCTTCATTGCCTTCGGGCACGTAGAACCAGGTCTCGTTCAGGCGGCCGGGAATACCGTCCATCTTCACCCCGAAAGAGGGAACCGCCCAGGAGTGGATCACGTCAGAGGCCGTGACCTGCACGCGCACCGTCGCGCCGGATGGCACCACTACGGGCACGTCCGTGCTCAGCAGGCGCAGCTGCTCCCAGTCCTCGTTCGTGATCTCGTCATCCTCGAGCATGTTGGCGACGAACTCGAACCCGCCATGATCGGGATACTCATAAGTCCAGTTCCACTGATTACCGATCACCTTGATGGTGAAGTCGGCCTCCGGGATTACGTCCTGATAATAGAGCAGGCGGAAGGAGGGCACCGCGATGACAATGAGGATGAGAACGGGCACCGCGGTCCAGATCACCTCGATCAGCGTGTTATGGCTGAACTTCCTGGCCTCGGGGTGCCATTTGTAGCGGTAGCGCGCCGCAATGTAGAGAATCAGGCCCAGCACCAGCAGGCAGATACCGGTGATGATCCACAGCAGCAGGCCGTGGAAGGCGTAGATATTATCCATCACCGGCGTGGCGGAAGGCTGGAAGCCAAGTCCGCCATCGGTCGGCGCGCCGACAATCGTGGCCGAGGCCGCGCCGGTCAGGGCGGCAGCAAGGGCAGCTCCGGCAATCAGCTTGAAACGCATATAACCCCCAAGACACTTCATGGCAGCTCGCAGGACAACCCCTGCATCGTGCGGCGGAATATAGAGCCCGGCAGAGCCGGTGTCAGTGCGAATTGAGCGCCTTTTTGTCGCAAGGCGATCAGAATGTTCAGTCGGCCCGGACAATCGGTTTGATGCGGGCTTGGGCTGTCTGCTAGCCTTCTCTGGACAAAATCTCAAGCACCGGAGGCCCTATCGTGACCGCTGATACGCACACGGCCCGTCTTGCCACCCTTGCCGGCACCCTCGTCCTGGCGCTTGCCATGCCGGTTTCCGCCAGCGCCCAGGACCGCGCGCCGGCAGTGAGCTCGGCGATCGGCGAGTGCGAAACCGCGGCCCGTTCCGGCGCTGACATGGCCCGCGCGCTGGGGGCCTGCGATTTCGCGCTGCGTGATTCGTCCCTGCGAACCGAGGAACGCGCGCGCATCCTGATCAACCGTGCCGCCCTTTCAGCCGCACGCGGGAACGGCGCTGCCGCGATTACGGATCTCGACACGGCGCGTGCAGAACTGCCCGACCTGCCCGAGCTTTATCTCAACCTGTCCGCCGCCCAGATCCGGGTGGGCAATTATGATGCGGCAGAGGCGTCGGCCCGGCGGGCACTCGATCTGGGTCTGGAAGACTCCCACCTTGCCTATTTCAATCGCGGCATCGCGCTGGAACGGCTCGACCGTCATGAGGACGCCTACCGCGCCTATAGCGAAGCGGCCCGGCTGGCGCCCGACAATCAGCTGATCGCCACCCAGCCCCGGCGCTATGTGCGCCATCAGCCTTCGGGAAGTTAGGTTCAGCAAACGCATCCGCGTTTTTGGTTCCGCAGACCATCCGGGCTGCGATGTTCCGCGAATACCCGCTTGCGCGGGCGCGCGTTCGCGCTTGCGGCGCTACGCGCCGGAGTGGCAATTCGGCCCCGTCAGGGGCCGCAAGGCCGACGGGCCGCCGGGCACTTTTGCCCACAGCGGCGCACGGACGTGCGTAGCATCAAAAAAGACCTGCGTGAGCAGGGTCGATAAGCGCGAGCCCCGCGCCTATGTTGGATGAAGACGCCTGACAGGAGCCCTTCATGGCCGCGCAAGACACCACCAATCCTCTCGACGGTTTCGGCTTTGACGCCAGCGACGCGCAAAACGTGCTCAAACACTGTCTGGAAGGCGCAGATGATGGCGAGCTCTTCCTGGAGACCATTGCCTCGGAGTCGCTGAGCTATGATGACGGGCGGCTGAAAGAAGCAAGCTTTGATGCCGGGCGCGGGTTTGGCCTGCGCGGCGTGTTCGGCGAGACCACCGGCTATGCCCATTCCAACGATACCAGCCTTGCCGCGCTGAAACGCGCTGGCGAGACCGCGTCCGCCGCGCGTAAGGGCAAGGCGGGCATCATGGCCCCGCCCCCGCCCGGCACGAATGTGAAGCTCTATGACGATGTCGATGTGATCACCGAGCCGGGCTTCGAAGCCAAGGCAAAGCTGCTCGCCGAGATCGACGCGTACTTGCGCGCGAAAGACCCTGAAGTGGTGCAGGTGGGCTGCTCCATCGCCGCCTCGCGCCGCGTGGTGGGAATCATCCGCGCGGACGGACACATGGCCCATGACGTGCGCCCGCTGGTCCGGCTGAATGTCGCGGTCACCGTGGAACGCAATGGCCGGCGTGAAAGCGGCTCTGCCGGTGCGGGCGGCCGCGCGGAGTTTTCCCGCTGGCTCAATAAGGAAAGCTGGCAGGACCTCGCCAATGAGGCGCTGCGTATCGCCAAGGTCAATCTGGAAGCGGTCGATGCACCCGCCGGCGAGTGGGAAGTGGTGCTGGGCGCTGGCTGGCCCGCCATTCTGCTCCACGAAGCCGTGGGCCATGGCCTGGAAGGTGATTTCAACCGCAAGGGCACCAGCGCGTTTGCAGGGCGCATGGGCAAGCAGGTGGCCGCGCCCGGCGTCACCGTGATCGATGACGGCACCATTCCCGACCGGCGCGGCTCGATCACCATTGATGATGAAGGCACGCCCGGCGGACGCACTGTGCTGATCGAGGACGGCATCCTTGTCGGCTATATGCAGGACCGGATGAATGCCCGCCTGATGGGCGTGGAGCCGACCGGCAATGGACGGCGCGAAAGCTATGCCCACGCCCCCATGCCGCGCATGACCAACACCATCATGGCCGCAGGCGAGCACGACCCGAAAGAGATCCTCGAAAGCCTTGATGACGGCATCTATGCGGTGAATTTCGGCGGCGGGCAGGTGGATATCACGTCGGGCAAGTTCGTCTTCCGCTGCACCGAGGCCTACCGGGTGCGCGGCGGCAAAATCGCCGAGCCGATCAAGGGCGCGACCCTGATCGGGGACGGCCCGAGCGCACTGACCCGCATCTCCATGATCGGCAACGATTTCAAGATGGACCCGGGCGTTGGCACATGCGGCAAGGCAGGCCAGGGCGTGCCCGTGGGCGTCGGCCAGCCGACGCTCAAAATCGCCGGGATCACCGTTGGCGGGGCGGGCTAGCATCCTTGCAGCTGCCGCTGCGGCTCTGGCCGTAGCGGTTCTCGCCCTCTGCCCGGCGGCCCTTGCCGATCCGGCCCCATTAAGCCGCGGCGCGGACGGCCACGCCGTGGTGGCGCTTTCCACCCCGTCGGGCACTCTGCATCTTGCGCTCGATACCGGCGCGGAAGCCAGCGCCCTGACCGAAACCGCCATTGCGCGGCTGGACCTCGCCCCCGCACCTTCCGGCAGCGCAGCGCTGACGGCCCTCACCGGCCAGTCGCATGTGAACCGCTACACCCTGGCTGGTGCGCAGCTCGGGACGCTGGACCTGCCAGAGCTTTCGCCCGCCGCCTTGGCTGACGCACCAGATTCGCGTGGGCAACTGGACGGTTTTCTCGGCCTTGATGCGCTGGCAGGGCGAGGCTGGCGGATCGATCTCGCCGCGAACCGGCTGGAGCTGATCCCCGGCCAGCCCTGCGCGCCAGGCGCGCTGTCTCTCCCCGCGATCGAAGGCGAGATCAATGGCCGCACGGTTCTGGTGATCATCGATACCGGTCTTGCCGGGTCGGTGGGCAATCCGGCCCTTGGCCGCCAGCTTTCCCGCCTGCCGGACCGGTCAGCGCGGGCCAGCATTATCGGGGCTGATGGCGAGGCGGTCCCTGCGCGGATCATGCGCGCAAGGTCTTTCAGCGCTGACGGCCTCGTACGGCGCAATGTGGACATCGCCATCGCAGGCCTGCCCGTCTTCGAGGCGCTGGGCCTTGACGGGCGCCCTGCCCTTTTCGCCGGGATGGATCTGCTGGATATGAGCGTCATCACGCTGAACCTGACCGGCGAAGGCGCGTGTGTGGCGGTCGATATGCCATAGAAACTTCGTTGGCACGGCAATGGCGAGGCGTATTGAAAGGGGCGGTGCGCAGGTATATTCAGGGCACTGCTCTGGTGGAGCCGCCGGCTGTTGCCTGCGAAAACTAAGTGCCCCGCGCCGGACGGTCTCCGGTCTGCGATGGAGCACGACCCATGACAAGCCGCATCTTCCTTGACGTAGAAGCCGCCTATGACCGCTGGGCAGCGAGCTATGACGCGCTCGACAATCCGATGGTGTATGCCGCCACGGCGGCGCTGGAACGCCGTCTGGAGCGCTTCGCCGGCAAATCCGTGGCCGAGCTTGGCTGCGGAACGGGGCGCAATCTGGCGGCGCTGAGCCGCGCTGGCGCCGCCAATCTATGGGGCTGCGACCTCTCGGCCGGCATGCTGGAAAAGGCGAAGTGTGCCGCGCCGGATGCCATACTGTTCCAGCACGACATCACCCAGCCCCTGCCGGTTGAAAGGGGCCATTTTGACGCCGCGCTGGTCAGCCTTGCCTATGAGCATGTCGAAACGCTGGACCAGCCGGCGGCTGAACTCGCCCGCATCGTCCGGCCCGGCGGCTTCGCGCTGATCCTCGAAATCCACCCCGTCATGACGCTTGCGGGCAAGGGCGCGCATTTCCCTGACGGGGACAGCGAGATCCACATGCCAAGCCATGCGCACAGCTTTTCAGACTGGCTCACGGCCTTCCGTCATGCGGGCCTGACGGTTTCGGACTGCACCGAATGGCGGGGCCGCGATTTCGGACCGGACGCGCCTGTAAAACTGCGCGAGCGCTATGCTGACACGCCCTTCCTGGTGGAGTGGATGGTGAGCCGGTAGCAGCCCATCTCCCGCGTCATCCCCGCGCAGGCGGGGATCCCTAATTCGCCTTCTTGGGCGGGGTCGGCGCAAAGGGTTCGGGCAAGGGCGCGCACGGCACACCCTCTTCGGCGAGCCTGGTGCGCTCTTCCGGCGTCGTCTCGCCATAGATCAGGCGTTCGGGCTTGGCGCCTTCATGGATGGCGCGGGCCTCCGATGCGAAGTCCGGGCCGACATAGTCGTAATTATTGCGGATATGGGCGCGCACCTTGCGGGCGACCTCCTCGAAATCCGGTTCGGCATTGGTGCTCATCTCGCGGCCCTTGCTGGTGCGCACCGCAGGGGCCATCACCGCGCGCGTGACAGCAACCGAGCCGCATGTCGGGCACTCGACGAGCCCGCGCGCTTCCTGGCTTTCGTAATCCTCGCTGGAGGAGAACCAGGCCTCGAAGCTGTGGCCCTCATCGCATTGCAGGGCATAGCGGATCATGGGCCGGTGAACTCCCGCCCGCCTTTGAGCGCCGGGATGCGCTGGCGTGCCGAGCGGACATCCTCGACATCGATTTCGGCGTGGAGAATGCCCGGCTCGTCATGATCCAGCACGCCCACCACATCGCCCCACGGGCCGACCACCATGGAGCGGCCCCAGGTCTTGCGGCCATCTTCGTGCACGCCTCCTTGGGCGGGCGCGAGGATGAAGCTGCCCGTCTCGATGGCCCGCGCCCGCAGGAGAATTTCCCAGTGCGCCTTGCCGGTGGGGCGGGTGAAGGCCGCCGGGACGGTTATCGCCTCTGCCCCGCCCAGCGCCAGCGCGCGGTAGAGATAGGCGAAGCGTACATCATAGCAGATGGTAAGGCCGAGCTTCAGGCCCGCCGCCTCTGCGATGACGGCGCGGCTGCCGGGCGCGTAATTGGTGCTTTCCGACCAGATTTCCCCGCCGCCTATCGCCACATCGAACATGTGGATCTTGTCGTAATGGGCTTTGAGCGCCCCATCCGGCCCGAACAGCATGGCGCGGTTCACCGCCCGGCCATCCTTGCCGGAAAACGCCATGGAGCCCGCCAGGATGTCGATTTTGAGCTCTCCAGCGAGCGTTGAGAGGCGTTTGGCGCCCGGATCAGCCTCGGGGGTGCGAAGGGCCGCAAACAGCGCTGTAGCGTCCTTCTGGACGAGATTGGTGACCTCCGGCGTCAGGACGAGTTTCGCTCCCGCTCCGGCCGCCTCGCGGATCATGCTTTCAGCGTCATCGATATTGCGCTCCGGATCCGTGCCTGAGCGCATCTGGACAAGGGCAAGCGGGGTTTTGCTCATGCAGCGCCCGCCAGCATGGGATCGAGCAGGCCCTCGTGATCGAGCGCGAAGAGATCATCGCAGCCGCCGACATGCATCTCGCCGATGAAGATTTGCGGGAAGGTATTGCGCCCGGAGCGGGCCTGCATTTCGGCGCGTAGGGCCGGATCAAAGCCCGCCTCGACCTCCTCAAACGCCGCGCCCTTTTCCTTCAGCAGCGCCACCGCGCGCGTGCAGTACGGGCAGAAGGGCCGGGTGTAGATGGTGATGGCAGGCGTGGTCATGAAAATCCTCTGGAGCTTGGACAGCCCGGTTATGTAATGACATCGGCCGGTTTGACAACGCGCGCCAGTGTCAGCGCATCCACCCGCGCCGCTCCGGCCCGTTTCAGGGCACGCGCGCATGCCTCCAGCGTCGCGCCGGTCGTATACACATCATCGATAATAACGATATGCGCGCCTTCCAGACGGGGCTTGCGCCCCGCGCGTACCCGGAAAGCCCCGGCGACATTGCGGCGGCGGCCCTTGGCGCTCCGGCCGCCCTGGCTTGGCGTGGCGCGGGTGCGGACAAGCATGTGAGGATCGGTGCGGATTCCGGTCAGCCTGGTCAGCGCGCGGGCGAGCAATAGCGACTGGTTGAAACGGCGCTTGCGCAGGCGCTGGCCATGCAGCGGCACCGGCACCAGGAGGTCAGCCCCATCCAGCACATCGGCCCCCGCCCGCTTCATCCAGCCGCCAAACGCGGCCAGCCCGTCCACCCGCCCGCCATGTTTGAGTGACAGGACCAGCTGACGGCTTTCAGGCGTGTAGACAAAGGCCGAACGGGCGGTATCGAAGGCGGGTACGCGCGCCGCGCATGGCCCGCACACAGCCCCTTCGCCAACGGGAAAATCAAAGGGAAAGCCGCAGGTCTGACACCATGGCCGGTCAAGGAATGTGATTTTCGACCAGTCGGCGGGCGATAGCTGGCCATGGGCCGAAACCGGCTCGTAGGACAGAAGCGAAACCGGCGGCCAGATGATGTCGGCGAGCGCATTGATCAGCCGCGGCGCTTTTCTTGGCGCGCGTGCCGGTCCATATCGGCCCCATGACAGCATCGTCCGGCCAGCCTCCCCGTCTGTTCGACCGCACGCTTTTAAAGGCTCGGCGGACAAGAGCGGCTGACAGCTTCACAGATTACGCCTTCCTCGCCAATCGCGCGGCGGACGATTTGCTGGACAGGGTGGCGGCGGTGAACCGCAATTTCGAGACGGCCCTGGTGATCGGCGGCGGCGGCACGGTGGGGCGCGCGCTGGCCCAGCGGCCCGACGTGCGGGAGAAGATCGGCACACTTATCGAGACAGACCTGTCGCCCGCCATGGCGGCGCGCTGCGAAGGCGCGGCGCTCGCCATGGACGAGGAGCGCCTGCCGATCACCGATGAAAGCGTCGATCTCGTCCTTTCCTGCCTGTCGCTGCACTGGACGAATGATCTGGTCGGCGCGCTGATCCAGATCAACCGGGCGCTAAAGCCTGATGGCTTCTTTGCCTGCGCCATGCTGGGCGGGGCGACGCTGACCGAGCTGCGCCAGAGCCTGATAGCCGCCGAGGACGAGATATACGGGCAGGTCAGCGCGCGCGTCTCGCCCTTTGCCGATACGGTGGACCTGGCAGGCCTGCTCGCGCGCGCAGGCTTTGCCATGCCTGTCTCGGACGTGGACAGGGTGACGGTGCGCTATGGCAATGCCTTCGTGCTGATGCGGGACTTACGCAAGATGGGCGAGACCAGCGTGCTCGACCAGCGCTCGCGCACGCCCGTTCACCGGCAATTCTTCGTGAAGACGGCGCAAATCTATTCAGAGCGCTTTGCCGAAGCCGATGGCCGCATTCCGGCAAAGTTTGAAATCCTGCACGCGGCGGGGTGGGCGCCCCATGAGAGCCAGCCCAAACCGCTGCGTCCCGGTTCGGCGAAAATGCGCCTTGCAGACGCGCTGGGGGTGAAAGAGACAGGCGCAGGCGAGAAGGCGGGTTAGCCCTTCATCATGCTGGGCGGCTCGCCCGTCCAGCGCTTGAACGCGCGTGAAAACGCCGCCGGATCGGAAAAGCCCAATAGGTAGGCCGTCTCCTTCACCGACACCTTGCGTCCGGCCAGATAGTGCAGGGCGAGCTGGTGGCGCAAGCCGTCAAGTATCTGCTCAAAGCTGGTCCCTTCGCCCTTCAGCCGGCGATAGAGCGTCTGCCGGCTGATGCCGAGTTGGCCGGCCACCGCTTCGGCGGACACCGTGCCGGTGTGCAGGGCAGGCAATGCGGCAGCCTCCACCCGAGCGCGCAGGCTTTGCCCCTGCCCGATCCGCTCCAGCATCCGGTCGGCATGGGCAGCCAGCACGCCGAACACGTAGCGCGGCTGCTCGGCAATGGTGTGGGAGAGCCACGCCTCGTCTATCCGCATGGCATTCCAGCCCGTGCTGAACATTACCGGCGCGCGGAAAATATCCTGATACACGCCGGCATAGCCGGGGTCGGGATAGCTAACCTGCACCTCGCGCACGAAGGGTGTGTCGCCGAACCGGCGCGTGCCGCTGACCATCAGCGCAAAGCTGGTTTCCACCAGTTCGGGAAAGTCCGGCGGGATCACGCGGTTATCCACCAGCCACAAGGCCCCGGCCTTGCGTTGCAGGGAGAAGCGCTCACCGCCATCGGCATTGGCCGCCTCCACCACAAGCTGGCCATAGCGGTTCATCTGCGCGAAGGCGTCCAGCATGGTCTCGGAGGCCAGGCAGATCAGACCCAGTATCGAGATGTCCGACAGATCCACCGCCGCTCCATAGCGCAGCGCAAGGGCCGGATCGCCGGTCATCGCCTTGGCCGCGCGCATCAGGGCCACATAGCGCTCGAACGGGATGCGCGCATCGTGATCGTTCAGGCTTTCCGGCGTGATGCCAGAGGCCTGCAACAACGCATGACGGTTCGCCCCGCACCGCTGGGCGAAGTTCACCAGCGTAGCGGCATATCCGGCTGCAACCGTAGGCCCGCTCAACGGCAATACCCTCTGCCGCGTCGCACGATCATGCCCGCGATACGTGCGGTCATGGAGCGCCATCCGCGCAGCGATAAGCTGCTGGCAGGTCGATAACTCAAGGATAACAGAACCATGACTCGTCAAACTCCGCCCGGCGGCCTGCCCGCACGCCTGCTGCAAGGTTCAGCGGCGCTCTGGTTCGTCGTCGCTGCTGCGTTCCAGCTTCTCTTCGCGTTCTACATCGCCGCGCTCTACGGCACCGGCACGTTACGCGGCGACAGCGCCGTGTGGAACCTCATCATGCGCAACGGGCATATCGAGGGCGACCCTGCGGGCAATGCGGCCATGATGGCCCATGTGCTGCTGGCCTGCCTCATCACGCTTGGCGGACTGGCCCAGCTCACCCCGCAGATACGCAACCGGTTCCCCGCCTTTCACCGCTGGAACGGGCGCGTATATCTGACGCTCGCCGTGATCATTTCGCTCGCCGGCCTGTTCCTGACATGGACACGCCCGGCGGCCAGCGGCCTCTCCAACGACATCTCCATCTCGCTCAATGGCGTGCTGATCCTGATTTTCGCTGCCTTCACCGTGCGCCATGCCATGGCCCGCCGGATCGATATTCACCGGCGCTGGGCAACGCGGCTCTTCCTGGCGGTGAGCGGTGTCTGGTTTCTGCGCATCATGATCTCCGGCTGGATCATGTTCCATCAGGCGCCGCTCTGGCTGGGCGACCGGCTGGATGGCCCGGCAGGCGTGGCCTTCGGCTTCGCCTCATTCCTCCTGCCGCTGGCCGTGTACGAGCTCTATCTGCGCGCCGGCGACGGACAAAAAGCGGGAGCAAAGCTCGCCAGCGCGGCTCTCATCGCCGCGCTGGCAGGCCTGACGGCGTTCGGAGGGATTGCTGCTGCCATGATCATGTGGCTGCCGTTCATCTGACCGGAAACGGACAGGTGGGCGGCTAGATGCCTGCGCCTGATATGGCGTCGCTGACTTCGGTCTGGACATTGGTCCACATGCCGTCACTGCCGCCAGACAGGGCGGTCAGCGCGCCGATAATGGCCAGCGCAATCAGCCCGACAAGCAGGGCGTATTCTATCGCGGTGGCACCGCGCGTATCAGCAATCAGAGACGGTCGCGCAACTCGGCGGCCAAGGGAATGTCTGCGGGCAGCAGCGCGTAGCCGTTCAGATCGCGCGGCATGACCCAGGCGATTTTCTGGTTCTCCTTCGGATCGGGAAAACCGTCCCATTTGCGGCAGACATAAAGCGGCATCAGGAGGTGACGCCCGCCCTCCAGCGGGTGCGAGGAAAACGCGAAGGGCTGCAAACAGCGCTCGCATGGTTCAACTCCCAGTTCCTCGCGCAGCTCCCGCACGATGGCGGCTTCAGGGTGCTCGCCCGGCTCGATCTTGCCGCCGGGAAACTCCCAGAAACCCGAAAAGGCCTTGCCTTCAGGGCGTTGCGCGATCAGCACCCGGCCATCGGGGTCCAGAAGCGCGCACGCCGCGACGAGCAAAAGCCCGGCTTCCTGATCAGACATGATCGCGTACTTTCCTTAAGGCGGGGTGTGCAGGAAGGGTTGTCCAAAGCTTAACGGCGGGGCGCGTCGTCCCTGTCCGCATCGTCAGCTCCGGCCGCATCGTCATCGTCGTCTTCGCCGTCCTCATACCCGTTCGCACTGGCGGCATTGGCCGCGCCCGGCTCCGGCACGCCGCTGCGGCGTATGGATGCCGGCGCCGGCACGCCCTGGCGGGTCACCGGATAGCTCTGGCGGACGGTATCCAGCAGGGTCTGTATCCCCTCCAGTGTCAGGAAGCGCACAATATTGCTGCGCAGCGCATCCAGCCCCGGGCGCGGCTGCAGCCGCCTGTCGGTCACGGCCAGAACGTGCCAGCCATATTCGGTCTGGAAGGGTTCGGACCTCTCACCCGTCGCCGTATCGAACGCCACCGAGGAGAAGGCCGGGATCATGCCGTCACGGGTGAAAAAGCCCAGATCCCCACCCTCCAGGCGCGTGCCGGGATCCTGGCTGACCTGACGGGCAAGCTCGGCAAAGTCCCGCCCCTCGGAGAGCAGGCGCTCCACCTCCTCGGCCTCCTCGCGGGTGGTCACGAGAATGTGGCGCGCGCGCACCTCCTCCACACGCGGGGCGAGCCGGTTCTGCTCCTCGTAAATGCGCTCAATGGCGTCCTCGGTGATCGCGTTGGCGACAACCGTCTCGACAAGGATATTGCCCAGAATGCGCTCTTCGGCGGCGGCCAGCCTGCGGCGAGCCTCCACATCGCGGTCCAGCCCCCGCCTCAGTGCCTCCAGCGCCAGAAGGCGCTGCTCCACCAGCTCCGACAAGACCTGCTGGAACACAGGATCGGCCATGGCCACGCTGCCGGGGTTTTCGTGCAGGCCGCGCGCGGCAATCTCGCGGCGCACATCGGAGGCATAGATGACGGTCGCGCCCACTTCAGCGGCGATCTGGTCGTCAGCGCTGGCTGGCTCAACCGCGAGAAAGCGCGCCAGCACGTCCACGCGCGTGCCACTGGCCGGATCGGGCTCTGCCGGACGCCCCTCCCGGTGCCCTTCCGGCGCACAGGACGTCAGGGCCAACGCCACGCATGCCACACCCAGCGCCTTGGCGCAGTGTCTTGCCAGCCGGTTTGATTGACACACTATGCCTGCCTCCTTAAGTCCACTCGTCAGCGGCGCTGCTCAAGGGCCAGCGCCAACCGGGCGTGTCTGCCATTTACACCGGACAGGCCGCCCGATCACCCATTTCGCCCCGCGACGGCTGACAAAACATGCTTTCTATCGCCCGCAAGCTTTTTGGCTCTTCCAATGACCGGTCCGTCCGGCGCCTCACTTCCAAAGTCCAGCAGATAAACGCCCTGGAACCAAGCTTTCAGGCTCTTGATGACGAGGCTTTGAAGGCCAAAACCGGCGAATTCAGGGCACGTCTGGAAAAAGGCGAGGAGCTCGACAAGCTGCTGCCGGAAGCCTTTGCGGCCACCCGCGAAGCGGCCAAGCGCGCCCTGGGCGAGCGCCATTACGACGTCCAGCTGATGGGCGGCATGGTGCTGCATGAGGGCGGCATCGCGGAAATGAAGACCGGTGAGGGCAAGACGCTGGTCTCCACGCTGGCGGCCTATCTGAACGCCCTGCCGGGCAAGGGCGTGCATATCGTCACCGTCAACGACTATCTCGCCCAGCGCGACTCCGAGTGGATGGGCCGGGTGTTTGCCCGCCTCGGCATGACGACGGGCGTGATCCTCAACCAGATGATGGATGAGGAGCGCCGCAAGGCCTATGCCTGCGACATCACCTACGGCACCAATAACGAGCTCGGCTTCGACTATCTGCGCGACAACATGAAGTACTCGCTTCGCGAGATGGTGCAGCGCGGCCATGCCTACGCCATCGTGGACGAGGTGGACTCCATCCTGATCGACGAGGCCCGCACGCCGCTCATCATTTCAGGGCGCACAGATGACCGCTCGGACTTCTACAGGACGATCGACAAGCTGATCCCCTTCCTCAACGAGGAGGACTATCAGCTCGACGAGAAGAACCGGCAGGTAACCTTCACCGAGGACGGCAACGAGCATGTGGAAGAGCTGCTGCGCGAGCACGGCCTGCTGGAAGAGGGCGATCTCTACGATGTGGAGAACATCGCCACCGTCCACCACCTCAACCAGGCCCTGAAGGCCCACAAGCTGTTCCAGAAGGACAAGGACTATATCGTCCGCGAGGACAAGGTGATGCTCATTGACGAGTTCACCGGGCGGATGATGGCCGGCCGGCGCCTGTCTGACGGCCTGCACCAGGCCATCGAGGCGAAGGAGAATGTCGAGATCCAGCCTGAAAACCAGACGCTAGCCTCCATCACCTTCCAGAACTATTTCCGCCTGTACAAGAAGCTCTCCGGCATGACCGGCACCGCAGCCACCGAAGCTGACGAGTTTGCCGGCATCTACAGCCTGGGCGTGCTGGAAATTCCCACCAACCGGCCTGTCCAGCGCCTTGACGAGGAAGACGAGCTCTACCGGACGGCCAAGGAAAAATACAACGCCATCATCGACAGCATCAAGGACGCCAACGGGCGCGGCCAGCCCATCCTGGTGGGCACGGCCTCCATCGAGAAGTCCGAGGTGCTGTCCGAGCTCCTGAAGAAGGCCAAGATCAAGCACCAGGTGCTCAATGCGCGCTATCACGAGCAGGAAGCGGCCATCATCGCACAGGCCGGTGTTCCCGGCGCGGTGACCATCGCCACCAACATGGCGGGCCGGGGTACCGACATCAAGCTGGGCGGCAATACCGAGTTCCGGCTGAATGAATGGCTTAACGCCGAGAAGACCGCCGGACGCGAGCCGGACGAATCAGCCATCGATGCCAAGCGCAAGGAGATCGAGGCCGACGTCGCGGAGAAGAAGAAGCAGGCGCTGGAAGCGGGCGGTCTTTACGTGATCGGCACCGAACGCCACGAATCGCGGCGGATCGACAACCAGCTGCGGGGCCGTTCGGGCCGTCAGGGCGACCCGGGGCGCTCGAAATTCTTCATCTCGGTCGAGGACGATCTCTTGCGCATCTTTGCGCCGGAGCGCCTGGACGGGATCATGCGCACGCTGGGCATGAAGGAAGGCGAGGCGATCCAGCACCCCTGGATGAGCAAGGCGGTGGAGACCTCACAGAAAAAGGTCGAGCAGCGCAATTTCGACATCCGCAAGAACATCCTCAAATACGACGATGTGATGAACGACCAGCGCAAGGCGATCTTCGAGCAGCGCATCGAGTTCATGGAAGCGGAGAACGTCTCCGATGTGGTCAAGGACATGCGCCACCAGTGCGCCGAAGACCTTGTTGCACGTCATATTCCGCCCAAGGCCTATGCCGACCAGTGGGACGTGGACGGGCTGGCTGCCGAGGTGGACAAGCACTTCGCCCTCGAACTGCCGATCAAGGACTGGGCGGCCGAAGACGGCATTGCCGACGAGGAAATCCTGGAGCGCCTGCTGAAAGCCACGGACGAGGCCTATGCGGAGAAGGCGGCCAATTACGGCCCCGAGCTGATGCGCCGGATCGAAAAACAGATCCTGCTTCAGACCATCGACCATAACTGGCGCGAACACCTGCACCAGCTGGATGCGCTGCGCTCGGTTATCGGGCTTCGCGGCTACGCCCAGCGTGATCCACTCAACGAGTTCAAGACAGAGGCGTTTTCGCTGTTCGAGAGCCTGCTGGACAATCTGCGCTTCGAGACCACCCGCATCCTGTCGTCCATTCGGGTCGAACCGGCTGCGCCGCCGCCCTCCATGCCGCGCCAGCCGGAGAACATGCAGGCCGCGCGGGTCGACCCGCTGACCGGTCAGCCGGTGAACGGTGACGGGGCCGCAACGCGGCCTGCCGGCGCTGCTGCGCCGCGCGGCACGGCCACCACACGGGCCGCAGCGGCCACGCTTGATCCCAATGATCCCTCGACTTGGGGACGTGTGCAGCGCAACGCGCCCTGCCCCTGCGGCTCGGGCAAGAAGTACAAGCACTGCCACGGCGCCATCAATGTGGGAGCTGGCGGGGCGTAATCAGCCCCGCTGGGCCGCTCAGGCAGCGTCGAGATCAACCGCTCCGGCGAAATCGTCCACAAGCTCGCGGAAAGCATCCGGCAGGACCGCCCCGGTAAAGCACGAGCCGTTGAAACGGGCCCGGCGCACATCGCACTGGGCCAGAGTGGCGTAGGAGAAGTCCGCGCCGGTGGCGTTGACATCGCGCAGATCCGCCCCTTCCAGATCGGCATAGCGCGCTATGGCCGCAGCCATGCACGCCGCCATCTTGCGGTCTCCCGGCAGGATCAGCGCGCCGAACTTGGCCCCTCTCAGGTCCGCATTGTTCAGCCGGGCACCGGTCAGGTCGGCCCCGCGCAGGTCCGCGCCGCGCAGGGACGCCATGCGCAGATCCGCCTTCTCAAGGCGCGCGCCCTGCAGCTGTGCGCCGCCAAGATCGAGACCGTAAAGCGTGGCGCCTCGCGCCTGCAGGGCGGTGAGATTGCGCCCGGCCAGCGTTTTAAGTCCGCGCATGTCCGCCCCGTCGAACGTGGAGGGGGCGCCTTCCTTGCCGCCGGTCTCACACCAGCGTGCATGGGCTTCGAGCGCCTTGGCCGTCTCATCCGCATCGGCGCGGATTTCCGGCCCCGTTGGCGCATCGGTCAGCGCGCCGTCGGTGCACATGCCGCGTGTACGCGCGCTGTCCATGCGCGTGCCGATCAGCACGGTGTGGGACAGGTCTGCCTCGGTCAGGTCCGCGCCGGACAGGTCCGCCCCTTCCAGATTGGCGCCGGGAAATCTCGAGCCGCGCAGGTTTGCCCTTTGCAGGCGCGCGCCGATCAGCACGGCATCGGAAAAGTCCGCGCGCTGGGCAATCGCCCCGGTCATTTTCGAGTTGGTGAGATTGGCGCCGGAGAAATTGGCTTCCACGGCCTCGTTCGGGCGCTGCTCGTGGGTGATGATGGCCAGGCCCTTCTCGCGGTCCACCTGCGCGATGGCGCCTTCGCGCAGATCGGCCTGGCTGAGATCGGCACCGGTCAGATTGGCGCCGCGCA
Source organism: Glycocaulis sp. (assembly GCA_022565665.1). Lineage (GTDB taxonomy): Bacteria > Pseudomonadota > Alphaproteobacteria > Caulobacterales > Maricaulaceae > Glycocaulis. The sequence continues at coordinate 27,257 of JAIUMI010000001.1, forward strand.
GGATCGCTCCGCGCATATCCGCCCGCCGCAGGGTCGCGCCGGCCAGGTTGGCCCTGCGCATGTCGGCGGCAAACAGGTTGGCGCTGGTGAAATTGGTGCCGGAGAGATCGGCGCCGGCCAGCACCGCGCCGGAGAAATCGGCATCGGTGAGATTGCGCCCCGACAGGTCCAGTCCCTCGACCACCTTGTAGGCAAAGCTGGCGCGTGCGCCGTTCATCCGCCCCTGCAGCAGGTTGGCGTGGCGCTGGCAGATATTGTCCACCTCGTCCTGGGAAAGGCGATGATAGGTGACAGGCCGGCCGATCATGATGCGAGGCATTCCCCTCAGGCGAGCGGGCTTGGTCCCGCAAATCGCCTGAAGGGTAAGCAGCTCCGGCTTAACGCGGCGTTGATAACGCTGCCAGCCCTAATCCAGGCCCGTCATCGGCGTAAGCGCGCGGGCACGCTCACGCACACTGCCACGGCGCGATTCCGGCAGAGCAACGAGACCCCGATCCGCCAGATAGCCGAACGGACCGAACGCGTCCTCGCTGGTCAGCTCCTCCACCCACTCGGCAATGCCGGGGACAGCGGCGACGTGCTGGTTCTTCACATAGACATACATGGAGCGGGCCACCGGATAGACGCCTTCGGAGATGTCATCATAATCCGGCTCCACACCTTCGATCGACGCTGCAACCAGCCGGTCGGTATTCTGCTCCAGGTAGGAATAACCGAATACACCGAACGCCGTGCCGGAATTGGCAACCGTCTGGACGATCACGTTGTCGTTCTCGCCACCGTCGATCCACGCACCGTCCTCACGCAGGCGGCTGGTGATTTCTTCAAACCGGTTACGCTCCGAACCGCGCAGGGCATCCAGACAGTCAATCTGCCGCCCCCCCGGCTGAATCGCCAGTTCAATCCAGGAATCGCGCGTGCCGGAGGTCGGCGGCGGGCCAATCACCTCGATCCGGTCAGACGGCAGATCGTTGGAAACGTCCGACCAGCGCCGGTGCGGGTTGGGAATGAAGGAGTCGCAGGAATAGGCGGCCACATCATTGAAATCGCGGCCCGTCTTCGGCTCGCCATTTGCGTTGAAGACCGGCTCGCCATCCGCATCGACCGGCATCGGAATCGTTGCGGCCAAGGCGAGATAAAGTTCCTTGCGTTCGAAATCGATCGTGGGCGTGCCGGCCGCACGGGTGATCACAATGCCGTCATAGCCGATCGGAATCTCGGTAATCTCGCGCACGCCATTGCGCCGGCACAGCTCGAACTCGCTGGGCAGCATACGCCGCGAAGCGCCCGTAATGTCTGGATGGCGCAGGCCAACGCCGGCGCAAAACAGGTTCATGCCCCCGCCGGTGCCGGTCGATTCCACGACCGGGGTGCGAAAGCCGGAGGTCGCACCGAAATTCTCCGAAGCCGCCGTGGTGAACGGAAACACGGTGGATGATCCGGAAATGCGGATCGAATCGCGCGACTGGGCCTGAGCGCCCGCGCTCAAGGACAGGGCGAGGACGGCAGCAGAGGCACAGGCAAGAGCAGCAAGTTTCATGGGTCATCCCTTCGGGACTGGCTGGACACCGACATGCAACCGCTATTGTCACAACTCCATGTCAGGACCGACACAGAAACGTGTCAGTCCTGTGACAGCCTGCTCTGCCTGCCGCGTCAGACCAGCCGCTTACGGAGCATCTGCGAGATCAGATCCACCGCCGTCACCGCCGCGATGATGATCAGGAGGATGGTCGCCGTCTTGCCGTACTCGAACGAGCGGATGTTCTGGATCAGCACCTGTCCGATTCCGCCCGCGCCAATAAGGCCCAGAATGGTCGCGGCGCGCGTGTTGGATTCAAACCGGTAGAGCGCATAGGACGCCCAAAGCGGAATGACCTGCGGGATCACGCCCCACACCACCTCGTTCATCGGCCCGGCCCCGGTGGCGCGCACGCCCTCGACAGGGCCATCATCAATGGCTTCCACCGCTTCGGAGAAGAGCTTGGCGAGGACACCTGTGGTGTGGAGCGCCAGCGCCATCACCCCGGCAAACGGGCCAAGGCCGACGGCGGCCACGAAAATCGCGGCCACCACCAGCTCGTTGATCGCGCGAAAGGCATCCATCAGGCGGCGCACGGGCTGGACGATCCAGACCGGCGCGATATTGCGCGACGCCATGAGGCCGAACGGAATGGCCGCAATAACGGCCACCACCGTGCCCCACAGCGCGATCTGCACAGTGATGAGGGTCTGGCGGGCATAGACCTCCCAGCCATCCAGATCGAGCTGGAAGAAGCCGGCAATATACTCTCCCATGCGCGGGGCATTGGTGCCCAGAAGCGGAAACTTGAACATTTCCGCCGGCCAGAAGCTCCAGATCAGCAGGCCAAACAGGCCCGACCAGATGGCCGCGTCGATCAGCCGGTCCGACAGGAGCCGTGACGGGCCAAAGCGCGGCGGGCGCGAGCGGATCATCATGACCGCAAACAGGGTGAGGCCCGCACCAAGGCCCAGAAGGCCGCGCGTGATCTCGCCCGTCGTTGCCCGGCGGATACGGCGCTCCACCTCGATGCGCGGCTGCGCAGCCAGGAATTCAGCGACAAGCCGGGTAATGTCGGCAGATGCTCCGGCCTCGTCTGTGGCCAGACGGGTGCGCGCCTCCGTCATGTCGGCAGCCAGTTCACGCACCGCCACACGGCGCTCCTCCACTGCCAGCTCGCGCAAGGCCAGCTCGATCTGTTCCAGACGGGCGGCGCGTTCGCCTTCTTCGAGGGCTTCGCTCGCCTGCGTCTCGGCCAGATCACGCATCAGCTCGAGGCGGCGAATGGGCAGGAGGTGTTCATCGGTTGCGGGCAGGAAGCCGCCCAAAAACAGGGTTTCCAGCACCGCCTGCTCGCGTGTGCGCTGCTCTGCATCGCCACGAAAGCCATAGGTCAGGAAGAAGGAGAAAATCTCCGACTTGATCTCTTCGGGCAGGTCCCGCCGCCAGATGATCGGATCGGTCTGAATGAGCGGTGAGGACCAGAGAATGCGCATCCCGGCCAGCGCCTCGGGCCGGGTCTGCGCCAGCCGGTCCAGATTGGTGGTGTTGTTGGTGCCTGCATCGACAAAGCCATTGGCAACGGCGAGCGCGGTCTGTTCGTGATTGGCGTTCGTCACCTGGGCAAAGCAGCTCTGCGGGTCGATCCCGCGCGGCGCAAAGATATAGGCCAGCGGCACCAGCGTGCCCGAGGTGGAGTTGGGATCACCCAGCGCGAAGGATAGCGAGCCGTCGCACACCAGCAGGTCATCCAGCGTCTGCAGCGGGCTGTCATTGCGTACCAGGATGACCGAGCGATAGCCCTCCTGCCCGCCCGGATAGAGCGTCTTGGCGAAGACTTCGGCATCGGCCAGGCGGATCGCCTGCAGGCCGGAGAGGTTCGAAAACCAGCCCACATCCACCTGACCGAAGCGCATCGCCTCGATCACGCCGGCATAATCAATGGCGGAGACCAGCTCGACATCGAGCCCTGTCTCTTCCTCCATGGCCTGCACGAAGGGCATCCAGAGGGCCTCTACGGCCTCTGTCTGCTCGGTGGAGATGACAGAGAAGACAATGCGCTCACGCTCCTGTGCGAGCGCTGCAGGGGCCGCAAGGGCCATGCTGATGAGGACAAGCAGGCGAAGAAGGAGGCTCATGCGCGCACGGACTCGTCCATCACGTCGCGGTATTCATCGCCGTAAATCTCGATAAGACGCTCGCGCGTCAGCCCGGAAATCGGCCCGTCATAGATGATCTGACCGGCTTTCAGCGCCACCGCGCGGCGGCAGTATTTCAGCGCATAATCCACCTGGTGCAGCGTGACGACCACCGTCATGCCGTCCTGCGCGTTGAGCTCGGCCAGAAGGCGCATCACGCGACGGGCGGACACCGGATCAAGTGAGGCGATAGGCTCATCAGCGAAAATGGCCCGCGCCTGCTGGACCAGGGCGCGCGCAATCGCGCCGCGCTGCTGCTGACCACCGGACAGGTTTGCCGCGCGCTTGCCTGCGTGATCGGCCACGCCCACACGCTCCAGCGCATCCATGGCCCGCTTGCGCACATCATTGGGGAAACTGCCGGTGACGCCGCGCCACGGCGCGATCTGGCCAAGCGAACCCAGCATCGCGTTGGCGTAGAGACTGGCACGGGTGACCAGATTGAACTGCTGGAAGATGAAGCCGACCCTGGCACGCGCCCGGCGCACACGAGCCGACAGCCTGCCGTTCTCCTGCACCTTCTCGCCGAACAGGCGGATCGCGCCGGAACCCGGATCGGCCAGAACAAGACCGGAGGCGAGACGCAAAAGCGTGGACTTGCCCGAACCTGACGCGCCGATCAGCGCCACCATCTCTCCGGGCTTCACCACCAGACTGGCCGATGACAGGGCGGTCGCCGCCCCGTAGGTCTTCGTCACCCTGTCAATCGACAGGGCAGAGTGCAACTCCGCCATCCAAACCCCTCTGCCCGCGTCCTTGATGCGCCAGCCTGAAGCGGCCTTATGCCATATGGCGGCGCGCTTGCCAGCCCTGATGTGATGGCAGATGAAAAAGCCGCGCCATCCCCTCTGGCCAAGGCGCGCCCGCACGCCAGACGGGCATTTTTTGACCTCACGCCCATTCATGTTATGCAAAGGGGAGCCTTGAGTGCCACCCCATCCGGCACCGGTTGCAGCATGTCTTTTTCCGCGCTGTGCGAATTGTCTTTACAGCGCGCCAGCAAGGCCCTAAATGCGCAGTCCCGGCGGAGGTGACGATGCCGGATTGGGTTAACTGCTGACAGGGGGTCTCGTGAGTTGTCCGAGCACCATACGCCCCTGGACCTGGTCCGCCTTCGGCCCGTCGATGGCCCGGTCGCGTGCGCGCGGCCTGACCGTCTGGCCGTAGCGTCCCGCTGGTTCCAGGATCATTTTCCAGGCGAAGTCCTTTATGCCGTCAAGGCCAACCCTTCGCCGTGGGTTATCGACGCCTTGTACGCGGCCGGCCAGCGCTGGTTCGACGTCGCTTCCCTGCCTGAGGTGGAGCTGATTGCGAGCCGCTGCCCCGGCGCGACCATGGCTTTCATGCACCCGGTCAAGAGCCGGCGGGCGATTGCGTCTGTCTATCACGACCATGGCGTGAAGATCTTCGTTCTCGACTGCGAGGCGGAGCTGCAGAAAATCCTGCAGGAGACGGGTCATGCGCCCGATCTCACGCTGGTGGTGCGCCTTGCCGTCTCCAATGACGGCGCGACCCTGCCGCTGGCGGGCAAGTTCGGCGCGACCGAGGCCGAGGCCCCGGACCTGATCCGCCTGACCCGCGCGCACGCCGCCGAGCTGGGCGTGAGCTTCCATGTCGGCAGCCAGTGCATGTCGCCCATGGCCTACCGTGCCGCGATGATGGAGACCTCGCGTCTCATCGCGCGTGCGGGCGTCACGGTGGACATAGTGGATGTGGGCGGGGGCTTCCCGTCCATCTATCCCGGCCTCACTCCGCCGCCGCTGCAGGACTATGTGCACGCCATCGAGAGCGCGTTCGAGGACATGATGGTCCTTGAGAACGCCGATCTGTGGTGCGAGCCGGGCCGTGCGCTGATTGCCGAGGCCGTGTCCATCCTGACCCGGGTGGAGCTGGTAAAGGGCGACGCCGTCTACATGAATGACGGCTCCTATGGCTGCCTGTTCGATATGGTGCATGCGCGCTGGAACTATCCGATGCGCGTTCACCGCGCCGATGGCACGCCCAGCGCCCAGACCGCGCCCTTCCGGCTCTATGGCCCGACCTGCGATTCCATCGATTCCATGCCCGGCCCGTATGACCTGCCGGCCGACCTGAAAGAAGGCGATGTCATCGAGTTCGGCATGCTCGGCGCGTACGGCACGGCCATGGCCACGCGATTTAATGGCTTCGGGGATGTGGAGACTGTCACGGTTTCCGACTACCCTTGGCAATCGCTTTACGACCAGCCGGTCCTCGCACCGGCTCAGTCCGAGCCCTCACGCGAAGGCTCGGTTGTCCCCTTCGCCCGGCTGCGACGCCGCCGCCAACGCCTGATCAAGAGACGCTAGTAAATGACAGAACAAACCAATCGTAAGGCCGAGCTGCTCTCCAGCCCGGTCGAGCATATAGATATTGCGAGCTTCGATGGCCGCGTGATCATTGATGCGTGGGAGAAGATGAGCTTCTCCAGCCGCGATGCCGCGCGCGCTGCGCGCATCCTGCAGGCGGCCGTGGCCGACAAGGACTGCTCGGTCATCCTCACCCTAGCCGGTTCGACGAGTGCTGGCGGCTGCATGCATGTGTGGCGCGACATGGTGCGCAACAACATGGTCGATGCCATCGTCGCCACCGGCGCGTCCATCGTCGACATGGATTTCTTCGAGGCTCTGGGCTTCAAGCACTATCAGGCCAAGGAAATCCCCGACGACCGTGTGTTGCGCGATCTCTATATCGACCGGATCTACGACACCTATATCGACGAGGAAGAGCTGCAGACCACCGATCACACCATTGGTGACATCGCCGACAGCCTTGATCCGAAACCGATTTCCAGCCGCGCCTTCATCAAGGCGATGGGCAAATGGCTGGCCGATGGCAACGCCAAGAAGGAAGGCTCTCTGATTGAAGAGTGCTACAAGCATGGCGTGCCGATCTTCGTGCCGGCCTTTGCCGACTGCTCGGCGGGCTTTGGCCTCGTGAAGCACCAGGTCGAGCGCATGAAGGCGAAAAAGCCCTACCTCTCGATCGACGCCGTGGCCGATTTCCGCGAGCTGACCGACATCAAGATCAAGGCCGGCAAGACGGGCCTGTTCATGGTCGGCGGCGGCGTGCCGAAAAACTTCGCGCAGGACACGGTCGTGTGCGCCGAAATCCTCGGCCACGAAGTGCCGATGCACGAGTATGCCGTACAGATCACGGTCGCCGACGTGCGCGATGGGGCCTGCTCGTCCTCCACGCTGAAAGAGGCCTGCTCCTGGGGCAAGGTCGATGTCACGCTGGAGCAGATGGTTTATGCCGAAGCGACCACCGTGGCGCCGGTCATCGTCTCGGACGTCTTCCACCGCGGCGCATGGAAGACCCGTCCGCGCCGGCGCTTTGCGGATATGTTCGAGGACTAGGCTGGAGGCCTCTCCAGAAACAAAAAACCCCGGATGGCAACATCCGGGGTTTTTTGTTTGAAGGATCAAAGATGTCATCCTCCGGCCGCGTAGCGGTCCGGGGGACCCATGCCTGAAACGAAGCGGGAAGCATCAAACTCTATGGCATGGGTGGCCCGGACGAGCCGGGCCATGACAATGCGGAGGCGGTCGGTCGCGCCCCCTAATACGCCGCTTCCTTGAAGATCGGCTCCACCGAGCCGCCCCACGGGCCGTTATAGAGCTCCAGCAGGCGTTCAGCGGGCGTGATGCCGCTCATCGCGATCTCGTCGAGATCGTCAAGGAAGACGGCCTCGTGCTCGCCATGATGGTTGAGCCGTGCGCGCGCTTTCAGGCCTGAACAGGCGATAGCCAGCACCTCCCTGGCGAGGTCCTGCATCGTGCCGCTGCGGAAGGGCGCTTTCAGGCCGCAATGGGCCGCGCCGAGGCGCAGCGCCACGCGCTCCTCCGCCGTCCAGTCCTTCACAAGGTCGAGCGCTGCAGCCAGAGCCGTGTCGTCATAGAGCAGGCCGACCCACAGCGCGGGCAGCGCACACAGCCGGTTCCATGGCCCGCCATCGGCGCCACGCTGCTCCAGGAAGGTTTTCAGGCGCACTTCGGGGAACAGCGTGGAAAGGTGATCCTCCCAGTCGCCCATTACGGGCAGTTCGCCCGGCAGGGCAGGCAGCCTGCCTTTCAGGAACTCGCGGAATGACTGGCCGGAGGCGTCAAGGAAGCGGCCCTCACGCTTGACGAAATACATCGGCGCATCGAGCGCCCAGTCCACATAATGCTCGTAGGAAAAGCCCTCATCGAACACGAACTGGAGGATGCCGGTGCGGTCCGGGTCCACATCGGTCCAGACATGGGCGCGGTAGGAGACAAATCCGTTGGGACGGCCATCGGCGAAGGGCGAATTGGCAAAGAGGGCAGTGGCGACCGGTTGCAGGGCCATGGAGGCGCGGAATTTCGCGCGCATATCAGCCTCGGAGGAAAAATCGAGATTGGTCTGCACCGTACAGGAGCGGAACATCATCTGGTGGCCCAGCCCGCCCACTTTGGGCATGTAGGCCTTCATGATGTTGTAGCGGTCCTTGGGCATCATCGGGGTCTCTTCCAGAGACCATTTCGGCGAGAAGCCTAACCCTAAGAACCCCGCGCCGATCTCGTCGGCCACCTCGCGCACTTCTTTCAGGTGCCCGTTCACCTCGGCGCAGGTCTGGTGGAGGGTTTCCAGCGGCGCACCCGACAGCTCGAACTGACCGCCCGGCTCCAGCGTGATGGAGGCGCCATTGCGTTTCAGCGCAACCGGCTTGCCATTTTCCTCGATCACCGCCCAGCCAAAGCGTGTCAGACCTTCGAGCATCTTGCGCACGCCCGGCCCGTCGCCCTCATAGGGGAGCGGGCGATGGCCCTCCAGCGTGAAGCCGAACTTCTCGTGCTCGGTGCCGATGCGCCAGCTCTCGCGTGGTTTCTCGCCGGAGGCGAGATGAGCGATCAGCTGGTCTTTGCTTTCAATGGGGGGGCCTTCGCCGCCGGGCGTGTAGGTGCCGCTCATATCGCCTCGCTGGCCTCCCGCCGGTTTGTTATGACCGCACACTTATGAAGGCTTTTCGCGCGCGGCAAGGGCCAGCCTGCCGTTAATTCGCCCGCGCAGTTCGGATCGCCAGCAATTGCAGCTGCATCAACGCCAGTCCCCAAGCGCCGCCTGCCAGAGCGTCAGCGCGGCGAGTGCGGCGGTGTCGGCCCGCAATATGCGCGGCCCCAGCGTGACGGGGCGCACGAAATCCAGTCCGCGAAGGCGGTCACGTTCTTCCGGGGCGAACCCGCCTTCAGGTCCGATCAGGATGGCCCACGGACGGCCTGTGTCGGCTTCGACGCGCAGCATGTCCGCCATCGGCATGGGCCGCCCCGTGGTGCCGCCCCATGGGCCCTCGCCCTCGCCTGCTTCATCACAGAAGATGAGGCGGGTGGCGGCAGGCCATTGATCCAGCATCTGGTCCAGAGATACCGGCCCGGCAATGTCCGGCAGGCAGAGCCGTTCGGTCTGTTCAGCCGCTTCGCGGGCAATCGCCTGCAGGCGGTCCACCCGCACCCGTTCAGACTGCGTGCGCCGTGTGATGACGGGCCGGAGGCGCGCGGCGCCAAGCTCGGTTGCCTTTTCCACGATGAAATCGGTGCGCGCCTTCTTTACCGGTGCAAAGCAGAGCGTCAGGTCAGGCACGCCCACCTGTTCGCGAAGCCGGGTAGTGATCTCCAGCACAGCCGCGCGCTTTGACACGTCGCTGAGCACGCCCTGCCACTCGCCATCCCTGCCATTGAAGACACGCACGCCTGAGCCAGCCTCCCGGCGCATCACATTGACGAGATAGTGGGTCTGGTCGCGCTCCAGCGCGATATGGGCACCGGCGGCAAGCGGCGTATCGATGAAAAGGCGCGGATCAGGGCTCATGGCCAGCGGTTTAGCGCGTGGGGCGGTGCGCGAAAAGCGCGCAGTCTATTTGCGGTGCGGCCCGCCAGCGCTAAAGAGGCGGGGATGAGCAAGACCCCGCCCTCTCCTGCCGCGCGCGACCGGCGCGTGGCCGATTCCATTCCGCGCAGTTTCGTGGATCGCGCGCCGGAGGGTTTGCGCCCCTATCTGCGGCTTGCCCGCTATGACCGCCCCATAGGCTTCTGGCTGCTGCTCCTGCCCTGCTGGATGGGGATGGGGCTGGCAGGCGCGCAGACAGGTCTGGGCTGGAATAGCCTGTGGTTCGCCGCGCTGTTTGCCGTCGGCGCGGTGGCGATGCGCGGGGCGGGTTGCACCTGGAACGACATTGCAGACCGTGATCTCGACGCAAAAGTGGCCCGCACCGCAGACCGGCCTCTGGCGGCGGGCACTATCAGCCTGAAACAGGCGCTCGCCTTCCTGATTGCGCAATGCCTTGTGGGTGCTCTCGTACTGGTCTTCCTGCCCCTGCAGGCCGCTTTAATCGCGCTTGGCGCGCTGGCGCTGGTGGCGGCCTACCCCTTCATGAAGCGCATCACCTGGTGGCCGCAAGTCTGGCTGGGCCTCACCTTCAACTGGGGCGTCCTCGTCGGCTTTGCTGCCCTGGGAGGGACTGACTGGATAGCCGCCCTCCTCCTTTATGCGGCCTGCGCGTTCTGGACGCTGGGCTATGACACCATCTATGCCTGTCAGGACATGGAGGATGATGCGCTGGTGGGGGTGAAATCCTCTGCCCGCGCTCTGGGCGGACTTATCCAGCCGGGCGTCATCCTGTTTTACGTGATCGCCCTCATACTCGCCGCGCTGGCCGCACTTCAGACCGGTACCGGGCTCCTCTTCGCACCCGTCTTTGCCGGTTTTGCCGTGCATCTGGTCTGGCAGGCAACGCGGCTCGATCCGGCGGATGGCGCGCGCTGCCTTGCCCTCTTCAAGTCCAACCGGGAGGCGGGACTGATCCTCACTGCCGCCCTGGTGCTGGGCGCGCTCGCCCCAATATGATCGCCGATCCGGAGCGCTTCATCGCCGAGCATACCCGCATCGCCAGCGCGCCGCTGGTGCCCGAGCTCAATTTCCACCTCGCCGACGAGACCATCGCCATCTGGCAGAGCACGGAAGAAGCGCTGGGAAGGCAGGGCCTTCCCCCGCCCTTCTGGGCGTTCGCGTGGGCAGGCGGTCAGGCTCTGGCGCGCTATGTGATGGACAATCCTGACATCGTGACCGGACGGCATGTGCTGGACTTTGCCTGCGGCTGCGCGGTGGCCGGGATTGGCGCCGCCAGAGCCGGGGCTGCCCGCGTGGAGGCCAGCGAGATTGACCCGTTCGCCGTCATCGCCGCGCGCGCCAATGCCGCGCTCAATCATGTGGAGATCACGGCCGAGGAAGCTGATCTCGTCGGCACAGACCGGGGCTGGGACGTCGTTCTGGCAGGCGATGTCTTCTATGAAGGGCCGGGCGCACAGCGTATCGCCAGCTGGCTGGACAACCTCAACGCGCGTGGCTGCACGGTACTGATCGGGGATCCGGGCCGCACCTTCCTGCCCAAGGACCGGCTGGAGGCGCTGGCGCGCTATGACACGCCGGTCAGCCGCGATCTGGAAGACAGGGATGTGCGTCTGGCCCGCGTCTGGCGGTTCGCTGGCTGATTCTTTCCAAACGCATGTGAATCGCGGCTATTAGAGACATGGCACGCGCACGCGCCGTCGACCGGCGGCTATATCTTCTGGTGGAAATCACGGCCCGGCGGCTGCACCGGCGCGCCGATGCACGCCTGCGCAAGGAAGCGGGCGTGACCGCAGCCCAGTCTGCCGTGCTTTTCCTGCTTTCGCGCCGGGGCGAGCGGCGCATGGGCGCAATATCGGAAACACTGGCGCTCGGCGCACCGGCTGTCACCGGTCTTGTCCAGCGCATGGAAGCCATCGGCCTGGTCGCGCGTTCAGCCGACACGTCAGACCGGCGCGGCGCGGTGGTCAGCCTGACCGAAGTGGGCCGGCAAGCCGCCTTCAAGGCCGATCAGGTGCTGCGCGACATCAATACGGAACTGGCCGAAAAGCTGGGCGAAGACGATGCCGACGCCCTGCAGGACATGCTCACCCGGCTCAACACCGAAGAGCTAGGCTAGTCTAAAGCCCCGGCAGCTTGCGGCCTGAACGGCGCGGCTGGACGATGATCACCTGACCATCACCCGCCACTTCGCGGATACGGCGGCGCTCTTCTTCAGGGTCGATGGGTGTATCGCGGTCCGCAGACGGGATCACGGCATCGGCGCGCCAGAACATCAGCCGGTCGGCGAAGTTCTCGTTCTTGCGGACCACAGCCGCCGTCTCGCCGTCGATGAGGGCGCGCACGTTCGGATTGGCGTCAGCCCCGCCAGCGCGGGCAGCCAGCAGGATTTCACCGCGGCTGGCGTTCTCGGCGCTGAAATCACCAAACAGGGCGCGGCGCGCGGACTGGTCCGGGAAGATGTCCTCGGCACGCAGCTGGCCGGGTGCGGGCGGGCGCAGCGAAAACTCCGGCGGCACGGTGAGCGGCGCGATCGTGACCACACGGAACTCATCCGGGGTGGTCTTTTCCGCGCCGAGCGCCTGACGCACGCCTGAGGTGCAGGCGCTGGTGGTGAACAGCGCGATGGCGGCCACGGTCACAAGGCTATGGATGCGCATGAGGCTCAAGGCTCCTGAAACGAAACGCTGAATGATCTTCTAACAGAGGTAAGCGCGGTCGCGCCACCCCCGGCGGCACCCGTTACGCCGCTTTAATCTGACGGCGCGGCGCTCTTCTTGCCTGTCTCGCTCAATAACAGGTCGAGAACAAGGCCGGCCACGCCCACCGAGATGGCCGCATCGGCCACGTTGAAGACGTAGGGGAACCACAGGCCTGAAAAGTCGAGAAAATCGGCCACTGCGCCATACGCAATACGATCAATGACATTGCCAATGGCCCCGCCAATGATCAGGCCGAAGGCCAGCGCCTGCAGGCGCCGCTCTGCGCGCGTCAGCCAGAAGGCGATAACGCTGGCAATGGCGAGCGAGAAGCCAATCAGGACAAGCCGCGCCCACAGGCTTTCAGCCGCGAAAAGGCCGAAGCTCACGCCCCGGTTCCACACCATGGTAAGGTTGAACCAGGGATCGAGCACCTCAACACGCGCGCCGGGGCCCGCCTCCATGAAGCCGAGCCCGTTGAGCACCCACAGCTTGCTGACCTGATCGAGCACGATGACCAGCAAGGCAAGGCCGGCGCCCATGGCCGCCAGGCGCGCGGAAGGGATGTGGCGGGCGATCAGGCTCATGCGGCCTCACCCTTACGCGCATCATACCAGGCCACCGCGTCCGCATCGCGGGCCGACAGGTCCGGGTAGCGCGGGTCGGAGCCGACATCGGGCGTGATCCGCCAGGAGCGCGCGCATTTGCGCCCCTGAGCGGGTTTGAACACCACGGCGACACCGGGGGCGTCTTCGGTGCGGAACGCGTCTGCGGGGCCCTCACCATCTTTCAGCGAAGCCTGAGAGGTGATGCACAGCTCGGCGAGGAAATCGTCCACCCCGCCCGGCGCTTCGGTTTCCAAGGCGGTCCGGTAGGCCGGATCGGTAACAAAGACTTCCGGCGCGGCCTCCAGGCTCGAGCCGATCACCTTGTCCCGGCGCATGATTTCCAACGCCGCCGTCACACCGCGCCGCAGGCGGCGGATGGTGCGCCAGCGCTCGGCAAGATCGGGCTGGTGCCAGCCGTCCGGCGTGTCCTTGAACGTGTTGAGATGGACCGAAGGCGCGTCTGCGCCATGGCGGGAGGTCCATGTCTCTTCCATCGTGAAGGGCAGGAGCGGCGCCATCCACAGGGCAAGACGGTCCAAGAGTTCGGCCATCACCGTGCGCGCCGCCCTGCGCCGGCTGGCGTCCGGCCGGTCGCAATACAAGCTGTCCTTGCGGATATCGAGATAGAAGGCCGACAGATCATTGACACAGAAATTGAACAGTGCCGACCAGGCCCGCTTGAAATCATACGCCGCGTAGGCTGCGCGCACGGTTTCATCCAGTTCGGCCATGCGGTGCAGCATGAAGCGCTCCAGAGCCGGCATGTCCGCCGGTTCCACGCGCTCTGCTTCGGTGAAATCATCGAGCGCGCCGAGCAGATAGCGCAGCGTGTTACGAAGCTTTCGATAGGCGTCGACCGCCGATTGCAGGATACGCTCGCCAAAGGCCGGGTCGGAATTGTAATCCACGCTCGCCACCCAGAGGCGGAATATGTCCGCGCCGTACTTCTCGGCGAGCGCGTTCGGCGCGAGCACATTGCCGAGCGATTTGGACATCTTCATGCCCTTCTCGTCGACAATGAAGCCGTGGGTCACGACCGCCTTGTAGGGCGCACGCCCGCGCGTGCCGCAGGCTTCCAGCAGGCTCGACTGGAACCAGCCGCGATGCTGGTCGGAACCTTCCAGATACACGTCCGCCGGCCATTCACCCTCACGCAGGGCGAAGGCGTGGGTGGAGCCTGAATCAAACCAGACATCGAGAATATCGGTGACCTGCTCATAGTCGGCCGCGTCGTACTGATCGCCCAGCAGATCTTGCGCGTTGGCTTCGAACCAGGCATCGGCGCCAGCGTTCTCCACCGCCGCGATGATGCGGGCATTGACGCCTGCGTCATTGAGGACCTCGCCGCTCGCCTTGTTGACAAAAATGGTCAGCGGCACGCCCCAGGCGCGCTGGCGCGAGATCAGCCAGTCAGGCCGGTCCGAGACCATGGCGTGGATGCGGTTGCGTGCGCTCTTGGGCGTCCACTCGGTATCGTCAATGGCTTTGAGCGCGCGCTGACGCAGCGTCGTGCCATCGCCCACATCCTTGTCGATGGCGATGAACCATTGATTGGTATTGCGGAAGATGACCGGGGCCTTGGACCGCCAGGAATGCGGATAGGAGTGCTCCAGGCGCCCGCGCGCCAGGAGATTGCCCACCTCGATCAGCGCATCGACCACAGCCTTGTTGGCCGGGCCTTCCTGCCCCGCCTTCTTGCCCTCGGTGCGCACGATTTCGAGGCCCGCAAAGAGCGGAATATGGGGCAGATACGCCCCATCCGGGCCGACCGTATGGGGGATGGGCTCCCTGGGATCATGCCACTGCTTGTTGGCCATCCAGGCGGCATAGTCCTCCGCGCCGTGGCCGGGGGCGGTGTGAACAAAGCCGGTGCCCTGCTCGTCCGTGACGTGATCGCCTTCGAGCAGCGGCACGCGGTAATTCCAGTAGGGATCGGTCTTCGCCAGCGGGTGCGAGCAGATAAGGCCCGCCACATCGGCATCGCTCAGCCGCTTCGACTTCACGATGAAGCCCGCCTTGGCGACCTCTTCCCACAGGGCGTCAGCCACTATCAGCTTGTCGCCCGGACGCGCCCAGGGCAGGAAGTCAGCGCCCGTATCGGCGCCCACCACTTCATAAAGGCCGTAACTGATCTTTTTCGAATAGCAGATCGCGCGGTTGGCCGGGATCGTCCAGGGCGTGGTGGTCCAGATGACCACCGACGCGCCGGTCATGGCCGGACTGATGCCGGCCCCGTCGGCCTTCACGCCGCGCACGGGGAATTTCACCCAGATCGCGGGCGAAACCTTGTCGTGGTACTCCACCTCGGCCTCGGCGAGCGCGGTCTTCTCCACCGGCGACCACATCACCGGCGAGGAACCGCGATAGACCAGACCTGCATCGACGAATTTCAGGAATTCGGAGACGATGGCCGCTTCGGCGTCGAACGCCATGGTGGTATAGGGATTGTCCCACTCACCGGCCACGCCCATGCGCCTGAATTCGGCGCGCTGCACATCGATCCACTCGGCCGCATAATCCCGGCAGGCCTTGCGGAACTCGGCAACGGGCACATCGTCCTTCTTCTTGCCCTTGGCGCGGTAATTCTGCTCCACCTTCCACTCGATGGGCAGGCCATGGCAGTCCCAGCCCGGACGGTAGGGCGCATCAAATCCGGCCATGCGCCGCGTGCGCACGACAAAATCCTTCAGGATCTTGTTCATGCCGGTGCCCAGATGGATATGCCCGTTGGCATAGGGCGGGCCGTCATGGAGCACGAAAAGCTCGCGGCCCTTCGCGGTCTGGCGCATCTGGCCGTAGAGATCGCTTTCCTCCCAGCGGGCCAGCCATTGCGGCTCGCTCTGGGGCAGGCCGGCGCGCATGGGAAAATCGGTCTTCGGCAGGAAGAGTGTGTCTTTGTAATCGCGGGTATCGGTGGCAGTCGCGTCGCTCATGGCGGCGTATCCCGTTTCTGGTATCGGTCGTTTCAGATCATCGTGGCTTGGACATATCCCGGCTGACGCGCGGCCCGTTACAGTACGGGATCAGGCGCGGGCCGGGCCGGTAATTCGCGGGATACGCGCGATGATGTGAAAGCGCTTCATGCTCATGGCTGCCGGTCTATCAGGACGCGCGCTGGCGGTCCAGAAGCGCACGCGCCTCGGCGCTGTCGTGCGCGATCTGCGCCTTTAGCGCCTCAAGGCTTTCAAAGCGGCGCTCCTCACGAATGAACGCGGTCATCTCCACCTCGATCACCTGACCGTAGATATCGCCCGAAAAGTCGAACAGATGGACCTCCAGGCGCTCCTCGGTGCCTTCCACGGTCGGACGCTTGCCGCAATTGGCCACCCCGCCCACCGGCTCTGACCGGCCCGGCAGGTGCGCGCGCACCGCATACACACCCGCCCTGGGGCGCAGATAGCCGCCAAGCGGCACATTGGCCGTGGGAAAGCCGAGCGTACGCCCGCGCTTGTCGCCATGGCCAACCTCGCCTTCGATGGCCCAGGGGCGTTCCAGCAAAAGCCCGGCGCGCTCCATATCGCCTTCGCGGATCGCCTCACGCACTGCGCTGGAGGATATCTTCACGCCCGCCTGCAGGCGGTCTGAACCAAGCGAGGGGGCGATGGCCACCGCAAACCCGTATAGCGCGCCAAGCGTCTCCAGCGTCTCTGCATTGCCCGCCCTGCCCTTGCCAAAGCAGAAATCGGCGCCCGTCACCACGCCCTCAACGCCCAGCTGGCCCACCAGCACGTCGCGCACGAAGCTTTCCGGGCTCATCGAGGAGAGAGCCGCGTCAAACCGGATGGTTTCCACGCGCGCCATGCCCGCTTCGCGCAGCGCCCGCGCGCGCTGGCCATCGCTCATCAGGCGGAAAGGCGGATCATCAGGGCGGAAGAAGACGCGCGGATGCGGGCTGAACACGGCCGCCACCGGATCAGCGCCGATCCTGCCTGCCAGACTGCGCGCAAGGTCCAGCACGGTACGGTGACCGGCATGGACACCATCGAAATTGCCTAGAGCGGCAACACCGCTCATTCCGCACTCGCGCGGCGCTTGCGTACCATCACCTCGGCATCTGCCTTCATGCAGGCCTCGCCATTCACCTCGCACACGCATTCCAGCATTACGCGGCGCTGCTTGATGTCGATACTTGTCACCGTGGCGCGGGCGATCACGGTGTCGCCAATGCGCACCGGGCGCTCAAAGCGCATCGTCATGCCGGCAAACACCGCGCCGGGGCCGGGCAGATGATTGCCCAGAACGCAGGAAATATAGGACGCGATCAGCGCCCCGTGGGCGATGCGCCCGCGGAACGGCGTGCGCGCCGCATATTCCTCATCCATGTGCAAAGGATTGAAATCGCCGGACACTTCGGCGAAGCGGCGGACGGCTTCGTCATCGACGACGCGCGTGATCGAAGCCGTCTGGCCGACTTCCAACTCGTTGATTCCAAAGCCTTGCATATGATCCACCGCTGGCAGGAGAAGGTTCCGCACGGTGTTTAACCGAATTTTGACTGCATTTGTCTAGCTTTCCCTCAGCACGGGGGATGAAAAGGCGGGGCTAACCAGCCTCACCACCGCGCTAGGGATGAAAACACGGGTCTGGATGGAGGTGTGTGGTTATGGCTGTCGAAATGTCGATGCCTATCCTTGTGGTGGACGATTACAAGACGATGATCCGGATTATCCGGAATCTTCTCACCCAAATCGGCTTTGAAAACATCGACGAAGCTTCCGACGGTACGGAAGCGTTCGAGAAGATGAAGAAGCAGAAATACGGTCTGGTGATTTCCGACTGGAACATGGAGCCGATGACCGGCTACGAGCTGCTCCAGCGCGTGCGCGCGGACGAGACGACCAAGAACGTGCCGTTCATCATGGTCACCGCCGAGTCCAAGACCGAAAACGTGATCGCGGCCAAGAAGGCCGGCGTGAACAACTATATCGTCAAGCCGTTCAATGCGGGAACGCTGAAAGCCAAGATGGTTGCCGTTATCGGCGACTTCTAGGTGCTCGCCAGCGTTCATTTTTCCGTATTGCAGCGCATCGTGAAGGAGGGATGTCATGCCCGCCGCTGAAGTTGCCGCGCGTGTGCGCGAGTCGCTAGCCAATCTGAAGGCAAACGATCTTAAGGATGCCCAGGTGATGGAGGTGCTGACGCTTGCTCAGCAGCTGACCGACACCATGCAGCTCTTCTTTGGATCGCTGGATCAGTCGATCCACAAGGAATTCGTCTATATCGCCGACTATATCGCCCGCACGCGCACGGAAATCTCCAAGCTGCGTCCGAACGATATCAAGGAACAACGCATCCCGACGGCAGGCGCGGAACTGGAAGCGGTTGTCACCGACACCGAGCGGGCCACCGAAGCCATCATGGCGGAGGCCGAGGCCCTGCTGGATAGCAAGCCGGACGATCTCGCCGCCTACAAGGCCCAGGTCGATGACGCGATGATGCGCGTGATCGAGGCCTGCTCCTTTCAGGACCTTTCCGGCCAGCGCGTCTCCAAGGTCGTGGAATCGCTGCGTCACGTCGAAAAGCGGGTCAGCCGCTTTGCCGCCACCATGGGCGTTCACGACGCCGAAGCGGACGAGGACGAGATCGCCGAGACCGAGCGCAAGAAAAAGCTGCACCTCAATGGTCCCGCCATTGGCGGACCGGAGGTCGGACAGGATGCGGTTGACGAGCTGATCGCGTCCGATCTTGACCAGAACGCTATCGACGCCCTGTTCGACTAGGGCCGGCCAAACCAGACAAAGAAAACCCCGCCGGAGCACTGGCGGGGTTTTCTTTTTCGGCCTTATACAGTGGGTCACGCCGCCTTGGGCGCTTCCACGACCGCGTTGTGCTCGTCCAGCAGAACCACGCTCGGCACGTGCTGGCGGGCGGCTTCCGCGCTCATCGCCGCGTAGGCGACCACGATGATCCGGTCACCCACCTGGGCCAGGCGCGCGGCCGCGCCATTGATGCCGAAGGTCCTGGAGCCGCGCGGCGCCACGATGGCGTAGGTGGTAAAACGCGCACCGGTATTGATATTCAGAACATCGACCTGCTCGTTAGGCAGGATGCCGGCCGCGTCCAGAAGG
This sequence comes from Glycocaulis sp., assembly GCA_022565665.1. Taxonomy (GTDB): domain Bacteria; phylum Pseudomonadota; class Alphaproteobacteria; order Caulobacterales; family Maricaulaceae; genus Glycocaulis. The sequence goes on from JAIUMI010000001.1 coordinate 46,235, forward strand.
TCTGCATCGATCGAGATCGAGCCTTCATAATGAAGGTCCGCGCGCGTCACGCTGGCGCGGTGAAGCTTGGCTTTCATCATGGTGAGCTGCATGGGTCGGGCGCCTCCGCGCTTACGGCTTTGCTGCGCTGCATATAGGCCATCATCCGGATAAAAAACAGGGGGGCGTGCAGACCCTGTCACCCGGCGGTCATCAGTCTGCCCCAAAACCGCCCCGGCGCCGTGGGATGCAAGATGCCCCGTGAACAGATATACTGGCCACGGGAACGCAAATGAAGGGCGGGACAGGGCCTATGACGCATGTCTGCATATACCGCCTCGGCGCAGCGCTGGCGCTGGCCGCGGCTCTGCTGTTGCCGGTCTCCCTTGCCAACGCGCAGTCCGTCGACTGGAGCGCGGCACGCGAGGCAGGCGATCTCGCCGATCGGGCGAATATCATCCGGCCTGCCAATCAACCCATGAGCGCGCTCACTAACGTGAATGTACCGGTCTTGCTCCCGGCGCTTTCCGGCAGCGTACTGACCCGCCAGGGCGGCGATAGCGGGCTGATGCTCTATCCGCGCGGCAATCTCTATACCGCAAGCTTCCATTATGGCGGGGTAGACGTATCGGTGAGCGGTGCCACCGGCGCCGCGCCGGCAACAGCACCCGACGAGTGGACCCGCACCGAATACGGCCAGAGCCTCAACTTTTCCCGCTTCGGCGCGGCCTATGTCATTGAAGTAAGATGCTCTGACCCTGCCCGCGGCGGCAATTGCACCAGCGAGAGCTTCATCCGGCGTATTCATGGCCAGCTGGTCGTGGCGGGCGGATCGGGTCTCTAGGGCCAGTTTTCTCTGCTCTTACCAGACCGATTGTGTTAACCTCCCGCTAACCGATGGAGAATGGCGGGAGGGGATCCATGCGCTTGTCCCGGTTTGGCAGGGGCGCAGCAATGCCTTGGCTGGCAGCGTTCACGCTGCTTGTCGTGCCAGCTACAGCTTCTGCACAGACGCAGCAGGATCAGGCCCCGATCCGGGCGTTGGAAGTACAGCTTCCACCGGATGAAGAGCGGACCCGCCTGCTGGCCGAGCGCGAGCATCGCCGTCAGATGCTGCGCGCCATTGAGGCCTATCAGGCAGAGCGCGAACCTGAACGCGCCGCACGGATACAGACGGCCGCAGAGCGCGAACGCGAACCCATGCGCTTTGACATGGCCACCTTCCAGCGGCTGGCCCAGCGCATCGGACAGCGGCCGGAGGAAGAGCCGGAAGGCGCCGAAGCGGACGAGGCGCCCGAATATGACGCGCGTGGCCGGCGGCTTTCGCGCATTGACTGGGACACAGCAGCGACCGAATGGCGCCGCCAGCTGGATCAGGAAGAGGCCGAGGAAACCGAAGAGGCGCAAGTGCTCACCCGCGCGCCCCGGCCGATCGCGCGCATGCCCCGCATGACGAACCGGGAGATGCGCGAGCTGGAGCGCCCGCGCCTGCCCGTTCTGCTGCCGCGTGAGGAAGAAGCGGTGCGTACGCGCTCCTTGACACGCGAGGGCGGGGCGGACGGGATGATGGTCTACCCCCATGACAGCTTCTACGCCGCCACTTTCCACCGGCGCGGCGTAATGGTGCAGATCACCGGCTCGCGTATCGAGGCAGCCCATGAGCGCGACCCCGAGATTGGCCGGCGCTTTCTCGCGATGTGCGATGATGAGGGCTATTTCGTCACCCGTACCGATTACGGCATCGAGATCAATTTCACCCGCTATGGCGCGGCCTATGCAGTGCTGGTGGCCTGCGACACCCCGGACGATGACGCCGAATGCCGCGACGAGCAGGTCGCGCGCGGCGTGATCAGCCGCCTCGCACTGTCTGGTGGTACGCCGCAGGGCCTTGCCGATGATGATCCCCTGCGCCGGAGGCTGCCATGAGCCGCGCACGCGACTATACGCTGGCGCTGCTGGTGGCGGGCACCGCCATAGCGGCGACTTGGTACTGGCCGGAGATCGAGGAACAGATGGGCTGGGGCGCAGTGCCCGGCCCTGTCGAAATTCCCGAGCCGGAGCCTGAACCTGAGCCAGACCCGGAACCTGAGCCAGAGCCAGAGCCCGAACCTGAGCCAGAGCCCGAACCGGAACCTGAGCCCGAACCTGAACCTGAACCTGAGCCCGAACCGGAACCGGAGCCGGAGGTCCTGCGTGACTGGCTGGGCGATGAGCCGAGCTATCTTCCTCCGGGCGATCTGGAGCCTGGCTCCGGCACCGGGCAGAGCGAGGATGTGACCGTTTACGCGCCGGATATGCGCTTCCCCGTGGAAGTACCGCGCGCCTTTGCCAATTCACAGGTCTGGCGGCCCGGCGGCGTGCAGGCGAGCCCGCCATGGAACCAGTGCGCCGAGGAAAACTACGACTATCCGTGGCGGGACAATTTCTGCGAGACGCGCGGCTGGAACACGCCCATGTGCCCTGGCGGCACCGGCCATCAGGGGCAGGATATCCGCCCCGCGCGCTGCCCGCGCTCGCCTTACGGCCCTGAGGACCGCTTCTGGGCGGTGGCCGCCGATAGCGGGGACATCACAGGCATATCCGGCCATGTCGTCACGCTTCTGGCCGATGACGGCACCACCTATCTCTACATGCATCTCGACCCCACCCGCCTTGACGTGGAGGCTGGCGACCGGGTGGAGCGGGGTGACCGGCTTGGCGTGATCTGGAATTATTTCGGCTCCACGCCGACCACCTTGCATCTCCATTTCGAAATCCGTCAGAGCGTGGTGGTGGGCGGTCAGCTGCGCCTGACGCCGGTACCGCCCTATACCTCGCTCATCGCTTCCTATGAGCGGTTGATACGCGGCGAGGATGAGGCGGGAGACTATCCGGAGCCTTACTAGGCGGTTCGCCGTTGTCATCCTCCGGTCGCGAAGCGATCCGGGGGACCCATGCCTGCAACGAGCGAACAAGCGGAAACTCTCAGGCATGGGTGGCCCGGATAAACCGGGCCACGACACTGTTTGTGGTTACCCCACTTCCTTACCCCCGCCTTGCCCGGAAAAACCCTTTCAGAAGCGCGGCGCTCTCTTCTGCCAGCACACCGCCGGTCACCTCCGGGCGCCAGTGGCAGGTGGGTTGTTCGAAGAAGCGGGGGCCATGCGCGATAGCCCCGCCCTTCGGATCTGACGCGCCATAGACGAGCCGGGCGATGCGGGCATGGCTGATCGCGCCGGCGCACATGGCGCATGGCTCCAGCGTCACGAACATTTCCAGTCCCGTCAGCCGGTAATTGCCGAGTTTTTGACCTGCCAGGCGCAGGGCGAGGATTTCCGCATGCGCGCTCGGATCATGGCCTGCAATCGGCGCGTTATGGGCAAGCGCGACCACTTCATCACTTGCCGGATCGACGATCACCGCGCCAATGGGCGCCTCCCCTGCGGCGGCGGCGGCTTGCGCCTGACCCAAGGCTAGTTCCATAAAGCGTATGTCGCGGCTATCGCTCATCAGAGCCGCTTAAGCCTTCACCGGAGCACTCGCAAGCCTTGGCCACCCCCCCTGCCCCCAAAAACGCCGAAGACGGCGAACGCATCGCCAAAGTGCTCGCCCATGCCGGCGTCGCCTCGCGGCGCGAAGCCGAACGCATGATCGAGGAAGGCCGGGTGAGCCTCAACGGTAAGGTACTGAAAACCCCGGCTATAAAGGTCGGCCCCGGCGATGATGTACGCGTGGATGGCAAGCCCATCGCTGCGCGCCCGCCCACGCGCCTGTGGCGCCATCACAAGCCGGACGGGCTGGTGACCACCCATGCCGACCCGCAAGGGCGCGAGACCGTGTTTCAGGCCCTGCCGAAGGATATGGGCCGGGTTATCTCCATCGGGCGGCTGGACCTGACGTCCGAAGGCCTTTTGCTTCTGACCAATGATGGCGAGCTGGCGCGTGTGCTGGAGCTGCCCTCCACCGGGTGGACCCGCCGCTATCGCGTGCGCGCCTATGGCGATATCAGTGAAGAGGCAATCCAGAAGCTGAAGAACGGTATCACGGTCGAGGGCGTGAAGTATGGCCCCATAGAGGTGGTGGTGGACCGGCGCACCGGCTCCAACACCTGGCTCAATGTCGGCCTCAAAGAGGGCAAGAACCGCGAGGTGAGGAAAGTGCTCTCAGCCGTCGGCCTGACCGTGAACCGGCTCTTGCGCACCGCCTACGGCCCGTTCCAGCTCGGCGCGCTGGAGAAGGGCAAGACCGAAGAAATCCGCCGCTCGGTCCTGCGCGAACAGCTGGGCAAGCTCTATCCGCTCGATGCCGACGGCTATCCGATGAAGGAGGGCGGCAGAGAGGCCGACATGACCGGCAAGGCGGTCTCGAAGCCCGATCGCCCCCGCCAGCCTGCGCCTGCCGGCAAGGGCCCGGCCCGCCCTTCACCCGGCGGACCGCGCGGTAAATCCGGCCCCGGCAAACGCCCCGACAACAAGGCCAGAAAGCCCGATGCGCATCATCGCCGGAAGCCATAAGGGCCGCGCGCTGGCCGCGCCCAAGGGCCGCAAGACAAGGCCCACCGCCGACCGCACCCGCGAAAGCATTTTCAACAAGCTGGCCCATGCCAGCTGGTCTGACGGCCTTGCGGGCAAGCGCGTGATGGACCTGTTTGCGGGCTCTGGCGCGCTGGGCTTTGAAGCCATGAGCCGGGACGCATCCTTCTGCCTCTTCGTCGAGACCGATGCCGATGCGCGCGGCGCGATCCGCGACAATATCGAGGCGCTTTCGCTCTGGGGGACGACGCGCATCCACCGGCGCGATGCCGCCGCGCTGGGCGAGAAACCCGCCAATCTCGGCGCGCCCTTCGATCTGGTCTTCCTCGATCCGCCCTATGGCAAGGGGCTGGGCGAGCTTGCCCTCTCCCGCCTGCTCGAAGGTGGCTGGCTCAGCCCCGATGCAATCGCCGTTCTGGAAGTCGGCATCGAGGAAAGCCCGCAAACGCCGGGCTGGGAACGCCTCGACGAAGGCGAGTATGGCGCAGCGCGGGTGGTGTATCTGAAGAGGGGGTGACACTGCTCCGACGTCGTTCCCGCGCAGGCGGGAACCCAGAGCCACTTGCACCGGCAGAGCCCTATAATCTCTGGATCCCCGCCTGCGCGGGGATGACGACGGTGGGAGCCGGAAGAACCCCTCACTTCCTCCCAAACAACCGCTCAATATCAGAGAGCTTGAGCTCCACATAGGTCGGCCGGCCATGATTGCACTGGCCGGAATGGGGCGTGGCTTCCATCTCGCGCAGGAGCGCGTTCATCTCCTCGCCATTCAGGCGGCGGCCTGCGCGCACCGAGCCGTGGCAGGCCATCGTGCCGACAACCTCTTCCAGCTTTTCCTTTAGCGACAAGGCCTCGTCATACTCGGCGAGTTCATCGGCGAGATCGCGAATGAGTCCCTGCACATCGAGGCGTTTCAGGAGGGCCGGTGTCTCGCGCACGGCAATCGCGCCGGGGCCGAAAGGTTCGATGACAAGGCCCAACTCGGCGAGTTCCTCTGCCCGGTCGAGCACGCGGCGCGCCTCGCTCTCATCCATCTCGACGATTTCCGGTACCAGCAGCGCCTGACGCGCCACGCCAGTGGAGGCCAGAGCCGCCTTCATGCGCTCGTAGACCAGGCGCTCATGGGCGGCGTGCTGATCAACGATCACCAGCCCGTCCGCGGTCTGCGCGATCACATAGGTGCCGTGCAGCTGCGCGCGCGCAGCGCCGAGGGGAAAGTCTTCGAGTTCGCGGGCAGGCTCCGCCTCCACCCGAGCGGCATAGGCTAGGCTGGAGGGTTCGGCGCGCGGCACACCCGCATCGAAATCATGGCTGGCACGCTCAGCCAGAGAGGCTTCATAGGCGGGCGAGACCCGCGCGCCATATTCGGCTCGCGAAGGCGCCCAGAGTGAGCCTGTGGGGGCGCTCTGCGGCTGCAGTCTTCCAAGCGTCTGCGCGGCGACGGTAGTGGACGCACGATGTCCTGCCCCCGCCAGCGCATGGCGCAGCGCGCCGACGATCAGCCCGCGCACGAGGCCTGAATCGCGAAAGCGCACCTCGGCCTTCGCCGGATGCACGTTCACATCCACCTCGTCGGTGGGCAGATCGACATAGAGCGCCACGACGGGGTGGCGGTCGCGGGCGAGGAAATCCTGATAGGCACCGCGCACGGCCCCGACGAGCAGCTTGTCGCGCACGGGCCGCCCGTTCACGAACAGGAACTGGTGCTGGTTGGTGCCGCGATTGTAGGTGGGAAGGCTTGCCCACCCCGCAACACTCACGCCCTCGCGCACCGTGTCGATGGCCAAAGCATTCTCGGCAAAATCCCGGTCCAGCAGGGCGGCAAGACGTACACGGCGGGCTTCGGACGTGTCCACCATGCCCGGTGCCTGCAAGGCGAGGCGCGAGCGGCCATCGAGGGTTAGGAAGAAGCCGATATCGGCCCGCGCGAGCGCGAGGCGCTTCATCACGTCGGTGATGGCCATGCTCTCGGCGCGTTCGCTTTTGAGAAATTTCAGCCGGGCAGGCGTGGCGTAGAAAAGATCGCGCACCTCGATGCGCGTGCCGGTGCGTCCCAGCGGCGGGGCGGGCCGGGGCTCAGCGGTCTTTCCGCCTTCCACCTCCAGCGTCCAGCAATCACCAGAGGCACCTTGCGTGGTGATGGATAGCCGCGCGACTGAACCGATAGAGGGCAAGGCCTCACCGCGAAACCCCATCGAGGCGATATTAAGAAGATCATCCTCCCCGTCCGCGCCCACCGGCAGCTTGGAGGTGGCATGGCGCTCCACCGACAGGGCGAGGCTGTCGCGGTCCATGCCGTGGCCGTCATCTTCCACGATCAGGCGTGTCAGTCCGCCGCTTTCGGCGCGCACATCAATGCGGGTGGCCCCGGCATCCAGCGCATTCTCGACCAGCTCTTTCAGGGCCGAGGCCGGGCGCTCGACCACCTCGCCAGCGGCGATGCGATTGACGGTTTCAGGGGTGAGTCGGCGGATAATGGCCATGGAGGCGAAGGTCGGGGCTGAGGGCGGGGGGGTCAAGCGTCCAGGGCAAATGCCCGCAGGCGGCACTCCAGCCCTTCGCGCACGCCGGGCCATTCATCCGGCAGGACAGAGAAATACACCGTATCGCGCCGATCGCCGCGCCACGTCACCATATGGCTGCGCAGCGTGCCTTCCTGCACCGCGCCCATGCGCAGCATGGCACGCTGGCTGCGCAGATTGCGGCCATGGGTTTTCAGCTCCACACGCTGCGCGCCGGCCTCAAACGCCCGGCCCAGCATAAGGAGCTTGCAGGCCGGGTTCACAAAACCGCCCCGCCACGGCGCGCCATACCATGTCCAGCCCACCTCCACGCGGGCATGATCGGGCTCGATAGCCACAAACGATGTATGCCCGGCCAGTTCGCCGGTCTGGCGTATCCTCACCGCATGGCCGAACTGGCGGTTACCGGGCTGGCCGGCGCGCAAGGGATCAAACCAGGCATCAAAGCCGGGTCCGTCAGCGCGCACGCTCGTCCACTCCCAGAGCTCCGCCTCGCGGGCAAGGATGCGCATCTCCTCGCGGTGGGAATCATCCAGCGGTTCAAGGCGTACAAACGCGTTTTCCAGTACGGCAGGTTCCAGCTTCATCCCGACCCTCCGGTCAACAGCCACACACCCTGCACGAAGTAATAGGCACCGATCCCCGTCACGAGGCGCTTGGTCCAGCGCCGGAACACATCCTCGCTCATCCGGTCGAGCACTCTCGCTCCAAGGGTTGTCCCGATCACGGTGAGCGGGATCGCAGCCGCGATGAGCCAGAACGATCCATCCTCGCCCGTCGCCAGGGCAGGCGCCACATAGTAGGCCACCTTTATGGAGTGGGCCGCGACCTGGCTGGCTGCCTTCGTGGCCACGATTGACCGCCGGTCAGCCTCCACATTCTGGAAGAAGGTGTCGAGCAGCGGACCTGACACGCCCGCGATCACGTTGAGGCCGGTCACCAGAAATCCGCCCGCAATGCCATGGCCGGGGCGTGTCGCATCCAGTCCGAAAATGTTCTTGGGTAGCCAGACCAGGAGCGGGACAAGCCCGAGCGCGAGGAACAGCCAGGGGCGCGGCAGGACGAACGAAACAGTCAATAATCCGAGCGCGGCCGCGGCCGAGCCGATCATGTACCACCCCATCGCCTTCCAGAGGATGTAGCGGCGCAGCAGCACGGCCCGCCAGCCATTGGACACGCTCTGCACCGCGCCATGCATCACCATCGCCGCTGGCACCGGCAGGAGGGCTGCCAGCACACCCATCAGGATCAACCCGCCCGCCATGCCGAACACGGCAGAGAGGAAGGCCGTCACGAGTGCGGCAAAAAGAATGATGATGGCTGTCATGTCGCGGATGGAATCACGGGCAAGAGATGCCATGATAGGCGCGAACCGGGACTTGGCGCTTTGGAAAGCGCAGTATCCAGAAAAAACCTACCGGAGGAGACACACCCCATGGATTTCGAATATTCGGCCCGCTGCAAGGACTATCTCGCCCGCGTCCGCGCTTTCATGGACGAGCATGTCTATCCCAACGAGAAGACCTATCACGAGCAGCTGGCCGGGTTCGGCACCAATCGCTGGCAGGTTCTGCCCATCATCGAGGAACTGAAAGCCAAGGCGAAAGCGCAAGGCTTGTGGAATCTCTTCCACCCCGATGCCAAGCATGGCGCGGGCCTCTCCAATGCGGACTATGCTCCGCTGGCCGAGGAAATGGGCCGGGTGGTCTGGGCAAGCGAGGTGTTCAACTGCTCCGCGCCCGATACCGGTAACATGGAAGTGCTCTCGCGCTATGGCACGGCCGAGCAGCAGGAGAAGTGGCTAAAGCCGCTGCTGGCGGGCGAGATCCGCTCCGCCTTCCTGATGACCGAGCCTGCTGTCGCCTCCTCCGACGCAACCAATATCGAGTGCTCGATCCGGCGCGATGGCGATGAGTATGTCATCAATGGCCGCAAATGGTGGAGCTCTGGCGCCGGTGATCCGCGCTGTTCCATCTACATCGTCATGGGCAAGACGGACCCGGATGCGGAGCTGCACAAGCAGCAATCCATGATCCTGGTCCCGGCCGACGCCAAGGGCGTGAAGGTGCTGCGTCACCTGCCCGTGTTTGGCTATGACGATGCCCCGCACGGCCACATGGAGGTCGAGCTGAAAGATGTACGCGTGCCCGCCTCCAACATGCTGCTGGGCGAGGGGCGCGGTTTCGAGATTGCGCAAGGCCGCCTCGGGCCGGGCCGCATCCATCACTGCATGCGCACGATCGGCGCGGCAGAACGGGCGCTGGAACTGATGGTCAAGCGCGCGATGAGCCGGGAAGCCTTTGGCAAGCCGGTCATCAAGCACTCCATCTGGGAGCATCGCATCGCCCGCGCGCGCATCGATATCGAGACCTCGCGCCTTCTCACCCTGAAAGCCGCCTGGATGATGGACACGGTCGGCAACAAGGCCGCGCGCGGCGAGATCGCCATGATCAAGGTGGCAGCCCCCATCATGGCACTCAAAGTCATCGACGATGCCATTCAGGCCCATGGCGGCGGCGGGGTCAGCGATGACTTCCCGCTGGCCTCCTCCTTTGCCGGCATCCGCACGCTGCGCATCGCAGACGGGCCGGACGAGGTGCATGAACGCACCATCGCGCGCCTCGAAATGAAGCGTTGGCTCAACCAGGCCTGAGGAGAAGCGGCGATGAACGCACCGGCAGGGTTCACCGACATCACCATCGAGGATCGCGGCGCGGTGCGGATCATCCGCTTTGCCCGCGCGGCCAAGAAGAATGCCATCACGCGAGCCATGTATTCGGCCATGGCCGAGGGGCTGGAAAGCGCCAGCACCGACAAGGCCATCCGCGTGGTGGTCATTGCGGGCAGCGAAGGCGTCTTCACCGCTGGCAATGATCTGATGGACTTCATGGAGGCCCCGCCCACCATTGGCGGCGGGGACATGCCGCCGGTGGAGCGCTTCATGCGGGCGCTTCTGGGCTGTACCAAGCCGGTAATCGGGTGCGTTGACGGGCTCGCCATCGGCATTGGCGTGACCCTGCTTCTGCATTGTGATCTTGCCTACGCGTCGGACCGCGCGAGCTTCAAAACGCCGTTCGTGGATCTCGCCCTGGTGCCGGAATTCGGCTCCAGCGCGGTTCTGCCCGGCATTGTCGGACGGGTGGTCGCCAGCGAGCTTCTCCTGCTTGGCGAGACATGGGATGCACAGCGCGCCGAGGCCAAAAACCTCGTCAACGCGGTCTTCCCGGCGGGTGAGCTGGAGGGCCAGGTGATGAAGCGCGCCGAGGCGCTGGCGGTCAAAGCACCCAATGCGGTGAAGAAAACGAAGGCGCTCATGACCAAGGGCGTGGAAGGCGTCTACACGCTGATGGCCGAGGAAGGCGCAGAGTTCGCCGCCCAGCTGTCATCAGAGGAGTTCAAGGAAGCGGTCACGGCCTTCCTTGAGCGCCGCCCGCCAGATTTTTCACGCTTCGGATGAGGGCTTCATGCCATTTGATCAGACCGGTTCCGGCGGTGGCGGGGCGCAGCGCAATGTGCTGGGCGGGCCGCTTGTCGTTTGCAGCGAGGAGCCGCTGACCGGGTTCTACCGCACTGGCTGCTGCGAGACCGGGCCAGATGATCGCGGTGTGCACACTGTGTGCGCCATCATGTCGGCTGAATTCCTGTCCTTCAGCCAGGCGCGCGGGAATGATCTGTCCACACCGCGCCCGGAGTTTGATTTCTCCGGTCTGAAGCCCGGCGACCGCTGGTGCCTGTGCGCGGCACGCTGGCTTGAGGCGTTCGAGGCGGGCATGGCGCCGGGCGTGGTCCTTGGCGCCACCAACGCGGCCACCCTTGCCATTGTGCCTCTGGAGGCGCTCACTGCCCATGCAGTAGACGCTCACTGAAAGGATCAGGCCCATGGCAGACGCGCCCGAATTCACGATCACCGAGGAGGTCTCCGGCTCGAAGGGCCGCTATGTCGCCCGCGCGCCGGGCATGCCTGATGCGGAGATGACCTATTCGGTCACCAGCCCGACCCTCATCATCATCGACCATACCGGCGTGCCCGATGAATGGCGCGGCATGGGCGTCGGCAAGGCGCTGGTGGAGCGTGGCGTCACGGATGCAAGGGCGCGCGGGGTGCGCATCGTGCCGCTCTGCCCGTTCGCCAAGGCGCAGATCGCCCGCAATCCCGAATGGCAGGACGTGCTGGCCTGAGCGGGGAAGAAATGGGGCGGGCCGGTGAGTGGGGGCCGGCCCGCCCTTTCTCGAAGGTGCACCAAAAGGGGGGTATTGGTGCACTGCCCAGTCAAGCACCCGCATTGTTTACACCCTGTTACTCATCTTGCGCACATGGCCGCACTGGCCGAAGCGCGGGCGGGCGCTATAACCAGACCCCAAAGACACTGACGGGGCGCAATCATGGCCTATAAATCCCTTCGCGAATTCATGGCCCTGCTGGAGGCGGACGGCGATCTCAAACGTGTCTCCCGGCCCGTCTCGACCCATCTGGAAATGACCGAGATCCAGACGCGCCTGCTGGCCAAAGGCGGCCCGGCAGTCCTGTTTGAAAACCCCGTACATGAAGACGGACGTGCAGCTGAGATGCCCGCGCTGGTCAATCTTTTCGGCACGGTCGAGCGCGTCGCGCGGGCCGTTACCATGGGCGGGGAACCCCGCCGCACGGCGGCGGACTTGAGGGAGGTGGGCGAGCTTCTCGCCTTCCTGCGCCAGCCCGAACCACCGCGCGGCCTCAAAGACGCGATGGAGCTGCTACCCCTCGCCAAGACAGTGATGGCGATGCGTCCCGGCACGGTGAGAAAAGCCCCCTGTCAGGAAGTGGTGCTGACCGGTGACGATATTGATCTGGACCGCCTGCCCATTCAGGGCTGCTGGCCCGGCGAGCCTGCCCCGCTGATCACCTGGCCGCTCGTGGTCACCAAGGGCCCGTCAGAGGACAAGCAGGACGACTATAATCTCGGCATCTACCGGATGCAGAAACTGTCGAAAAACCGCACGCTGATGCGCTGGCTCAAACATCGCGGCGGCGCGCAGCATTATCAGCGCTGGAAGGGCGCCCGGCCCGACCCCCTGCCCGCCGCTGCCGTTATCGGTGCCGATCCCGGCACGATTCTGGCCGCCGTGACGCCGGTGCCCGATACGCTCTCCGAATACCAGTTTGCAGGGCTTTTAAGGGGCCGCAAGGCGGAGCTGGTGCCCTGCAAGACCGTGCCGCTGAAAGTGCCGGCCGAAGCCGAAATCGTCATCGAAGGCCATGTCCTGCTGGACGAGGACGGGCCGGAAGGGCCGTATGGCGACCATACCGGCTATTACAACTCCGTGGAGCGCTTCCCCGTCTTTCAGGTGAGCGCCATCACCATGCGCTCTGACCCGATCTACCTCACCACCTTCACGGGCCGTCCGCCAGACGAGCCGAGCGTGCTGGGTGAGGCGCTCAATGAGGTGTTCATCCCCCTCATCCGCCAGCAATTTCCCGAGATCATCGATTTCTGGCTGCCACCGGAAGGGTGCAGCTACCGGATCGCCGTCATCTCGATGAAGAAGGCCTATCCCGGCCACGCCAAGCGCGTGATGCTGGGCGCGTGGTCCTACCTTCGCCAGTTCATGTACACAAAATGGGTGATCGTGGTGGATGACGATATCGATGCCCGCGACTGGAAGGATGTGATGTGGGCCATGTCCACACGCATGGACCCGGCCCGCGACTGCACCATCATCGAACATACGCCCATCGACTATCTCGATTTTGCCTCCCCCGTCTCCGGCCTCGGCTCCAAGATCGGGCTCGACGCCACCAATAAATGGGAAGGCGAGACCACCCGCGAATGGGGCGAAAAGCTCTTCATGGAGCAGGAGATCATCGACAAGGTCGACGCCATGTGGGGCGAGCTGGGCCTTTAGGACTCCTGTCCTCCCCCCGCGTTTCACCGGCGATAAGCCGGTGCCCAGTCTTATATGGACCCCGGCTTCCCCAACAAAAAAGGCCGGGTGTTGCCACCCGGCCTTTTCCATCAGTCATGAGACTTTGAAGATCAGGCCGCCTGCTTGGGCGCAAACCGGCCGTAGAAGGTCTCTTTCTTGGCCGCCATGTCGCGCAGGAGCTGGGGCACTTCGAACGGCTTGCCATACTTCTTCGCGAGTTCGTCGGCGCGCTTGACGAAGCTTTCCGTCCCGACCGTGTCGATGAAGGAGAGAACACCGCCGGTATAGGGCGCAAAGCCCCAGCCCAGGATCGAGCCGACATCGGCCTCGCGCGGGTCTTCGACAATGCCTTCGGCCATGGTGCGGGCCGCCTCGATGGCCTGCGCATAGAGGATGCGGTCCTTGATCTCGGCTACCGAGGGCTGGTGCTCGGCCGGCAGGAGAGCGCCATTGGGCGCGAACTGGTCCAGCTCGTCCCACAGGCGCTTGCCGCCTTCCTCGTACACGTAGAAGCCCTTGCCATTCTTGCGGCCATAGCGGCCGAGCTCGTACATGCGCTCGATGACGCGCGCATTGGGCGTGTCTTCGAAGGCGTCGCCCAGATCCTTCTTGGTCTGCTGAAGCACCTTGTAGCCCAGATCGATGGCCACCTCGTCCTGAAGCGAGAGCGGGCCGACCGGCATGCCGGCCATTTTCGCACCGTTCTCGATGAGGGCCGGTTTGACGCCTTCGGTGAGCATATACATGCCCTGCTCGATATAGCGCATCACGCAGCGGTTTGCGTAGAAGCCGCGCGTGTCGGCGACCACAATCGGCGTCTTCTTGATCTTACCGACAAAATCGATGGCGCGGCTGACGGCGAGATCGCCCGTCTTTTCGCCCACGATCAGCTCGACCAGATTCATCTTCTCCACCGGCGAGAAGAAGTGGATGCCGATGAAGTTGTCCGGCCGCGCGGAAGCTTTCGCCAGCGAGCTGATCGGGATGGTGGAGGTGTTCGAACCGAACACCGCGCCCTTGGGCATCACGGCTTCAGCCTTCTTGGTGATCTCTGCCTTCAGATCGGAGTTTTCAAACACCGCCTCGACCACGAGATCGACGTCTTTCAGGGCCTCATAATCGGTCGTGGCGGTGATGAGGTCGGCCAGTCCCTTGGCCTTGCCTTCCGTGATCTTGCCGCGCTTCACGCCCTTGGCGAAGAAGTCGACCGCGTGCTGCTTGCCCTTGTCGGCGCCTTCCTGATTGACGTCGATGAGCACGACCTCGATCCCGGCCTGCGCCGACACGGTGGCGATGCCCGCGCCCATGAAGCCGGCGCCGATGACGCCGATCTTACGGACGTCGGAGCGTTCCTGACCGGCAGGGCGGCGGCTCCCTTTGTCCAGCGACTGCTTGGACAGGAAGAGCGAACGGATCATGTTGCGGCTTTCCGGGCGCATCAGGAGCTTGGTGAAATAGCGGCTCTCGATACGCAGGCCCGCATCGATGGGCACCTGCAACCCCTCATAGACGCACGACAGGATGTAGCGCTGGGCCGGATAGTTGCCGTAGGTCTCTTTGAGCAGCATCGGGGACGCGCCGCCGAAAATCTGCATGCCGGCCGGGTGGAAGGGGCCGCCGCCGGGGATTTTGAACTTGTCCTGATCCCAGGGCTGTTTGGCGCCATTGGGGTCCTTCTTGACCCATTCCTTCGCCTTGTCGACCAGCTCGGCGGCTGAGGCGATCTCGTGGACGACGCCCTGGTCCTTCGCAGACTGGGCATCGAACTGCTTGCCCTGCAGCATGATCGGGGCCGCATTCATCACGCCGATAAGACGCGGCAGGCGCTGCGTGCCGCCACCGCCCGGCAGCACGCCAACAAGGCTTTCGGGCAGGCCGAGCTTGGCGCCGGTGTCGAAGGCCATGATGCGGTAGTGACAGGCGAGCGTCACCTCGAACCCGCCGCCGAGCGCGAGGCCGTTGATTGCCGCTGCCACCGGCTTGCCGCAGGTTTCCAGCGCGCGCAGCTGGGAGTTCAGATTGAAGGCCATGTCGAACAGTTTCTGCTTGGCCTCCTCTTCGGAAAGACCTTTCAGGTCGGCCATGCCGGAACCCAGCTCGGACAGATCCGCACCCGCGCAGAAGGCTTTCTTGCCCGAGGTGATGACCGCGCCCTTGACCGCGTTGTCCTTGGCGATCCGGTTCACGATCTCGCCGATCTCCGCCATCACCGCAGCAGAGAGCACGTTCATGGAAACGCCGGGGCTATCAAAGGTGATGAGGGCGATGCCGTCATCGTCGAGGTCGTATTTGAAATGTGTGTAGCTCATTGTTTTGTCTCCTGATCGGGCGCGCCGTCATCGGCTGCGCCGTCCTTGTCTTTCTTCGAAGCGGACTTCATGGCTGATCCGAAAGCCGGGGCGAGCGCGATCCCGATGGCAATGCCAAACGCGATACCGACGCCCGTATTGCCAAAGGCTGGCCCCAGCGCGAGACCGATCCCGGCACCGAGCGCCATGCCGATGGGAAGACCGGACAGGAAGCTGCCGCCTTCATCCTTGGCTTCATCGCTCTTGCGCTCGGTTTCCGGCGTCTCGCTCATCGTCAGATCAGACCCGCTCGATGATGGTTGCCGTGCCCATACCGCCGCCGACGCAGAGCGTGGCCAGCGCCGTGCCCTTGCCGGTGCGCTCCAGCTCATCCAGCAGCGTGCCAAGGATCATCGCCCCGGTAGCGCCCAGCGGGTGGCCCATGGCAATCGCGCCGCCATTGACGTTGACCTTGTCGTGCGGGACGCCGAGGTCCTCCATGAAGCGCAGGACGACCGCGGCGAACGCCTCGTTCATCTCGTAAAGATCGATATCTTCGGGGCTCATGCCGGCCTTCTTCAGCGCCTTGCGCGCGGAAGGGGCCGGGCCGGTCAGCATGATGGTCGGCTCAGAACCGATCGAGGCCATGGAACGGATGCGCGCGCGGGGTTTGAGCCCCAGCTTCTCGCCCATCTCCTTGGTGCCGATCAGCACGGCAGCCGCACCGTCCACGATGCCCGACGAATTGCCCGCATGGTGGACGAAGTTGATCTTCTCCACGTCCGGGTAGCGCTGGATTGCTACGTTATCGAGGCCCACAAAGGCCGCGAGATCACGGAATGCGGGCTTCAGGCTCGCCAGTGACTGCATGTCGGTTTCGGGGCGCATATACTCGTCATGGTCCAGCTGGGTCAGGCCGAGCTGGTTTTTCACCGGCACGACCGATTTCTTGAACCGGCCTTCATCCCACGCCTTCTTGGCGCGCTTCTGGCTCTCCACCGCATAGGCGTCCACGTCATCGCGCGAATAGCCATATTTGGAGGCGATCAGGTCGGCTGAAATGCCCTGCGGTACGAAATAATGGTCAAACGCCATTTCCGGATCCACGACCATCGCGCCGCCATCAGAACCCATCGGCACGCGGCTCATGGCTTCCACACCGCCGCCAATGGCCATGTCGGCCTCGCCGGACATGACTTTCGCGGCAGCCAGATTCACCGCCTCAAGGCCGGAGGCGCAGAAGCGGTTCACCTGAAAGCCGGATGCCGTCTCGGCATAATTGGCGTTCAGCGCCGCCGCGCGGGCGATGTTCGCGCCCTGCTCGCCTACCGGCGAGACGCAGCCCAGGATCACGTCATCGACGAGGCTGGTGTCGAGATTATTGCGCTCGCGGATGGCCTGAAGCTGCTGGGTGGCCAGCTGCAGGGCGGTAATCTCGTGCAGCGTGCCATTCTTCTTGCCCTTGCCCCGCGGTGTGCGGGTAGCGTCATAAATATAGGCGTCGGTCATGGGGGTCTTCCTCCCGTCTGGGGTGTTCTTGATCAGGCCTTAAAGCGTCCGTGAAATCAGCAGCTTCATGATCTCGTTGGTGCCGCCATAGATGCGTTGCACGCGCGCATCGCGCCACATGCGGGCAATCGGGTACTCATTCATGAAGCCGTAGCCGCCATGCAGCTGCACGCATTCGTCGATCAGCTCGCACTGGATATCGGTGACCCAGTACTTCGCCATCGAGGCGGTCGAGGCATCAAGCTTGCCCTGAATGAGCAGGTCCGAGCAGTGCTGGCAGAACACCTCGGCGATGGTCGCCTTGGTTTTCAGCTCGGCGAGCTTGAACTGGGTATTCTGGAACTCGATGATGGATTTGCCAAACGCCTTGCGTTCCTTGACATAGGCAATCGTCTCGGCCAGCGCGCGCTTCATCATGCCCACGCCCTGCACCGCGATCTGCAGGCGCTCCTGCGGCAGCTGCTCCATCAGGTGGATGAAGCCCATGCCCTCGCTCTCACCGAGCAGCGCGTCGGCCGGTACCCACATGTCTTCAAAGAACAGCTCCGCGGTGTCCTGCGCTTTCAGGCCCACCTTGTCGAGATTGCGCCCGCGCCGGAAGCCTTCCAGCCCGTCAGTCTCGACGAGGAAGAGCGAAGTGCCCTTCGCGCCAGCCTTCGGATCGGTCTTGGCCACGACGACGATGAAATTGGCCGTGCCGCCATTGGTGATGAAGGTCTTCGAGCCGTTGATGCGATAGCCATTGCCATCCTTGACGGCGGTGGTTTTCACACCCTGCAGGTCGGAGCCTGCGCCCGGCTCGGTCATGGCGATGGCGCCGACATACTCACCGGAGATGAGCTTGGGGAGCAGCTTCTCTTTCTGTTCCTTGGTGCCGTAATGCCAGACATAGGGCGCGACGATGGAGTTGTGCAAAGAGGCACCCCAGCCATCGACGCCAAGCTCGGCCACGGCCATGTGGAACACATAGTCATGGCGCCAGTCACCGCCCGCACCGCCAAACTCTTCAGGCGCCGCCGGGCAGAGCAGACCGGCTTCACCGGCCTTGTTCCAGATTTCCCGGTCGACCGCGCCTTCCTTCTCCCAGCGCTCGCCGTGGGGCAGGCATTCCTTCTCGATGAAGCCCCGGACGGCGTGATCGAACATGTTCACGTCTTCCTGGTCGAGCCAGGCAGGTTTCGGATTGGCAAGGATGGTGGAGGCGGCGGACATGGAAGATGCTCCTGTAGGCGTTTGGATCAGAATTGTTCGGCGGTCAGCGCCATCATGGTCTCGGCGCCGGCCTCGACCTTGGCCAGATGCGCATCGGCATCGGGCAGCCAGCGGGCAAGGAAATAGCGCCCCGTGGCCAGCTTGCCGGCATAGATCGGGTCATTAGAGCCTTCGGCGATCTTTTCCAGCGAGGCTTTGGCCATCTTGGCCCACATCCAGGCAAAGCAGGTCAGGCCGAACAGGTGCAGATAGTCGGTCGAAGCGGCACCGGCATTGTCGAAATTCTCCAGCCCTTTCTCGACCAGCCAGTTGGTGGCCTTTTGCAGTTTGGACTTGGTGGCCGCGAGGCCGTCCAGGAAGGGATCCAGCTCGGCATTGCCCTTGTTGTCAGCCACGAAGCTGTCCAGCTCCGCAAAGAAGGTGTTGATCGGACGCATGCCGTTCATGGCTAGCTTGCGGCCCACCAGATCGAGCGCCTGCACGCCGTTCGTGCCCTCATAGATGAGGGTGATGCGCGCATCGCGCAGCAGCTGCTCGATGCCCCATTCGCGGGTAAAGCCCGACCCGCCATGGATCTGCAGGCCCTTGGAGACGCTGTCATAGCCCTTGTCGGTGAGATAGGCCTTCACGATGGGGGTCAGCAGCGCCATGTAGTCGCCCGACTTGGTACGGGTTTCCTCATCCGCCCCCTTGTGTTCCAGATCGCCCTGCAGCGCCGTCCACAGCGTGAAGGCACGGCCCGCTTCCACGAACACTTTCTGGTCCATCAGCATGCGGCGCACATCCGGGTGCACGATGATCGGATCAGCCGGACCCTCGGGGTTTTTCGGGCCCGTCAGCGAGCGGCCCTGCAGGCGGTCTTTGGCAAAGGCCAGCGAGTACTGATAGGCGGTTTCGGCGAGCGCGAGACCCTGCAGGCCGACGCCAAGGCGCGCCTCGTTCATCATCACGAACATGATGCGCAGGCCCTTGTTCTCCTCGCCCACGAGCCAGCCCGTCGCGTCATCATAATTCATCACGCAGGTGGCATTGCCGTGAATGCCCATCTTCTCTTCAAGGCCGCCACAGCGCACGCCATTGCGCTTGCCCGGATTGCCGTTCTCGTCAGGGATGAATTTCGGCACGACGAAGAGCGAGATGCCCTTCACGCCAGCCGGCGCACCTTCCACACGGGCCAGCACCAGATGGATGATGTTCTGGCTCATCGGATGCTCACCGGCCGAGATCCAGATCTTCTGGCCCGTGATGCGATAGCTGCCATCGCCATTGGGAATGGCGCGGGTGCGCAGCATGCCAAGGTCAGTGCCGCAATGCGGCTCGGTCAGGTTCATCGTGCCCGACCATTCCCCGGAGATCATTTTTGGCAGATAGAGCTGCTTCTGCTCGTCCGAACCGCCGACATAGAGCGCCTGGGCAGCACCACCGGTCAGACCCGGATACATGCCGAACGCCATATTGGTGGCCGTCACCATCTCGTTGAAGGCGAGGTTGAGATAGTGAGGCAGGCCCTGTCCGCCATAAGCGGGATCAGCGGAGAGTGCGGTCCAGCCGCCCTCGGTCAGCTGGTCATAGGCTTCCTTGAAGCCGGCGGGCACCCTGACCTCGCCGTCGGGCAAAAGCTCGCAGCCTTCCTCATCGCCCACCTTGTTGAGCGGGTAGAGCATGTTCTCGCAAAGCTTGCCGCCCTCTTCGAGAATGGCGTCCACGATATCGGGCGTGGCATCGGAAAAGCCCGGCAGATTGCCGTATTGCTGCACGTTCAGCACATCGTTGAGGACGAAACGCTGATCACGGACAGGGGCGCGGTAGTGAGGCATGAGGGGTATCTCCCGGCGGTGAGGTCTTCTTGATGGGTCACGCAAGTCTGCCCGGGGGCCGGGCGCATTAAGGAAACAGGGCTAGTCGGGTGGTCCGACCGACCATTGGACAAGGCGGGCGGCGGCCAGCGCCTCGAAGGCGCGCGCGCGGCGTTTGATGTCTTCGGGCGGCTCGCGGTCATTGAGCCGTTCTTCCATCCACGTGCAGCCCGCTTCCAGCTCGCTTATGGCCTCATCGATGTCATCGCGCTGGCGTTTGAGATCTTCGATACGGGCGCGGAAGCGTTCTATGGAGCCTTCCAGGTGCGCACGGCTGGCGTGCTGCGTCGCCTCAAGATCAAGCATTTCCTTGATTTCGGCCAGTGAAAAACCGACGCGCTTGCCCCGCAGGATGAGGATGAGACGGGCGCGGTCCGCTGCGGTGTAGAGCCGGGTCGCCCCTTTGCGCCGGGGCGTGATCAGTCCCTGCTGTTCATAGAAGCGCAGCGCACGCGGCGTCACGCCGAACGAGGCGGCGAGATCGCGTATCGAGTACAGTGCTTCAGACGCAGCAGGGCGGGTCATGAACACACTTTCCGTCAAGTTGACGTTCACGTCAACGTCAATTCGGGTTAACGGCAGAGCGCCTCATCGCGGCCTTGACCGCGCCGCAATGGCGCGCTTGGGTCACGTCCGGGCGATGACAGAGGGACAGCGCACATGATTATCCTGCCGGCACTGGCTGCACTGACGCTTTACAGCGAACCCGCGCAGCCGCCCTCCCGCCTGGATCCGGACGATATCGAGGCCCTGTCGGCTTTGCTCGAAGCGCTTAGCGCAGGCGAAGACACGCCGCCGGGCGAAGCAGCTCCTGAAACCGATACGGCTGACGCGCCAGCTGCGGCGGACACACCGGAAGAAGAGACGGAGATCGAGCCAGAGGCCGAGGCGGAGGCAGCGTTGGAGGCCGAGCCTGAGACAGAGGCTGATGCTGAGTCCGAGCCGGAACCCCAACCGGAAGCCGAACTGGCGGCGGATATCGTCATTGATGACACGCCCGCCCAGATCGAGGCGATGGGCCCGCATGTCGGCCCCGCACAGTATGAAGCGGTGCGCGGCGCGCCATTCGGCGACGGCGTCACGCTTCACTGGCGTGTTACCATCCGTCCGCTGGGCGAGGATGGCGCGCAGATGCCTGACAGCGAAGATGACATTGGCAATGGCGTACAACGCGAGCGCCGCTTCATCGCTGGCAATGGCTGGGCGGGCGAGCTGAAGGATGACGGCCTGGTCCTGACCGACTTTGCCGCCCGGCGGCAATTGCGCGCCAGTTTCGGCAATGGCACGCTGGTCAACACCTCGCTTTACGCCCTCGCCCGGCGCAATACCGACATCTATGTCTTCCTGTCCGAAGGCGGCCAGCGCGAGCAGATCGAGTTCGGGCCGGACACCGTGTTTGACAGGTTCTGGCTGGAAGCAGCCATGCGCGTGGCTGCTGTACCAGCCATGCTGCGCACCGAAAACCGGACAGACGAGAACGGGCAGACGCAGATCAACTGGCGCCAGGGCGATGATGACAGGATCATCGCCAGTGCCCGCTATGGTGGATGCGATCTGCCTGAAACACCCCACACACCCTACCTGCTGGCCGGGCTGGGTTACACGCTATCCCTCCACCCGCAGATCGTCACCGCGCTGGGCGAGCAGGGCGAAATCCCTTGTGCGTTCAGCTTCATGGTGATCAGCCCGGACAGCCCGCAGGGCCGGGTTGAACACTGGTCGCTCCAATCGGCCAGCAATGACGGCGTGAATATGGAATCCCTGCTGCCGCTGGATCTGGTGCTGCCGGACGGTGAATTGCTGGACCAGGCGGTCATGGAGGTGGCGCTGGATACCGCTCTTGGCCAGCGGGGCAGCGCACCGGCCGCCCCGGAATTTCTCGGCGACATCCAGGCGCTGCGCCGGTCTGGCGATTATGCCGGTGCCTTCCTGATGCTGGCCCAGGAGACGGCCCATTTCGGCCCCTGCCCCGCAGAGACGATCGGATCTGAGCGGCTGGCCTGTGCGGGCGCGGGCACGCTGGTCCAGCAGGGTGTCGGAAACGCTGATCTGGAAAGGGTGCTGGAGGCGACAACGGCGGTTGAGGAAGGCGCGCACCGCGTTGCCATTGAAAATATCCGCCCCTTCGCCAGCCGCGATGACCAGCCGGGCGCCGCCGCGCGCACCATTCTCGCCAATGAGATTTTGTCCCTGTCACCGGAAGAGCGTACGCGCCTCAACGGCAATATCGATCCTGTCGCCCTGCTGGAGGAAGCCCTGATCCTCGATCCGTTTGCGCCGGATGCCTACTGGCATATCGGCCGGCGCTACATGGAAGCGGGCGCACCGGAAGCGGCATGGGTGCTGTTCGATCTGGGCAGGGCCTTGCCTGGCCGGACCGCCACGCCGCTGCTGCAACAGGCAGACCGGATGGAGCAAAATCTCAGACAGCTGGCGCCAGCCCTGTTCGGTCCGCCGTCACAACCGTGAAGATGCCGGAATTTAAGGAAACTTTACGCTGCGTTAACCGCATCGCTGGCTCTTAAGTTCCAGGCAATCGGGGGTGCAAGCCTCTTGGCGCGGCGGTTTGTTGTGGAAACACTACATATTGGGGTCAC
Organism: Glycocaulis sp.; assembly: GCA_022565665.1. Taxonomy (GTDB): domain Bacteria; phylum Pseudomonadota; class Alphaproteobacteria; order Caulobacterales; family Maricaulaceae; genus Glycocaulis. The sequence continues at coordinate 68,613 of JAIUMI010000001.1, forward strand.
CCATCCGGTTTACACAATATTAACCGCTCCGCTACCCTCCGGTGATCGGGTCGGGAGCGCGTGAGTCGGATGACATCCGGGACACCATGGAGCGTTAAAGGCATCGACCCGCGGGCGCGGGCGATAGCCAAGACGGCTGCCCGGCGCGAAGGACTTACCCTTGGCGAGTGGCTGAACCGCGTCATTCTCGATGACGGAACGCCAGGCAAGGACTGGGACGAGCATCTGGGCCGCTTTCCCGGCTTTCCGTCTGCACCCGCCGGCGATGGCGGTGACGGGGATGGCGACCTGCAGGAGATGATCGCCCGGCTCGGCGCACGCATCGAGGCCGCGGAGGCCCGCGCGCAGCTGGCCATTTCCGGCGTTGACCAGTCGGTGAGCGGGCTTGCCCGCCGGCTGGAGCGTGTCGAGGATTCCCTCGAGGACGGCGAGGACCAGCTTACCAGCGAGTTGTCCCGCACCCGCGCTACGCACGAGGAGCTGCTGGAGCGCATCCGCAAGCTGGAACGCGCCGGCCCGGGCAGCGATGGCGGTCAGGTCCGCGCGGTCGAGACCGCCCTCGGCAAGATCGCCGCACGTCTCTACGAGACCGAGCGCGATTTCCGCGCCGAGATTGATGGCCTGCTCGAGCGCGAGGACCGCCGCAAGGACGGATCGGAAAAAGCGATCAAGTCCCTCGCCCAGCGCATTGAGGACGAGGAGCGCCGCGCCCGCGGCGAGGAAGCCTCGCTGAAAGAGATCGTCGAGCAGCGCGGCCGCGAGGCACGCGAAGCGCTGGACGGGCTGCACGATAATTCGCGCGCCATGCAGCGCCGCCTCGTCGCCGCGGAGACCGCCACCCATCAGGCCGCCGAGGCGCTTGCCCGCTCGCAGGAACGTCTCGAGGCAAGGCTGGCGGAGCTGGAAACCGGATCGAAGGCGACGGTCAGCCAGGACCAGTTCCAGCGGCGCTTCGACCGGCTGGCCATGGAGCTGGCCGAGGTGATCCGCGATACCCGCCGGGAGTTTTCCGGCCAGCTGGAACAGCTGGCACGCAATGGCGGGCAGAACGGGCGCTTCGAGCAGGCCCTGCAGGCGACCGAGGCGCGCCTTGCCGCCGCCGAGACCCGGCAGGCCGACACGCTGGCGCGCATTGGCCAGGAAGTCTCGCGCCTCGCACGCGCCATCGACCGTCGTTTCTCCGAAAACGAAGTGCGCATGGAAGAGCGCTTCCGTGAAGAAGAACGCCGCCGCTCCCATCAGCGCGACAGGGCTGATATTGAATCGCGCCTGGACGAGGTGCGCCGGGAAAGCAGCCATGCCGTCCGTCAGATCGGCGAGCAAGTGGCCCGGCTTGGCGAAAACCTCGCCGAACGCGTAAGCCAGGCCGAGCAACGCTCCGCAGCGGCGCTCGAGGCGGCGGGAGATCGTATGGCGCGGGTGGTGGAAACCCTCGACAGCAATGGCAAGGCACGCTCCGAGGACGACGTGCTGCAAGCGCGCATCGCCGCCTCCGAGGAACGTACCGCACAGCGCATTGCCGAAGCGATGGAAGGCGTCCACGAACGCCTGGATGCCGCGCGCACCGAAACGGCCGATGCCCTGTCCCCGGTCCAGCGCGCAATGACGGCGCTGGCCGAGCGTCTGGAAGCGATCGAGCAGAACAGCCTGCGCGAACCGCCCCGCCGCAACAGCTTTGCCGGGTCTGCCGAAACGCCGCGCCCGGCCCCTGCCCCCGCATCGCGCGCGGACGTCGAAAGCCCGTCTGATACCGACAGCTTCAACACGCCGCTCAAGCCCGCACCGGGCCTTCGCGACAAGGCACTGCAGGGCGAGTTCGATATCACAGGGGCGCCCGACGCCTTCGTGGTCGCGGTGGAGGACCCGCTGGGCAACGCCCAGCAGGGAGCACACGCGCAAACGGCGCAGGCCGCACCACAGGAAGATCTGTGGAGTGAAGCGCCGCAGCCGGCGCCACTGCCCGGCCCGCGTGAGCGCGCCCGCAGCGCACAGACGCTGGGCGCCACCGCCGACGCGGAGTTTCTGGCTGCTGCCCGGCGCAAGGTCCGCATGGGCGGCTCTGATCCCGCGCGCTTTGATCCGGCCATGGCGGCTCCCAAACGGGAAGCCCCGCGCGGACGCCTGCTGCTGGCAGGGGTGAGCCTTCTGGGCTTCCTGGCGCTGGGCGCGGCCGCTGCCTTCATCATGATGGACGGGCTGGGCCGCTCACCCGAGCCGGCACAAGCCGGTGTGTCACCGGAGGCATTGTCCAGCCTGTTTGCCGATGTGCGCACCGAGACCCCGGCGCCCGGCGCGATGCCGCCCGCCACCACTGGTGAGGAGATCATCGTGGAGAGGGCGCCGGATCCCCTGCCCGAGCCGCAGCCGGTGGCAAGCCAGGTGGCCCAACCGGCCGAGCCCGCCGCCAGCCGTGAGCGCGAAGCCGCCGTCACGCCAGCATCCAACGGGGTGCCCGACACGCCCATCACGCTGGAAGCGGCTGCCACGGCGGGCGATCCGGTCGCGCGCTATCAGCTTGCACTCCAGCGCCTGGAAGCGGGCGACGCGCAAGGCGGCGCCACGCTGATGCGCCGCGCCGCCGAGCAGGGCGTTCCCGATGCCCAGTTCCGTTTCGGGCGCATGCTGGAGCAGGGTCAGGGCGTTACGGCCGATTCAGGCGCTGCACGTGAATGGGTTGTGCGCGCGGCCGAGGCTGGTCATCTTCGGGCCATGTACGAAGCTGGCGTGATGTATGTGAACCTCAATCCCACAACCGCCAATCAGCAGGCTGCGGCGGGCTGGTTCGAACAGGCCGCCCTGCACGGCATGGGCGACAGTCAGTTCAATCTGGCCCTGCTGTTCGAGGAAGGCTTTGGTGTGCCGCAGAGTCCGGCTGACGCCTATGCATGGTTCCTGATTGCCGCAGCGGGCGGAGACAGTGCAGCCCAGGAGCGCGCGAGCGCCCTGCGCCGCACGCTAAGCGCGGACGAACGCGCGGCCGCCGAGGAAGCCGCGAACAATTTCGCACCCCGCCTTCTCGATCCGCAGGTGCAGGGCCGTTACCCGCCGCAGGCCTGGGATACCGGCACCTCGGCGCGCATGATCGCGCGGGCGCAGGAATTGCTGGCCGCGTCAGGCTTTGACGCAGGTCCAGCCGACGGCGCTTTCGGCCCGCGCACACGTGAGGCGATCGTGGCCTATCAACGCGCAGAGGGGCTGGAGGCGTCAGGCGCGGTCGACAGCGCGCTCATCGCCCGGCTCGAGCGCGCACAGCCCCGCTAGGCGCGGGCGATGGATATTTACCTTCCCATCGCGGAAGTCTCGGTAAATCTCTTTCTGGTGCTTGGCCTTGGCCTGGGGGTGGGGTTTCTCTCCGGCATGTTCGGCGTGGGCGGCGGCTTCCTGATGACGCCGATCCTGATCTTTATCGGCATTCCGCCGCCCGTTGCCGTGGCCACCCAGACCAACCAGATCGTCGCCTCATCGGCCTCTGGCGCGCTCGCCCATTTCCGGCGCAAGAGCCTTGATCTGAAGATGGGGCTCTATCTGCTGGCCGGCGGCGTGTTCGGTTCGTTTGCCGGGGTCCAGCTTTTTGCCTTCCTGCAGGCTACCGGCCAGATCAACCTGGTCATCTCGCTGTGCTATGTGGGCTTTCTGGGCATCATAGGCGGGCTGATGCTGGTGGAAAGCCTCTCCGCTCTGTGGCGGCGCTACAGGCTGGGCAAGGCGGGCATGCCCGCCCGTCCCAGACGGCGTAAGCGCGGCCTTATCGATGCCTTGCCCTTCAAGATCCGCTTTCCCGTTTCCGGGCTCTATATCAGCCTCATTCCGGTAATCGTGATCGGAGCCATGGTGGGCGTGCTGGCCGCCCTGATGGGGGTGGGCGGCGGCTTCATCATGGTGCCGGCCATGATCTATGTGCTGCGCATGCCGACCTCTGTCGTCATCGGCACCTCGCTGTTCCAGATCCTGTTTGTCACCGCGCTGACCACCTTCCTGCAGGCGGCCCAGAACCAGACCGTCGATCTGGTGCTGGCGGCGCTGCTCATTGCCGGAGGCGTGATCGGAGCGCAGTTCGGTGCGCGGGCCGGCCAGCGGGTGCGGGCTGAGGAATTGCGCATCGCGCTGGCCCTGATGGTCGTCGCGGTGTGCCTGAAGCTCGCCTGGGATCTGGTCAGCGACCCGGCGGACATGTTCGAGCTGATGCATGTGATGGAGAGCGGATCATGACCGCCCGCCTCCTCATCATCGCCCTTTTGGCCATGCTCGCCGCCACTGCGCCTGCCCGCGCCGCGCCGGAAGACGAGATCCAGCCCACGGGCATCGTCGCAGCGCTCACCCAGGACGTGGTGGAGATACGCTCCAACTTCACCGGCGCCGACTTCCTGGTCTATGGCGCGGTAACCGGGCTGCAGGATGGCGACGACATAGTGGTGGTGGTGCGCGGGCCGCAGGAGGATCTGCGCGTGATGCGCAAGATCCGCACCTTCGGCATCTGGATCAACCGCGCGCCGGTGCGCTTTGAAAACATCTATGGCTATTACGCCGTCGCCTCCACACGTGCGCTTTCGCAGTTTGCCACCTTTTCCGCCCTGCGCCGCGAAGCCATCGGCATGGAGCATTTGCGCCTCTCCGCACCCGAGACGCAGCGCGAAGAGACCCGCTTCGGCGTCGGCGGGGTGGTGGTGAGCGAGCTGGGCGGGGAAGTCGTCGATTACCGCCGCGCCATCGTGCGCAACCGCGCGCGCGAAGGCCTCTATGTGGAATCGCCCGGCGGGGTGGAGATCATAGATGGCGGCCTCTTTCGCGCTGCCGTGCGCCTGCCCCCCGTCACCCCGGTGGGCGAATACGCGCTTGACATCTATCTCTTCCGCGACGGCATTCCCATTGCGCAGCGGCGCACGAGCCTTGCGGTGCGCAAGGCCGGGCTGGAACAGGCGGTCTATGATTTTGCCCATCGCCACAGCGCGCTATACGGTCTGATGGCGGTGGCCATTGCGCTGCTGTCCGGGTGGGGCGCAGCCGAAGTCTTCCGGCGCCGCTAGGAGTAGGAGTTCTTTTGATGCTCAGGCAGCTTTCCGAAGCCCCCAACCTGCCACTCCTTCTCGGCTTTGCCGGACTGGTGCCGTTCTTCGGCGGCGCTTTTTTACTGGCGCTGGGCGGACCGGCAGCCGCGCAGGCCGCCATCGCGCTGGCCATTTATGCGGCCGTGATTCTCTCTTTCCTGGCAGGCGGACGCTGGACGGCCGAGATCGTGCTGCGCGCCGATGCTCCGCGCACAGGCGTGCTTGCGCTGGCTGTAATTCTCTCGCTTTCGGGCTGGATCGCGGTGCTGTTGCATGGTGTCGACCCGTCCGGCCTGCCGGCCAATCCCGAACTGGTGGGCTGGGGCGTGCTGATCGCGGGCTTTACGATCCAATATCTTTGGGACCGGGGAGCGGTACGCGGCGGCACCCTGCCACGCTGGTATCTGCCCTTGCGGCTCGTGCTCACATTTGGCGCTGTCGTCAGCCTTGGCGCGGTGCTGGCGATAAGGGCATTGTAGTGCGTGCTTCGAGACGCCGCTATCGCGGCTCCTCAGCATGAGGCTGGTTTTCGCTGATTGAACCTCATCCTGAGGGCGAACGTCAGTGAGCGTCTCGAAGGACGAGGTTCAAATACCTCTAATCCCCTAGCAGCCTGGCCCCTGCCACCCGGTAGACGCGCTCCCGGCCCAGCATCCACGCATCCGGGGTGCGCTCGAAACATTCCGCAAACGCCGCATCACACGCGTTAAGCCCGCCCGTATACGCGCCGAAAGCGGGCAGGATCAGCCGCGAGCCATCGCTCAGAAATGCCCTGCGCCGCACCGAGCGCCCCTTTTGGCGCACCTTCGCGCACGGGTGGAGATGGCCTGCCAGCTCCCCGGGCATTGCTCCGGCGCGCGGCTCATGGCGCAGAGTGAGCGATCCCGTCTGAAGTTCTGCCATCACAGTACCGCCAAAGCGCGCGGGCGGAACCGGATCATGATTGCCCTCGATCCACACCCATTCTGCCACCGACGCGACGAGACCCTGCAGGCTCTGCGCATCGTCCTCATCCATCCGCCCATCGGCGCGCAGATCATGGAAGCTGTCACCCAGCGCGATAACGCGCGCCGGTTTCAGCCGGGTGATCACCTCGCCAAGGCGGCGCAGCGTGGTGCGGGTGTCGTAAGGGGGCAGAAGGACCCCGCGCTCGGCAAAGGCCGAGCCCTTTTCAAAGTGCAGATCGGCCACCACCAGCGAGCCGCACGCCTCTATCAGGCCAGCGCCCGACACATCGGCGAGGATGGAGGCGCCATTGACCGTGAGGCGTGAGGGACGGGGCGGCGAAGCAAGCATCATCGAAGACAAGCCCGCCGCCCTGACCCCGTCAACGGGCACGGCGCAGCGCCGCGACATCGCCTGCTCTTAGCGCGTTCACATGGCGGGAGATTTTCTCCACCGGCCAGTCCCACCAGGCGATCTGGAGAAGCGCCGCAATGGTCGGCCCGTCAAACCGCTTCTTCTTCAACTCGACCGGATTACCCGCGACGATGCCATAGTCCGGCACGTCGCGCGTAACCACGCTGTGGCTTGCGATGATGGCGCCATTGCCGATCCGCACCCCCGGCATGATGACGGCCTGCCGCCCGATCCAGACATCGTGGCCGACAATGGTGTCGCCACGATAGCCGCTGTCGAGCGAGCTTTCCTCAAAGCCCGCCTCCCAGCCGCCGCCGAATATCTGGAACGGGTAGGTAGAGATGCCGTCCAGCGCGTGGTTCGCGCCGTTCATGATGAAGGTGACGCCAGTGGCGATCGCGCAGAAACGCCCGATCACCAGACGGTCGCCGGTGAAGTCATAATGATAGAGGACGTTCTTATCCTCAAAGGCTTCCGGCTCATGAGGGTCATCGTAATAGGTATATTCGCCCACCTCGATATTGGCCCTCTTGATGACGGGCTTGAGGAAGCAGACGCGGTCAAAGCCCGCCATGGGGTGCGGGTTCATCGGATCAGGTCCATGCATGGCGTATGTGCCTTTCACACCCCGCGCGATGCGCGGCAGGGCGTTCTCTGAAATTGCCGTTTAGAGCGGAGACGGCGCGAGGCGCGCCGGAAAGGTGCTAGATCATAATGCGCGTGCTTATGCGCCTTCGCGGACGCCCTAGTCAAGCCGGATCGCTTCTTCGACCAGATCTTCCGAAGCCGATTCCAGAATGGCCTCATGCGCCTCGCCATAGACCGGCTCGCGTCCGATCTCGAGCATGACAGGCACCGCCAGCGGCGACACGCGGTCCAGCGCCACCGCATCGATCCGGCCATCAATCGCGGCGAGCCGGTCTGACAGGCGGCGAATGTCGAGAAGGCCTGTGGCAGCGTCTGCCCGCGCGGCCTGCATCAATATATGGCCCGGCTCATGCTCGCGCAGCACATTGTAGATGAGATCGGCGGAAAAGCTGACCTGCCGGCCCGTCTTCTCCTGCCCCGGAAAGCGCCGCTCGATCAGGCCGGAAATCAGCGCGCAATTGCGGAAAGTGCGTTGCATCAGCACGCTTTCCTCCAGCCAGCTTTCCAGATCATCGCCCATCATGTCGGGCGAAAACAGCGCCGCGAAGTCCGCTCCGGACATGTCCTCCAGCCCCCAGACCGAGAGCGCGTATTCATTGGCCACAAAGCCCAGCGGTTTGAAGCGCGCACGCTCCAGCCTGCGAGTCAGCAGCATGCCGAGCGTGGAGTGGGCGAGCCGCCCTTCAAACGGGTAGCAGACGAGGTAATGCCTGCCCGCCCGCGGGAAGGTCTCCACCAGCAGCCGGTCCGGCTCCGGCAGGCGCGAACGCAGCTTTTGCATCTCCAGCCATTCGCGGATCTGGCCGGGCAGCTTCTCCCACTCACCGGGACTGGAGACGAGGCGGCGCACGCGTTCGGCGAGATAGGTGGAGAGCGGAAACTTGCCGCCCTGCCAGGAGGGGACTTTCGGGTCCTCGCCCCCTGCCCGGCTGACGAAAAGGTCGGTCTGGCTAGTGCCTTCAAAGCGCAGCACCTGACCGGCAAAGAGGAAGGTGTCGCCAGGGGTCAACTGGTCAGCGAACCATTCTTCGAGCTGTCCCAGATGATGGCCGCCGCGCGTAGGCCCCTTTCCCTTGCTCACCACCCGTACATTCAACATCGGGCTTTCAATGATCGTACCGACATTCAGCCGATGACGCTGGGCGACCGTGCGATTGCGTGCCCGCCACAGCGCGTCGCGCCCCTGCACCAGACGGCGGAAGCGGTCATAGCTCCCGAGCGCATAGCCGCCGGTGGCGACGAATTCGAGCACGCGGTCAAACGTCTCACGCGGCAGGCGGGCATAGGGCGCAGCGGTGCGGATTTCAGAATAGAGCCCGTCAGCAGTGAACGGATCGCCGCAGGCCCGGCCCATGACGTGCTGGGCCAGTACATCCAGCGCGCCCTCTTTCAGGGGCTCGCCATCGAGCACCTTTTCGGCCACCGCATCGCGCGCTGAAAGGCATTCGAGATGTTCAAACCGGTTGGTGGGTACCAGCACGGCGCGCGAGGGCTCATCCAGCCGGTGATTGGCCCGGCCGAGCCGCTGGATCAGGCGGGAGGTGCCCTTCGGCGCACCCAGCTGGATCACAAGGTCCACATCGCCCCAGTCAATGCCGAGATCGAGCGTTGAGGTACACACTACACCGCGCAGTTTTCCAGCCGCCATCGCGCCTTCCACCTTGCGGCGCTGCTCGACGCTCAAGGAGCCGTGGTGGAGAGCTATGGGCAGCGCATCCTCGTTCAGCCGCCAGAGCTGCTGGAAGGCGAACTCGGCCTGGGAGCGCGTGTTGACGAAGATGAGCGCCGTGCGCGCGCGCCTGATCTCTTCATAGACGGCCTCCATCGCATGGATGCCCATATGGCCCGCCCACGGAATGCGCGCCTCCGGCGTCAGGATGGAGATTTCAGGGTCAGCGCCCGCCTCGCCGCGCACGACACGGGTGGTGAGGGTCTCTGCGCCCGGGTCACGCGACAGCCAGCGGGCATGGCCCTGCACATCCTTCACCGTCGCGGAAAGCCCGATCCGGCGGGCAGCGGGCGCGTAGACATTGATGGCGGCGAGGCCGAGGCTCAACAAATCGCCGCGCTTTTGCGGGGCCAGGGCATGAATCTCGTCAATGATGATCGCCTGCAGATCGGCAAAGAAGGCTGCGCCATTTTCCTGCGCCACGAAGAGGGCGAGCTGTTCGGGCGTGGTGAGCAGGATATCCGGCGGCGCGGCGCGCTGGCGGGCACGTTTGGACTGCGGGGTGTCGCCGGTGCGCGTCTCGATGCGCAGCGTCAGCCCCATCTCCTCGACGGGGCTCATCAGATTACGCGCCACGTCCTGCGACAGAGCTTTGAGCGGCGAGATATAGAGCGTGTGCAGGCGATGGGGCCGGGCCTTGCCGCCCTCTGCGCTGATGTGCGCCAGATCGATGAGCGAGGGCAGGAAGCCACCAAGCGTCTTGCCTCCGCCCGTTGGCGCGGTCAGCAGCACGTCTTCGCCCGCCTTGGCTGCATCCAGCATGGCCAGCTGGTGGGCGCGCGGCCGCCAGCCCCTGCCCGCAAACCAGCGGGCAAAGGGCTCTGGCAGGGATGAAAGGGCCTGATCGCCGTCCATGAGACGCAGAAATAGGGCGAAATGCCCGGCGAGGTCGACAACTTCCCCCTGCCTGCCTAGTTTTCCTGCCAACCATCCATATTCACATCCGGGGAGCTGACATGATAAAGCGCAGCCTTGTTCTTTCTCTTGCAAGCGTTGTGGCACTGGCCGCGTGTGGCGAACAGGTGCCCAATGGCGAGGGCGATGCCAGCGCCGTGGTGGCCGGGGCCGCCCACACCCAGCAACGCCTCATCTATCCCACAACGCTGCGCGTCGATCAGGTCGACACCTACCAGTCCGCATCGCGCGGCGAGGTGGAGGTCGAAGACCCGTATCGCTGGCTGGAAGCCGATGTGCGTGTCAGCCCGGAAGTGGAAGCCTGGGTCGCGGCGCAGAATGCGGTGACGGGCCGGTATCTGGAAGGCCTGCCGGGCCGGGCGATGATCGCCGAACGCCTGCGCGAGCTGTGGAATTATGAGCGCCGCAGCGTACCGGCGGCCCGCGAGGGTCTCTATTTCTTCTCCCATAATGACGGGCTGCAGGACCAGTCGATCTACAAGGTGCAGGAGGGGCTTGAGGGCGAGCCGCGCGTGCTGATCGACCCCAATACGCTGTCAGAAGATGGCACGGTCGCGCTAGCGGGCACCTGGCCGAGCCCGGACGGCAGCCATGTCGCCTATTTCCTGCAGGATGGCGGGTCTGACTGGCGTACGGCCCACGTGATCAATGTGGAAACCGGCGCGCAGCTGGAAGACCGGCTGGAATGGGTCAAGTTCTCCAACCTGTCCTGGGCGAAGGACGGGTCGGGCTTTTTCTACTCGCGCTATCCCCAGCCCGAGGCGGGCGAGGAGTTCACCTCGCTCAATCATGATCAGGCCATCTATTTCCACGCGCTCGGCACCGGTCAGAGCGAAGACCGGCTGATCATGTCCGATCCGGAAAATCCGGAAGTCAGCTGGCGCGCGGGCGTGAGCGATGATGGCGATTATCTCTTCATCTACTCATCGGCCGGAACGGACGGCAACGCCATCCACATCCTCGACCTGACGCAAGAGGGCGCAGAGCCGGTCGCGATCTTTGAAGGGTTTGAAAACAATCACTCACCGGTCGGCAATGATGGCGAGACCTTCTTCTTCATGACCGATCTGGATGCGCCCAACCAGCGCATCGTGGCCGTGAACCTGTCCGACCCATCCACCCTCACCGATATCATCCCGCAGGGCGATTTCCCGATCTCGGCGGCGAGCCATGTCGGCGGGCATCTTATCGTGCGCACGTTTGAAGATGTGCGCTCTGTCGTGCGCATCTACACGCTGGAAGGCGAGGAAGTGCGTGAGGTGGAACTTCCCGGCCTTGGTGTTGCAGGCGGCTTTAACGGGCGTCCTGATAACCCTGAGACCTTCTACAGCTTCACCAGCTTCAACCGTCCTGCCACGATCTACCGCTATGATGTGGAAACGGGCGAGAGCACGCTCTTCCACGAAGCGCCGCTGACCTTCGATCCGGATGATTACGAGGTGAGCCAGGTCTTCTACGAAAGCACGGGCGGCGTGCAGGTGCCGATGTATGTCGTCCACCATCGCGACGTGACGCCGAATGGCGAGCGTCCTGTGCTGCTCTACGGCTATGGCGGCTTCAACATCCCGATGACGCCGGGCTTCTCGGTGCCACGCCTGCAATGGATGGAAATGGGCGGCGTGTTCGCGCTCGCCAATATCCGTGGCGGTTCGGAATATGGCCGCGACTGGCATGATGGCGGGCGGCTGGCCAGCAAGCAGAACGTCTATGACGACTTCATCAATGCGGCAGAGCATCTGATCGAGATGGGCTGGACGAGCCCGGCCAATATCGCCATCGAAGGCCGGTCCAATGGCGGCCTTCTGGTTGGCGCGGTGGCCAATCAACGCCCGGACCTCTTTGCAGCCGCCCTGCCGGGCGTCGGCGTGATGGACATGTTGCGCTTCAACCAGTTCACGGCAGGTCGCTTCTGGGTGTCGGACTATGGCAGCCCGCAGGACCCGGAAATGTTTGACGTGCTCTACGCCTACTCGCCCTTGCACAACGTGCCGGAGGGGCAGGGCTATCCGGCAACGCTCGTCACCACGGCTGATACCGATGACCGCGTGGTACCCAGCCACTCGTTCAAATATATCGCTGAAGTCCAGGCGACCGAGACAGGCGATGCGCCGACCCTTATCCGCATCGAGACGCGGGCCGGGCACGGCGCGGGCACGCCCGTCTCCATGCTGATACAGGAGACGGCGGACAAGTGGGCCTTCATCGCCTTCCATACCGGGCTGGATCTGACCCAACCGCAGAACCGGCAATAGGGGCGGGCCTAATGGCGCTGTCACGCCTGCAGGCGGTCCATGAGACGGTAGAGGCGATAAACGGTGGGCCGCGCGGCACAGCCGCGTGGTTTGCCGCCTACGCCCTGATGGCGTCTGACGACACGCCGGAAGACGCCGCCGCATCCATGCAGCGCATCCAGCGCGAGCTGAAGGCCGCTCTTGGCGGCTGGCGGGCTCCGACAGGCGAGCTGTTGTGGATCTATGCAGCCGTGCTCGCCGGACGGGGCAAGACTGCATCCGGCTTCCTGAAAATTCGCGATGCACTGCGCGACGAAGAGAAGGCCTCCCGCACGCGCAAGCTCCATGAAGGCGGCAGCCGGGCCGCACTGGTGCTCTCCCTGGCGGATGCCAGCTCGGCTCAGGCGGTGCGGCGCTTCTTTGCCATCAAGCAGGCCATATTGCCGCCCTGGTGGCGGGCCAATGCGGAAGTTACCGACCTCTTCGCCGCCTCCCATGCCGCGCGCGAGGACAGCCCCGACACGGTGAGGCGCGAACGCGAGGCCGCAATGGCCGTATTTGAAGCAAACCGGGCAACGCGCGGACTGAAGCGTGAGGCCGCGCGCCTGTCCGCGCTATACCAGCAATCGGCGGGCGAGGTGCTGGAGCGCTATCTGGCCCTTCGTGAAGCCGTGAAAGAACATTCCAAAATCCGCCATTCCGGCAACCGGCATATCTGGATGGAATGGGCAGCTCAGGGCGTGACGCCTGCAGACCTGCCCGTTATCGGCACCAATATGGAGGCGCTCGATAAAGTCTCCCAGACCGGTTCTGCGCGGCTGCGCCTTGCCCAGCTCATCTGGCTTGGCGAACGCGCCGACGGCTCCTTGGGCGCTGTCTCGGCCATGGCAGCGCTGATCGCGGCACAGACCGCCGCTATCATCGCGATCACCACTGCGACAACCGCCGCCGTCGCCACCACAACGTCACGCTAGACCGCTCCATCTTGCCGCCATTGCCCGTCAGTGGGACAATGGCGCCCATGAACCGCGATGAGCTTCTGGCACGCCTCCGTGAACTGAAACCATGGTTTGAGGACCACGGCATCATCCGCGTGCGCGTGTTCGGCTCCCACGCCCGCGACGAGGCAGGCCCCGACAGCGATGTCGACCTGCTGGTGGAGTTTGCGGACGACGGCGCGCCGGACCTGTTTGCGTTTTCGGGCATCCGCCTTGAACTGGAGAAGCGGCTGGGCCACCCGGTCGATCTGATGACGCCGCGCGCCCTGTCGCCGCGTATCGCCCACCGTATTGAAGCCAGCCTGGTCGATGCCTGAACGGGGCAAAGAGCAGGACTGGAAAGCCCTCGTGGCCGACATGATCGAGCATGCAGGCTATGCCCGCTTTCATGTGACCGGCATGGACAGGGAGGCTTTCTGCTCTGACCTGAAAACCATCCATGCGGTAACGCGCTGTGTGGAGGTTATCGGGGAAGCCGCCCGCCACGTTCCCGAAGATGTCAGGCGGCGTGCTGCCGACATCCCCTGGGCTCAGATCGTCGGAACGCGTCACATTCTCGCGCACCATTATGGACGCGTTGATCCGCTATTGCTGTGGAATCTGGTGACCGCGCGGCTGGAACCGCTGGAGCGGGAACTGCAGGCTCTTCTGGCCGACGCGCCCTAAACCCCTTGCGCGATCATGCGCTTGTAGGCTTCGCGGGCGTGGGCGCGTTGCAGCCAGTCCTTCGTCGCGGGTGCATTGTCCAGAAGGCCGGACTTCTCCATGCCGTCTAGCTGGAAGCCCATCAGGCAATCAGCAGCGGTGAACATATCACCGGCAAACCAGATGTGGCGGGAAAGATGGCCCTCAATCGTGGCGACCGCCTTGTCACGCTCGCCCGCCATCCAGCCCGCCAGTAGCGAGTCCTGCAGGCCCGTGGCGCGGGTGAACACCAGAATGAGACCCGGCAGGAAGGGCGAACCCTCCGCTGCGTGCATCCATTCGAGATAGCGCGCGAAATTGGGGCTTCCGGGCCTGGGGTGCAGGCGGTGCCCGGTGTCGAACAGGGCGAGGATGTACTGAGCGATGGCGCCGGTCTCCGCGATCACCTGCCCCTCATGCTCCAGCAGCGGCGCCTTGCCCATGGGATGGATTTTCAGGAGCTCCGGCGGAGCGAGCCGGGTCTGCGCATCGCGCTCGTGCCGGACCAGCGTATAGGGCAGGCCCAGCTCCTCCATCAGCCAGATGATGCGCTGCGAGCGCGAGGCATTGAGGTGATGGAGGACAAGGCTCATGGACGGATTTTCCCTACATTTGCGGAGCGCTGGCAGGCACGTCAAACCCGACCGGCGCGCCGGGGCCGACGGGCAGCCCAAGCGCCACCCAGACCATGGTGAGGATGAGGCCGCCAATCAGGAAGAAGAAGGAATAGGGCAACATGTTCGCTAGTAGCCCGCCCATCCCGAATTCAGGATCCCATCGGCGGCAGAAGGCCAGCACCATCGGGAAATAGACCATGAGCGGCGTGATGATGTTGGTCACGCTGTCGCCCACCCGGTAGGCGGCGGTGGACATTTCAGGGCTGACGCCCAGCAGCATCAGCATCGGCACCAGGATCGGCGCGATGGCCGCCCATTTTGCGCTGGCCGAGCCGATGACGAGATTGAGCGCAGCCGACAGCAGCACGACAGCGGCGAGCAGAAGCGGCGCAGGCAGGCCCGCCGCCTCGATGGCGCGCGCGCCCTCAATGGCCATGATGCCGCCCATGTTGGTCCAGGTGAGGAGCACCACGAAATGCGCTGCCGTGAAGGCGAGCACGATATAGCCCGACATGTCCTTCATCGCCTCGGTGGACATGTGGACCACATCGCGATGGCTTTTGATCGTGCCGACCGCCGAACCGAAGGCAACGCCGGTGAACAGGAACAGGAAGAAGAAATAGGCGATCAGGCTCTGGATCATCGGGTCGAAGCGGAACTCGGGCGGCGCTTCGAGATTTTGTAGATACTGGCCCGGCCCGAAGGTCAGGAAGCCCCACAGCGCTGTGACGGCGAGGAAGGCAAAGAGCGACCACCACAGGCCCTTGCGCTCATTGGCGCTGAGCTGGGAGTCGGCCTTCTGGCTGGAAATCGGCGTGGCGGAGGTCGGCACGTACTCGCCAAGGCGCGGCTCGATAATGCGATCGGTGACGAACCAGCCAAGCGGGAAGAAGACCATCGCCATGCCCATGATGAAGAACCAGTTGCCGGCGAGGTTCGCCATCCAGCTGGGATCAAGCACGTGCACGGCAGGCTCGGTAACGCCAAGGATCAGCGCATCAATCGGGCCCGGCATGAAATTCGCCGAGAAGCCGCCCGACACACCGGCAAAAGCGGCGCAGATACCGGCAATCGGGTGGCGGCCGACCGAGGCATAGATCACGCCCGACAGCGGGATCAGCACCACATAGGCGGCGTCCGATGAGTGCGTGGCGACCAGCGCCAGCAGCATGACGATGGGCGTCATCGCCTTTTTCGGCGCATTGCGGAGGCCTGCGCGCAAACCCGCAGAGAAGAAGCCGGAGCGTTCGGCCACGCCGGCACCCAGCATGATGACCAGCGTCAGGCCCAGCGGGGCAAACCCGGTCAGCGTCTGCGGCATGGAGGTCAGAAGCCGCTGGACATTGTCACGTGACAGAAGCGAGCTGGCCTGCAGGGTCTCACCCGTGATCGGGTTCACCGCACTCATGCCCATACCGGCAGCGAAGGCGGAAATCCCCATCAGGATCAGGATCAGCCAGACGAAGATGAAAACCGGGTCGGGCAGCGCGTTGCCGAACCGCTCCACCCCGTCCAGAAAGCCGCCCTTGCGGGGCTTGTCAGCCGCTTCAGACATTACGCGTCCTCTTGTAACTTATCGCGAAACTAGTTCGCTGCTGGCAGGGTGTAGGCCACGTCCGCGCCTGGCCCGAGCGGCAGGCCGAGATAGACCCAGGCAATCGTCATCGCGATGCCGGTGATCATCAGCCAGACCGAATAGGGCAACATGGCCGCGGTAAGCGAGCCTATGCCGAACTCCGGCACCCAGCGCCGCGCAAACACCAGCACCAGCGGGAAATAGACCATGAGCGGGGTGATGATGTTCGTCGCACTGTCACCCACACGGTAGGCAGCGGTGGCCATTTCCGGGCTGATCCCGAGCAGCATCAGCATCGGCACGAGGATGGGCGCCATGAAGGCCCATTTCGCGCTGGCAGAACCCACGAAGAGATTGAGCACACCGGCAAACAGAACGATGAGGCCGAGCACGATGGGCAAGGGCAGGCCCGATTGCTGGATCGCGTTCGCGCCATTGACCGCCGAGATGATCCCCAGATTGGAGAGGTTGAACATCTCCACGAAATACGCAGCGGCAAAGGCCAGCACGAGATAGTAGCCCATATCCTTCATGCCACCGGCCATCATCTCCACCGTGTCGCGGTG
Organism: Glycocaulis sp.; assembly: GCA_022565665.1. GTDB lineage: Bacteria > Pseudomonadota > Alphaproteobacteria > Caulobacterales > Maricaulaceae > Glycocaulis. The sequence continues at coordinate 84,981 of JAIUMI010000001.1, forward strand.
GGTCTTGATGGTTCCTGCTGCCATGCCATAGGCGATACCGGCCGCAAGGAAGAGCACGAGGAAACCCGCCACCAGCGAGGAGAAGAACGGCACCAATTGCTGGGCCGGCGCCAGGGCGGGATCGGGATTGAGCAGAGGCGGATTGCCGCCCCAGACCGAGAGCGCGCCAAGACTGGCGAACTCCACCAGATCGACTGTCAGGAAGACCCAGATGAAAGCCACGGCCAGCACGGCGAGGCCGGCATGGGCAAGGCCCTTCTTCTGACCGGGGGTGAGCGGCGCATCGGCATCGTCATCAGCGCTGTCGCTGCCCGCCACCGCGCCGCCCTTCCACGGTCCGAGGCGCTTTTCGATGATGGCGTCGGTCACGAACCAGATCACGGGCAGATAGACAATCGTCATCACCGCGATGAAGTACCAGTTGCCGGCAATGTTCATCGTCCAGTCGGCGACCAGACTGCCGACCGCTGCCTCGGTAATGCCGAACAGGAGCGCGTCCAGCTGGCCGGGGAAGAGGTTGGCGGAGAAGCCGCCCGATACACCGGCAAAGGCGGCGGTAATGCCTGCAATGGGATGGCGTCCGGCGGCGGCATAGATCACCGCGGCCAGCGGGATCAGCACCACATAGGCCGCGTCAGCCGCCAGATTGGCCATCATGGCGACCAGCGCCACGGCCGGGGTCAGAAGAAAGCGCGGCGCATTGCGCACGGCCGCCCGCATGGCGGTGCCGAAAAGGCCGGCCCGCTCGGCGACGCCCGCGCCCAGCATCACCACCAGCACATAGCCCAGCGGATGGAAGGAGGTGAAAATGGTCGGCATGCGCACCAGCAGGTGCTCGATCAGTTCGGAACGAAACAGCATGCGGGCCGGCTCGATGACCGGAGAGCCGTCCTCATTGACCCGCACCGGGTGCTCAACCGACACGTTAAGGAAGTCGGTGATCACCGAGACAACGATCAGTATGCCGATCAGATACGCGAAGATGATGACCGGGTCGGGCAGCTTGTTGCCCGTCTTCTCGATCCAGCCGAGAATCCCCTTCTGGTGCTCTTCCACTGCGGGCGCTTCAGCCTTTGCCATGTGATGGCACTCCCCCGTTTGATGCGGATACCGGCTCCGCCCTCCCCGGCGGCGCACCGTTATCCCCGCCCTGCCGTGATGGCGGACGCTTTGCGGCCTACCTTAAGCACTCGCACGCACAAGAGAAAACCCCGCTTGCAGGTTTTGCGGCTGTGCCTGGCAGACAAACTTGTCCCCGCCGGGTTCTAACCAGACTATAATCCGTGCTAGATCGCCATTCCCGCCTGCCTGCCCACCAAAACAGGACGATAAATCATGGAGTTCGGTGCCGAGCTCGACGGCCAGATCGACAATATTTTCCAGTACCTGACCACGCTCGGCGTGGCGGTGCTGTCCAACGTGGCACTGGCCGCCATCATCCTGGTGGCAGGTCTCTACACCGCCGGTTTCGTATCGCGCCGGGTGCGCAAATGGGCCATCGCCCATCCGCGCATAGACACCACGCTGGCGCTCTTCTTCGCCTCGGTAGTGCGCTATGTCATCGTCGCGGTGGTTGTCATCGCGGTGCTCACGCGCTTTGGCGTGGAAACCACCTCGCTGGTCGCCGCTCTTGGCGCGATGACGCTGGCGGTGGGCCTTGCCCTGCAGGGCACGCTATCCAATGTCGCGGCGGGCGTGATGATCGTCTTCTTCCGCCCCTACAAGATCGGCGATTTCGTCGATATTGGCGGCACGGCCGGTACGGTGCACGATATCAACCTGTTCTATACCGAGCTCAATACGCCCGATAACCGGCAGGTCATCGTGCCCAACGCGCAGAGCTGGGGCCGGGTCATTGTCAATTTCTCCGGCTACAACACACGGCGCGTCGACTTCATGTTCACAGCCGCCTACGGCGCCGACATGGAGCAAGTGCGCAGCGTGATCCGGCGCGTGCTGGAAGACGACGAGCGGGTTCTGGCCGAACCGCCGGTCGTGGTGGAGGTAGCAGGGCACGGCGCCTCGGCGGTGGAGTACACCGCGCGCGCCTGGGTCAACACGCTCGACTACTGGCCCTATTACTGGGAAAAGATGCGCCTGATGAAGCAGGCCTTTGATAATGAAGGCATCGAAATTCCCTATCCCCATCAGGTACATATCAAAAAAGAGGGGTGATAGGGCATTTAGCCATACAGGTGCCGCATTTCGCGCGCACATCTGCATGCCATGAGCGATCAGACCGCCCCTCGCCAGACCTTCATCCAGCGTCTCGTTGCCGTGCGCATGCGCGACCTCATCTGGCTGTTCTTCCTGTGTGTTGTCGCTGGCCTGGTCCTGGCTCTGTTCAATATCGATCCGGCCGAGCTGTGGGTGGATTTCTTCGGCACGCTGGCACGGGCCTGGGACCGCTTCTTCATCATCATTTCGGACTCGGTGGTCTGGTCGCTGCGCTATTTCCTGCTGGGCGCGGTGCTGGTGGTGCCGCTGTGGATCGTATGGCGCCTGATCACCGCCGCGGGCCGGCGCAGCTAACCCGCCCACTCAGCATAAATCGCCTGTTTACCCTGTAACGCGAAAGCGCGGGCGTTCCGGCCTGCCCTGCCCTACCGTGCCGTCTGGAAGAGTGGGCATTGCGCGGGGACCATCATGCAACTTGGCGATATAGCGGCCAGCGAACCCGTGACCGTGCCACGGGGACAGCGCTGGCAGGACCGCCCTGTCCTGATCGTGGAACCGTCCGGCTTCCTGCGCCGGCTGGTCGCCGACATATTGCGTCATGCTGGCGCTGATCACGTTCACACCTTTGCTGACGAGGAGGACGGGCTGAATGCGGCGCGTACCTTCGCCCGTCCCGTGCTGATCGCCGACTGGTCCCAGCGCACCTCCCCCGGTCCAGCGCTTGTACGCAAGTTGCGCCGCGAGCGCCTGCCCATGCATACCGCCCCCTTCATTGCGCTGGGCGACACGGGCCGTCTTGCGGACGTGGAACGCGCCCGCGACGCCGGTGTCTCCTCCTATGTGCTGCGCCCCGTTTCGCCGGCCCAGCTGTTCACGCGGCTGGAAGACGCCACCCAGCGCCCGCGCGCCTTCATCAAGACCGAGGGCTATTCCGGCCCGGACCGCCGCGCACCGCGCAAGACCGCTGACCGCATCGCCTGGAAGCGCGGCGGCGACATATCCAGCGGTCTGGTCACCCCTCTGGAAGCCGCGCTCAATCAGGCCGATGCGATGGCCGCAGCCATGATGCGCCAGGGCGACATGATTGCAGCGCGCGTCGGCCGCTCCTTGCGCCTGTATCTGGAGCGCGTGGGCGAAATCAACCCGCGCGAGACCGAAATTATCGAGCTGCATCGCAGCGCCCTGCGCCGCCTGATGGAAGCGGAGAACGCGCCGGACGCGCACCGCAACGAGCTCGTCAACGGGCTGGAGACCATCACCGCCCGGCGTCTGGCAGCGTGAGCTTCGCGCCGGCGCGCCTCTGGCCATTGCCGCCGGAGATGGCTAAATGGCGGGCATGGCAGACGATCTTCAGTCTCTTCTCGATTCCCTTGCCCCGCTGCTGGTGGATGGCTCGCCCCACGCCGTGGCCATGGGCTTCAGGCTGGAAAGCGTCACACCGGGCCAGGCGGTCATGCGCGCGCCCTATCGCGATGATCTGATCGGCGATCCCGAAACCCGCGTGCTGCACGGTGGTGTGGTCACCGCGCTGCTGGACCATGCCTGCGGACTGGCCGCCTTTGCGGGGCTTGGCGGCAAGGATGCCACCGCCACACTAGACCTGCGCCTCGATTATATGCGCCCGGCCGAACCGGGGCGCGATGTAGTGGCAGAGGCTCGCTGCATACGCGCTTCCGGGCTCTTCGCCTTCGTCAACGCCATCGCCCATGATGGCGACCCGTCCGATCCGGTGGCCACGGCGGCGGCGGCCTTCATGGTCAGCCGGGTAAGCCAGGAAGCCGCGAAGCGCGCCCGCAAGGCGTTCAGCGAAGGCACGAGCCCAATCAGCCAGGTGCCGAACGCATGACCGATGCGCTCAAACCCCTCCTCTCCAGCCCATACGTGAAAACGATGGGGGTGCGCTTTGACGATCATGGCGATGAGCTGACCGCGATCCTGCCTTATACCGGCGATCTGGTCGGCAATCCGCTGATCCCGGCTCTGCATGGCGGGGCGATTGGCGCCTTCATGGAGATCACCGCCTCCGCTGCCCTGCTGGCCGGAACACCGCTCGCGGCGCTACCCAAGCCGATTGATGTGTCGGTGGATTATCTGCGCCCGGCCCGACCGCAGGACGTGTATGCGCGCGGCATCATCACCCGTCAGGGCGCGCGCGTGGCCAATGTGCGCGTGGAAGCCTGGCAGGACCGGCGCGGCGCTCCGGTAGCCGCCCTGCACGGCCATTTTCTGATCAAGCCGGAGGGTGAGGGCTAGGCGCGCGCCAGCGCGTGCCCGAGGGCCGTGCCGCTATCCCAGGCCAGTTCCGCGCGCCCGCCCAGACGCCAGTCCCCGCCGCATCCGACCGTCCCCGTCTCGTCCAGCGCGAAGTGCGTACCCGGCGCCTTCTCGCTCAGCGCATAGCGCCAGCGATGGGCCTGCGCCCAGCCCGGCAGCGGCATGCCAAAGCGCACATGCACCTCTTCGGTCAGGGCGCGGATGACCGCGTCCGGACTGTCTTCCAGATGCACCCGTGACCAGTTCGTGCTGGCATGCAGCACCCAGCTCTCCGCACCGTCGCGGCCCGGCTTGGAAAGAGTGCGCGCCATCCATGTCACCCCGCCGCCATAGAGCTTTGCGGCATCAAACCCGGGATCGAAGCCGGGGTCACATTGCAGCATCACCGCCTGGCAAGGACCCAGCACAGCCTCTTTCGCCTCAGCGATCTGCTCTGCAAAATCGGCATTGGTGCGGGCGAACAGATCAATCATCTGTTCAGGCGGGATGGTAACCGCAATCGCGGCGAACGGGCCCTCCTCGCCGCCCTCTTCAAGCACGACGCGCCATTTTCCCGGCCCGCCTTTCAGCTTTGTCACACGCGCACCGAAGCGCACCTCGAAACCGGAAAGCGCGGTCTTCACGATGGCGTTCATGCCGGGCGTGCCGGTCCAGCGCGTTTCCTGGCGCAAGGGTTCCAAATTGCCTGCCCGGTCGATGGAGACCAGCCTGCCTTCCCAGGGCGCGGCCGAACCGGCGGCCCGGGCTTCTTCCATCAGAGCGGTGAAGGCTTCGCCCCGGGCGGTGAGGAATTGCGCGCCGTGATCAATCCGCGCCGTACCGGACGGCGTTTCGGCCTGACGGGTGGAAAGCCGTCCGCCTGCGCCCCTGCCCTTGTCGAACAGCACGGCATCGCGCCCAGCCTCGCGCAGAGCCCGTGCGCACGCAGCCCCGGCCAGCCCCGCCCCGATAATCGCTATCGCCCCGTCAGCCATCCAACCCTTTTCCCGCACCCGTACTGTTCTAGATTTCAGCCAGATGGGCGCAAAAACGCAAACAGAGTCTCAACACGGCACGCCCGCAGGCAGCGCAAGCGCCTGCACCGTCTTTTATGACGGATCCTGCCCGATGTGCCGCGCGGAAATATCGCTCTACAGCAAGCACGGCACGGATGCGGTGTTTCACGACATTTCCGATGCGCAAGCCCCGCTGCCCGCAGGGGCGACGCGCGATGAGGCACTGGCGCGCTTTCATGTGGCACTTTCCGATGGCAGGACGGTGTCGGGCGCGCGGGCGTTTGCCGCGCTGTGGGAAGCCACACCGGGCTGGCGCTGGGCCGGACGGCTTGCAGCCACACCGCCGCTGGTGTGGCTGCTGGAAGGGCTCTACCGCCTTTTCCTTCCCATCCGGCCGCTTCTGCAAAGGCTGTGGCGGGCATTAGCGCGATGAGGCGCAAAGGCTCCGGCAAGGCGGTCGCCAAGGCAGATCTGCCGCAAAAGACCTGCCCTGTGTGCAAACGCCCGTTCAGTTGGCGCAAGAAGTGGGAACGCGACTGGGAGTACGTTGCCTACTGCTCGAGGCGCTGCGCCGGTCAGGGCCAGCAAGCTGGCTAAACGGTTACAGCGCCGACACTTTCTAACACCGATTTCAGGGCTTCGACACGCGGGCGCAATGTTGGCTGCGCGAAGGTGGGTGTGTGGCCGGGGCCAAAAGCGGGACAACAGATCCCAAAGCTCCGGACGCAAGGTCGAAAAGAAACCCTCAAGAACAAGGAACGGTCAGATGAAATTCTCCCCCCTTCCCATCGCCGCTGCGGCATTGTCCGCGCTGGCGCTTGCAAGCCCGTCCCTCGCCCAGGAGGAGGCCAGCCGCACCGTCACATTCAACCACGGCGCGCTGGAAACCTCCGATGGCCGAGCCGCAATTGAACGGCAAATCCGCAACGCCGCGCAGGATGTCTGCCAGACCCGCGGGCTGCGCGAGGTCAGCCAGATCCAGCTCGCCCGCGCCTGCTACAACGAAGCCGTCGAGCAGGCCATGCGCGAACTTGATGTCCGCGCCGAAGCCCGGCTGAACACGCGCCTGGCCAACCGGCAGCAGGCCCGGACCAGCGAGGGCAGCTAGCCCTCATCGCCTCACGGCCATGCCGCCCGCATCCCCTTTTGCGGCCGGCATGTCTCGCCCCCGCGCCAAGCCCCCGGCGCGGGGGCATTTTTCAGGTAAAATCGTTCTCCAGCACGATACGGTAGCGCGGCTTGCCATCACGAAGGCGCTGGAACGCCTCATCGATCTGGCTCATCGGCATGTACTCGACCTGCGGGTTGATCTGGTGACGGGCGCAAAATTCCAGCATCTGCGCCATCACGGCCGGGCTGCCGACCGGCGAACCGGAAACCGATTTCTGCCCGCCAATGAGCGAGAAGGCCGGAATCTCCAGCGGCTCGGACACCGCCCCCACCGTATGCAGGCGGCCCTTGGGCGCGAGCGCGGCCATATAACGCTTCCAGTCCAGCGGCACGGCGACGGTGGAGAGAATGAAATCATACCGCCCGGCCTCGGCTTTCAGCGCCTCTTTCGAGCGGCTGTCGACGATGCGGTGCGCGCCGAACTTCCTTGCTTCGTCCGCCTTGGCACCGGTGGAGGTGAAGGCCGTCACCTCACAGCCCCACGCGTTGAGGAACTGAAGGGCAAGATGGCCGAGCCCGCCAATCCCGATCACGCCCACGCGGTCTGTCGGTTTCACGTTAAAGGCGACGATGGGCGCAAACACGGTGATCCCGCCGCAAAAAAGCGGCCCGGCTGCGCGCGCATCAAGTCCGTCAGGCAATGGCACGGCCCACGCCGCCTGCACCCTTACCGCCTCGCCAAAGCCGCCAAACCGGCCGACCGCTATGCCTTGCGCGCTGGCGCACAGATTATGATCACCCGACATGCAGGTATTGCAGGTGAGGCAGGAGCGCGCGAGCCAGCCCACGCCGACCCGCTGACCGACTTCAAGATGGCGCACACCCTTGCCAAGCGCCCGGATCGTGCCGACCACTTCATGGCCCGGCACCAGCGGGAAGGGTGTCTCGCCCCATTCCTCGTCCAGAAGCGAGAGGTCTGAGTGGCAGAGCCCGCAGGCCTCCACCGCGATCTCCACCTCATCGGCGCGAATCTCGCCCGGATCATAGCTGATCTCGCTGAAGGCTCCGGCTTTCTCTTGGGCGGCCCAGGCACGGATCATGGTGCAATCTCCAGAATGGCAAGCAGTTACACCGCGCAAGCTAATGTGATCACACGCCATTTGCGAGGGTACGCGTTTGGCTCTATGCGGCGCAGATGACCGGCGCATCTCCGCTCACCCGCCGCAAGGTGCTTGCCCTTGCCCTGCCCATCATGGCGGCCAATATGGCAACGCCACTGGTGGGGCTGGTGGATATCGCCGTCATCGGCCAGACCGGGGCGACCGCAGAGATCGCCGCCGTGGCGCTTGGCGCGCTGATCTTCAACTTCGTGTTCTGGGCCTTCGGCTTTCTGCGCATGGGCTCCACTGCGCTGACCGCCCAGGCCGATGGACGCGGGGATGAAGCCGATGTGCGCGCGAGCCTCATCCGCGCCATGCTGACGGGGCTTGGCATTGGCGCGGTGCTGATCGCGGCACAATGGCCGCTCAAATCCCTCGCCTTTGCGGTCTTCTCCGCCGAGGCGGATGTGGAGATGGCCAGCATCGCCTATTTCGATGCGCGCATATGGAGCGCGCCCGCCGCATTGGCCGGATTTGCGCTCTATGGCTGGCTGATCGGGCTCGGGCGGACGGGCCTTGCCCTCTGGCTGCAGGCCATCCTCAACATCATCAATGCGGGCCTCTCCATCCTCTTCGTGATCGGGCTCGGCTGGGGCGTGGCAGGCGTTGGCTGGGCCTCCACCCTGGCGCTGTGGCTGCATCTGATCGCGGGCGCGGGGCTGGTTGTCATCGTGCTGAAAGACCGCCCGCCCGCCGCGCTCACTCGGGCTCTAGTCCTCGCCCCGCAAGCCATGGCGCGGCTCTTTGCCGTCAACCGCGACATCTTCCTGCGCACGCTGGCCTTGCTCGCCGGTTTTGCCTGGTTCAACGAGGCCAGCCTGCGCGAAGGCACGCAAACCATGGCCGGCAATGCGGTGCTGCTGCAATTCATCTCCATCATCGCCTACTTCCTTGATGCCTTCGCCCATGTCACCGAGACCGTTGCTGGCAAGGCAGCCGGCAAGGGCGACTGGAAGGGCCTGAAACGCGCTTTTCGCCTGACCAGCGAACAGGCGGCCGCGTTCGCCGTGCTGGCCTCGCTCGCCCTCATCCTCTTCGGTGAAGCCTTCATCCACCTCATCACCGCGGACGAAGCCACACGCGCGGCGGCGAGGGCCTTCCTGCCGTATTGTGCGCTGGTGCCGGTGATGGGGTTTGCCAGCTGGCAGCTCGACGGGCTGATGATCGGCACGACCAGAGGCTCGCTCATGCGCAATGCGATGGTGGCGGCGCTTGTGATCTATGTCGCGCTCGATTTCGCCCTGCGGCCCATGCTCGGCGGGGACGGGCTGTGGCTCGCCTTCCTCGGCTATTATATCGCGCGCGCAGGCACGCTTGCCGTTGGATGGCCGGGCCTTAAACGCGATACGCTCGCCTACGCGTCCACGCCGACCGCATCGGCAAGGGACGCATAGCCATCGGCTTTCAGCCGCGCGGCGAGGCCATCGCGCAGACGCCCCACCAGTCCCGGCCCTTCATAGACCAGCGCTGTATAAAGCTGCAGGGCGGATGCTCCTGAGCGGATGCGCGCATAGGCGCTATCCATCGAGTTGATCCCGCCCACCCCGATCAGCGGCAGGTCAGCGCCTGCGAGCTGGCGGAAGCGGCGCAGTACGGTGTTGGACATATCGGTGAGCGGCGCACCGGAGAGGCCGCCCGCCTCGCCCCTGTGGCGGCTTTTGAGTGTGTCGGGCCGGGCAAGCGTGGTGTTCGACACGATGAGCCCGGACATGCGGTTATCGAGCGCGGCGCGGACGATGGCTTCAATGCCCGCCTCGTCCAGATCCGGCGCGACTTTCAGGAATACCGGCTCGGTCCAGCGCGCATCATTGACGCGCTTTAGAAGGTCATTAAGCGCCGCCGCGCCCTGCATGTCGCGCAGGCCCGGCGTGTTGGGCGAGGAGATGTTGACGGTGAAGAAGCTGGCAAGCCCTTTGAGCGCCTTTACCAGCGTCACGTAATCGCCCGCCCGGTCCTCGCTATCCTTGTTGGCGCCAAGATTGATGCCGACCACGCCCGGTTTCCCAGCGCGCGCTTCCAGGCGGGTTTTAAGCGCGTCCAGCCCCTCATTATTGAAGCCCATGCGGTTGATGACCGCGCGGTCCTCGCGCAGACGGAAGAGGCGGGGTTGCGGATTTCCTGCCTGCGGGCGGGGCGTTACCGCGCCCAGCTCCACAAACGCAAACCCTGCCGCCAGCAGCGCGTCCGGCGCTTCGCCATTCTTGTCATAGCCTGCAGCGAGGCCCACCGGATGGGCAAGCTCGATCCCCGCAACCGAGGTGGCCAGCACGGGATCGGCCTTACCCGACAGCTTCGGGCCAAGACCGGCCTTTAGCGCGGCAAGACTCGCCTGGTGCGCGGTTTCAGCCGGCAGCAGGGTGAGGGCTTTCGCGCCCATATCGGCAAGGGCCATGGCGTTTACAGCTCCTCCGGCAGGCGCCAGCCACCCGCCTCGTCGCGGCGCAGAATATGTACAGATTTAATCGCGGTGAACGGCAGCTGCCCGTAAATATGCGGGAAATCCTCCCCGCCGCGCGATGTTTCCCATTTCAGCGTATCGCCCAGCGCAGCCGCATCAATCACGGCCAGCGCGATACGGTCCACATCGGCATAGTGGGCGGCCAGTGTGCCCTCAATCTGGTGGCGGGCAGAGCAATGGATGAAGCCGTCGGCATGGTCATGCGCCGCACCCTCATACACACCCGTCAGCGCTGCCGCGCCAAGGGCGGCCGGATCAGCAAAACGAAAGATCAGGTCGTCGCGTTGCGTATTCATGGGACCGGGCTCTAGCCTGCGGGGCGCGCTCCGGCAAGTCCGCACGGAACGGCTTGACATTCCTCCTTGTCCAAGGAATATTTTCCTTGTTACAGGAAGGCAGAGGCGCATCATGCTCACCCATACCCAGGTCTGGCGCGGCATTGACCGGTTGGCCCAGCGCGCCGGTATGTCCCCGTCCGGCCTTGCCCGCATTGCCGGGCTGGACCCCACCACCTTCAACCCGTCAAAACGCGTGTCCGGCGGAGATGAAAAGCCGCGCTGGCCTTCCACCGAGAGCCTGGCCAAGGCACTGGCCGCCGTGAAAGTGAGCTTTGGCGAGTTTGCCGCCCTTGCCACCGACAGCGCGCCGGGCCGCTCCGTTCCGCTCATTGGTCTTGCTCAGGCCGGTAATGAAGGCTTCTTTGACGATGCGGGCTTCCCGGTGGGTTCGGGCTGGGAGGAAGTAATCTTTCCCGGTCTTGATGATGAAGCCTGCTATGCGCTCGAAATCTCCGGGGAATCCATGCTGCCGGTCTACCGGCCCGGAGACCGGATCGTGGTCGCCCCCCACGCCCAGCCACGCCGGGGCGACCGCGTGGTCGCCAAGCTGCGCTCAGGCGAGGTGATGGCCAAGGAGCTGGGCCGCACCACGGCGCGCACCGCCGAGCTGATCTCGCTCAATGCCGAGTACGAGACCCGCGTGCTCGATCTTGCCGACATTGTGTGGATGGCCCGCATCGTCTGGGCGAGCCAGTAGCAGGAGCGTGACCGGAATGACGCTCTTCCCGGACATGCCAGCATTATAGGCCAGGTCCGCCACCCCCGGACAGATGACCTGCATTTTCCGCCAACCGGCTGACAGCGCTCCGGCTTTTGCGGGAAGAACCATGGATAGCGGCACAATTATCCGCGCTTTTTCGTCCCTTAGGCCTCGTCCTCGTAAGAGAACACCTCTTCAAGCGGCTTGCCGAAGACGCGCGCCACACGGAACGCCACTTCCAGCGAAGGCGAATAGCGGCCCTGCTCCATGGCGATAACGGTCTGGCGGGTGACGCCCACCGCATCGGCGAGCTGCTGCTGCGTCATCTCGCCCGCGTGAAAGCGCTGCTCGCGGATCGAGTTGGCGATGCGCGTCTTGCCCTTGCCCATCCTCAACTCCGCCGGTAGGCGATGGCGCGCAGCACGCCCTTGACCAGTTCGGCCAATACCAGCGCACCCAGCAGCGCATTGGCGATCCAGAACGGTGCCGCCCCGGCGAGAAGCAAGGTCAGCGCGCCGAACACACCCAGCGCCAGCATGAATCCGGCGCGCGCCTCGGCCCGCGTCTCGATCAGGCGGTCACGCTCATCAGCCTCGCCCTTCTCCTTCAAATCGCGCAGCTTGAAGACCAGATGCACCACACCGATCAGCACCACCAGGCAGAGGACGAACGGGATCAGCACCCCGGCAACCGCAGCCGGAGGCGGCAGCGGGTCAGCCACCGCCATTTGCGGCATCAACCAAAGGAAATAGACCCCAAACACCAGGGTGAGCAGCGCCAGCACCGCAAGATTGCTTTTTTCGTGGAACGACATGTCAAAAAACTCCGCCAAAGAGTATGAATTACATTTTTAAGCAAGATGCTGAGGCCTACCGCTCCATCCCGGCCACGGTGAGGCGCGGAGTAACCGGACCATCCTCCAGCACATGGCAATCCATGGCTCCGGCCATTCCTAGCCCCGTCGATACGCGATAGCGCGAGACAAGCCCTTAGCGAGCTCGGCCGCGGCCACATAAACCAGCAAGGTATTGGCCAGCCAGAACGGCTCGGTGTCGCGTACCAGCAGCAACATCAGTCCGATCATGCCTACCATCAACACAAAGCCCCCACGTGCGTCAGCTCGCATCTCGATAGTCCGGTCCCGCTCATCTCCCGGCCCCGCCTCCTTTGGCGAGAAAACGGCCAGGATGGTCATCACAGCTACCGAGAGCACCAATGGAAGCAATGTGAGAACGAACATCAGCCCCCAGATGGCCCCGGAGGACGGAACATCATCAGACCCAGCAAACCGGGGAAACACGAAGGCAAAATACCCGCCGAACACGATCGACAGGATGACCAGCACCGCGAGATTGCTTTTCTCATGAAACGACATGTCAAAAAACTCCACCAACTGGTATGAATTACCTTACATGATGGCGTTTAGGATCACAGGGCAAGCATGTCAAGTTTTTCGTACAAGGCAGCGAAAGCCCTACCGCTCCATCTCTGCCACGGCGAGGCGCGCGGCGTGAGCAGGGTCGTCGTCCAGCGCACGTAGAAGCGTGCGGGCACGGGTACTGATCGCGGTATCAAGCGCGGCATCAAGGCCCTCGCGGGGTGGCAACTCAGCCGAACGGGCAAGCTGCGCGCGGGCCGCGTCCAGATAGGCCGCCTCGCCGCTGGCCAGCAGGGCCACGGCAAAGAAATACGCGATTACCGGATCGTCCGGCGCGTTCGCAATTGCCTGGCCATAGGCCTCCATACCGTTTTCAAGACTGGCCCCGAGCGCGCGCCCGCCGCCCCTGCGCACCACCTCGAAATGCCAGGCGCCAAGCATGGCCGGTCCCCACGGATCAGCGCCGTCCAGCGCCATGGCCCGCTCGATATGGGTTTTGCCCTGCTGGGGCAGGCGGCGCATGAAGGCCCGGAACGTGCCTGTATAGCGCCCCTCAAACCCGATGCCCGCCGCCAGTCGCAAATGCGCCTCGGCGAGGCTGTCATCAGCGGCAAGCGCGGCTCTGGCATGGGCGGAAAGACGGCCCGCCACGGCGCGGCGGTTTTCGGCCCTGTCTGCCATCAGGAGTGCCAGCGCGGCCCCGGCGGCAAAGGCCTGCGCCTCGGCGGAGGGATCGATGCTGGCGAGCGTTTCGGCGCGTTCAAACTCACCCGCCGCATACGCCTCGCGCGCACCCGGCAGATCAGCCCTTGCGGGCGCGGCTGTCGCCAGAAAAAGGATTGCAACAAGGATGAACGGCATGGAGCGCATAAGCTCCAATCTAGCGTGTCTGCGTCCGGCGTGAAGTGATCACGCCTCCACCGGCACCCAGATTTCCACACCGCCTTCGCCTCTCATCGGATCGAACTGCGGCCCGTAGCGCTCGAATGTGGGCGCGTCAGCGGCCACCAGCCCGGCGCGGGACAACCCATCACCCCATATGGCCGCAATGGTGGAGGGCAGGGCCGAGACATGCCCGGAATGGGTGAACACGCCATAGTGCTGCGCCGGAACGCGCAGACGGGTGAACTCCGCGGGCAAGCCTTCAAAATCCTTCACCTCAACGGCGCAGACATAATCGAAATGCCCCGCATCGTCGAAATTGCAGCAGACGCCATAGGCCGCATCGCCCACCTGTCCGGGCACATGGCCAATATGAGGCGCGAACCGGCCCCACTGGGCCGGAATCCCCTCATTACCCGCATAGCTGTAGCGCGCGCCCAGTCCGGCGAGTAGAAGCACCCCGCGCCTTTCCATACGCGGCGGGGCGAGGGGCGTGTCATTGGAAATCGTCATTCTGAAAGGCTCCACAAGTTCGAGACCATCAACAGTGCGCGCCTTGCGAACATCATCCGGCGTTACGCCGAACTGTTCGCGAAAAGCGCGGGTGAACGCTTCGTGGGAGCTGTAGCCGGCCTCGAAAGCCACCGAGATGATGTCGGGCGCACCTTCAGCCAAGGTGCGGGCCGCTTCGCTCAGCCGTCTTGCCCGCACATGGCGCATAAGCGGGCGGCCGGCCACTGCGCTGAAGGCGCGCAGCAGGTGGAAACGGGACGCGCCGGCAAAGGCTGCGATGGCGTCAAGATCCAGCGCATCATAAAGCCGGTTCTCAATGAACCATGATACTTTTTCCGGTAGCGTTGACCGCTCCGTCGAAGCGGGCAGGCCGGGGCAGGATGTGGCAGCGCCGGATGGCTTGGTCATGGCTATTGCTCCCATAAAGCCATGGCGTTCTGGACCGGATCGCGCACCCGCGCTTGACCGGAATTGCTGTGTCAGGCCTGAGCAGCGTCCCACGTCCCATACTGCCGGTTTGACGCATGCGCTGACCAGCCTTTAACCTCAACGTGCAGTTGGGGGAGGACAGACAATGATGATCGCAACGGCAATAGCGGCTAGCCTGCTGGCCGCACCCGATATCCCTCTTCCCAATCTACTCAATTACCCGTCCTGCGCTGACGCAGAAGCCTTCGATCCCGGAGATGATGCAGACCTCGCCCTGCGCCGCGAGATCGCGCTGGGGGCCTGCCGCCTGCCGCTTGAACTCGGCGCTGGCGATATCGAGGCCATGCTCGGCGATGAAGATTTCGCCTTCGAGATTGATGGCGATGAACTGGTGATCGCGCGGCGCGGCAGCGATCTGGTCAATGGTGTGCTCAACACCCGGCTGGCGCCTGTTGCCAGTGCCGACGGCCTGTTTGCCAGCCGTTTCCGGATGACCGGGCTGAACGAAGGCCTGCTGACCTTCTACGTCATCTCGATGGAGGGCGACAGGATCAACATGGACGCCACCCTATCATGGCGCGGGCCCGACGCCCCGCCTATACCTGAATTCGACGATCAGCGTGAACTTGAGGGCACTTTCACGGAGACCGAGCTGTGGAGCGAGGCGCTGGGCGAAACCCGCCGCCTGCGAGTCTATCTGCCGCCCGGCCACGATCCAGCCGGCAACTACCCTGCGATGTTCTTCACCGATGGCCAGGCCGGCAATGTGGCGCGCAGGCTTGAGCCTGAGATGCAGGCAGGCCAGCTGCCTGCAATGGTGCTGATCGGCGTCCCTTCTGGCCATGCCGGGATCGTGGAGGACCGGTCCGATATCGGGGCAGACCTGCGAAACGCAGACTACCTCCCCGGAGGATCCGGCAACCTGAACCGGTTCGACGCACACTTGGTCTTCTTTGCGGACGAGCTGGTAGAGTACGCGGTCGAGCGCTGGGGTATCAGCCCCGATCCGGCCCGGCGCGGCGTTTTCGGCTATTCCAGTGGCGCTGCCTTTTCGTTGCAGGCTGGCTTTCGACGCCCTGACCGGTTTGGCCATGCCTTCTCCATGTCCACTGGACAAGGCGCCATCAACGAAGCAGGTGCCGCGCCGGACAACGCGACCCGCTTCTACTTCACCGCAGGGCGGTATGAGAGCCACTTCATGTATAACGCCCGCATATCAGCAGCGGCGCTCGAAGCTGCTGGCTATGAGGTCCGCTTCGAGACCTTTTCCACTGGTCACACCCGCGAGGCCGACGAAATCATGCTGATCCCGTTCCTGCGTGACGCCTTCTCCGCAGACTAACCTTGGCTCAGATCCTCGCCGGCCAGCGCGCGGCGGATGAGGGTGTTTGCAAGGGAAGACTGGCGCGGATTGTGGCAAGATGAGGCATTGGTCCGTCCAGACCGGTTTGACGCATGCGCTGACCAGCCTCTAACCTCAGCGTGCAAGTCAGGGAGGACACGTAATGATGATCGCAACGGCAATAGCGGCCAGCCTTCTGGTTCTCTCTGACAGTCCCGATCCCGATCTGCTGGATTATCCGCACTGCTCGGCCGCAGAGGCTTTTGATCCAGCCGGCGACGCGGACCTCGCCCTGCGCCGCGAGATCGCGCTGGGAGCCTGCCGTCTGCCGCTTGAACTCGGCGCGGGCGATATCCAGGCCATGCTCGGCGATGAAGATTTCGCGTTCGAGATCGAGGGCGAGGAACTGGTGATCGCGCGGCGCGGCAGCGGCGCGTACCGGCTGCACGGCGCGCTCAACGCCTCGCTTCCCGAGCTGGAAGGTGGCGACGGGATACACGCCGGACGGTTCCGGCTGGCAGAACTCCAGGCTGCACTACTGACCTTCTACGTCATACCGGAAGGCGCAACACAGATCTCCGTCGACATGATGCCGGAATGGGAAGGACCCGACGCGCCGCCGAAAGCGGTTGTGGAGAACGATGGCGAGATAGCGGGCGAATTGATCGCCACCGAGCTGTGGAGCGAGGCACTCGGCGAAACACGCCGCCTGCACGTCTACCTGCCGCCCGGCCACGATCCGGCTGCCAGCTATCCGGCCGTGTTCTTCGCTGACGGCGGTGTGGTCAATTATTTCGCCCGCCTGATCGAGCCGCACATCGCAGATGGAAGCCTGCCGCCCATGGTTCTGGTCGGCGCTGAGTCCGGCCAGCAGGGCATTGTGGAAGACCGCTCTGATATCGGGCGCGATCTGCGCAATGCGGACTATCTGCCGGGCGGCGCTCATGGCGTCATCCGGTTTGATGAGCACCTGACCTTCTTTGCTGACGAGCTCGTGGAACACGCCATCGCGCATTGGGGTGTCAGCCCCGAACCGGCCTTGCGCGGCGTCTATGGCCGCTCCAGTGGCGGCGCGTTTTCATTGCAGGCGGGTTTTCGCCGTCCTGACCGGTTCGGTCACGCCTTTTCCATGTCCACGGGCCGTGGCCCGGTGCGCGAAGCCGATGCCGCGCCGGAAAACGCCACGCGCTTCCATTTCGCCGCCGGGCTGTATGAGCCGACCTTCCTTTACAACGCCCACATCTCGGCCAATGCCCTGCAGGCAGCAGGCTATGAGGTCCGTCTGGAAGAGCTGGCCGCAGGCCATACGGCGGAAATCGACACAGTGATGCTGATCCCGTTCCTGCGTGACGCCCTCTCCGCAGACTAACCCTGGCTCAGATCCTCGCCGGCCAGCGCGCGGCGGATGAGGGTGATGGTGCGCGGCAGGCCGTAGATAGCGGCAAATCCGCCAAAGCGGGGGCCCTGAGACTGGCCCAGCAGCACTTCATAAAGCGCCTGGAACCAGTCTCGCAGCTGCTCAAAGCCCGCATCCTTGCCGGCGGAGTAAACCTCGGTCTGGATCAGCTCCGCATCGCGTTCATCCGGTGACAGCGCCCCCAGGCGCGCCAGCAACCCCTCAAGCCCTGCCCGCTCCTGCTCTGATGGTGCGCGGTAGGATTTGGCCGGTTTGACGAAGTCCTCGTAATAGCGGATCGCATAGTCGGCCAGCCGGTCGAGGAAGGGTTCGCTTGCCGGGCTTGCGTCCGGCGCATAACGGCCGATAAAGCCCCACAGCGTCTCCTTGCTCGACGCATTGGCCGCCGAGACGAGGTTCAGCATCAGCGCAAAGGAAATATCCGCACCCGGCGCGGGCGGATTGCCGGAATGGATGTGCCAGACCGGGTTCTCGATGCGCTTGTCAGCGTCCTGTCCCTGATAGCCGGCAAGATGCTGGCGGTATTCGTCCACGGCCTTGGGGATCACATCGAAATAGAGCCGCTTTGCGGTTTTGGGCTTCTGGAACATGTAGAGCGACAGGCTCTCGGCGGGCGCATAGCGCAGCCATTCCTCCACCGCGATGCCATTGCCCTTGGTCTTGGAGATTTTCTCGCCCACCTGATCAAGGAAGAGCTCGTAGCAGAACTGCACGGGCGGCTCGGCGCCGAGAATCCGGCAGATGCGCGAATAGATGGCGCCATTGACCTGATGGTCCTTGCCATACATCTCGAAATCGACGCCGAGCGCGGCCCAGCGCATGCCGAAATCCGGCTTCCATTGCAGCTTGGTATTGCCGCCGGTGACAGGCAAGGTCAGCTCCTCGCCATCCTCGTCATCAAACGTGATCGTGCCTGCCTTCGCATCGATCGCCTTCATCGGCACGTAGAGCACGCGGCCCGTCTTGGGGCTTATGGGCAGGAAGGGGCTGTAGGTGGCGCGGCGCTCCTCACCCAAGGTGGGGAGCATCACCTTCATGATGTCGTCATAGCGCTCCAGCGCCCTAACAAGCATCGGGTCATAGGCGCCCGAACGGTAAAGCTCTGTTGCAGAGAGGAATTCGTATTCAAAGCCGAACCCGTCGAGGAACGCACGCAGGCGGGCATTGTTGTGATGGCCAAAGCTCTCATGCGTCCCGAACGGGTCTGGCACATCGGTCAGCGGAAGCTGCAGATGGGTTTCTAGCTTTTCCGGGTTCGGGATATTGCCCGGCACTTTGCGCATCCCGTCCATATCGTCAGAGACGCAGATGAGCCGGGTCGGGATGTTCCCATCGGTCAGCACCTCGAAGGCATGGCGCACCATGGTGGTGCGCACCACCTCGCCGAACGTGCCGATATGCGGCAGGCCGGACGGGCCATAGCCGGTCTCGAAGACCACGGGCTTTGTGCTGTCGCCGCGCTTTTCCACACGTTTGAGAAGTTCCCGCGCGAGCTCGAACGGCCAGGCTTTGGCGTTGGCGGCAAGGGCGGAATACTCGCTCATCGGGCTGTCATGTCCATTCTGTCAGCAGGGATGGGCTGGCAGGTAGACTTAGCAGGCGGGCGCGTCAATGGAGGCAGGCGCTAGCCTGCCTCATGGCCGTCATCGAAAATCGCCTCGATGGGCTCCCCGAACAGGCGTGCAATGCGGAAGGCCAGCGGCAGGGACGGATCATACTTGCCGTTCTCAAGAGAGATCACGGTCTGGCGTGAGACATCCAGCTGCTCGGCGAGATGCGCCTGACTCCAGCCGCGTATCCCGCGCAGTTCCTTCAAGCGGTTCTTCATGCGTATCGCCGGGTCAGGAAGGCGGATACAACCGCGTAAACTATGGCGAAGGCGGGGAATAGATAGATTTCAGCCACGCCCGGCAGGTCCGAATGCATGGCCAGAAGGCCCCACACCGTTACCGCCAGCAGGACGGCCCCTGCGGATACGGCCGTGGACAGGATCATCAAATGGCGGATCATCTCGTCACTTTCCCGGATGACATAGATCCAGACCACCACCCAGCCGGCGAGAAACCCGATGGGCAGGCTTTGCAGGAACCCTTTGAAGAACCCGTCCAGCCCCGGAACGTAAAGAGCCGATACCAGAACCGTGGCCGCGTAGCCGAGCCCCATGCCGGCCTGCACCGGGATGGTGCGGATGGCGCTGAGATCATGGCGGGGCGGGCGCGGGGCATTGGCCGCCGTGTTGGCGATATGATTCTCACGCGCCCAGAGCAGGAAACAGATCACCATGGCCGCCGCCGTCCCGCCGATCACCGGCCAGTCACCTCCCCCGCTTGCCAGTTCGAAGGCAAAAGCGATGAACAGGCCGATAGTCAGGAAGAGCAGGGCGAGGGCCGTGAGGCCATTGGCCCTAAGCGGGTGGCGTATGCGCGCTTTCTGACTGTCTGGGGAGGTCATGGGATACCTTTGCGCATCTGTGCCTAGCGGTAATGCTGGCTGACGAAGAAGAGCGAGAGATAATAGCCGGGCACCGCGATCAGCACCGAGAAGATCGGCTCGAACCGCACGATGGGCAGCAGGACCGAGGCAAAGCCCCAGCTGAACACCACCATCACCGCCGCCCCGAGCCCGATCGCCCAGGACATGATGTGAATGCGCTGCTGCAACTCGTCGAGCGAGCGGATCAGCATGATCGTCTCGTAGCTCGCCGCCATGACGAACCCCACACATAGCAGCACCATGGCGAGGTTCAGGGCGAAGCGTTCCGGATCCCCGCCGCCTACCGCGTAGAACACGGCAAAGGCCGTCATCATCAGGACGAACATCGTCATGGTGCGCCAGATATAGCGCCGGCGCGCAGAGGGCGGGGCGGAATAGGTTTCCGGAACGAGATTGATCATGGGCAATCAGGCCTTTTCGGGCTCACCACGGCTTCGGCCGCCAGTAAACAGTCTGATCAGCCAATGGCGGTTCGCAAACGCTGTCCAGCCGAGAACAAGAGCGGTCAGCCAGAACAGTGCCTCGGTCGCCAGCGCTGCCGCAATCAGCGCTAGCACAAACACTGCTCTGGGCGCGTCCAAAAAATAGGCCGCCCCCACGCCCGTCCAGGCCAGCAGCGATGCCACAAGCGCAACACCCAGAAGGCCCGCGCGCAGTTTGGAACTGAAGGTCATGTCTTACCTCTTTCGTAAAGCGTGCTTTACGTATGGAGTAAAGCTAGCTTGACGTCAAGGGTGTTTGACAAATTTTCTGCGGTGGGGGGTGGAATGGGTGCGGGCGCTATCAAAAAAAAAAAAAGCCGGGCCCCTTTCGGAGCCCGGGCTTTCCGGTATTCGTGCGATGAAACCGCTTACTTGTTCGGCTGCGGTGTGACGCGCAGGTATGGCTTGATCTTCTTGTAGCCCTTGGGGAAGAGCTTGTCGGCGTCTTCATCCGAGAGGCTCGGCACCACGATCACGTCCTCGCCATCGGTCCAGTTCACGGGCGTGGCCACCTTGTAGCCATCGGTCAGTTGAAGGGAGTCGATCAGGCGCAGCACTTCGTTGAAATTGCGTCCGGCGCTCGGCGGATAGGTGAAGGTGGCGCGGATTTTCTTGTTCGGGTCGATCACGTAAACCGCGCGTACGGTCACTTTCGGATCGGCCTTCGGATGGATCATCGAATAGAGGGTGGAGACCTCCTTGTTCACGTCCGCGATGATCGGAAAGTTCATCGCCGTGCCTTGCGTCTCCTCGATATCCTTGATCCAGGCCTTGTGATCGTCCAGCGCGTCTACCGACAGCGCGATGGCCTTGGCGTTCCGCTTGGCGAACTCGTTCTTCAGCCTGGCGGTAAAGCCCAGCTCGGTCGTGCAAACAGGGGTGAAATCAGCCGGGTGGGAGAAGAACACCACCCATTTGTCGCCGATCCAGTCATGGAAGCGGATCGGGCCTTCGGTAGTGTCGGCGGAGAAGTCGGGGGCGGTATCGCCGAGGAGGAGGGACATCGCGGGAATTCCTTTCGCGTGTTTGGCAGATGACATGCGCGGGGTTTTACTTAAGGTGTCGATCCGCGCCATGAAAGGTGCGCAGCCGCATCAATTTCAACGTCCCTGACAGAGCCTCCGTCCATGCCCAGCCTGATCATCATGCGCCACGCCAAAGCCGTTGACCGGATGGAAGCAGAGGACGATTTCGACCGCGGCCTGACCCCGCGCGGCCTGTCCGATGCCAAACGCGCAGCAGAGGCCATGGCCGGGGCCGGACTGAAGGCGGACACCGCTCTGGTTTCCCCGTCGCGGCGTACGCTGGAAACCTGGAAGGCCGTGGCCCATCTCTTCCCCAATGCCGCAATGGAAGACCCGATGGCCCTCTATCACGCCTCGCAGGAAATGCTGGAGCGCGCGGTGACCGAGGCATTGCAGGCCGGAGCGAAAGACATCGTTCTGGTCGGCCATAATCCGGGCATTGGCGCGTTCGCGCACGCCCTGGCCGCCCGAGCCGATGCGATGGAGGGTGTCCCCTATGGCTGGCCGACGAGCGCCGTGATCGCGTTTGATCTGAAGGACGCGGACCTGAATTCCCCCTCGCGGATACTTCTGTTCAACCCCAAGGCTGATCGCGAATAGATTCGCCCTCGGGGTGAATTCTGGTTAACCCTATCCCCAACACGGCAAGAATGCCGGGCGGGGACAGGGGGAGCGGGTGGACGATTTTTCCGGCTCGGCTTGGAGAATAGGGGCGCGCCGTGCCGCAGTAGCAGCCCACAGGGCGGCCTTTGATCTTCTGATACGCAATCCGGGAGCCAGCGCAGCCAGTTCCGGGGCCGTTCCGGCTGCGCTCTGGCTTGGCCCGCTATCCTTTCTGGCCGTGCTGGCTGTGTTTGACGGGAGGCTCGCCATTCTGACCGCCAGCATTCTTGCCGGACTGGTCTTTCTGGCCGCGGCCTGTTTCAGGCTAGCGGCAGCATGTCAGCCGGCCAGCCCTGCGCCCCGCACCAGCCTGCGCCGCGATGCGCTTCCCAAAATCACGGTCATCGCCGCCCTACACCGGGAGGCGGGCAGCGTGGCCGCGCTGATTGAGGCGCTGTCGCGTTTCGACTACCCGGCGGACCGCTACGAGATCGCCCTTGCCATCGAGGCTGATGATCACGCCACGCTGGCGGCCGCATGCGCCGCTGCGAGGCCGGCCACCCCATCCTTGCGGATCATCCCTGTGCCGGCCATCGGGCCGCGCACCAAGCCGAAGGCGCTCAATTACGCGCTGGCGCTGACAGACGGTGCGCTGGTGGCGGTCTATGACGCGGAAGACGAGCCGCATCCCGGCCAGTTGCGCGCGGCGGCAGAGGCGTTTGCGGCCAATCCCCTGCTGGGCTGCGTGCAGGCGCCCTTGGGCTGGTACAACCGCACCGAATGCTGGCTCACGCGCATGTTTGCGCTGGAATATGCCGCCCAGTTTCACGTCATCCTGCCCTTCTTTGCGCGTCTGGGCTGGCCGTTGCCGCTGGGCGGCACGAGTAATGTCTTCGCCCGCGCGGCCTTGAGCGATTGCGGTGCGTGGGACCCGTATAATGTGACCGAAGATGCAGATCTGGGCTTCCGTCTCGCGCGCCATGGCTGGCAGGCCGGGATCATTACCCCCGGCACGCTGGAGGAGGCGCCGGTGCGCCTGAAAGCCTGGACAGCCCAGCGCAGCCGCTGGCTGAAGGGCCACGCGATAAGCTGGGCTGTGCATATGCGCGAACCCGGCGCGCTGCGCCGCGAGGCCGGTCCGGGCGCGATTGCAGCGCTGCAGGCAAGCCTTGGCGCGAATGTGCTCAGCGCCATCGTGCATGCGCCTGCCCTTGTTCTGATGGCCGGACTCTTGACCGCCAGCATGGTGTCCGCCACCCCGCCCCTTGTGCTGATCCCGGCGCTTGCGGGCTATGGCTCGGCGATACTGGTGGCCTGGACCGGCGCAAGGCGGGCAAGGTTTTCGCCGCGCCTGCGTGATCTGATGGCCCTGCCCGCCTACTGGCTGTTGCAGTTCCCGGCCATGATACGGGCCTTGCGCGAGATCGCGGGTGCACCCTATTTCTGGGCGAAGACCGATCACGCAGTGACCGCCAGAGCAAGGACAGCCCCTGATGAGCCTATCGCTGACGCTCATCCTTATGGCGGCCACGGGGCTGGCCTTCGCCTTGTGCGCGTGGCGCAGCGGCAGGCCGTCTGACCCCGCCAGGGGACCCCGGATGATACCCTGGACAACGCTGTGCATAGCCCTCGCGGTGCTGATGCTGCTCCTGCTGGCTCATCTGCTCAGCTATTTCGGCATCGAGACCGGGCAGGGCCGTCCGCGGCTCTAGATCACCAGAACGACGCAGCGATCATCCCGACAAATATCAGGGCGAAGAAGGCCAGCAGCAGCCAGCGTCCCCAGCGGGGCAGGACCCGCCAGCCCGTCACGATCCTGTCACCCACCGCGTAGAGCACAACGCCCATCGCCAGATAGCGCAGCCCCCGCCCCAGTGTGACGGCCAAGGCGAACCAGACCGCGCCGACGCCCGCCAGCCCCGCGCCCAGACTGGTCAGCTGGACCGGCACCGGCGTCATCATGGCGACGAACACAGCCACCGCGCCGCCGGTTTCCATGCGCGCCCGCGCGCTTGATACTGCCGCCAGCGCCTCGGCATCGTCGACGAGGACCGGTGCCACCATGTCATAGGCCAGCCGGGCCAGTGCGAAGACGAGCAGGCATCCCAGGATCGAGCCAAGCGCGGCAGCAAAAGCCGCCGGAAACACGAAGCGCCGTCCGCGCAGCATCTGGGCAGCCAGCGGCAAGGCGACGGGCCAGGGAAAGATGGTGGAGTCGATAAAGGAGCCGACAAAGAGCGCCGGCACCGCCCAGCGCCCGCGCGCTGCTCTTGCCAGCCGCAACCGCCACAGGCGCAGCTGGCGCGCCACACGATGCCGGGCGGGCTTGCGGTCTGCTGGCGGGGAGGCGTGTGTGCTCATCTCCCCTCTCTAGAGGTCCCCACGCCCGGCTCCAAAGCGGCGCAATGCCGCTATCCGCCGGGCAATCCTGTCTGGAAACTCTCCACAAGCGATCCGGTTACCAGCCGCCAGCCATCGACCAGCACGAAGAAGATCAGCTTGAAAGGCAGGGAAATGATGATCGGCGGCAGCATCATCATGCCCATCGACATCAGGATGGAGGCTACCACCAGATCGATGATCAGAAAGGGAATGAACAGGAGGAAGCCGATCTCGAAGGCGCGGCGCAGCTCGGAGATCATGAAGGCCGGTGCTACCACGTGCAGCGGCGTGGCCTCCGGCGTTTCCGGCTCGATCTGGGCAATGTCGAAAAACAGGGCCAGATCATCCTCGCGCGTGTGGGCGAGCATGAACATCTTCACCGGCTGGGTGGTGCGGGTGAAGGCCTCCTCGGTCTCGATCTGCCCGTCAAGATAGGGCTCGATACCCTCGCTATAGGCCTGGGTGAAAACCGGCGCCATGATGAAGGCCGTCAGGAACAGGGCCAGCGAGATCAGTACGGCATTGGGCGGGCTCTGCTGCAGGCCGACAGCGGTGCGTAACAGCGAAAGCACCACGACGATGCGCACAAAGCTGGTCGTCATGATGAGGATGGACGGGGCCAGCGAGAGCACCGTCAGCAGGATGACAAGCTGGATGACCCGTTCGGTCAGCCCGTCGCCCTCGCCCACATCAATGCTGACCGATTGCGCTTCTGCAGGGGCCACGGCGACGAGCGCCATGAGCAGCGCTGCACCCGCCGCTGCGAGAAGCGTCGCGACGATATGCTTCAGTTCAAATTTCACGCCGTGCCGTCCTGTACCGCTTCATCGGGACGAACAGGCTCAAAGCGCGGCGGGGCCGGGCGGCGGTCCAGCACCGTCTCGCCGGACATGCCCAGCAGGATCACGTGCTCCTCCTCGTCCACACGCCCGGTGACCACGCGCCGGCGCGCATCCAGAAGCACGCTGCCGGTGACTTCTATCCGCCGGGGCGATCCGGGGCGCTGGAAAGTGGGCATCACGCCTGCCAGCCCGCTCCGGCGCAGGACGAGCGCCAGCCCGCCGAGCAGACCGAGCACCAGAAGGAGCGCGGCGAAATACTGGAGAAAGTTGACGGCATCCATTTGGCACGCTCCCCGGCGGGAACGGCGCAATCGCGTGGCGCCGTCCCTTCAAGCGGACTACCAGCGCTAGCGGGAGTCGCGGCTTTGGTTAAGCCACTCTTAACCGCATGGGCTGATGTTTGCAGATTGAAGAGATTCGCGCTCCAGAAGGGAGACGGCAAACGCCATGCGGCCTGATGATATTCCTGTTCTGGGCGTGCTGCGCCAGGCGCTCGGCTATCATTCCGACCGCCAGCGGGTGCTCGCCGAGAACGTGGCCAATGCCAATACGCCCGGCTATGTGCCTGATGATATTCCCCAAAGCGAGTTTGAACGCGCCCTGTCAGGCACGATGCGGGCAAGCCGCGTCTCGTTGAACGCAACAGAGGCGGGACATATACAGGGCCGTTCGGGCAGGGGCACACAGCATGGCTGGCGCGCCGTGTCCACGCCTGACAGCGAAACCACGATCAATGGCAATTCGGTCGTGCTCGAAGAGCAGATGGTGCGGTCAGGCGAGAATCGCATGCGGTTTGAAACCGCACTCGGCCTCTACCAGAAGAGCCTTGCACTGGTCCGCATGGCTGCACGTTCGCCAGGTTCATAGGGAAGATTGAGCCATGTCCAACAACGCTTCTGATACGCTCCAGATCGCGGCAGCGGGCCTTCGCGCACAGTCCGCGCGCATGCGCATCATCGCGGAGAACCTTGCCAATGCCTCCTCCACCGGGCGCACGCCGGACGAGGATCCGTATCAGCGCCAGATGCCGGTCTTCCGCGCCGAGCTGGACCGGGTGACCGGCGCGCAGCTGGTGCGCATGAGCGAGGTGCGTCCCGATGAGTCCGAGTTTCGCCTTGTCTATGAGCCGGGCCACCCCGCCGCCAATGGCGACGGGTATGTGCGCTATCCCAATGTCTCCAGCCTGATCGAGCTGATGGACATGCGCGAGGCCCAGCGCTCCTACGAGGCGAACATGAACATGGTCGAAGGCACACGCAGGATGATGGAGCGCACGCTCGATCTTCTGCGCCGTTAGGAGCTAAACGATGGATCTTGCCGCCATCCGTGCCTATGCCGCCGCCGCCCGCCAGGCCGCAGGCGCGTCCGAACCGGGGGCTCAGCCCCCCGCCGATCCGTCAGGCGTCTCCGCCTTCGGCAATATGGTGATGACGGCGCTGAACGAGACGCAGGAAGTCATGCGCACGTCTGAAAACCTGACCGCGCAGAGCGCTGCAGGGCAGGCCGAACTCGTTGACGTGGTGACCGCCATGGCCGCGGCCGAGGTGCAGCTGGAAACCGTCATATCGGTGCGCGATCAGGTGATCCGCGCCTATCAGGAAATCCTGCGCATGCCGATCTAGTTCCGGTTAGCTCTCGCCGGATTCAAACCGGCGGGCGAACCCGGCGAGGAACGCATCCATCGTATCGCGGCCCGCAATCGAGGACACGAGATCGTTGAGGCGCCGGTCGCCTGCGCCGGTAATGTCGCTCACCACCAGATTGAACGCTCCGGCATGGCGGGTCTGCGCCATCGCCGTGCGGTAACGCGCCTCCAGCCTGTCGAGACCCGGCCTGTCGCCAGCCAGTGCGTAGGCAATGCTGGCGCGCAGCACATCCTGGGCTTCCACCCCGTCGAGTGGCTCCTCGTCACGCCAGCGCGCGCCCAGCAGGGCTTCCATGCCCCGGCCTGCATTGGCCCAGTCGCGCTGCTCCCAGGCAATATCGGCGCGCAGGCGGCGTGCGGCGGCGTTGTCGTCAGCCTCGATCAGTTCCAGCGCATGATCGCGCCGCCCCAGCCCCGCCAGCGCCCGCGCTTCAAGAAGGCGGCGCTCGGTCACCAGATCCTCGTTGAGTCCGGCCATGCGCGTGGCGCGCAGTGTGCGCAGCGCATCCTCGTGACGCCGCCCCATCAGATAGATCACCGCCAGATCAGACGCGATGCGCGCGCGGGCATTGCCCGGCATGGAGCGATTATCAACCTGATGCTGCAACAGGGCCGCAGCCGGATCGAGCAGGTCCACGGCCACCAGCCGGTCCGCCACCCGGCGCACCATGCGGTCGCCATCGGCACCTTGCGGAGTCAGCGTGGAAAATTCGTTATAGAGCGCCAGCGCCTCCACCGGCGACATGCGCGAGGCCTCGTCCTCAAGGAAGAGACGGCGGAACAGGCGGTCCATATCACCCGCCATGCGCCGGCTGGTCAGACTGCCGGGCTGACGGTGGCGCGCAGCCTCCATCACGCTCAGCGCGTCATGATAGCGTCCGGCTTCGGCATAGAGATCACCCAGCATGCGCGCAGCTTCCAGCTCGGTGGCATCACCACGCCAGCGGAAACGCAGACTCTCCAGCGCCTCGGCAGCATCGGCCACGCTGATCCGGCGTTCGGCGATTTCCAGACGCAGCTTTTCCAGAAGCGCAGCAGCCTGTATCGGCTCCCACGGCGAACGTGAGAGCGCATCAAAGCGCTCAATCGCACCGGATGTATCGCCAGACAGCGCGGCAATACGCGCAGAGACATAGTCGGCCTCCGCCGCGGCCTGCAGGTCCGGTTCCTCATCGTCGAACGCGGTCATGATCGCACGCGCCGCAGATACATCATTGGTCTCGATCGCAGCGCGGGCATGGGCTGCCCGTATGCGGGCCTGCCAGACCGGATCGAAGAAATAGAGCGAGGCCGCGCCTTCATCGAAGCGGCGGCGTGCTTCCGCCCAGTCCTGCCGCCGGGCCGAAACCAGACCACGCCAGGGCTGGACGACCGGATCCTGATTGAGCACCGAGCCGGACAGCAGCACTTCGGCGCGTGCATCGCGCCCTATCATCAATTGGGCAACGCCCATTAGGGCGCGCATTTCCGGGCTGTTCTCAAAGCCGGGCCGGGCTTCCGCCCCAAGCCTTGCCGCCGCCAGAGCCTCCGGTGCCAGCTCCCAGGCGAGATAGTAGCGCGCCAGCGCCAGCAGGGCGTCAGGCTCACCGCTAGACGCGCGCCGCTGTGCGTCCTGAAGCCCGGCGACAAAGTCGCCATTACCGCGCCAGCCCTCAAGATCAAGAAAGGCCGGAGAGGCTGGCTGCGCAGATCCGGCTGCACTGCCGGGGCTCGCCGCGCGCGACAGCACCATACCGCCGGGGCGGGAGAGATCGGCGCCGCCGGGCCGCACCGCCAGTTCCAGATCATCAGCGGCCGGCTGGATTGCTACACCGTGGACCGATGGCAGGAAGCTCGCCTCAACCAGCCGGTAGGCGCTCACCATGCCGCGCTTTTCACCATCGGCGGTCAGGACCAGCAGCGTGTCGCCGGCAACCGGATCCTCAACGCGGCGCGACGCACGCGCCCCTTCGTGGGAAATGCGCACGCGCGCAGGCTGGTTGATCGGCGTTTCCCGGGAGACGCGCACGCTGCGCGGGGGCTCGTCGACCATGTCGCGCAGCGCAAGCGTCCAGGCGGCGCCCGCTGCGCTCACATCAGCCTGCGTGGCATCGGGCGTCTCAATCCGCAGCGCGACATAGTCGGGCCCGGAGAACACCGTGTGATCGGTAATGTGACGGCGCGGCAGACCGGAAAACTCCGCCATGTCGAGCGTGGCCGCCGCGTCGAACACCACCCAGTAGGCACCCGTGCGCCGGAACACGGCCAGACCGGGCAGGTGCGCCCATTCGAAGGTCACCGAGACATCATTGCCATTGCGGGCCACGCGCGCGCGCACCACACCGTTCTCGGGAACGGGATCAGGGCGTGACACAGATTGCGCCACCTCTGCCGCGATCTCGGCCTCCAGCGCGGCCTGTGCCTGACGGGCAGCCGCTTCATCATTATCCGTCGCGGCTTCATCGGCCGGGGAAAGCGCCGCGTCCGCGCCATTCGTTGCGGCGTCGGACAGCGCCGCCAGCAGGGCTTCCGGCGTGACAGCGCCGGGCGCGAGAATGTCGAGCACCACCCGGCTGCCCTCGGCCCAGGCGCGCGTGCGTGCGCCCTCTTCCACGCCGACGCTGATCTCCAGACCGGCCTCGCCATTGCGCGCCGATATTGAATCGAGAAGGCGCGGCGGGCTGGCCGACACAGGACGCAGATCGATCTCGCCAGGACGCGCGAACACCAGCCGCGACCGCTCGCCCGAGGTTTCCAGCCTGTGATCCACACTGCGCGGCCAGGTGAACTCCAGACGAGTGTAATCGGCCGCCTCGCCCACCCGCACCGTCACATCCTCGGGCGGCGGAGGCGGCACATTGGCCGCTTCGCGCGCCCGTTCTGCAGCGGCCGCGGCCTCGGCCCGCCGGTTCTGTTCGAAGGGCGAAACAATATCGGGCAAGGGGCTGGCGCCGGGCGGAGCCAGATCAATGGCGATCACATTGTGGGACACGCTGATGCGCGGTTCGGCCTCGCGATTCAAGGCAACCCGCAGCGTGCGCCCGTCAGGGTCCAGCCGCGCCATCGCAGCCAGCCCGGCGCTTTCGGCGG
The DNA here is from genome assembly GCA_022565665.1 of Glycocaulis sp. Lineage (GTDB taxonomy): Bacteria > Pseudomonadota > Alphaproteobacteria > Caulobacterales > Maricaulaceae > Glycocaulis. The sequence continues at coordinate 114,696 of JAIUMI010000001.1, forward strand.
GAATCCGGGAGGGATCAAAACTCGCCGGTTCGCTCAGCGTGGCAACCAGCACCGCACCGCCGGCGATCTCTGCTTGCGCGGATACCTCGCCGCCGAGGCGTTCCGGATAGGCGATGATCAGGCGCGTCGTCACTCCGGACCGCTCAACCGACAGCTGGGCGGCCACCTGCCCATGAGCAGACGGGGCCGCCGCCAGAAAGGCCGCGATCAGCGCAGGCGCGAGATATCTAGCTGTCAGTCCCGGCAAGGCGGGCCTCCACCTCGGCCTGGGTTTCAGGCGGGCTGGCGCGGGCGCGCAGGCGCAAGGTCAGCTCTGCAGCAAAACCCGGCTCCATTTCCGCAAGGATGGCCGCATAGCGCCGCCCCTGCTCGCGCTGCAGCTGCTCGGCCACCAGAAGCAGCGTCTCGTCATCCATACGCGACATGATGGCCGCAGCGTTTTCCGGCTCCAGCTGGGCATAGACCTGCACAATCTCGCCAACACGCCGGCCGCGCTCGCTTTCCAGCTGGCCCAGCAGGTCTTCCAGAGCGGCCTGCAGGTCTTCAAGGCGGGCGATGCGGGCCTCGATCCGCTCTTCGGCAACCTCCAGAAGCGCAGCGCGCGTATCCAGATCAGCCTCACGCAGATCCAGCTCCTGACGCCGGCGGGAAAGAGAGGTGATGATGTCCAGCTCCGAAGCGGTACGCTCACGCTCCGCCTCCTCCTGCGCCGCACGGGCAGCCCCCGGACGGAAAGGGCTCTCCGGCTCACGTGGCTCATCCGAAACCGCTTCGGTATCGGCTGAAACCGCGCTGCCGGTCTCCACCGCCGAAGCCGCCGAGACAAGCGCGATGGCACCATCGGCCAGCGAAACCGATTTCAGCGCAAACAGCCCGGCCAGCAGCGCGGAGATAAGAAGAAGCGGGCGAAGGCCGGGCATCGGGCGGGCTCCTAACGCAGGGTCTTCAACAGGTCTTCAGACGGTCTTGAAGCAGGCTGGGCCGTTCCGGCGGTCCGCCCGGGCGCGCTGCGCCGCGGACGCTCGAAGCGCTCCAGGCCCCGCTCGCCGGCACCGGCAAGCAGACGCAGCTCGTCGGCAAGCGCTCTGGCTTCGCGCGTGCGCGCCTCCAGCACCTCGCTGCTCTCGCGGGAGGCCCTGTCCAGCGCAGCCAGCGCCGCGCGGGCGCGGTCCACGGCATCGTTGAGGCCGGCAACCGTGTCGCGCAGACCATCCTGGCCGTCGCGCAGCGCCTTCAGCCGGCGGTCCACGCGCCAGCACATCATCGCCGCCCCGACCAGAAGCAGGGCGACAATCACCTCAAAGACAAAAGCGGCCATACTCATGCAAACCTCGTTAGCGTGCGGCGGGCGGCCGGGCTCAGCGGAGAATCCAGCCTGACCGCCACATTATGACCGAGTCGGCCCATCCGTCCGCGCGTTAACGGAACCGTGCCGCAGCGCAGCTCCACAGGGCTGTCCGGCCCCGCGTCCAGAAAGATGGTATCGCCCACGGTCAGCTTCATGATTTCGCCGAGCGGACGCTGCAGCTCATCAATGACCGCATGTACCTCCATCTGGGTGGACCATAGCTCGGTGGCGAGGTGGCTTTCCCAGATATTGTCGCGCCCGAACTTCTCGCCCATGAACTGCTGGAGCAGCATTTTGCGGATCGGCTCCAGCGTCGCATACGGCAGAAGCAGCTCGATCCGCCCGCCCCGGTCTTCCATGTCGATGCGCAGCTTGACGAGAATGGCCGCATTGGCCGGACGGGCGATCGCGGCAAAGCGCGGATTGGTCTCCACCCGGTCGAGCGTGAAATCCACTTCGGTCAGCGGCGCGAAGGCCTGCTTGGCGTCTGCCAGAACGACCTCGATCATGCGCTGTACCAGGGTACGCTCGATCGTGGTGTAGGGCCGCCCCTCGATACGCATGGCGCTGGTGCCGCGCCGCCCGCCGAGCAGCACGTCAACCACCGAGTAGATCAGATTGGAATCGACCGTCAGCAGGCCGTAATTGTCCAGCTGCTGCGCGCGGAACACCGACAGGATGGCCGGCAGCGGGATCGAATTGAGATAGTCCCCGAAACGGATCGAGGAAATATTGTCCAGCGAGACCTCCACATTGTCGGAGGTGAAATTGCGCAAGGAGGTCGTCATCAGCCGCACAAGGCGGTCAAAGACGATCTCCAGCATGGGCAGGCGCTCGTAGGAAACGAGCGCGGAATTGATGATGGCGCGGATGCCGGAACGCTCTGCGCCGTCCTCATCGGACACCGAAAAGCCCAGAAGGCTGTCGATCTCGTCCTGGTTGAGGATACGTTCAGGGCCTTGCGACCCCTGGGTCGGCAGGAAGGTCTCGCCATCGGCGCCGACCATGGCCTCCCATTCCGAAGCCAGCGCATCGGAACCGGCTGCATCGAAATTGGGCTGCTCGGCGTTTGCAGCAGCCTCCCATTCGGCGGCAAGGGCATCCTGATCAACATCACTCATGGTGCAGGCAACTCTCGGACTGGATAGGTTATCAGGACTGGGTAACGAGCATCTGCGTGATCAACACGCCTTCAACACGCGCTGGCGCAATCGCCAGATTGGTCCGGCGGAGCAGCTCAAGGCGCACGCGGTGCAGACCGGCAGAGCCCGCAAGATCATCGGGCGACAGCTCCCGCAGGAAGGCGGCATACTGGTCGAGCACCCGGCCCATGCGCGCATCCAGCACGGGCTGGACGGACGGATCGGCGATTTCCAGCTGCAGCCGCAGGGACAGGAGCATGGTCGCGCCGCTGGCCCCCTGAACATTCACGATCAGCGGCTCCTCAATGTCATAGACATAGTAGGACTGCGCCTGAGCAGCAGCCGCCGCCATCGCGGCGCTTTCAACCGCGTCTTCGCCTTCCGCCTCGGCCACATCGCCGTCACCGCCACCGAACAGGAACAGCGCCCCGGCAACAAGCGCCAGCACGACGATAACCGCCGGCAGACCCACAAAAAGCGCCAGCTTCTTGATATCCGGACCGGATTTGCCCTCGCCTTCGGCAACGTCTTCTTCGCCGGTGTCTTCTTCGTTCTCTTCTGCCATGACGGCTCCGCTGGGATTGAGCGATTCATTCCTTGGCAAGGATTAGGTCCCATGCCGGTTAACGATTCCTTGGGAAACCCGCCCTGATAGGCAGTTTTTTCCGCCCTTCACTGCATTGAATGCCGGGCGAACGGGCTTCTTCCGCACACTGCTGAAGCTAACTCATTGTAATTAATTGAAATTAACCATGGCACGCCAGTTGCGTAGGCGATGACGCACGGCTGGCGAAAGTCCGGCCGGACGCGGCAGACGGCCAGAAAGGGCTCATTCGCGCGATGGATAACATGATGATGATAGGCCTCAGCCAGCAACAGGTGTTGCGCCGGGCCCTCGACATCACCGCCAATAATATCGCCAACGTCTCGACGGCGGGCTTCAAGGCTGAGCAATTGCTCGTCGAAGCCGATCCGTGGACGCGGGCGCGCGCCGAGGACGGCCCGCCGCAGCTGAACTATGTTGCCGAGTGGGGCATGGGCCGCGATTTCAGCCAGGGCACACTGGAGCAGACCGGCCGCCCGCTTGATCTGGCGATTACCGGCGAAGGCTTTTTCGTACTGGACACCCCGCAGGGCGAGCGCTTTACCCGCGATGGCCGCTTTTCCATGGACGCTGGCGGCACGCTGATCGCGCAGGATGGCGCACGCGTGCTGGATGAGGGCGGCGCCCCGATCACCATCGATCCGGAGGCTGGTCCGGTCGCGATCAGTTCGACAGGTGAGCTGGCCCAGAACGGCGTACCCGTTGGCCGGGTCGCGGTGATGCGTTTTGACGAACCCGGCGTGCTCTCCAAGACCGGTGAGAACCGCTACACCGCGCCGAATGATGCCGCCCGCGAACTCGTGATGGGCGACAGCGTCCGTCAGGGTTTCATCGAAAGCTCCAATGTCCGTCCCATCATGGAGATCACCTCCATGATGGAGGTTTCGCGTGCCTACGCCTCTGTCACCCGCATGCTCCAGCAGGCCGATGAGCTCAGCCGCAAGGCGATCGAGCGTCTCGGTCGGCCTGGCTAATGAATAAAGAACGAGGAAACTGACTCATGCGCGCTCTGTCTACTGCCGCTACCGGGATGGAAGCCCAGCAGCTCAATGTCGAGGTGATCGCCCACAACCTCGCCAACATGAACACGACCGCCTTCAAGCGGCAGCGGGCGGAGTTTCAGGACCTGCTCTATCAGAATATGGGCCAGGTCGGCGCGGCCAGCTCCGATGCAGGCACCATCGTGCCGACGGGCCTGCAGATTGGCCTGGGCGTGCAGGCTGGTTCGGTCTACCGGATCACCGAGCAGGGAAGCCTGTCGCAGACCGGGAATGAGCTGGATCTCGCGATCTCCGGGCGCGGTTATTTCCGCATCGAACTGCCAAATGGCGGGGAGGCCTATACCCGCTCCGGCAATTTCTCACGCAGCCCGGAGGGCCAGCTGGTTACCTCCGACGGCTATCTGGTCATGCCGGGAATCGCGATCCCGGAGGAAGCCCGCCGGGTGGAGATAAACCAGCAGGGCCAGGTGCAGGTGACGCTCGATGGCGATGCCGAGCCGCAGATCCTTGGCCAGCTGGAACTGATCACGTTTGCCAATGAAGCCGGCCTCGAAGCTGCTGGCGACAATCTCTATCTGGAAACCGCGGCCTCCGGCGCGGCCAATGTCGGCGTGCCCGGCCAGCCGGGCTTCGGCATTATCCGGCAGGGCTTTGTGGAAACGTCGAACGTGGATGCGGTGACCGAAATCACCGCCCTTATCCGCGCCCAGCGCGCCTACGAGATGAACGCGCGGGTGATCAGCGCCGCCGACGAAATGCTCGCCGCCTCCGCCAACCTCCGCTAGGCAAGGATGACCGCCATGCTGCGCATGATTACCGCCGCCCTGATCTTCGCGATCCTTGGCACCGCTTACGCGGACGGGCCGCAGAACGTGCTCCTGCGCGAACGCATCGTGGTCGAAGGCAGCGCCGTCACGCTTGGCGATCTGTTCGAGGGCGTGGACGGCGAAGCGGCTCATGTGCGTCTTGCCCGCGCGCCGCAGCCTGGCGGCCGCAACTTCCTCGACCCGGCATGGGTGCGCCGCGAGGCTGCCCGTCACGGCCTGGTCTGGGCCAATGCGACCGGAACAGAGCGGGTGACCATCGAGCGCGCCTCCCACGCCATCAGCGCCGGCGAAATCGCCGAAATGATTGCCGGGCATCTCTATATCGAGACCGGGCGCACGCATGAGGTGACGCTGGCCAACCGCACCCTGACCGTGCACACGCCGGTGGATGCCGGGCGGGGGCTGGACCTTGTGCGTCTCGACATGGACGGCCGTACTGGGCCGTTCCGGGCCGAGATCATCACCCATCCGGGCGGCGATCCGGTTACCATTGCCGGGCGCGCTGACCCTGTGATCGATGTGCCGGTGCTGGCCCGCCCTGTGGCGCGCGGCGAGATCATCGAGGCCGCCGATATCGAGTGGGTGAGCCTGCGCGCTGACCGGGTACGGGCCGACGCGCTGATGAGCGAAACCGGCATGATTGGTCAGGAGGCCCGCCGGGCCTTGCGCGCCGGCGAGGCACTGCGCGCCTTCGATCTGCGTACGCCTGCGGCGGTTACCCGGGGAGAGACAGTGGCTCTGGTCTTCCAGTCCGGCCCGCTGACCCTGACCGCCCGCGCCCGCGCGCTGGAAAATGCCGCGCTCGGCGAGAGCGCGCGCTTTGTGAACCTGCAATCGAACCGGACCGTTGAAGCGGTGGTCGAGGCCCCCGGCCGCGCCCGCGTCTCCGGTGCACAAGTATTCTAGACCGCGCCTGTCGAGGAGTAATCCGATGCCCAACACCCCCCTTCGCAACTGGATGCGCCTGGGCGTCTGTGCGCTGGCCATGAGCGCCATGAGCGCGTGCGCCGTACGCGACCGTGCGGCCTATATCGGCCAGCCCCCGCCCCTGTCTCCGCTGGCCGCCGAAGCAGCCATTCGCGGCGTGGGCGTTGCCGATCTGATGGCCAGTGACAGTTCACGCCAGGCCGACGCGCTAAGGGCCGCCATGGCCGCGCGTCAGGGCGAGGCGGGCAATCTCAACTCACTCTGGCGGTCAAACTCGTCGACCTTCTTCGGCGATCCGCGCGCGGCCCATGTGGGCGACATCCTCACCGTCAACATCAATATCGCCGACCGTGCCCAGCTGAATAACCAGACCAACCGGGCCCGCGTGACCTCCGAAAACGCGAATCTGACGAATTTCCTCGGCGGCGAGGCGGCGCTCGACGGCTTCTTCAATGATGCCGTCGACCCGGCCAATCTGATCCGCATGGGCTCAACCAGCTCCACGCGCGGTTCCGGCTCGGTGAACCGCTCCGAAACAATCCGGCTGACCGCCGCTGCCATCGTGGTAGATGTTCTGTGGAACGGAAACATGATCGTGCACGGACGCCAGGAAGTGCGGATAAACAACGAAGTCCGCGAACTCCTGATCTCCGGCATCGTACGCCCGCAGGATATCGCCTCGGACAATACGATCGACCACACCAAGATCGCCGAGGCCCGGATTTCCTACGGCGGACGCGGTCACATCTCCGAAATGCAACGCCCGCCCGTCGGCCAGGAGATATACAACCTCCTCTGGCCTTTCTGATCGATTACCCGTCATGCGCTAACGCTTTGCTCACTATTCAGCCAGTAGGCTAAAGACGAGTGGACAAGGTGGGATTGATGAGCGAGCGCTTCTCGTACGTCACGCGGATACTGCCTCCGGAAGGGGTCATGTATGTGCGGCTGTTCGGGCTGAACCGGCCGGAACTTAGCCGGGATCGGGGCGGCATGTTGCTGGACCGGGTTTCGCGCGGCGGTATTCATGCCGTGGTCTTCGACTACCGGCGCATGCTCTACTCCCACGATACCTTCCAGATCGGGACCCTCGCCGGGCGTGTAGCCAGACGCTTGCCCGCCGGCTTCCCGGTGGCCTACGTGCTGGCGCGGCAACACGCCGGCTTCGTTGTCACCCTGATGCGCACGCTGACTCGCAAAGGCATCATCACCGAACCGTTTGCAACGCACCGCCCGGCCATCGAGTGGGCTCGCTACCAAGCAGCGCTGTCGATTGCCGGAACCGGCGCACAATCAATAGACTCCGCCCTCCATGCCCGCTCAGCCTGACAATAGCCTCACCCTCGACCGGTTTGAGCTGGAGGGCGCGAACGTGTTCTGCGCAAGACTGATCGGCGTGAACCGGGTCAAGGACAGCCTTGTCAACGCCCAGAAGCTGGCCGAGCGATGCGTGCGTGAAGAACGCGACGCCATTGTTCTGGATTACAGCCAGTGCGCGCTGGAACACACGCTCGAACAGTTCGGGAAGGTGGCGGAGGTGTTCTGTTCCCACATGCCGCACAAGATCCGGATAGCCTATGTCTACGGACAGGCGAACATGATGCACGCGCTCTACATGACCAAGCTGCTGCACAAGGCAGGCTTTGCCGCGCGCGCCTTCAATAACTGGGACGATGCCGAGGCTTTCGCCCGCGCCGCTGGTCCGGCCTGATCAGTCGTCGCGATGGACGCGCTCGGAGCGCTCGTGGCGCTCCTGCGCCTCAAGGCTCAGCGTAGCGACCGGACGGGCATCGAGACGGGCCAGCGAAATCGGTTCGCCGGTCTCATCGCAATAGCCGTACGTGTCTTCCTCGATCCGGCGCAGGGCCGATTCGATCTTCGCGATCAGCTTGCGCTGGCGGTCACGCGCGCGCAGTTCCAGCGAGCGGTCCGTCTCGGTGGATGCCCGGTCGGCAAGATCGGGCAGTGCGCCGATATCTTCCTGCAGGGCGTAAAGTGTTGTGCGGCTTTCGCGAAGGATCTCGTCCCGCCAGGCCATGAGTTTGCGGCGGAAATACTCTTTCTGCCGCGGATTCATAAACTCCTCGTCCTCGCTGGGACGATAGCCCTCGGGCAGCTCGATCGTCGATTCAAACGCGCTCATATGACCGCCTCCATGACGCTCATGCCCCTCAACTGAGCGCGGCGGAGAATATCCGCCGAACATCTCAAGTCAACGATGCATATCCGTTGCGGCGCAAGTTTGGTGCCAATGTGAAAAACCGGCGATTTCCGCCACTTAAAGGCCATCAAGCGCGGTTTACGCGTCATACTTGGCCAATTCCACTGCAGCGCGCGTCTCAACTTCGTCCAGCATGGCTTCCAGTTTGGGGTCGGAAACCTGCGCACGGCGCGATTTGAGCGTATCCATCAGGCGCACCAGCTTGGCACGCGGGACGCCGCCTTCCAGAAGCGCAATCTTGAGATCATCAAGCACATCAAGAAGGGTGAAGGCCCGCTCGGTCGCCTGACGGCGCGCACCCGCTTCATCATGCTCGCCCTGCAGGGCCAGCAGCGCCTCGACAGAGCCAACAGCGGCTACCGGACCCGTGCCGGTAGTGCCAGAGCTTGCAGGTGTGCTGGAGGTGCGCGACGGCGCGAACGCGTCCTTGCCCGAACGCGGGCCGGTGGTGCGCCGGGGCGCGGAGGGGCCCTGTGGCCCGCCGGGACCAGTGATCTTCATAGGTGAAGCCTCATGCCTTACCTGCCTGGAGCACACTTGCTTAAGCTTGCTTAACAGGGTCTTAACCTGCTTCGCGCCGACGGCAAAATCTTCCCGGCAGCGCCTGCCCCCGGCACTCTGTGCCCGCGCGAACACTCGACAGCGCATTGAAAAGCATAGACTTTTTTATCCACTCAACTGGCACGTTTTTCGCATGGTTAACGCGCGAAGCTTCACCCCTTGCGGAGAACCGCTGCCCATGCTGACCCGTTTTCTCATCGCTCTTGGCTTGGCTGCCCTGGTGAGCGCGGCTGCGCTGGCCAATCCGCGTATCAAGGACATTGCCGATATCGAGGGCGTCCGGGAGAACCAGCTGGTGGGCTACGGCCTTGTCGTCGGCCTTGACGGCTCCGGCGACACACTGCGCAACTCGGCCTTCACCCGCCAGTCGCTGAACTCGCTGATGGAGCGCTTCAACGTCAATATCCGCGACGCGGATCTGCGCACCGGCAATGTTGCCGCCGTGATGGTCACCGCCCACCTGCCGCCCTTTGCGACGCAAGGCTCGCGCATCGATGTGACCGTCTCGGCCATGGGCGATGCCGACAGCCTGCAGGGCGGCGTGCTGATCGCCACCCCGCTGATGGGCGCGGACGGGCAGGTCTATGCGGTGGCGCAGGGCTCGGTTGCGGTGGGCGGATTCGCGGCGCAAGGCGCGGCCGCCAGCATCACGCGCGGCGTGCCCACCAATGGCCGCATCGCCAACGGCGCGATCATCGAGCGCGAGCTGCGCTTTGATCTCGCAGAGCGCGAGGAAATCCGGCTCGCCCTGCGTAATCCCGATTTCACAACCGCGCGGCGCATGGCCGAGGCGATCAACGCCTTTATCGGCTCTGGCACGGCCCGCGCGACCGATCCGGCCACCGTCGTCGTTTCCCGCCCCGGCCATTTCCGCGGTGACATGGTCTCCCTGGTTGCCGATGTGGAACAGCTGCGCGTAGCCGCCGACATGCGCGCCCGGGTCGTGATCGACGAGAGCACCGGCACCATCGTGATGGGCGAGAATGTCCGCGTCTCCACCGTCGCCATCGCGCAGGGCAATCTGACCATCACCGTGAGCGAGACACCGATCGTCAGCCAGCCGGGCGCTTTTGCCGAGGGGGAGACCATCGTCCTGCCGCGCACCCAGGTCATCGCCGAAGAGGACGAGGCCCAGCTGGGTATTCTGGAGGGCACGGTGTCCCTGCGCCAGCTGGTCGACGGGCTCAATGCGCTGGGCGTCTCCCCGCGCGACATGATCACCATTCTCCAGACCATAAAGGCGGCCGGCGCGATGCAGGCCGAGATCGAGGTGCTGTGATGGACAATCTTCTGGCCGCCCAGCTCAATAATGCGGTTGCCAACCGTGAACCGGCGCTGCCCGGCACGCGCGGCGTTGCCAATGCCGAACAGGCGCGCCGCGTCGCAGAAGAGTTCGAGGCGATCTTCCTGGCCCAGCTTATCGAGCAGATGATGGGCGAGAGCACGCAGAGCGAGATGTTCGGCGGCGGGCCGGGCGAGAGTGCGTTCCGGGGCATGCTGAACGAGGAGTACGCCAAGGTGATGGCGCGCGCTGGCGGTATCGGCCTTGCCGATGACCTCGCCCGTGAGATCATGCGCATGCAGGAGCTGAGGAGCGAGTCATGAGCGAGCTGGCCGCAAAATCCCCCACCGAGAGGGCCGAGCATCTGATCCGGCTGGTCAAACGCCTGACCGAGCTGTTCGAGACCGAAACCGCCTATTTCGAGGCGCGCCAGCCCCACAAGGCCTTTGACCTGCAGGACGAGAAGATGCAGCTGGCCAACATCTACCGGCGTGAAAGCCAGCTTGCAGCCGGGGACCCTGAACGCCTGTCAGGGCTTGATGAGTCTCTCAGGACGCGCCTGCGAGAGCATGTAGAGCGTCTGGAGGCCGCCGTTCAGAAAAACGGCATCGTGGTGGAGGCCCTGAAGACCCTCACGGAGGGGCTGGTAAAGGCCATCGCAGACGAAGCCGCCCGCCAGCGCAGCGCAGAAGCTGGCTACGGCCCGGACGCGGCACGATCAGCGCGTATTGGCGCCATTGCCTGCAATCAGACAGCCTGACTTGGGACTTGGTCCAGATGGGCAAGGAAGGGCGCACATAGCGCCAGGCCCATGACCGCCTCGAACCCGATGGCAGCCGCGTTGTAGCGGGTGCGGGTGTTCTGCTCTGCGTCCATGATCATCGAGACGGCCCGGCCAATCGCCATGCCGAGCCAGTAGAGCCCGACAGCGAGGCTGGCACCCATCACCGCGCCGGCTCCGGCCTGCGCGCTTATGGCAAGGGTCAGCAGTACAGCGCCATGGGCCAGCACCAGCGCTCCGCCATAGGAAGCGCGGAACTCCGCCCAGCCACCGTGCATCTCCGGATGGGGCGCAAGGCGCACCACATTCGCGCCCCAGCGGGGGACGGCAAGGCTCATCAGCCCCATCAGCGCGCCAATGGCCGCGGCCAGACCAGCCAGCATCCAGGGCAAGGGCATTTCGGGCATGGCAATTCCCCGCAAGAAGACCTGATGCCTTCTATACGTCTGCCTTGCTGGACTGGATTTGCACCGGCATGTCCGGGTCTGTGCCCGCCGCGCATGAAATTATGCAGGCCGATCCACAAGACGCGCGCCCACCTCATCAGAAGCAAGGCCTGTCACCCGCACGGCCTTTATCCGTGCGGTATGGCCCGAGATCAGCTCCAGCGCCGATTTCGACACACCCAGCGATTTTGCAAGAAGCTTGAGCACCGCCGCATTGGCCGCGCCCTTGTCCGGCACGGCCCGCACGCGGATTTTGAGATGGGAGAGCCCGTCGGCCGCTGTTTCCACGCCTTCAATGGCATCTTTTGAGGCGTTGGGCGCAACACGAAGGCGAAGGATTGCTCCTTCGCCTTCGCTGCGTATCCAGTCCGTGGGAGGCACCGGAAGCAGGGCCGGTGATCAGGCCGGGCCGGGCTTGGGCTCCATGCCGCCGGCCGAGGACACCTCGTCCTCATCCTCATCATCAATGATCGGCACAGCGCTATCGGGCGTGGACGAGCCCGCATCGCTCTTCGGGGGCACATCGGTATTGCGTACCGGCATCTTGCCCTTGAGCAGATCATTGATCTCCTCGCCGGAGAGCGTCTCGTATTCGAGCAGACCCTGGGCAATGGCTTCCCAGTCCTTGTTGTGCTCGGTCAGAATGCGGCGTGCCTCGTTAAGCCCGCCTTCGACCAGACCCTTCACCTCGCGCTCGATCTTCGCCGCCGTTTCAGCCGACACGGTGCGCGATTGCTGGACCAGTTGCTGGCCAAGGAACACATCGCCCTGATTATCGGCATAATCGATCGGGCCAAGCTCGTCAGAGAAGCCCCACTGGGTGACCATGGCGCGGGCCAGACGCGTGGCCTGCTGGATGTCGCTGGCGGCGCCGGAGGTCACGTTCTCCTTGCCGAATTTCAGCTCTTCGGCGATGCGCCCGCCCATCATGATGGCAAGGCGGCTGGTCATCTCCTGATGGGTCATGGACAGCTTGTCGCCCTCTGGCAGCTGCATGACCATGCCGAGCGCGCGCCCGCGCGGGATGATCGTCGCCTTGTGGACGGGATCAGCCGCGGGCACTTTCAGCGCCACGATGGCGTGACCGGCCTCGTGATAGGCGGTGAGCGTCTTTTCCTTCTCGCCCATCACCATGGAGCGGCGCTCCGGCCCCATCATCACCTTGTCCTTGGCCTCTTCAAACTCGGCCATGGAGACAAGGCGGCGATTGCGGCGGGCGGCGAGCAGCGCGGCCTCATTGACCAGATTGGCCAGATCCGCACCGGAGAAGCCCGGCGTGCCGCGCGCAATGGTTTTCGGGTCGACATCAGCGGCCAGCGGCACATTGCGCATATGGACTTTCAGGATCTTCTCTCGGCCCGTGATGTCGGGATTGGGCACCACGACCTGACGGTCAAACCGGCCAGGGCGCAGAAGCGCAGGGTCCAGCACGTCAGGACGGTTGGTGGCCGCGATCAGGATGATGCCCTCATTGGCCTCGAACCCGTCCATCTCGACCAGAAGCTGGTTCAGGGTCTGCTCGCGCTCGTCATTGCCACCGCCAAGGCCGGCACCGCGCGAACGGCCCACCGCGTCGATCTCGTCGATGAAGATGATGCAGGGCGCGTTCTTCTTGGCCTGCTCGAACATGTCGCGCACGCGGCTGGCGCCGACGCCGACAAACATCTCCACAAAGTCCGAACCGGAAATGGTGAAGAAGGGCACGCCCGCCTCGCCGGCAACAGCGCGCGCGATCAGCGTCTTACCGGTGCCCGGAGGGCCAACGAGCAGCGCGCCCTTCGGGATCTTGCCGCCCAGACGCTGGAATTTGGAGGGATCCTTGAGGAACTCGACGATCTCGGCAAGCTCGTCCTTGGCCTCGTCCACGCCGGCCACGTCCTCGAATGTCACCCGGCCGGTCTTCTCGGTCAAAAGCTTCGCCTTCGACTTGCCAAAGCCCATCGCGCCACGTCCGCCGGACTGCATCTGGCGCATGAAGAAAATCCACACCGCGATCAGGAGCAGCATGGGGAACCAGCTGAGCAGTATGCCCAGCAGATTCATGCCGCCCTCGGCCGCCGGGCGCGCCGTGATCTGCACGCCATGCTCGCGCAGCGCATTGGTCACCTGCGCATCGCCGGGCACTTCGGTGCGGAAGGACTGGCCGCCGGCCAGCTGTCCAGTCACGGTCTGACCCTCAATGGTCACCTCGCGCACACGGCCTGCTTCCACATTGTCCATGAACTGGCTGTAGGTCAGCTCATTGGCCGGCTGCCCAGCCGGGCGCGGCCCCTGAAGAATGTTGAACAGGGCCAGCAGCAGGACCAGCAGGATCGCCCAGACCAGTATATTGCGCAGATTCATCCGTATTCCCTTTGCAGGCGGCGGCGCAGGCCGCGCCCGTCATCAAATCTCGTTCAGCCCAATCGGGCCAGTCTATCAGGCGGTCTTCGCCCTTACCATATTGGTTCCTGCTGCCCGTTTCGCCAGTGCAGTGCGGCGCGAGGGCGCAGTTCCTCCCGATCAGTTGCTCACAAACAGGACATGAGCGATCCGTTCTGCAATCAGCGCGCCAGCCGCGCCGCTGCCCGGCACCGTGTCCAGCCCGGCGATGAAGGCTTCACCGGCCCCCTCCCCGCGCACCAGTGAGCCGCGCAAGACCGGCGGCACACCGGGGGCATGTGTCTTCTCGCCTCCCGCCGCGCAGAGGGTCAGGGCCTCACTGCCTGCACAGACGAGAAAGCGTCCGTCGAATATACCCGCTTTTCCGGGGGGGAGGATAAGTTTGCCTGCTCCTGGCGCACCATCGGCACGCCCTGCGCTTGCACCGGGATCGCGCCCGAGGATAGCGGTGGAGGTGAGCAGCGCCCCGCCCCCGCTTGCCGCCCTGCCCGCCAGCAAGGCGTCCAGCAGGCTGCGGGTGACGCTGGTGCGTGCCAGTTCGGCGGCACCGCTAACCGCCGCGATACACGCCTCCAGCGCGCGCAGGGCCACGCCGCGCGGCGCACGCCCGAACGCGCCGGGCTCCAGCGTGATGCCACCCCAGTCGTGAAGGCGCACGGCGCGCGTAACAAGGCGCGAAGCGGCCCGGCGCACCCCGGCATCCAGCGCCAGCGCCTGATCATTCAACACCAGCAAGGCCTGGCCGGGCACGCTGTCAGGCGCCGGGGCCATGGCCCGGATACGCACGCGTTCAAACTTCGGGTCGGTATTGGACGGATCCTCGATCCAGTCCGCGCCTTCGGCCCTGAGCAGGCGGCGCAGATATGCGCGCGGCGTGCGCACCAGCGGACGGGCGATATGCAGCGCGCGCCCCGCTGGCCAGGCCGGGCTCATCGCCCTGTTACCCATCGCCGCGAGCGCGCGCCAGCCCGCATCCTTGCGCGAGGCCCGCATCAGCATGGTCTCGATCACGTCATTGGCCGTATGAGCCAGAAAGAGCGTGTCCGTACCCAGCCCCTCGCAGGCTTCAGCCAGCAGGCGGTGGCGGGCCGTGCGCGCCGCTGCCTGACCGGGCTGGGGATCGTCCCAGACTAGAATGTGGGGCCTTGCGCCCAGCGCGCGGGCGCGTTCTGCCGTCAGCGCGGCTTCGGTCGAACTGGCAGAGCGGAGCCGGTGATCGACGATGAGCGCGTGGAAGGGCCGGTCATGCGCGCGCGCCAGACCGGCGAGTATCACGGCCAGAGCGGTGGAATCTCCCCCGCCCGAAAGGGCCAGAACCAGCGGGCCGGACGGCGAAAGGCGCAGCGCCGCCCGCGCGGCCAGTTCGCGATCAGGGTCTAACGGCACCCGGCCCGCGAGGATTCACGCTGGGCCCGCCGGCGCGCATCCTCATCCGCATTGGGATATTCCTGGGCGAAGGAGCCAAGCACGTTGCAGGCTGCCGAACGCTGGTCCATCGCAGCCAGCGAGGCGCCCAGCCGCACCAGCGCGTCGGGGCCGCGCTCACCGCGCCGGTCAGCGCGCAGCGACGCCAGGTAGGCATCGGCCGCATCCTGGAAGCTGCCCTGCACGAAATGGGTCTCGCCCAGCCAGTACCAGGCCTGACCGGTCAGGTTGTGGTTCTCGTGCTGGGTGACGAAGGCGGCAAAGCGCTCCTGCGCCCCGGCGAAATCGCCATCGAGCAGGCGTGAGCGCGCCGTACGGAACATTTCGTCAGGATCGCCCGGCTCTTCATCAAGATCGGCAAGGCCCGCCTCGCGCTGCGCGCTTTCTGCCGCGCGCTCCGGGGGAAGATTGCCACCCTGCAGACTGAGCGGACGCGTCGCCTGAGCGCGCGCCTCGCCATGGGGATCATCGGGATCGGTGACGGCCAGGCCCTCACCAGCCTCACCGGCCATCACCCGCCGCATGGCATTGTTCAGGCGGTCGACCTCCTGGCGCAGCCGGGTATTCTCGAAATTCATGCGCTCGAGCTCGCCGGTCAGGGCGCGCTGCTCGCGCTCCAGCCCCTCTATGCGCTGCAGCAGGTCTTCGGCCACCGGATCACCCGCCAGCGAGCGCTGCTCCATCTCCTGAAGGCGCTGTTCGAGCGCATCCATCCGCACCGTCAGCGCGCGCGTGGACTGGGCTTCGGCCATACCGGCCAGCATTACCGAACCAAGAAGGAGGGAAATAAGCCAACGCATGAAATTCACCTTGTGCAAGCGGCTAGTGTGCAATCGGGTGGTCTGGCTGCCAGCGTGAAGGCCACTAGGGGCAAATATGCGGCCATATGTCAAAGCAAGGCCCGCCAGCAGGACCGTCCGGGGTCTTGCTGGCGGGCCTTGAGGCTTTCGGTCACAACGCCTGAACGCGCTGCTTACGACACCGCGCCGGACGTGATGACGGTGATCGCATTCCGGTTCTGCGCCCAGCAGCTTTCGGTGGACTGGGTGCAGCTCGGACGCTCCTTGCCGTAGGACACGGTGGAGATCCGCGAGGGATCAACACCCTGGCTGACCAGGAAGTCCCGGGCCGAATTGGCACGGCGGGCGCCGAGGGCCAGGTTGTATTCACGCGTGCCACGCTCGTCGGTGTTCCCGGCGATCAGGATACGCGCATTCGGGTGGCTGGCGAGCCATGCGGCCTGACGGCGCAGGGTTTCGCGCGCCGCACTGTCGAGGTCGAAGCGGTCAAAGCCGTAAAACACGCGGTCACCGGCATTGAGCTGGAAATCCTCGATCGAACCGGGCACCGGGCCAGCAGGCGTGGTGCTCGTGTCGCGGGTCACCGGGCCGGGACCTTCCACCACTTCCGTGGTGTCCGGGCGGCTGGCGCAGGCAGTTACGAGAAGGCTGAACGCTGCCACGGCAGCGAACGGAGCGAGTTTCATCGGAGCAAAGTCCCTCATAGCGGCCGTGCAGCACACCTGCACGGTCAATTGACCCATACACCAGTTTTACACATGAATCGACAATTCTGTTCCGGCAAACTGCTGTGCATTGCTCAGTCGAGAAGTGGCGACCATGCGGCATCCGAAGCGGCCCCTTGCGTGGGCAGCCGGCGCAGGTTGAACCCGCCCAGATCCACAGTCCACACTGAATAGCGCGTCCCGTCGGGCGAGAAATCCCCGCGTGTAAAGAGCAGCATGCGTCCATTGGGCGACCAGGCCGGCGTATCCACGAAATAGCCGTCATAGAGGATGCGTTCCTCGCCGGAGCCATCAGCCCGCAGCACGCCCAGTGAGAACATCCGGCCCTGCTGCTTGACGAACGCGATCAGATCCCCGCGCGGCGACCAGGTCGGCGAGGTATAGCGCCCCGGCCCGAAGCTGATGCGGCGCTGGTCGGACCCGTCGGCATTCATCACGTAAAGCTGGGGCGGGCCGGACCGGTTGGACGCAAACACGATCTGGCTGCCATCGGGGGAATAGGACGGCTCGGTATCGTCGGACGGGTTGTTGGTCAGCTGGCGCAAGGCACGGCTGCGCAGATCAAAGCCGTAAAGATCATGCCGCCCCCGCTGGCCGATCGAGAGCACCAGTTCGCGGCCATTGGGATGGAAGCGTGCCGAGAGCGACTGGCCGCCGCCGGTGATGGCGTTGTTGCGGTTGTCAAAGAGGGCTTCCTGGCGGCCGGTCTGCAGATCGTAGAGATAGCTCGTCGCCTGCAGGTCGCGGAAGGAGACATAGGTTATCTGCTGGGCGGTCGGGGAGAAATTGGGCAGAAGCGCCATGTAGGAGCGGTCCGTGAGGAAGGAGGGATTGGCCCCGTCCTGGTCCATGATCACGAGGCGCCGGGTCGGCTCGCCATCCGGTCCGGTGCCTTCGGAAACATAGACGATGCGGGTGTCGAAAAACCCGCTCTCACCGGTCAGACGCTCATAGATCGCGTCGGAAACCTTGTGCGCGAGGCGGCGCCAGTTTTCCGGCACGGAGGTGAACTGCATGCCCAGCAATTGCTGCTCGGCTGCGGTGTCCCACAGGCGGAAGGCCACCAGAAGCCGGCCCTGCTCGTCGACACTGACCCGGCCCACCAGAAGCGCGGAGGCATTGATAACCCGCCAGTCGGCAAAGCGCGGCCTGAGATCGATATTGGTGATGTCCTCGATGAAGGCATCAGAATCAACCGGCGCGAACAGGCCCGAATTCCTGAGATTGTTCGTGATCACGCGCGATATTTCCGCGCCGCGTTCAGCCGAAGCGCTGTCCTCGCCGATGAAATCGGTAATCGCGATGGGCAGCGGGTCCACATTGCCCTCGGTGATCGTCACCACGAGAGGCGAACCGCCCGGCTGGGCCCAGGCCGAAACCGACAGGGCAAGGAAGGCGGTCACTAGGGCGGCAAGTCTGGCCAGTATGCGCATGTCTCGGGGCTCCTGTCGGACGGGCAGGGATCAGGTTAGCGATTAGACGGTTCAAAATGGACGGTAATGCGGCGCCACTGCTGGTACTGGCCCGCAGGCATAGCATAAGGCGCGCATTCGATCACCGCGCGCACCGCCCGCTCACCCGCCAGGCGCAGATACGGATTGGACGAGCCGAGTACGCGGTTGGAATCGAGAAGACGCGGCGGGGCACTCAAGGTTCCATCACGCTCCAGCTGCACCTCCACCGATACCCGCAAGGCGGCAGGATCGGGCGCATCGGCCGGCTCGCGCCAGCAGCGGCTGGCCTGACTGCGGAACAGATCGGCCATGGTCGCGGTCATCGCGGTACCCGCGCCTGCGCCCTGACGGGTCTCGCCTTCCTCTGCCGGGCGTGCGGGCGCGCTGGTCTGGCGCGACCGGTCCACCAGCGTGGACAGGGCATCAAGGTCCAGACCCTGCTGCTGTTGCGGGCGTTGCTGGGGCTGCGGGCGCTCTGGCTCCGGGCGCGGTTGAGGTTGCGGCGGCGTGGGCTCCGGCTCCGGTTCGCGTACCGGTTCGGGCTCAGGCTCGGGCTGCGGCTCCTCGGTGGGCGGCAGCGGAATGATTTCCGGCTCTGCCTCGCGCGGTTGCGGCCGGGGTTCCGGTTCCGGCGCCACGGGCTGGGGACGCTCGATCACCTCTTCGGGTTCCGGCTCGGGCTGCGGATCGGGCCGTGCGGCGCGGATATTGGTGATGTCCGACAGCGTGACCAGCTCGACCGGCACCAGCACGCTGTCCGCCATCTGGGTGGTAGCGCGCGGAAAATAGATGAACGCGCTCGCAAACACGGCGAGGTGCAGGACCAGCGACAGGATAAAGCTGGAGACCGCACGCATGGGGCCAGGCCCTGCCTTTCGTTTCGCTACTGGTTCAACGGATCGGTGACGAGACCGATATTGGCGTATCCGGCCGCGGAGATACGCGCCATCACGCGCATGACATCGCCATAGCCCACCGCCTCGTCCGCCCGGATATAGACACGCGCCTCAGACCCGGTACGCGAGATCGCCTCAAGGCGCGGAACCAGCTCGTCAAAGCCGACGCGGGTCTCCTGCAGCCAGATCGTGCCATCGGCCTGGATGGTGATGGTCAGTGGCTCTTCGGACGTGGTCATCGCCCGCGCCTCGGTGTCGGGCAGGTTCACGTCCACACCCACGGTCAGCAGCGGCGCGGCCACCATGAAGACGATCAGCAGGACCAGCATCACGTCCACATATGGCACGATGTTGATCTCGGCCTTCGGCTTCCAGCGGCGGGAGCCGGAACGGCTGGCGCTATCGATCGAGCCAGCCATCTCTAGCCCTCCCGCCCGGCGAGCGCGGAGAGATCGTCAACAAAGCCCTCCAGCCGGACCGCATAGCTGGCCAGGCGCGAGGACAGCGCATTGAAGAAGATCACGGCAGGGATCGCGGCCACAAGGCCCAGGCCCGTTGCAAACAGCGCCTCGGCAATACCGGGCGCCACGACGGCCAGATTGGTGTCACGCGAAGCCGCGATGGAGCGGAACGAGTTCATGATGCCCCATACCGTGCCGAACAGGCCGATAAACGGCGCCGATGAGCCGACAATGGCGAGAATGCCGAGGCCCTGCTCCATCCGGGTCAGCTCGCGGTTGGCTTCCGCGCCGCCGGACTTGGCGACCGAGAAGCTGTCCCAGTCGCGTACCGCAGCGGCAAAAACGCGCGAAAACGGATCCTTGGGATTGCGGGCATAGCGGTTGGCCAGCTCGTCCACCGAGCCACCGGCCCAGAAATCCTCTTCGAACCGGCGGGACTGGGCATCGGCCTTGCGGAATTGCAGCCATTTTTCAATCGCCACCGCCCAAGACCAGACGGACATGAAAAGCAGGATGGCCATGACCGCCTTGACGATGATGTCCGCGCGCATGAACAGGTAGAAAATCGTCAGTTCCTGGGCTGGCTGGGCCAGTTCGACGGCAACGCTTTCCATTTGGCTTCCCTCTAGCTCCCGGTCGGCAGGTCTGGCGTGATTTAACGGCACGCAATGGCCACGCCAAGCATGTCAGGCTGTCCGTCCCGCACGTGTTCCCTCCTTGCGGACCGGTCAGCGTTCTTTGCGCGTGATTGGGGCGATTTGAAGGAGGAAGGGTTAAGGACGCGTTCGGATTTGCAGTTCCTGCAGCCGGTTTACCCCAGCGCCCTGACCACCTCGCCCAGCGCGTCGCGCAGGAAGAAGGCCCCCGCCTGCCCCCGGCCCAGCACCAGCGTATCGGGAAAATGCTCCGCCAGAATCTCCGCGTGGCTGGCCTGCTGCACGGCAAGGCCCGGTGTCGGCAGGGGAAAGCCCTGACGCACATGGGTAACCGCCTCTGCCAGCACACGGCTGCCGGGCGTGAGAACGCCCATGCGGGCGAGCTCGTCTGTGATCCGGGCCGAACGCGCGGCCTCGCTTCGGTGCGCGTTGAGGATCACCTCCACAGTCAGGTGATACTGCCCGTCCCGCATCGGGCGGCCTTGCACATTCGGGTAGAGCGTGACGCGGTAGCTCGCGAATTCCGGATCATAATTCGTGATGTAAAACAGATCGGTAGCAAACGGACGGTCGACCACGGCATGATAGAGCGCCAGCCCTGATGTCATGCGTGGCGGCGGGCCCGGCGGCAACAGGCCGGCCGCGCGCAAGAGCAGCGCGCCCGGCACGCTCCAGACCAGTTTTTCAGCATCGAGCCGGGTGCCATCCGTCAGCGTCAGGCGCGCACCGCCCGCGGGCAGCGGCTCCACCTTCCCGGCGGCGAGCCCTGTGCGGATGGTCACGCCTTCTTCGCGGGCTATGGCCTCAAGCCTTTGTGCCCAATGGCCAATCCCGCCGCGCGCCGGGTAGCGGAACACCCGCGAGGGATCAGACGGCGCGCCTTCATCGCGCGAATGGAAGGCCAGACGCGCATCGTGAACCGGATCGGCTTTTAGCTCGCGGGTGCGTTCGGGGCTGAACATCACCAGCCGCGACAGGCCGTAAAGGGCAGCGACGCCCGGAGAAAGTTCGTGCGGGGCAAGCCCGGTGATTTTTGTGAGTGCCGGGGCGAGCACATGGTCCAGCGCCGCCACCCCGAACCTGCCTCTCAGATATTCCTCAACTGTTTCAGCGTGTTCGCCGTTCGCACCGGCTTCGAAATACCCTGCCTCGACCGCTTCGCGGAGAGCGCTTGAGAGGCCATTGATATCGAGAAAGCCGGTTGCCTCCTGAAAACGCCCTGCGAAGAAGGAGCCGGATGGTAACTGGTTGAATTCCAGCCAGTTTTCGCGAGGGGTCAGCGCATCGGCATCGAGCCGGACATCACCCAAGCGCGGTACGAAGCGGGTGCCGTTATCGAACTCGAAGCCTTCTATCACCGGCAGGGAGCGCATCAGCCCGCCAAGCTCGCTCTCACGCTCCAGCAGTGTGACCGCAAAGCCTTTCCGTTTCAGCAGGATGGCAGCCACCAGCCCGACCGGGCCGCCCCCGACAACGACCGCGCCGCTCATTGACCCGTCTCCGTGAAATGCTTCTGATGGACGCCGCCATTAATCGCGGCGACCTCCGGATGCGCATCCAGAAAAGCCACGACATCATAAAGGCTTATCGCCAGCGGATCGCCGCCAACCCCGTCTATCAGCGCCTCCACCATCGCCATGTCCGCCGGTTCATCGACCGTGATGCGATAGTCTGGCCGCCTAAGCTCTTGTGGTGCCTCCATTTTTATCAGCCGGAAGCGATCCGGCCTTGTGTAGAGGAAGGGCGTCACATGCTCGCGCTCGAACGGTTCAGCCGCCTCGCGCGCGGCAAGCTCAAGGGCGGTGCGGGCGATGATTTCTGCGTTGATCCCCCGTGGATAGCCGCCATCAGACCCGCAGGAGAGATGGTCAGGGCGCTCGTCCCCGAACACCGCCAACGCCTTGTCAATCAACGCAGAATCGATGAGCGGGCAGTCCGCCGTGACGCGGACGATCATGTCGGCTTCGGTGAGGGCAAGCGCCCCCGCGAACCGGGCCAGCACATCATCGCGCGAGCCGCGCGCGACGGGGATGGCAAGGCTGGCGCAGAGATCGACAATCGGATCATCGGCCTCCTCCGCGCTGGTGGCCACGATGATGTCAGACAGGGTTGCGCTGCGCTGGAGCCGCTCGATAACGAGCTGGAGCATCGGGCGATTTGCCAGCGACATCAATGTCTTGCCAGGAAGCCGGGATGAGGTCATGCGCGCCTGGATGATCGCTGCGGCCTTCATAAGAGCTCCTCCAGGCAGAGTGCCGCGACCCGGTCTGCCGCCTCGGCACCGACGATATCGAAGGCGCGCGCGGCGCGGGCATTGATATCCGCCGGACTATCCAGCGCCGCCAGGATCGCCTGCGCCGCCGTTTCTGGACTGGAATCAACGGCCAGCGCCAGATTCTGCCGGTCCAGCGCGAACACGTAATCCGCCGTTGTATCCCACGGCACGCACAAGGCCGGACGGCCGAGCGCGAACGCTTCGTAGGTCGTTCGTCCACCCAGCGTCACAACGGCATCGGTGGCGGCAATCGCGCCGGCAAGTGACGCAGGCTGATCAATGATTTCAATAGCTTCATCGACCAATTCGAGCAGGTTCGTGCGCCTTTGCGCCTCCCACCCTGCCCCGATCACGGCACTCAAATGCACCGGCAGGCCACGCGCATTGATGTCGCGATGCAGGGCGGCGAGCAGGGACTCGGTGAGCCCGCCTGGATCCGAACCGCTCAAGGCAATCAATAGTTTAGAGGTCTTTCCAGCCTCCAGAACCACGGGCGCAACGGGGCGCAGGGCCAGCACTTCGGGGCGAACCATGTGGAGGTGTGCGCCCACCTCTATCCGCCGCGCCAGAGGCGGATCGGTCTCGGTCAGAACCGGATCATCAACTATCGCCAGATCACTGGAATAATGGCCGATTCTGGAACTGGCGAGCAGCACGACACGCCCCGCCCCGGCGCCATAATGAGCCTCACTATCCGCCTGCGTCAGATCGGGCCGGTCGGCGACCAGCAGGTCCGCCGGGAGCGTGCGTTTCAGGGCGGATAAGGCCGCGTCCGCATCAGGGACAAGCTGGACGTCAGCGCCCTCCAATTCGATGAAGGAGCGAAGAGAAACATCAGCCTGCGCAATGACTTGCACATCTGCGCCGCGCCGGAGCAATGCGGGGACAAGTGCCTGGCAACGGGTGAGATGACCGATCCCGGCATCCCCGCCTCCGCCTGTCCAGATCACTACCCGCATCAGGCCTTCAGCGCCTCCCAGGTGAGGACAGAGCCTGCTGCGAGGTCTCGCGGGACGGAAATTCCGATAATCTTTTCAGCATCATAGGGGTCTATGCCGTGACCCGGGCGCTTGGTATCGAGATGATCAGGCGTGATCACCTCCCCGGCCTTGAGACCCTTCTTAAGTACAAGAGATCTAACGGAAACTTCGCGCTCGCGCACTTCGGACGGGAGAATGCCGGTGCGTACGCCGCCTATTGCCGCCTCCAGACGGCGGATTTCGCGGCACAGATCGCTAAACTCTTGAGGCGATGAGGAAAACCAGTGATCCGGCCCGTCCGCGTCCTGATCCCAGGTGACGTGGCGCTCCACTATCTTGGCCCCCAGAGCCACAGATCCGAGGGCCGCCGTTATACCTATCGTATGGTCTGAAAAGCCTATGACGGCGTCCGGAAACACCCCTTTGAAGGCGGGAATAGTCGCAAGGCTCACCTCTTCCATCGGTGCCGGGTACTGGGCGAGGCAGTGGAGCACCGCAAACGGCACATTTCCCGCGCGCAGCGTGTCGACCGCGCGGACCGTTTCAGGAAGGAGCGATTTTCCGGTCGAGAGGATGACCGGCTTGCCGGTGCGCGCCAGATGCTCGAGCAGGAATTTGTCGCGCACATCCGAGGAGGCGACTTTCCACAGCGGCACGTCGAGGCCCTGGAGGAAATCGACACCGTCCAGGCTGAACGGGGTGGAGAAGGGAATGACGCCCTTCGATTTTGCGTATTCAAACAGGGACTTGTGCGCCGCGCGCGGCAGGGCCAGCCGGTCAAACAGGCCGCCAATGGTCTCCGTGCGCTCGCGCCCTTCCCGGCCCCAGGTCAGAACCCTATCAGGATCGGCCACCAGCTCGGCGGCGCTATAGGTCTGAAATTTAACGGCATCTGCCCCTGCCGCCGCCGCCATATCGACGAGTTCGCGCGCGCGCTCCGGGTCGCCATCATGGTTGGCGCCAATCTCGGCGACGATGAAGCAGGGCGCGTCCCCGCCGACCGTGCGGCCGGAAACCTTGAAACTCGCTGCCATCAGATCCCCTCCGCCCAGAACACCGTCCAGACATGGCGTTCGGTTTCGTTTGTCTTCCAGAGCTCCACCCGCTCCGCGTTCGAGATGACAAAGCCTGCCGCTTTCAGCATCGCCTCGCCCGCCGCCCTGTCGTGGAAGGAATAGAGCGCGCCGGCGTATGGCCCTGCGCGCTCGTCCAGGAGATACGTGCCGCCGCCGCGATGCGCGCCGAGCCCGGCAAACCAGCTGTCGGGGTGGCGGAACTTCACCCACAGCATCCCGCCGGGTTTGAGGAGCGCGCGGGCGCGGGCGAACCCGTCCGCCATGCCGCTCTCGGTATCGATGAAGGGGCTGTCCCAGACGATGAGGTCAAAGGGCTGGTCAGGTGAGAGCACGTCCTGAAACGCGCCAGTCAGCACGCGCGCTTTCATCCCCGCAGCGGACAGGATCGCGCGGCAATTGGTGGCGGCCTCTTCAGAGATATCGACGCCGAGCGTTTCAAACCCCTGCCGCTCCAGCGCGAAGAGATTGCGGCCATTGCCGCAGCCAATCTCCACCGCGCGCCGCTTCGCGTTTCCGGCTCGGTCTGAAAAGCGCGTGCCCAGGAAGCGCACCAGATTTTCGTCCGGCCAGCTGAGGACATGGGCGAGCGCCTGTGCCCCCCAGAAGGCGGCAACGCCGGTGCGCACTGCGCTTTCCTCCGCCATCAGATCGCCTCCACGGGCACTGCGGCTGCCAATCGCCCGGCCATGCGCATGCCCTCCAGCTCGTCTCCGGTCAGCATCACCATGAAGCCACGCTGCAGGGCGCTCGCCCCGTCGATCAGCGGCCCCAGCCTGTCGCCTGCATTCAGCGCGCACTTGACCGCGATTCGCCCGTCTTCAGCGATTGGCCCGGCAAAGTCCGGTACGGCGGTAACCCGCCCCGGCGGCACGGGGAGGAAGGAGAAGAAGGCGGGGCGCTGGAAGGCGAGCGGCGCCATCACCTGCCCCATCAGCACCAGCGAGATGAAGCTCTCCATCACGTTCTGGCCATAGCAGAGCGGCAGGAACGCGGAGTGGATGGCGTGGCCGGACGGGCGCGGCGCGAGCTCGATCAGGCTCACCTCGCCTGCCTCGCTGACCATCATGTCGGCATGGAAGAGCACGTTATCACACCGCAAGGCCTTGAAGGCTTTTGCCGCGATGGTGGCCACCGGCGGGCTGACCGCTTCGCCCGCCGGGTCTCTGGCGAGATAGCTGATCGCCTGGCGGTGGGGCGCAGGGGTGAGCATTTTCCAGCGGATCGACAAGAGCCGCACCTCGCCGCCAATCACCGCGCCATCAACGCCGATCTCGCGGCCCGTCAGGGCTTCCTCGGCAAGCCAGTCCGCGCCTTGAAGCGTGGCCGGCAACTCGCCTTCCCGCTCCACCAGCGCCACGCCCCGGCTGCCGGAGCCGGAACGGGGTTTGACGATCAGCGGGAAGCCCAGCATCTCCGCCGCTGCGCGCAAACCTGCCGCGTCGCCGACGCTGATCTGGCGCGCCATCGGCACGCCTGCGCCCACGAAGGCTTCGCGCATGGCCTGCTTGTCATTGGCAAGGCGGGCCGCGTGTCCGGTCACGCCTTTGAGGCCCAGCGCGTCATTGACGATACCCGCGGTGATGAGGGGCCTTGCGAGCGGGGCGGGCACGAGGAAATCGGGGCGGAACTCGGCAGCGATTTTCAGCACCGCTTCAGCGTCCATCAGATCGACATGGGCAAAGCTCGACGCCGCGCCCGCGCCTTCTGCGTCGGCCCTTCCATCAAGTGCCAGCACTTCGGCGCCCAGCGCCCGGGCGATGGCGATCGGGTCTGCCTGCTCTCTCCCGGCGCCAATGGCGAGCGCGCGCATGGTCCGTCCCCATGGTCTTGTTGGTGCAACGCAAAAGAAAATGCCGCGCGGCACTCGCGATTTGCGTTTTCGCGTTCTAGTTTCTCGCCCAAGGTTTGACACTGAAACGCTATAGCCAAGGGTTAACGATCATGCGCTTTGAAGGCACCAGCCAGTATGTCGCGACAGAGGAACTGGCCGCCGCGGTGAACGCGGCCGTCACGCTGGAGCGGCCCTTGCTGGTCAAGGGCGAGCCTGGCACCGGCAAGACAGAGCTTGCCCGCCAGATCGCGAGCGCCATGAACGCGCCGCTGCTGGAATGGCACATCAAATCGACCACCAAGGCCCAGCAGGGCCTCTATGAATACGACGCGGTGGCCCGCCTGCGCGACAGCCAGCTTGGCGACGACAAGGTGCATGATGTCGGGAACTACATCCGCAAGGGCAAGCTGTGGGAGGCCTTCACCCACGAGACGCGGCCTATCCTTCTGATCGACGAGATCGACAAGGCCGATATCGAGTTTCCGAACGATCTCCTGCAGGAGCTCGACCGGATGGAGTTTCATGTCTACGAGACCGGCGAGACGGTGAAGGCCGAAGTGCGCCCCATCGTCATCATCACCTCGAACAACGAGAAAGAGCTGCCGGACGCCTTCCTGCGCCGCTGCTTCTTCCATTTCATCGCCTTCCCGGACGAGGAAACCATGCGCGCCATTGTGGAGGTGCACTTCCCGAAACTGAAAGGCCGCCTGCTCTCCGAAGCGCTGAAGAAATTCTACGAGGTGCGCTCGGTGCCGGGGTTGAAGAAGAAGCCCTCCACCTCGGAGCTTCTGGACTGGCTGAAACTCCTGCTGGTCGAGGACGTGGACCCGGAATTGCTGCGCGAGAAGGATCCGCGGAAATTGATCCCGCCGCTCCACGGCGCGCTGCTGAAAAACGAGCAGGACGTGCAGCTGTTTGAAAAACTCGCCTTCATGGCAAGACGGGACGCGGCGCAGTAGGGGGAAAGTTTGGAACCTGCACAGGGCTGATGCGGTTAATCAGGGTAAGCGCCCGGCATCGATGACCGGGTGTGATCGCTAGTGCCTGTTCAGGAGCTTCCCATGACCACCGCGACCAAGCGCGTAAAGGACATCCGTAAAGAGGGCGAGACCGCTCTCAAATCTGTCAGCAAGGCCGCAGAGAAGGAGCTTCAGGATGCCGGAAAGGCGACCCGCCGTCAGGCCCGCAAGGTCGCCCGGCACGCCGGCAGAATGGAGCATAAGGCCGTGGGCTATATAAAGGACAAGCCCTATGCCGCGCTCGGCATTGCCGCCGGTGTCGGCGTCATTGCGGGCGCCCTGCTCGCCCGCCGCTAGCGTCTCCATACATGGCGGGATGTGGCGCTTGCGGGCTGGCCTCGCGAGCGCCTATCCTTAGCCCATGTTCCATCGCTTCTTCACTGAATTGCGCGCCGCGAAAGTCCCGGTTTCGACGCGGGAATACCTCACCCTGCTCGAAGCGCTCGACAAGGGCGCGGTGTCTCCCGCCATCGATGATTTCTACGCGGTCTCCCGCGCGGCTCTGGTGAAGGATGAGCGCAATTTCGACAAGTTCGACCAGGTGTTCGGTCATGTCTTCAAGGGCGTGGAGCTTCTGGGCGATATGTTCAACGAGGCCGAGATCCCGCAAGACTGGCTGCGCAACGAGATGCGCCGCCATCTCACCGAAGAGGAAATGGCCGAGCTGGAGGCCATGGATTTCGACGCGCTGATGGAGACGCTGAACCAGCGCCTCCAGGAGCAGACCGAGCGCCATGAGGGCGGAAACAAATGGATCGGCACAGGGGGAACGAGCCCGTTCGGCCATTCAGGCTATAACCCCTCGGGCGTGCGCATTGGCGGGCAGAGCCAGCACAAAAAGGCCGCCAAGGTGTGGGAGGCGCGCCGCTACAAGGACTATGATTCCGACCGGGAGCTCGGCACCCGCAATCTCAAACTCGCTTTGCGGCGCCTGCGCAAATTCGCCCGCGACGGCGCGGACGAGGAACTGGACCTTTCCGGCACTATTCACGCGACGGCCAAGCAGGGCTGGCTGGATGTGAAGATGCGGCCCGAACGGCGCAACGCCATCAAGGTGCTGGTGTTTTTCGATGTGGGCGGGTCGATGGACCCCTATATCCAGCTGACCGAGCGATTGTTCTCGGCGGCCAAATCCGTCTTCAAGTCGCTCGATTATTTCTACTTCCACAACTGCATCTATGAGGGGGTGTGGAAGTCCAATCTGCGCCGCCAGTCAGAGACGATGCCGCTCTTTGATGTGCTGCACAAATACCCGCACGACTACAAGGTGGTGATCGTGGGCGATGCCTCGATGGCGCCCTATGAGATCACGCATCCGGGCGGCTCGGTGGAGCACTGGAACGCGGAAGCCGGCTCGGTCTGGCTGAAACGCATCGTGGACACCTACCCCCACCTCGTCTGGCTGAACCCGCAGCCCGACCAGTGGTGGCAGCACACCTATTCCATCGAGCTCGTCCGCCAGATCATCGGGCGTGAGCGCATGTTCCCCCTCACGCTGGAGGGCCTGGACGGCGCGATGAAGGAGCTGGCGCGGCGGTAGGGGTGCTTCTCAGCCTTCTCCGTCTGTCATCCCCCGCTTTATGCGGGGGACCCATGCCTGAGAGGTGCAATCAGTTCCAACCGGCGGAGGCATGGGTGGCCCGGATAAACCGGGCCATGACAGCGTTTAGGTAACGACCTCTACCCCACCATCGCGTGATCGGCCGCATGGGGCAGGCCCAGCGCACTTTCCACGCGGCGCACCCAGCCCTGCACGGCGGGGAAATCATTGAGGTCAAACCCGCCCTCATGGGCGACGCGCGTATAGGCGACGAGCGCGATATCGGCGAGGGTAAGCTGTTCGGCCACGAAAAACTCGCGCGCCAGAAGCCGCATCTCCATCACGCCGAGCGCACGCCGCCCCCGCGCCAGAAGCTGTGGGTCGAGATCATCGGCGCGCCGGGCATGGAATTTCAGCTGGCTGCGGCGCACGGCGATATTGGGCTCGTGGGAATACTGCTCCCAGAACAGCCATTCCATCATCTTGGCGCGGTCGAACGGGTCCGCCGGGATGAGGTCCGAGCCCTCGGCCAGATAGGTGAGGATGGCGTTGGACTGGGCCAGCGTACGCCCGTCGGCGCGTTCCAGAACCGGTACCTGGCCTGCCGGATTGAGGGCGAGGAATTCATCGGTCCGGCTCGCCCCGGCAAAGATGTCCACCTCCACCCATTCGAAATCAAGGCCGAGATATTGCGCCGTCCACAGCGCTTTGAGGCAGTTGCCGCTCTCGTGGTGGCCATACAGGCGGACGGTGTTCATGGCGTGGTGTGCTCCCGGGGCTGTGTGGTCCATGAAAGCATGCCGTGACGATTCTGAGGAAGCCCTTTTGCCGGTGCTGCGGCAGCATGGCAGGCTTTCACCCACGCGCGGTGTGCCTATAAAGGGGCCACGCCAGTTCAAGGGCCGGACCGATGCGCGACGTGCTGATCAATCCTGACGACCTTGCCGGACGCACTGCGCCGCAAGCCTGCCAGACCATGGAAGAGGTGCGTGACGGGGTGGACAGGCTGGACCGTGCCCTGATCGCGCTGATCGCCGAGCGCACGCGCTATATGGATGCTGCCGCACGCATCAAGCCCTCGCGCGGCGTGGTGCGGGATGAGGCGCGCATCGAGGACGTGATCACCAAGGTGAAGGCTGCCGCGCGCACGGCCGGCGTGCCCGAAAGCCTTGCCGAGCCGGTCTGGCGGGAGCTGGTGGAGCGCTCCATCCAGCACGAGCTTACCGTGTGGGATGCCACGCGCGAACCGCAGCGCAAAGTCCGCTAGGCCGCCTTGCGCTGGCGCAGGGCCTCCCCGATGGCCCTAACCGTCACCCCGGCCATCTCGCGCACCTCGCCAAGCGCCTGCGGATCAAGCGGGCGGTTTTCGGCCGCAGCGCAGGCTTCGCCCAGCGCCATCGCCCCCACGCCGCGCGCCGCCCCTTTCAGGGTATGGACGAGCCGGCGCCAGAGCTGCTCGTCATCTCCGGCCTTCTCCAGAGCCTCGAGTGTGGAGTGTATCTGTCCGCGCAATAGCGAATAGAGTTCGATCTCCAGCCCCGTATCACCGCCGGTATAGCGGTGCAGGTGCGCGCTATCGAGCAGCGCGTGCGCTGATGATGAGCGATAATCCATGGCGTTCCCCTTCGAGTTCGCAAAACTGTAATGCACCCGGCTTAACGCCCGCTTCACAAACACGCTTAACGGAACGCCAACACGTTCTTTGCCGTTGAGGGGTGGCAAGCATCTGTCACTCAACCTAGGTAAGGTGCATGCGAAAGCCCGGCGGGCCTGCCCGCCTTCGATAAAGACCGCTACGGAGGAGACGTCCGCCATGATCCTGACCGATGCCACCCGCCTTGCCGGTTCCGCGTTTGCGGGGCTTGCCCTCTTTACCGCCGCCGCCTGCGCGGAAAGCACGGTTGCAACCGAACACGAAGAGGACGCTGCCATGTGGCGCTTTGAACTCGCCCCCCTGCCTTATGCCTATGATGCGCTGGAACCGGTGATTGATGCCGAGACGATGGAGCTGCACCATTCGCGCCACCACCAGACCTATGTGAACGGTCTGAACTCGGCGCTTGAGGCGCGCGAGGATCTGCAGGGCACCCCGCTGGAAGAGATTCTGGCGCGCGTTTCCGATCTGCCGACCGCCTTCCGCAATCACGGCGGCGGCCACTGGAACCACGCCTTCTTCTGGGAAAGCATGACGGCGCCGGCCGATAGCGGTGCGCCCAGCGGCGCGTTTGCCGAGGCGATCAACGCCACATTCGGCTCGATTGACGAGATGAAGAGCCAGTTCAACTCCGCCGGTGCGGGCCAGTTCGGCTCGGGCTGGGCCTGGCTGATCGTCAATGGCGACGGCGAGCTGGAAATCACCGCCACCCCCAATCAGGACAATCCGCTGATGGACGTGGCCGGCACGCGCGGCACGCCCATCCTCGGCAATGATGTGTGGGAGCACGCCTATTACGTCACCTACCGCAACCGCCGTGCGGACTATCTGGAAGCCTGGTGGCAGGTGGTGAACTGGGATGTCGCCAGCGCGCGCTATGACGCGGCTGTGGCCGGGAATTAGCCGCTCCGGCTCATCCTGATCGATGTATGGAAGCCCCGGACGGAAACGTCCGGGGTTTTCTTTTTCTGGCCTTCCAGATCACGCGTTTCACCGGCGAAAGCCGGTGCCCAGTGATTTCTGGATCCCGGCGTTCGCCGGGAAAACGAAAACATCCTTATTCTTCGCCACCCGGCGCAGGCGGAGACGGGTGACGGCAGGATGAAACCTACCCCACCTTGCGCGCTTCGGGGCCGGTATCGAAGAGCACGTCATCGCGCACCGGGCGCGGCGCGCCGAACAGATGACCCTGACCGTAGGCGATGTCGAGATCGAGGATTTCGACCACCATCGCCTCGGTCTCGATCTTCTCCGCGATGATGTCCACGCCATAGCGGGCAAAGAGACCTGCAATGTCTTCCGGCGCGATGGTGCCGGGTTCGCGCCCTGCCACCGGCATCTGGCCATTGGCCACTTCGATAAGGCGCAGGCCCTCCACCTTGGCAAAGCGCACGCCTGCGCGCTGCAATTCTGCCAGATCCAGATTGAGATTGCTGACCTGATCTATCGAGAAGCGGAAGCCATAATCGGCAAGCCGCGCCATATGGCGTGCGGCGACCGTGGAGCGTGCATCAAAGGCGGCCTGTGGCATTTCAAAGATCAGCGAACCGGCCAGATCGGAATTGCGGCGCAGGAAGTCCAGGAAGGGCGGGAAAAACTCCTCATCGGTCAGCGAGCGGATTGAGATATTGCAGAATATCCCGACCCTGCGATCCGACTTGGTGAGCTTTCTGACGATCTGTACACAGCGCAGGAGGAGGAGATTATCCACCTCCGCGATGAGGCCATGCTCCTCGGCGGCTTTGAGGAAGCCGGCAGGCGTGACCACATTGCCTTTCTCATCACGCAGGCGCGTGAAACCCTCATAGAAATGGGTGCGCCGCTGGGGCAGGCCGACAACGGGCTGGAGATAGAGATCGACCCGGTTGGCATCGAGCGCCTCGCGGATCAGCCCGGCGCGCATGCCGCTGCCATTGGCCGCCAGCCCCGCACCACCAGCCTCCAGCCGCTGCAATATCTCCGCGAGCAATTCCTCCCCCGGACCTTCCGGCGCGTGCGCGGCCGGGGCCGCAGCGGTCTTCACCAGCGGGCGGCCAGGCGCGTTCTCCAGCGCTGCGGCGAGCGCGTCGATACGGGCATTGGCCTCTTCCAGCTCGTCCACCAGAGACAGATTGGCCGCGCGCAATTCATGCAGCGCTTTTTCCGTGGCGCGCTTTTCCTCCGCCCGCGCCGCAGCCGCATGGGCCTGACCGGCAATCAGGAAGACAACCGCGCCCATCATCCAGGCCAGCCCCGAGCTCATCAGGCCCAGACGCTCGAACGCCAGCGCCGCCACGATGGCCACCATCGCGTAGGTAATGACGACGAGCATGTCTGTCGTGCGCGGTATGATGGCCGGACTCCCAATGACCAGGCGGGCGTGCGAATCGCACCCCGACATGCTGACTGTACGCGTGAATGGCCGTCCTGTCAGAGCCTGCAACGCAAAAGGGGCAGGCCTCTTAAGGCCCGCCCCTTCGCATTCCAGCGATTACACCCCTGGCCTAGCTTGCCGTGTGGGGTGCAATCTTGATTTCGACACGCCGGTTCAGGGCGCGGCCGGAGTCCGTGGCATTGGATGCGATCGGCGCATCCGGGCCCATACCGGTGATGAAGAAGCGGCGGCCGTCCACACCCGATTGCTGCAGGTATTGGGCAACCGACAGGGCACGCTGCTCGGACAGGCGCATGTTCAGCTCCCGCCCGCCGGTGGAGTCGGTGTGTCCGATCACGTCGACATAGGTGGCCGGGAAGGTCTGCAGAACGTCGGCCACATCATTGAGGATGGGGAAGAAGTTCGGCTCGATATTCGACTGGCCGGTAGCAAAGGTCACATTGCCCGGCATGACCAGGTAGAGATCCTGGCCCTCGCGGCGCACCGTAACCCCGGACCCGCGCAGGCGCTCGCGGAACTCGCGTTCCTGACGGTCCATGTAATTGCCAACGGCAGCGCCGGCGAGCGCGCCAACACCAGCACCGATCAGCGCATTGCGGCGGTCATCCCCGCCAGCCAGCGTGCCAAGGGCAGCGCCGGCAAGCGCGCCTGCTATGGCACCGGTGCCGGTGCGGCTTTGGGAAACGTTGCCATACTGGTCGGTCGTGGTGCAGGCGGCCGCAAGGCCGAGCGCCATACCGGCGGCGATAAGAGAACGGAAGATCATGCGTCAGGCCTCCATGGGCATTGATTGAAGAACGCGATTAACACTTTAGCGGCTTGTGATGGCCTTGGCCAACACACTTGCGTGACATGTGCATGAACGCAGCATGAATTTACCGGGTCCATGCCACCTCGAACCTCTTGACGGGCCGC
This sequence comes from Glycocaulis sp., assembly GCA_022565665.1. Taxonomy (GTDB): domain Bacteria; phylum Pseudomonadota; class Alphaproteobacteria; order Caulobacterales; family Maricaulaceae; genus Glycocaulis. Next base: position 148,299 of record JAIUMI010000001.1, read on the forward strand.
CGACGGGTGACTATCTCCCGTCCGCTGGCAGCCGGGGGGTGAGAGTGCTAACGCACCCCGGAGGCCGGAACAAAATTCACTCGTTACGAGCCTTCAAGCGCTCATCAAAAACGGAGAAGTGACGCGATGACTTTTCGTCCTCTGCATGACCGCGTGCTCGTGAAGCGCGTCGAGGAAGAAGCCAAGACCAAGGGCGGGATCATCATTCCCGACACGGCCAAGGAAAAGCCCCAGGAAGGCGAAGTGATCGCCGTCGGCGGCGGCGCCATCAAGGAAGATGGCGGTATCCGCCCGCTCGACGTGAAAGCCGGCGACCGCATCCTGTTCGGCAAGTGGTCGGGCACCGAGGTCACGATCGACGGCCAGGAACTCCTGATCATGAAGGAGTCCGACATTCTGGGCATCGTCGAGGGCAAGGCTGCCGCTAAAGCTGCGTAGCGCCCCCTCTTCCCAAATTCCGGTTTCAAACACACTGATCCAGCAAGGAGCAGACACACATGTCCGCTAAAGACGTAAAATTCGGCGCCTCTGCGCGTGAGCGTATGCTCAAGGGCGTGGATACCCTCGCCAATGCCGTGAAAGTGACCCTCGGCCCCAAAGGCCGCAATGTCGTGATCGAGAAATCCTTCGGCGCGCCGCGCACCACCAAGGACGGCGTTTCGGTCGCCAAGGAAATCGAGCTGGAAGACAAGTTCGAGAACATGGGCGCGCAAATGGTCCGCGAAGTCGCTTCGCGCACCAATGACGAAGCCGGTGACGGCACCACGACCGCCACTGTTCTCGCTCAAGCCATCATCCGTGAAGGCATGAAGTCGGTGGCCGCCGGCATGAACCCGATGGATCTCAAGCGCGGTATCGACAAGGCCGTGTTGAAAGTCGTCGAGGACATCAAGGCCAACTCCACCCCGATTAAGGGCTCTGCCGAGATCGCCCAGGTCGGCACCATTTCTGCCAATGGCGAAAAGGAAATCGGCGACATGATCGCCCGCGCCATGGAGAAAGTCGGCAATGAGGGTGTGATCACCGTCGAGGAAGCCAAGTCGCTCGAGACCGAGCTGGAAGTGGTCGAGGGCATGCAGTTCGACCGCGGCTATCTCTCCCCCTACTTCATCACCAATGCCGACAAGATGACCGTCGAGCTGGATGATCCCTACATCCTGCTGTTCGAGAAGAAGCTGTCCTCGCTGCAAGCGATGCTGCCCGTGCTCGAAGCCGTGGTGCAGTCCAACCGTCCGCTGCTCATCATCGCTGAAGACGTCGAGGGCGAAGCTCTGGCCACGCTCGTCGTCAACAAGCTGCGTGGCGGCCTGAAAGTCGCTGCCGTGAAGGCTCCGGGCTTTGGTGACCGCCGCAAGGCCATGCTGGAGGATATCGCTGTCCTGACCGGCGGCCAGGTGATCTCCGAAGATCTCGGCATCAAGCTGGAAAACGTCACGCTCGACATGCTGGGCACGGCCAAGCGCGTTGCCATCACCAAGGACGACACCACCATCGTTGACGGTGCTGGCGAGAAGTCCGCGATCGAAGGCCGCGTGAACCAGATCCGCAAGCAGATCGAAGACACCAGCTCCGACTATGACCGCGAGAAGCTGCAGGAACGTCTGGCCAAGCTCGCCGGCGGTGTAGCCGTGATCAAGGTCGGCGGTGCCTCCGAGATCGAAGTGAAAGAGCGCAAGGACCGTGTTGACGATGCCCTGAACGCCACCCGCGCTGCGGTGGAAGAAGGCATCGTGGCCGGTGGCGGCGTGGCTCTGCTGAAAGCCGCCAAGTCGCTCGAAGGCCTTGAAGGCGAGAATGACGACCAGACGCAAGGCATCGCCATCATCGCCCGTGCGATCCAGGCCCCGATCCGCCAGATCGTGGAAAACGCCGGTCTTGAAGGCTCGATCGTGGTCGGCAAGGTGCTGGAAAACGACAGCCGCGGTTACGGCTTCAACGCCCAGACCGAAGAGTATGGCGACATGTTCGCTGCCGGCATCATCGACCCGGCCAAGGTTGTGCGCACCGCGCTGCAGGACGCTGCGTCCGTGGCCGCGCTGATGATCACGACCGAAGCGGCCGTCGCCGAACTGCCGAAGAAGGAATCTGCTGCTCCGGCGATGCCGGGCGGTGGCATGGGCGATATGGGCTTCTAGGCTCTATCCCCCTAGCGACTACGGAAAGGGCGGCTGGCAACAGCCGCCCTTTTTGTTTGGGCGTTATCCCCTCACATGGCCTTCCAGTGCGTCGAGGCGGGCATTGGCCTCGGTGATGCGTTCCTGAGACAGCTCGCCGCGCTCGATGGCCGCCATCACCCAGCGCTGGATATTGGCGGGCAGGTCCGGATCGGGATTGGCGGAGTTGGAGATGAGCAACAGGTCGTTGCCTGCTTTCAGCGCGCCGATCACCGCCTGCTCGCGGGTGTAATGATGGCGGATCGCGCCCATGTCGAGATCATCGGTGATGACCACGCCCTCATAGCCCATGACCTGCCGCAAGAGCCCGTGCAGCACGCGCCGCGACAGCGTGACGGGCAGACCATCGGGATCGAGGCGCCGGTTGACCAGATGCGCTCCCATCATCAGATGCGCATGGCCTGAACGCATGAGCTGGCCGAATGGCGCTGCCTCCTCGAACGTCCAGGTTTCACTGATATCGACATAGCCGTCATGGCTGTCCCCGCGCGAGCGGCCATGGCCGGGAAAGTGCTTGATGGCGCACGCCACCCCCTGCGCCTCGAACGCCTCGATAAAGGCCGCGCACCACATGGCCACGCTGTCAGGATCAGGACCATAGGCCCGGCCGTACTGGCCGATGGCATCATTGGCCGGATCATAGAGGTCGGCTATGGGCGCCAGGTTCATGTTGAAACCGGCGTCTGCCAGCTCGCGTGCGGCCGTCGCGAAGAGTTCTGCCCCCGCCTCCAGCCCGCGCGTGGTCAGCTCGGTGGCGCGCGGAATGCGGGTAAAGCCCATCTCGGCATTCAGCCGCTGAACCACCCCGCCTTCCTGATCGATGGCAAGCCAGGCGTGGGGCGATGCGGCGCGCAGCCTTGCCGCCAGCGCCAGGGCCGGGTCACGCTCGCGCGCATTGTGGCGCAGCATCAGCACCCCGCCTATCGCACCGGCGTCCAGATGGCCCACCATGGCATCGGCGCCCGCGCCATCGGCTGCGCTGCCGACAAAGCCCATGATGATGAGGCGCGCGATCTGCACCTCCAGCGGGCGTACAGGCGCCTCGGCGACCTCGTAGACAGGCGGTGTGTCTGCCCTCGCCCCGGCCCCGGCAAGCCCAGCGGCGCCCATTCCGGCCAGCATCTGGCGGCGGTCAATTCTCATCCCTGATCCCCTCATCGTCCCCCGAACGCCATTAAGTCTCTCCTGCGCGCGGGCGTCCATATGCACGCGCACTCCCGCAGGAAACGGGCCAGAGCCGATATCCGTCCACGAATTAAGGCGGCTGTCATGTCGCGGTAAGGCGTCAGGCGGCATTGAAGGGGTCAATTTCGGGAGGAACACATCCATGAAACATCTTGTCTGGGCCGTTGCCGCGAGCCCGCTTCTCATCGCCGCCACCCCTGCCCCGCCCGCCGCGCCTGAAGCCCCGCGCGAGGCTGAACGCCGCGTCATCCTCATCCAGAACGGCACGGTGGAGATCGGCGACGAGGCCGGGCGCATCGTGGAGGAAGCCCTCGGCGAAGGGCGCAGCGGCCGCTTCGTCTTCGATTTCGATTTTGACCGCGATACCGGCTGGAGTGAGGAACACCGCGCGGCCCTGCGCGAGGCGATGGAAACCCTGCGCGAGACGCTGGCCACCCTGCCCGGCGGGCCGGAAGGGGGCTTTCGCTTTGAATGGCGCGACATGGACGGGTTTGACCGCGAAGCCCATCGCGAGCGCGTACGCGTGATGGTGGAACGCGCGCGTGAAGGTGCCGAAGAGGCTGGCATGCGCGCCCGCATACTGGGCGAGGAAGCCCGCGAAATGGGCCGTCTGGCGCGCCTTGAAGGCGAACGCGCCCGTGTGGTGGGCTTGCGCGCCGGGGCGCGCGGCATGGAGGCAGGCCTTCGCGCCATTGACGAGGCGCTGGAGCGCGGCGAGGTCTGGCGCAATGGTGAACGGCGCTCCATGACCAGCGAGGAACGGGCGGAGATGGAAGCCACCCGCGAGCGCCTTGCCGAACGGCTGGAAAACTTCCGCGGCGAGCACGCCACCTTCCTTGGCGAGGCCGGTGACGGTGAACGCCGCGTCATGGTCATGCGCCGGGAGGCGGGTGAGCGTGAAGCACGCCGCGCCGAACGCCGCCGGGTGCGCGTGGAGGATCGCGATGGCCGCCTGCGCGTCTGGGTGGATGACACGGAGCTGGAAGGCGATGCCCTGACCGCCTGGCTGAATTCCGAAGAAGGCCAGCGCATGATCCGCCAGCGCCCCGAAACGCCTCTGGCAGGCGGGGAGTAGGGCTGAACCCTCGAGAGATGCGTTGCAGGCAGCTACCCAGACCCTCATCTTTCGAGACGCAGCTAACGCTGCCCTCAGGATGAGGAATCAGGGCGTTTCCGTGATCGGAAAACCAGAACCAAAAAAAAGCCCGGCATCGAAAGATGCCGGGCGAAATTTTGGTTGGTCGATAAGAGACGTCTCCTCCCCAGAGCCGTCACTCAAGAAGACAAGACGGTCAGGCCCTGTCTGTTAATCAACGTGACTCAACTGACAGGTTTGCGTCAACCCCTTTATGCAAGGCAGGTTTTCGTTTTTGCCGCAGCGCCGCAAGCTCAGCGTGCGGACAGACGGGCCTGGATCGCGCTGACCAGTTCGCCGCGCGGCACGGAAAACTGCTGCTTCTGTTCCTTCCACTCCTCGCGGTCGGTAATGGCCTCGGCCAATTCCGCGCCGAGTTTGAGATCCTTGATGGTGACAAGCCCTTGCGCGCGTTCATCTTCTGCGCAGATCACGGCAAAGGCCGCGCCGCGCCGGTCGGCGTATTTCAGCTGCTTGCCCATATTGCCGCCGCCGGTGAAGGCCTCTGCGCGCAGGCCTGCGCTGCGCAGTTCAGCGGCCATCGCGAAATAGTCCGCCATCTGACTGCGGTCTGCCGCGATAACGACCACCAGAGGCGCCGAATCGGCCCCTTCCAGACGCCCGAGCGCGGAGAGCGCGGCGGCAAACCGGCTGACCCCGAAGCTGAAACCTGTCGCGGGAACCTGCTGGCCGGTAAAGCGCGCGACGAGATCATCATAGCGTCCGCCCGAGGCCACCGAGCCGAACTGCATCGGGCTGCCATCGGGATAGGTCGGCATTGCCAGCAGTTCGGTCTCGAAGACCGGACCTGTGTAATAGCCGAGGCCGCGGACTACGGACGGGTCAAACACGGCCAGCTCTTCCGGGATACCGAGAGCGGTGAGGATGGCGTTGATCTCCTCAAGCCCCTCGACACCGGCCTTCGCGACAGTGTCGCCTGCGCTGCCCGCTAGGCGCGCTGTCACTTCCGCGCGGGTGCCACCCGCTTTTGAGGCTTCAAGGAAGCCCAGCACGCGCGCGCGGCCTGCCTCGTCCAGCCCTGCCCCTTCGGTGAAGTCGCCGCTCTCGTCTTTCCGGCCCTTGCCGAGCAGCAATTCGACGCCCTCCATCCCCAGCCGGTCCAGCTTGTCGATGGCGCGCAGCACGCGCATGCGGCGGGTCTCATCCGCGGACCCGAGGCTTTCCAGCACGCCATCCAGCAGGCGGCGGTCATTCACGCGGATGACGAATTCGCTGTCCTGCAAACCGGCGGCGCGCATCACTTCCGCCGCGAGCGCGATCATTTCCGCATCGGCGGCAGGCCCGGCCGCGCCGACATTGTCCGCATCGCACTGGACGAACTGGCGGAAGCGGCCCGGCCCCGGCTTTTCATTGCGCCACACCTCGCCGAACTGGTAACGGCGATAGGGCTTGACCAGATCCTGAAAGCCTTCCGCCGCAAAGCGCGCGAGCGGGGCGGTCAGGTCATAGCGCAGCGCCATCCACTGCCCGTCATCATCCTGCATCGCGAACACGCCCTCATTGGGACGGTCCTCATCGGGCAGGAATTTGCCCAGCGCATCGGCATATTCAAAGGCCGGTGTTTCCAGCGGTTCAAACCCCCAGCGCTCATAGACGGCAGAGGCGGCAGAGACGAGCGCGCGTTCGGCCCGGATCACATGGGCGGCCCTGTCCTCGAACCCGCGCGGACGGCGCGCCTTGGGACGGAAGGATTTCTCTTTGGCCATGAGGGCGTGTCCGTAGCTGGGTGAGGCGAAACGATCCTGAAAGGAGGCCGGGCTTAACCTCTGTCCGATGGGGTTTCAAGCGGCCCGGCCCTTGCATGGCTTACAGCTAGACATGAGACACAGAAAGGCCAGTGTTCCAATGCAGCGCATTCAGGCTCTTTTGGCGGCGCTTTTCCTGCTGGCAGGCCTTGCGGCGCCGGCCAGCGCCGATGAACCGCAAGCCTTCATCGCACTGGCCCAGGGCCTTCAGGCCGAAGCCATGGCGCTTAATGGCGATAGCGGCACCGATGAGACCTCCCTCGCCCGCACCGCGCAGTTTGCCGGTGATGCCCGCGCCCTTGCCGACTGGATACAGGCCGAAGGCGGCCCGGTGGATCTGCCCTGCATTTTCCGCGGCATGGCCGCCGACGTGGAAGCCCGCGCCAGCGCACTCACCGCGGCCAGCGACGCCGAAACCCGCGCCCGCGAATACGCAGGCCTCGCCGAGCTGTTCTCCCACGCCGTGATCTTTGCCGGCGAGCTGGAGATCGAAAGCCCCGCCAACAGCTTCCCGCCCGCATGTGCAGGCTGACAGACAAGCGGCTGTAGAATTTTATCTTGACCCGCCTCGCCCCGGCATTTCTGCTCACCTTGCGTTCAGAGAAGCAGACATCGGGGGGAGTTCATGCGTTCCACAATTTCAGTTTCTATCGCATTTTCTATCGCTGGACTGGCGCTGGCGGGCTGCGCCACATCCAATCCTGAACTGGTGCGCGCCGGCCTGCCGCTCGGTGCCATCGAAGTGCGCAACATGGCCGAACATCCGATCACCGATCTGCGCATCGGGATTTGCGGGGAGACCTTCATGGGCGGACCCGACTATGGCTATGACCGGCTGGACCGCCAGCGCATTCAGCCCGGCGCGTCCATGTCGTTTCCGGCCAGTGCGGGCTGCTACACCATCTCCGCCATGACGAGCGCCGGGCCGGTGTTTGGACGCACCGAGGAGTATTTCGATACCGTCTATGTCGCAGCAGAACCCGGATCGGTTGCGGTCTGGACGGTGCCTAACCGCTAGGGGGCATGCAAAGAAAAACCCCGGTCCGTTGGGGCGGACCGGGGGCTCTTCGTCTGAAAACGTCAGGATCGCGGCTTACGCTTCGTCGATATATTTCACATTGCAGCCATAGGGCTGGGTCTCGGCGATTTCCACCGCTTCACCGGCCAGAACGGCGGTGAGCGCGTTCAGCGCGTAGGGGATCGGCTCGGGATCGCCCGCACGCGGACGCGGCTGATCGTCGATACCGCCATTATAGCGCAGCACGCCTTCGGCATCGATGACATACATTTGCGGGGTGGTGCGGGCCTCATAGGCACGCCCGATAATGCCCGGCGCATCCATGAAGACATGGGCGACCGTCGCGCCGCGCTCTTCATTGAGTTCCAGAGCGCGCTCGGCGCTGACATAGCCCTGCTCGCCCGGAGCAGAGGAGATCACCTGGATCCAGACCACTCCGTTCTCAGCGGCATCGGCCTGCAGGCCCTGCATATTGCCCTGATAGTGGCGCACTACGAACGGGCAGTCATGATTGGTCCACTCCAGCATGACGGTCTGGCCGGCCAGATCGGCCAGCGTCACCGTTTCGCCGGTGGCGGTGGTGGCGGTGAAGTCAGGCGCGCGCTCGCCAATGACCGGCTGGGCGTGGGCGGCACCGAAGCTGAGTGCACCGGCGGCCATAAGGCTCGCGGTCAGCGTGAAAGTGCGGCGGGAAAGTTTCATGGCAGGAAGTCTCCTCAGGGTTAAAGGCTTCGACTGTCGCTCATTCCCGGACAGCGGCTTGCACCGCCCGGACCATGATGGGCTCGGTGAGAAGGGGCGGAAGGATTCCCGGCTCCCCTCCATTGGCCGGGTACATCAGATAGAACGGTACACCCGGCGCGCCGTAATAGGCGAGTGTGTCCGCGATCACGGAATCGCGATTGGTGAAGTCGGCCCGCAGGAGCGCGACATCATTCTCGGCAAAAGCTGACCGCACTCGCGGATCGGCCAGCGCGCCAAGCTTGTTGACCTGGCAGGTAACGCACCAGGCCGCTGTAAAGTCGACAAAGACGGCACGGCCCTCCTCGCGCAGTTCAGCCACGCGCGCAGGGCTCCAGTCCTCATATTCGCCATTACCGGCGGCGACCGCAGCCGGTTGCAGGCTGGCGGTCGTCCACAGCGCACCGGCCGCCAGCGCCAGCGCCGCAAAGCCCGTCATCCGCGCCACAAGGCCCCTCATGCGGAAAGCCCAGATGGCAAACCCTATGGCCAGGAACAGGGCGAGCACCCAGAGCACGCCCTGCGCGCCGGTCTGCACGCTCAACACCCAGACCAGCCAGATGGCGGTCGCGAACATGGGGAAGGCGAGAAATTGCTTGAACCGTTCCATCCACGGGCCGGGTCTGGGCAGGAAGCCCAGCAGGCGCGGCTCGAAGCTGACGATCACGAAAGGCAGGGCGAGGCCCACACCCAGGAACGCGAAGATAGTAAGCGAAGCCATTGGCGGCTGGGCGAGCGCATAGGCCAGCGCCCCGGCCATGACCGGCGCCAGGCAGGGCGCAGCTACGAAGACCGCCAGCACACCCGTCAGGAAAGCGCCGGAACGCCCGTCATCGCGCACATTGCTGCCCACCCCCTGTAGGGACGTGCCGATCTCGAAAAAGCCGAGGAAGTTGAGGCCAATGACGAACATCAGCGCGGCAAGGCCGGCCACCACCCAGGGCTCCTGCAACTGGAAGCCCCATATCTCCGCGCCGCCCAGCATGCGCAGGGCCAATACGACACCGCCAAGGGCCACGAAGGTGAGCACCACGCCAGCACCGAAGATCAGGCCCAGCTCGCGCGCATGGCCTCTGTCCGAGCCGCGCTTGTTGACGATGGTCAGCGCCTTCATCGAGAGGATCGGGAAGACGCACGGCATGAGATTCAAGATCAGTCCGCCCAGAAGCGCGAACAGCGCCGCCTGCCAGAAAGCCATGGTGGGAGCGGGCGAACCGCCTGCGCCACCAGCGCCGCCCGTAGCCGCCACGGGTGCAGGCGCCGCCAGATCATTGACCCGCTCGCCGGAAGCAGCCGTCACCTCGATGACGTGGCGCTCCCAGTCACCACCATTACGGATCTCGAATGAAAGCGCGCCGGTATAGTCCGCATTGATCCCGTTACGCGTCAGAAAGCCGGGAGTCAGATCGAGCCGGGCCTCGCCCTTCTCCACCCGGTAAGGCTGGGGTGCGTTGTGATCAACGACCCCGCCATCATGGGGAAAGAAATAGACATTGCGGATTGTGTCCGGGCCGGGCGCGAAGGCATCACCCGCCAGCGTCAGGACCAGCTTGCCATCGCCTTGGACGAGGCCGGCATCGATTCCCACGCCCGTTTCAGGCGCCAGCGAGAAGGCCGTCTCGATCAGGCGCGCGCCATCGGCATCAGGCGCGCTCTCCCCGACCATCAGCGTGATCTCGACCATTGCATCTTCGGGGATGCAGATATCCTCGCAGACCAGCCAGGTTGCCTCCGCCGTGATGGTCAGCTCGCCCGGCGCAGCATTGGCGGGCACCGTCACGGGGACGGGAAGCGTAACCCTGTCCTCATAGCCATAATTGGTGAGCGGGCCGAGCCGGTAAGTGTCCGGCGCAGGCCAGACCATCTCGCCTTCGCTCCACCCTTCCGGCAGGTCGAGGAAGAGGCGTGTTGCCTCACCGGAATCGCCGGGATTGCGCCAATAGGTGTGCCAGTGCGGGGTGATTTCCTGATGCAGGGCGACGTGGAAGGTCTCTCCCGGCGCTACCGATACACGGTCGCTGACAAGGCTCGCCTCGACCATCGGGCCGGAGCTTGCCTGCGCGGAAACCGAAGCGGGAAAAGCTGCAGCAAAAAAGAAGGCCGCCGCCAGAACGCAAAGTCTCAGCACGCTTGTTCTCCCGTTCAGCCGCGCTTTAGCGGCGCTGTGGTAGCGCTCTACGTTGACGGACGTTCCCGCCACGATACATCGCTCTTCCTCCGATATAGCCAAGGCCGGGCGCGCGGGCGAGCGCGATGACAGGCTTGTGATCATGCCTGAAGGCAGGCGCAGAAACGAAAATGGCAGCCACAAGGGCTGCCATTTCCTTCCTTGACTGGCGATGTGCGCGCCTTACGCTTCCGGCGGAGGCGGGGCGACCCCCGGCTGCGGCGGCTGGGCCGAACCGGCCGCGCGGGCCGCGGCGCGGGCAATGATGAACTCCCAGCGGGACATGGACAGCATGTGCGCGTAAATGGCGCCAAGTACCGTGCTGTCACGCAGCTCGGCGAGTTTTTCTCCCGGCAGCGCCCGCAGCTTTTCGTGCGAAATGCCCCAGTAAGAGGCTATCCGTTGCGGTTCACCAACCGGCTGCCCCTGCTGGTCGCGCGGCTGGAAATGCATGTTCTGTTCTTCAAACAGATCCAGAGATTTCAGCTCTTCGAGTGTCAGATTGGTCGTCCGGACATCAGTTTCATAGTTCTGGATGAACTCGATGGCGTTCTGTACGAAGGGCGTCAGCTGGCCGTTCTCGTCAAAAAACGGTTGATCGGGGTTATCCGACATCAGGTGAGAGCCCGCATCGACGCAGAGAGTGAAACGCTCATTGTCGTCTGTATGGGTGGCGGCAACAAACGGATAGCGGCGGACAAAAACCGGCAGATAAGCGTGCTGTTCAAAATTGCCGGTCTTGGGATCGACAAATAGGTTCTGCCCCGGTTGCAGGCCCATAACGGCCGCAGGGATACGCCCATCGCCGAGGAAAATGATGGGATACACTCCGCAAGCCTGAGCAAACTCGCCAACTGTCAGCGGAACGAAATGAGTTTCGTTCAGGAAGTCGAACGGGCGATCACCGTATTTCAGGCCCATGCCCTTGTGGGCCTGGACATTCAGCGGTTCGGGCTTCTTGTAGAGCGGCAGTGTGCCCTGGATCTGGGGCGCGCCGGTTGCGGCATCAGCCATGGATAGTTTCCCCTTGAAAATACGGTTGCGGGCTTGTTAGCGGAGGCCGATGGGCAAGGCAACCAGCCCCCGCACGTTCACCCTGCAGCAAGGCGCGTGCCAGCGCGGCCCATGTTCGCAAGGTCTCGCCCAATCAGAAACTTCGCTATACATACGTCTCATGGCACAGGTATCGCAAAACACCAGCACCAAGCTGCGCCGCGCGGAAGCCGATTGCGCGGCCCGCGGGCTGTCCCTCACCCCCTTGCGCAAACGGGTACTGGAGCTCCTTCTGGAAGCGGAAGGCCCTGTAAAGGCCTATGATCTGCTCGCTTCGCTCAAGCCTGATGGCAGCGCCCAGCCGCCCACGGTGTACCGTGCGCTCGACTTCCTGACACAGGCTGGCCTTGCCCACAGGGTGGAGGCGCTCAACGCCTATCTGGCGTGCGTGCATAGCCATGATGGCGAGGTGGCAGAGCTGTTCATCTGCGAGCAGTGCGGCAAGGTGATCGAGGAGCATCGCGAGGTCCTGGCCGAGCATGCGCCGCAAGGTTTCAGGATCGAGCGGTCGGTAATCGAGCATTACGGCCGGTGCGCAGAGTGCCGTTAGGTGTGAGCTCTCATAAGGGCCTTCACCCGTGACTTCGTGGCGCGAAGCGGCCTAGGCTGCGCCTCCCTACCCGTCTGATCAGGAACACCCCCATGCAAGAGCTATGGCGCGGCAATGCCAATGCCTGGGAATGCGATGAGCTGGGCCACATGAATGTGCGCTTCTACATCGCGAAGGCGATGCAGGCCGCAGCCCGGCTGTCCGAGCTGGCCGGCATGCGCGGCGCGTTCTGTGCCGACGCGACCGCCACCCTGATCGCGCGCACGGTGCAAGTGCGTTATCTCGCCGAATGCCATGCCGGCGTGCCACTGGTGATACGCGGCGGGGTCTGTGCGGTCGGCCATGACGGCGCCGAATTTGCGCTGGTCATGGAACACACCGCAAAGGGCATTCCCGCGGCCAGCTTCGTCATACGATTTGAACATGCCGATCCGCGCTCGGGCAGGCCGTTCGACTGGTCCCAGCGCCTGCTGGCGGGTCTGGAAGCGCTGAAGATCGATCCTCCAGCCGAGACCACGCCGCGCACGCTTGGCAACACCGCACCGCGCCGGGACATTTCGATCAGGAAAGCCGACGCGTTGGGCATGGCCGTCACGGGGCTCGGACGGTTCGGCCCGGAAGACATGGACGTGTTTGGCCGGATGCGCCCGGAAGTCGCCATCGGCAAGACGTCCGACAGTGTGATTCATTTCAAGGACGGGTTTCCGGAGGAATGGGCCGGCCATGATGGTGATAGCGGCCTGACGCTGGGCGGCGCGCTCTTGGAAGCGCGCATCCACATCCGCCGCCATCCGCGCGCCGGCGAAGGCTATCTGATGCGCTCCGGCCTGATTGGTGCCAATGCCAATGTGCGCTCGCTCGTCCACTGGATGCTTGACCCCGCGACCGGCGAACCGCTCTGGTCCATCGAAGGCGTGGCCTGCATGATGGACCTCAACGCCCGGCGCCTGTTCAAGACACCGCCTGACCGGCTTGCCGAGCTGCAGCGCCGGGTGGTCGAGGGTTTGACCGTCTGACCTGTCAGACCCGCTTCAGCGCCTCTTCAACGACCCGCTCTGCCGTGATGCCGAAATGCTCATAGAGCTCTTCGGCAGGCGCGGACGCGCCAAAGCCCGTCATGCCGACAAAGCCGCCCTCGCGGCCGATGATGGCGTCCCAGCCCCAGCGGATCGCGGCTTCCACGGCCACGCACGGCACGCCTTCGGGCAGAACCGAGCTGCGATAGACCGCATCCTGCGCCAGGAAACGCTCCACGCACGGCATGGAGACCACGCGAGCGGCCACGCCCTTGTCTTTCAGCAGGCCTTGCGCCTTTACGGCAAGCTCTACCTCGGTGCCGGTCGCAATCAGCACGATCTGCGCCGTGCCTGAAGATTCGCGCAGCACATAACCGCCACGCGCGGAGAGATTGGCTGAACCATCATCCTCGCGCAGATGCGGCACTTTCTGGCGCGACAGCGCAAGGATGGCCGGGCCGTCGTCACGCTCCAGTGCACAGGCCCAGCTTTCGGCCGTTTCGAGCGCATCGCAGGGCCGCCAGGTCTCGACGCCCGGAATGGCTCGCAGCGCGGACAGATGCTCCACCGGCTGGTGGGTCGGCCCGTCTTCGCCCAGCCCGATGGAATCATGGGTCAGCACGTAGATCACGGGCTGGTTCATTAGCGCCGACAGGCGGATGGCCGGGCGGCAATAATCGGAGAAGATGAGGAAGGTGCCGCCATAGGGCTTCACCCCGCCATGCAGGCTCATCCCGTTCATGGCCGCAGCCATGCCGTGCTCGCGCACGCCATAATGGATGTAGCCGCCGGAGAAATCATCGGCACTGATGATGGCCTGAGACCCGGCCTTGGTGAGGTTCGAACCCGTCAGGTCCGCCGAGCCGCCAATGAGGGCCGGATAACTTGCTGCAATCGCGTCCAGCACCTTGCCGGAGGCCGCGCGGGTGGCGAGGGCAGGCTTGTCCTTCGCGACACTGGCGATACGGGCGGCGAGAGCCTGCTGCGCCGAGGCGGGAATACCGCCCGCCATGCGGGCGATGAAATCATCACGTTTGGCCGACGCCGCCAGCCGTTCATTCCAGCTCTTGCGGGCCTGTGCGCCGCGCCGGCCAGTCTCAGCCCAGTCCTCACGCACGTCATCGGGCACCACGAAGGGACCATGCTCCCAGCCGAGTGCCTTGCGCGCGCCTTCGATCTCTTCGGCGCCCAGCGGCGAGCCGTGCGAACTCGCCGTGCCGGCCTTCTTCGGCGCGCCAAACCCGATCACGGTGCGGCAGGCGATCATCACCGGCCGGTCGCTTTCCTTGGCCTCGTCCAGCGCGGCATGGATCGCCTTGATATTGTGGCCATCGACTGAAAGCGTCTTCCAGCCAGCCGCTTCAAAGCGCGTCTTGTGGTCCACTGTGTCGGACAGCGAGGTGGAGCCGTCGATCGAGATCTCGTTATCGTCCCACAGGACGATCAGGCGATTGAGCTTCAGATGCCCAGCGAGCGAGATCGCTTCCTGCGAAATGCCTTCCTGCAGATCACCGTCAGAGGCGATGACCCAGGTATGATGGTCAACCAGATCATCGCCGTAATGGGCGTTGAGAATGCGTTCGGCCAGCGCCATGCCGACAGCGGTGGAGATGCCCTGACCCAGCGGGCCGGTCGTCGTCTCCACACCCGGCGTATGGCCGTATTCGGGATGGCCCGGCGTTTTCGAATTGAGCTGGCGGAAATTCTTCAGCTCATCCAGCGTCACGCCCTCCACGCCTGCCAGATGCAGGAGCGAGTAGATCAGCATGGAGCCATGGCCGGCCGAGAGCACGAACCGGTCCCGGTCCGGCCAGTCTGGGTCGGCCGGATCGAACTTGATGTGCCGGTCCCACAGCACCGCGGCCACATCGGCCATGCCCATCGGCATGCCGGGATGGCCGGACTTGGCAGCTTCCACCGCATCCATGGAAAGGGCGCGTATGGCGTTGGCCATGGGTCCAAGGCGGGCGGGATCAGGAGCGCTCATCGGTCGGGCCTTTATCTCAAGCGCGGGGAGATTGCGGGGATTCGTACGCCGCGCGCAGTCTCAAAGCTTGAAGGTGCGCGCCAGGTCAAGGCTCGCACCGTCAAAACGGCTGTGATTGCCGTTCAGAAGATCAGTCGCCAGCACTTTGCCAAGCTCCACGCCCCACTGGTCGAACGGGTTGAGGCCATAGACCAGACCCTCGCAGAATACCTTGTGTTCATGTACCGCGATCAGCGCGCCGAGACCTTCCGGGTCCAGCGCATCAAGCGTGATCACCGAGCTCGCCCGTCCGCCCGGCAGAGTCTTGTGGCTGGCCATCTCGCCGGTGCCGTCATGCCCGTCCAGCAGGGCAGCGGTCTGGGCGACGAGATTGGCCCCTAGCGCCTTCGCGCGCTCATCCCCACTCGTGTAGAGCGCCTTTACCGCGATGAAATCGACCGGCACCTCGTCCACGCCCTGGTGGAGCCACTGGAAGAAGGAGTGCTGGATGTCAGAGCCCTTCCCGCCCCAGACCAGCTGACCGCCGGAATGGGCCGGCAGCGGCGAACCATCCAGCCGCACAGGCTTGCCGAGGCTCTCCATTTCCAGCTGCTGCAGATAGGCGGGCAGAAGCGCCAGACGCGAGGAATATGCCGCGACGCAGCGCGCGAGCAGGCCCCTGCCTGCCCGGTTCCACACATCGATCAGCGCCTTGGCGAGTGGCAGGTTTTCCTCCGCCGGGGCGGTGAGGAAATGGGTGTCGATCCCGCGCGCGCCTTTGAGGATTTTCGCAAACACCTCCGGCCCCAGCGCGATCTCGAGGCACAGTCCCGCAGCAGACCAGAAGGAATAGCGCCCGCCCACACCTTCCTCGAAGGGGAAGATGCGCGCCGGATCGACCCCGAACGCTTCCGCCTTGTCCGGCGCGGCGGTGGCAGCGGCAAGGCGCGCATTGGCGCCCGCCTCACCCAGCTTCTCCACCAGCCAGGCCTTCGCCGCCCGGCCATTCATCAGCGTTTCGGACGTGGTGAAGGATTTCGAGGTCAGGCAGATGAGCGTGGTTTCGGGCATCGCCCCTTCCAGCGCGTCTTCAAGGTCTGCGGGGTCGAGATTGGAGACAAAGCGCAGCTCCACGCCCTCGCGCCGGAACGCCTTCATCGCGTCATAGACAAGGCGCGGACCCAGGTCCGATCCGCCAATGCCGATATTGACGATGCGGCGCACCGGATGGCCGTCCAGCGCATCCGGCGCGGCACAGGCCTGAGCAAAGGCGGCTGTACGGGTTCGGGCCTCCAGTATGCGCGCGGCCATGCCCCTGTCGGCCAGCTCTGACGGGTCGCGCAAGGCGGCGTGAAGTGCAGGGCGGCCTTCGGTCGGATTGACGATATCGCCCGCAAACAATGCCTTGCGGGCCGCATCGAAGCCCGCCTCTTGCGCAGCGGCGAGCAGCGCGGCCATCGCGTCGGTATCAAGGCGCTGATGGCGGGCATCGAGCGCCACCGGCCCGGCCCGCCATTGCAGCGCCGCATCCCGCGCACCGCCCTCACGTACGAGGCTCGCAAGGTCTTCGCCCGCGAGGCGGCGAACATGAAGGGCCAGACCGGATTGAAGTTTCATGACGGTTTTCCTGTCGGCTTTTCCGCAACACAGATCAGGACGGTCAGCCCGTCTTCCTGCTTTGCCGGCACCAGCGGCTCAAGAGAGCGCACGGTCAGCCCCGCTGCTTCCAGCCAGCTTTTCAGCTCGGCGCGCCCAAATCCGAGATGCGCGTGATGATACTCGCTGGCGAACTCCTCAAACCCGTGCGTCTCGAAATCGGCGAGCAATAGCAGCCCGCCCTCTGCCAGCACGCGCGCCCACTCGGCAATCGCGCGCTCGGGGGCATCGAGATAATGCAATACCTGATGGACGGTGATGAGGTCGGCCGCGCCCGGCTCCAGCGGCAGGGCCGTGGCATCGGCCTGGCGCACCAGCCGGTTGACCAGCCCCGCCTCGCTCATTTTCGAGCGTGCGACGGTGAGCATTTCGCGGCTGAGATCGACCCCCATACCGTCTTCTGCCCGCTCGGCGAAAATCTCCAGCATGCGGCCGGTGCCGGTGCCGACATCAAGGTGCAGACGGAAGCGCCGGTCTCCGGCCGCCTCGAGCATGGCCGCTTCCACGGCCTCTTCGGAGAAGTGCAGGCCCCGGATTTTCGCCCACTGCTCGGCGGCCACCTCGAAATATTTCTGCGCGGTCTGCGCACGCAGCCGGCGCACCTCGTTCAGGCGGACCAGATCGCGGGCGATTTCGGGATCATCGCTGCGCGCCATCTCTTCCAGCAGCGCGGCAAGGCGTTCACCCACCCGGGAGCGGGCGAGGCGGTAAAACACCCAGCCCCCTTCGGGATAGCGCTCGCACAGCCCGGCATCGGCCAGGAGTTTCAGATGCCGGCTGACGCGCGGCTGGCTCTGCCCCAGCACCTGCATGATCTCGCTCACGGTCAGCTCACCGCGCAGCAATAGCGTCACGATACGTAGCCGGGTGGGCTCGCCGAGCGCTTTGAGCTTTGTAAGCAGTTCTGCGTGCATGGGCGGGCTGAAATCCCCATAAGACCAGTGTGCCTATCGACCTAGCCAGTCTGCAGGAAAAAGTCGATTCGTGTTCAGCCTACGGCATTTACCGCCGCGATATTGTCCGCCAGATGCGGCGCGCGTGTGGTGGTCATCACCACGCAATCGGCCATCGCATCCTTCAGCGGGTCCGCCAGGGCAGCCGGCATGGCCGCGCGCGGCGACGGCGCTTCACCAGACCGCAGCGTACGGATGAAGGCGTAGAGATCGGCCGGGGTGCGCGGCAGGCGCAGCGGCGCTGGTCCCGCGCCTGCCGCCTCGATACCCATGATCGCTGTGCCTTTTGCCCGGGCAGCCATCAGGCGCGCCCGCGCCGCGGCGCCTATGAAGGGATGGACCGGCGCCATCACCAGCGCGAAGCGGTCCATGCCCAGCGCCCCGTCAAGCTCCGCCCCACGCCCGGCAACGCCAAGATGACGGAAAGCCCCGGCAGATTTGAGCGCGTCCAGCCGCGCAAGAAGCGCATCGGTCAGTTCCGCCGGATCCGGCCCGTGCAGGATCAGCGCGTCCACCCCCTCAAGGCCCATCCGCGCCAGAGAGGCGGTGAGCGAGGCTTCGATGGCATCGGGCGAGAAATCGCGGATGCGCCGCGCCAGCCCGGCACTTGTCACGCCCGCCTTGGTGGTGATGAACACCTGTTCGCGCGGCAAATCACGCAGCGCCCGGCCCAGCCGCGTCTCAGCTTCGCCTGCGCCATAGGCCGGCGCGGTATCGAACACACGCACCCCACCGGCAAAAGCCTGCTCCACGAGCAAATGGGTTGCACGCGCGGGCATTAGCAGCGTGCCATGCGCACCCGATACGCCAAAACCAAGCCTGGAGGGCAGAATGCTCATATATCCTGCCTTACACGGCTTGGCGTGGACGGACCAGCCAGCACTTACCTATCCACCAGATAGCTGCAAGGAACCCTCATGGCCCCCAGCCCTCTGATCCGCCCGGTTCAGATTGACGACGCCCCGGCCATTCACGCGATCTACGCCCCTATCGTTGCCAACACGGCCATATCGTTGGAGCTGGAGATTCCGCCTGTGGAGGAGATCGCGCGGCGGATCAACGCCGTCTCGTCGGAGTTCCCGTATCTGGCCGCGCTACTGGACGGCCACCTTGCCGGTTACGCCTACGGTAGCCGATTCCGCTCGCGCGCAGCTTATGACGCCAGCGTCGAGGTCACCGTTTATGTGGGCCAGGAATTCCGGGGCCGCGGCGTCGCCAAAGCCCTTTACGCGGCCCTGTTCGACGCGTTGCGGGTACAACAAAGACACATGGCCTTTGCCGTCATAACGCTGCCTAACACCGAGAGTGTCAGCCTTCACGAAGCTGCGGGCTTCGAGCCTGCCGGGGTGTGGAAGGAGGCGGGCTTCAAGTTCGGGCGCTGGTACGATGTCGGGTGCTGGCAGAAATGCCTTGCCGGCGACTAAGCCCGTCGGGTCTCCACGATGGCAATCGCCGCCGCAATGGCTTCGGCCTCGTTCATGTCGCTCGTATCGAGCTCGATGGCATCGTCCGCCTTCATGAGCGGGGCGTCGGCGCGGGCCGCATCGCGCCCGTCACGCTCAAGAAGCTGACTCATCACCTGGTCCAGCGTGATGTCATCACCCCGGCCGACCAGCTCGCTCCAGCGGCGCGAGGCACGCACTTCCGCGCTGGCGGTGACGTAGAGCTTCACATCAGCCTCAGGGGCGATGACGGTACCGATATCACGCCCGTCCAGCACAGCCCCGCCGGGCTGGCGGGCAAAATCCTGCTGCAGGGCTTTCAGCGCCGCGCGCACCCCGGGATGCGCCGACACGATGGAGGCGGCCGCGCCCGCCCCTGCGGTGCGGATGGCGGCTTCGTCAATGTCTGAAAGATCAAGCGCCCTGGCCGCCGCTTCAGCCGCCCCGGCATCGCGCGGATTGCCCCCGGCCTCCAGCACGGCCACCGCAACCGCGCGGTAGAGTGTGCCGGTATCGAGATGCGGCAGGCCAAACCTTGCCGCCAGCGCGCGGGCAATCGTGCCCTTGCCGGAAGCCAGCGGTCCATCAACGGCGATCAGCATGAAATCAGCCCTTACGAGGCAAGCTTGTCCATCTCGGCATCGGAAATGTCGAAATTGGCATAGACATTGGCGACATCATCAAGGTCCTCGAGCGCTTCCATGAGCTTCATCAGCGTGGCGGCCTTGTCGCCATCCACCTCGATGAGGTTCTGCGGTTTCCAGATGATGTTGGCGGACTTCGCCTCGCCAAAACGGGCCTGCAGGGCCTCGCTCACCTCGGCCAGCGCATCGCGGGCGCAATAGATGACGTGTTCGCCTTCTTCGTCCTCGCCGCCCTCTTCATGGGCGACATCGTCCGCGCCGGCCTCTATGGCCGCTTCCAGAACCGCTTCCTCATCGCCGATGGACAGGGGGAAGCGTATCTCGCCCACCTGATCGAACATGAAGGAGACCGAGCCGGTCTCGCCCATATTCCCGCCATTCTTGGAGAAGGCCGCACGCACGTCAGAGGCGGCACGGTTCTTGTTGTCGGTGGAGGATTCCACGATCAGCCCGACCCCGCCGGGGCCAAAGCCCTCATAGCGGATCTCGAAATACTCTTCGACATCCCCGCCCTGGCCCTTCTTGATCGCGCGCTCGATATTGTCCTTGGGCATGGACTGGCCCTTGGCGTTGGCAACCGCCAGGCGCAGGCGCGGATTCATGTCCGGGTCCGGCCCACCCATTTTCGAAGCGATGGTTATCTCCTTGGAAAGTTTGGAGAAAACCTTGGCGCGCGCCTTGTCCTGGCGGCCCTTGCGGTGCTGGATATTGGCCCATTTGGAATGCCCGGCCATGGGGAACCTCCTGAAAACAAACCTGCTCGTGCGCAAAGCGGGAAGGCGGGCCTTCTATCGCATGGACGGGCGGGGAGCAAACACCCCCTGCGCGGCCACTGAACACCAATATAATCTTGTGTTGTAGGGTCCGGCCAATCCCGGCTATGCGTTCAGACCATGACTGTCATCGCTGTCATTCCCGCCCGCTACGGATCAACGCGCTTTCCCGGCAAGCCGCTGCATGAGATTGCCGGTGTGCCGATGGTGGAACGTGTACGCAGGCTGGCGCTGGCTGCGCCCAGCGTTGCGCGGGTCATCGTGGCCACCGACGATGCCCGGATTATGGAAGCCGTAAAGGGCTTTGGCGGCGAGGCGGTGATGACGCCGGAAAGCTGCCGCAACGGCACGGAGCGCGTGTTCGAGGCGGTCAAGGCATTCGCCAATGCTGACGACGTCATCCTGAACCTGCAAGGCGATGCGCCCCTCACCCCGCCCTGGGTGATCGAGGCCATGGCGGGCGCCATGGCCGCCGATCCGGCCCTGCCCATGGCGACGCCTGCCGTAGAACTGTCCGCTGATGCCTACGCCAAGATGGCGGAAGCCAAGGCGAAGGGCGAGGTGGGTGGCACCACGGTCGTCTTCGGGCGTGACATGAACGCGCTCTACTTTTCCAAGGCCGTCATCCCCTTCCAGCGCGAGAAGGCCGCCGGCACGCCGGTCTACAAGCATATCGGGCTATATGCCTATCGTTTCGATACGCTCTCGAGGCTGGTGGCGCTGGAGCCCACGCCGCTGGAGAAGGCCGAAAGCCTTGAGCAGTTGCGCGCGCTGGAGAACGGCATTCCCATCCGCGTGGTGCTGACCAGCTACCAGGGCCGCACGCCCTGGTCTGTGGACTCGCCGCGCGATGCAGAGATCGCAGCCGATATCATCGCAAGGGAAGGTGAAATCGTCTGATGCGGCTCATCCTTGCCCGCCATGGCAATACGTTCGGGCCCGGCGACACGCCGGTCTGGGTGGGCGCGCGCGAAGACCTGCCGCTGACCGATACCGGCGAGGCGCAGTCGCGCCGCATTGGCGAAGCGCTACATGCGGCCGGTATCGTGCCTGCCCGCATTGTGTGCGGACCCTTGAAGCGCACATTTGATGGCGCGCAGATCGCCGCGAGCGCCTGCGGGTTCAAAGGCCCCATCGAGATCGACGAGCGCCTGAAAGAAATCGATTACGGGCTGTGGGGCGGCAGAAGCGATGCCGAGATCGCCGCCAAATGGGGCGAAGCGGCCATTCATGACTGGCGCGAACGCTCCATCGTGCCCCACGGGGCGGGCTGGACACCGGAGCCTGCCATAATCGCCGCCAATGCGCGCGGCGTGTGCGAAGCCATTATCGCAGCCGCCGCGCCGGACGATACAGTGCTGGTGATCAGCTCCAACGGCATATTGCGCTATTTCCACGCCCTGATCGCAGGGCCGTCCGCCGCACCGGAGGATGCCAAGGTGAAGACCGGGCACTGGGGCATTGCCCGCCATGAGGGCGGCGCCTTCACGCTGGAATGCTGGAACACCCTCCCCGTAGCAGACGCCCTGCGGAGGGTGTCATGATCCCCTCACGCCGCACGCTGTGGTCCTGGACAGGCGCCATGGGTCTGATCGTCATCCTGATCCCGGCGGGCGGGCTTGGCCTTGCCCCGCTGGCCGGACTGTTCGTGATGTTCGCCGCACCGGCAAAAGCGCTGTGGAGAACGCTGCGCGCGCCGGGACCGGCCCTGATCATGGGGGGGCTGGCGCTTGGCTGGTTCTCGCTGAGCTATCTGTGGTCGCCCTATGAGCGGGTGGACGAGCTGGCCAAGCTGGCCCTGCTTACCCCGCTCTTTGCGCTGGTGCCTCTGGCCGCCCTGCAGCTGGAGCCACGTCATCTGCCAATGGCGCGCACGGGGCTGGTGTTTGCCATGGCTGCGGTCAGCGCCGTGATGGTCGCAGAATCGCTCACCCGCGGTGACATGACGCTGAGCTACAAGGTGGCGGTGGAAGGGTATGAAGGGGCACGCCAATACCTGCAAAGCGCCGTCGACCGGGTCCTGAGCCGAGGCACCACCCCTGCCCTGATGATGATCGGCATCACGGCCATCATGCTGTGGACCACCGGCCGGACCCTGTTGCGCTGGGTGGCCGGCGCGATGGCGCTGATATGCCTTGCCATCGCCTTTGACTTCAATGTTCACGCCAACGGAGTCGCCCTCATTGCCGCGCTCGCCGTGACCGCCATGGCGGCCCGCTGGCCGCGCCATGCCTTGCCTGTCCTGTTGTGCGCGATGGCGGCGGCGATCATGTTCGCACCGCTCATATTCTCCGCCCTTCTGGCCCTGTCCGGTGAGGAGTTCCGGGCCATGCTGCCACTGTCGTGGGAGTGGCGCCTGGAGATATGGAACTATGCGCTGTCGCGCATTGGTGAACAGCCGCTGACCGGGCACGGGCTGGGCGCGGCGCGCGTCATCGCAACTGAAGCCGAACTGCGCGGTATACAGATCGAGCTTCTGCCGATGCACGCGCACAATGCCGGCATGACGATTTGGGTCGAGACCGGGCTTGTCGGAGCCGCGCTGGCCGCGCTGGCCCTGCTGGCGGTGGCACGCGCGGTCATGCGCATGACGCTGTCCCGCCCCGCGGTGATGATGGTGTGCTGGGCCCTCACCATCTGGTTCGTCAATGTCAGCCTCAGCTATGGCTTCTGGCAGGAATGGCACCATGCGGCCGTCGCCTTCGCCATCGCCATGGCCATTATCGCCCGGCCGCAAACGCCTGCGGCAGGAAACTTGCGTCATACCCCCTGAAACCCGGCCTCCCCCCGGCCGGGACGGGCGGAGTATACAGGTGACGTATCAGTTTGGGTCAGATTCCCTTCTTGCAAACACGGCTGAGGCGCCGCCGCATGGCGCAGGCGCGGGCCGCAGGCGGTCCTCCAACGTGCTGCGCGCCTTTGCGCTGAGCGATATTCTTGCCTTTGCCATCGCGCTGCTGATCGCCCTGCCGCTAGCCTCGCCTGAACACGATCTCGCACAGCAATCGCGCCACATGGCGGCCAGCGCAGGCCTGTTTGCCCTGCTGGCGGCATGGCTGCGCTCACGCGGGCATTACCGCGTGCGCCAAGGCCTCGCCCATCAGGTCCGTCCGATCCTGGCAGGGTGTACGCTCGCGCTTCTGGGCGCAGGCACGATCCATATGATGAGCGGGGAGCCCGGCCTGCGCACGGCCACGCTGGTGCAATGGGCCGCACTCCTGCCGCTGATGCTGGTTCTGCGCTTTGTCACGCGCGCCGGGCTGGAAGCGGTCGGCGAATGGATGCAGCCGGTGACGCTGGTTACCGCCGGCGCGCTGCGCCAGGAACAGACCTCCATCCTGCGCCGCAATCTCGATCACGGGCTGATGCCGGAGCGGGTCGTGGCGCTGGAAAGCCTTGAACGGCTGGACGATGCGGGCCTGCAGGCCTGGCTGGCCACGCTGCCGTCCGATCCTGTCTTCCTGGCACCGGATGATGCCACGCAGACCTTCGCCAGCCGTCTTGCCGGCCTGCTCAGTGCGCGCGGGGACTGCTTCTACTACCAGCCCAGCATCGGGCGCATCCCGACGCAGAATATCGACATGATCGATTACCCGCCGGCAGACGGTTTCGTCTTCCGCATCGGTGACAGCCTTGACCGTCCGCTGGCCCGGCGTGCCAAGCGCGTCTTCGATATTGCCGCCAGCGCAGCGGGCCTGCTGGCCATTGCCCCGTTCATGCTGCTGGCGATCTGGCTGATCCGGCGCGATGGCGGGCCGGCCTTCTTCTCCCAGCCGCGCGTCGGGCGACACGGCCGCACCTTTGGCTGCCTGAAATTCCGCACGATGTGCGTGGACGCAGAGGCTCGCCTGCAGGACGTGCTGGCCAGTGATCCTGCGCGAGCCGCCGAATGGACCACATACCAGAAGCTCACCCATGATCCGCGCATCACGCCTGCAGGCCAGTGGCTGCGCAAATTCAGCCTCGATGAACTGCCCCAGCTGATCAATGTCCTCAAAGGCGAGATGAGCCTGATCGGCCCGCGCCCGATGACGCTGGAGCAGCAGGACGAGTACGGCCCTTCGCTGCAGGCCTATATACGCATGCGCCCCGGCATAACCGGGCTGTGGCAGGTCAATGGCCGCAACGCGACAAGCTTTGCCGAACGCGCGCGGCTGGACGAATGGTATGCGCGCAACTGGTCGCTCTGGCGCGATGCGGTGATCCTGATCCGCACCGTTCGCGAGGTGCTGCTTCCATCGGGGCGCTAGGAAGGTGGATACGAACCGTGCAGGCGAGTTGAACACGGGGGCGCAAACCGCCATGGTGAACCCGCATCCGC
This sequence comes from Glycocaulis sp., assembly GCA_022565665.1. Lineage (GTDB taxonomy): Bacteria > Pseudomonadota > Alphaproteobacteria > Caulobacterales > Maricaulaceae > Glycocaulis. Next base: position 172,859 of record JAIUMI010000001.1, read on the forward strand.
AAGAACCAAGGTCTGCCGCGCCCATGGCCGCCCCGCCGCACATCCTCAACCGCCTCTACCTGCCCGACTGGGCGTTCTTTCCCGTCGCGGCAGCGCTCGCTGCCGGGTTGATCATTCTGGCGTTCAACATGCGCTTTGGCGGTGGCAGCGCCATGGTCAGCGATACCGCCTTTCTGGTGCAGGGCGAGGCCCTGGCAGATCTGACCGCAGGGCCCGGCACGAGCGTACGCTTCGATCCCAATGCGCCTGATGGTCCCGCCGCGCGCCTGCGCGCCAGTGCCAGCTTCGAGCTGGCCGGCAACATGTCGGCCGGTGTTGCCGCTTTCGCGCCAAACGAGTTCGAGACACGCATTTCCGGCGAGCGTATACGCGTCGTCGTCGAGGCACGCACCACGGGGGCCAATCCGCCCAGCCATATCAAGATTGGCTATTTCATCGTGGGCCATAGCGGCACGGGCTGGCAGGAAGTGCCGATCGGGCCGGAATACACCAGCGTGAGCGTGGAGTGGGACGCTACAGACATTCCCGCTGGCCAGTATCGCGAGGCCATTGGCATATGGCCCGATATCGAGGGCCAGAACCGCGAGATACTCGTGCGCCGCATGCGCGTTGACATCCTCCCCCACTAGCCGGAGAAGAGCCGGGCCGATGCAGATATTTCTTGATACCGCCGAGATTGACGAAATCCGCGCCCGCACCGCTGCGGGGCTGGTTGACGGCATCACTACGAACCCCTCCCTGATCGCCAAATCCGGCGCGGACATTTTCGAGCGCATTGCCGAAATCTGCGAGGTGATCTCCGGGCCCGTATCGGCCGAAGTGGTGGCCACCGATACGCAAGGCATGCTCAGCGAAGGCCGGCGCCTGCGCGCCATTGCACCCAATGTGGTGGTCAAGCTGCCGCTGACCCGCGACGGGCTCGCCGCATGCCGCACATTCGCCGATGAAGGCGTGCCGACCAATGTGACCTTGTGCTTCTCGCTGAACCAGGCGCTGCTGGCCGCCAAGGCCGGTGCCACATTCGTGTCGCCTTTCGTCGGGCGCATCGAGGATATGGGCGGGGACGGGATCGGGCTTCTGGCCGCGATAAGAGAGGTTTACGACCAGTTCGGCTATGAGACAGGCATTCTGGCAGCCTCGCTGCGCTCCGCCTTACATGTGGAGGAAGCGGCCCGGATTGGCTGCGATGCGGCCACACTGCCGCCCAAGATATTCGATTCCATGGTGGCCCATCCGCTGACCGATGCCGGTCTGAAAGCGTTCCTGGAAGACTGGAACAAGACCGGACGCGGCGGGCTGGGCTGAACGGGGCAGACGGCCTTCCGGGCCGAAAGGGGCAAGTAACATGAACAAGCGCTATTTCGGTACGGACGGCGTGCGGGGCACGACCAATCGCTCGGTCATGACCGCGGAAATGGCCCTGCGCCTGGGCATGGCCGCCGCCCATTACTTCAAGCGTGAGAACGGCCGCCGCCACACGGTCGTGATCGGCAAGGACACGCGCCTGTCAGGCTATATGCTGGAATCCGCGCTGGTGGCGGGCTTTACCGCGGCAGGCATGGATGTTTCGCAGTTCGGCCCCTGCCCCACGCCGGCCACCGCCATGCTGACGCGCTCGCTGCGGGCGGACATGGGCGTGATGATCACCGCCTCCCACAATCGCTACGAAGACAATGGCATCAAGCTGTTCGGACCTGACGGCTACAAGCTGGATGACGAGGCCGAGCTGGAAATCGAAGCGCTGATGGATGCCGACATGGCCACCCATCTGGTCGAACCTAAATCCATTGGCCGGGCCAAGCGCATTGACGATGCCGAGGCGCGCTATGTGGAGATCGTGAAGGCGACCCTGCCGCGCTCGCTGCGCCTGACCGGGCTGCGCATCGTGGTCGATTGCGCCAATGGCGCGGCCTACAAGGCGGCCCCTAAAGTGCTCTGGGAGCTCGGTGCGGACGTCATCCCGCTGCACAACACGCCCAATGGCTTCAACATCAACGAGGATTGTGGCGCCACGGCCCCGCAGGATCTGTCGGAAAACGTGAAGCGTTACCGCGCCGATCTCGGCATTGCGCTCGATGGCGATGCAGACCGCGTGGTGCTGTGCGACGAAAAGGGCAGAATCGTCGATGGCGACCAGATCATCGGCCTGCTCGCCACCTCCTGGAAGAAGAGCGGCACGCTGGCCACGGACACGGTGGTGACCACCCAGATGTCCAATCTGGGCCTGGAACAGGCGCTTGAAAAGCAGGGCCTGAAACTGCAGCGTACCCAGGTTGGCGACCGCTACGTGGTCGAGGCCATGCGCGCCTCGGGCGCCAATCTCGGCGGCGAACAGTCCGGCCATATCGTGCTGTCAGACTTTGCCACCACAGGCGACGGGCTGATCGCAGCCCTGCAAGTGCTCTCCCTGCTGATCGAGTCCGGCAAGCCCGCGAGCGAGCTTCTCAAGGTCTTCACCCCCGCCCCGCAGATCCTGAAGAACGTGCGCTATGCCAATGGCGCGCTGCCGCTGGAAAACACCAGGGTGAAGGAAGCGATCGCCGAGGGTGAAACCCGCCTCAATGGCAAGGGCCGGCTTCTGGTACGCAAGTCCGGCACCGAGCCACTGATCCGCGTCATGGCCGAAGGCGACCGCAAGATGATCGAGGCGGTGGTGAACGATATCTGCTCGGCGCTGGACGCGGCTAGAAGCGCCTAGACAACCGGCACGCTCTGCGACAGCACACCGCCAAAGCGGATCGGCTCCACGCGCACCGCAAGCCCTGTGCGGTCGTCGGTTTCCACATAGATGCCGCAGGCCGTGGCCGGGCCGCTGGCCGGCTGCATGCGCCCTGAGCGCATATGGGTGGTGAAGCGGCGCATGGGCTCTTCCTTGTCCATCCCGATCACCGAATCGTACGAACCGCACATGCCGGCATCGGTCTGATAGGCCGTGCCGCCGGCAAGGATCTGGTGGTCCGCCGTCGGGATATGGGTATGGGTGCCGACAACCAGGCTCGCCCGGCCATCGCAGAAATGGCCCATGGCGTGCTTTTCGCTCGTCGCCTCACCATGCGCATCGACGATCACGGCGTCGGCCACCTCGCCCAGCGGCGCGTTTGACAGCGCCTCATCCACCACCGCGAACGGATCATCAAGCGGCTGCATGTAGAGGCGCAAAAGCACGTTCATCACCATGACGCGCGCGCCCGATTTCGTCTCGTAAAGCCCGGTGCCCCTGCCCGGCGCAGTGCCCTTGGGATAGTTGGCAGGGCGCAACAAGCGCGGCTCACGCTCGATATAGGTCAGCGCCTCGGACTGGTCCCAGGAATGATTGCCGAGGGTCAGCACGTCCGCGCCCGCATCAAACAGCTCGATGGCCGTCCGCTCGGTAATGCCGAAGCCCCCGGCGGCGTTCTCGGCATTGACCACCACGAAATCGAGCTTCAGCGAGGAACGTAGATCCGACAGGCCCTCCACGAGCACGTCGCGCCCGCTCTTGCCCACCACATCGCCCAGAAATGCAAACCGCATATCGCCGTCCTAACCTACAAACGCCTTTTCCACCACAAACGCGCCGGGCCGGGCGTTGGAGCCCTCTTCCAGTCCGGCGGCCTCCACACGCGCCTTGCAGTCCTCGATCATCTCAAGCGAGCCACAGATCATCACCCGGTCTGCCGCTGGATCGAGCGGACCGCCCGTATCGGCCCAGAGCTGGCCGGAATCCATCAGCGCGGTGATGCGGCCCATGCGCGGGTGCGCCTCACGCGTCAGCGAGGTGTAATGGGTCAGCTTGTGCGCACGCTCACCGACCAGCGGATCATCTTTGAGGCTCGCCACCACTTCCTCGCCATAGGCGAGCTCGGCCGCCTCCCGGCAGGTATGGGTGAGAATGACCTCATCAAAGCGCTCATAGGTCTCAGGATCACGGATAATGCTGGCAAAGGGCGCGATGCCGGTCCCGGTGGACAGCAGGAACAGCCGTTTGCCGGGCAGCAGGGCATCATGGACCAGAGTGCCGACCGATTTTGCGCCCAGAAGGATGGCATCTCCCTCTTCGATCGCCTGTAGACGCGAGGTCAGCGGGCCGTCAGCGACCTTGATGGAGAAGAAATCTAGCCCGTCATCCCAGGACGGGCTGGCGATGGAGTAGGCGCGCACAAGCGGCTTGCCGTCCACCATCAGGCCCAGCATCACAAACTCGCCGGAGCGGAAACGGAAGCTCGCCGGACGGGTCGTGCGGAAGGAGAACAGCCGGCTGGTCCAGTGGCGCACTGCTAACACGCGTTGTTCGGTGAAGGCGGCCATGGGCGGGCGATGTCTTTCGGTGCTGGGTGTGGGCAGGCGGGCCGGATGTAACCTCTCCCACGTCCCCAGCCAATGCGGCAGGTGCGATTTTACGGTCCCTGAGGCGTATCCAGCACCGGCTCGAACGCCACCCCTTCCACCTGAAGCGTCGTGATCTCCGGGGCGATATAGAGGCCGTGGCGGGCGGCCGGCTCACCCACGCCGTTTATGTGAGCGCCCAGCACCACGCCATGAATGACACTGTTGCGGGTGATACCGTAGCTCAGCGTGTCATCAGCGGTGACGTGCAGCTCATCGTGCGTACCCGGTTCTGACTGGCTGTTGCCCTGCGCGGTCCATGATGCACCGGCTGAGGCGACCATTCCCTGTACATGGATGCCGTGGCGGCCATTGCGCGTGGCGATCAGGTTCGTGGCGGTAACCGCGAACACGTTACGGATGAAAATGCCGTCCAGCCGGTTGCCGTCCGCGTGCAGATTGACCGCGCTGCCTTCTGAATGGTCGATCACGATGCCGCTCTGGCCATTGCCAGTGGCATAGAGATTGGAGTAGCGCGCATTGCGCGTCGCCCACATGATGACGATGCCGTGGCCCGGATTATCGCGCGCTGTAACCGATTCCAGTACCGCGCCGCGGGTGATCACGCCCTGGCCGGACACCCGCACACCGGTCTCGCGGCAATGGCGCGCTTCGATACGCTCCATATGCAGGTCGGTAATGCGTATCGCCAGCAGGCCGTGGCGCGCCCTGCGACCGCAGTCCACCGTCAGGCCCGAAATGGTGATGGCCCGGTTTCCCTCGCCATGATCACGATTGGTGATCAGCGCTTCCATGGCGCGCCGGGCACGGATCTCGGTGATGCCCGCACCGCCGCCGGAAAGGCTGGTCTGTGACCCCAGGCGCAACGGCCGGCGCGTCTGGAAACGCCCTGGCCCCAGCGTCACCGTTACCGGACTGTCGCCGGCCGCATCCAGCCAGCGGGCCAGTTCGTCCAGCGTATCGAGGCGCAGACGCTCTCCTGACGCCGTGACGATCAGGATGCGGCCAAGCGGGACCGTCTCCTCGTGATCGGCCTGCGGGGCGACCGCCGCCTCATTGCAACTGCCCAGCAGGAAAAGCCCGGCGAGCCCCGCCGCCAGAACGCCCAGATAGTGACGCATGTTAAGCTTGAGCCCCGCCCAATCCCCGATACCCGCGCAGAATCCGCCAGAGCCGGTCTGTGATCAAGCGGTTTTGGATGCGTAGCACGCGGTTTCGGTCACCACATAGTCCAGCGCAATGTCGTGCATGCCTGACGGCAGGCGCGAGACCTTCTGTGCCTCGAAGGCGAGCCCCACCGAGATCACATGCCCCTGCGCCTTAAGCGCCGCCAGCGTGCGGTCATAATAGCCCCCGCCATAGCCCAGCCGGTGACACCGGCTGTCAAAGGCCACCAGCGGCACCAGCACCAAAGACGGCGTTACCAGCGGCTTGCGGGACTCCGGCTCTTCAATCCCGTAGGCACGGGCCTCCAGCGTGTCGCCCGGCGCATAGGCGCGAAACTGCAGGGGCGCCGCCTTTTGCGCGACTACCGGCAGGGCGAGCACGGACTGTTCCAGAAGGAAGGTCTCCATCAGGGGGGCCGGATCAATCTCTCCCCGGACCGGGCGGTAACCGGCCACAACCGCGTGAACGGCGGGCCATGCCGCATCGGGAAACTGGGTGATGAGGGCGCGTGCGGCGTCAGGCTGCCTGCGGCAGGCCTTCATGCGCCGTTCAAGGGCGTTCTTGCGCAGCCGCGCCTTGCGCCAGCCGGTCAGCATGGGAGGAAGCAGGGTGTGGCGGCACCAGTGGCGCCGTTGGTCTTGTGACAACCCTGATGACCCGGATAACCAGGTGGGCACCGCGTGATGTAGGCCACGGCCAGCATCAGAGGCAGTTCCCTCTCAGAGATGTAAGGTCGCCGGGATGTATAAGCCTGACGTGCGTTCCAGTCACCGCCACGCCGGTGAAGATGGCGTGTGAGACGGCTTTGCTCAAGCCTCGGCACCATCGGTCTCTGCCAGAGTTTCCAGCCGCGCCGCCGCACGGGTGAGGATTTCCGCCGCGCGCGCCCTGTCGGTGCGCCGCCTTGCCTCCGCCTGCGAGGTCAGGCCCTTCGCATCGAGAAGCTGCGATTCCAGGGCTTCGGCCCGCCCCTGCGCCTCGCGCATCTCGTCAGCCACGATAAGCGAGGCCATCAGCAGAAGGCGCAGCTCGCCGATCTGGCCAACCTTCTCCGCCAGATCGCGGACGTGGGTATCGAGATGACCGGCTAGCTCCTTGAGGTAGGCTTGCTGGCCGTCTTCGCAGCCAATGGTAAACGGCCGGCCATTGAGCGAGATGGTGACCTTGGACATCAGGCCGCCCCTCCGGCAGCGCTCAGCGCGGCACGCAGCTCGCCCATCGCCTCATCCAGCGCGAGCCCCGCTTCTTCGGCCGCTTCGGCCAGTTCCGCCTCGCGGGCGCGGGCGGCATCAAGCTGGTCGGCAAGGCGCGCGCGGTCCTCATCGGCGTGACGGGCCGCGCGGACATCGCCTTCTGCATCGCCTATGCGCCCGGCCAGCGCGCTCATGCGCCGCTCCACCTTGCCAATGGCCGCAAGGAGGCGCGCCTCGGCCTCGGCCAGAGGATCGGTCTCTGAATTGTCGGACGCAGAACTGTCGCTCATGTGTGACAAAATCCGCTCTTGGCAGGAAAAGTTCAAGCAGAAGGTGAGGTGTAACCCACATCCACCCCCAAGCGCCATTGCAAAGACAGGCAGGCCCGCTACACCGGACAGCGCCATGACCCTTCGTGAAACCGACCGCACCGCACAGCTCTTCGCCGAGATATGCCTGCAGGCTGCCCTGCCGGTCATGGAAATCTATGCGCGTGATTTCACAAGCCTTTCCAAGGATGACCGCAGTCCGGTGACAGAGGCCGACACGCGCGCCGAGGAGGTCATCCTCAAGGCGCTGGAAGCCGCGCTTCCCGGCGTGCCCGTGCTGGCCGAGGAAAGTTTTGCCGCCGGGGTTCGCCCCGCACTGGCCAGCGAGTTCATTCTGGTAGATCCGGTGGACGGCACGCGCGAGTTCATCAGCCGGAATGGCGAGTTCACCATCAATATCGCTCTGGTTTCGAACCGGGTACCGGTCGCCGGGGCCGTCTACGCGCCGGCGCGCGAGCAGATATATCTCGGCGGCGGCGCAGCCTTCACAGGCCGTGTGCAGCCGGGCACCCGCTGGGATCCGGACGCGGCAAGCGCCATCCGCACGCGTCCCATGCCGCCATCGGGCCGCATCGCCCTGATGAGCCGCTCCCACGCAGATGAAGAGACCCGGGCCTTTGCCGCCCGCGAGAAGGTCAGCGAGACGCTGAGCGCAGGATCGTCACTGAAATTCTGCCTGCTGGCGGAGGGGCGCGCCGATCTCTACCCGCGCTTTGGCCCGACCATGGAATGGGATACCGCGGCCGGTCATGCCGTGCTTCAGGCCGCCGGTGGCAGCATGACCTGCCCGGACGGGTCAGCCTTCCTCTATGCCAAGAGTGAAACCGGCTACCGCAACGGCCCGTTCATCGCGCGCGGTCAGTGACCGGGCGCACATGCGGCGCCCGGGTGAACAGCCCCAGCGGGTTCATCGCCAGCATGGCGCCAAACTGCTGCGCGCTAACCTTGCGCGCACGCTGGACCTGCCCGCGCTTGCGCAGCACGCCGGCCAGACCGGCAAACGCGTCGCGCTGCGCCTTCGAGAAGAGGGCGAACTGGCCAAAGCGCGCCGAAGACGCCCACAGCAATGCCGTCAGCCCGAGATGGAAGGGAAAGCTGAGGATCAGCAGCGGTAGCGGCATGATCTTGAGATAGGTCCACCAGCGATTGCGTGTGCCGTGATAGGTCGCAAATGCCGAGCGGCGCGCCGATGAGCCATAACCCACATGGGAGACGACCGCCTTGCTGGCGTGGATGGCAATATGGCCGGCAAGGCGGGCACGCGCACCAAGGTCTACGTCTTCCACGTAGCAGAAATAATCCGTGTCAAAACCGCCCAAGCCCTCGAACACGGTGCGCCTGATCATCATGGCCGCGCCACAGGGCGCGAAAATCTCGCCATCGGGCGGGGACGCCATCGCGCGGCCATAACCGCCGCGATAGGGAAAGCCGGTGATGTGATAGACATCACCCGCCCCGTCGAGCACGCCGTCCGCCCCGTCAGCCATCTGGGTGGAGCCGAACAGGTCCGCGCGCGGATAGCGCGCTGCCGCCGCCATCAGCTCTTCCAGCCAGCCGGGCTCGGGAAACGCATCCGGGTTCAAAAGGACCAGCCACTCGGTATCGGCCTTCGCCGCGAGCCGGTTATTGCCGGCCGCAAACCCAAGATTTTCCGCTGACACCTCCAGCTCGAAACCGGCAGGCATGTCGGCAGCACTTAGCGCCCTGTCTGCGGCCGACCCGTTCTCCAGTACCAGCACACGCTTTGGCGCGAGCGTCTGGGCGGCCAGCGCGGCGGTCAGGCGCGGCCAGTGGGCGCGGCTGTCAAAAGCCACGATGAGTATGCTGACATCCGCAACAGGGTCGGGCGCAGCCATCACAGGTCAGGCAGCGGGCGGCGGAATAAGGCGCGCGCGTATCGTGCCCTCCAGCGCCTCTATCCGGCTGAGGAAATCGGCCGGCAGGTCGCCTTCCAGATCAGCCACAGCATAGCCGATCTCCGGACTGGTTTGCAGATACTGGGCGGCCACGTTCGCGCCCGCCTTCTCGGCGGCGTCATTGAGACGGCGCAGGAAGCCCGGCGCGTTTACGTGCGGCACGCAAAGCCGGACGGCGCCGGAGCGCAGCGGGCCGGGCTCAACCTGCGGGAAATTGACCGCATGACCAGTCGAGCCCTGATGGAGATATTTGGCGAGCTTCAGGGCGCTGTCCTGCCCGATCGCCGCCTGGGCCTCCAGCGTGGACCCGCCGATATGCGGGGTCAGGATCACATTTTTGAAACGCTGCAGAGGCGAGTCGAACCGGTTATCCTTGGAGCTCGGCTCCACCGGGAACACGTCCACCGCCGTGCCTGCGATATGACCATCTTCCAGCGCGCGGGCGAGCGCGTCCACGTCGACCAGATCACCGCGCGCCTGATTGATGAGATAGCTGCCCGGCTTCATCGCGCGGATGCGCTTTTCGTTCATCAGATTGCGCGTCTGCGGCGTGGACGGCACGTGCAGCGTCACCACATCACACTCGGCCAGCATGGCCTCCAGGCTCTCCATGGGCCGGGCATTGCCGTGCGCAAGCTTGGGCTCCACGTCATAATAATAGACATGCATGCCAAGCGCCGACGCCATCACCGAAAGCTGGGCGCCGATATTGCCGTAGCCGACAATGCCCAGCTTCTTCTTGCGCACCTCGTTCGACCCGTCCGCCGTTTTCAGCCAGCCGCCTTCGTGAATGGCGAACATCTTCTCCGGAATGCGCCGCATCAGCATGATGATGGAGGCCAGCGTCAGCTCCGCCACCGAGCGGGTATTGGCAAAGGGCGCGTTGAACACCGGCACGCCCCGGCGCGCGGCGTCATTGAGGTCTACCTGGTTGGTGCCGATGCAGAAGCACCCCACGGCCATCAGCCCCGGCGCAGCGCCAAGAATGTCGGCATCGATATGGGTGCGGGAGCGTATGCCCAGCACCGACGCATCAGCCAGCGCGGATTTGAGCGCGGCCGGGTCCGGCGAGGCCCCCATACGGGTAATGGCTATGGGGCCGAACGTGTTCAGGGCCGCGTCGGCATCAGGATGGACGTTCTCGACCAGCAGCGCGGAGAAGGAAGAAGTGCTCACGGGAAAATGGGGCCTCGATCAGAATTGTTGCAGTGCGGCGTGAGCATGCGCCTGCACCGCACCGCAATGCAACACCCTGCATGGCGCAATCTGACGGACATGCGCTGCTAACCCAGCCTTCCGGACTGGCGCAGGATGGCGATCACGCGGTCAGCGGCCTCCTCGGCGCTGATCTGGCCGGTCTCCACGTGCAGTTCGGGCATTTCGGGCGCCTCATAGGGGCTGTCAAAGCCGGTGAAGTTCTTGATCTCGCCCGCTTGCGCCTTCTTGTAGAGACCCTTCGGATCGCGTGCCATGCACACCTCAAGCGGCGCATCGACAAAGACCTCGATGAACTCGCCCTCCTCCATCAGCTCGCGCACCATCTGGCGTTCGGCGCGGAAAGGCGAGATGAAGGAACAGGTGACGATCAGGCCCGCATCGACGAACAGCTTTGCCACCTCGCCGATCCGGCGAATGTTTTCCACCCGGTCACCCTCGGTAAAGCCCAGATCGCGATTGAGGCCGTGGCGCACATTATCGCCATCGAGCGAATAGGTGTGATGGCCGGCCTCGGCCAGACGCCGCTCGACGATATTGGCGATGGTGGACTTGCCGGCCCCGGATAGGCCGGTGAACCAGAGCACGGCCGGTTTCTGGGCTTTCAGCTCCGCCCGGCGCGCCTTGGTCACGTCCATTTTCTGGGCGTGGATATTGGTTGCCCGGCGCAGGGCAAAGCGGATCATGCCCGCCCCGACAGTCTGGTTGGTATAGCGGTCGATCAGGATGAAGGAGCCGGTATCGCGGATCTCATGATAGGGATCAAAGGCGATGGCCCGGCTGGTCGAGAGATTGCACTGGCCGATCGCGTTCATGCCCAGCTCCTTGGCCGGGATGTGGTCATATGTGTTGATATCAACGCCGTATTTGAGCTCGGTCACCGAGACTGGGGTCACTTGTCCGCCTGCCTTGAGCAGGTATGAGCGGCCGGGATGCATGGCGTCTTCATGCATCCACAGCACTTCGGCCGCGAACTGGCTAGCGACATTCGGACGGTCTCCGGCGGCGCTGAGCATGTCGCCGCGGATAATGTCGATCTCGGCATCGAGCACCAGCGTGACGGCCTCGCCCGCACCCGCTTCGACGATATCGCCTTCGGCGGTGACGATACGCGCCACCTTCGCCGTCTGGCCGCTGGAGGCAACCACCACCTCATCGCCCGGCTTCACCGTGCCGGAGACGATGGTGCCGGCAAAGCCGCGGAAATCGAGATTGGGCCGGTTCACCCACTGGACGGGAAAGCGGAACGGGCCGGAGCGCGCATCAGCTTCGGTCTCGATCTGTTCAAGATGCTCCAGCAGCGTCGGCCCGTCATGCCAGTCCATGGCCGGGGAACGTTGCGTGACGTTCTCGCCATAACGCGCCGACATCGGGATGGGCGTGATGGTTTCAAAGCCCAGCGCCTCCACCCTGGCCAGATAATTCGCCACGATCTCGTGAAAGCGTGCGCGCGAATGACCGGCAAGATCCATCTTGTTCACCGCCAGCACGACATGGCGTATGCCCATCATGTGCGCGATGTAGGAGTGGCGCAGGGTCTGCACGAGCACGCCCTTGCGCGCATCGATGAGGATGATGGCAAGGTCTGCGGTAGACGCTCCGGTCGCCATATTGCGCGTGTACTGCTCATGGCCGGGCGTATCGGCGACGACAAACTTGCGCTTGTCAGTGGAAAAGAAGCGGTAGGCGACGTCGATAGTGATGCCCTGCTGACGCTCGGCTTCCAGCCCGTCCAGCAGGAGGGCAAAGTCAATCTCCTCGCCCACTGTGCCGTGCTTTCTGGAGTCCTTTTCCAGCGTGGAAAGCTGGTCGTCAAAGATCAGCTTGGAATCGTAGAGCAATCGCCCGATCAGGGTGGACTTGCCGTCATCGACCGAACCGCAGGTGATGAAGCGCAGCACGCCCCGGTCACCGGTGCGGGTCAGGCGGGAGATGATGTTGGCGCGGGCATTCATGGCTAGAAATACCCCTCGCGCTTCTTCTTCTCCATCGAGCCGGCCTCGTCATGATCAATCAGGCGGCCTGACCGCTCCGAGGTGCGCGCCGTCAGCATCTCCATCACGACTTCTTCGAGTGTCGCCGCCGTGGACTCGATCGCCCCGGTCAGCGGATAGCAGCCGAGGGTACGGAAGCGTACCATCCGCATCTGCGCCGTCTCACCGTTCGCAAAGACGAAGCGGTCGTCATCCACCATCAGAAGCTGGCCATCACGCTCCACGACAGGGCGTTCAGCCGCGAGATAGAGCGGCACGATGGGGATGTCTTCTTCCAGGATGTATTGCCAGATATCCAGCTCGGTCCAGTTCGACAGCGGGAAGACCCGGATCGATTCCCCCTGCCGGATGCGCGTGTTGTAGGTCTGCCAGAGCTCGGGGCGCTGATTGCGGGGCTCCCAGCCATGATTGGCGTCACGGAAGGAGAAGATGCGCTCCTTGGCCCGCGACTTCTCCTCGTCCCGGCGGGCGCCGCCGAAGGCCGCGTCATAGCCGTGCCGGTTCATCGCCGCGCGCAGGGCCTCTGTCTTCATCACCTGGGTGTGCAGGTTGGAGCCGCTGGCGAACGGGCCGATGCCGCGTTTCAGGCCGTCCTCATTGATCTCCACGCGCATCTCAAGGCCCAGCGCTTCGGCCAGCGCATCGCGATACATGATCATGTCGCGGAATTTCCACGTCGTATCGACGTGCTGCAGCGGGAAGGGCGGGCGCGAGGGATAGAAAGCCTTCAGCGCCAGATGCAGCATGACCGCTGAATCCTTGCCGATGGAATAGAGCATGACCGGGTTTGAGAACTCGGCCGCTACCTCGCGCATGATGTGGATGGACTCCGCCTCCAGCGCTTTGAGATGCGCCGACAAAGACGGCTTGCCGGCACGCGGCTGACCGAACGTGTTCGCGTAATCCGCGATGCGCGCTGCGATAACACTCCTGTCCACCATGAAACCCTGTCCCCGGATACCGCCGGCCGGCAATTCATCTCACCGGGCTTGATAAGCTACGGGCCACATCATGCAAGCCCGCACGCTGGCGCGGCGGCAATTTTTCATTGCGCCTGCGGCAAGCTTATCTTTGCAGGTGTGCCACCGACCGTCACGGCCACACCCGTCCCGGCCGCCTGCTCCAGCCTGTCGACGCGGATAACGGCGAGCCCCTCGCGGCCTGCCGCATTGATGATCTCGCCCAGCGGCACCTCACCGGCCATGACCAGCGCACCGGCCTCCAGCGCAGTATCCGCGCTGACGCCTGCCGTGCGCTTCCTGACACCGCCCTTGCGGTGCATGCGGCTTGCCACCTCCTGGCCCACAAAACACCCCTTGCGGTAGTGGATGGCGTTCAGGAGATCGTGGTTCACATCGGTGGAGAAGAAGGCAGCGGGAGCGTAGTCAGCCCCCAGCTCCGGCACGATCAGCGCAATCCGCGCCGCATCATGGCTGGCCGCCTGATCAGGAATATCGGACGAAACCGGCACGATCGCCCGCAGACCCAGCCGCATGTCGCGCGGGTCTGATGCGGCCGACAGCGCCAGCGCTTCAAGCCGGGCGGCCGCCTCGCGCCCGCGCGCCGCAGCCACCATCAGGTCATCGCGCAGCGCTAGCTCGGCCCTGGCCCGCAGCCGGTAGAGGGTGAAGCGTTTGAGCAGGCCTTCAGCTTCGCTGACCGGCACGTCGACATAAAGACCGCCTGCGCCGTCGTCGAAAAACATAAGATCAGCCAGCACCTTGCCCTGCGGGGTGAGAAGGGAGGAGGCCATCGCCTTTCCCGGCTCTACGCCCTGCGGGCCGTTCGTCACGACACGCTGGAGGAAGTCGCGCGCATCGGCGCCGGTGATCGCGATCACGGCGCGGCGGAGAAGGCGGGTGAGAAAATCGGGCTGGTCCATCGCTTCGATGTAGGCAAGCGCGCGAAAAGCACAAGCGCCGCCAGCGGAGGGGCTTTATCCGCATGCGGTAAAACCGCCGGCAAACTGGCGAAACCGCACGCGCTGGGCTAAGCCAGCGCCCATGACACGCATCCTGTTCATCACCGCAACGCGCATTGGCGATGCGGTCCTGTCCTCGGGCCTTCTGGACCATGTGCTGCGCACGCGGGACAATCCGCGCGTGACGATTGCCTGTGGGCCGCTGGCCGCGCCCCTGTTCCGGGCCGTGCCGGGTCTGGAGCGGGTCATCGTGATGGATAAGCAAAAGGGCGGCGGGCACTGGCTGGACCTCTGGCGCCAGACCGTCACCCGGCGCTGGGATATCGTCATCGATCTGCGCGAAAGCGCGACGAGCTGGTTCCTGCTGGCGGGCAAGCGCCATGTGAAGCGCAACTGGCCGGGCGGCGATGCGCCCGTACACCGGGTGGAGGAGGCCGCCGCCTTCCTCAATGTCTCGCCTGCGCCCTCGCCGGTCTTGTGGCTGGATGATCTCGCAATAGCGCGCGCCCGCGCCTTGATGCCCGAAGCGCCCGTGCTGGCGCTCGCCCCGGCGGCCTCCGCCCGCTTCAAGGAATGGGCACCGGAGAAGTTTGCTGCCCTCGCCAATGCGCTGACCGGCCCCGGTGGCGCGCTGGAAGGGGCCCGCACCGTCATTTTCGGCGGGCCGGGCGATGAAGAAACCGCGCGCGCCGTTGCCGCCCAACTCGATCCGGGACGCACGCTTGATCTCACCGGCCAGCTCGGAATTCTCGAAAGCGGGGCGTGCCTTGCGCGTGCCAGCCTGTTTGTCGGCAATGATAGCGGGCTGATGCACATGGCGGCCGCAGCCGGCACGCCGACGCTTGGCCTGTTCGGCCCCACTGATGAACGTATTTACGGGCCATGGGGGCGGGCAACGCTGGCGGTGCGCGCGGGCGGTCCCGCCGATGAACGCGAGCGCGACCGGTTGAAATCCTCGCCCACCAGCCTGCTCGCCGATCTGGAGCTTGCGCCCGTTATGGCCGCAGCCCACAGTCTTTTGACACAGGAGAAAGCGGCATGAGCACCAAGTATGATCTGATCGTGCGCGGCGGCATCGTCGTCAGCCATGCCGGACGAGCACAAACCGATATCGCAATCCAGGAGGGCCGCTTTGCCGCCATCGGCGATCTCTCGACCGCCAGCGCAGGTGAGGTGATTGACGCCGCCGGCCTGCACGTCCTGCCCGGTGTCATCGACACGCAGGTGCATTTCCGCGAGCCGGGGCTTGAGTGGAAGGAGGACCTTGAGACCGGCAGCCGCGCGGCGGCGCTGGGCGGTGTGGTGTGCGTCTTCGAGATGCCCAACACCAACCCGGCCACCACCACACCGGACCTCTTTGCCGACAAGGTGAAACGCGGCCATCACCGCATGCATACGGACTTTGCCTTCTATGCCGGCGCAACGAAGGAGAATGTCCACCTGCTTCGCGAGATGGAGCTGATGGCTGGGTGCTGCGGCGTGAAGGTGTTCATGGGCGCCTCCACCGGCGACCTTCTGGTCGACACCGATGAGGGCGTGGCCGCGGTCCTGAACGTGATCGAGCGGCGCGCCGCCTTCCATTCGGAGGACGAGTTCCGCCTGGCTGACCGCCGGGCGCTCGCCCGCCATGGCGACTGGACCAGCCATATCGAGGTGCGTGATGCCATCGCCGCCATGCAGAGTACGCAGCGCCTTGTCCGCCTGGCGAAGGCCGCGGGCAAGCGCATCCACGTGCTGCACATCTCTACCGCCGAAGAGATCGAGTTCCTCAAGAACCACAAGGATATCGCCAGCGTCGAGGTGACGCCCCAGCACCTGACCCTTGCCGCGCCCGAATGCTATGAGCGCCTTGGCGCCTACGCCCAGATGAACCCGCCGGTGCGGACGCCTGAGCACCGCGCCGGGCTGTGGCGCGGGGTGGATCAGGGCATTGTCGATATTCTGGGTTCTGATCACGCGCCGCATACGCGCGAGGAGAAATCCAAACCCTATCCCGCCTCACCCTCCGGCATGCCCGGCGTGCAGACGCTCGTCCCGCTCATGCTGGACCATGTGAACAAGGGCAGGCTGACGATGGAGCGGTTTGTGGACCTGACGAGCCACGGGCCGCAGCGCGTGTTTGGCCTCGCAAACAAGGGCCGCATCGCAGCCGGTTATGACGCGGACCTGACGCTGGTCGATCTGCACGCCGTCCGGACCATCGAGGAAAGCTGGCTCGCCTCGCGCTGTGGCTGGTCGCCCTTTACCGGCGAAGCCGTCACCGGCTGGCCGATGGCAACCATCGTGCGCGGGCGCGTGGTGATGCGTGATGACGAGCTGGTCACGCCGTCTGTTGGTGAGCCTGCACGCTTTGTGGAGACCCTGGGGGCGGTTTAG
Organism: Glycocaulis sp.; assembly: GCA_022565665.1. Classification (GTDB taxonomy): domain Bacteria; phylum Pseudomonadota; class Alphaproteobacteria; order Caulobacterales; family Maricaulaceae; genus Glycocaulis. The sequence continues at coordinate 189,296 of JAIUMI010000001.1, forward strand.
CCTTTAATGTCATGGCCCGGTTTATCCGGGCCACCCATGCCTCTGGCCTTCGAGCGCGGCCCCACATTTTAGGCATGGGTCACCCGCATTCGCGGGTGATGACACCGACGGAGGGAAAGCCTCAAACCACCTCAATCACCGCATCCACCTCCACCGCCGCACCCAGCGGCAATACGGGGCAGGCGACGGCGGAGCGCGAGTGACGGCCCGCATCGCCAAACACTTCCACCATCAGGTCTGAACAGCCATTGATGACCTTGGGGATGTCGGTGAAGGCCGGATCGGCGGCGACGAACCCGCCCAGGCGCACCACGCGCGCCACCCGGTCCAGATTACCCTCACACGCGGCAGCAAACTGCGCAATGAGGTTTAGCCCGCACAGGCGCGCTGCCGCCTGCCCTGCGGCGACATCCATGTCCTTGCCAAGCGTGCCCTTCACAAGACCGTCCGGCCCGATCGAGACCTGCCCCGACACGAACACCAGATTGCCAGAGCGCACGAAGGGCACGTAATTGGCCACCGGCGCGACCGCCTGCGGCAGGGTGATACCAAGGTCGGCAAGGCGCTGGGCGATGGTGGACATGGAAATCTCCTGAAAGCGAAAGCCCTCTAGAACGTGTCATCACCCGCTTTATGCGGGTGACCCATGCCGGAAAGATTCCGCTTGTACGGTCGTTGCAGGAATGGGTCCCCCGGACCTCGCTCGCGCTCGGCCGGAGGATGACACCATTGATATTAGAACCGCTCGACCGCCATCGCGGTGGCTTCGCCGCCGCCAATGCACAGCGAGGCCACGCCGCGCTTCTGGTCGTGCTTTTCAAGCGCGGAGAGCAGCGTGACGAGGATGCGGGCGCCAGAGGCACCAATCGGATGGCCGAGCGCACACGCGCCGCCATGCACGTTGATGACATCGTGAGACAGGCTTAAGTCCTTCATCGCGATCATCGGCACGCTGGCAAAGGCCTCGTTGATCTCGAACAGATCGACATCCTTGGTGGACCAGCCCGCGCGCTCCATCACCTTGCGCATGGCCGGAACCGGCGCGGTCATGAAATAGGCGGGCTCATGCGCATGGGCCGCCGTGGCGACGATGCGGGCGATGGGTTTGAGACCCCGGCGTTCCGCTTCGGACAGGCGCATCAGCACCAGAGCCGCCGCACCGTCGGAGATGGCCGAGGCGTTGGCCGCGGTCACCGTGCCGTCCTTGGTAAAGGCCGCGCGCAGTTCCGGGATTTTCTCGGGCCGCGCCTTGCCGGGCAATTCGTCATGCTCGACCGTCACATCGCCCTTGCGCGTGGAGATAGTGACGGGCGCAATCTCACGCTTGAAAGTGCCTTCCTTGGTGGCGGCCTGCGCGCGTTTCAGCGTTTCGATGGCGTAAGCGTCCTGATCCTCGCGCGTGAACTGGTATTCCTGCGCGACCATGTCGGCATAAACGCCCATCGCCTTGTGCTCATAGGCATCTTCAAGGCCATCCAGCGCCATGTGGTCCTTTAGCGAGTCATGGCCATATTTGAAGCCGGCGCGGTGTGTGGAGAGCAGGTGCGGCGCGTTGGTCATGGATTCCATGCCGCCCGCCACGATCACGTCCGCTTCGCCTGAACCGATCATCGCGCGGCCATAGATCGCCGCCTGCATGCCAGACCCGCACACCTTGTTCAGCGTGGTGGCCTGGGCCGATTTCGGCAGGCCGGCTTTCAGCGCTGCCTGACGGGCAGGTGCCTGGCCCTGCCCTGCGCTGAGCACATTGCCCATGATAACCATGTTCACGTCCTCACCGGCCACACCGGCCTCGGCAAGGGCTGCTTTGATGGCCACTGCGCCAAGCTCCGGGGCCGGTGCTGCGGCCAGCTCGCCGAGCAGGCCGCCCATGGGGGTGCGCGCCATGCCCACGATGACGATGGGATCGTCTGCGCTCATGATTGTCTCTCCTGTTTCAGGATGAAGGGTGCAGTCTTGAAATCCGGCGCGCATGTGAAGGCCCCGCGCCGCGATGCGTCAAGGCTTTTCGCAGGCGCAATGTCAGGTGGGGCTGGCATTGGTCTGAAAATCTAGAATTTGTTGCGAAAGTCGTGCAAGCTTGGTCTCCAAGTTACCTTCAGCGTCGTCATGCGGCACTTGGAAGACTTGAGTGGCACCGGCGAACGCGCCATTCTGTTTGTTAAATCCCGGATTAATAATGGAAATCGAAATCGCCTCCATTTGTCTGAGCGCAATCGAAACATCAATGCTTCCAGCGCACTCGCTTCTTCCAAACCATGAAAATGAATCCCACCGCCCCGAAATGGGGCCTGTTCGATGTCTCTTCAATCGTTCATATATTGTGGATTTCGTCTCTATCCCGGCTTCTCCGATATAAATTAGGCCACCATCGCCATAAAGACAGTACAAACCAACATAATCTCTGTAATCGATAAAATTCTGCCGCTCTGCTTTTGTTGGCGCACCCTGTCTTCCCAGCGGCGTCTTCTCACGTCCGAGAAGTTGCCCGGATTTGCGGGGCTTCCCCCAGAACACATCTCGTTCCGACCAGAACAGTCCGTAATGAGTGATCATCCATCCCCCCAATCAAACATGGGGAGAAACTGCCCGGCCCAAAACTAGGAGTCCAGCGCCACCGCCTGCGCAAGGATGGCGGCAAGCCCGTCATCGAGATCATCGGCCTCGTAAATCTTCACATGGCGCAAGGCCTTGCCGGTGCCTTCCACGCGCACATGCCCGGCCAGCTCCGCGCCTCTGCTGAACTGCAGATTGACGTGGGCCTTGTGGGGCACGATGGCGCAGACCAACCCCACACCCTGATAGCAGGGGTAGCCCCATTTGAGCATTTCGGTGAGATGCGGCGCGCGGGCCCGGATCCAGTCACGCGTGGCCCGCGCCAGCGGCGCGCTCGCCTTCTCGTGGTCGAGCTTTTCGAAATAGGCATCAGCGCTCATGCGGCTTTGTCCTCGCTCATGGTGGACCTGATCCACCCGCCGCCGAGCACGCGGGCCTCCTCGTCAACGCTGTAGAAGACGCATGCCTGACCGGGGGCCACGCCTTCCTCGCCCGCTGCCAGCATCACGCTGACAACGCCATTTGCGTTCACGTGCAAAGTGGCCGGGCTCGGCGGCCGGGTGGAGCGCACCTTCACGGCGATCTCCATGCCGTCCGCTTCACCGAGCGCGCCGTCGCCAATCCAGTTCACGTCGGAAAGCTGGATGGTGCGCACGGCGAGCGCCTCGCGCGGGCCGACAATGACCTGTGCTTGTCCGGCATCCAGCCGGATCACGTAAAGCGGCTCGCCCGTTGCCACGCCAAGCCCCCGGCGCTGACCCACCGTGTAGTGGATCACGCCCTCATGATGGCCCAGCACACGCCCATCTTCGTGAACGATCTCGCCGGGGCGGGCCGCATCCGGGCGCAGGCGTTTGACCACGCTGGCGTAATCGCCATCGGGCACAAAGCAGATATCCTGGCTGTCGGGTTTCGCCGCCACGATGAGGCCGAGCGCGAGGGCCAGCTCGCGCGTCTGGTCCTTGGTCAGATGACCCAGGGGGAAGCGTAAGTAGTCCAGCTGCTCACGCGTGGTCGCGAACAGGAAGTAGGACTGGTCCTTGCCATGGTCTGCCGCGCGCAGGAGTACCGGCCCATCGGTGCGGTCTTCCCGGCGGATATAATGGCCCGTCACCAGCGCCGCGGCGCCCAGCTGCTGCGCGGTGGAGAGCAGATCGGCAAACTTCACTGACTGGTTGCAGCGCACGCACGGGATCGGTGTGGCGCCCGCCAGATAGGTGTCGGCGAAATCTTCCATCACCGCTTCACGGAAACGGCTTTCATAGTCGAGCACATAGTGGGCAAAGCCCATGGCTTCCGCCACCCGGCGGGCATCGTGAATGTCCTGCCCGGCGCAGCACGCGCCCTTGCGGTGGATGGCCGCGCCGTGATCGTAAAGCTGCAGTGTCATGCCCACGACCTGATAGCCCGCACGGTGCAGCAGGGCGGCTACAACGGAGCTATCCACCCCGCCCGACATCGCCGCGACCACGCGGTGATCTTCAGGGCGTCCGCCCAGCCCCAGAAACTCGCCGGAAAGACCATAGTCGGCCATCAGCGCGTCAACACGCGCCGCATCGGCAGCTGGATTTGCGGCCAAGGTGTCGCGCGGCCCTGCCGGGCGCGCACTGATAAGGGTCGTCATGTCTCTTTCCTTTCCCGCCGGTTCAAGGCCGGTGGCAATGGTCATGGCCGCTGCATATAGCCCAGCCATCCGGCGAAATGAAGGCCACCGGCCGAACGCCGCCAGTAATTAGCCCTGTGTTAAGGGTTAACCGCGCTTTCGATGGCGTAACGGCCGGAAATCGCGCACCTTCCTTCTCATGAACGCTGCCTTCGCATCCGGTGTTTCGGGCTTTGCCTCTGCCACGGCACTTCTGAACCGTGCGGCAGACCGGGTAAGCGGCGTTCGTGGCCTGACCATCCCTGACCCGCCCTCCCGCGCGGTCAACACTCCTGGCGCGTCCGCTGGCAACTCCCCTCTTCCCCCCGCGGCCAGCGGACGCGCAACTCCTTCGCCCGATTTCGCCATGGCCGCCGTGGAGATGATCCAGGCCAAGCACATGGCCGCCGCATCCGGCGCTATCGTGCGTGCCGCTGACGACATGGTCGGCGCGCTTCTCGACATCAAAGCCTAACCCCTTCAAATCTCACGGCTGACCCCGTAATCTTGCGCCGCAGCAGGAGGGGGCACCCCATGAGCGAGACGATGCGCCGCCGCGCGCAATACCGGCGGCTGGCCTACCGGATGGAATCCTGGATGCGCACCCGGCTGTGGGCGCAGGTGATGGCCGGGCTCGTGCTTGGAGTGTTCGCGGGGCTTCTGCTCGGCCCGGAGGCGGACCTTATCCCGCGCGATACCGCAGAGCTGATCGGCGGCTGGCTTGCCCTGCCGGGCAGCATCTTCCTCTCCCTGATCAAGATGGTGCTGATGCCGCTGGTGCTGTCCTCCATCGTGCTGGGGCTCGCCGCGAGCGCATCCGACCCTGCGGGCTTGCGCGCTTCGGGCACCCGGCTTGCCGGTTTTGTGGGCGTCACGACGCTCGCCGCAGCCCTGCTGGGCGCCACACTGGGCCTGACAATCGCACCGGGCACGCTGATCGATTCTGCCACCGCCGAGGCCGTGGCAGGCGATGCGCCGCTGGTGGCTGATGTGACCGACGAGGCACCGGCCAATAATGACCGGCTGGGCGAGATCATCCAGACCGCGCCGGACCTGATCGTGGGGCTGGTGCCGGACAATCCGCTCGCCTCTGCCGTGCAGAACGAGATGCTGGCGATTGTCATTTTCGGCCTGTTCCTGGGCGCGGCCTATGTCAGCTCCACCAACAAGACCCGGCTCGACCCGCTGCTCGGCGTGTTCGAAGGGCTGCTGGAAGTCTCCATGACCGTGGTGCGCTGGGCAATGTATATCACGCCCTACGCCGTGTTCGGCCTGACCGCCCAGCTGCTGGCGCGCCTCGGCGTGGGGTCGCTGGCAGCGCTCGGCGCCTATGTCGGCACCGTGCTGATCGGGCTGGCGCTCCTGCTGGTCCTCTATCTGGTGCTGGTTGCCCTGCTCGGCCGGATGAACCCGCTGAAATTCCAGTCTGCGGTGGGCGAAGCGCAGCTCCTTGCCTTCTCCACCTCATCCTCGGCTGCTGTCATGCCGCTCTCCATCCGCATCGCAGTGGAAAAGCTTGGCGTGCCGCCCTCCATGGCAAGTTTCATCATCCCGCTGGCCGCAACCGTCAACATGGCCGGCACCGCTCTCTATCAGGCTGTCGCGGTGATCTTCGTGGCGCAGGTGGCAGGCGTCACGCTGGCACCGGGCGAGATCGCCATCATCGTGCTGACGCTGGTCGCCTCCTCCATCGGCGCACCGGGTGCGCCAGGTGTCTCGATTGCCATTCTCTCCGGACTGATCGCCAGCTTCGGCATACCGCCCGCAGGGCTGGTCTTCGTACTCGGCGTGGACAGATTTCTCGACATGGCCCGCACATCGGTCAATGTAACGGGTGATCTCGTCGCGACACGGATTCTCGCCGTCAGCACGCACCGCAAGGAAGAGGACTGAAGAAGACGCCCATGGCTTCGGTTAATGTCGATCTCGTCCTTGATCCGGTCTGCCCGTGGTGCTGGCTTGGTCACCGCTACTGGAAAGCCGCGCAGGAGCTGGTACCGGAGATCGCGGTTGAAACCGTGCTGCGCCCGTTCCAGCTGGATGATTCGATTCCCAAACAGGGCGTGCCCTATCAGGCCTATATGAAGGCGCGTATTGGCGAGGACGCACAAGGCCGCTTCAAGGCGATGCGCGCGCATCTGGAAGAGGCCGGGCCGAAGGCCGGCATCGTGTTCAATTTCGACGAGATCACCACCCGCCCCAACACGATGGACGCCCACCGCGTGATCCGCTGGGCACAAGGCCAGGGCCAGGGCGAGGAGGCCGCCGAAGCCGTCTTCAAGGCCTATTTCGAGGAACGACGCGATATCGGCGCGGCAGACGAACTCGTCGCCATCGCCGAGGCCATCGGGCTGGAAGGCGATGTGGTGCGTGATCTGCTCGCCAGCAATCGCGATACGGCCGAGATCGAGCGCGAGGAGCGCTTCTTCCGCTCTCTCGGCGTCGCAGGTGTGCCCTGCTTCATCTTCAACGGCGCATTTGCTGTCTCCGGCGCGGAAGCCCCTGAAACGCTGGCCGATGCGATCCGCAAGGCCAGCACCCTGCCGCAGGAGCACGAGGAATGAGGGCGCTGGCGCTCGTCCCCCTCATGGCGCTGCTGGCAGGCTGTGCGGACACGGCGCGCGACTATCCAGATGGCGAGGCGCAGATCGCCTTCACCACCGCCTGCAATGAGCGCTTCGACTATCCTGAGGGCGTATGCGCCTGCCTGTCGGAGCGCGCGGCGGGCCGGTTTGACCGCACCGAGTTTGCCATTCTGACCCACAGCCTGTCCGGCGCGCCGATCCGCGCCGAGATGGAGGCAGCGGGGCTCAATTCCAGCGTTCAGGGCGCGATCAGCCGCTTTGTCTCGGAGAATCTGACGCGCTGCTGGCCGGATACAGAAAACGGACCAGATCAACAAGACGGATAACGGGCGGAGGAGACGGCCATGACACCCATCGAGGCAGCCGGGCTTTATGTCGGCATAAACATTCTCATCCTGCTGGCGCTGGCCTGGCAGGTGATCAGTGCGCGGCGCAGCGAGAAGGTGGGCTTTGGCGATGGCGGCAATGAGATGCTGCTGCGCCGCATCCGTGTCCACGCCAATGCCGCCGAATGGGTGCCGGGCATGCTGGTGGGCCTTGTCGTGCTGGCCCTGCTGGACGCGCACCTGATCGTGATCCATGCGCTGGGCGCGGCCCTGACGGTGGCGCGCGTGCTGCACGCTGTCGGGCTGGGCGGCAATGCCGGCGTCTCGTTCGGCCGGTTCGCCGGCACGCTGCTCACCCTGATCATCTATGCCGCGGGCGGCATCGCGATTGTCTGGTATGCAGTCACATGAGGCGCACGCATTGCCGGTCAGGCCCTGCACGGCTATAGCCCCAGCACCATGACACAATCGAAAAACACGTCTGCCGGGCCCAACCCGGGCACCCTTCTGCCGCTGGCGCAGAGCCTTCTGGATCGCGCCATGAAAGCCGGTGCCGACGCCGCCGAAGTGATTTTGTCGGAATCGCGTTCGCTGGAAGTCGCCGTGCGCGAGGGCGCGCTTGAAGATGTGGAGCGCTCTGAATCGCGCTCGGCGGGCCTGCGTGTCTTTATCGGCAAGCGCATGGCCGGCACCGCCTTCTCCGATCTCTCCGATGACGGCGCAGAGCTGGCTGTGGGCCGCGTGATGGCGATGGCCAGGGTCGCGCCCGAAGACCCGTATTGCGGGCTTGTGGAGCGTGAGGCGCAGGCGGCGACAATTCCCGATATCGCGCTTTACGAAGCCAGCGAATGGGATGCGGGCGCGCTTGAAGCTGCCGCGCTCGAGATGGAAGCGGCGGCACTGAAGGTGCAGGGTGTAGCCATGGTAGCCTCCTCCGGCGCGAGCCTCAGTGCCGGTGCATCGGTCATGCTCAGCTCGACAGGCTTTACCGGCCAGAAGCGCGGCTCGCTCGCGGGGCTTGGCATCGCGGCGGTGGCGAAGAATGGCGATGTGATGGAGCGTGATTACGACCATCACTCCATGCGCCAGCGCTCGGCCCTGCGCAGCCCCGTCGAGATCGGCACACGCGCAGGTGAACAGGCCGTCGCCCGGCTCGGCTCAGAAAAGATGAGTTCGGGCAAGATGCCGGTCGTCTTTGACAAGCGCGTCTCGGACGATTTTCTGGGCTATCTCATCGGCGGCATTTCCGGTTCGGCCATCGCGCGCGGCACCTCGTTCCTGCGCACAAAACTTGGCGAACGCATCTTCGCTGAAGGTATCGACGTGGTGGAAGATCCGCTCAAAGACTGGGGTCATGGGAGCCGCGCCTTTGATGGCGAGGGCGTTGCCTGCCGCCCGCGCGCGCTCATAGAGGATGGCGTCCTGACAGGCTGGCTCCTCAATGCCGCCAGCGCGCGCCAGCTCTCCCTGCCGCTTTCAGGCCATGCCAGCGCCAGCCCCGGCGGCGCACCGGGCATTGGCGTGTCCAACGTGCATCTCGCCCCCGGCGAGCGCACGCGCGCCGAGCTGATAAGCGATGCCGGCAACGGGCTTCTGGTGACCGAGATGTTCGGCGCCTCGTTCAACGCCAATACCGGCGACTGGTCGGTGGGCGTGGCCGGCTTCCGTATCGAGAATGGCAAGATCGCAGGCCCCGTCAGTGAGAGCACGGTGGCGGGCAATATGCTTGATATTTTCGCGCGGCTGGAACCGGGCAGCGATCTGGAGTTTGACAGCCGGGTCACCGCACCCAGCGTCATTGTGGACGCCCTTTCCGTTGGCGGACGCTGATACCGATCTTGATCTTCTCGCCTCGGCCGCTCTGGAGGCCGGGACCATCGCCATGGCCTTCTTCCGGCAGGGCAAGCGGCTGAATGCGTGGGAGAAGGCCCCCGGCGATCCGGTCAGCGAGGCGGATCTCGCGCTTGATCGCTTCCTGAAAGACGCGCTGACGGGTGCCCGTCCCGATTATGGCTGGCTGTCGGAGGAAAGCGCCGAAGAAGGCCACGATGCGGCGCGGCGCTTCATTGTCGATCCGATTGACGGCACGCGCGCCTTTGTGAAGGGCAGGGCCGATTTCTGCATCTCGCTGGCCGTCGTCGAGAACGGAATGCCACTGGCCGCTGCGCTCTACGCCCCGGTGGACGAGGCGCTCTACACAGCCACTCCCGGCAGGGGCGCGCAGCGCAATGGCGAGACGCTGCATGTGACAGCGGCGAGCACCATCGCCGGAGCGCGCCTGATGGGGGATGCGGGGCGGCTGGTCGATCTGCGCCATCTGGGCGCACAGACCATACATGTGAACTCCGTCGCCCTGCGTCTCGCCCTGACCGCTGCCGGCGAGGCAGACGGGATTGTCGCCGTGCGCCCGAAGAAGGACTGGGATCTGGCGGCAGGACACCTCATCCTCTCCGAAGCGGGCGGGCTGATTACCGGCCACAAGGGCGAGGCGCTGCGCTATGACGGGCCGGATGCGCGCCAGCCACCGCCCGTGGCGGCTGGCCCCGCCCTGCATGCTTTGCTATTGGAGCAGCTTGCCGAGAATGGAGACGAATCGCGATGAACCAGGCCCAGCTTCTTCACCTTGTGATCGGCGGCGAGCTGACCGAGGTGCGCCCGGACGTGCATGAGTTCAAGGACCTGAACGCAGTCGAGTTCGTGGGCGCTTTCCCCGACTATGAAACCGCACGTCAGGCGTGGAAGGCCGCCGCCCAGCGCACAGTGGACAATGCCCATATGCGCTTCTTCATCATTCATGCGCACAAGCTGCTTGATCCGGCCCAGGGCGGGCCGCAGGGCTGACGCGCTGACCGACCCAGCCCCTTCCGAGCCCAAAGGGCAGACAATAGGCTCGCTAGCGCTGGCCAGGCGGCTGATGCGCGGCTGGGTGCTGCCCAAATGGCCGCTTCTGGTCTGGGGGCTCTTTCTTTCGGCCATCACCGCGGCGGCAGTGAGCGGATATGCGCTGGTTATCCGTGACATGACCAATCTGATGGAAGCGCGTGACCCTAACGTCATCTGGCTCGCCCCGGCGCTCATCCTGCCACTGGTCATCATACGCTCCGCCTCCCTCTACCTGCAGACACTTGCCACCAACCGGCTCGCCCTCTCGGTGATGCGCGATCTCCAGACGGCCATGTATGCCCGGCTGATGGAGGCGGATTTCGCCCGCCTTCAGGGCGAAGCCGCAGGCTCGCTCGTCTCTCGCTTCACCAACGACATCACTACTTTGCGCGAAAGCCTTGTACGCGCCGCCAACAATCTGACGCGCGACACGCTGCAGGTAATTGGCGGGGTCGCCGTGATGATCTGGCTGGACTGGGTGCTGGCCCTGCTCCTGCTGCTTGTCCTGCCGGTGGCGGGCGCGCCTGTCCTGCATATCGGACGGATCATCCGCAAGCGCTCGCTCCGCGTGATGAGCCAGATGGGCAATGTGACGAGCTTTCTGGAAGAAACCTTGAGCGGCGCACGCCTCATCAAGACTTTCTCGCTGGAAAACTATGCCCGCACCCGCTCCAGAACCGCTTTCGCCGAACGCTTCCGCCTGCTGCAGGCCATGGTGCGTGACCGGTCCAAGATTGAACCGCTGATGGAAATTGCGGGCGGCATCGCGCTGGCGGGCATTTTTGCCGTCGCAGGCTGGCGCATGGCCACCGGCGACAGCGATGTAGGCCGCTTCCTTGGCGTGATTGCCGCTCTGCTGATCGTCAGCCCCGCCCTGCGCGCGCTCGGCTCTCTCGCCGGCGCGATACAGGAGGGCATGGGGGTGCTGGAACGCGTCTTCAACCTGCTGGATGAAGACCCGCGCCTGACCGAGACCGCAGGCGCAAAGCCACTGAAAGCCAAGGGTGGAGCCGTGGCGCTTAAGAATGTCCGCTTTGCCTATGATGCGGAGAAAGCCGCGCTCGATGGCGTCGATATGGACGTGCCGGCGGGCAAAACGGTGGCTCTGGTTGGCCCATCCGGCTCAGGCAAGACAAGCGTGCTGAACCTTATCGCGCGGCTCTATGATCCGCAGGCGGGCCGGGTCGAGATTGACAGGCAGGATATTGCAAAGGCCACGCTCGCAAGCGTGCGCGGCTCGGTGGCGCTGGTGAGTCAGGACATAACCCTGTTTGATGACACGATCGCCGCCAATATCGGCTTTGGCGCGCTGGACGCCGATCAGGCCGCTATCGAGGCAGCTGCGAAGGCCGCTGACGCGCATGATTTCATCACCAGCCTGCCGGGCGGCTACGATTTCCGCGCCGGACCGCGCGGCAATCAGCTCTCGGGCGGCCAGCGTCAGCGCATCGCGATTGCGCGTGCCATACTGAAGGACGCACCGATACTGTTGCTGGACGAGGCGACCTCGGCGCTGGACGCCCAGTCCGAAGCGCGCGTACAGGCCGCGCTCGACCGGCTCAGCGAAGGGCGCACCACGCTGGTCATCGCCCACCGGCTCTTCACCGTGCGCCGGGCAGACTGGATCTATGTAATGAATGAGGGCCGCGTGGTGGAACAGGGCCGCCATGACGATCTGGTCGCGGCTGGCGGGCTCTATGCTGATCTGTGCCGGATACAGTTCCGTGATGGGGATCAGGCGACGTAGAGCGTGTCGGCGTCCACGTCCGTGCGTAGCCAGACTTCGGCCTGCGCCACGCTGGTAAACACCATCGCGTCATGACCCGTCTGGCAAAGCGCACGCCGCCAGAGCCGCGAATAGGCGCAGCTATAGTCGCGCCCCACAATGGCGATGCGCGAGGCGGGCATTTGCCGTCCGCAGGCCTCCGCCATCTCGATGACCGCCGGACTTTCCACGCCGCAATGTGCCTTGACCGCGTCGAAAAGGATGCAGCGGGCAGGCTGGGCGAGATAGAAGCTCAGGAAGTCGGGCGTGCTCTGCGCGTAGGTGGAATTGTTGCGTTCGCCCGATACGGCGATGATAACAATGCCCCTATCCGGGCTGAGCGATATGTGATGACGGCCCATTGGCAGCCCTCCCATTGGAAAGGCAGGTTAAAGGCCAACAGGTTAATGGGCGGTATGACACCGGGATCATTCCCGGCGCAGTAAACGCTCGGTTAATATCGAACCCCACCAGCTGGCCATGAAACCGTCATGGCAGGCCTGCCGGTCATATTCGGTACGCACCCATTCGAGAAATCCGATAGGCTCGCGCGCATTGCGGTCGAGATAAAGCTGGAAGAAGTGATCCAGCATCCCCGTCTTGCCCTGTTTGACGTGCCCGTATTTGAGCGAGAGGTGCGAGATCGCCTCTTCCACCGGCTTTCCTTCGTGCAGGATGAGGTAAAGCACGGCAACGATGCCTGCCCGGTCCGAGCCCGACTTACAGTGCATGAAGGCGGGATACTCGATAGAGCCGAACACCTCGATCAGCTTTTCGATACGCTCCACGAAGGGCGCCTCGCGTGAGCCCCAGCCCAGATCAATCACGGTGAGCCCGTGCCTCTTCGCGGCCCAGTGCTCCAGATCATAGTAGGAGCGGCCCGGCTGTACCCCGCGCAGGTTCAAGATTGTCCTGAAGCCCTGATCGGCCAGCCACGCGATACGGTCAGGGTCGGGCTGGTTGCCGCGCCACATCTGCCCGCCGACATGGCGGTGATTGTGCCAGCCCCGGCGTATAATGCCGTGGTCTTCCCACATCAGGCGGGACAGGGCGGCCTTGTAGGCGGCAGGATCATCAAGCGTTTCAGTCATGGTGGAACAGGCAATAGGAGGTAAGGCGGCTACCCGCAACAACACTTCGCGCTTGACCTTGGCGCTCGCGCTGGCCAGCAAAGCGCCATGGTGAAGTCACTTCTTGCCGCAAAACCGGTCCAGATCGCGCTTGGCGCGCTGATGGGCGGGTATATGGGGCTGGTAAAGAACACGACACGCTGGACCGTCATCAATGACGGACCGATGCGCGAGATCGCCGCCGGGGGCAAGGGCGCCATCGGCTCGTTCTGGCATGGCCGCCTGTTGATGAGCATCGCCTTCTGGCCCAAAGGCACCCAGCCACCCGCCATCATCGTCTCACGCTCTGCCGATGGCGACATCATCGCGCGTGCCGCCGCCCATCACGGCGTGGCGGGCATTCGCGGCTCCAGCCGCAAGGTGAGAAAAGATGGCAGCGTGGATGGCAAAGGCGCGATGAGCGCCTACCGCGCCATGGTACGCCATGTCGAAGAAGGCGGGGTGATGGCCATTACGCCCGATGGCCCCAAGGGGCCGCGCATGCGCGTGCAGGCCGGAGCGCTGCGCCTTGCCGAAGCCACCGGCGCACCCTTGTTCGCCATAACATGGTCGATCCGCCGGCGGATCGTCTTTGACTCCTGGGACCGCTTCGTCCTGCCTTTGCCCTTCTCGCGCGGGGTGATCATGTGGAGTGAGCCATACTATCTCGGCTCCAATCCGTCGCCTGAAGAACGCGAGGCGGCAAGGGCGTGGCTGGAAGACACGCTGATCGACCTTACCCGCAAGGCAGACAATTGGTGCGGTGTGGAACCGGTGGAGCCCGCTCCTGCCGATGCGGGCAGAGCCAGATGAGCCGGCCGCCCTTCGCCCTTGGCCTTTACCGCTCGGTTACCGGCCTTGCAGCCCCGGCCGTGCGCGCTGCCCTGAAAGACCGTGTACGCAAGGGCAAGGAAGATCCGGCCCGGCTGAACGAACGCTTCGGCGAGGCCGGGCTTGCCCGCCCGGACGGGGCGCTGGTCTGGATACACGGGGCGAGCGTCGGGGAAAGCCGGGTCAGTCTGGCCCTCGCGCGGGCTCTAAAGACTGAACGGCCTGGCCTTACCGTGCTGCTCACCTCCGGCACGCTCACCTCGGCCTCCCTGGTCGCGCGGGACGGGGCGGGCGAGGTGTTGCACCAGTTCGTGCCTGTCGACACACCCGAAGCGGCAAGGCGCTTCATCGCGCACTGGCGGCCGGATTTGTGCGTGTTCGTGGAAAGCGAACTCTGGCCCAACCTCATCACCGAAGCGGCCCGCAGCGGCGCGCGGCTGACCCTGGTCAATGCGCGGATGAATGCCCGCTCGCTGAAGACCTGGCAGCAATGGAAAAAGAGCGGCGCCTGGCTGCTGGACCGGTTCGACTGGATCAGCCCGGCCGACACCCGTACTGCGCAAGGCATCAGCGCGATCACCGGAAAGGCGCACCCGATTGCCGGCAATCTGAAGCTCGAAGCCGCTCTGCCCGCTCCCTCACCTGGCGCGCTGAGCGCGGCCCGCACGATTGTGGGTTCAAGACATGTTTTCGTGGCCGCCAGTACGCATGCCGGAGAGGAATCCATAGTACTGGAGGCCCTCGAAATACTGCGTGAGGACCATTCCGATACCCTCCTGATACTCGTCCCGCGTCATCCCGAGCGGGCCACCGAGCTGGGCGATCTGATGCGCCGCAGGGGCGTTGATTTTGCCCGCCGTTCGCTCTCGCAGGCACCGGGCGCCGACACACCCGTGTGGCTGGCCGACACGCTGGGCGAATTGCCCTTGTGGTACACGCTATGCGGCGCGGCCTTCATTGGCGGCAGCCTGAAACCGGGTATTGGCGGGCATAATCCGATTGAGGCGACAATGGCGGGATGCGCCGTTATTTCAGGGCCTTACCGGGACAGCTTCGCAGACGTGTTCGACGCCTATGAGGCGGAAGGCGCGGTCGTGACTGTCAACAACGCTGCTGAGCTGGCAAGCGCGGTGGAACAGGTGTGGCGCGGAGAAGGCCCGTCAGCCGAAGCAGGAGAGGCCGCCGTACGCGCGCTGACTGGCAATGCCATGGCAGACACCACCGCGCGCCTGCTGGCTCTTCTGGATAGCAAGGGAGCCCCCTGATGCGTGCCCCCGCCTTCTGGATCGATAATGCCGGGCGGTCTTCCAGCCGGCTGACGCGCGCGCTGGTCTCGCCGCTGGGCTGGCTCTATGCGGCGGCAGGCGCCGCGCGCATTGCCCGCACCACGCCGGAGCATGTGGATATTCCCGTCATCTGCGTGGGCAATCTCACGCTGGGCGGCACGGGCAAGACGCCTGTCTCCATAACGCTTCTGGAGCGCCTGGCAGCGCTTGGCCACACGCCATTCGCGCTGTCGCGCGGCTGGCGGGGCAGGCTGAAAGGCCCGGTCGCGGTGGATAGAAACGCCCACACGGCCCGCGATGTCGGTGACGAGCCGCTCCTGCTGGCGCGCGCGGCTCCGGCCATTGTCAGCGTGGACCGCCCGGCAGGCGCACGCTTTGCCGCGCAGCATGGCGCGAACATCATCGTGATGGATGACGGCCATCAGAACCCCACCCTGCACAAGGATTTTACCTTCGTGGTCGTCGACAACGAGGCGGGCTGGGGGCCGGGCACGATCTTCCCCGCCGGGCCTCTGCGTGAGCCGGTATCAAGCGGACTGGCCCGCGCCGACGCGGTCATCGTGATGACGGCAGGCCCGGACGATGCGCCGCGCTATGAGACGCTCGGTCTGGCAGAGCTGGAGATTCCGGTGTTCCACGCCTGGCTGGCGCCGGCTGCCCCGCCACCGGAAGGCAGGCTGCTCGCCTTTGCCGGAATTGGCAGGCCGCAGAAATTCTTCGACGGGCTGAAAGCGGCAGGTGGTGATCTCGCCGACGCGATCAGCTTTCCCGACCATCACACATTTTCGCCCGGCAATCTGAACCAGCTCGCCGATCTGGCAGAGAACTGGCAGGCCCGCCTCGTCACTACCGAGAAGGACCATGTGCGCCTGCCGCCGGAATGGCGTGCGCGCGTACTCACCTTCCCGGTGCAGGCCGTGTTTGCCGACGCGGCGCGGATCGATGATTGTCTGGGCGCTGTATTTGAACGGGCCGGGGCGCGCGCATGACCACGATGATGAAACGCGCGGGCTGGCGCACCGAAGCCGCCCTGTTTGATGGCTATGAAGCGGTGATGCGCGCGACCGGGCTGGAGCGCTCCAGCGATGCCGGTGCGGCAATTCTGGGCCGGGTCGGGCCGCGCATCCGCCCCCACCAGATCGCCCGGCGCAACATGGAGCTGGTCTTCCCCGATGCCAGCACGCGCGATATTGACGGCCTGCTCGCCGCCATGTGGGACAATCTGGGCCGGGTGGCCGGCGAGCTGCCCCACCTGCCCCGGCTGGACCTCACAGGACAGGGGGAGCATGTGCGCATTGAGGGGCTCGATATTCTGCGCGCTATCCAGCGCGAGGGGCGCCCCATTCTTCTGTTCGGCGGCCATTTCGCCAACTGGGAGGTGCTGGTCGGCACGGTGGCTACCCAGATACCCGGCTGCTGCCTCGTCTACCGCCACGTCAACAACCCGCATATCGATGCGCGCCTGCGCGGGCGGCGCGCGGCCATGGGCGGCAGCACTTTTGCGCCGAAGGGCGACGCCGGTGCGCGCATCATCCTGAAATCCATGCAGGAAGCCCGTCCCGTGGCGATGATGGTCGATCAGAAGATGAATGACGGGATCGAGGCCCCGTTCTTCGGCATGCCCGCCATGTGCGCCTCCGGCGGCGCCCGCATGGCGCTGCGCTATGACGCCGCCATGATCCCGATGTCGATTGCCCGCACTCAAGGCCCGAACTTCATCGTGCGCATCCACGAACCGCTCGACCCGCCGGTGGCCACCGACCGCAATGCCGCCGTCACCGAAGCGATGACGGCGATGAACCGCTTTATCGAGGAACAGATTCTGGCAACGCCGGCCCAATGGTTCTGGGTGCACCGGCGCTTTGCCAAGGATCTCTACCGCAAGTCTGCGGTCTGAAGGTCCAGCGTCGCGAACGGATCCACATTGCGGCCATGCCAGCGAATGCGCCAGCACAGGTGCGGGCCGGTGGAGCGCCCGGTGGAGCCTACGCGGGCGATAAGCTGGCCCTGCTCGACCACATCACCCTCTTCCACCAGCACTTCGGACAGGTGCAGATAGGCAGAATTGAAGCCCTGTCCGTGGTCGATGAAGATCAGACCGCCTTCGAAATACATGTCGGTATCGGCCAGCGTGACGATGCCGCCAGCGGGCGCGAGGACGGGCGTGCCGGTGGGGGCGGCGATATCGACGCCATAATGGGGTGCGCGCGGCTCTCCATTATAGAAGCGTTGGGCACCAAACCGGCTGGTGATACGGCCCTCTGTCGGCTGGATGAAGCCCTCGGAAAACCCCTCGCCATCCCAGCGCGAGGCGTGGGAGCGACCCTTGCGCACACCCTCGCGGCGAATGCGTTCGAGCACTTCCGGCGGAGGCGTCACCATGGCAGGCGGCAAGCCCTCAATACGCTGGATCTGGTACTCTGCGGTGGCCACCGCATAGCGTTCGTCATGGACGGTCTCCCCATTCACGCGCACGCGCAGGCGCGTCTCGGCGGGCGCATCGCGATCATGGCCGAGAATGACCCAACCGGACGCATTGGCGCGGGTCTCCACATCATCCAGAAGCACGCGCGCACCCGGCGTGGTACGGCATACCAGCACCCCGCCCTGGCGATGCTCGCCCGTGCAGGTGATGGCCGGTTCAGTTGCGGCATTGTCGTTCGCCAGGAGGAAAGCCCCGATGGCAAGAGCCAGCGAAAAGATCATTTCACCATTCCCGGTTCAGAGTGGATCTCCAGCCAGCGCCTGGTCGCGGCCTCGGCATCCTTGAAAGCTTCCTGCAGCTCCGCGCTCCAGTAGCGCAGCTGGTTGAGCGGGATTTTCTCCCCCGTCACCGCGCAGAGCACATAGGCACCCGGCTCCAGTATCATGAAATCGGCATCGCCGTATTCCAGCTTGGCTTCGCCGGAAAAGTCTCTTTCAAAGCGGTTCATCGGGTCTCCTTGGCGTCGGGCCTATTCCTATCATGTGCGTGCGCGGAAGCAAAAGTGCCCTGCCTGCCCTTGATCCGCGGACAATAACCGCCAACTGTGCACCTGCAGTATCTGCCATACCCATGTTAGGAAACCCGCTTCATGACCAGCGCCGCCCCCCTGTTCCAGCCCTTTCAGCTGGGCTCTCTTGCCCTTGCCAACCGCATCGTGATGGCGCCGATGACGCGCTCCTTCTCGCCGGGCGGCGTGCCGGGCGAGGATGTGGCGGCCTATTACCGGCGCAGGGCGGAAAACGCGGTGGGTCTTATCATCACCGAGGGCACCACGATTGACCGGCCTGGCGCCAGCTTCGACCCGGCCGTACCCAACTTCCACGCTCCGGAGTCTCTGGCAGGCTGGAAGAAGGTGGTTGATGCGGTGCATGCCGCGGGCGGTAAAATCGCGCCCCAGCTCTGGCATGTGGGCCTTGCCCGGCGTCCCGGCACCGGTCCGCACCCGGACGCGCCGTCTGACAGCCCGTCCGGCGTGCTCCATACCGGAAAGCAGATTGGCGAGCCCATGAGCGAGGCGGACATCGCCGATACGATCCATGCTTTCGCGAAGGCCGCACGTGCTTCAGTGGAGATCGGCTTTGACGCCATCGAGCTGCACGGCGCGCATGGCTATCTGATCGACCAGTTCTTCTGGGATGGGCTGAACAAGCGCTCTGACCGGTTTGGCGGCGATCTGGTGGGCCGCACCAGCTTCGGCCGCGAGATCGTCAAGGCGGTCCGCGCCGAAATGCCTGCCGACATGCCGCTCATCCTGCGCTATTCGCAGTGGAAGCAGCAGGACTATACCGCGCGTCTGGCCGAGACCCCGCAGGCGCTCGAAGCCTTCCTCACCCCGCTGGCCGAAGCCGGTGTGGACATCTTCCACGCCTCCACCCGCCGCTTCTGGATTCCCGAGTTTGAAGGCTCCGACCTCAATCTGGCGGGCTGGACGAAGAAGCTGACCGGCAAGCCGGTCATCACGGTCGGCTCGGTGGGGCTCAATTCCGATTTCCTCGGCGCCTTCATGGGCGAGGGCTCGCCCGCTGCCTCCATTGATGGCCTCATCAAGCGCTTTGAAGCGGGCGAGTTCGATCTCGTAGCGGTCGGCCGCGCATTGCTGTCCGATCCCGAATGGGCTGCCAAGGTGCGTGATGGCCGGTTCGGAGATCTTAATGATTTCTCGGCTGAAGCCCTCAAGGAACTGGTGTAGGCCTCAACACAACAGACATAACGGGGAGAATGATATGAGCCTTCTGGAGCAATACACCGGGCGGATCGGCCAGAGTGTCACGTCTGGCTGGCTGACGGTCGATCAGGATAGGGTGAACCAGTTCGCTGACGTGACGCTGGATCACCAGTTCATACATGTGGACCCGGAGCGTGCAGCGCGCGAGACACCCTTTGGCGGGCCCATCGCGCACGGCTTCCTGACACTCTCCCTGCTCTCCCACTTCGCCGCGGCGGCCCTGCCCGCCTTTCCCGAAAAGGCAATCGGCATCAATTACGGCTTTGACAAGGTGCGCTTCCTGTCGCCCGTGCGCGTCGGTTCGCGGGTGCGCGGCAGGTTCACGCTGGCGAAAGCGGAGGAGCGCAAGCCCGGACAGATCCAGCTGACGCAGGAGTGCAGCGTTGAGATCGAGGGCTCTGACACCCCGGCGCTTGCCGCGCAATGGCTCAGCCTGGTGGTGGCGGGCTAGGGGCTAGCGCAGGAAAGGCAGGAGCGAGACCTGGCTGAGGTCGGAGAAGACGAGCGCTGACACCTGCACGGCGGCCTGGGCCTGGGTGAGCCGAGTGGCCGCCTCCGCCATATCGGCTTCCTCCATGCCAGCCACCATCGTCTTGAGATAGTCGGCCCGCTGGCGATTGCTGGTGACCGCGTTCTCCAGACGCGACTGCATGGAGCCATTGGTCCCCACCGCGTCATTGACCCGTTCGAAAACGGCGATCACATTGGCAATCTCTGTGGAGAGAAATTGCTGCTGGGCGTTCGTCACGGTACCATCGAACGGCCCGTCGGGCCCGTCATTGAAATCGGCGACCCGGGCGAAAATCTCCATCAGTTCCTGCGCCAGATCATCGGCAAGGAAGCTGATCTCCACCGTGGACTGCTCGTCAATGCGCCCGGTCTGCTTCTGGCGGGCATTGTGGAACAGATCGCCCATATCGGCCGCACCCTGAAGCTGGCCGATCGTCGTGCCGCTGAAGGGTACGGTGTCAGTACGTGTGCCGCCGAAGATGAACGAGCCGGAGAACTGTGTGTTCAGCGCGTTGCGGGCACGCTCGAACGCCGATTGCACATCCTGCATGAGGAAGGTGCCGTCATTGGTTGTCAGCGCCAGCCGCAGATCCTGCACCGCGCCCGACAGCTCGCCCAGAGCGAGGTCCTGCACGCCTAGACGGTTTTCCAGCCGCTTGCTGGCTTCCACGAAGTTTTCTGCGCGCGACATGGCCGCCCGGCCGAACAATATGCTCTCGGCCTGATTGCCATAGCCCTTCAGGTCCGGCGCTTTCAGCCCGGTCGACAACTGCTGGCCGGACTCATAAAGCTCGCGCTGGGCACGCATCAGATCAATAAGGGCGGACTGCGAAGCAGCCTGTGTGGAGATGCGCATGGCTTACGGCTCTTTCCTATCTTCTCACCATGTTGAGCAGGGTGTCGGTCATTTCGCTGGAGGCCTGGATGATGCGCGCGGCCGCGTTATAGGCCTGCTGGAAGAGGATCATGTTGGCCAGTTCCTCATCCATGTTGACGCCTTCGACATCCATGCGCTTCTGGTCAGCCGAGAGCTTGACCGCCTCGGCGGCATCTGCGGCACGCTCGGCGCGCGCTGAACGCGTGCCGACATCGCCGGACAGCCGGGCGCCGTATTCCTGCAATGTGCCGGTTCCGGCCGCGAAACCGCCGGCCGAGTCGAAGCGGCGCGGGGTGAGCAGCGCGTCGTAGAGGGCCTGCCCGCCGCGGCCATCGCCCTTGGTAAGCACCAGATCGCCGGGCGCGGAAGCCCCGTCAATATTGAGCTGGGAGAAGGAGATGGCGGAGGAATTGGTCCTCAGATCGGAGCGCACGGCAAATGTCTCCGAGCGCGAAAGGCGCGCCGCATCGCCAATGCCGAAGACCTGGGACAGGGACAGGCCGGTACCCGCGCGGATGGAGCTGTCGGAGGTCAGGTCCACCTTGTAGTTCGCATAGGTCGCATTGGGCGTGAAGTTGAGCGCGCCATTGGCATCAAGCGCCCAGGTGCCAAACCCGCCCATACCGGTGGACGGATCGTTGAGCGCCGCGACAAACGCGCCAAGATTGGCCTGATCGGCCGGCACGGTGATGTTGGTGCTGGCGCGCCCGTCAGGCGTCGTGATCCTGAAACTCATCTCGGAGCCCGCAGCCGTACCCAGCGGGCTGGCAGCCGTCAGACCGGTATCGAAGAAGGACGGACGCGGCGAGGTGATGATGTCGTTGAGGCCGAAGAAATGGGCAAAGCCCCGTCCGCCTATGCTGGACGGGTCGTCCTCGTCCTGCAGATTGGCCAGGCCGTTATCGGGATCAGACGTGGTGATCACAAGGCGCCCGCCGGTGAAACTTGCCGTGCCGTCCCCGCCCAGCGCGGTATTGAGCTCATTGACCAGATCGCCAATCGTGGTGCCGGCATTGCCGTTCACGGTGAAGCCCGCGCCGGTGAACTCCAGATCGATCCGGTTGACCAGCTCGCCGGTGGCGTTCACCACCGCCAGCACTGACTGCCCGCTGCCAGACAGGATATCGCTCGCCAGAAGCCCCGTCGCCCGCCCGGTCAGGGTGGAGGGCGCAGGATAGGCCGACGCGTTGTTATGCGCGGCATTGAGCGCATCGGATGTTCCCGCCGTAAACTCGGCGAGCTGGGCCGCGATGGTCGGCAATTCCTTGTCGCGCATGTCCATCAGGGCACGCAACTCGCCCGAGCGGATCGAACTCGTCAGGTTCACCGTCGCGCCGGACGCGGAAACCACAGCGCTGATATTGCCGTAATCAGCCCCGTAGGCGCCGGTGCCCGAGGCCACGTAGGACAGCTCCAGCTTGCCGTTATCCAGCAGCGAGACACCGTTCTCCGTGCGCACGAAGATGCGCCCGTCCGGCTGCAGCTCGGTGCGAATGTCCATCAGACCGGAGAGTTCGTTGAGCAACTCGGCTTGCCGATTGGAGGCACCGGTCGTGTCTGCGCCGGACGCGTTCAGGCTCTGGGCCTGTGTATTGAGCGCCTGCAGCTCGGTCAGGATCTCATTGACCCGCTCCACCCCGGCAGACAGCCGCCGGTCGGCCTCGTCGCGCAGCGCGCGTATTTCCGATGACAGGCGCTTGGACTCGTCAAAGAAGGCCTGGAGGTCAGACGCCGCGGACAGACGCGCCACCTGCTCTGACGGGTCCACAGCCGCCGCGCCCAGCGATTCAAACGCCTTGATCAGCCGGCCATAAAGCGAGCCGGGATCGCTGGTGCCGCCGAACTGGCTTTGTATCCGGTCGAGAATGCCCGCTGCGGCCTTGGCCGCCGAGGCGTCCGACCCGGCCCGCAGGGAAGCGGCCTGCAGATAGACATCGGCCACGCGGGTGATGCCCATCACCTGCACGCCCATACCGGTGCCCGCAGCCGAACGGGCTGCGAGATCAACCTGCGTGCGCGCATAGCCCGGCGTGTTCACATTGGCGATATTGTTGGAGACCGAGCGCATCCCCAGCTGGCTGGCCTGGATGCCGGACATGGCATTGCCAAGAATTCCGTTCAGCGCCATGGGATCAGTCCTTTCTGGTCAGCAGGACAGGCAATTCTGACCGGATAGCGGCAAATTCTGCCGGGCAGGCTGGAGCGCTGCGCAGACGGGCGCGGCAAGGCCTTTATGCTCCAACATGCTGACATTATTAATCTTTATCCTGTCTTCCGGTTCACCGGCACGTCCTTGCCGGCGCGCCGCATGCTCATGAAGGGGCAAAAGCCGGGCCAGACCGCTCAACCCCCTCCTCGCCTAGGCAAACTGCGCCCCAGAGCCGGGGAAAGAATTGCCGCCCGGCAAGCTATCCACCTGAAGCGGGAAACATCAGTACGCTGTTTTTATTGATGTTTTGGATTCCGGTGCACTGGCATGAAGCTTGAAGGGGATAGCACGCCCGGTGTGACTCGCCCTTGAGGCAGTCCGCATCGCCCGCCGCAAAATGCGCGCACTCATCCTGTTTCGTTGAAGAGTTGTGCCGCGCTCATGCTGCTTGAACTCCTTTTTGCCAGCCCCGAAGCGTCCGCGCGTTCCGCCGCGGCGTCCGGCGACATGCCGGAAGGCGAAGGCGATGCCTTTGCCGCGCTTTTGCTGGCCGGTGCACAGAACGCTGTCGACGGGAATGCCCGTCCGCAGCTGCGTTCGGGTAATGAGGGCGTGGGCGACAGCACATCTGGCAAGGCGCCGAACCCGCTGGCTCTTGTGCAGACGATATCGGAAGAGTCTCTTCTGCAGGGTGATAGCAGCGCCGACGATGCGGCGGGTGAGGTAGATATTGAGGGCGAACCCGTCCCGCTGCCTCCAGCCACGGCCGGCAGCGCCGCTGAAACGACTGATGAGCCAGCGGACGCCAAGGCGGACAACACGGACAAGACCGACACCGATGCACAGCCCGGCAGCGAGCCGGGCAAGCCGGTGCAGGAAACGGCCCCGCCCCTGCCAGCCGCGCCTGTAGCGCCTGCGGCCAGTGCCGCTGCGGACATTCCAGCCTCTGATGAGACGGACTCCACGATCCCCGCCGACCTGCGTCCGTTCGGCGCGCCCGCAGGTACAGATATGGATCAGGAAGCCGCCAAACCCGAGGGCGCAAAGTCCGGCACATCCGGCGAGAGCGCCCGCCCCGATGCCGAGAGCGCCAGGCCTACTCAGACCAGTAAGGAAGCCGCACCGCTCCCGGCGAAGGCGCCAAACCAGGCCGGGCAGGCTGACGCGCCAGTCATGGACAGACCGGCACAGCCGCCTGCCCAGGCCGCGCAGCCAGGTGAGGCCGCCATGCCTGACCAGAACGCCGAACCTGATGCTGCCGGCGCCCCATCCACGGCCAAGGCCAGTGCGCCTGCCCCGCAGGCCGTCCCGGCGGCAGTACCTGCAGACGGACAAGAGACACGGATGGCGGCCTTTGCCCGCCGCGACGCCGTGGCAGAGCGGCAGGCCCCCGACACGCGTACGGGTCTTCAGACCTCCGAAACGGGTGAGAAGCACGCGCCTTCACGGCCCGCAGCGCCCCAGCCGCCCGCGTCCGGCCAGCCAGTCCTGCCCGCAGCCACGCCGCCTGCAACGCCTGCGCACGGCTTTGCGGCCCACGCCCAGAGCGGACTGGCCGCCCTGCTGGCCGGACAGGGCGCACATACGCCCCTGACCGGCGAACCGCTTACCCAGGCAATGAGCAGCGAAACCGGCGAGATCCGGCTGGAGGCGGGCCAGCAGACGCTGGCGCGCAGCGAGACGCCTCACGCGCTGGTCGCGCGCGCTGGTAGCCCGGTCCAGTACCGGCTGGCCGCCGCGCAGATTCCGGCCATCGCCCAGCTGATTGCCAAGCGTTTTGGCGATGGCGGGCGCAGCTTCGATATCCGCCTTGATCCGCCCGAGCTGGGCCGGGTGCATGTGCGCCTCGAGATCGGGGCCGACCGCACCGTGCAGGCCATGCTGACTGCGGAGAAGCCCGAAGCGCTGAACGAACTTCAGCGCCATGCCCGCGAGCTGGAGCGCGCTCTGGCCGAAGCCGGCCTTGAGCTGGGCGAATCCGGGATCGGGTTCGCCATGTTCAGCGATGATGAAAGCACCTCCGGCGAAGGCGGAACGCCCAACTCCGGTAACACCGCGTCCGAAGACGAGGCGATCGCTCTTGCCCTCGCGGATGCCACCCCCGCTCCGGCCCTTGAACGTTTTGGTTTCACCCTTGCCCAGCGCGGCGGGGTGGATGTGCGCATCTGACAGGATCTTGAAAACCCATGCCCGACCTTAATCCGATCGCACAGGCCCAGCAGGCGGCCGCCAGCGTCAAGAATGACAGCGGGGCCAGCGCGCGCCTGACGGACACGTTCGACACCTTCCTGACGCTGCTGACCACCCAGTTGCAGAACCAGGATCCGCTAAGCCCGATGGATTCGCAGGAATTCGTCTCTCAGCTGGTCCAGTTCTCATCCGTCGAGCAGCAGATCCAGACCACACAGGCCATGCAGGCCCTGTTGAGTGTCCAGGCCGCGCTCGCCCAGCTCTCCAGCGTCGATTATATCGGCAAGTATGCGCTGGTGCAGACCAATGGCGCGCTTCTGGAAGATGACCGCGCGGAATGGTTCTACCAGATGCCCGAAGAGGCCAGTTCCAGCCAGCTTGTCATCACCAATGAGCAGGGCGCCGTCGTGCGCACGCTCGATGGCCAGCGCGGTGCGGGTGAACACCGCATCATCTGGGATGGCCTCGACAATGAAGGCAATCAGTCACCTGAAGCTGTCTACTTCCTTGAGGTCGTCGCAATGGATGGCGACGGCGAGCGCATTGAGGTTCCGATCAGCGTGGGTGGCCGCGTGACCGGTGTCGAACTCAATGAAGGCCAGGCCATTGTCGAGGTTGGCGGCATGAAAGTGCCCGCCTCGCTGATCATCCGCCTGCGCGAGATACCGGTTGATCCGACCGAGGACATGCCGGTCATCCCGGAACCGGATGACCCGGACGAGGAGGAACCCGATGCCACCTCATAGATCCAGTATTTCCTGCCGGAAGAAGACCGGCGCCCATCACACCCGAACCCTGTTCCAGAACAACCAGAACAAGCAGGAGCAACACTCATGAGCCTGAATTCAGCCCTCGCCGCCGGCGCGTCCGGCCTGATCTCGAACTCTTCGGCACTGGCCGGAATTTCGGACAATATCGCGAACGTGAACACGGTCGGTTACAAGCGTGTGAACACGAATTTCTTCCCGAATTATTCGCTCAGCTCCGGCGCGGGCGATGTGCGCTACGCCGCCGGCGGCACCTCGACCCTGTCCAAGCTGGACGTGTCCACCAGCGGCCTGCTCAATCCGGCCAGCTCGTCCACCTCCATCGCCATTGATGGCAATGGCTTCTTCGTGGTGCGACCCAATCCGCAGGATGTGACGGGATTTGATCCGGTCCTGTTTACCCGCTCAGGCAATTTCGAGACAGACTCAGGCGGCTTTCTGCGCAACTCCGCAGGCATGTATCTCTATGGCTGGCCGGTCGCCAGCGATGGAACGGTGAACGCCAACCCGTCCAATATCGACCAGCTCGAGGCCATCAACCTGTCCAATATCGGCGGCGCGGCCGAGGCCACCTCCTCGGTGCGCATCAACGCCAACCTGCAGGCGAGCCAGGACGTGTCCCCGGCAGCCGCGACCTATGATGCAACAGACCCGGCCCTGAACATGGCCTCCGGCGCGGTTACGTCCGATTTCCAGCGCACCATCCAGATCTATGACAGCCAGGGCGGCGTGCGCTCGCTCACTCTCTCCCTGCTCAAGTCGAACAACCCCAATGAATGGCATGCCGAACTGCATGTCGCCCCGCCCACCGACGTGACAACCGGCACGGACTTCAACTCCGGCCAGATTGCCACCGGCGTTCTTGCGTTCGACACGAACGGCCAGATCGATGCGGCCAACACCACCCTGCCCTCCACGCTGAGCTTCCTCAGCTCGGATGCGCCCGGCCCGCTTGGTGCCGGACAATTCCAGTGGGCGGCCGCAACCGGTATCGGCGCGCAAACCATCTCGCTTGATCTGGGCGCGGCAGGCACGCCGGGCGGCATCACCCAGTATGACAGCCCGTCAACGCTGAACTCCACACGCGTCAACGGCGCCATTTTCGGTAGCTTTGCCAGCGTTGACGTGGACAAGGACGGGTTTGTCTCCGCCCGCTTCACCAACGGTGTGGTACGCAAGATCTACCAGATCCCGATTGCAACGGTCGCCAATCCCAACGGGATGGCCACGGCAGGCGGCTCGGCCTTCTTCGTGACACCGGAATCGGGCGCCTTCACCCTGAACGTCCCCGGGGCTGGCGCTTCGGGCAGCATCGCGCCCAAGGCGCTGGAGAACTCCAATGTCGATATCGCGACCGAGTTCTCCAACCTGATCATCACCCAGAGAGCCTATTCGGCCTCGTCGCGCATCATCACCACGGCCGACGAAATGATGGCCGAAGCGATCCAGATGAAGCGGTAATTCTTCTCGCTCACGCCGAGTGTGCCTAACGGCACACCGGCTCCGCGGGGGTTCCGCGAAAAGTCGCGGACGGCCCTTGGCCTCTCGGCGCGCAGCGCCGCAAGCGCGACCGCGCGCCGGGCACTTTTGCCCGAACCGACCCCACGGATGTGGGGGAGGACAGGAAAAAGCCCCCGCCGGGGTGAATCATTTCTAAAGGTCTGATTTAAAGAAGATTTACCAACGCGTTTAGGCCGTCGTTAAAACGTCTCGCGTATAACCGGCCCATCAAGAGCGCCATCAAGAGCGCCTTTATGGTGGAAGGACCGGGTTGGATGGAACGTCGTGTCAAAAAAGAGAACTATGTCATCGGGCCGGATGGCAGCCCGCTGACGGTTGCCGATCTGCCCTCGGCAAACACCAAGCGCTGGGTCATCCGGCGCAAGGCCGAGGTTGTTGCAGCTGTACGTGGCGGACTTATCAGTCTGGACGAGGCGTGCGAGCGATATCGCCTGACCGTGGAAGAGTTCCTCGGCTGGCAGCGCGCGATCGAGCGTCATGGCCTGGCCGGCCTGCGTACCACGCGCATCCAGGATTACCGGCACTAGTTTTCAGCGTGCTCAGCCCATCCGGGCTTCGCTCCTCGCATTAGCTAGCGCGCGTTCGCGCGGGCCGTGCAGGCGGGGGATAGGCGGAGCATCAATGAAAACTTGCGTGAGCGAGGGGCCGAGCCAAGGCTGCCCCCTTTGCGCGCTTTTCCACAGTCCGTTACCGCGCAAGCGTCCGGTTCGTTAAACACTCGTTTACGCGGATGGTGGGAAAAACTTGCCTAGTGGTCGGCCATGAGGGGCCGTCCGACCAGCGGGGCAAGGCTTTTCCAACCGTGAATGCGCTACTCGAACAGCTCTCAAGATTTGGGATTGGCCGCCTGGCGGCCATTTTCGGTCTGACCGCAGGCGCCGCAGCGGCGCTGGCCATCTTCACGATGAGCATGAATGGCTCGCGCGAGGCCCTGCTCTTTTCCGGACTGCAGCCGCAAGATGCAGCCGCCGTCTCCGAACGTCTTGGCCAAGCCAATATCAGCTACTCGCTGCGTGAAGGCGGCACAGCGGTTTATGTCGACCGCCGCAGGGTTGACGAGGCGCGCCTGCGCGTGGCCCAGGGTGGCGCGCTGGGCTTTGGCTCGGTCGGCTACGAAGTGTTTGACGATACCGACGCGCTCGGCACGACCAGCTTCGTCCAGAACATCAATGCCAAGCGCGCCCTTGAAGGCGAGCTGGCGCGTACCATCAACACGATCGGGTCGGTGAGTGGGGCGCGGGTGCACCTCGTGCTCCCGGAACGCCGGCTGTTCTCCCAGCAGACGCAAGAGCCTTCGGCCTCTGTCGTGCTCAATCTGCGCGGGGAGATGAACCCGGAGCAGGTCGCCACGATCCGCGATCTGGTCGCTACGGCGGTGCCGGGCCTGAGACCCAACCGGATCACCGTGGCCGACAGCCGCGGGCGGCTTCTGGCCAGCCCGTCGGAGGACGGGTCCATGGGCTCTGCGGCCCTTGAGGGGCGGCGCTCCAGCCTCGAAACCGATCTGCGTGACCGGGTGCGGGATGTTGTGGAAGGCGTGGTGGGCAGCGGCGCGGCGCGCGTCGTTGTCACGGCCGATCTCAACCGGGAAAGCGTCACCGAGAGCAGCCAGACCTACGATCCCGACGGTCAGGTGCGTGCGGGCCGCGAAATGTCCGAGGAATTCACTCGTGAACCGGCCGGGCGCAATCGCGGCGCGGTAACCGTCACGGAAAACCTGCCCGAAGCCATGCAGGGCGGCGAGGACCCGTCGGCAGGCATGGCCGAGACCGGACGCAATAGCCGGGTGGAGAATTTCCTCAACTCCTCCACGACCCGCACCCGGGTCGTGGAGGCGGGCGGCGTGCAGCGGCTTTCAGTATCGGTTGTTGTCGACGAGATCATGAGCCGGGGAGAAGGCGGCGAGCTGGTCTTTACCCCGCGCAGCGAAGAGGAAATGGCGCGTATCCGCCAGCTGGTCGCCGTCGCGGCAGGGATTGACGAGGCACGCGGGGACGTGGTCGAGGTCGCCCAGCTGCGTTTTGCCCGGCCCGATCTCGATATCGGCACGCCCGCGCCCAGCGGCTTCTCTCTCAACCGCACCGACATCATGCGCATCGCCGAGATTGCGGTGCTGTTCCTGACCGCCCTGCTTATCGTGTTCCTGGTGGCCCGTCCCCTGATCAAGGGGGCGATCAGCGGGCCACAGCCGGCCCTTGCCGGAGCGGGCGCCGGGGTCGCAGCGCTGCCTGGCCAGCCCCGTCAGCAGGCCCTGAGCCACGATAGCGGTCAGCCGCTGGCCCTGCCTGAAGGCAATGAAAGCGAGGAGACGATCGATATCGCCCATATCGACGGACAGGTGAAAAAGTCCTCGATCAAGAAGGTTTCCACCCTGGTGGAAAAACATCCCGACGAGTCCATGGCCATCCTGCGTGGCTGGATGCATGAGAGCTAGATGATGGTTGCTGCAGCAGCAAAACGGCGCCTGATCGACGACCCCGCCCAGCTGGAGGGACCGGAAAAGGCTGCCGTGATCCTCATGGCTCTGGGCGAGGAACAGGCCGCGCTGTGGGAAATGATGGATGAGGAGGAAATCCGCATCGTGTCCCAGGCCATGGCGACGCTCGGCAATGTCAGCTCGCAGGCCGTGGAGAAGCTGATCATCGACTTTGTCGGATCAATGTCGACGACAGGCTCGATCTCCGGCTCGGTGGAGCGCACCCAGCGCCTGCTCGCCAGCTTCCTGCCGGAGGAGCGGGTGGAAGCCATCATGGAAGAACTGCGCGGTCCGGCCGGGCGCACCATGTGGGACAAGCTGGGCAATGTGAACGAGACGGTTCTGGCCAACTATCTCAAGAACGAATACCCGCAGACGGTTGCGGTGGTGCTCTCCAAGGTGAAGGCAGACCACGCCTCGCGCGTGCTGTCGGCCCTGCCGGAAGATTTTGCGCTGGAAGTGGTGATGCGCATGCTGCGCATGGAGCCGGTCCAACGTGAGATCCTCGACAAGATCGAGCAGACCCTGCGCACCGAGTTCATGAGCAATCTGGCGCGCACCTCCAAGCAGGACAGCCACGAGATGATGGCTGACATCTTCAACAATTTCGACCGCCAGACCGAAAACCGTTTCCTGGCCGCCCTCGAGGAACGCAATCGCGATAGTGCGGAGAAGATCCGCTCGCTGATGTTCGTCTTCGAAGATCTCGGCAAGCTGGATCCGCAAGGCATCCAGACCCTGCTGCGCGCGGTGAACAAGGACCAGCTTGGCTTGGCGCTCAAGGGCGCTTCGGACACGCTGCGCGACCTGTTCTTCTCCAACATGTCCGAACGCGCCGCGAAAATCCTGCGCGAGGACATGGCGACGATGGGCCCGGTGCGGCTGAAGGATGTCGATCAGGCCCAGCAGGCAATGGTCAACACCGCCAAGGACCTTGCCGCCAAGGGTGAAATCCTGATCGCCGAAGGCGGCGGGGATGATGAGCTGATCTATTAGGATGGATGTCTTGACCACGCGCCCCACCCCTTTCGGTTTCGACCGCGTCTTTGCCAAGGACGGGACGGTGCTGCGCGATGGCGAGCGCGTAAAGCGCATGCTGACCCTCGGCGAGGCGGAGGACCAGGCCAAGGCAGCGGCCGAAGCCGCGCTGAGCAGCGAGACAGCCGAAGCCGCACGCCAGACGGCAGAAGCGGCCAAGGTCCTGTGCGCACGCATCCAGACCATCCTTGTGCGGATGGACGAGGAGTCCGCGCTGATGCGGGCCGATGCCGCCCGTCTGGCGCTGGCGGCAGCGCGCCAGATCGCTGGCGCTGCGCTGGACCGGTTCGGCGAGGCCGCCATCATCGACTGCGCCAGTTCCATCATGGACGATCTGCGCGCCGAGCCTCGCGTGGCGGTACGCGTGGCGCCCCATCTCGCCGAGGCCGTATCCGAAGCGCTGTCCACCGAAGCCGAGATGCGCGGATTTGAAGGCGCGATGATCGTGCGCGCCGACGAGGAAGTTGCGGTGGGCGACTGCGTGCTGGAATGGCGGGCGGGCTCGGTGGAACGCACCGCGAGCGATATCGAGGCCCGTATCGGCGAGATCATCGAACGCTGGCTGGCCGCACCGGCCGACCCGATTGCCCCGGACGGGGAAGCAGACATCAAGGACGTGAACCATGGCTGATCCTACCGACCTCGACCTGCCCGACCTGAACAGCCAGCAACCGGCCAGCGATGACACGGGCGAGTCCACACCGGTGGAAGTGCCCTCCCAGTCCCTGATCGGGGAAGAGGCCCGCAGCGCGGTTGACCTCGCACCGGTCTACGACGTGCCGGTCAATATCTCCGCCGTGCTGGGCAAGGCCCATATAGACGTGAACTCGCTTCTCAAGCTCACCTCCGGCTCGGTTCTGGAGCTCGACCGCAAGGTGGGCGAGGCCATCGACATCTATGTCAACAACCGTCTGGTCGCACGCGGCGAAGTCGTCGTGGTCGATGACCGGCTGGGTGTGACCATGACCGAAATCATCAAGGATGGAGACACGGCATGAGCCTGATTTCGTCCGGTAACGCTGCAAGGAGGCGCTGAGCCATGCGTGTACTGATTGTGGGCTCGCTGGGAGGCCAGTCCGGCACCGCCACAAAGCTCGCCATGGACCGCGGAGCCAAGGTCGCCCAGGTCGATACGCCAGCCCAGGGCACGGCCTATCTCAGGGCGGGGCGCGGGGCCGATCTCGTCATGGTCGATGTGACGGTGGATATCGCCGCCTTCATCGCCGCCAACGAGGCCGAGCGCATCTCGGTGCCGGTGGTGGCGTGCGGAGTGAATGTGCGTCCTGACGCCGCCGCCACCGCCATCCGCGCCGGCGCCAAGGAATTCATCCCGCTGCCCGCCGATGCAGAACTGATGGCCGCCGTGCTCGAGGCGGTCAGCGATGACGAGCGCCCGATGATCGCGCGCGACAAGGCCATGACGCAGGTCGTGGAAATGGCCAACCGCATCGCAGCCTCGGACGCCTCGGTGCTGATCACAGGCGAGAGCGGCGTCGGCAAGGAGGTGATGGCGCGCTATCTGCACCGCAAGTCCAAGCGCGCGGCCAGACCGTTCGTCTCGGTCAACTGCGCGGCCATCCCGGAAAACCTTCTGGAATCAGAACTCTTCGGTCACGAGAAAGGCGCCTTTACCGGCGCGGTCGCCCGCCGGATCGGCAAGTTCGAGGAGGCCGATGGCGGCACGCTGCTGCTCGATGAAATCTCCGAGATGGATGCGCGCCTGCAGGCCAAGCTGCTGCGCGCCCTGCAGGAACGCGAGATCGACCGGGTTGGCGGCACCGCGCCGGTCAAGGTCAATATCCGCGTGTTGGCCACCTCCAACCGCGATCTGCAAAAGGCCGTGCGCGAGGGAGCCTTCCGCGAGGATCTGCTCTTCCGGCTGAATGTGGTGAACCTCGCCATTCCGGCCCTGCGCGAGCGCCCGGAAGATGCGCTGGCCATGGCCGATCACTTCCTGAAGAAATACGCCGCCGCCAACGGCCTGCCCTACCGCCCTCTGAATGAAGCGGCCAAGGCCCAGATCACCACGCGCGACTGGCCGGGCAATGTGCGCGAACTGGAAAACGCCATGCATCGCGCCGTGCTGCTGGCCAATGGCACCGAGATCGGTCCGGACGCGATCCGTGCGCCCGACGGCTCGGCCTTCCACGCCAGCGCAGGCGGCGTTGCCCGACAGGCGGCTGAAGCCGCGGAGGAAGCACGCGCGCAGGTAGGCCGCACCGTGGCCGAGGTGGAGCAGGAACTGATCCTCGAAACGCTGGATCACTGCCTGGGCAACCGCACCCATGCGGCGAACATTCTCGGCATCTCTATCCGTACACTGAGAAATAAGCTCAAACTCTATACCGATCAGGGCATTCACGTCCCGGCTCCCGGCGAAAGCCGGGCTGGCGCAGCTTAACTGAAGGACAGACAGTCCATTGGCTGATACTCCCGCATCCCCCGCCTCTGGCGGTATAAACTGGCGCAAGCTGGGTGGCCGGCTGGCGCGCGGGGATGTGGCCATGGCGGTCGGCGTGCTGGCCATTCTGGTCATGCTGATCCTGCCCATGCCGCGCGGGCTTCTGGACATCACGCTGGCCATCTCGATCTGCTTTTCGGTGCTGATCCTGATGACGGCGCTGTTCATCCGTACACCGCTGGAGTTTACCGCCTTCCCGGCCATCCTGCTGATCGCGACGATGCTCAGGCTGGGTCTCAACGTCGCCTCCACGCGCCTGATCCTGTCAGAGGGCCATCAGGGCACTGATGCCGCCGGGGACATCATCCAGGCCTTCGGCGCCTTCGTGATGCAGGGCAATTTCGTGATCGGGATCATCGTGTTCGTGATCCTGGTCATCGTGAACTTCGTCGTCATCACCAAGGGTTCGGGCCGGATCGCGGAAGTGGCCGCCCGCTTCACGCTTGATGCCATGCCGGGCAAGCAGATGGCGATTGATGCCGATCTCTCCGCCGGTCTCATCACCGAGGACGAGGCGCGTTCCCGCCGCAAGGAGCTGGAAGACAAGTCCAACTTCTTCGGGGCCATGGACGGTGCCTCCAAATTCGTGCGCGGCGACGCCGTGGCGGGCATTCTCATCACCTCGATCAACCTCATTGGCGGGATGATCATCGGCGTGGCGCAGTCCGGCATGGCGTTCGGCGATGCGGCCTCGACCTACTCCACGCTGACCATCGGTGACGGCCTCGTCTCGCAGATTCCGGCCCTTATCGTGTCGCTGGCCGCCGGTCTACTGGTGTCCAAGGCGGGTGTGGAAGGCGAAGCGGACAAGGCCGTGATGGGCCAGCTGACGGCCAACCCGACCGGCATGGCCATGGTGTCCGGCGCGGCCATCGCGATCGGCCTGCTGCCCGGCATGCCGCTCCTGCCCTTTGCCATCATGGCGCTGGCCAGCGGCACAACCGCCTATGTGATGAACCGGCAGAAGAAGCAGCGCGTGGCCGCAGAGGCAGAAAGTGCGCGCGTGGAAACCGAGACGGCCAACGCGCAGACCGAAGCGCCGATCGAGGAAACCCTGCATATCGACGAGCTGAAGATCGAGCTCGGCTACGGTCTCCTGCCCCTCATCAATGATGTGGAGGGGCGTCGCCTGACCGACCAGATCAAGGCACTTCGGCGCAATCTGGCGCAGGATACCGGCTTCATCCTGCCGAGCGTGCGCATCATCGACAATATGCAGCTGGGCGCGGAGGACTATGTCATCCGCATCAAGGAGATGGAGGCAGGCGAAGGCCAGCTGAAAATCCGCCATTTGCTGGTCATGGATCCGGCTGGCGGACAGATCACCATGCCCGGCACCCATGTGAAGGAACCGGCCTTTGGCCTGCCGGCCACATGGATCGAGGAAGCCGCGCGCGAGGAAGCCACTTTCCGCGGCTACACCATCGTTGATCCGGCCGCCGTGCTGGTCACGCATCTGACCGAGCTGCTGCGTGAGCATCTGGCCGATTTGCTCTCCTATTCGGAGACCGAGAAGCTGCTGGATGGTCTCTCCAAGGAGCACAAGAAGCTCGTCGAAGACATCACGCCTTCGCAGGTGACTCGCGCCGGCATTCAGCGCGTGCTGCAGAACCTCCTCAGGGAACGTGTCTCCATCCGCGATCTGGCCGGGATTATCGAAGGCATTGCCGAGGCGTCCGGCGCTACGCAGAATCTCGACACCATCACCGAGCATGTGCGCACCCGCCTTGCCCGCCAGCTGTGCTTTGCCAATCGCGGACCGGACGGCGCGCTCCCCGTTCTGGCCCTCTCCCCGCAATGGGAGCAGGCCTTTGCCGAAGCGATGATCGGCGATGGTGAACGCCGCCAGCTTGCCCTGGCGCCTACACGTTTGCGCGATTTCGTCACTGCCGTGCGCGATGGCTTCGACCGGGCGGGCGCGTCCGGCGATGTACCGGTGCTGCTGACCAGCCCCGCCGTGCGCCCCTATGTGCGCTCACTGACCGAGCGTTTCCGCCCCAATACGATCGTGATGAGCCAGAACGAGATCCATCCCACCGCCCGGCTGAAGACGGTCGGCTCGGTATAAGGAGGAATTGTCATGCGCCTGCGCACCTTCAACGCCCGGTCGATGAGCGAGGCCATGGCGGCGGTGCGCCGGGAGCTTGGCCCCGATGCCATCATCATCGCCACGCACGAGCAGGATGACGGCGCGGTCAGCGTACGCGCCGCCGCCGAGGAAGGGGCCGTCCAGCCCTCATCCGACACGCCCGAAGCGGCCACCAAACGCCGCGAGACGGAGCGGGCAAAGGCACGCGGCGACAATGCTGACGGTCTGACCCGCATCGCCCGCGCGCTTGCCTGGCACGAAGTGCCGGACAGCGCGGCCGAAGCCATCATGGAAGCCGCGATCAGCCTTGAAGACGGGGAAGCAACGGCGACGCTCGCCCGCGCGCTCGATACCCGCTACCCGGTTCACCCTGTCGAATTGCGGCCCGCCCGCCCGCTATTGTTTGCGGGCGCGCCCGGCGCCGGAAAATCCTCAATCATTGCCCGGCTGGCTGCGCGCGCCGTGGCACAGGGGGTAAGCCCCGTCCTCATCTCCACCGATCAGCGCGCTGGCGCAGAAGCGCAGATGGCCGCCTATGCCAAGGCGCTGGGGCTGAGTTTCGAATCCGCTCCAGGTGCGCATGAACTGGACCTGATGATCGAACAGGCAGGCGATGCGCCGGTCCTCATCGATACCGGCGCGGTCAATCCGCTCGATCTCGAAGACCTGGAAAGCCTCACCTATCTCGCCGCCACGGCGGACGCGGAAATCATCGCGGTGATGGAGGCCGGCCAGATACCCGGCGATGCCGAAGACACAGCCGCGCTGTTCAGCTCCATCGGTGCCGCGCGTGTGATCTTCACCCGGCTGGACGTCGCCCGGCGCATGGGCGCGCTGCTGGCTGCTGGCGAAGCCGGGCTGTCCTACGCCCATATCGCCGCTTCACCCTTTATCGGCTCGGGGCTCGCCCCGGCCACTCCGCTGCGCATTGCCCGCGCGCTGCTGGAGGAGACTGTCCTTGACGGGCCGGACGGGGAGGACACGCCATGAAGAGCCTGTTGAGCGCGAACAGCGCGCCGGAGCAGCGCAAGGCCGGGCCTCTTCTGGCCATAGCCTCCGGCAAGGGCGGGGTCGGCAAGACCGTGATCGCGGGCGCGCTCGCCAGCTGTTTTGCCGCGCGCGGAGAACGCACCCTGCTGGTCGATGGCGATCTGGGCATGGCCAATATCGACGTGCAACTGGGCCTGCACCCGCGCGGCGATCTGGCAGGCGTCATGGCAGGCCAGATCAGCCTTGCCGAAGCGGTCTCCTGCGTCTCCGGCGGAGCGGACATGGCAGGCGGATTTGATGTGATTGCCGGGCGTTCCGGCTCGGCCTCGCTCGCGGGACTTGATCCGGCCGGAGCCGCGCGCCTGTCGGCAGGTATTGCTGCGGCCTCGATGACCTATGACCGCACCCTTATCGACCTTGCCGCAGGGGCTGACCGGGCGACGATCCGGCTTGCCGCCGCCGCTGATGATGTGCTGCTGGTCATTTCCGACGAGCCGACCTCGCTCACCGATGCCTATGCCTTCGTGAAGCTCTTGCGCCTGCGCGATGAAGGCGCGGCCCCCTTCGTGCTGGTCAACAACGCGACGGACGAGGCGAGCGCAAAGATGGCCTACACCTCCTTCTCGCGCACTTGCGAGAGCTTCCTTGGCTTCATTCCGCCGCTCGCCGGGATCGTCCGGCGGGACGTGAGCGTGGGCAAGGCGATCCGCCAGCAGACCGCCCTCAATGTCAGCGCGCCGGGTTCTCCTGCCTTCACCGACATCAAGGCCGTGGCCGGATTTCTTGCCGTGGGCGCAGAGACCGCCTACGCTTGAGGCGGGTTTTGCGGGGGCACCGATGGGGGAAGAACTGGTCGTGAGGCTGGTGGCGGGGTTCAACCCGGCCACACTCATCCTGATGACACTGGTATCGATTGTGGCGGCGCTGCTGATCCGGCGGTGGGAGCAGGTCTATGCGGCGGCCCTCTTCGCCTTCGCGGCTGACTGCGTGGGCCGCTACCTCCTGCTCCTGGGCGCGGCCGAAGGCGTGCCGGTCAATTTCGCGATGGGGCTTGCTATCACAAGGCTAGATGATGGCGCGATCAGCGCCATGCTCCGCCCCTTTCTGTATCTCGGCGTGATCACTGCGCTCTACGCAGCGAAAAGGCGCTACGGCGCGCGCTAGCGCACCGTAGCGCCTTCACGGGACCCGGTTCAGGGGAGGAGATTGACCGGGTTGCCGTCAGCCGTCACGCGGCGCGAGATCACCGCCAGCGCATTGGCCAGAGCCGAGTCTTCATCCCGCGCGCCCATGAACACGGCCTGCCCTTCAGAGAGGACCGGGCCATAGAGCAGCGTGCCTTCGGCATCGTCCTCTGAGGTAAAAACATCGGCCAGCATGATCTGGTCCCATGCCGCGCGCACGCTCGCCCAGTAATCCTGCGTCTCCGCCCAGTAGTGATGCGCGTTCTCCACGCCATCAAGCTGCGTGCGGCGATAGGTGTTGATCCCGTGTTCGCGCACCAGTTCGCGTGGAGCATCATCACGCAGGACGAGTTTTGAATTGTCCTGCTCATGGGTCCAGCCCCAAGCGGTGATGGTGTGACGGTTTACCGCCGCGATCACATCATAATCATCGCGCGTGGTGGCATCACGCCGGGGCAGCGGACGCCATGACACAGCCGGCGTCCAGGTCGAGGCGCCAGCGCCGTGCTCCCAGCGGGCCAGCCCGGCATAGCGCGGGGAATCGTCCACCTGATAGACGGTCTGCGACCAGCTCCCGCGCGCATCCTCAGCGCTGACGGCCTCCATCTCCCAGGCGTTGAAGCCGCGATAGGCCATCAGGCGTGAGGGCTCGTACTGCCAGTCCTGACGCCAATGCTTGATTACCACCGGATCGGCCCGATTGCCGACCAGAAGCAGATGCTGAAGCGAGATGAAGCCCGGCTCGTCAGCAATCACGATCACCAGTTCACGCGCGGGCGTCTCTGTGGACGGGCGCAGTTCGTAATCAGGGTCGATGGCTAGCGTCTCGGTAAAGTCGAACGTCACCGCATACTCGCCTGCCATGGCGAGGATGGCCTGCCGGTCCGCTTCAGCCGGAACACCCGTCTGCGCCGGGGCCGATGTTTCCGCCCATCCCGTGTTGCCTGAACTGGCGGCACACCCGGCCAGCATCGCCAGGGCCAGAAAACTGCCCGTCAGGCCCGTTACCATAGCTCTCACCTTGAACTCTCCTTCCATTGCGCGTGGAGGCAGCGCGCACGCTGCCGCGATCTGTGCCTGCCGGATGGCACCGGCTGTGTGCCGACTGTGCATGGCCTACTCCGTCAACTGCATATCTGCAAACGATTCTGACTTGCATTCTGAATTTCGTCGCACCATAGATGCCGCAATTGAGACTTATTCGCAAGAAGGAAGCTGACAGAAATGATCTCCCCAAACCGATCCGTTTCACGCGCCGCCCTGATGGCGTCTGCCGCTGCCGTTCTGTGTCTCATGCCTGCACAGGCTCTCGGCCGCGACGCGGCAGACGCTAATGCCCAGATGCGCGAGGCCAGCGAGACGATCATCGTCACCGCCACGCGCACCCGCCTGCCCAATTTCGACTATCCGGGTCTGGCCTCGGTCATCGATCTGGAATGGCTGGAGGCGGACCGGCCTTCAGACCTTGCCGACACGCTGCGGGAAATTCCGGGGCTGGAAGTGACGGGCGGACCGCGCCGCACCGGACAGACGCTCTCGCTTCGCGGGTTTGGCCGCGAGAACATCGCCCTCCTGATCGATGGCGCGCGCCAGAACTTCTCCAGCGCCCATGACGGCGTGCTCTTCCTGGATCCGGGCCTGCTCTCACGCGTGGAAACGGTGCGCGGCGCAGCCTCGGCCCTCTATGGGTCCGGCGCTTCGGGCGGTGTGATCGCATTTGAAACCGCCAACGCGGACACCTTCCTCCTGCCCGGCGAGACGCGCGGCGCGCGCCTGTCCGCTGGCTACCGCTCGGGCAATGAGGAGATGCGCGGCTCGGCCGCCGTGTTCGGCCGCAACGAAGCCTTCTCCGGTCTGCTGGCGGTCTCCGCCCGCTCCTCCGGAGATATCGCGCTCGGTTCGGGCAATGACCTGCCGGCCGATGACGAGGTGGTCTCGTGGCTCGCCAATGGCGAATGGCGGGCAACTCCCTCGCTGACCCTCACCGGCGGCATCCTCTCCTTCCGTAATGAGGCCGTGGAGCCCAATAACGGGCAGGGCGCGCAAGGGGTGAGCGGGCTCAACCCGCTGGTCCAGAAGGATGTGAGCGCGGACACCTACCGTCTGGGCCTTCGCTTTGCCCCCGCCGACCAGCCGCTGATCGGGTTTGAAGCCACGCTCTACCGCACTGACGGCGCGGTGGACGAGTTTGATCCGCTGGCCAGCCGCTCCATCACCCGCGATCTCACCACCACGGGCATAAGGGCGGAGAACCGATCGGAGTTCGCGCCAGGCGGTCAGGCCTTCGCCCTGACGTTTGGCGGGGAATGGTATGAGGACGAGCAGACCGGCACGGACAGCGCCACAGCGAGCGGCATTCGCGGCGGTGTGCCCAATGGCACGACGCGCTTTTACGGCGCCTATGTGCAGGGCGAGGCGGAGTTTGACGCAGGCGGTCTTGGCCGTGTGATCGTGCTGCCCGGCGTGCGCTGGGACCGGTTTGAAAGCCGTAGCGATGTCGGCGGCGACAATCAGGACGAGGCGATCTCCCCGCGCCTTGGCGTGACCTGGGCCCCGGTGGAGCCGGTGCGCCTGTTTGCCAACTGGTCCAAGGCCTTCCGGGCACCGTCCCTGAACGAGCTTTATCTTGACGGCACGCATTTCTCCCTGCCCCACCCGGTTCTCGGCGCGCCGAACTTCATCACCAACGAATTCGTCGCCAATCCGGACCTGCGGCCTGAGTCCAGCGAAACCATCGAGATCGGCGCAGGCTTTGCCCATACCGGGCTGTTCACCGCGTCTGACCGGTTCGAGATCAAGGGGGCCTGGTTCCGCACCCGCGCAGAAGACCTGATCAATCTCGGCGTCGATTTCACGTTCGATCCCACCTGTTTTGCCCCGCCCTTCTTCGCGCCGTGCTCGGCAGGCACCTCGTTCTCGGAGAATCTCGACAGCGCGGAACTGACGGGCTTTGAAATCGCCGCGCTCTACCAGAACGGGCCGCTGACCCTCTCAGGCGCGGTGTTCGAGGTGGACGGCAAAGACCGGATCACGGGCGCGCCGCTCGGCTCGCTCCAACCGGTACGCGGTCATGTACGCGCGTCCTATGCGTTCGAGCAGGCCGATATCGGCGCAAGGCTCTCCTTTGCCGGAGATTTCGACCGCACCAGCGCAGGCAATGAGCGCGACAGCTATGCCGTGCTGGACGTCTTTGCCGGCTGGCGGCCCTTTACCGACCGGCGCGTGCGCGTCGATCTGGGCGTCGAGAACGTGTTCGACACCGATTATGAGCGGGTCTTTGCCGGCGTGTCCGAAGCCGGACGTACTTTCCGCATCGACCTCACCTGGACTGGCGGCTGGTAGGAAGAGGGCCCAGCCGTCTGCCCCTCGCGCCGCCATTCTCTCTCACTGGCGGCGCGGGGGGATTGTGTCTTGATTAATGCGTCGCAAGCGCGAGCTGATGACGCGCCGGGGAAGCTGCCTGCCCCCGTCAGGGGCCGCAAGGCCGGACGGCCGCCCGCGCCAGTGCGCGGAACATCGCAACGCGGATGCGTTGCGGAGCTAAAAGACCGCGCGCCGGGCACTTTTGCCCGAAGCGACGGGGCGGAGGCCCGGAGCATCACTGAAAACTAGTGCGCAGCCCGGCGCATGCGCCCCGCGATCTCGTCCATCTCGGCCTGCTCTGCGGCACGCACCGCATCTTCGATACGGGCCAGACGGCGCTCTTCGAGCAGCTCGTATTTCTTCAGCTCGGCAAAGGCCGTCTCCAGCCGCTCGCGCAGGGCGTCGGACTGCGCCTCCACCTCGCGTTCGGAGGCGCGCAGATTGTCCTTGCGCTGGATGACGGAGCGGGCATAGGAGCCATAGGCGAGATAGCCTTCCTTGCTCTCACTGGCAGCCGCCTGTTCGCCAGGCACGCTGGCTTCCAGCCGCTCGATCTGCTCGGCAATGGTCTGCCGGGCGCGATCAATGTCGGCCATCTGCTTTTGCAGCTCTTCCACCTTGAACCGGGCGAGCCGGATCAGCGGTGCATGAGACCTCGAACTCATGGCTTACTCCTTTCCATCCACCAAAATCCCCGAAAGGGCCGCGAAACTCTCCTCAATCGAGGAGGTGTCGTCTTTTCCCTGTCCGAGAAACGCTTCCATCGGGCCGTTGAGCGCAATCGCGCGGTCGACCTCGGGATTGGACCCGGCCGCATACGCGCCCAGCCGGATCAGTTCTTCCATGTCGGCATAGGCGGAGAGCACCTTGCGGGCCTCCACCACCAGCTCGGCCTCACCCTCCCCGTAAACTTCCGGGGCGGTACGCGAGATGGATTTGAGAACATCGATCGCCGGGAAGCGGCCCCGCTCGGCAATCGCGCGCGTCATCACGATATGGCCGTCGAGAATGCCGCGCACCGCATCGGCAATCGGCTCGTTATGGTCATCGCCATCGACCAGCACGGTAAACAGCGCCGTGATCGACCCTGCGCCTTCCTCGCCGGGGCCTGCGCGCTCCAGAAGGCGCGGCAGCTCGGCGAAGACAGACGGCGTATAGCCGCGCGTGGTCGGCGGCTCGCCAGCGGCAAGGCCGATCTCGCGCTGGGCGAGTGCAAAACGGGTCACCGAATCCATCAGGCAGAGCACACTCAGGCCCTGATCGCGGAAATACTCGGCAATGGTGAGTGTGAGATAAGCCGCCTGGCGGCGCGCCAGGGCGGGCGCGTCA
This sequence comes from Glycocaulis sp., assembly GCA_022565665.1. Classification (GTDB taxonomy): domain Bacteria; phylum Pseudomonadota; class Alphaproteobacteria; order Caulobacterales; family Maricaulaceae; genus Glycocaulis. Next base: position 231,434 of record JAIUMI010000001.1, read on the forward strand.
GAGGTCTCGGTCACCACGACCGAGCGCGCCCGGCCTTTCTCGCCCAGCACGTCCTCGACAAATTCGCGCGCTTCCCGGCCCCGCTCGCCGATCAGGCCGATCACGATGACATCGGCGCTGGAGCCCTTGGCCATCATGCTCATCAGCACGGACTTGCCGACGCCGGAGCCCGCAAACACGCCAAGGCGCTGGCCGGTACGCATGGGGGTAAAAGTGTTCAGCGCGCGTACGCCCAGATCCAGACGCTCGCCCAGCGCCTTGCGCTGGTGGGCACAGGGCGGACGCCCCTTGACCGGATAGGCGCTCATGCCTTCAGCGAGCGGCCCCTGGCCATCGCGCGGCTCGCCAAACCCGTTGATCACACGGCCAAGCCAGCTTTGATGGGGGCGCACGATTACACCTTGCGGGTCCAGCCGGGCCTCCGCGCCGGCGCGTATGCCGGTCAGATCGCCGTAGGACATCATCAGGGCGGTATCGCCCCGGAAGCCGACCACTTCGAATCGCTGCTCACCGCCGCCATGGGCCACCCGCGCCGATGCGCCAAGCGTGAGCCCGGCGCGTGGCCCTTCCGCCTCGACCAGCAAGCCGTTAAGCGCCTTCACACGCCCCTTGAAGGTGCGCGTGTCGATATCCTCGATACGCTGTATCAGGCTTTGCACGGGCGCTTCTCGCTGGTCTGCTGGCGGAGCCTTTCTGACCCCTCTGCATCCGTTTTAACCTGAATGCGGTTTCAACGGCGTAAACGAAATGGACACCATGCGCAGTATGGCCGATCCGGTTTCCCCACCGGTTTCACGATGCTAGGGTCGGGGTTTGCCGACCGACGCTGCCACCTCAGGACATGGGATGCCCCCTGCCCCCACCTACGAGTTTCGAACCCTGCAACAGGGGGATATTGACGACCTGATCGCGCTTTCCGGGCAGCTTGCCTTAAAGCCGGGCTCGGACAGCACATCCTTTCTGGTCTCGAACTTCACACGCGCGGAGTATCAGCGTTTCCTGTCGCACAAGGACGTCACCTGCCTTGGTGCTTTTGAAAGTGATACGGGCGCACTGGCGGGGTTTCTCATCGCTTATGGCTGTGCCTATGCCTCAACACTGGGTCCGGACACGTCCGAAGCGGTGATCGTCTCGGCGGTCGGGCAGGAATGCCGCTTCAAGGTCATCAAGCAGGTCGGCATACACATTGATCATCACGGCAAAGGTCTGGGGCGTGCGCTGTATGAGGCCTTTTTTCGCTCCACCAGCGCGAGTTACGTCTTTGCCGCCATCGTCGAACAACCTGTGGAGAACGCAGGTTCGAAGAAGTTCCATGCGGCGCTGGGGTTTGCACCGGTCCTGCAGTCCAGCCCGGCCAACACGCATTATGAAAGCCAGATCATCAACACGATCTGGCTACGCCAATTGCGCCCGCCCGTGCCGCTGCCATCCGGACCGGACACGCTGTCTCAGGAAATCCTGGCGCAGCACCTGGAGCATGCCCGCCTGCTCTACATGCACGAGGACCAGCTTAACTGGGTGAAGCTCGGCACGTTGCTGACCTTGATGTTCGCGATACTCACGGCATCCTGGTTCCTGCTGGCGTCCCCTGTCAGCTGGACGACGGCAGGTGCTTCGATAATCCTTTCAGGGTTGGGCCTCATCTCCCTGCTGGCGATCCGGTCGAAAATGCGAAGCGGGGCCGCTTTTCTGGCCAGCCACAAGACGGCGCTGCGCCTGACAGAGGCGATGCTCGCTGCCCGATACAGCCCGCTACTGTCACCCATCTGGCATGTGCCATTGAAATCGCAGTCCGTAGAATGGCTCACCCGCCTGCCGACAATCAGCCTTGCCATCTGGGCGATGGCTTCCATCGTACTGATCGGAAGGCTGTTTTTGACACCACTCGCGGTGCCGGACATTCCGTTCCTGCCCTGACCGGCGCTGTGCGGACTCGATTCCGCCCCACGAGTCAATTCGCTGTTAACTTTCCCTAAGGAATTGTCGCGCCATTCTGCGAAGCACGTTAACCAAGGGGACGCGCACGAAGCATTAGTGATTCGTGCAGGCGACGCGGAGAGGGTCCGATGCGGGTACTGCTGATCGAGGATGATCGCGCAACAGCGCAGGGCATCGAACTGATGCTCAAGTCCGACGGTTTCAATATGTATACAGCCGATCTGGGCGAAGAGGGTGTCGATCTCGGCAAACTCTACGATTACGACATCATCCTTCTGGACCTGAACCTGCCGGACATGCCCGGTTTCGACGTCCTGAAGACGCTGCGCATGTCGAAAGTGGATACGCCCATCCTCATCCTCTCGGGCAATGCCGATATCGACAACAAGGTGCGCGGCCTGGGTTCGGGCGCGGATGACTACATGACCAAGCCCTTCCACAAGGAAGAGCTGATCGCGCGCATCCACGCTATTGTGCGCCGCTCCAAGGGTCACAGCCAGTCCATCATCCGCACCGGCGATATCGCGGTGAATCTCGACGCCAAGACGGTCGAGGTGAATTCCCAGCGCGTCCACCTGACGGGCAAGGAATACCAGATGCTCGAGCTGCTCTCCCTGCGCAAGGGCACGACGCTCACCAAGGAAATGTTCCTCAACCATCTCTATGGCGGGATGGACGAGCCGGAGCTGAAGATCATCGACGTCTTCATCTGCAAGCTTCGCAAGAAGCTCGAAGCCGCGACCGGCTCCAAGGCCCCCATCGAGACCGTCTGGGGCCGCGGCTATGTGCTGCGTGACCCGGTCGAGGAGAAGGGCGCGGCATAAGCCCCTTTCTTTCAAGGAGTTGAAGAAGCCCCGGTCCCGCACCGGGGTTTCTTCATGGCCGCACAAGGCCTGCACGCGATTGTGCTCATCACGGGCCAAGGATGTGGTATACTGCGGTATCGGGCAGCCCCGGACGGGGTAAATTCCCCTCGCGTGCCCCGGCTGGCTTCCTGCCCGTTATGGGAGGTACGCCATGAAATCCCTGTCTATCCATCTCGTTGCCGGCCTGGCACTCACGCTGGCGGCAGCCGGCGTGGCCGGCGCACAGACGCTTGTGATCGGCACAAGCGATGCGCGTCTGTGCTATGAGGCGGCGCTCACGCTGCACAGGAGCCATCGCTCCGATCTGCAGCGCTGCGAAGCCGCGCTGCAACATAGCCCGCTGCCGCGGCGCGATGTGGTCGCGACCCATGTCAATTATGGCATTCTGCTTCATCGGGCGGGGCGCCCGGACGACGCCATGCATTCCTACAACCGTGCGATCCAGCTCAGCCCGGACCTCGGCGAAGTCTGGCTCAACCGGGGTATTCTCCTGATGTCCAGCGGCGATTTTGCTGCCGCCGAGGCGGACTTCACCCGGGCGCTGGAACTGGGCGTGCGCGAAACGCACAAGGCCTATTACAATCGCGGACTGAGCTATGACTCCCGCGAAATGTATCCTGAGGCCTATGCCGACTATCACCGCGCGCTGGAACGCCAGCCGAACTGGAGCCTGCCCCTGCGGGAGCTGGAACGCTTCGAGGTCGTCAGAAACTCGCGCTAGGCGGCCACCACGCTGGCAGGCCGGGCGGGCTTCTGTGCCGCATCGGCGCGTACATAAAGCCCACGCTGGCCGGCCACTGGCTTGAGCGTGTCGGTGAGTCCGACCACGGTTTCAGCCGCGCCCAGCACCAGATACCCGTCAGGCGCAAGCAGCGCGGCGAGCCGGTCGAGTATCTTCGCCTTCGCGTCGACATCGAAATAGATCAGCACATTGCGGCAGAAGATGATGTCCTGCTGGCCGTAGCGGCTGAAATCGTCCAGCAGATTGCCCGGTTCAAACCGGATCATCTCGCGCAGTTCCGGTTTCACCCGCCAGCTATCGCCGCTCTGCTCGAAATGCTTCACGAGGCGCTGGATGGCCAGCCCGCGCTGAACCTCGAACTGGGAGTAGAGCCCGGTCTTGGCCTTTTCCAGAACGTGGGCGCACATGTCGGTTGCCAGAATACTGGCACTGAGCCCGCCGGTCTCGCGGATCAGCATGGCCAGCGAGTAGGGCTCCTGTCCGGTGGAGGCAGCGGCACACCAGATTTTCAGCGGCCTTGTGCTCCGCGCCGTCCTAAGCGCGGGCATCATGATCTCGGTAAAGAGATCGAACGGGGTCTTGTCACGGAAGAAGAAGGTCTCGTGGGTCGCCAGCGCCTCGGACGCGGCCGCGCACAGGCGCTGATCGCCGCGCATCATCGCATCTACCACGGCCTCCGGGCCGGCCAGCCCTTCGGTGCGGGCCAGCGGGGCCAGACGGCTCTCGATGAGATAGCCCTTCTCCGGTCGGAGCACGAGGCCGGAACGCTTCTTCACCTCGGCAGCAAGGAATTTGTACTTGTTCTCTGGCAGCATCAGCGTCCCCCGATGAGGCGTTTTGACAGCTCGGGGCCAATGGCTTCGAGCGGAAGGATCATGTCGGCGAGCCGGGCTTCGGCGACCGCGCCCGGCATGCCCCAGACCACGCTGGTGGCCTGGTCCTGCACAATGGTGAAGCCGCCCGCATCGCGTACGAAGCGCGCGCCGGTGCGCCCGTCCGAGCCCATGCCTGTCAGGACAAGGGCAACCAGCCCCTTGCCCGCAGCACGCGCACAGCTTTCAAACAGCGGATCAACGGCCGGACGGCAGAAATTTACCGGCGGGTTCTGGTCCAGATTGGCCCGGAACTGGCCGGGTGTGCCGGTGACGGTCAGATGCTGATCACCGGGCGCAACATAGATTTGCCCGGGCTTGAGGATCTCGCCGTGAACGGCTTCCTTCGCGGGCAGGCCCTCGCGGGAGAGATGCTCGGCAAGGATAGCCGTAAAGACCTTGGGCATGTGCTGGGCGATGACGACCGGAATGGAGAGTTTCGCCGGCAGAGCGCCCACCACACGGCGCAGCGCCTGCGGACCGCCAGTGGATGAGCCTATGGCCAGAAGCGCAATCTGGGAGGCTGACGGCGCCGGGCGGCCCGACACGTCGGGCGAGGCAGCAGGGCGGATAGTGGCAGGGGCCGGCGCCGCACTGCTTGCCGGCCTGGGCGCGCCAGGCGCCGGGACAGGCCGCAGGACGCGCGGCGCCAGGGCCGCCAGCTTGTCCAGCAATTCGTCCCGGTAGGTTTCAGCCCCGCCAAGACGCCCGGCTTCGGGCTTGGGCGCGAAGTCCGCTGCCCCCAGTGACAGGGCACGCATCGTCACTTCCGCGCCCTTCTGGGTCAGTGTGGAGGCCATTACCACGCGCACGCCGGGCACCGCCTTGAGGATCAGCGGCAGGGCGGTGAGCCCGTCCATGCGCGGCATTTCCACGTCCAGAACGATGAGGTCGGGCTGCAACTCGCCCGCGCGCTTCACGCCCTGCTCGCCATCTGAACAGGTGGCCGCCAGCGTGAAACGCGGGTCAGCTTCGATCCAGCGCGCCACCAGACCGCGTACCACGGCGGAATCATCGATTACCAGCACGCAGGGCGTAGTCCGGCCGGCGCCGGAACCAGATGGGATGGAAGCTGCAGCGTTCATGCTGGATACCGCGCCGGCCTCACACCAGGCCTGCTTCGGCGAATTTCGATCCTATGATGTCGCCGTCGAAGGGCTTCATCACGTACTCGTCAGCCCCGGCACGCAGCGCCTGCGTGATATGGGCCATGTCGTTCTCCGTGGTGCAGAACACCACGACCGGGCGCTTGCCCTGCTGCTCGGCGCGCAAGGTGACAAGGAAGTCGAGTCCGTTCATCATGGGCATGTTCCAGTCCAGCAGGATGGCGTCGGGCATGGACTTGCGGCACTGGTCCAGCGCAGCCTTGCCGTCCGGCGCTTCCTCGCAGGCAAAGCCCAGATCCTCAACGATCTTGCGCGCCACCTTGCGGATTACCCGGCTATCATCGACCACAAGGCAGGTTTTCATTGCCCCAGCTCCGCTCTGATCAGGCTGCCATCGCGCTCTCCGGCGCGATCAGCCTTTGCATGTCCAGTATGGCGAGAAGATCGGTTTCCAGCCGGTGAACGCCGCTCATCATGGCCCGCCAACAGGCATCAAGATGGGCGGGTACCGGCTCATAGGTATCGGCGCCGAGGCGCAGCACTTCGCCCACCTCGTCCACCAGAACACCGTAGAGCTCCGAGCCGCGCTCCAGCCCCAGTGCCATGCAGGGTTCGGACGGGTCGCGGGCCGGAAGCCCGAGGCGCACGCGCGCATCGATCACCGTGACGATCCGTCCGCGCAGATTGAGCAGGCCGGCAATCTCGCCGCGCGCCAGCGGCACCGAGGTGATCGCCTGGGGGGCGAATACTTCGCGGATCTCGCGCACCGGAGCGCCACACAGCTGGCCGGCGATGCGCACGGTCACAAACTCAAGACTGGTCTGATAATCCATCGCCCTTCTCCCTACGCTGCCTGGCTGCCGCGCGCGGCACGGTCCAGCGCTGCAATCAGCCCGCCACGGTCGCTGGGCCGCATGATCGCGGCAAGGCTCGCCGTGCTGGCCGTAGCGGCGGTGTGCTCACCCACGCCAAGGCGTGGAACCTGTGTCCAGTAACCTTCCGAGCTCAACGTATCGAGCACGCCCGGATCGCCCACGATCGCGGCGTATTGCGCGCCCATCTGGGCGGCATCGCGCGCTTCATGGAGGCCGCTGACCACGGTCACGTCATAGCCGGCCGCCGCCAGCAGCGGTGCCATCATGCGCCGGGCGAAGGCATCGGGTTCGACCAGGAGGATGGAATGGCGTCCCGCCCGCGCCGGGCGCTGCGGCGCACCCGACCAGGCGCGCTCCATGTGCCAGGCAATATCCAGAACTTCGGTCGCGCGGCCCTTGATGATCGCCGAACCGATTACGCCGGGGCGCTCCGACCCCATCTGCAGGTCGAGGGTCTCTTCCACCACGTCGAGGATTTCCTCCACCGCAACACCGGCGGCCCTGCCCTCTTCGGAAAAGACAAGCACCGGATGACGGCCTTCGCGCTTGAACTCGTCCACGCCCGAGGCGTGGGCCAAAGGCAGGAGGCGTCCACGATACTGCACTACATGGCGCGCATCTGAGACCTCGATGGCCGAGGCTTCAAACTCCTCAAGGCGGGTGATCAGACTCACCGGAACCGCCTTCACATCATCCTCGCCGGTGCGCACCAGAAGCAGGCGCTGACGGTCGGCAGCGGCGGCCTGCGCGCTGGCCTCATCTTCGCTGACCACTTCCTCGCCGGAATGGGCAAGCTCGTTGGACAGGCCGTTCGGATCGAGAATGATGATGACCGAGCCATCGCCCAGCAGTGTCGCACCGGAGAAGATGGAGATGTTGCGCAGCTGCGCGGAGAGCGGCTTGACGACAATCTCCTCGGTGTCGAGCACATCGTCGACCACCACGCCGAGCTTGCGGCCCGTCGCCTCGATCACCACCACATAGCCATTAAGCGTGCCATCACCGCTCTCGGCCTTGCCCAGCACACCATTGAGGCTGACCACGGGCAGGAGCCGGTTGCGCAGGCGGATCATTTTTGCGCCATTCATCGACTCTACCGTATGGGCCGAACCCGGCCCGACGCGCAGAAGCTCGCGTACCGCCAGCTGGGGCAACGCAAAGCGCGCCTCACCCGACTTCACAATCAGCGCCGACACGATGGCCAGAGTGAGCGGAATCTTGATGGCGAAAGTCGTGCCCTTGCCAACCTCGGAGTGAAGGTCGATGGAGCCGCCAATCTGCTCGATATTGGTACGCACCACGTCCATGCCGACGCCGCGCCCGGAGAGGTTCGTCACCTTGGCGGCGGTGGAGAAGCCGGCGGCAAAGATGAAACGCTGGATCTGCTGCTCGCTCATGGAGGCGAGCTCATCGGCCGTGGCCAGACCCTTCTCCATCGCCTTGGCGCGGATCTTCTCCGGATCGAGCCCGGCCCCGTCATCGGCGATCTTGATGATGATCGCCCCGCCCTCATGATAGGCCGACAGGCGGATCGTACCGGTTTCCGCCTTGCCGTTGGCCGCACGCACATCGGGCATCTCTACGCCGTGATCGGCGGAGTTGCGCACCATGTGGGTAAGCGGGTCCTTGATCAGTTCGAGCACCTGCCGGTCAAGCTCGGTATCCTCTCCCTCCATGATCAGGCGGATTTTCTTGCCCAGATCCTGCTGGGTATCGCGCACGATGCGCGGCAGCTTCTTCCACGCATCGCCCACGGGCTGCATGCGCGTCTTCATCACCCCGTCCTGCAGCTCGGCGGTTACCGAGGACAGGCGCTGGAGCGGGGTTTTCAGGGCAGAGTCCTCGGTATCACGCACGATCTGGTGCAGCTGGTTACGCGCCAGCACCAGTTCGGACACCGTGGTCATCAGGGTTTCGAGCACATCCACATTGACGCGGATGGTGGACTGGGTACGTACAGCCTCGCCCTTCGGCACGTCAGCCTTGTCCACAGCGGCAGCCGGCTGTGCCGGCGCGCCAGCAGGCGCGGGCACGGCGGGTGTTGCCATGGCAGGCTCGTCCGCGTCGTCATCCTCGTCGCCATCGTGGGCAGCTGCGCCTTCAGCCTCCTCCGGCCCCTCCGCCGCCATGAAAGCGGCTTCGAGATCGGCCAGTGACACCTCGCCCGGTCGCAAGGGGCGGCCAAGATCGGCGTCATACGCTTCCTCACCCTCGGCAGCCGCCTCCACGACAGGCTCCGGTTCAGGTTCGGGCGCCGGAGCAGGTGCAGGCGCTGCCTCGCCGGTCGCCATGGCTTCCAGAGCGCTGATCAGATCGCTGTCATCGCCTTCAGGCTCGCTGCCCGTTTCCTCAAGGCCGGCCAGTACCAGCTTGATGCGGTCAAGCGATTGCAGAACCAGCGTCACCGCTGCACTGTCAGCGGTCAGCGTGCCGTCGCGGAACTTGCCCAGCAGGGTTTCACCGGCATGGGCTATGGCCTCGAGCCGGGTCAGGCCCAGAAAACCGCACGTGCCCTTGATGGTGTGCAGAAGGCGGAAAATATTGTCGAGCGTGGCCCTGTCCGTGGGATCGGACTCGAACTTCACCAGTTCGGAGTCGATTGTATCAAGGCTCTCGGCCGTCTCGGCCAGAAACTCGCCAATCAGTTCGTCCATGATCGCCAATCCCCTGATCGAACAGGCCACAAAAAACGGCCTGTGCGCACAATGCGCATCACAGGGGCACACTCACATGGCCACGGTTAACCAAAGGTTTGGCTGTTGGAATGTGCTTATGCCGCCACAGCGCTGGATTCCGGCGCGATCAGGGCGACGTATTCGATCCGCTCCTCTTCGACGCGCGCTTCGACACGCCCGCCATTCTCGCGGGCGATGAGTCCGGCGTAATAGGGCTGGATGGAGCGGCCATCATAACCGTCCTCGCCCGCCTTGCCCGCCAGGGCGTCGATATAGGCCGGGTCGATGCGTGCGCGTGGCCCCGCCGCCACGATGCGCAAGCGCGCACCCTGACCATCCCCGTTAGCCTCGATGGTCACCGTGCCGCCGCGCGGCACATTATCGACCGCCATCCAGATGAGGTTCAGAAGGACGCGCGCGGCCGGCTTGGACAGCCCGCCCTCCTTCGTCTTCCACACCAGTTCAGGCTTGGCGCTGGCGAACATGGCATTGGCGAGCTTGTGCATCTCGCTCATCTCGATAATGCCGGGCCGCGAGCCGCCCGCCCCGAAGGCAAGGCGGACAAATTCCAGCTTGGCATGGGCCTGGTCTGCCGCTGTACGGATCAGGTCGATCGCCTGATCGCGCATATCCGCAGCGTTCTCGTCATCTAGCACCGACAGGCCCGCGCCAAGCGCGGCAACCGGGCTGACAAGATCATGACAGAGCCGGGCGCTGAGAAGCGCGGCAAGCTCGCTGGCGGAGGGGGCGTGTTCAGTGCTCATGGAGCGAATCCTTAGCCGATTCTGGATCGGAAAAGGGTTAACGCGGATGCACCGCCTGCCGCTAGTCTTCTCCATCCACGTCGTCATAACCGCGCCGGGCAGAGTGAAACACCAGCCCCATAAGGCCGACCGCGACCAGGAAGGTCAGCCCGGCCCCGAGCGCCAGCGCGACCCAGCCATGCGCGCCCATTTGCGTGTCGATACCGAGCCAGACCCGCCCGGAAACCAGCACGGCGCTGACCAGCATCACCCCGAGCACGGCAATCAGCAGAAAGGTTTTCATGACGTTTCTCCGCTTCGTGCTCATGGTGAACACAATATGTTGGGTTAAGGGCGATGTTAACCAGTCCGGTATGACACATGCCCCTTGGCAAGTTGATTCGAGCTTGTCAGTGTATGTGCCGGTCCGGGACGTTCCGGGGCAGATGGCAGGATGTCACGGGGGGTGACAGATGGCCCGCATCTTGCCTCGGCTGGACCTGCGGCAATGAACAACACCGACCGCGCGGGAAGAGGGAATTTAATCGCATGTCCGGCTTCGACGTCCGCCTCGCTGACGCCCGCCGCTCACGTGCGCTGATATTTTTCGGCACGCTGACCGTGGCGCTCCTGCTGATCGCAGGGCTGTTGATCACCCGAACCCTGTCGGGGACCGTTTCCAGCGCGGCGGCGGATGACAGCGCGCCCCATCGCGGTGCCGGTGCGGCCATCATGGCCGAGGCGGCGGTGGAAGAGAGCTTCACCCTTGAAGACATGGTGATGGCCGAACATGCCGTCTTCGCCGACTGCTTTGACTGCCCGGTCCTGACCGCTGCCGAAGTGACGGTGCGTCCAGGCCAGACCTTTGCCAGCGTGCTCGCCGATGCCGGGGCCAGCCGCGTGGATGCCGCGCGCGCCATCGCCGCGCTCGACCCGATCTACCCGGCGCGCTCGCTGCGCGCAGGCCAGCGCCTGAACGTCTTCTTCGAGCGCAGCCCGATCCAGCAGGCCAGCGCCAGCGATGAGAGCGAGATAACCCTGACCGGCATCTCCTTCCGCCCGGACTCCGAACGCACCATCACCGTGGCGCGCAGCAATGATGGCCGCTACCGCACCCGCGAAGCCGTCATGACGCTGGAACGCGAGATCGTGCGCGCACGCGGCGAGATCAGCTCCAACTTCTACTCCGCGGCCCTCAATGCGGGCGCAACCGACCGGATCGTCAACGACATGGCGCTGGTGCTCGGCCACTCGGTGGACTTCCGCACCATCCGCTATGGCGACACGTTCGACATCGTGTTCGAGCGCTACACCAACCGTTCCGGCGAGGTGATCCGCACCGGACGCATCCTCTACATGACCTTCAATGGCCGCGGCCGTCCGCTGGAATATTTCCGCTTTGAAGCGCCCGATGGCGATATCGGCTATTACACCGGCGAAGGCGAAAGCGCGGCGCGCCTGCTGATGAAAATGCCGATCAATGGCGCGCGTATCTCCAGCGGTTTCGGCATGCGCTTCCATCCGATCCGGCGCACCAACCGGCCCCATAACGGCACCGATTTCGCCGCCCCGACCGGCACACCCATCTATGCTGCCGGCAATGGCACGATCGAGCGTGCGGACTGGTTCGGCTCGTTCGGCAATTATATCCGCATCCGCCACGCCAATGGCTATCAGACCGTCTACGCCCATCTGAACGGATTTGCCCGCGGCATCCGCGCCGGCACCCGCGTCACCCAAGGCCAGACCATCGGCTATGTCGGCACAACGGGTGCCTCCACCGGCCCGCACCTGCACTATGAGGTGCACCTCAATGGCCGTCCGCTCAATCCGATGAGCCTTGACCTGCCCACGGGGCGCCGTCTTGAGAGCAATGAGCTGAACCTGTTCCGCACCGAGCGGGACCGGATCATCGCCCTGCGCGATCAGGCCCCGGCCGCCATCAGCGAGGCCGAGCCCGCCCTGGTTGCCCAGCGCCGCGATGGCCGCAATGTCAGCGGCTCATCGACCAGCGCCACGCCGTAGGGGCGGCCAGTCTTATCTCAACCCTCTTGTTTTACCGGCGCAAGCCGGTGCCCAGCCTTGTTGCTGGACCCCGACTTTCGTCGGGGAAACGATGGGAAAGAGGTGCACGCGCCCTACTGGATCACCGCTTCGGCCGGTGGCAGGGCGGAGCGGGAGACGGCCTGTCCGTTGACGGTCAGCGATCCGGCCTCGGCAGAGACCGTAACCTCATCGCCGTCATTGATCGTGCCCTCCAGGATCAGCCGGGCGAGCGGGTCCTGCAGCTCTTTCTGGATCACGCGTTTCAGGGGCCGCGCGCCATAGGCGGGGTCATAGCCCTTGTCTGCCAGCCATTGCTTGGCCTTCCCGTCCAGCGACACCGTCATGCGCCGGTCCTTCAGGAGGGCTTCAAGACGTTTGAGCTGGATCTCCACGATCACGCCCATGTGCTCCGGCTCGAGGCGCTGGAACAGGATCGTCTCGTCGATCCGGTTGATGAATTCAGGCCGGAAGTTGGCCCGCACCGCCTCCATCACCTGCGGCCGTGCTGCCTCCACCGAGCCGGAGAGCAGGAACTCCGAACCGAGATTGGACGTCATGATGATCAGCGTGTTGCGGAAATCGACCGTGCGGCCCTGACCATCGGTCAGGCGGCCATCATCGAGCACCTGCAGGAGCACGTTGAACACGTCCGGATGGGCCTTTTCCACCTCGTCAAAGAGGATGACCTGATAGGGCCTGCGCCGAACAGCTTCGGTCAGCGCCCCGCCCTCATCATAGCCGACATAGCCCGGCGGCGCGCCGATCATGCGCGCGACCGAATGCTTCTCCATGTATTCGCTCATGTCGAGCCGGGTGATCGCGCCCTCATCATCGAACAGGAATTCGGCGAGCGCTTTGGTCAGCTCGGTCTTGCCGACCCCTGTGGGACCGAGGAAGAGGAAGGAGCCGATGGGGCGGTTCGGGTCTTTCAGCCCGGCTCGCGCGCGGCGCACGGCGTCGGAGACAGCGGCCACTGCCTCGTCCTGGCCGACCACGCGGGCATGCAGGCCCTCCTCCATCTTCAGAAGCTTGGCCCGCTCGCCTTCGAGCATTTTTTCCACCGGCACACCGGTCCAGCGCGAGACCACGGCGGCAATCTGCTCCTCGTCCACGACCTCCTGTACCAGAGCGCCCTTGCCGTTGGTTTCGCCTGCCTTTTCGGCCTCGGCGAGCTGGCGCTCAAGATCAGGGATGCGGCCATACTTGATCTCGGAGGCCCGCGCCAGATCGCCCCGCCGCTCGGCATTGGCAAGCTCTGCGCGAAGCTGGTCGAGCTGCTCTTTCAGGCTGGTCGAAGAGGCCAGCTTGTCCTTCTCCGCGCGCCAGGCCGCCGTCATTTCGGCAGAGCGCTGCTCAAGGTCTGAGAGCTCCTTGGTCAGCGCTTCAAGACGCGCTTTCGAGGCCGCATCGGACTCTTTTTTCAGCGCCTCGCCTTCGATCTTCAGCTGGATGATGCGCCGGTCGAGCTCGTCGAGTTCTTCGGGCTTGGAATCCACCTGCATGCGCAGGCGCGCCGAGGCCTCGTCCATCAGATCGATGGCCTTGTCGGGCAGGAAGCGGTCAGTGATATAGCGGTTGGAAAGGGTGGCGGCGGCCACGATGGCGCCATCGGCGATGCGCACGCCGTGATGGACCTCATACTTCTCTTTCAGGCCGCGCAGGATGGAGATCGTGTCCTCCACGCTCGGCTCGTCCACGAAGACGGGCTGGAAGCGGCGAGCGAGCGCGGCGTCCTTCTCCACATGCTTGCGGTATTCATCAAGCGTGGTCGCGCCCACGCAGTGTAGCTCACCGCGCGCCAGGGCGGGTTTGAGGAGGTTGGACGCGTCCATCGCGCCATCGGTCTTGCCGGCGCCGACAAGCGTGTGCATCTCGTCGATGAAGAGGATGATTTTCCCGTCCGCTGAGGTGACTTCGGAGAGCACCGCTTTCAAGCGCTCCTCGAACTCGCCGCGATATTTCGCGCCCGCGATGAGCGCGCCCATATCGAGCGCCAGAAGGCGCTTGTCCTTGAGGGATTCCGGCACATCGCCATTGACGATGCGCAGGGCCAGCCCTTCAGCAATCGCGGTCTTGCCAACACCGGGCTCACCGATCAGCACAGGGTTGTTCTTGGTACGCCGGGAGAGCACCTGAATGGTGCGGCGGATTTCCTCATCACGGCCAATCACGGGATCGAGCTTGCCCTTGCGGGCGACTTCGGTGAGGTCGCGCGCGTATTTCTTCAGCGCCTCATAGCTGTCTTCAGACGAGGCACTGTCGGCGGTGCGGCCCTGGCGAACGGCGTTGATCGCGGTGTTGAGCGTCTGCGGGGTAACGCCCACCTGTTTGAGGATATCGAACGGCGCGGTGCCCTGCGTGATCACCATGGCCAGCAGCAGGCGTTCGGCCGTGACATACTGGTCACCGGCCTTCTTGGCGGCCTCTTCTGCTGCCGACAGTATCTCCGCCGTCTTCGGCGCGAGATAAAGCTGGCCCGATCCGCCTTCCACTTTCGGCAGGGCGTCAACGGCGCGCTTTGCCAGATCAAGCGCCGTATCGGGGCGCCCGCCTGCGGCCTCGATGAGGTTACGGGCGAGCCCGCTTTCTTCCTCCATCAGCGCGCGGAAGACATGTTCGGGCGCGAACTGCTGGTTCTTCGCCTTCATGGCGAGCCCCTGCGCGGTCTGGATTATGGTACGCGCACGGTCGGTATAGCTGTTAAAGTCCATATGCTCAGGTCTCCTGAAAAAGAGCAGCGAGACAAGGGGTTAAACGGATGCTGCTCCCTAAGAGACACAGCCCGCCATCCCTGATGTGTTGCATATGGGTGTGTCCCCGACACCACACAAGTTGGGCCGGGCATTTTTGTGGAAGGGGGCAAACAGCCCCCTCCCCGATATCACCAGACATCAGGCAAAAGCCCGACTATCAGGCCGCGTCGGCATCCCCGGAGGAGGCATCGAGCGCAGCTTCCGCCTCTGCATCTCGGGTGCGGCGCGGACGGCGGGTGCGGGCCGGCTTGGCTTCCGTCTCGGGCTGCTCGCCTTCGCCGGACGATACCTCGGCCCGGGCTTCCGAACCCGGATCGACCATGCGCAGCGGATCAGAGCCATTATCGGCATTGTCCGAGCGCCGCGGACGGCGCTGGCGGCGCTGACGCCCGCCCTCATTGCCATCGGCGTTCTCGCTCGCGGCTTCGCCTTCCTCGCCCTGGGCATCCCCATTGGAGCTGCGGGCCTGACGGCGCTCGTCCTGACGGTTGTCACGGCGCTCGCCGCGGCCATTGTGCTGGCCGGCCTGACGCTCATCGGGCTGATCGCCGCTATCGCCGTCATCGCTGTTGTCACGCTCTTCGCGGCGCGGCTGGGTGGCCTGCACGATGCGGAAATAATGCTCGGCGTGCTGGTAGTAATTCTCCGCCATGATGCGGTCGCCCGAAGAGGACGCATCACGCGCAAGCTGGAGGTATTTTTCATAAATATGGGCCGCATTGCCCCGGATCTTCACGTCCGGGCCATTGCTTTCGAAATTGCGATTGCCCTGATTGTTGGGCTTACGCCCCCGTCCACGTTGACGCTTCATAGTATCTCACTTGATCCTGTTTCTGACAGGTACCGCCGGATCATCCCGGCACGGCGCGGCCTTGCGCAAGCGGCCCGATGCACCCAAAACAATGTGCGATCTGCCAGTAGTCGAACAAAAGCCGGTTATATCAGCAGGCTTGCCCCGTCTTCATAGTCACAGCCCCGTCCGGGCGCGCCACAAAAGCTGAATGGGCACAAACTAGACTCATCCGCGTCCGGTTTCCAAGTCTTTTTCAGTTGCACTGCAAAAGACCACCCGGTCGCGCGCCGAAAGATCAGGAATGATCC
Organism: Glycocaulis sp.; assembly: GCA_022565665.1. Classification (GTDB taxonomy): domain Bacteria; phylum Pseudomonadota; class Alphaproteobacteria; order Caulobacterales; family Maricaulaceae; genus Glycocaulis. Next base: position 247,151 of record JAIUMI010000001.1, read on the forward strand.
GTGCGCGTTCAAGCCCCGCCCCGCGCGCCAGCGCCAGAACGGCCTTGCCCTGATCATGGCCGATCTCGAAGAGCGCCGCGCCGTCTGGTGCCAGCAGGCGTCGCGCCTCCGCGAAGAGATGCACATAGGGCTCGAGCCCGCCTTCCCCGCCATCAAGCGCGATACGCGGCTCGAAATCGCGCACTTCCGGCTCCAGCGTCTCGATGACTTCCGGCGCGATATAGGGCGGGTTGGAGACGATGATATCAAACGGACCCTCCATTCCGTCCGCCCAGCTTGTTTCGACGAAGCGGATGCGGCTCTCCAGCCCATTGCGCGCCGCATTCGTCTTTGCGATGTCCAGCGCAGCGGCACAGATGTCCGTGGCGATGGCAGTAGCGTTCGGCAGCTCACTTAGAAGCGCCAGCGCAATCGCGCCGGAGCCGGTGGCGATGTCCAAAATGCGCAAGGACGCGGTGCGGTCCGGCAGGGAGGCGAGCGCCGCTTCCACGACCGTCTCGGTATCGCTGCGCGGGGTGAGCACATCGCGCGTGACGATCAGGTCCAGCGTCCAGAACCCCACCGATCCGATGATCTGGGAGAGCGGCTCGCGCGCCGCGCGGCGGGTGATCATTGCCTCGAAACGCGCCGCCTCTGCCTCGCTCAAGACCGCTTCGCCGCGCGCGATGAGCCCTGCCGCATCCTGCCCCAGCGCATGACGCAGAAGCGCCCGTGCATCCTCGCGCGCATCCTCAATACCTGCCGCTTCAAGGCGGGCTGTGGCGGCTTTGAGCAGGGTGGAGGGAGTCATGGTGTTGGTCTCTATGGTTCCGCAACGCATCCGCGTTGCGATGTTCCGCGCATTGGCGCGGGCGGCCGTTCGGCCTAGTGCCCCCTGACGGGGGCGGAAGGGCTCCCCGGCGCGCAGTGCCGCAAGCGCGATCCCCGATCAAGTCGGGGACAGGCCTTTGCGCCCGCAGCGTGAGCGAGGAGCGACGCACGGATGTGCGCAGCATCAAAGAAAACCACCCCTAACCGTCATCCATGGCGGCAAGGCGGGCGGCCTGATCCTCGGCGAGTAGCGCGTCGATCACCTCGTGCAGCGCCTCGCCGGAGACGATCTCGGGCAGCTTGTAGAGGGTGAGATTGATGCGGTGATCGGTCACCCGCCCCTGCGGGTAATTATAGGTACGGATACGCTCGGACCGGTCGCCGGAACCAACCTGGCCCTTGCGTTCAGCGGCACGCGCCGCCTCCTTTTCGCTGCGTTCTTTCTCATAGAGCTTGGTCTTGAGCACCTGCATGGCGATGGCGCGGTTCTGGTGCTGGGATTTTTCCTGGCTGATCACCACGATGCCGGTGGGCAGGTGCGTCATGCGCACGGCGCTGTCGGTCTTGTTGACGTGCTGACCGCCTGCGCCCGAGGCGCGCATGGTATCGATGCGGATATCCTCATCGCGGATCACGATGTCGACATTCTCCGGGGCTGGCAGCACGGCCACGGTAGCCGCGCTAGTGTGGATGCGTCCGCCCGCTTCGGTTTCCGGCACGCGCTGCACACGGTGTACCCCGGATTCAAATTTCAGCTTGCCGAACACGCCCGCGCCCGTGACCGAGGCGATGATCTCCTTGTATCCGCCGACCTCAGATTCGCTGGCGGAGATCACCTCCACCTTCCAGCCCTGCTTGGCGGCGTGGCGCTGATACATGTTGAAGAGATCGCCCGCGAACAGCGCAGCCTCGTCCCCGCCGGTGCCGGCGCGGATTTCCAGCACGATATTGGCCTCGTCATCCTCGTCCTTCGGCAGGAGGAGAAGCTGCAGCTCGCGTTCCAGAAGCGGGATGCGTTCTTTGAGCTCCGCGCGCTCTTCCTGCGCCAGCTCGGCCATGTCCCTGTCACCGCCCTCGGCGATGATGGCCTCGGCCTCGGCCAGCCCGGCGCGTACCGATTTCAGCTCACGCGCCTTTTCGGTGACCTCTTTGAGCTCGGAGTGTTCGCGCGAGAGCTTTACGATCTCCTCGCCATCGCTGGCTGCGCCAAGGCGCGCCTCGATCTGGTCGAAGCGGTCGAGAATCTGGTCGAGTTTCTGGTCAGGTAATCGCATGGGGCAGCCGATACACCCTACATGCGCGCGCGTTCAAGCGAGGGAATCACGCCGGGATGGTGATAGACGGCCATCCGGGCGAGCACATTGGCTGGATCGGAGCCGGAAATCAGCATGGCGCGGTGGCGGTCCTGAATGAAGCCATCGCCCTGCATCCGGTCCAGAAACGCGAGCAGGCCATCATAATAGCCGGCCACATTGATGAGGCCGACGGGCTTCACATGGCGGCCAAGCTGGCTCCATGTCCAGATCTCGAACAATTCCTCCATCGTGCCAATGCCACCGGGCAAGGCGATGAAACCATCGGCCTCGTCGGCCATTACCTGCTTGCGCTCATGCATGGAGGCGACAACGCGCATGTCAGAGACGCGCGGATGGGCAATCTCGCGGTGATGGAGAAAATCGGGAATGACGCCGGTCACCGCGCCGCCGGCTTCCACCGCCGCATCGGCGAGTATCCCCATCAGCCCCACCTGACCGCCGCCATAGACAAGGCGCAGACCCTCACGGGCGAGATGGGTGCCAAGCGCGGCCGCGGCTTTGGCGTATTCGGGGGCGGCACCGGGATTGGACCCGCAGTAGACACAGACAGATTGCATTCAACGGGTGTAGCCGGACACACAGATTCGGCCAAGCGCGCAGATGCCGGAAGGGGCTAGCTTACACCGAACCCGGACTTGACCGCCTTGTTCCAGCCTACGCTCACCGCACCGTTCGCCTCGATCAGGGGACGCTTGATGAGGGTGCGGTGCGTGTCCAGAAGACCGGCCAGCGCAGCTGCGTCGTCAGCCTTCGCCTGCTCCGCATCGGAGAGCTTGCGCCAGGTCATCGAGGCACGGTTGACGATCGTGTCCGCGCCCACCGCCTTGATCCAGCCGGGGATTTTCCCCGCGACTGAAGGCTCGGCACGCACATCGACAAATTCCGGCGCGTGACCCGCCGCATCCAGCGCAGCAAGCGCCTTGCGGCAGGTCTCGCACGTCTTCAGGCCGTAAACTTTCATGCCAGAAGGGCTATCACATTGCGGATCACGATGACAAACAGGCACAGCGTCGCCAGCGTGTAGATCAGGAAGCGCACCGGGATGAAGTTCACGGTCGCCTGGAAGAGCGAGTGGGCGATACGCAGGATCACATAGCTCCAGGCAAAGCCGATATTCACGGGATCACCCACGCCGACGAGATGGCTGTACATGGCCAGCGCATAGAACAGGACAGGCTGTTCATGCAGATGGTTATGATTGTCGGCAATCTGGCGCACGCCGCGCGGCAGCACGTCCAGCTCGGACTTTTCCTTCAGCTTGGCTGGCTTCAGCCCCGCCTTCTGCATGGCCGGGATGCGCGTGGCATACATCCACGTCCACATCACCAGCGTCCAGCACACCAGCGCCAGAACCGGCACCATCATGGAAGCGTACATTGCTTTGTCTCCTCCCAACGGGCACGTTCTCGTGCCTCAGCAAAGGGAAGCAAAGCCTGACTCCGGCAAAAGGGGAAGCGTGTTCGTTACGATACGCCCCGAAGGCGTGTCAGCGTCCGGCGCTGGCGGTCACGGTGCCGGCGGCAGCCTCGGTCCGCTCGGCCTGCCAGTTGGCAACGAAGGCGCTCATATCGAGCGATTCAAGTATCTGGCCGCTCTGACCCAGAACACCGATATCGGACGCGCCGGAGCGCACCCGTACAGCGCCCGCATCGGTGGCCGACACCACAAGGCCCGGTTCATCAGGCGCACGCCAGGAGGCTCCGGCCTCCATCTCGCGGGCAAAGAGCACGCGGCCCGAACCGTCGCGCACTTCCAGTGTCACCGGTGAAATGGCAGTGAAGACAAGCGCTTCGGGCGTGTGAGCGGCCGGCAGGCCCGCCCAGATACGGCCCGGATCAGCCGCCGGGGACGCTTCGACCATCGGACGGGGCGTCGCCAGCAGGGCTGCCGGATCGGGCGCGTCGGCAAAGGCGCCGGAGCGGGTGACGTGCACGCCATACCAGCTCGTCGCGCCCACCGCGCTGATCATGATGATCGCTGCGCCGATCAGGCCCTTGGGCAGTCTGAACTCGCGCTTCTTCTTCGGTGCGGTCGGCTGGGCGCGGCCGGTATCGCATTCCACTTCGGCCTTGAACTGCTCGACAACGCTCATGACGTCGAGCTCGAGAAAGCCGGCATAGCCCCTCAGATAGCCGATCGTGTAAGCGCGCGAGGGCAGGCCACGCGCGTCCATGGCTTCCAGAGCTTCAAGATAATCGCGTTTGATGCGGGTGCGGGCGGCAGCGGAATCCAGCGTCCAGCCGTGCTTGAGGCGCGCCTGACGCAGCCTCTCCCCGACATTGGCCGGGGGCGCGCTCGCTACCGGCGCATTAGCGAAGACGGCATCCATTGGTACGTACTGACTTTCCGAAACCAGACTGACCGGTTTTTGCATCGCTTCAATGCTGCCGTTAGGCAGCTTCCCCTCACCACCTGCACCGATGCTCCTTTCGGAGAGTCACTTCCAGTGTGACTTTTTCACCGCATCGCAAGCGGATTAAATCAAAATGAAGCACGCTTATCAACAAGTCGTGAAGATAATCCGGCTTCTTGCGCAGCTTCGATCATCCTGTCACGCAAGGGTTTTTCCGAATGCGGCGCATCAGACGCCATCTGCCGTGCAAGCCAGGTGCCAAGGCGGGCCGTGTCACATTCGGCCAGCGCCGCCTTCACCGGGCCGATACTGCCCGCCGCCATGGATAATTTCCGGTAACCTAAAGCCGAAAGAATACAAGCCTCTAGCGGCTGGCTGGCGATCTCGCCACATACCGATACCGGCTTGCCGGCCTGCTCGCACGCTTCGCGGACATGCTGCAACAGGCGCAGCGGCGCGGGGCTGATCACGTCATAGCGGCTGGCCACGTGAGGGTTCTGCCGGTCGGCCGCAAAAAAATACTGCATGAGATCATTTGCACCGACAGCCGCGAAATCGCACAGCGCCAGATAGGGGCCGGGATCGAATGCAACCGCAGGCGTCTCGATCATCAGCCCGGTCTCGACCCGTTCGGGCAGGGCGTGGCCGTGCCTGCGCGCCAGCTGCATTTCCTGATGCAGGAGGTCACGCGCCGCCTCCAGCTCCTCCACCGCCGCCACCATGGGGAAGAGAACCTTGAGCGTACGCCCGGCAGCAGCCCGGACCAGCGCGCGCAGCTGGTAGCGGGTGAGCGCAGGCCGGTCGAGCCCCATGCGGAGCGCCCGCCAGCCCAGCGCCGGGTTCGGCTCGCGCACGGTGGGCGTGTAGGCGGTTACCTTGTCTCCGCCGAGATCCAGCGTACGGAACACGACCGGACGATCCCCCACCGCATCGAGCACCGCCCGGTAGAGCTCCGTCTGCGCCTCCAGACGCGGCAGGGTGGAGGAGACCATGAACTGGAACTCGGTACGGAACAGGCCCACCCCGCTGGCCCCGGTTTCGGCCACGCGCGGCAGCTCGACCAGCAGCCCGGCATTCATCTGCAGATCCATCAGCACGCCATCGGCCGTCAGCGCCGGCTCGTCACGCCGGGCGGCATAGCCGCGATTGGCTTCGGCAAGGCTTTCCAGACGCTCGCTATAGGCGGTGAGCGCTTCCTCGCCGGGGCGGATGTGCAACAGGCCGAACTCGCCATCGACGATCAGCGTGTCGCCCTCCTCCACCCGGTCGAGCGCGCCTTCCACCTGCCCCACCATGGGTATGCCGAGCGCCTTGGCGACGATGGCCGCGTGGCTGGTGGCCGAGCCTTCTTCAAGGGCCAGGCCGATAAGGCGGGTGCGGTCCATCTCCATCAGCTCGGCAGGGCCGATCGAGCGGGCGATCAGAATGGCATTGTCCGGCAGATCACCGCCGGTGAAGGCCTGTCCGGGTTCCGAGAGATGGCGCAGCAGGCGGTTGGCGAGGTCTTCCAGATCGTGCAGGCGCTCGCGGAAATGCGCATCGCGCGCCTTCATGAGGCGGGCGCGGTGCTCGTTGCGCACCCGCTCCACGGCAGCCTCGGCGGTCAGGCCCGAGCGCACCGCCTCGCGCAGTTGCTCGATCCAGCCCCGGTCATGAGCGAACATGCGGTAGGCTTCCAGCACATCACGCGAGGGCGTGCCGATGGGCGCGCGCCCGGAATCAAGCAGTTCATCCACGCCCCGCCTGAGGTCGGAAATCGCCGCATCAAGGCGGCCCTCCTCGGCCTCGGCGTCTTCCGCGATCATGCGCGTGGATACAACGTGCGGCTCGTGCACCACGGCCACCCCGATAGCGATTCCCGAAGAGAGCGCCGCGCCGGAGAAGCGCTCCGGGCCGGTGGGGCGCAACTCCATCTGGGAGAAGGCCTCGGCGCGGATCAGCTCGCCTGACGCCACGATCTCGGCCAGCAGCATGGCGACCGTCTGCAGCGTCTCGATTTCTTCCTCGGTGCTGGGGCGCACGGCGCGCGTCTGCGCGGTCAGCACCCCGACCAGCCGGCCGCCGCGCAGCACGGGCACGCCGACAAAGCTCTTGAAGGGTTCCTCACCGGTTTCCGGCTTGTAGGCGAAGTTCGGGTGGGCGGGCGCGTTCTCCACCGCCAGCGGGCGGGCGCGCCGGGCGACGAGACCGACCAGACCCTCATCAGGGGCGAGACGCAGCGTGTGCACCGCCTCGGCCTTGAGCCCGTAAGTGGCCGACAGTTCCAGCGCGCCATTGGGCAGCACCAGATAGATCGAGCACACGTCCGACCCGGTTTCTTCGGCGATGATGCCGGTCAGCCGGTCCAGACGTGCCTGTGCCTGCTCCTGTACCGCCATCAGGTCGCGTATGCGGCGCAGCAGCCGGCGTGGCCCGCGAAGGCCCGGCCCGTCCAGTATCGGCGAAACAGGGGTCATGACTGCCCTTTTCCTCTGCCCGGCCAGCGCGTGGCAAGAGCACGCAAAGGCCGGCGCCCGTCAAGCCTCGTCGAGCCTGTAAGCTGCATGAAGTGCGCGTACGGCCCGTTCCAGCCCATCTTCGTCCACGAGTGCTGAAATCTTGATCTCGGAGGTCGCTACCATGCGCACCGGGATCGCATGGCTTTCCAGCACGCCATAGAGCGTGCGGGCGATATCGGCGCGTCCGCGCAGGCCCGTGCCGACCACCGACACCTTGGCCAGCCCCGTCTCGTGGGCCACCGCGCTGAACGGGCGCAGCGCGCCAAGCGCGGCCTTCAGGTCACGCCCATCGACCGAAAATTCCAGATTATGCCCGCCAGAGCGGGCCCGCCCCTGCACGATCATGTCCACATGCACGCCCGCCTCTGCCAGCGCCGCGAACACGCCTGCGGGGGCGGCATTGCTGTCCTCAAGGCCCGGCACCGCGATACGGGCCTGCGCGCGGGTATAGGCGATGCCGGAGACGACGCGCCGTTCGGCGAGCGCGCTTTCAGTCACCACTTCGGTGCCTGCACTCATGCCCGGCGGGGCAAAGCTGGACTTCACGCTGAGCGCCACGCCCTTGGCCTTGGCATATTCCACCGAGCGGGTCTGCAGGACTTTCGCGCCCATGGCGGCCAGTTCCAGCATCTCGTCATGGGAGATGCGCGCGACGCGCCGTGCGGACGGCTCGATCCTCGGATCGGTGGTGAAGACGCCGTCCACATCGGTGTAGATGTCGCAGTCCGCACCGATGGCCGCAGCAATGGCGGCGGCGGAGAGATCAGTGCCGCCCCGGCCAAGCGTGACCAGCCGCCCGTCAGGGCTGATGCCCTGAAAACCGGCCACGACCGGGATCACGCCCTCTTCGAGGCACGCTTCGAGCAGCGCCGGATTGATGGCCGTGATGCGCGCGGTGCCAGCGGCGCCATCGGCTTCCATCGGCAATTGCCAGGCGAGGATGGAGCGCGCCTGCAGACCCCTCTCTTTAAGCGCCAGCGCCATCAGGGCGGAAGCGGCCTGCTCGCCGGCGGCGAGCGCGGTATCGGTTTCCACCTCGCCGAGCCCGCCGCCGAGTGCTTGCGCGCAGGACAGGTAGCGGTCGGTCTCGCCCGCCATGGCCGAGACCACGACGGCGATCTGATGGCCATTGCCCGCTTCGTGCGCGGCAATGGCCGCCGAGGCCGCGATCCGCTCAGGATCAGCCATCGAGGTGCCGCCAAATTTCAGGACCAGACGCGCCATGCCCCTCCTTTAGCAGGAATGCGCGCGCGCGGAAGTGCCCTGTCGGCAGCCGCGCCCATCGCTATTTCGCCGCGTCAATCCAGTTCGCATCCACATTGAGGAAGCCGCCGGACTGGCGCTTCCACAGACGGGCATAGACCCCGCCCTTGTCCAGCAGCTCCTCATGGCTGCCCTGCTCGATGATGCGGCCTGCCTCCATCACCACCAGCCGGTCCAGCATGGCGATGGTGGAAAGCCGATGCGCGATGGCGATGACGGTCTTGCCCTCCATCAGCTGGTAGAGCTGGTCCTGAATGGCGGCTTCCACTTCGGAATCCAGCGCGGACGTCGCTTCATCCAGCACCAGAACGGGCGCGTCTTTCAGCAGGATACGGGCAATCGCGATGCGCTGGCGCCGGCCACCGGAAAGCTTCACGCCCCGCTCGCCGACCTTCGCGTCATAGCCGGTACGGCCATCAGGGTCAGACAATAGCGGGATGAACTCGTCGGCCTGCGCGCGGCGCGCCGCCTCATATATCGCCGCCTCGTCATCGCCGTGCGTGCCGTAGGCGATATTGTCCCGGATCGAGCGGTGCAAAAGGGAGGTGTCCTGCGTGACCATGCCGATCTGACGGCGCAGGGAGTCTTGCGTGACCTGCGAGATATCCTGCCCGTCAATCGTGATGCGCCCGCCCTCAAGGTCGTAAAAGCGCAGGAGCAGATTGACGAGGGTGGATTTGCCGACGCCCGACCGGCCGACCAGCCCCACCTTCTCGCCCGGCGCGATATCAAGATTGAGCCCGTCAATCACGCCCGCCTCCTTGCCATAGTGGAAGGAGATGTTTTCAAACCGGATCGCGCCTTGCGTCACCTCCAGCGGTTTCGCATCGGGCACATCCCGAATCGCCTGTTCCTGCGCGATGGTGTTGATGCCGTCCTGTATCGTGCCGATGGCTTCAAACAGGCCCGCCGTCTCCCAGAGGATCCAGTCCGACATGGCGCGGATGCGCATCACGATGGCGACCGCCACCGCGATCACGCCCAGCCCGATCAGCCCCATCTGCCAGGCGATAATGGTGGCGCCGGTTATGGCGACCAGCAGGGCAGCATTGAGCGTCTGAAGCAGCGTGTAGAGCCCGGTGACGAGGCGCATCTGCTTGTGCACCGTGCCCATGAAGCCGCTCATCGCCTCGCGGGCATAGCCCTCCTCGCGCCGCGCATGGGCAAACAGCTTGATGGTCTGGATATTGGTGTAGCTGTCCACCACCCGGCCCGTCATTTCCGCGCGCGCATCGGCCTGCTTCATGGAGATATCGCGCAGGCGCGGAATGAAGTGGACCAGAAGCCAGATATAGCCGGCCAGCCACACCACCAGCGGGATCATCAGGAAGGGCTCGGCACTGCCCACCAGCACCAGCGCGCCGATGAAATAGACCACCACATAGACGAAGATATCGAGCACCTTCATCACCGTCTCGCGCACCGCCAGCGCGGTCTGCATCACTTTCTGGCTCACCCGGCCCGCGAACTCGTCCTGAAAGAAGGCCATGGACTGGCCGAGGATGTAGCGGTGGGTCAGCCAGCGCGCGAGCATCGGGAAATTCCCGAAAATCGTCTGGTGGGTGATGAGCGAGTTGAGGAAGATCAGCGCCGGATAGCCGAGCAGCACGAAGGCCGCCATGGCGAGAAGCCCCATTCCGTGCTCGGCGAACAGCGTCTCCCGGTCGGCGGCAGCCAGCCAGTCCACCAGCGCGCCGAGAAAGCCCAGGAAGATCACTTCGAAGATGGAGATGAGCGCGGTCAACGCCGACAGCGTCAACAGCCAGGGCAGGACGGGGCGCGTGTAATGGAGGATGAAGCCGTAAAGGCTTTTGGGCGGCGCGGAGGGCTCGGTCGCGGGAAAGGGATCAACCCGGCTTTCAAAGAAACGGAACATGAAAAGACCTTGTGAGGGAGCCCGCATATGGGGGCCGTCTGAAGGGTTTGCCGCTTGGGCCGGATCTGGTCTAAAATCTCAACCTAAGTTGAGGTCAAAGGCAAATGACATGTCATCCATGAAACCGGCAAGACCGGTGCGGGGCTTGAGCGTCGGGGAGCTGGCTGCGCGCGCCGGGGTGAGCGTTTCCACCCTGCATTTCTACGAGAGAAAAGGCCTGATCGCCAGCAGCCGGACCGGGGGCAATCAGCGCCGCTATGGCCGCGACATGCTGCGCCGGGTGGCGGTGATCCGGGTCGCCCAGCGCGCCGGTGTGCCGCTCTCTGAAATCGCCGCCGCACTTGATGCCCTGCCCGCAAGGCGTACACCGGACGCAAAGGACTGGGCCAAGCTCTCGGCGGGCTGGAAAGCGGCGCTGGAGGCGCGCATCACGGCGCTGACGCAGCTTAAGGACGAGCTGGAGGGCTGTATTGGCTGCGGGTGCCTGTCCATGACGGACTGCCCCTTGCGCAATCCGGGCGACACGCTCAGCCGCGAAGGACCGGGCGCGAGACTGCTGGAGGGGTGAGCGTCTACTTCACCGCCGCCATCAGGTAATTCACCCCGGCATCGGACGAGATGAAGAAGCTTTCCTTGAGCGGATTATAGCTGACCCCGGCCGGCGTCTCACAGGCAAGGCCCGCTGCGGTGAGCGCGCTTTCTACCTCCTCCGGCTTCACCAGCTTTCCAAACCGGTGCGTGCCGCGCGGCAGCCAGCCCAGCACGTACTCGGCCCCGAAAATCGCGGTGACGAAGGCGCGGCTGGTCCGGTTGATCGTGCCGACAATCATCAGCCCGCCGGGCTTTACCAGCGCCGCGCAGTCGGTGAGGAATTGCGCCGGATCGGCGACATGTTCCACCACTTCCAGATTGAGCACGATATCGAAGCGCTCCGCGCCTTCGGCGGCCAGCAATTGCTCGGCCGTGCCGTGGCGGTAATCGATTGTCAGCCCGCTATTTTGCGCATGAACCATGGCGGTTTTGATATTGGCCTCTGCCGCATCGACGCCCGTTACATCCGCGCCGAGGCGCGCCATCGGTTCGGAGACCAGCCCGCCTCCGCAGCCGATGTCGAGCAGTCTCAAGCCCTTTAGAGGCTCGCGCCCCTCGCGGCCGAAATGGGCGGCGGCCCGCTCGCGTATCCAGCCAAGGCGCGCGGGATTGAACTTGTGCAGCGGCGCGAACTTGGAGTGCGGATCCCACCACTCGCCGGCCATGCGGGAGAATTTCTCCACCTCATCAGGGTCGATGGAGGGGCTGGTCAGCGTCTCGGGCGCGGCAGATTGAGCCATGTAAACCTCGCTGGCGGCGTGTTGCGCCAAGATATGGGATGCGCGCGCCGCGATGGCGAGCCGCGTTTTGCCGCAGCCGGTTTACTCCGCAGCGGCGAGACCTTCACGCGCAGCGCGCATCCTGGCGGCCTTGTCCTCCACCGCTTCGACGATGCGCGCAATCATCTCCTCGTTGGAGACTTTCTCGGTCTGCTGGCCGGCAAAATAGAGCATGCCCGCCCCCTTGCCGCCGCCGGTGAACCCCAGATCGGTATAGGCCGCCTCGCCGGGGCCGTTGACCACGCAGCCAATAATGGAGAGCGAGATCGGCTCGGAGATGTGGGCAAGGCGTGCTTCGAGCGCCTCCACCGTGCGGATCACGTCAAAGCCCTGCCGGGCACACGAAGGACAGGCGATGATGTTCACGCCGCGCGTGCGCAGGCCCAGCGCTTTCAGCATGTCGAACCCTGCGCGGATTTCCTCCACCGGTTCGGCGGAGAGCGAGACGCGGATCGTGTCGCCAATCCCGGCCCAGAGGAGCGAGCCCATGCCGATGGCCGACTTGATGGTGCCCGAACGCAGGCCCCCGGCCTCGGTGACGCCCAGATGCAAGGGCGCGTCGGTCGCTTCTGCCAGCATCTGATAGGCAGCGACGGTGAGGAAGAGGTCAGAGGCCTTCACGGAGATCTTGTATTCGTGAAAGCCCAGATCATCGAGGATGCGGGCATGGTTCAGCGCGCTTTCCACCATCGCGTCGGGGCAGGGCTCGCCGTATTTTTCCAGGAGATCGCGTTCCAGCGAGCCGGCATTGACCCCGATGCGGATGGAGCAGCCATTATTGCGCGCGGCCGACACCACATCGCGCACGCGGTCCACACTGCCGATATTGCCCGGATTGATGCGCAGGCACGCCGCGCCCGCCTCTGCCGCCTCGATGCCGCGCCTGTAGTGAAAATGGATATCGGCGACGAGCGGCACTTTCGCCTCGCGCGCTATTCTACGGAAGGCAGAGGTTGAGTCCTCATCCGGGCAGGAGACGCGCACAATATCCGCGCCCGCCTCTTCCAGGCCGCGTATCTGGTCGAGCGTCGCGCGCGCGTCCGAGGTGGGGGTATTGGTCATGGACTGCACCGAGATCGGCGCATCGCCGCCCACCTCGACAGACCCCACGCGGATCTTTCGCGAGACGCGCCGGTCAATCGCCCGCCAGGGCCTGACCTTGGTGTGATCCTCGACCGCCATGGTTGCACCGCTCCTTCGCCTCGCCCCCTTCATATAGGAGCTGTGTGACGGCGGGAAGGCGGGGCAGGTGTGACAACAGCGTCCACCGCATTTCGAGCCTTCTCCCCCGCGCTTCACCGGCCCCGGTTTTCACCGGGGTAAACTCCAGCCAGTGCCCGATCTGTTTCTGGATCCCGGCTCGGGGGCCGGGAAAACGCCAGAGAGGGATCACCCCTCCACCGGCAATTTGATCTCGCCCATGATGCGGTGGGTTTCGGCGAGCACCTTGATGATGCGCTGATAGTGCTGGATGTCGGCAAACGACAGCGTGCGGCCCTTGCGGTCTTTCAGCCATTTCTGCGCGGGCTGGTAGCCGCCTATGTAGAAGTTCCACGCCATCTCCGGCACGCCTTCAAAGCGCTGGTCGGCGTTGATCCAGACTTACATGGTTTCGGAATCAAATTCCCTCATCGTAGAATGCACTAACGGCAGTGGCGAACCAGAAGAGCTGATCATCGCTTACATATCTGTCCGCCCAATTAGGAAGCGAGTCCTTTGAAAACTTCATTCTCCTCAATGCGTTGGCCAATATATCCAAGCGCTCGTTTATACCTTCTTCAAGAGTAGAACCCTCTTTTAGAAGCTCTCCCAAAGCGATAGAAAGAGCTAGCAGTATCTCCAGAAAAACTTGGGGTTCGGAATCACAATTCTCTGGGTTTCCAATCCAAGCCCAGAACGACTGGCCCACACGACGGTAAACACGTACCTTACCAGAAGCACTGTCAATCAAAACGCCTGGCTTCGTGTTTGAACACTCCTCCCGAAACCCTTTATCAAGCAATTTAGCTAATATTTGATTGTCTTTGTTATTAGTTGTGCGCTCAGTTCCGTATGTCAATCCGATTACTATATCAAGGCCATCCAGTTCTTCGTTTGACTCTTGACTTTGCTCCCACCATCGAGCATGCTTCTGAGATATTGCATCCACCATCCCCTGAACCTGTGTGTCATTAATGGTGTTTGGCCCGCTTTTTATAGATGTTAAGTACCGTCGCTTATTGAAAACAACGCTCTTATCTATCTCCCGCCAAATCGATCCATTTCTAATGGCGGCCTTCGCCGCCCTCCCCTCAGCGGCCTTCTCCGCCGCAAACTCGGCAAGTTTCTCTGGGGGATCGGACCACGTCACGGCGGCCCCACAGGGGTAGCCGCCCACGAACGCGCGCTCCACAAGTTTGCCGAAGGAAGTCTCCAAACCCATCGCCAGCTTGGAGTTAAACAAGAAATTGGCAAAACGCTCTGGATCGCCAAGCTCCATAACATGAGCTGTTGCAAGCAATACGTAAGGGTTTGCTCGATAATCTGGGAGCGCTTTTCGTCTACCGTAAACTTTGGGCAAATTCTCCCGGATATCCTCCCTGATCATTTCCGAAAGCCCCCGCACCCTCCTCTCATCTACTTTATTAAAGAGGTTGCCAACCTCCTTTGCACTAAAACGATGCCGTGGACTTTTTAATATTGAATAAATATCTGACATTATACTCCTCGAACCACTCTTTCCCGCCGAACCGTCTTTGGGGCGCTGTAATGTATATTACTAACTTCTTTTTCTTCAGACCATACAAGCGCTTCACCATTTTTATACCAATTTCTCGTGCGGACGTGAGCTTGGATATAAACGCTGCGATAACCGTTTTTACAGCCGTTCCTCAATTGCCAATTATTATCAGATAGTTGGTCTAAAGTGTCAGAAATCACTGTTCCGGCTACTTCGCCTAGCCTCACTGGGACCGCGTTCCCGATCTGCGCATACTTTTGGGAAAGGGTTCCTCGGAACTCCCAGGCGTCAGGAAATTCTTGAATACGAGCGTATTCTTTTACCGTCAGCGCGCGCGTCTCCGAGGGGTGACAGAGCGACGTACTCGCGTGGCTTGGGATCGTGACGAGTGTTGGGCAAGGAAGATCAAAGGTCAGCCGTCGCCACCAACCGGATCGCCCTCCCTTTGCAAACCAGGCCCGCCCCATGGACTCCTTCTGGATGTCCTCAGGAAGAGACCGCCAGTTCGAGCCTTCTGGAACCAGACTTAAGAAACGCTTCTTCCTTGGACTAAAGTCCATTATCTCCTCACCGGGATCTTTGAGATCCCTGAGAGCATCGCGCAGGGTATTCCAAGGCCTGAGGGATGAAGGAAACAAGTCCGGTTCTGCAATCGGATTTGACACTGGCCCATGCGTTGGAGAAGGAAATTCTACTTCTACATTAAACCTATTACCAATAAAAAGAGCTCGCTCTCGTAGTTGAGGGGCCCCATAGTTAACTGCATTAACTTCAAAGCAATCTAAATGATATCCTGGATTGTCCAATTCGCCTAGATCAGCAGCAAAGCGCGCAACAACCGAGCCCGGCAGCTCATCAGGGTGAAGAGGAGGGCCGCCATTTTCTGGGCGCTCCGCGATAGGGCGATGCTTCAACGCCGCCGAAAGCAACCCACGCACGTTCTCCATCAAGAACATTTTTGGTCGCAAACCATCAATAAAGCGAAGGTAATGCCAGAGCAAAGTTCCTCTGGGATCGCTTACAGTTCTACGCCGACCTGCTGTGCTGAAAGCTTGGCAGGGCGGGCCTCCTATCACGAGGTCGACATCATTTCGATCAATTCCAGTTCGGCCTAGAAACTCCTCAACCGAAAGCTGGCTGATATCAGCTTCAACTACCTTAACGCGATCACTTAAGGTTCCGCTTTTGATATTAGCGCGAATGGTCTCGCAGAAGGCAGGCTCCACCTCAACACAAGCCAAAAGCTCAAATCGGCCCGTTCGTTCAAGGCCGAGATCAAGGCCCATTGCACCGGAGAACAATGACACCACCTTATATTTTCGTGAGTTACGCACTCGGCTCTCCAGACTCGCGACGCTTTAGACTCGCACTTTCAACTGCAACCTACTAGCCGCGGGACACAGCCGCAGCGAGAAAGGCCCAGCAACAGAAACTGCCCGCCTTTGTACGTGGCGGCGATCTTCTCAAAATAGCTGGCAATCACACTCATGGTCCGCGCGCGTCTCCCCGTTGCCCACACGCTAGCCGTGTTGGGGCGGGAGGGGCAATTGCGAAGGCGCGTTGAAACCCCGCAAGCCCGGAGGGCTGTCCGGGGCCTCGGGCCAGGTCTGCACCAGCTCCCGGCTCTGCGCTACGCTTGGCCGGGATTTCAGATGAGTCTCAACACGCGTTTCCCCGACGAAAGTCGGGGCCCAGTCTTTTTTCTGGATCCCGGCGTCCGCCGGGAAAACGCAAGGATGGGTCCCGGTGGAGAGCCCCGAAAACCCCCAAAACCATGGATAAGGAAACTTATCCCCCTCCCCCGAAACCCGTGACATTCCGGCCACATGAGAAAATCGGGGCCGAACAGCGAAAAACCCGAGGGTTCGCGGCCAATCCGTACTGTTTTTGACGGGGGTGAAACATAGAAATCGCCCCTTCAAAACATATCGCTCTCGCCAAGGCCGAATAACGATGTTATCCGCCCCCTTATCCACGAGGATAAGTCTCCCGCCCTGCAAGAATGAGGGGCTCATGCCCGCGATCGATCTCGCCCTCCTGTCTGCCGTGTTCGTGACCTTTTTCGTGGTCATCGACCCGATCGGCGTGACCCCGATTTTCGCCGGACTGACGCAAGGCACCAGCGCCGCGCACCGGCGCAAGATGGCCATCAAATCGGTTCTCATCGCCACGATCATATTGCTGGGCTTTGCTTATGGCGGGGAATGGCTGCTCTCCGCGCTGGGGGTGAGCCTGGATGCCTTCCGCGCAGCCGGCGGCGTGCTGCTCTTCCTGCTCGCGCTCGACATGATCTTCGAAAAGCGCACCGAACGGCGCGAGGAGCGGGCCGGAAAACTCTCCTCCGAGGCCGAGGCCAAGGGGGAGGATATCTCGGTTTTCCCCATGGCTATCCCCATGGTGGCCGGGCCCGGCGCCATCGCCTCGGCCATGCTGTTCATGTCAGGGGCTTCAGGCGATGTGGTGGCGCAGGGCGTGATCCTCGCCGCGATGGGGGCTAACCTTCTGGTTTGTCTGGTGCTTTTCCTTCTCGCGGGGCCGCTCATGCGGCTGATGGGCGATACGATTGCGGCCATGATCACGCGGATTCTGGGCGTGATTCTCGCTGCCCTCGCCGCCCAGTTCATCTTTGACGGGATTTCCGGCGCGCTGCTGGGCGGTTAACCGTCCAGAAGTTCAAGGCGCATCGTCTTGAAATCCAAGGTGAAACCGCCCCTCGCGGACAGTACGTCCTGCCCGAGCAGGCCATCGCGGCGCCCCGCCGCTCCTTGCGAAATCCCGGCCGATATTCCGGTGATCGTGACCGCCTCCCCGCCTATCTCCACGGTCAGCTCAGGCAAGGTTACGGCCCCGCCATCCCACACCACCCCACCAGCCCCGCCGACGCGTGCGCCGCGGGCTTGCGCGCCTTGTGCGAGGGCCGGAAAAAGGCTTATGGGACGGGCAGATAGCGTGGTGGCCTGGGCGCCCGTATCGATCAGCAGATGCAGCGGTGCGCCGGCGTTTTCGACATCCGCCTCCACTATCGCGGACAGGCCTTCCAGATAGATATTGCTCCCGCCCGCCTCATCTTCAGAGCGTTGAAAGCAAAAGCTTTCCGTCCCATTGGCCTGCGCGAATGACAGGCGCTCAAGCCTCAAGAAAACCGGCATGCCGAGGATCGCCTCGATCGTGTAGCGCCCACCCGCAAAGCTCAGCGCCTCGTCCGGCAGCACGATGAACACCACGTTGGAAAAGCGGACCGGTCCGATCTCCAGATTGTCAGCTATGGCAAAGCTGGACGACACGTCATCGGCCCCTGCAGCGCCCACACTCACCTCGCCACTGATCGGGCGCAGGCCCATCCGCTCGGCCACGCTTTGCGTGATGGTGGAGAAGGCCGCGCCCGTGTCGAGGACGGCCTCCTGAACACCACCATTGATCGCGATATCGCCGCGCGGCAGGCCTGCAGGATCCCGCGCTATGTCGAGGCAGCCGGGCACAAACCCTTCCATCACAATCCCTGGCTGGCCGCGCAAGGGCTCTACAAAGGCGCGCGCTTGTGCGACGTCGGGAACAAGCGGCGTAATTTGATCAGCAACATCAAAGGCCTGCGCGGCACCGTCAAAATCCTCCGCCCGCAGACGCACACCCGCCAGGAAGCTTGCCGCATGGCGGCGCAGATCAGGCGTCAGGGCCGAATCCTCCATCGCGGCAGCAAGCTCTGCCTCTGCCACCCCGTCCTGCCCGGCAAAGGCGGCCAGCGCACCATCCACCAGCCGGCGCTCGCTCGCCCCCAGACCGGCAGGGGCAAGTGCTTGCAGTGCGCGCGGCCCGTCCGCTTCCAGCGCCTCTTCCAGCGCCAGCGGCTGATCGGCTGGTGACAGCACCAGCAGGCCCACGGCCAGAAGACTGCTAAGGAGCATATTCATCATTCCCTCACATGTGATCGATCACCTGTGATACGGTAGTGCCGAACGTGGAATTCCGCAAGATTGGCGACCGGCCTCTTCCATGAAAGATTCGTCATAATGACCTTACGCCATGCCATTCTGGGCATTATCGCACAGAAGCCCTCCACCGGGTTTGACCTGCTACGCGAGTTTGACGCCAGCCAGTCAGTGATCTGGCCCGCGCCGCAGAACGAGGTTTACCGGGTGCTGCGCCAGCTGAAAGAGGAGGGGCTGGCCGAGATCGTGGCGACCGGCGCGCGCGGCAGCCGCACCTATGCCGCAACAGATGCCGGACTGGCCGAGCTGGCCGCCTGGCTAAGCGCGCCGAGCGATTACACCTTGCGCTATGAGCCCGTTTTGAAAGCCTGCTTTCTGGACCAGACTGATCCGAGCTCACGGATTGAGCGCGCGCGTGACGACCTTGCCTTCTTTGAAGAGCAGTTGCGCATTATCGAGCGCACCGCCCGGGAAAAGGCCGGTCAGCCCGGCCCGGTGCGCGAGGATGCACGCGCCATGGCGGTAGCGCTCTACACCGCCCTTGCCGGCTGGGCGCGAACGATTGTGGAGGAGGAGAAGGCGGCGGGCGCGGACTGACCGGACAAACAGAGTCAATTGTGCGTTAAGATCGCGCCAACCGAATTTTAGCCAGCTTCTGCCATGATCCTGCCGTGAGGGTGCGGGAGAAAGGCTCGATGACACGGTTTCGCATCATCTTGTGGCTTGTTCTTGCGGGGCTTGTCGTACTCGGCCTCGCGGCCGGAGGTGTATCGCTGAGCCTTGGCATGATTGATCAGGCCATCGCCTTTGCCTGGCCGAGCCTTGGCGCGGCACTGGCCGTCGCCCTGCTGATCCCGGCAGCGAAAAGCGAATAAAACCCGCTTTCTAGCTGCGGAACTGGCCCGGACCGTCATTCCAGACAATGCGGTAGAGATCAAAGCGCCGGTCGCGCAAGTTCCGTACCGTGCCGGAGCGCCGGCTCTCGGTCAGATCATCGAGGCGCAGATCAGCGACCGCGATTGTCTCCACATTTTCAGAGGTTTCCGCCGCAATGCCGTCACGCGCGAAGGGAAAATCGCACGGCGTCAGGATGGCGCTCTGGGCGTAGTTGACGTCCATATTCTCGACATCGGGCAGATTGCCGACATTGCCCGCCGTCACGACATAGAACTGGTTCTCGATGGCACGGGCATGGGCGCAATAGCGCACGCGCAGATGGCCCGGCCGGTCATCGGTGGCATAGGGCACGAAGAGGATCTTCGCCCCTTCATCCGCCAGCCGCCGGGCGAGCTCCGGAAATTCGCTGTCATAACAGATGAGTACGCCAATCGGCCCGCAATCGGTGGGGATGGCGTGGACGAAATCCCCGCCCTTGATATTCCACCAGAACCGCTCATTGGGCGTGGGGTGTATCTTCTCCTGGGCATGCACCGAGCCGTCGCGCAGGAAGACATAGGCGACGTTCTGAATCTCCTCGTCTTCGGTTTCGGTCGGGTGCGATCCGCCCACGATATTGATGTTGTAGCGCACGGCCAGCTGGCTCATGAACTCCAGGAACCGGGGCGTGTGGCGCGACAGGGCCGCGATGGATTCAGAAGGCGAAAGCCGTTTCTTTTCAAGCTGAAGCAGGGCAACCGTGAACATTTCGGGGAAGACGCAGAAATCGGCCCGGTAGTCCGAACACACATTCACGAAATACTCTACGTTCCGCTCGAACTCCTTCACGCTTTCCACCGCGCGCGCCATGAACTGGATGGCGGCGACCCGCACGGTCTGCTGGTCGGGCCTGCGCCCGGCAGAGGGCATCTCCACATATTTGGGATTGCGCCAGACCATCAGCGCGGCATGACCAGCTGAGTCCGTGTCGTCGGGATAATAGTTGCGCAGCACGCCAGCGGGTTCGAACCCCATGCGCATCTGGAAGTTGGAAACCGCGTCCTTGATCTCGCGCGCCTCGATGGCGGCGAGATATTCTTCCGGCGTCGGGTATTGCTTGCGGCGGCGCTTGTAGCCGGGCAGGCGTCCGCCAAACACGACGCCCTTCAGCCCCCATGCCTGGCAGAGCTGCTTTCTGGCATTGTAGAGCCGCTGACCAATGCGCAAACGCCGGCGCGTCGGATCAACCGCCACCTCCATACCATAGAGCCAGTCGCCCTCCTCGTCATGACGCGCGGCATAGCCATTGCCGGTGATTTCCGCCCAGCTGTGCGGGCGCATGGCCAGCTCTTCAGTGGTGATGAAGGTCGCGCACCAGCCGACCACATCACCTTCATATTCAACGAGAAACTGGCCTTCCGGGAAGGCTTGGATCTGACCGCGTATCATGCCGGGAAGATCAGGCGGCAGCGCCGGATAGGCCCTGTCCTGCAAGGCCAGAATGGCCGGCACGTCCTCTACCGTGGCGTTGCGGACATTCAGCGTGGCACTGCGGCGGTGTTCGGTCATGAAAAATGCGGTCCGTATAGATCTGTGCGGCGGTCCCGGAAGAAGCCCCAGGCGGCGCGGTGACGGTCAAGGAATGAACGGTCAAAACGCGAAACCGCCACGCCATGTTCCGTCCGGTCGAGCTCTGACACCACTTCGCCGGTATGGTCGCAGATGAAGCTGGTGCCGTAGAAGACCTGCCCGTTTTCATTGCCCACGCGGTTGGATGCACCGATCGGCATCACGTTGGAAACGGCATGGCCCTGCATGGCCCGGCGCCAGCGCACCTCCGTATCAAGGCTGTCATCATGGGGTTCAGAGCCAATGGCCGTCGGGTAGAGCAGGACTTCAGCGCCCATAAGCGCCATCGCGCGCGCGGTCTCCGGGAACCACTGGTCCCAGCAAATGCCGACGCCCACCCGCCCATGCTTCGTGTTCCACACCTTGAAGCCGGTATCACCGGGACGGAAGTAATACTTCTCCTGATAGCCCGGCCCGTCAGGGATATGGCTCTTGCGGTAGAGACCCAGCACCTTCCCGTCTGCATCCAGCATCACCAGCGAGTTGTAATAGCGCGGGCCCTCACGCTCGAAGATGGAGACGGGGATCGCCACGCCCAGCTCTGCGGCCAGCGGCTGCAGCGCCGTCACACACGGATGCTCCATCGCCGGATAGGCGGTGGCAAACCAGTGCTCTTCCTGGCTGGTGCAGAAATACGGACCCTGGAACAGTTCCGGCGGCAGGATCACTTGCGCGCCCTTGGCCGCAGCCTCGCGTACCAGTTCCTTAACCGTGTTGATATTCGCGGTCATGTCTTCGCCAAACGCGCCTTGCAGCACGCCCAGCGTGATCGTCCCTTGCATGGGGCCTAATCCTCGTTGAGCTCGTCCAGCCAGTCGCCTGGCCCGTCTCCGGTGCGAAGATCCATGACCGTTGGCCATAGCCGCCATGGAGCGCTCGCATCGGCATTCCACAGGGCTATGTAGGCAAAACCGGTGGCCGGTTCCATCACGATCTGCGCCCCGTAACCCGACAGATAGCCCGAATGCGCGATAAGTGTACGCTCGCCCCAGCGATAAATGCGCCAGCCAAGCCCGTAATGGGTTTCCTGCACGCGGCCGGGGAAGCGGCGGTTCAGCGAGTTCGTTTCGCGCGGGGTCGCTACATAGGGTGTGAAGATGCGTTCGCGGATTTCCTGTGGGATGCCGCCGGTTTCCGAGATATGCGCCTGCACCCAGGCAATCAGGTCTTCCAGCGAGACCACGGCTGCCGCTGCCGGGGCGACCGCATCGTAATTGCTCGCCGGACTGCCGGGCGTGCTGACGGTGCGTTGCCAGCCGCGGTGCGGGCGCGCCCAGCTGGCTGCGCTGGTCAGGTCGCGCTCGCCAAACCCGGCCAGATTCATGCCATAGCGCTGATACAGGCGCCGGCGCACATTGCGCTCATAGCCTGTTCCGGTGGACCGGCGCACCACCTCGGCAGCGCCGGAGAAAACGATGTTCTGATAGGTGTAGCATTCACCCACCGCGCAAACCGGGTTCAGTTCGGCAGTATCGTTGAGAATGAGGTCGATCGCGCGGCCCTCTTCCAGCCGGTTGTCATAGGCATTGCGCGGCAGGCCGGTGCGGTGGGCCACCAGGTCCAGCACGGTGGGCTGGCGGGGACTGCGCACCCTTATGGTCTCAGGCGCCGGATCATCCAGCCGGATGCGCCCCTCATGCTCGAGATGGGCCAGAAGAACCCCGGTAATGCTCTTGGTCAGCGAAGCCGCGCGGAACACGGTGCGCGGCGTGATGGGATCGCCGGAGCCAGCCGCTGTCTCTCCGGACGTGTAGATCAGAGCCGGCTGGCCGGCCTCCAGAATGGCTACCGCCAGCCCGACCGTACGGCGCATTCCAGCTGCCTGATTGAGCCGCTCGATCACAGGATCGAGATAGGGCAGATCGGAAAACCGCGATATGCGTGGCTGGCGGGCATCACCCAGCTGGGCCAGCGTTTCCGCTTCATCGATCAGGCCGGGCAGGAAACGCTCCGGCGCAATACGCCAGACGAAATCATCACTGTCCCCGCTCACCGGTTCCGGTGCGATGACCCCTTCCGCGACATAGGCCACATCGAGGAACTCAGCGATGGCGGCGGCCTCGGCCAGCTGGATTTCAGGATCGGTCTCAGGCGCATCGGCGAACATGTCAGCCGTTTCATCGCCGGCCGGCGGGCCGATCACATAGACCGGTTCGCCGTCATCGTCTGAAACGGCCTCATCCTCGTCGGTCCGCCTGTAGGGCTGGCCGGGCAGGACGCTTTCAGGACGCACGGGCGCGGCTTCCGCTTCCAGGGCCATTTCGGCCCCGGCATCGGCAGACGCGTCGCTATCGGCTTCCCAGCCGGCATCAAGGCTCGCCAGCAGGGCATCGGCCTCGGCCATGGACAGTGTGGTCGTGACGTTGGGGTCGTCATAGGCCGCAGCCGCACTCGCGGTCAGTGCGCGCAGGTGCGGATTTGGCGGCACGGCGCTGGACGCCGCAGCCAGTGTCAACGCTGCACAGGCAAAAACCGTATGTCGCATGGCCTCACACCAGCGGCTGATTACAGGTCACACAATGAAATGCGCCCCCGCCTGACAGGATATGCGAAGCGGGGCTGGCTGCAAGAGCCCTTCCTTCGAAGTAAGGTTTCAGGGCGGTTAAAACGCCGTCAACGCGCCCATTATAGGCCGGTACGACAACGTTCCTTGGGCCGATGACCCAGTTCATGTGGGAGGCGGCCTGCGGCTCGCCCTCCTCGTCTGCCACAAGGCCGGGCGAGGGAATGCGCACGAGCTTCAGGCTGCGTCCCTTCGCATCGCGCGCGCTTTCCAGCTGGCGGGCAATGGCCTCATAGATCGCGGCATTGGGATCGTCGCTACCGCTCGCCACCTGACAGGCCACGATGCCCGGCGCGATGAAGCGGGCGATATTGTCCACATGGCCGTCGGTGTGATCACCGATCAGGCCTTCATCCAGCCAGATGACCTTCTCCAGCCCCAACGCCTCTTCCAGCCGGTCCTCCACCCGGCTTTCCGAAAGACCCGGATTGCGGTTGGCATTGAGCAGGCACTGGCGCGTGGTGATGACCGTGCCCTCGCCATCAAACTCCAGCGCCCCGCCCTCGCAGACCAGATCAATCTCGCGCAGCTGCGCGCCGGCCTTCGCCGCGATGGCAAGGCCGATCTGCTGGTCACCATCCAGCGCATATTTGCCGCCCCAGCCGTTGAAACGGAAGCGCACGGCGATGAGCTGGGCCTTTTCAAGCGCGAAGACCGGCCCGGTATCGCGCGCCCAGACATCGCCATAAGGATTGCGCAGCACGGTGACGCCCGCGCCCATCGCGGCCTTTGCGCTCGCCTCTGCCTCGGCGCTGGCGGCATGAATGACAAGCTTTTGCCCGCCCTCGCCCAGCAGTTTCAGGAAGGCGGCAAACTCGGCGCGCGCCGGGTCGAGATTTTCTTCCCAAAGATCAGCCGCTGCCGGCCAGCAGGTATGGATGGCGGCCTGTGCAGCGGTTTCATGGGGGACAAGACGGGTATCGGACATGGGGCTGACGACCTGCGCAAGGGCTGGAGCAAGAGGGCTGGTCTTTACCATGCCCCTTTAACCGTAGCGACGGCGTTAAGCGCCTGCCGTAGGCAAAAAAGGAAGGGGCGGCCCTCTCGCAAGGACCGCCCCCTCTTGGTCACTAAGCCGTAAAGGCGTGGCTACTAGAACTCGTAGCGCAGGCCGATGCGGGCATACCAGACCGAGCCCGGGTTGGACCGGAAGCCGGTGACCGCAGCGTTCTCGATGAACGTGTTGTAGCGGTACACACAGTCCGAAGCCGCCAGACAGGTGGTGCGCGGCGCATCACCGGTCAGGGCCGTAGCGCCATCAATGCCATTGGCTGCGACGTCAGCAGCGCTGACGAGGTCAGCCGCTACGATCGGGCGCTGCCCGTTGCGCGGCGCATTCACGCGGGTGCCCCAGCTACTGTTGAGCATGTTCAGGACGTTCTCGATGTCCAGAACGAGCTTGAAGCGGTTATCACCCACAAGACGGTCCATGCCCGGAATGCCCGGCAGGTCCTGCTGGACCCGGAGGTCCCAGCGCTGCTGCCACGGAGCAGTCGCCGAGTTCACTTCATGGATGGCCCCGCGGGTGATGCCCTGGGAGTCGACGAAGTTGTTGAACCCGGTCAGGTTGAACCCGGACGCGTACACCACGGCGCTGTCAGTTTGCGACGGGATGTAGAGCGGGCGGTTGGGGAACGGATTTTCACCGCCGCCGGGACGGCCGAACAGCGCATTCGTGTTGGACGTGCTGAAGGTGTAGGTGAAGGGCGAACCGGAGTTGATCTGACCGAACAGATCGAACCGGGTTGCCAGATCACCAATGAAGTCCCGCTCATAGGACAGGCCGAGCTTGAACGCGTGCTCGACCTGATAGATCGAGGTGCGCGGATCGGGGAAGTTGATGTCCGAGGCAACCTGGCCACGCAGAGACGAGATACCGCGCGAGGACGAACCCTCGGTGATCATCTGGACGTCCTGGTTGGCGTAGGCGGCAAAGAAGCCGAAACCGTTTTCGAATTCGTTGGCCAGCGACAGGGTAAAGGTGGTGCTTTCATCGCCCGAATCGTTGGTGAGGATCGTGCGGTTGGACACACCGAGAGCCTGCAGGTCGGCATAGATCGGACGGCCATCCGGCGCTACGCCAGTCTGCGCGAAGGGCTGCTGGTTGGTCTGGGCCGCCTCACGCCACAGGAAGCTGTCACGGCTGCGCGAATGAATGACTTGCGCGGTCGCAACATAATTGCGGCCGAGATCCAGCCCGCCAAACACCATGTCGAACTCCTGCTCGACACGCACCGAAGCTTTCCAGTCCGACGGAATGCGGAAGCTCGGATCGATAGCGTCGATGGCCAGCGGCGTGCCGCCAGCAACTGCGGCCAGCAGCGAGGCCGGGATCGAGTTTCCGGTCACGTCGGCGCCGGTGAAGTTCCCCGAAGCAAACACGGCGGGCACCTGGAAGGCGTTGGAGGTCCACACACCCGGATCACCACCCGCGAACAGGCCGATACCGCCCGTAACCGTAGTGCGGTCAAGAGCGTCCCAGCGGAAGCTGACGCGCGGCATCCACAGGTCCAGACCATCCGTCGTGGTGGTGTTGTCAAAGCCAACCGCCGACTCGAAGGTCGGGTCAAAGGTCGGCTGGTCGTCGGTGGAGATACGCTCATAGCGCAGGCCACCAGTCAGCTCCAGCGTGGGCAGGGCCTGCCAGCGCACCTGACCGAAACCGACCCAACGCGAATAACCCCACTCCGCTGCACCGTCACGAGCGACGTTCGACGGGACGTTGCGGTACTGGATGTTCGCCACACGATCGAGAATGTTCTGACCGCCCGTGAAGATGAACGAACCGCTCGAACGCTCGACGAACATGTTGTAGAGGTCGAGGTTCTCGTACTCACCGCCCACCGTGAAGATGAAGTCGTTCCACGTGTAGTCGGCGCGGGCGAAAAGCTGCAGGCGCTGGTCTTCATACTCGTTGGCGTGCCGGAAACGGTCACAGCCACCGATGAAGGTGAGCGGGTTGCCCGTGTGGCTGATCAGGCCTTCGAGAGGCGTTCCGACGACGTTGGCCGCATTGAGGCGGAACTCAAGCTGACCGATATCGGTGCCCGCGCGGCAGTTCTGGCCACGGACAAAGTCGATATAGCTGGCGCGCAGCTCGGTGGAGAGCTCCGGGGTCCAGTCCGAGAAAAGCTGGACGGTGTAGTTTTCCAGCGTTGTGGGCGTGTCGTACCAGGCCGACTGGAAGTTGCCGGAACGCACATTGGAAACGCCGCTGTCTTCGGTCTTCTGGTAGTTCACCTGGAGACGGTGATTATCGTTGATGTTCCAGTCCAGACGCAGGAACCAGCGCTCGGTCTCTTCCGGATTGGCACCCTGCTGCGGACGTCCCTGCATGTCGATGCCGTAGGTGTCCTGCACCATCTGGTTCAGCGTGGAGAAGAAGTTCGGCGAGAGGCTGTTGGAAGCGTCAGACGCGGTGAAGTCGACCTGTCTGGCCGTTTCAAACCGGTCATAGGAGAAGGAGAAGAACAGGCGGTCGCGGATGATCGGACCGCGGATCGAGATACCGTATTCTTTCTCCTCGAACTCACCCGGATTGAAGCTGCCTTCACCGCCGAAGGTGGAAGAACCAACCCAGTCCTGATCGCGGTAGTAATAGAAGGCCGCACCTTCGATCTCATTGGTACCGCCACGGGTCGTGACGTTCACCAGACCGCCGGTGAAGCCCGACGAGGTCACGGAGTAGTCAGATGCCACCAGCGAGACAGACTCGATGATGTCGATATTGATCGGCGAGCGGGCCGTGGCGAAGGTGTTGGAACCCAGGCCGAAATTGTCCTGCTGGCGGGCGCCGTCAATGGTCACGCCGTTGAAGCGCGGGTTCACACCGGCAACAGACAGGTTGTTCGGGCCGCCGGAAATGGCCAGCGGATCGCGGTTCAGGGTCGAGATGACATCACGCGAGAGCGAGGGCTGGTTGGCCACGTCGCGCGCGGTGAAGTTCGAGCCGACACCGGCATTCAGGTCCTGACGGCTGATCGCCTGACCGGTCACGGTGATGACATCGGCAGCGGTCGGAGCCAGCGTGATGCGCAGCGGAGCCTGACCACCGGGAGCCAGCCGCAGGCCGTCCAGCGCTTCACCTTCAAAGCCCGGCGCGCTCACGATGATGGTGTAAGGACCACCAACGCGCAGACCGGTTTGCAGGAACGCGCCCGAACCACCGGTCGTGGCGACGTTGGTGGAGCTGGTAGGCACGTGAATGATCGTCACCTGTGCGCCAGCAACCGGCTGACCGTTCACGTCAACGACAGAGCCGCGCAGTTCCGACGAGGTCTGCTGGGCGTGTACGGCGGCTACCGGAGCCATCGCGGCGAGCGCGGCTACAGAAGCGCCATAAGCGAGCTTCTTCACGAATTTCATGGATGAGGTCCCCCTGGATCGACCAAAATGAAACACGAAGCCCGATGGATTTCGGGCGTTCGGGGGATCGATTACGGACGCTGAGAGTCGGTTCAGTGACACAGGTGTGAAGCTTTTGTTACAAGCCGAGCGACTTGTTAACAGGCGACTATCCGGACACGGTAGAACTGAGGGATCATTTTCCCGGTATGTCAGGCAGATAGCCCGTTCATGCTTGCAAAAAGCCGTCCCTTCCGGCCCGCCGGGCCAACCGCGGCGATCACGCCCGCGGACGCACGCAGGCGCGCCGCGTGACTTTCTGGCAACGCATTCTTACGCCGGATCCGGGCCGCCGCCAGCAAGTTACCTACATTCAGCGGATGCATGGCGGGGCGTATCAGATAGAATACCTGCTTCAATCCCGGCACCGACCACAGTCCCACGGCCCGACTCAATGTCTGAACTGCATTCCCCGGCCCTGCCCGCCAGGACCGCCCCCGACCGGAGCGTGCTTCTGGCCGTGAGCCTTTGCATGGCCCTGCTGGGCCTGCGCATAGCCGGGCTGGTTGCCAATCCGTCAAGCCTCTATGCCGACGAGACTCAATATTGGGTATGGTCGCAATCGCTGGACTGGGGCTATTTCTCCAAGCCGCCCCTGATTGCCTGGATCATCGCGGGCACAACCGGCCTGTTCGGTGATTCGGACTGGGCGGTGCGGCTTGCCGCACCCTTCCTGCATACCGCCACGGCAGCCCTTCTGGCGCTGAGCGCGCACCGCCTGTTCGGCCGCGAGGCGGCCCTGTGGACCGCCATTGTATGGCTGACCCTGCCCTCGGTCTGGCTCTCGGCCGCCATCATGTCCACTGACGCGGTGCTGCTGACGTGCTGGTCCCTGGCCCTCTATGCCTTCATCCGGCTGCGTGATGGTGGAGGCTGGGGCTGGGCGCTTGTCATGGGTATCGGCCTCGGGCTCGGGATGCTCGCCAAATATGCGATGGGCTATTTCCTCGGCGGGCTGGTCCTCGCCGCCCTGCTGGACGCGCCCTCGCGCCGCGCGCTTTTGCATCCGCGCCTGCTGGTCAGCGCACTCACCGCCCTGCTCATCCTCGCGCCCAATCTCATCTGGAACTGGCGCAATGACTTCGCCACCGTCTCGCACACGGCCGCCAACGCCAACTGGGGCGCGGACATGTTCAATCCGGGCGAGGCGGCAAGCTTCGTGATTGACCAGCTGGCGGTGTTCGGCCCGGCCCTGTTCATTGCCCTGCTCGCTGTGCTCTTCATCACCCTGCGCCACTGGCGCGACGGCAAGGCGGAACCCGTATTTGTGCTGCTCGCCTGTTTCTGTGTGCCGGCCCTGCTGGTTGTGACCGGCCAGGCCTTCTTGAGCCGCGCGCACGCCAACTGGGCGGCCTCCGCCTACGCCGCTGCGACCGTGTTTACGGTCGCCTTCCTGCTGCAAGGGCCGGTCTGGCGGCGCTACGTCCTGATCGGATCGGTGGCGCTGCACACGGCCGCGGGCGCGGGCTTTGCCGTGTTTGCCGTGAGCCCGCAGCTCGCCGAGGCTGCCGGTCTTGCCAACGCCTACAAGCGGGTGCGCGGCTGGCCGGACACGGCGCGGGAACTGACGCTGGCTGTGGAGCGCGCGGGCGTGGACACGCTGGTTTTCGATAACCGCAATGATTTCCACCAGATGCAACGCTATGGCGGCGCGATTCAGGCCGATCTCTATATGTGGATGCGCTATGCCGGGCCGACCAATCATGCCGAGCTTGGCTGGCCGCTTCCGGCCGGATTTTCAGGGCCTGTCCTGATCGCCTCCGAGCGGCCCATCGAAGTGCCCGTAATGGCCCGTGATTTCGGCCGGATGGATTATACCGGCGATGTCGTTATCGATCTCGGCGGCGGGCGCGAGCGCGTCTACTCGCTCTTCATCGCGGAAGACTACCGGCCCGTCCCGCGCACGGACGCATTCGAAGCGCAAATCGAGGCCGAACGGCGCGCACGTTAGCCGCCCGCTTCCTCGCCCCATATCTGGCGCAGGCGTTCATCGCGGCGGCAGCCCAGCCGGTAGCGCTGATAGGCGACCGGGTTCTCGCTGGCATAATCCTGGTGGTAGTCCTCGGCGGGCCAGAAGCGTTCGGCGTCGCGTATTCCCACTGCAACTTCCCGTCCGAAGCGCTCCTCCACCTCGCGCGCGCTGCGCTGTGCCGCTTCACGCTCCGCCTCATTGCCGGTGAAGATGAAGGGCGCATACATCGGGCCGCGGTCACAGAACTGGCCGCGCCCATCGAACGGATCGACATTGCGCCAGTAGAAGTGCAGCAACTGGTCATAGCTGATCGCGGCGGGATCGTAGATCACCTCCACCGCCTCGACATGGCCGGTATTGCCGTTCACCACCTGACGGTATTCAGGATAGTCCACATGCCCGCCGGTATAGCCGGAGACGGTCTCGATCACCCCTTCCAGCCGCGCGAAATCGGAATCCCCGCACCAGAAACACCCGGCAGCGAACACGGCGCGCTCCGCGCCGTCAGGCAGGGCGCGTTCACCAGCCTGCTGCGCAGACCCGGCAGGGGCCTCGCTGCATGCGGCGAGGATGAGGGCCGCAAGGCTCGCGATCAGACGCATGGATATCTCCCGTATGGCATCTGAAGGGAGAATGTGGCCTGGCGGGCAGTTTTGCCAAGGGACGTCAGTTCACAATCCCGGCAAGCTCATCGAGCCCTGACGCCAATGCGAGGTTCTGCACTGCCTGCACAGCCGCGCCTTTGAGCAAGTTATCGAGCGCACAGACTACCACTGCATGGCGTCCGTCTTCGGCAATCGACCAGCCGCCCACAACCGCGCCGGGAATCTCCTGACCATCGCGGATCTCGGGGATGGAATCGCTCAAGGCAATCAGAGGCTCGCCGCCATAGGCTGCCTCATAGCGGCTTTTGAACGCCGCAAGTGTCACCGGCTCGGCGAAGGAGAGCTGAGCGGTCAGCGTGATGCCCCGGAAGAAGGCAGCAACATGGGGGCTGAAACGCACTTCATGGCCCAGATGACGGCTCATCTCGCGCTCATGCAGATGCCCGGTCAGTGCGTAGGGCATGAGATTGTCGCGCAGGGCGGCCAGATCATTCTTGCGGCTGGGCGTCGTGCCCGCGCCGGAATAGCCCGACACGCCGAACAGATGGGCCGCACCGGCCAGAAGATCACGCACCGGATGCATGCATAGCTGGCCTGCCGTGGCATAGCAGCCGGGATTGGAGATGCGCGTCGCGCCCTTCAGCCGCTCCCGCCCGCAAAGCTCGGGCAGGCCGTAAATCCACGCGTCGTCAAAGCGGTAATCCGCCGACAGGTCGACGATAATGGTCTGCGGTGCGGCGGCTTCAATTGCGGCGACATAAGGCGCGGCCTCGCCATTGGGCAGGGCGAGTATCACCGCATCAGCGCCGCGCGTTGCCACGTCCTGCGGTCCGAGCGCCTCAAAGAGCAGGCCTTCGGGAGCTTCCGGCGCAAGCTTCTTTACCGGTTCGCCTGCCATCGCCCGCGAGGAGGCAAAGGCAAGCACCATGTCGGACCGGCGCGAAAGGATCGCGACCAGCTCCCGCCCTGTATGTCCGCGTGCGCCGACAAGGCCGACTTTCAGCATGATCACACGTCCTTCAGGGTCGGCGGCAGGGCGGCGATGCGCTCCACCATGGCCGGGATACGCGACAGATCATCCTCGCCCCGCCAGAACACCGTCCAGCGGCCGGACTTCACCGCGCCATGGCAGGTGGCGAAGTAGAACTCGTTGACCGGATTATCGGTGCGCGAGCGCCAGTAGAGCTTCGGCGCATAGGCGATCAGCCTGCGCCACACCGCGCCGCCAAGACCTTCGCCGCGCGCATCATCCAGCACGGCGAACTTGTCAAGATAGATCACATCATCCAGCCGCGAGGTAATGGCGGCTGCCCGGTAGCTTTCGGTGACGAACGCATAATCAAACTCCAGCCGGTCAAAATACCCGTCCACCAGAGGCCGCCCGAAGGCCTGCTCGATCAGCGGCGTGGCGCGCGCGGCATCGAGACCGGCCTTGTCGGTGATCTCCAGCATGCGTTCACCCCGGCGCACCAGCGTGCCCGAACCGGCATGGGTGAAGAGCTCCTTGGCGAGCTCGCCCGGACGCGTGATGGACACCGAGCTGGAGAGCGGCAGATCATCAAGCAGGCGCTTGATCTCCTCCATCTTCAGGCGCATCCCGCCTGACACCCAGTCCGAGCCCATCAGCTCGTCATAATCGGTGGCAAGGTTGATGGCGGAAATGGCCCCGCCCTTCTCGTCCAGAAGGGCGCCGGTCCCGGTCAGGAACACGATCTTGTAGGGCTGGAGCGCATGCACCAGCGCGCGCACAGCGGCATCGGCATTGATGTTGACCAGCCGCCCGTCTGCCGTATCGCCCATGCAGGCCAGGATCGGGGCCTGTCCTGCGCGCGCGGCGGCAGCGACCAGTTCAAGGCGTACGCCCGTGGGTTCACCCACCCGGCCCAGCTCCGCCTCGTCCATCAACTCGGCTTCAAAGACGCCGGTCGGAATCGCCGCTGCCCGCCCCCCGCAATCGCGGATCGCCTGCACCAGCTCCAGATTCACGCGCGTCAGCGTATCGCGGATCACAGGGATGGCCTCGGGCGGGGTGACGCGAAGCCCCTGCTTCCTCACCGTCTCTATGCCCGCTTCCGCGAGCGCCTTGTCGAGCTGTGGTCCGCCGCCATGGACCACGATGGGCGCCAGCCCCACTGTCTGCAGGAAGGCGAGCGAGGCCGAGAGCGCCTCCATCTCTTCTTCCATCACCGCGCCACCGACCTTGATGACGGCGAAGCGTTCCTGATCGAGGCGCGAGAAGCGGGTCAGATACTCGCGTATCTCCTTGCCATCGCGCATCTGGGAGAGAAGCTGGACGATGGCCGAGCGCACCGGCACAGCCGCGCCGCCGCGTTCGCTGGCGTGATGATCTGCGGGTTTCCCGATCACGGCTCCGCTCCATTGGCGAGAGTTTCCATGATCGCCTTTTGCACGTGCAGGCGGTTTTCCGCCTCTGCCATGCCGATAAAGGCAGGCGAGTCCACCACCGCGTCGGCAATCTTCACATTGCGGCGCATGGGAAGGCAGTGGCTGACAACCGCGTTGTCGGTCATCGCCATCTTGGCCTCGTCAATCATGAAGCCTGCACCCTTGGCGCGGTAGGGCGTTTCATCGTCCCACTGGCCGAAGAAGGGCAGCGCGCCCCAGCTCTTGGCATAGACCGCGTGGGCACCCGTGTAGGCCGCATTCACATCCGTGGTGACGGTCAGCGAGCTGCCGGCCTGCGCGCAGAAGCGTTCCGCCGCGCCCATATAGCGCTGGTCAAGGCGGTAAACCTCGTCCGGGATCAGAAGGCGCACATTCATGCCGAACTTCGACGCGATCAGCAGGGCGGAATTGGCGACCGCCGTGTTGAGCGGTTTGGGGTGAGGCACCCAGGTGAGGAGAAACTCTTTCCCGCGCACATCGCCGATGGCGTCCTGCAGGGCCATCATGTGGGCCAGCTCCTGACAGGGATGGACGATCGTCTCCATGTTGATCACCGGCACGGTCGCGTATTTGGCATAGGCCGTGATCAGCGGATCCTCGCGCTCTGCCGTCCAGTTCTCGAATTTCGGGAAACAGCGGATCGCGATCAGGTCCACGTAGGAGGAGAGCACGCGGGCGGCCTCCTTCACGTGCTCTTCGGCCGTGCCGTCCATGACGGCTCCGTCCTCGAACTCGACCGGCCAGGTGCCGCCGCGCGCATCGAGCACGATGGCATGACCGCCGAGCTGATGGGCGCCGAGGTCGAACGAGGTGCGGGTGCGCAAGGAAGGATTGAAGAAGACCAGCGCGATGGACTTGCCTTTGAGCGCATCGCCTTGCGGGCTTTCCCGGTATCGGCGCGCACGCTCTATCAGGGCCTGAAGCTCATCCCTTGACCAGTCTTCGGTCGACAGAAAATGCCGCATGGTTCGCGCGCCTCCCTTGGGCGTTGGAAAGCCCACGCGTTTAGCGCTCCTTGCGGCGCTGCGCAAACAGGTGTGTGAGCGGGAGGCTAGCTCGGCTCGCCGCCCCTGCCATCCAGTGCGGCGATCAGCGCCGCGTCACGCCGGTAGACATCGTGCAGATAGCGCACATGGCCGAACCGGTTGGAGACGGCGGTGAAGTAGAGAATGTGCACCGGGATGGTGTGGCGCAGCCATATCCGCCGCGTGCGGCCATTGTCGAAGGCCTCTTCCATTGTTTCGCGCGTCCAGCCCTCCTCGCGCGAGATCACCCACCAGGCCAGATCGCGCGGATCTTCCACCCGCACACAGCCCGAGGAGGCATTGCGCTGGACCTGATCGAACAGGGCACGTTCGGGCGTGTCGTGGATGTAGATATTATGGATGTTGGGGAACATGAATTTCACCTCCCCCATCGAATTGCCCGCACCGGGCAGCTGGATCACCCGGTAGCGCCGGTTCGCCCAGTCGGCATCCGACGGGTTCACGACACCGCCCGTGGCCATGTCCACCAACCGGAAACCCGATGCCAGGGCATAGGCCGGATTGGTCCGGAAACGGCGCAGCCACGGCTCGCCCAGGCTCATCGGCGTGTACCAGACCGGGTTGATCTCGATGAAGGTCATCACCTCGGAGAAGACTGGCGTGCGGTTGAAGCCCCGCCCGATCATGGAGCGGTGCACGCGGGCTATCTCACCGCCTTCCCACGCCTCCAGCCGGTAATCGGCAAGATTGACGCGGATATGGCGCTCGCCCAGATCACGCGGCACCCAGCGCCAGCGCTCCAGATTGGCCCGCACCTGATCAAGGCGCTGCTGCGAATTCTTGTTCAGCTCACGGATCGTGTCTGGTCCGGCCCGGCCGTCAGCGGCCAGATTGTGACGCGCCTGGTAACGCACCAGTGCAGTGCGCAGCCGGGTGTCAAAGACAGCGCCAGGCGCGGTTGCGCCGGTGAAAAGTCCCTCCTCGGCGAGGCGGGTACGCAGCGCATCCACGCGCTCGCCTTCATCGCCTTCCTCCAGAATCGGGCCCGTCGGGACCAGTGTATACTCACGGCGCACGGCGTTCAGCCGGACAAGCTCCCGGCGCAGGGCCAGATAATCGGGATGGGCCGGGCTCAGACCTTCCAGCACCGCGAACACATCTGCGTTTTCCAGCGCGCGGGCCAGATCGGCTTCGAGATCCCGGTCACGCACCGGCGCTGTCCAGTCCGGTTCCAGATCGCGCGGATCAACCCGCCCGAAGGCGAGATCGGCCGCATAATTGAGGAAGGCTTCACGGGCGGCAGCATCACGCGCCTCGCTGGCGGCAAGGCTCAGAAGGGTTTCGGGATCGGCATAGTGATCCGGGTCCAGCCCGTGCGTCCAGGCCTCGGCCAGCGCATCGGCCAACTCCTCCACATGCGCATCGCTCCAGACCTGATGCGCATGGGACGGTGCTGCAATGAGCGCAAGCGCTGCAACAAGAATGGTAATGAAACGCATGCACCTCACCCCTGAAGGGAAGAAGTCTAGCAAGGGAGCAGCGGCGTTGAAACAACCCGTGAAGGCCATGTCAGCCTAGCGGTAAAGGGTCGCGCGGATTTCCGGTAACAGCCCTTCAATAAGGCGTTGACTGAAAATCATCGACTCCTGCTCGATATCAGCCTGCAAGTCCGGCTGGATAGCGTTCCAGCGGTCCGCCGCCGGGCTGTTGAACAGGGCCTGTGAAAGCGCCTCATCCTCAGGCGAGAGGCTCGCCATTATCGTATCCTCGTCTGCCGCAGTGATGGCCTGCCCGCGGGCGACGCGGGCGGCAATCTGCCGGCCCATCGGCGAGAGAAACATGGCGTTGAGACTCTCCAGGTCGGCAACCGACAGATGATCGGCGTGGACACGGGCCATCACCACCCGCAGGCCCTCGTGTTGCTCCTCAAAGGCAGTATTGACCAGATCGCGGATATCGCGGGACTGGTCAGGCGCAAGCCCATCGAACTCGGCGGCCACCAATGCGCCCAGATCGCCAACGCTCAGAAGCGTGGCCTCCCACATGCCGCTATTGTCGATGAATTCGAGTGCCGCGTGGATGCGGGCATGGCGGTCATCGGCGTGGGCGCCCAGAGGCGCAGCCAAAATCAGGAGCAGGGAAAGGAAAAGGGCGCGCACAGGACACCTCACAGGAGCCAATCGGAGACATGCGCAAGGTTATTTGCCGCAGAACGCCCGGCAAAGCCGTGATTTTCTTACAATTCCAGTATCTTCACCCCGTCATCCTCGCCCACGATCACCACACGGGCCTGATCCAGGAACAGGCCGTGATCGACCACGCCCGGCACGATGGAAAGCGCAATGCCGGCCGCATCCGCGTCGGGTATCTCGCCGCAGGCGCAGTCGAGAATGTAATGCCCGCCATCAGTGATGAAGGGATCGAGGCTGTCACGCTGCTTGCGGCGGATATCCACGACAGGCCGGGCGATCCCCACTGCGCGCAGCGCGTCAAACACCTTCTTCGCCGTGATCGTCCAGCCGAACGGGTCCACTTCCACGGGCAAGGGGAACGCACCGAGGCGGGCAACCAGCTTGGTCTCGTCCACCAGCACGATCATCCGGTCAGCGGCATCGGCGATGATCTTCTCGCGCAGCAGGCACCCGCCTCCGCCCTTGATCAGGCGGAAACGGCCATCCACCTCGTCCGCGCCGTCAATCGCGATGTCGATACGGTCGGCCTGTTCTATCGGGATGAGCGGCACGCCGGACTCGCGAGCGACTTCCTCGGTTTCGCGTGAGGTGGGAATGCCCTTGATCGAGAGATCACCCGCCGCGATACGCTGACCCAGCGCCTTCACGAACAGGGCGGCGGTGGAGCCGGAGCCGAGGCCGACAATCATGCCGTCCTCGACATATTCCAGCGCCGCTTCCGCCGCGAGCTGCTTCTGGCTGACGGCACTCATTCGTCAATTCCTGACAGGAGCACGAATTTCAGCTCGGTGAACTCCTCGGCCGCCCATTTGCCGCCCTCTCGGCCAATGCCGGACTGCTTCATGCCGCCAAAGGGCGTGGCAGGCGAGCCGACCATGGGTGCATTGACGCCGATCATGCCAAAATCGATGCCCTCGGTGATGCGGTGCACCCGCCCCGCATCACGGGTGTAGAGATAGGCTGCAAGACCATAGGGCGTGGCGTTGGCCAGCTTGATGATCTCGGCCTCGTCCTTGACCGGGTAGAGCGAGGCGACGGGCCCGAAAATTTCATTGACTGCAAGGCTGGAGGCCATGTCGGCACCGGTGATCAGCGTCGGGGCGTAGAAGCTGCCACCCATCTCCTTCATCAGTGACTTGCCGCCGGCCACGATTTTCGCGCCCTTCGATACGGCGCCCGAGACCAGCTCGCTCACGCGCTCCACCGCCTTGTCATGAATGAGGGGGCCGACCTGCACGCCCTCCTCGAACGGATCGCCGACCTTCACCTTTTTCACCCGCTCTGCCAGTGCCTCGGTGAGGTCGCCCATGATGGCCTCCTGCACGAAGACGCGGTTGGGCGAAACGCAGGTCTGCCCGCCTGCGCGGAACTTGCCCTGGATGAGGCCGTCAGCGGCCTTCTCCACATCGGCATCGTCCATGACGATAAAGGGCGCATTGCCACCCAGCTCCAGCGCGACGCGCTTGATACCCTTGGCGGCTTGCTCCATCAGCAGCGCGCCAACCTGGGTCGAGCCGGTAAAGCCGATCATGGCGACTTCGTCGGACTGGGTCAGGACCGGGCCGATATGCTTTGCTTCACCCGTCACGACGTTGAACACGCCCTTGGGGAAGCCAGCGCGCGCGGCAAGCTCAGCCAGCGCCAGTGCAGAGAGCGGGGTTTCGGCCGCCGGCTTGATCACGATAGGGCAACCGACCGCCAGGGCAGGCGAGCATTTGCGCGTGATCATGGCGGAGGGAAAATTCCAGGGCGTGATGCAGGACACCACCCCCACCGGCTGGCGGATCGTCCAGCCACGCGCGCCGGGGGTGGGCACCGCGATGGTTTCGCCATGCACACGCTTGGCTTCTTCGGCAGCCCATTCCACGAAGCCTGCGCCATAGGCGATCTCGCCCTTGGCCTCGGCCAGCGGCTTGCCCATCTCCATGGCCAGAATGACGCCCAGATCGTCCTGGTTCTCCATGATCAGGTCATGCCAGCGCTTCACGATGCGCGCCCGCTCGAACGGAGAGGTACGCCGCCATTCCAGATTGGCCGCTGCCGCCGCCTTCACCGCCTGTTTCGCGCCTGCCGCACCGACATCGGCCACATCGGCGACCTTGGAGCGATTGGCCGGATTGTTCACGTCAAACCGGCTGTCTCCCTTCACCCACTCGCCATTGATGAAGCTGTCGGTGCGGAAAAGATTCTGGTCCTTAAGGCGGGATCTGAGATCGCTCATGATGGGGGAGTCCTTGTTGGCTCGTGTGTCAGCTTTTCGTCGACTTGTCCTTGCGGGCCTGCATGGCCTTGCGGAAACGGGCAGCCCAGCCCTCCTTGTTCTCCTGACGCCCTCTTGAGAGGGCGAGGGCATCGTCAGGCACGTCGCTGGTGACCACGCTGCCAGAGCCGGTGAACGCGCCCTTGCCGATGGTCACAGGGGCCACCAGCGCGCTGTTCGAACCGATGAAGGCCCCTTCTCCCACAATCGTGCGGTGCTTGAAGAAGCCGTCATAATTGCAGGTGATCGTGCCTGCGCCGATATTGGCCTTTGGGCCGATATCGGCATCCCCGATATAGGAAAGGTGGTTGGCCTTCGCACCCTCACCGAGGACCGCGTTTTTCACTTCCACGAAATTGCCAACGCGTGAACCCTTTGAAAGTTGCGCGCCCGGGCGCAGCCGCGCATACGGCCCGATCGACACGCCTTCGCCCACGGCTGCGCCTTCGAGATGGCTGAAGGCGTGGATCACGGCGCCGGTTTCAATGCGCACGCCGGGCCCGAACACAACATGGGGCTCGATCACCACGTCATTGGCGATATGTGTGTCATGGCTGAAGAAGACCGTCTCCGGCGCGATGAGGGTAACACCCGCCTCCATTGCGGCACGGCGGGCGCGGGTCTGGAAGGCGGCTTCGGCGGCCGCCAGATCAACACGCGAATTGACGCCCAGCACCTCGCTGGCATCGGCCCTCACCGCGCGGGCGGAATGGCCTGCCTTGCGGGCCAGCGCCACGATGTCGGTGAGGTAATACTCGCCCTTGGCATTGTCGTTGGTGACCTGCGACAGGAGCTCGAACATCAGGCTGGCGGGCGCGGCGAGAACGCCGG
The DNA here is from genome assembly GCA_022565665.1 of Glycocaulis sp. Taxonomy (GTDB): domain Bacteria; phylum Pseudomonadota; class Alphaproteobacteria; order Caulobacterales; family Maricaulaceae; genus Glycocaulis. Next base: position 286,006 of record JAIUMI010000001.1, read on the forward strand.
AATTGCACAGCCGGATCGCCTTCTGCTCCGCGCTTGCCTCCTTCTCCTCCACGATGGCCTCCAGAGCCCCGTCACGGCCCTCTACAAGCCGTCCGTAGCCGGTGGGTTGTGCGGGTTCAAAACCGAGCACGGCGAGCTTCACGGGGCCTTCCAGAGCCGAAAACACGGCTTCCAGCGTTTCGGGGCGGATAAGCGGCGTATCAGCGAAGAGCACGGCCACATCGCCGTCAAAACCAGCCAGCGCCTGCTTCGCGCACAGCACGGCATGGCCGGTGCCCATGGGCGGATCCTGCAGGGCGGTCAGCGCACCTGCCGTCTCAGCGCGTTCGCGTACCTGCGGTCCGTGTGCGCCCCACACCACCATTTTCACCGAAGCGCCACAGCTGTCTGCCAGCGTCAGCCCCCAGTCGAGCATGGAGCGGCCACCGACGCCGTGAAGCGGCTTGGGCAGGGCAGATTTCATCCGGGTTCCATGACCGGCCGCCAGAAGAATCACCGCGCGTGCCCGTGCCATAGCCAACTCCCTGCCCTGATGCGGGACGCTGTTCGCTGCGCCCTGCCCGCGCTATAGCCCATACCGGCACCGGCTGCGAAGGGCAAAGCAGGAAGGATTTCAATTCGTGACACTTGAACGTCTCAAGGGCGCGGCGATTGCGTTCGATCTTGATGGCACGCTGGTCGATACCGCGCCTGATCTGGTGCGGGCGCTCAATATCTCGATTGCTCCTTACGGCCTTGCGCCAGTGCCGGTTACGGATGTGCGCGCGATGGTGGGACGCGGGGCGCGCGCGCTGATTGCCCGCGCGTTTGAACGCGAAAACCGGGCGCTGGAAGCCGTCCTGCACGAGGAAGCCCTGCACCGCTTTCTGGAAGCCTATGGCGCGGAGATCGCCGCCGACAGCCGGGTATTTGACGGGGTGGAGGATGCGCTGGACACGCTGGCAGAGGCCGGCGCGCGTTTGAGCGTGTGCACCAACAAGCCTGGCGCGCTTGCCCGGCAACTACTGGACGCGCTGGCATTGTCACAGCGGTTTGAGAGAATCGCCGGGCCGGAGGATGCCCCGGCCAAGAAGCCGGACGCCGCCCATCTCTTCGCGGCCATTGGCGGGCCGGGCGAAGGACGCTTCGTGGCGCTGGTGGGCGATTCTGAGCCCGATGCGCTGGCGGCGCGGGCAGCGGGCGCTGCCGGAGTGCTCTACACGAAGGGCTATAGCGAAAAGCCGGTCAGCACGCTGGGTGCCGACCGGCTTTTTGACGACTTCGCTATCCTGCCCGGACTGCTGGCAGAACTGGCTGCCAGCCGGGCCGATGCGAAGAATTAGGCAGACCGGCGCTGTTCGCCGCGATCATTGGCCGGACGGGGCATCCCGTTGACCAGATTGGAACGCACATCGGTGCGGGCCGAGCGCATGGCAGGCATGAAGCCGGCATCGACCAGATCGACGGTCACATCGTAACCGCGCTCTTTCCAGTAGGCTTCGATACGCTCTTTCAGGCGGCGCGCGCCTTCCGGCGTGCAGAGGTCATTACTGGCCATAAATCAATCTCCATCGGGCGCGCTTGGGGCCAAAGCGTCCCGGCTTTCGTGAGTGTCGGGTATCATACCGGGGCGGGTTTTCCTGCCCGGTCGGTATGGGGATATAACTGCTTCCTCATCTTGACGGAAGTGTGACGTTAGCTCTCCTCGCGAATTTGTTATCTGCACAGTGAACGCGTCTATCGAAACAAGTGGGCCGGTCTATGGTCCGGTTGCGTCAGCCGTCTTGACCGCTGCCCTGCATCCCTCTATAGCCGCGCCCTCCGGGCGGTTAGCTCAGCGGTAGAGCACTTCGTTCACACCGAAGGGGTCACTAGTTCGATCCTAGTACCGCCCACCATTTTCCCGCGTTAAATCTTCGTCACTTTTGCGACAGGATCGCAAAGACCCGGCGCCCCGGCGCGGCAATACGCCGCGATGGGTGCGCGCCCCCGAATCCATGCGCGCCCGGGCGGAAAGAACATAATTCCTGAGTGGAAAAGGTTTCGAGGCGCGCCTGCGGCGGATTGCAACACACATCTGCTATTGCGAAGCGTTCTCAAAAATGGCATCAGAGCGCCCGAACCTATTCAGACGGAGGCGAGCTCGCCTTCGTTTTGTCCAGCGGAGACCGGATTGATGATGTTGCGCCTCCCCCTTATCGCGGCCCTGACGGCCGGGCTCGGCCTTGCCGCCTGCTCGCCTGCCGAGCCGGACGCCGTAGTCAACGTGTTCTCCGCGCGGCACTACGCTTCTGACCAGGAGGTTTTCCGCGCCTTCACCGAAGAGACCGGCATCCGCATCAATCTGGTGGAAGCTGGCGGCGATCTCCTGATCGAGCGTGTCCGTGCCGATGGCGAACGTTCGCCTGCTGACGTCATCATCACGGTCGATGCCGGCCGGTTGCACCGCGCGGCAGACGCCGGTCTGTTCCAGCCCCTCACCAGGCTTGATGATGTGCTGGCGCGCGTGCCCGACATTCTGGAGCACCCGCAGGGCCTGTGGTTCGGCTTTTCCACCCGCGCACGCGTCATCGTCTACGCCCGCGACCGGGTCGATCCGTCCGAGATACAGAGCTATTACGATGTCGCCTCACCCGCCTTTGAAGGCCGCGTGTGCGTGCGCTCTTCCTCCAACGTCTACAACCAGTCTCTGGTGGCCGGCATGATCGCGGAAGACGGTGCGGAAGCCGCCGAAGCCTTCTCTGCCGGCATTGCCCGCAACATGGCCCGCGCGCCGCAGGGCGGGGATACCGACCAGATCCGCGCGGTGGCCGCTGGCGAGTGCGATGTCGCCATCGTGAACCATTACTATCTCGCCCGCCTGATGAATGCGCAGGACAGCGCTGACCGCACCGTCGGCGAAGCGGTGGGCATAGTCTTCCCCGATCAGGGCCAGGGCGGCACCTATGTGAACATTTCCGGTGCCGGTATCGCCGCCAATGCGCCGAACCCGGAAGCAGCGCGCGCGCTGCTGCGTTTCCTCATGTCCGAGCGCGCCCAGCGGGCCTTTGCCGAGCTGACCAACGAGTTCCCGGCCGATCCGTCCGTGACCTATGACAATGCCGTTCTCGACGGCTTTGCCGGGTTCGAGGCGCGCGAACTGAATGTCTCGGCGCTGGGCGACAATGCCGCCGAAGCCCAGCGCATTTTCGACCGGACCGGATGGCAGTAACCGGCCCCGTCACCCAGCCGCTTCGCAGGCGCATTGGCCAGACCGGATTTCGTCCGGTCTGGCTTGCTGCTTTGGCGGGGCTGTTGTGCGCCGGGCCGCTGATCGCTGTGGCGTGGCTCGCCATTACCGGCACGTGGACCGATTATCTCGGCCATATCTATCAGACCCGCCTTGCCGGCTATCTCTGGAATACCGTCATTGTCGGGCTCGTGGCAGCGTGCCTTTCCGGCGTGATCGGTACCGGCACGGCCTGGCTGGTCACCCGCCATGTCTTTCCCGGCCGCACCGTCTTCCAGTGGATGCTGGCCCTGCCGCTCGCCATGCCCGCCTATGCCGCGGCCTATGGCTGGTATGATCTCACACAGGCCGCTGGCCCGCTCTCCATGCTGCCTACCGTGCGCGGACCGCTGGGCGCCGGGCTGATCTTCGGCCTCGTCTTCTATCCTTATGTCTACCTGCTCGCCCGCGAAGCCTTCGCTGCCCAGTCCGCCGATGCCTATGACGCGGCGCGCACGCTGGGATGTTCGCCCTTTCAGGCCTTCACCCGTACCGCCCTTCCCATGGTACGCCCCGCGGTGGCGGCCGGTCTTGCACTCGTTGTCATGGAGGCGCTGGCTGATTACGGCACCGTCTCCCATCTTGGCGCATCGACCCTGACCGTCGGCGTCATACGCGCCTGGGCCGGTGAGGGCTCCACGCCCGATGCCGCACGCATCGCCATGGTGCTGGTCACGATCACCTTTCTCATCTTCATGGGCGAACGCGCCCTGCGCCGCCGTGCGCGCCAGACCAGCGCGTCCGGTCATCGCCGCCCCTTCCAGCGCCAGCGCCTTGCCCCGCTGGCCGGTATCGCGGCGGCCCTGATCTGCGCAGCGCCCGTGCTGATAGGGCTGGTCATTCCCGCTGCAAGGCTGGGCTGGCGCGCCCTCTCCACGCCTGCCGCAACCGGGCTCTGGCAGGCGGCAGGCCATTCCATCCTTCTGGCGGGCCTTTCCGGCCTGATGGCCGCCTTTGTCGGCCTGGCACTGGCCTATGCCATCCGCACCAAAACCCTCACGGGCCGTGCCTCGGCCCGCATCGCCTCTATGGGCTATGGCGTACCCGGCGCGGTAGCAGCCCTCGGCGTGCTGATCATTCTCGGCGGGTTTCAGGGCTGGCTTGACGGGGCGTGGCGCGCCATGACCGGGTCGCCTTTCCCGCTATTGCTGACAGGCAGCGTGATCGCGCTCCTCTTTGCCTATCAGGCCCGCTTCATCGCCGCCGCCATCGGGCCCAGCGAAAGCGCGCTGTCGCGCGTGACGCCCTCCCTCGACGCAGCCGCCCGTACGCTGGGCGCCCGCCCGCTCACGCTGGCCCTGCGCGTCCATTGGCCGCTGGTCTCGTCGGGCGTGGCACTGGCCGGACTGCTTGTGTTTGTGGAGGTTCTGAAAGAACTTCCCGCCACCATGATCCTGCGCCCCTTCAACATGGATACGCTGGCCGTGACCGCGCACAATTTCGCTGCCGACGAACGGCTGGGTCAGGCCGCCCTGCCCGCCGTGCTGCTGGTGCTGGTCGCGCTTCCGCCCATGGTGTGGATCGCGCGCCAGATCACGGCCAGCGAGCGCCAGCGTGACGCCATTGCGCCCTCTGACGCCTTTCCGGGGCTGGCCGAATGAGGGATGAGCGCCAAACCCTGCCCCGTATCGTGATCGAGGGCGCCGAAGTGCGCCTTCAGCGCGGCGCGGGCGCCGCTGTGCTCGGCACCAGCCTCGCCTTGCATGCCGGCAGGGTCACCGCCCTTCTCGGCCCGTCCGGCGCAGGCAAGTCGACGCTCCTGCGCGCCATTGCGGGCCTTGAGCGCCTGCATACCGGCACGATCCGCTCTGACGGCACGGTGTGGAGCGGGCCGGGCGTGCATCTGCCGCCCGAGGCCCGGCGCTGCGGCGTGGTATTTCAGGATTTCGCCCTCTTCCCCCATCTCAATGCCCGGCAGAATGTCGGCTTCGGCCTGCGTCACCTACCCGGTGAAGAACGCAAGGCCCGCATCGCCGAGGCCCTGCGCTCGGTGGAGCTGACCCATCGCGCCCATGCCTATCCCCATGAGCTCTCCGGCGGAGAGCAGCAGCGCGTGGCGCTCGCCCGCGCGCTCGCCCCTTCCCCGTCCGTCATGCTGCTCGATGAACCTTTCAGCGGGCTCGACCGGCGCTTGCGGGCCGATCTGTCCGCCATGACGCTGGAGGTCTTGCGTGCATCCGGCACCGCGGCCCTCATCATCACCCACGACGCCGAAGACGCGCTGGCAAGCGCGGACGAGATCGCACTGATGGAAGCCGGCTCCATCATCCAGTCCGGCGCGCCGGACGCGCTCTATCTTGCACCGGTATCGGAGAATGCCGCACGCATGCTGGGCGAGGTGGAAGTGTTTGAGGCCACCGTCTCTGGCGGCAAGGCCGAGACCCCGCTGGGGGCCGTACCGGCCCGTCAGGATGAGGCCAGCGCGGTGAAAGTGCTGATCCGGCCTGAAGGCATCGCGGTCAGCCCCGGCGGCACGCCCGGCACACCGGCCGCCCTCACCGAACGGCGCGCAGCGGGGCCAGCGGTGCAGTTCACCGCCATGCTGGAAGATGGCCGCGCCGTCATCGCCCGCGCGCCGGTCAGCCACCGCGCCCAGCCCGGCGAGCAAGTGAGCCTGCAGCTCGACCTCACCTTTGTGAGCGTGGTGGCCGGATAAGTCCTAGGGCTGGAGCGCCACGCCCTCCCGGCGCGGATCCGCGCCGCCATCCAGGGAGCCGTCGTCCAGAACGCGGATGATGTGGATACCGGAGTTTTCGCCCTGCTCGCCGCGTATCTGGTGACCGAGCGCACGCAGCCCCTCCAGCGTTTCGGCGTCAAACCCGGTTTCAATGCTCACCACATCGCCGCGCGCGACCACATTGGGCAGGGCCGCCGCGTCCTGCGCGCTCATATCCCAGTCCAGCATCGCAACCAACGTTTTGGCCGTGTAGGCGATGATGGAATTGCCGCCCGGCGATCCCGTGGCCAGCACGAAATCCCCGTCCGCATCGAGCACGATAGTCGGCGACATGGACGAGCGCGGACGCTTGCCGGCCCGAACGGCATTGGGGTGCGGGCGCCCCGCCTCATCCACCGGCACGAAGGCAAAATCGGTCAGCTGGTTGTTGAGCAGGAAGCCGCCCTCGGTCATGCGGTTATTGCCAAAACCCGCCTCCACCGTGGTCGTCATGGAGACGACATTGCCGAACGTGTCACGGATGGTGAAATGCGTCGTGCCCGGATTATCGGGCGTGGTGTCCGCCGCAAACTCAGGCGCGCCGGGCGGTGTGCCATGGCTGATCGCGGGGATGGCCCGGTCAGCAGCGATGAGTTCGCGGCGCGCGGCGAGATAGTCGCGGTCCAGAAGCCCGGCGACCGGCACGTCCACAAAATCAGCGTCACCCACATACTGGTCACGGTCGGCATAGGCGAGACGGCTTGCCTCGATGAAGAGGTGCCAGCCCTCCACGCCCGGCCCCTCAGCGGCCATGTCATAGCCTTCCAGCAGGGTCATGATCGCCCCGACCGCGATACCGCCCGATGAAGGCGGCGGGGCGGAGCAGACCTGCCAGAGCCGGTAGGGCACACAGATCGCCTCGCGGCGCACCGGCGTGTAGTTCGCCATATCCTCAAGCGTCAGCGTGCCGCCCAGCGGCTCCTCGCGCGACAGGGAGACAATCTGTTCGGCGATCTCGCCCGTGTAGAAATTGCGCCAGTCAGCCGCGACCGCCCGCAAGGTTTCGGCATAGGCCGGATTGGTCAGGACATGACCTTCCGGCCAGGCATTGCCGTCGGGATCATAGAAGTAGGAGCGTGCAGGCTCGCGCCGCGAAAGCTGGGAGATCGGGCGCACCCGCTCGGCCAGTGCAGACAGGCGCGGCGAGACCGGAAAGCCTTCCTCGGCAATGTCGATGCCCGCTTCAAACCCTTCCGCCCAGCCCAGGCGGCCATGATCCTCATGGGCCATGGCCAGCATGGCGATGACGCCGGGCACGCCCGTGGACTGCCCGCTCTGCCAGGCATCGAGGAAGCCAAGTGGCTCGCCATTTTCATCCAGCCACATATCCGGGCTGGCACCGGCAGGCGCGGTCTCGCGCCCGTCATAGACGGTCAGAGCGCCGCTCTGCGCATCATAGCGGACGAGGAAGGCCCCGCCCGCAATGCCGGAGCTTTGCGGCTCGACCAGCCCCAGCACCGTTTGCACGGCGATGGCGGCATCCACCGCATCCCCGCCCCGGCGCAGCGCCTCAAGCCCCGCCTCAACCGCCAGCGGATGAGCCGCACTCACCATTGCTTCTACCGGCTCGGCCCGAACCTGTTCGGCAGGCGCAGCCTGCTCCGCCGGTTGTCCGCAGGCGGCAAGCAGGCCTGCAAACAGCAGGGCGGAAAGGCGGTGCGCGGATATCATCATGAAGGAGTCCCCAGAGTTTTCGTTCGATAAGACTATAGTGACCGATCCCGGCATTTCCATGCCCGCCACAGCACGCGCGTCAGCATCACCGGCCGGCAATCTCCGATGCTGCAACTGCGTACCAATCGCGCATGGTCAAGGCATACTTGGATATTCACCCGCCCCTTAACCATGGTTGCAGTTCTGCAACACCTGTCATGCGTTCGTCATGAATGCCAGCCGGTTTCACTGGAAACCCGCGCGCTCCATCACAATGTTCGGACATCTTGAACTAAGTTTTATCCACGCTCCCGAGGCGCTCTGACCGATGGGCGGTCGGTCCAAGGGGCGTCCAAATAGGGGACTACCAACCATGAAAACCCTCCTCACCAGCACGGCGCTGGCGCTTGTAGCTGTCGCTGCAAGTCACGCACAGCAGACGCCCCGGCCGGGCGACGACATTATCGTCGTGACCGGTACACGCGCTGAAGGCCGCACTGCGCTGCAGACCCTCGCGCCGGTGGATGTGATTTCCAGCGCCGATCTGGACGCGCACGGCACGACCGAGCTCAATCAGGCGCTCTCCTACTCGCTGCCATCCTTCAACTTCCCCCTGCCTGCCATCTCCGACGGTACAGACTCCATCCGTCCTGCCCAGCTGCGTGGCCTGGCGCCTGACCAGACCCTGATGCTCGTCAATGGCAAGCGCCGCCATGTCAGCGCACTTCTCAACCTCAACACGGTGGGCCGCGGCGCGGCTGCGGTGGACCTCAACACCATCCCCACCTCCGCCATCGGTGCGGTCGAAGTGCTGCGCGACGGCGCATCGGCACAATACGGTTCGGACGCCATCGCCGGCGTGATCAATGTGCGCCTGCGTGAAGCGCGCGAAGGCGGCGCGGTAACGGCCACCTACGGCGCGCACGTCACCGATGTGGACCTGCCGCGCTCCAGCCGCTCGGTGCGCGATGGTGAAACCTTCACCATCGCTGGCTGGGCCGGTTTCCCGCTTGCCGAGGAAGGCTTCCTGACCGTGTCGGCCGAGTTCCGTGACCGGTCCCTCACAGACCGTTCCGATATCGACACCCGCCAGCAATACCCGCTGGTTGGCGGTGCGCCCGATCCGCGCGAACAGACGATTGACCGTTCTGTCTGGCGGCACGGCAACCCGGAAGCGCGTGATATCTCGTTCATGGCCAATGCCGGCATCCCGCTTCAGAACGGTGCCGAACTCTATGGCTTTGCCAGCTATCAGGACCGGGAGACGACCTCGTTCGGTTTCTTCCGCCGTCCGCTACAGGTGGCCCAGATCGTTCCGGAAATCTATCCGGACGGCTTCCTGCCGCAGATCAGCCCGGAAATCACTGACTGGTCCATCGGCGGCGGTGTCCGTGGTGAAGCGGCTGGCTGGGATCTCGATTTCAGCCTCGTGCACGGCCGCAACGAGGTGGATTACACCATCACCAATACGCTGAACGCGACGCTTGGCCCGGCAAGCCCGACCGAGTTTGACGCAGGCGCGCTGGAATTCCGCCAGACCGTAGTCAACGCCGACGCGGTACGTCAGGTGCCGTTTGACGGACTTGCCGGTCCGCTGAACGTGGCCATTGGTGCCGAATATCGCCACGAAAACTACCGCATCAGCGCGGGCGAGCCCGGCTCGTATATCGATGGCGGCATGGGCGCTGTACCCAACACCGCCCTTGGCAGCCAGGTCTTCCCCGGCTTCCGTCCGGAGAACGCGACCAACCGTTCCCGCGACTCTTGGGGCGCCTATATCGACCTTGAAGCGGATGTAACCGACCGGCTCACAGTCTCCGGCGCGCTGCGCTATGAGAACTATTCCGACTTCGGTGACACGCTGAATGCCAAGGTCGCCGGGCGCTTCGAATTCACCGGTGCGTTCGCTGTGCGTGGCTCGGTCAGCAGCGGCTTCCGTGCGCCGTCCCTGCACCAGAGCTTCTACACGGCTACTTCCACGGTGTTCATCAACAACGTGCCCAACGAAGTACGCACGCTCGCAGTTGATGATCCCATCGCGATCACGCTGGGCTCCCAGCCGCTCGATCCGGAAACCTCCATCAACTACTCGGCCGGTTTCGTGTTTGCTCAAGGCGGTTTCGTCCTGACGGTGGACGCCTACCGGATCGAGATCGATGACCGCATCCTGCTGTCTGAGAACCTCAACCAGGCCAATGTGCAGGCTATCCTGCCAGCCGGTGTGAGCGGGGCGCGTTTCTTCCTGAACGCGGCTGACTCGGTAACCGAAGGCGTCGATATCGTATCGAGCTACAGCTTCGATGCAGGCGATATCGGCGAGTTCCGTCTGACGGCTTCGGCCAACTTCACCGACACCTCGCTGTCCAACATCCAGTCGACCAATGTCCTGTCCACGCTGGACCCGGCTCCCACCCTGTTCAGCCGGATCAATATCGGCCGTCAGGAACGTGGCGCACCGCGTAACAAGTACATTCTCGGTGTGGACTGGAACCGCAACAACCTGGCCGGCTTTGTCCGCGCCACGCGTTTTGGCGAGGTTGAGGTGCGCAACAACAACCCGGCCTTGGACTGGGATATCGCGTCGCAATGGGTCGTGGACGTGGAAGGCTCGGTTGACCTTCTGGAGAATGTCCGCTTCTCGCTGGGCGCGAACAATGTGTTCGACACCTATCCGACGCAGAACCCGAATTTCGGGCCGGCGTCCAGTCCGCTGGTGTTCAACGCCTTCTCACCGGCAGGCTTCAATGGCCGCTATGTCTATGGCCGCCTGCGCTTCAGCTGGTAAGGCCTGACGCCATACCGGCAGCGATCACCCCCGCAAGGCACCTGCCTTGCGGGGGTTTTCTTTGCGTATCGCGTGGGCGGCTATAGCGTGAACGCTCAAGCAGAAGGCCGGAGCCTCCGATGCAAAACGACATCACCGATATTGCAGGCCTCGGCGTGGGTCAGGCACATGAAGCGGCAGCGCGCACAGGCGTGACCGTCTGCCTGTTCGACGCTCCGGCCATCGCGGCCATCGATGTGCGCGGGGGCGGGCCGGGCACGCGCGAAAGCGATGTACTGCGTCCCGGTGGCCTTGTGGACGCGGTCGACGCGATCGTGCTGTCCGGTGGCTCGGTCTACGGGCTTGGCGCGGCGGACGCGGTGTGTGCCGCGCTAGGCGCGGAAGGGCGTGGCTATGCCTTGATGCCGCGCGCGGGCGTGCCCCCCTCCCCCATCGTGCCTGCCGCCATCCTGTATGATCTTGCCAATGGCGGTGCAAAGAACTGGGGGCAGACCCCGCCCTATGCCGCCCTGGGCCGCGCCGCGCTGGAGGACGCCAAGACCGGCAAACCCGTTACCCTCGGCAAGGCGGGTGCGGGCTTTGGCGCCATGGCGGGCAGTCTGCCCGGCGGCACCGGTTCGGCGAGTGCCGTGACGGCCGACGGCATCCGTGTGGCCGCCCTTGCCTGCGTGAACAGTTTCGGCTCGGTGCGCGTGCCCGGCTCCAACGCCTATTGGGCAGCGCCTTTTGAACGCGATGGCGAGTTTGGCGGACACCGCCTGCCTGACTACCCGCTGGAGGAGCTGGAAGACTGGGGCGCGGCCAAGTTCAACCCGGCTGCACGGGAAAACACCACGCTGGCCATTGTCGTCACCGATGCCGCACTGACACCCGATCAGGCCCGCCGCGTGGCCGTGATGGCGCAGGACGGCATGGCGCGCGCCATACGCCCGGTCCACACGCCTTTCGACGGGGATGTGGTGTTTGCCGCCTCCACCGCGCGCCGCGCCCTGCCCGGCCCTTCGGCTTTCAGCACCGCCCGGATCGGCGCGCTGGCGGCAGACTGCCTTGCCCGCGCCATCGCACGCGGCGTCCACGCGGCTTCATGACAAGGTTGTAAGATTGCATCCTGCAGTCGCGGCGAAGTGGATCGGGAACCGGAAAACCGGGCACGGCGTTTAATAATTGCGCGCGCGCAAGCGTTTATGGGCCGTTCGGGCCTGTTCTTGCTTGACGCGGAGTAAATTAACTGTTCGCCTTCTTGCGCGGGTGAGTCCGCGGGGCTGTGAACATTGGGCAGGATACGCGCTGCCGGCCTCTCCATGGACAGGTCACAGAGGGAGTTGTTGACGATGAAGAAGTTTGTACTGGCCGCCTTTGCTGCAAGCGCCATCATTGCTGCTTGCGAGGAGCAAGGCCCCTTCGAGGAAGCCGGCGAAGAAATCGATGATGCGGTAGAAGAAGTTCAGGACGAAGCGGAAGGCAATGACAACACCTTCATGGACGACGTCCAGGAAGGCGCACAAGACGCTTGGGAAGCCGTTGAAGAGGCCGCCGAAGACGCTGCTGACGCCGTTGAGGAATGGGCCGAAGAGGCCGAAGAGGAAGGCGAGGACAGCACGCCCGAATAAGGCGCTGTTCCTTTAAAAGACATTTCAGGGAAAGCCCCGGACAGCGATGTCCGGGGTTTTTCCTGTCAGGGCAAGGCTAGCCTAGTCCCTCAGAAGCGCGTTGATGCCGGTCTTGGCGCGGGTCTGCGCGTCCACGCGTTTGACGATGACCGCGCAGGCGAGCGATGGCCCGCCCTTCGGATCCGGCAGGGTGCCGGGCACGACCACGGCATAGGAAGGCACTTCGCCGCGCGTGATCTCTCCGGTCGCCCGGTCCACGATCTTGGTGGACGCTCCAAGGAACACGCCCATCGAGATCACGGCGCCCTCGCGCACGATCACACCTTCCGCGACCTCGGAGCGAGCGCCGATAAAGACATTGTCCTCGATGATCACCGGCGCAGCCTGAAGCGGCTCCAGCACGCCGCCAATGCCTACCCCGCCGGACACGTGCACATTCGCGCCGATCTGCGCGCACGATCCGATTGTGGACCAGGTATCCACCATCGTGCCTTCACCGACATAGGCGCCGATATTGACGAAGGAGGGCATCAGCACTGCGCCCTTTGCGATGAAACTGCCCCGGCGCACGACCGAGCCCGGCACGGCGCGAAAGCCCGCGCGCTCGAAATCGGGGCCGGTCCAGCCATCCCATTTGACCGCCACCTTGTCCCACCATGGGCCCGGCACCGGCGCACCGGGCAGGCCCATACGGCGGTTGGGCTCAAGCCGGAAGGAGAGCAGGACAGCCTTTTTCAGCCATTCATGGACCACCCAGTCGCTATTGGCCTCGCGCGAGGCAACGCGCAGACGGCCCGCATCCAGTTCGCTTAGCGCGGCCTCCACCGCATCGCGCAGCTCGCCCTTGGTGGCGGCCGTTACGCCGTCGCGCGCCTCCCAGCCGGCCTCTATTGCGGATTTCAGGGCGGGGATATCGCTCATGCGGGAGTCTCCTTGAAGGTTTCGACCACTTCGCCAAGGAAGGTGTCGAGGCAGTCAACGGCATAGTCTACGAATTCAGGGTGCTCGCCCGGACCGGCCGTGTGGCCGTTGTTTATATCCTCACGCGCGCGCACCAGAACGGTCGCAAAACCGATCCCAGCCGCCGTTTCCAGATTGCGCGCACTGTCTTCAAACATCACGGCGCGCGCAGGGCTTACCCCATGGCGCTTGATGAAGCGGTCAAAGCTCTCGCGCTGCGGCTTGGGTGTGTAACCCGCCGCAGCGATGTCAAATATGCCGTCAAACAGGTGATCAAGCCCCAGCCGCGCCAGCACGTTCTCCGCATGGCGCACCGATCCATTCGTGTAGATGATGCGCGCGCCGTCCAGCGCCGCGATATGGTCCGCCAGCACCGGGTTGGGCTGCAGCACCGAATGGTCGATATCGTGAACGAAATCGAGGAAGTCACTGACCGCAATCCCGTGATTGACCATCAGCCCGTTCAGCGTCGTGCCATAGTCATGCCAGTAACCGTGCTGCACCTTGAAGGCCGCCTCACGGTCGAGGTTCAGCGTGCGCATGACGAACTCGGTCATGCGTTGCTCGACCTGGCTCATCACGGCGGTGTGCGCAGGATAAAGCGTATTGTCGAGATCAAAGACCCAGATATCGCGGTTTGCCAGCGCGTTCACAGCAGCGGATCCTCGAAATCCTCATCGGTCAGCGTCAATTCGGCGCGCCCCTCCACCGGTACGGGACTGGGCCGGAAGCGTACGCTGGAATAGCCACGCTCGGCACACCCCGAACGCCCTTCGGCAAGGAAGCGGCCCGGCGCCACGCAGAAGGCTTCCACCCCGCCGCGCATCGGCTCGGGGCGGCTGGCGTCAACACGCTGGGCGAACACGAACGCATCACCCGCCGCAAGCCTGCGCGCCAGCACCCGCAGGCAGCCGCCTTCCTCGATGTGCCACCAGCCCCGGCTGTCCCAGCGCTCATTGGTCTGCGCGGCCACGGCCACACCGACGGGGCCGCTAGATTCATTGCACACATGCAGGCCAAGGCGGGTATTGCGCTCCAGCGCGGTGGCGTGAAGCGTCTCGATCAGGGCTTCGTAACTATCGCCATAGGACGTGCCGTGATCGCGTTCAAACTGGCTTATCTGGGCGCGTGAGCGCCGCCCGGCGAAACCGTCAATCCCGCGCACATCATAGCCTAGAGACTGCAACAGGCGTTGGACGCCCGCCTCCAGCGCGCGTGTGCCAAAGTCCGCCGGTTCCACCAGCACGGCCCGCGAGCGCTCCGAGGCCGACAATTGCCGGAACTCGCGCGTCTCCAGCCCGATCGCGGCGCAATCGGCCACGCCTTCCAGCTGGAAATCATCGGTATCGACACAGGCCGGTGTACGGCCCAGCCATTCGCGCACCCCGCCCAGATAGGCGTCAGTGGTGCGCGCATATAGAAACTGGTTCACCCCGCCGGGAATGCCGGTAAAGCGCGCGCAAGCGCCCGGCGCGATACGTTTCCAGCCCCGCACGGCAAGCCCCGACGATGTCGTCCAGGCCTTGGCCGCTTCCACATAGAAACTCGTCTCGTTGCACACCTCGCCCGCGCGCGCCGAAGGCGCAGCCAGCGTGGTCACCACAAGAACGGCAAGCAGGGCGGCAAATGACTTCATGACGCGTTTTCCGGCAGGGCCAGTTCGGCAATATCGGCGCGCAATGCGTCAAGGCCAAGGCGCTTGGCAGACGATGTTGCAGCGATTTGCGGATAGACGGCCACCTTCTTGGCGATCTGGCCCTGTGTTGTCTCGATCATCGCCTGCTGCTCGGCAGGTTTCAGCTTGTCCAGCTTGGTCAGCGTGATCTGGTGAACCACCGCTGCCTCGGCCAGCACCTTCATGATCGCCTCATCGGCCGGCTTGATGCCATGGCGAGCATCGATCAGCAGGATGACCCGCTTCAGATTGACCCGGCCGCGCAAGTAATCGCGTGTCAGCGCCATCCAGCGCGCGGCAACATCCTTGGGGGCCTTGGCAAAGCCATAGCCAGGCAGGTCCACCAGCCGGATACGGCCCGCCAGATCAAAGAAATTGAGCTCGCGTGTGCGGCCCGGATCGCCTGATGCCCGCGCCAGATTATTCCGTCCGGTCAGCGCATTGATCAGCGAAGACTTGCCGACATTGGACCGCCCGGCAAACGCCACTTCCGGCATGTCAGGCTCCGGCAGGGCGTTCATCGACACCCCGCCCATGATGAATGTGGCAGGCTGGGCAAAGAGGCGCCGTCCGGCCTCCAGCCGGGCCGCCTCCCTTTCCTCGTCCGGTGTCAGGCCGGTCAGCTGCCCCCCTCCGGCTTGGGCGGGGTGCGGCGCGTGCCGGGCCGCTTCGCCGCCGGCTTCTTCGCAGGGCCCTTGCGGGTGCCTTTGGGCTTTTTTGCCGCCGGGTTGGACGTGGTGCGGCGCGATGGGCGCGGAGCGGGCGCGGACTTTTCAGCCAGTGTGTCCTCAGCCTCATCGCCATCATCGCCATTGCCGTTATCGCTTGTGATATCGGCCTTCACCTCGTCCTTCTTGCCGGTCTTGGCGTCATTGGCCGGTTTGGGCGCGGAAAGCCCCGGCGTGGCACCAGGCACCGCAAAGGCGGGCACAGGCTTGTTCGCGGCGCGCGCATAGAGCCGGGCGGCAATCTTGTCGACTTCGGTGTAGGTGCCGTGACGGCGCATGATCACGTATTGCTGCAGGATGGTGAGGAAGTTGTTCCACGTCCAGTAGATCACCAGCGCGGCAGCGAACGGCGACAGGATGAAGGTGAAGACGATCGGCAGAAGCGCAAAGATGCGCCGCTGCATGGGGTCCGGCGGAGGCGGGTTCAGCGATTGCTGCGCCCACATGGTCAGGCCCATCAGGATCGGCCAGACGCCCAGCGTGTAATCGCCCAGAAGCCACCAGCCCTCGACCGAGAAGGGCAGGAGGCCAAACAGGTTCCACAAGGCCGTCGGGTCCGGCGCGGAGAGATCCTGAATCCAGCCGAAGAAGGGCGCGTGGCGCGCCTCCAGCGAGACGAAGACTGTCTTGTAGAGCGCGAAGAAGATCGGGATTTGCGGCAGGATCGGCAGACAGCCCGCGAGCGGATTGATCTTCTCGCGTTTGTAGAGCTCCATCATCTCCTGGCTCTGACGCTGCTTGTCAGCGGCAAAGCGCTCGCGGATCTCCGTCATTTTCGGCGCAACGGCGCGCATCTTGGCCATGGAGGCAAAGGCGCGATTATTGAGCGGGAAGAGCGGGATCTTGATGAGGACGGTCAGAAGCAGGATCGCCACACCGAAATTGCCCGTCCACTGGGTGAAGGTGTTCAGAAGCCAGAAGAAGGGCCGGGTGAAGAACCAGAAATTGCCCCAGTCCACCGCCATGTCGAGCCGGGCAATACCCGCCTCTTCCTGATAGCGCTGCAGGAGCGGGACCGACTTGGAACCGGCGAACACGCGCGAGGTGCTGGTTAGCGTCGCGCCCGGCTCGATCGTGTCGGCGGTACGCACAAAACTGGATTCAAACAGGGTGATGCCGCCGCTTTCGCGCGCCTCGAAGCGCACGCGGATATCTTCTTCGCCTTCCGGCGCAACTGCCGTCAGCCAGTATTTCGAGGTAATGCCCATCCAGCCGCCAGCGCCGGTACGCTCCATCGAGCCGTCCCGGGCGAGCGGATTGAACTTGCGGTCCATCAGCGAATTGCCAACCACCGCAATCGGGCCTTCATGCAGGATGAAGAAATTGGTCGCGTCTTCAGGAATGCCTTCCTGACGAACAAGCCCGAAGCGCGAGAGCGAGACGGGAGTGGACCCGGCATTGGTCACTGCATCGGTGACGGTAAAGAGATAATCCTCATCCACGGAGATGGTGCGCCGGAAGGTAAGATCACCTGTGGTGTATTCCAGGGTCACCGGGCTGGCGGGGGTGAGCGTGCGATTGCCCGTCACTTCCCAGCGCGTGGAGGGGCCGGGAAGGCCCGAGGGCACACCAGACGCGCCTGTCCAGCCATCGACCGCATAATGTCCGCCGCGCGTGCCCTGCGGGGAGAGGAGCGTGACCGGCTCGTCCACGCCCACGGCCACATCATAGCGCAAGAGGCGCAGGTCATCGAAGCGCGCGCCATTGAGCGAGATGGAGCCTTCCAGCGCCGGCGTGCGGATCTCGATCCGCTCTGACCGGGCCAGCGCCACATCGCGCTCGACAAAACCTGCAAGCCCTGTGGGGCGCTCATCGGCCCCGAAGGCGTCTGGCGTCTCGTCACCGGGCGCGGTCTGCTCGGTGCGCGCAGCCTCCGCGGCCTCGCGCTCGGCTCGCTGTTCGGCCGTCATCGGTTCGACAACGAACATCTGATACAGGGTGAGGATGATGATCGCGATCACGATCGCGATAAGCATATTGCGGGTTTCACCCATGATCTTGGATGTCCTTCACGGTCTTGCGGGGCCTGTCTGGCGCGGCGAGGCTTAGCAACGCGCTTTTCATATCGTCAAGCAAAGCCGTCCAGGGCCGTGCAGCCGTACCAGCGCGCGCAATGAACACATAGTCGGTTCCAGCCGCGCCATGAAGGGGCAGGATCAGCCGGGCCGCCTCTTTCAACCGCCGCCGCGCGCGGTTGCGCCGGACAGCGTTTCCCACCTTCTTCGAGGCGGTAAAGCCTGCGCGGGGCGGGCCATCGGGCGGATCACGCAGCACGGCCTGCACCACCATGCCGGGGCGCGCGGTGGAACGCCCGCCATCACGCGCACGCAAAAAATCGCGCCGCACGCGGATGCGCGCAGCGCGATTCGGGTAATTCACTGACTTTGGACTAAGGCCGCTCAGGCCGAGAGCCGCTTGCGGCCACGCGCACGGCGGCGCGCGATCACCTGACGGCCAGCCTTGGTGGCCATGCGGGCGCGGAAACCGTGACGCCGGGCGCGGACGAGTTTGGACGGCTGGAATGTACGTTTCACGGCACTGGCTCCTGAAAGCGGGCTTGTTTCCGGGCCATCTTCCCTTTTCGCGCCGGTTCGCACCCACAGGAAAAGGGACGGGCAGGCCCGTCAAAAATCGAGGCGCGGTAACTACCTGTGCAGCCGCATGGTGTCAAGCCGGGGCCGGTAGGCGGGTATCCCGGCAGACAGTTGCAATTGGCGCTTTGCCACGGCGCGCGCATGGTTATTGTCCCGCGCTTGTGGATTTGCTTTGCGATACGGGCTCCGGCCCGGCAGGCTGGGCGGGCTATGGCAGATGATCACGGCAAGGAGCAGGCAGGGGCCGCGCCGCACGGCGCCGGTGCAGGATTGCTGTCCTCTCTGCGCGGGCGGCTGCTCCTGCTGACGATAGCATTCGTGCTGGGCGCGCAGATACTGATCTACTTCCCGTCTGCCGCCAATTTCCGCAATACGTGGCTGATGGACCGGGCCAATGCGGCCCACCTGGCCGCCATTGCTGCGGAGCTGGCAGAGGAGAATCTCTCCGAGGACGCCGTGCGCGAGCTGCTGGACGGAGCCGACGCGATCGGCGTGGCCCGCGTTTTCGGCGGCACGACCGAGCTGGTGCTGGGCGGGGATACCGGCGGTGCCCCGCTCTATAATGAGGACCGCACCCGGCCCGCTCCCTTGCGCGACATGCTGGCCGTGCCTTGGACGTTCGCCGGACCGGCAGACCGGCTGATCGTGCTGACCGCCATTCCCGAGACGCGCCCCGACGAGCGCATCCTTGTCATCCTGCCAGAAGCGCCCTTGCGCGTGGCGCTGGGCGAGTTCACGGCCCGGCTCATCTGGATTTTCCTGTTCATCGCACTGCTCACCGGCGCGCTTCTCTACATGGTGCTGCTCTTCCTCTTCGTGCGGCCTATGCGGCGGCTGTCGCTGGCCATGACCGCCTTTCAGGAGGACCCCTCGGACGCCACCCGCATCCTGGCCGCCAGCGCGCGGCGTGACGAGATAGGCGAAGCCGAACGCGCCCTGTCGGCGATGCAGGCCGATGTGCTGGCCGCCATGCGCCAGCGTGAACGGCTGGCAAGCCTTGGCCTGGCCGTGGCCAAGATCAATCATGATCTTCGAAACGTGCTCGCATCGGCCCAGCTGGTCTCTGACCGGCTTGCCACCAGCGAGGATGCGCGCACTGCAGCCATGGGACAAAGACTGGTCCGGGCCGTGGACCGGGGCATACGCCTGTGCAGCGAGGTGCTGGAATACGGGCGCACCCGCGAAAGCGCGCCGAAACTGGAACCGGTCGTGCTGGCCTCCCTGCTCGACGAGGTGGCGCAGGAAGCCCTGGCGGACCTGCCCGGCGCACAATGGGTCAATCAGACCGCCAAAGCGCTGGCCGTGCGAGGTGAGCGCGACGTGCTGCACCGCCTGTTCGGCAATCTGTTCCGCAATGCGGCGCAAGCCATGACACCGCAGGGCGGCACGCTGCGCGTGGAGGCGAAAACAACCGGCGACCGGATCTTAGTCGAAGTGTCGGACACCGGCGCCGGCATTCCTGCCGCTGTGCTGGAAACATTGTTCACGCCGTTCTCGGGCAGTGGCGCCAAGGGCGGAACCGGTCTTGGCCTGAGTATCGCGCGTGAGCTTACCGAACTCATGGGCGGCACTCTCACGCTGGGCCATACCGGCCCCGATGGCACCGTCTTCATCGTTGAGTTGAAAAGTGCCGCCGGGGCTGCATCCTAGGCAAGGAAAGTCGGCGCGGCCACTTCATCAAACCGGTTGCGGTGAACAAAGCGCGCCACCGAACACTCCAGAAAGACCGAAAGCGCGTCGCCTTCGGGCAGGCTGGCCATGCCTTCAAGACGCATATTGACCTTGCGGCAGTGATCGCCCGGCGTACCGCCATGGCTCCGCCAGCCCTGCACGGCAGTGTCCAGGGCCGTACTGTCCGGACTTGTGAGATGACGCACCGATGCATTCACGGACAGATCGGACAGCGCCCGTAGATCGGCCACGGCCTGTATCCGCATCGTGTCCGCCAGCGTCCACAGCCGCATCCGTCAGCCATGCTTGCGCACGCCGTGCAAGGGCCGGATAAAGCCGAGCCGGTGAAGCGGGCGGATCAGGCTCGCCGTCTCGCCTTCCACAGCACCGGGCCGGGATGTTTCTCCCAGGAGCTCACCATCGGTGAGCACTTCGCGCAGCCGCCAGTCATAGGTCAGCAGCGCGGAAAGCGCGGATGGATCCTTCAAGGCAAACTCGGCACGTGATGTGTTCAGCATGGCTCGTCCCCGCCGCTATTCTCCCCTCGCCACAAGCTCAGTTCACTTATCAAGTTAACTGAGCTTGTTTAATGAATGAATATCAAGGCGGGGTTGCCAAAAGGTAAACAGCCTCTTGCGCAGCAGGGTCACCCGGTTTCTGATGACGCAAAGCCCTAGAGAGAAAATGCCGCCATGCGTCTTGTTGTGTGTCTGTGCCTTCTGGCCGGGATTGCCCTTGCAGCCTGCCAGCCCTCCGGACGGGAGAGCGGCGAGCCCTTGCAGACGGTCGATTCGGTAGATCTCGACCGGTATCTGGGACGCTGGTTCGAAATCGCGCGCTATGAGAACCGGTTCGAGCGCGGCTGCGCAGGCGTGACGGCGGACTATGCCCGCCGGGAGGACGGCCTGATCTCGGTCACCAACACCTGCTATCAGGACAGTCTGGAGGGTGAGATACGCACCGCCGAGGGGCGTGCGCGGGTCGTCGACGGGTCAGGCAATGCGAAGCTGGAAGTATCCTTCTTCGGCCCGTTCTGGAGCGATTACTGGATCATCGAGCTGGACGAGAACTATCGCTGGGCGGTAGTAAGCGAGCCGGGTGGACGCTTCTTGTGGATCCTTGCCCGGGAGCCCCGGATGGACGCCGATACGCTGGAAGCCCGCCTGGCATTCCTGCAAGACGCCGGCTTCGACACATCCATGCTGCTCTTCCCCGAACAGTGGGAACGGGCAGAGGATGCACGCCATTGAGTCCGGAGGCGGTGGCGCTATCGACCTTGCCGCCAAAACCCTCTAATCCTTGGCATCATGGACATGAAGACACACACCCGTCTGCCCCGCATCAACGAACGGGCAGCCCAGCGCGAAGCGACGCAGGGGCGCATACTTGATGCCGCCATCACCCTGTTTGCCCAGCGCGGTTTTGCCGGGGCATCGGTCAGCGATGTGGCACGCGCCTGCGGCTCGCCGGTGCCTCTGATCATGTATCATTTCAAGTCCAAGCAGGGACTGTGGGAAGCGGCTATCGGCCTGCTCTTCACGCGCGTGGAAAAGCGCCTGAACGAAGAAATGAAGGCGGTGAACGGACTCGCCGGACTGGCTTTCTACAAGGCTGCCATCCGCGCCCATATCCGCACGCTCGCCGCCTATCCCGAGCACATGCATGTGCTGGTGCAGGAAGGCGCGGAGCGCACCGAACGGCTGGAATGGCTGATCGAGCATCACCAGAAGAATTTCAATGACCAGATCGTCGCCCTGATCGAAGCGGCCCAGAATGACGGACTGATCGCCAAGGCTGATCCCCAGCACCTGAAATTCGTGCTGTCCGGGGCCTTCTCCCTGCCCATCATACTGGCACCGGAATACGCCATCATGACCGGGCGCGATGCGCTCGATGACCGGCAGATCGAAGCCCATATCGATACCTGCCTGGAACTGATCCTGAAACCGGCCTGATTTCACCAACTTGCATCACACAAGGGCTTGACGCGGTGCAGGACGCGGGGCTATCCCCCGCCCGCCTGCTGATGGCAGGCGCTGGTCAAGGACATCTTGATGGACGGCAGTTCCAGTAGCCTGCGGCGGTCGCGGGCTGAAACCAACTCAACGCCCTCCGGCCTTTAGACGCCGGGTGATCCGGCAGCGGCTCCTTCTCGAGACCCGCGCTTTCGTCTGATCCGCCCGCGTTTGATGGCCTTAGAGGGCCAGACATTCGCGCGGGTGTGAGGACTTGCCTCACTTCGCTTCATCAGTTCGCGTGCCGGGACATGACACATGTTCCAGCACGCCGCCACGCATACCCCCGTGCGGGATGCTGGCAGGCAAGGAGGCTGATCATGGACGAACCGTCGAGTAGGCGGGCCGTGATGCGTTCCACAGGACGTGGCGGCCTGCGCGATAAATCCATCTCAAACGCCCGTGGCAGGATGTCCGGCGCGCACTGACCTTTTCATGTCGAGGAGGCCGGTGCGCCTCTGACAGCCTTCTGACGGGCCAATCGAAACGCCCTGTCAGGAGGATCTGACATGACGAATAATCACATCGCGGCTGCGATCCGCGACTTTCTGAACAATAACGACACCGCGTCCATCAAGACGGCGCTGGCCAGCCTCCACCCGGCTGATATCGCCAATGCCATCGGCACGCTGAGCCCCGACGAAGTGGCCCGCGTGCTGGTGGCGCTCGGCGTGGAAACGGCAGCCGAAGTCTTCGGCTATCTGCCCGCCGACATGCAGGCCGAAACGGCGCTCGCCATGGAACGGGATGCACTGGCCGCGCTGATAACCGCCATGTCACCCGACGAGCGGGCCGACCTCTTCAACGCCTTGCCCAAGGAGCTGCAGGACCGGCTCCTGCCCGTTCTGGCACGGGCAGACCGTGAGGATATCCGCAAGCTGTCCGCCTACCCGGAGGGCAGTGCCGGCGCGATCATGACGTCGGATTACGCGACGCTGAAACCGGACCTCACCACAGTGGAGGCGATCGCCAAGCTGCGCCGTGAGGCTCCGAACAAGGAGACGATCTACGATTCCTACGTGGTCGATGAGGACCGCCGCCTGATCGGTGTGGTTTCCTTGCGTGATCTGCTGACCGAGCCGGACGAGGCGCTGGTCGGCGACATCATGGTGCGCGAGGTTATCGTCGTGCGTGCCGGGGATTCCCAGGAAGAGGCCGCCCGCAAGATCGCTCAGTATGACCTTCTGGCCATCCCGGTGATCAATGGCGGGGACGCGCTGGTCGGCATCATCACCGCC
Source organism: Glycocaulis sp. (assembly GCA_022565665.1). Lineage (GTDB taxonomy): Bacteria > Pseudomonadota > Alphaproteobacteria > Caulobacterales > Maricaulaceae > Glycocaulis. The sequence goes on from JAIUMI010000001.1 coordinate 308,898, forward strand.
GATGACGCGATGGACGTGCAGGCGGCCGAAGCCACAGAGGACTTCTACCGCGCAGGTGGCGTGCAGGACGTGGGCAGCGACCAGAAGGGCTATCTGCCCGGCATGAAGCGCATCACCAATGTGCGCACCGCCTCGACCTTCGTGCTTTACCGGATGCGGATCGTCTGGCTGGTGCTGCTGGTGTTCGGCAACATCTTCTCTGGTGAGGGCATCGCCTATTTCGAAGACACGATCATGGCTTATGTGGCGCTCGTCTTCTTCCTGCCCTTGCTGATCGACTCCGGCGGCAATGCAGGCTCACAGGCCGCCACGCTGATGGTGCGTGGCCTCGCAGTCGGCGATGTGAAGCTTTCCGACTGGGGCCGCATGATCGGGCGGGAAAGCTTTGTTGCGCTCCTGCTCGGCATCACCATGGCCGCTGCCGTATCGATCATTGGCATTTTCCGTGGGGGGCCGGAAATCGCGCTCGTGGTGTCCCTCTCCATGGTCGTGATCGTGCTGGTCGGTTCGATCATCGGGATGAGCCTGCCCTTCATCCTGTCCCGGTTCAAACTTGATCCGGCAGCCGCCAGTGCCCCGCTCATCACCTCCATCGCCGATGCCGCCGGCGTAGTGATCTATTTCTCGATTGCCACCGCGCTTCTCGACATCAACGCCGCGGCGGCATGACCGGTCCCAATCAACAGGAGCAAGACCGATGAAAAAATTTCTCTTTGCTTTCAGCGCTCTGGCGCTGAGCCTTTCCGCCATACCGACAGCCTTTGCCAATGGCGGCCCTTACGCGGTGGACGATGCCGGCATTGCCACGCCTGGCAAGTTCAAGCTCGAAGCCTGGAGCTCGTTTGCCAATAATGGCGACCGGGTCTACCTCGTCTCCCCGGGCTTCACGCTCGAAGCCCTGCCCTTTATCGAGTTCGAACTGACAGCTGAAAGCCGCCGTGCGGACGGAGAGTGGGCCACCACTTTCGCGCCCGCGGCCAAGATCGCCCTGCGCGATATTGACGAGCACGGCTACGGCCTCGCTCTTTCCATCGGCAGCGGCCATGCCGGCGTGATCCGCAATGCCGATACGCTCTATGCCGTCGTCCCGCTGTCCGTGCCGGTGAATGACCGTCTCAACCTGCATTTCAATGCGGGCGTGGAACGCGACCTTACCGAAAACGAGACCGTGGGTGTGTGGGGCATGGCCGCCCAGGTGATGGCCACCGACCGGCTGGAACTGATCGGCGAGGTGTTCGGCGCGGAGAATGATCGCCCCGGCTGGCAGGCCGGTATCCGCCCCTACGTGTTCGACGGCAATGTGGCGCTCGAGATCGTCTATGGACGCAATCTCGATGGCGAACGGGCCGACTGGCTGACCTTGGGCCTCTCGTTCGAGTTCTAGCCATCAATGGGTTGAAGGGCAGGCCGGGCGTGCTATCGCTTGGGCCTGCCCTTTCTCCTGTATGGTGCCTCGTCATGCTCGATCCGCTGATCATCCAGTCCGCCATCAATCTGGTCGCTGCCGTCCTGCTTGGCAGCCTGATCGGGTTTGAACGCCAGTGGCGCCAGCGCCTTGCGGGCCTGCGTACCAACACGCTGGTGGCGCTGGGCTCTGCCAGTTTCGTGGTCTTCTCCACCCTTTATGGCGGGGACGAGGTGAGCCCTACCCGTGTGGCCGCGCAGGTCGTATCCGGGGTCGGCTTTATCGGGGCCGGGATCATTTTCCGCGAAGGCTTCAATGTGCGCGGGCTCAACACGGCCGCCACGCTCTGGTGCGCCGCAGCCGTGGGTGTGCTCGCCGGTGCGGGCGCGATCGAGTACGCCTTCCTCGTGGCGGTTCTGGTTGTGCTGGTGAACCTTCTGCTGCGCCCGCTGGCCGCGAAGATCAACCGCCAGCCCATGGACAGTGCCGAACTGCCCGCAGGCTATGCCGTCACCATTGTCTGCCGGGGCGAACAGGAAGCCCATATCCGCGCACTTCTGCTGCAGGGCGTGGCCTCGGGCGGCCTGCATCTGAAATCCCTCGACAGCGAGAATATCGAGGAGAGTGAACGGGTTGAAGTCAGTGCCGAGCTCTCCGCCGACAGCCGCGCGGACAAGACGCTGGAGCAGATTGTTGGACGGCTGAGTCTTGAGCCGGCGGTTACGGCCGCGCGCTGGCGCATTTCCGATATGGAGCGCTAAGCCGCTTGGCCGCTCACTCTCCCCGTTCTAGGGTGCTGGCAGGACAGACTAGGGGGAGATCAATCATGTTCCGCGCAATGATGGCCGCCATTCTGCTGGCAGGGCTTGCCTGTTCGGGCGCTCTGGCCAATGAGACGATCCGCCATGTCGATGCTGGCACGCTGCGCGCAGTGGTCGAACGGCTGGGCCACGAAAACCTTGGCGAAGCCGTGCTGGAGAACGGCGCTCCGGCCATCGAGGCGCGCCAGCCAGACGGTTTCAGCTATGCGCTGGTTGGCGTGGTGTGCGAGGACGGGCGATGCCTTGGCATGATGAGCCAGGTCGAGTTCGACAATGATATCGGCCTGACCGCCAACCACACTAATGAGATCAATGTACGCTGGGCTGCGGTGAAGGCCGTGCTTTTCGGACAGTCGGTCCAGTTTTCCCGCTACGACATCGCCGATGGCGGCACCAGCGCCGAAGCGCTCGCCGCCTCGGTGGACGTGCTGCTCAGCGTGACTGCGGTCATCATCGCTGCCTTCCAGCAGGCGGACGATTAAGCCCTGCCCTAACCCGCTTTCAGCGTCAGGATCGCCCAGCCATCGATGAGATCGGTATGGGCGGTGACGAGCCCGGCGTCCCGGTAGGCCGCTTCCACGCCCGCAATCTGCTCTTCCAGCAGGCCGGAGAGGATCGCTCGGCCATCCGGCGCCAGCCGCTCAGCCAGCGCGCGGGCGAGTTCCTGTAGAGGACCTGCCAGGATATTGGCAAAGATCAGGTCAAAGGCCGCGCCCTCAAAGGCCGGATGATCAAACCCGTCCGCCACGATGGCCTCAATGCGGTCTGACACACCATTCTTCGCGGTATTGATATCGGTCTCGGTGACGGCTTCAGGGTCGATATCGCTCGCCAGCACATCGGCATTCGGCCAGACCAGCGCCGCCGCGATGGCCAGCGCGCCGGTACCGCAGCCCAGATCCAGCACGCGGGCGACTTTCAGCCCCTCACGCTCCAGCCGGTCGCACGCAATGAGGCAGCCCTTCGTGGTGCCGTGATGGCCTGTGCCGAAAGCCGGCCCCGCCTCCACTTCAATACCCACTTCTCCGGGCTGGAGCGTCCTGCGTGCGTGCTCGCCATAGACCACGAACCGGCCCGCCTTCACCTCCGGCAACCCTTCAAGCGACAGGCGCACCCAGTCCTCTTCCGGCAGGGGCGCGAACTGGATTTCGGCCACGCTGGCGTCCAGGCCGATGCTGGCCAGGAAGGCGTCCACATCGATCTGCCCGCCAAACAGCACGTCCAGCCGCCATGTCTCCGGCCCGCCATCCTCGAAGAAGGACCAGGACAGGGCCGGTCCGTCCTCCATCGCGCCGAGCGCTGCATCCGCCGCCTTCATGGGCACGGCGGGGCCGATGGCAAGCAGGCGCCAGAGCGTGGACATGGGATATTTCCTCTCGCTAACGCTCGCGTCTGTAGAGCCACATCGTGACCGGGCCGAAAATGGCCGCGATCACGCCGGGGGCGAGCAGCGCCAGCAATATCGCGCCCGCGTCCGGTGTGCCAGCCATGATATCGCGGATGGCGGTGACCAGCAGCGAGACCGGATTGACCGACACCACCGCCTGCAGCCAGCCGGGCATGGTCGCCGGGTCCACATAGATGTTGGAGGCAAAGGTGAGCGGCATCAGCACCAGCCAGGCGAGCGTCATCACGGTCGATGGCGTGCGCACCGAAAGCGCCAGCGCGGTGAAAACCCAGCCAAAGCCAAACGCAAACGCATTCATCAGCAGGAGGGCCGGGATCACTGCGATGAACCCGCCTTCCGGCCGGTAGCCCATCAGCGTACCGATGATGAAGACGATGATGCCGGATGCCGTAAAGCGGAACACGTCGGCCAGCATCGCACCGGCAATCGGCCCCGGCGACCAGACCGGCAGGGAGCGGAAGCGGTCGAACACGCCCTTGGAAATGTCGGTATTGAGCGTGAAGCCGGTATAGACCGACGTGAAAACAATCGTCTGCACCAGAATGCCCGGCAGCAGGAATTGCAGATAGGCGTCGGTGGAGCCGGCCAGCGCGCCACCGAACAGATAGGTGAACATCACCGTGAACATGATGGGGGTAACCACCACGTCGAAGAGCTGTTCGGGCATGTGCTTGATCTTCAGGAGCGCCCGCCACGCATAGGTGAGGCTCACCGAGACCGCATGAGGCGGGCGTGCGGCGATGGCCGGGGCGGACTGGACGGCGTTTTCAGCCGCTTGCTCCAGGCGCTTTGTCATCTCGCTCATTCTGCCGCCTCCGTCTCTGGGCCATCTTCCGGTTCTGGCGGGCGTCCGGTCAGCGCGAAAAACACTTCATCAAGGCTCGGCTGGCTCAGCGCATAGCCCGACAGGGTGATCCCCGCCGCCGACAGCGCGCCCAGCGCGGCGAGGCCCGCATCCGGGTCTGCCACATCGACGCTGAGGCCCGTGCCATTGCCGTTGGCGCGCACCTCGCCCACCAGCATGTCGGACAGAAGCCGGGAGGCCTCCTCGCGCCGCTGCGCGTTAACGAGGCTGATCTGCAACACGCCTCCGCCGACTTTGGCCTTGAGTTCAGCGCTGGTTCCGCGCGCAATGATCCGGCCGTGATCGACAACGGCGATCTCGTCCGCGAGCTGGTCGGCCTCTTCCAGATACTGTGTAGTCAGAAGGATGGTCGTGCCGCTGGCGGCAAGGCCGCGCACGATATCCCAGACCTGATTGCGCGAGCGCGGATCAAGCCCGGTGGTCGGTTCGTCCAGAAACAGGAGTTCCGGGCGGCGGATGAGGCTGGAAGCGATATCGAGCTTGCGCCGCATGCCGCCGGAATAGTCCTTCGCCTGTTTGCTGGCAGAATCGGCGAAATCAAACGCGATCAGAAGGCCCATCGCCCGGTCCTTCGCGTCATTACCCTTCAGGCCTGACAGGCGCGAGAGGAGGAGCAGATTCTCATACCCGGTCAGGTCTTCATCTACCGAGGCGAACTGCCCGGTCAGGCTGATCTTGCGGCGCACCTCGCGTGCCTCGCGTTCGATATCGTGACCGAGCACGCTCGCACTGCCGCCAGAGGGGCGCAGCAGGGTTGCCAGCATGCGCACCAGCGTGGTTTTCCCTGCGCCATTAGGGCCGAGCACGGCAAAAATCTCGCCGCGCTTCACGTCCAGATCGATACCGTCTACGGCGCGCTTCTCTCCGAAACGGCGGGCAAGGGCGCGGGTTTCAATGGCATGGGCCGTCATGGGCAAGCTCGTCAGCAAGGACCGGGGCGGGGTGGTGTAGCCCAATCGGCGCGTGGCACAACCCAGCAAAATATTACGGTTTCGACAGGCACGGAGGCTCTGCATCGCGCCTTGCCGGCCCGCCCCGCCCTTCAGCCAGCGTTCAGCTTGCCCGCGCCACCCTTGATGCGGATTGGTTCAAAGGGAGGTGCCGATGGCACAGGGGATTACATCAAGGGGCCTGTCATCGCGCGGCGGACTGACGCTGCTCACTGCCATCGCCCTGATACTGGGCGCGTGCGCCACCCAGGAAGGGTATCGCCAGCAGACCGCGCTCTATGTCGGACAGAGCTCTGACCTTCTGATCATCGAGCGCGGCTCACCGGTGGCGCGGGACTATCTGTCCGATGGCTCGGAGGTGTGGACCTATTTCTTCGCGGAGAACCGCCATGATCCGGGCGGCTATCACACCGTCCCGCGTGAGCGGCGCGTGGTGTGGCGGGATGATCGCGGCCGCCAGCACGTGCGTGTCGAGCAGTATGAGGAGACGGTCTACACCCCGCCCCGCTCATGGGTGGAGGAGTGCGAGACGCGCTTCATCGTGACGCCGGACGGTTTCGTGCGCGACTTCCGCTTCAACGGGCAGGCCTGCCGCGCGCCGGAAATTCACTAGCCGGCCGAGGTGGCGGGTGGGGCTGTCAGCCCCGCCCGTCCGCCACGTGTACGAGAGGCCCGGACGACACCACCCCCGTCGGGTTGATCATGTCGTGGCTCTCGTAATAGTGCCGCTTGGCATGATCGAGATTGAAGAGCTCTGCCACATCCCCATGCCCATGCAGGCGGCGGGCATAGGATGCCAGATGCGGAAAATCGGTCAGCCGTTTGAGATTGCATTTGAAATGGCCGTGATAGACTGGGTCAAAGCGCACCAGCGTCGTATAGAGCCGCCAGTCGGCTTCGGTCAGCGTGTCGCCGGTGAGGTATTTGCGGCCATCGCCGAGAAGGCCTTCCAGCCAGTCGAGGCTCTCGAACAGCTCCGTGACGGCACCCTCATACGCCTTCTGCGAGGTGGCAAAGCCGGATTTGTAGACCCCGTTATTCACCGTGTCATAGATGCGCGCGTTCAGCGCATCGATCTCTTCGCGCAGGGCTTGCGGGTAGTAGTCGCCGGGCTTTGCGCCCACCCCGTCAAAGGCGGAGTTGAACATGCGGATGATGTCCGCGCTCTCATTGGAAACGATGGTGCCGGTCTTCCTGTCCCAGAGCACGGGCACGGTCACCCGGCCTGAATATTCCGGCTCGGCCGCCGTATAGACCTGATGCATGAAGTCGGCCTTGTGGATCGGGTCGGCGATCACGCCCGGGCCTTCCTTGAAGGTCCAGCCATTCTCCTTCATCAGCCAGTGCACGACCGAGAGCGAGATCATGTCCTCCAGACCCTTGATCCGGCGGAAGATCAGCGTGCGGTGCGCCCACGGACAGGCGAGCGAGACATAGAGATGGTAGCGCCCCGGCTCAGCCTTGAAGCCGCCCTTGCCGGTCGGGCCGGGCTCGCCATCAGCGGTCACCCAGTTGCGGAACACGCTGTCCCAGCGCTCGAACTTTCCGCCCGTGCTTTCGGTGTCATACCATTCGTCTTTCCAGACGCCATCAACGAGCCGGCCCATGGTCGGCCTCCTTCTTTTTTCTGCTTTTCAGTTCTGTTCGCTGCGGGCGGTCAGAAACGGCCCATCTGGTAGTCCAGCATGGCCTGACGCACCTCGCCTTCGGTGTTCATCACGAACGGCCCGCCCCATGCAATCGGCTCTCCGATCGGGTAGCCGGCTGCCAGAATGGCCCTTGCGCCGTCGGGGCCTGCCTCGATACGCACCGTATCGCCCGGACCAAAAACGCCCAGATGCGCTTCAGGCAGGGCGATGCCGGAGACGCTCACCGCGCCGGTGTGGATCGCCAGAATAGTAGTCTTGTCGGCCAGGATCGGTTCCTCGAATACGCTGCCCGGCTCCATCACCAGTTCGGCATAGAAGGGCTCCACCGTGACGCCCTTTACCGGGCCTTCAACACCGGTGGAGGTGCGGCCCGCTACGATCTTTGCCGTGACCCCCGGACGCACGTCTGCGGGCACGTCCGCGGCGTCATATTCCTGATAGCCGGCAGGTTTCATCTTCTCGGCGGCGGGCAGGTTGATCCAGAGCTGGAAGCCGCTCATCAGCCCGTCTTCCTGCTCAGGCATCTCCGAATGGACGATACCGCCAGCGGCCGTCATCCACTGCACCCCGCCCGGCTCGATCACACCTTCATGGCCCTTATTGTCCTTGTGGCGCATGCGGCCCGCGACCATGTAGGTCACGGTCTCGAACCCCCGGTGCGGATGCTCGGGAAAGCCCGCGATATAATCGTCCGGATTATCCGAGTGGAACTTGTCCAGCATCAGGAACGGGTCGAGCACGCGCAATTCGGGCGTGCCGAGAAGCCGGGTCATCTTCACCCCTGCCCCGTCCGAAGCGGCCATGCCGCGCGTCACTTTTACCAGCGGCCGGTAAATGCCTGCCATGATTAAGCCTCCTTGCGGTGCTTTTCACCGCTCCTGACATGGCGGCTGGGCGCGCACGTGTCGAGGTGTGGCGGGGCAGAGTTCTCTTTCCATGAGGGAAGCAATCAAATCGGTCCCTGCGCACGCGGGAGCGATGGACGCCGCCCCTATCGCACGCTAAGGCAGGTTTGAAATGCCATCTGGAAAGGCTTTGAAGGACTGATGAGCGAGAGTTTCACGCTGGGTTGGGAAGAATGGGCGTCGTTCCCGGCGCTGGGCATTCCTGCCATCAAGGCCAAGGTGGATACCGGCGCGCGCACCTCTGCGCTGCACGCCATTTCCGTGGAGCCGTTCGGCCCGGACAAGAACCCGCAGGTGCGCTTCGTCATTCACCCGATTCCGAGCGAACCGGAGGTCGAGATCGTGTGCGCGGCACCGGCTGTGGACCGTCGCGAAGTGACCTCCTCCAATGGCGAATCCGAGCTGCGCTGGGTGATCGAGGCGATGGTGAAGGTGGGGGGGCGCGAATGGCCCATCGAGCTGACCCTGACCAACCGGGAGAGCATGAATTACCGCATGCTGCTGGGCCGCACCGCGATCCGCGACGGCATCGTGGTCAATCCGGCCGTGTCCTATGTGCAGGGCAAGATCGGCTACAAGGTCTATGCCGATTTCCCGCGCCAGAAGCCGGTAAAGCGCCCCTTGCGCATCGCCATCCTGACACGCGAGCCGACCAACTATTCCTCCCGCCGGCTGAAAGACGCCGCAGAAGCGCGCGGCCATGTCGCCGAGATGATCAATACGGCGCGCTGCTCCATGGGCATCAATACGCTTTCGCCCGCGATATACTATGATGGCCGCCGCCTGCCACGCTATGACGCGGTGATCCCGCGCATCGGTGCCTCGATGACCAATTACGGCATGGCGGTGATCCGCCAGTTTGCCATGACCGGCACCTACATCCTCAATCCGGCCGCCGCCATCGGGGCGAGCCGTGACAAGCTTTACGCCCACCAGCTGCTCGCCCGCGCCGGGATCGGCATGCCCTCCACCGCCTTTGCCCACTCGCCGAAAGACACCAAGACCCTGATTGAGCTGGTCGGCGGGGCGCCGCTGGTGGTGAAGCTGCTGGAAAGCACGCAAGGCCGGGGCGTAGTGCTAGCCGATACCAAGAAGGCTGCCGAGAGCGTGATCGACGCATTCCGGGGGCTGGATGCCAACTTCATCGTGCAGGAATTCGTCAAGGAGGCGGGCGGCGCGGACATTCGCTGCTTCGTGGTGGGCGGCAAGGTGGTCGCCTCGATGAAGCGTCAGGCCAAGGCCGATGAGTTCCGCTCCAACCTGCACCGGGGCGGCACAGCCGAGTCTGTTAAGATCAGCCCGGATGAACGCTCTGCCGCGGTGCGCGCCGCCAAGGCGATGGGGCTGTCAGTGGCCGGTGTGGATCTGCTGCGCTCTGACTCCGGCCCCAAAATCCTGGAGGTCAATTCCTCGCCCGGTCTGGAAGGGATCGAACGCACCAGCGGCAAGGATGTGGCCGGGCTCATCATCGAGCATCTGGAAGGCCAGGTGCGCACCGTCAGCCTGCCCAAGCCCTCGCGCCGGAAAAGCGCGCTGAAAGCCGCCGACGCGCCGGAGCTGACCGAAATCGCCGCCATCAAGGCCAGCGGAGACGCGGCAGGCGAATAAAAAGGCCCGCGCCAGGGGACATGGCGCGGGCCTTGAAGTGCCGAACGGGGGAGGAATTAGTTCGGCAGGATAACCGCGTCGATGACGTGGATGACACCGTTGGAGGCTTCGATATCGGCGGCGATGACGTTCGCACCGTCCACGGTAACCGTGCCGTCCTCACCCACAATGACCGTGACTTCAGAGCCTAGCAGCGTAGGAAGATTGTACGTGCCCGCGTCAATGTCGGAGGTGTAGGCACCGGCGACCACATGATAGGTCAGCACGGCCTGCAACTGCGGAAGGTTTTCCGGCTGCAACAGGGTTTCCACCGTGCCCTCAGGCAGAGCCGCAAAAGCCTCATCGGTCGGCGCGAACACGGTGAACGGGCCTTCACCTTTCAGCGCATCAACCAGCCCGGCGGCTTCGACCGCGGCAACCAGCGTGTTGAAGTCATCGGCGGTCACCGCCGTGTCCACAATGTCGGCCGGCCCGGAATGGTGGTCGGCCAGCACGGGAGCCGCCAGAAGAGCGGCGGCAGCAGCGGTCGAGGAAATTAGGGCAGTCATACGCATGGGCTTTTCTCCGTTCGATCTGCTTGGAACCGGCAGGCAGCATGGCTCTGCTGGCAATACCAGGTGGTATTTGATATCGTATACGCGATACTGGAGGGGGCGGATCACACACGGGGGCAAAAAAGTTAATTCCCCTGCAGCAGCGCGGTGATGGGGTAAACTGGCAACTGGCGGCGGGGCCGGACTGGTCTCCCGGCGTTCAGCGGCGCAACAGCAATCTCAGATCAAGCCGGGGACAGGCCGAGCGCAATTTTGGTTCCGCGCACTGGCGCCCCGGCGTGCAGCGCCGCAAGCGCGAACGCGCGACCGGCCTCGTGGCCGGAACCGACCCCGCGGATGCGGGGGAGGACAGGGGAAATGGAGCGGGTGAAGGGAATCGAACCCTCGTCGTAAGCTTGGGAAGCTTCTGCTCTACCATTGAGCTACACCCGCAAGAGGCGCCGCGTGCCGCACTGATGTACGGCGGCAGCGCTTTTCACGCAAGGCCGTTAGCTAGTTCGGAAATTCCAGTCCCAGCGCGTCATGCATCGCCCGGTTCAGCTCGATATTGTCGAGATAGATCCGGTTTTCCTCCGGTATGCCCCAGGCGGCCAGCCCGTCATCGCGCCCTGTAGCCTTCGCCGCGATGCGCTCGGCGCCCGCCCCGTGCGCCCAGACCGGAACCAGCTCATTGGTGTGATTGTCGGTGTGCCAGCGCGCCAGCGGCAGGTGGCCTGCGCCCTGCCCGACGACATTCTGGAAAGCTTCCTCCAGCGAGTCCGGGCCCAGAAGCAGACCATTACCGTGATCGGTCGTGACCACGATCAGCGTCTCCTCCCATGACGAATGGGTTTCCACCCAGTCCACCACGGCCTCGATCGCCAGGTTGAAGCCGATCTGCTCCTCGATAATGCGCGGCAGATTGTTGGAATGGGCTGCCCAGTCCACGGCGCCGCCCTCGATCATCAGGAAGAAGGGCGCATCCTGCGCGTGAAGGGTGTTCAGCGCCCCGACGCTCATCGTGGCAAGGTCCGGAACGGTGGGGATGAGCGGATCATCCATGCCGTCGCCATCGCGCCCGAAGCGGATGGTGGCAGCAACCGGCACCGTACCGATTATGCGCTCGCCAGCCGCGATTTCGCGCTCACCGCTCGCCAGCGCCTCAAAGCCTGTAAGCGTGTCGATGGAGGTCCAGCCCGCCTCGCCCGCGCTCAGCGCCTGCCAGGTGTCCGCTCCGCCCACATAGCGGTAATCCACGTCCTCGCCACTGCGCGGAAGGCCGTTATTGTCGAAATAGGGGTGGCCTGCCCCCATCACCACGGTAGCGGCCTGATCGGTCACGATCTGCCGGCCGATTTCTTCATAATTCTGGCGCGACGTGTTGTGCGCGAGAAATGCCGCCGGTGTGGCATGGCTCCAGTACACGTCCGCGATGGAGCCGAACACGCCGCCATTGGCCGCCAGTGTCTGGCCGATATGGGAAAGCCGGGTGCCGTCCGGCGCGATATTGAGCGCGCCATTGCGCACTTTCACACCGCTGGCCAGCGCCGTGCCGGCTGCCGCGCTGTCGGTGGCATTGGTGCGCAGATAGCGATACCCCTCAAAGCCCTGCGGATAGGTCGTATCGCGGGCCTCAAACACATCATCGGTGGGGGTGTCATCCCAGGCGGGTACACCATCATAGCTGCCCGGCTCGCCATCCTCGCGCCCTTGCGAGTAGGTTGACATGAAGACGTGGACATCGAACCCGTCATACACCTCCTGGCCCAGCGCGCCATGACGGTAATGGCTGGCCGCCTGCCAGGTGGTCATGCCCGCCCCGTCGCTGATCATCAGGATCACATTGCGTGCTTCCTGGGCATTAGCCGCCGAGGCCAGACCAAGGGCAGCAAAACTGATCGCGGCAAGGTGGAAAATCCGGGTCATCATAATTCCTTCTGGCGGTGGCGAACGGGTAAGCAGGGGTATCAGCCCGGTATGACAGGGCCATGAAAGGGGACTGGCCGTGCGGCCAGCGTGCGCCTAAGTGTGATAGCACACGCCACGCCCATTTGAAGGACGCCCCATGGCCGAAGCCCTTTCCACTGCGCCGGAAGGTGAAACCCTCTCCGAAGCCTATGCCCGTGTGTGCGAGGAGATCGCGGCCATCGTCGCAGGCGAGACCAGCGAGACGGCGCGCTTTGCCACTGCCGCCTGTGTGCTGGCGCAGAACTTCGCGCCGCGCTTTTTCTGGACGGGCTTCTATGTGGTCGACCCGCAAAAGCCGGATGAGCTGGTGGTCGGTCCCTATCAGGGCACGCTTGGGTGTTTGCGGATTCCGTTGGGCAAGGGTGTGTGCGGGGCGGCAGCGGCGAGTGGCCAGACCCAGCTCGTGCCGGACGTACACGCCTTTCCCGGTCATATCGCCTGTGACAGCCGTTCCAATTCAGAGATCGTCGTGCCGGTTTTCCGCGCCGATGGTGCGCTGGCAGCCGTGCTGGACGTCGATTCAGAAAGCCTTGATGCCTTCGGCCCCGAAGACCAGACAGGGCTTGAAGCGATCTGCGAGATCCTGCTGACGGCCTAGAATATTCCGAGGAATTTCTTGCGCCTGGCGCGCGCTTCCGGCTCGGGAGCCTCAACGGCTTCCGCTTCGGCCGTATCCGTCACCTCCGGCGCGGCAGGCTCGTCAATCGTCTCACCTGACAGCGCGTGCGGCTCGCGGGTCTCCGATTTCAGCGGCGGCGCTTCATGGGCGGCGGGAACAGCCTCGCTTTTCAGGACGGGCGCTTCGGGCGTGCAGATATCGGCGTCACACAGCGAGGCACCCAGCACGCCGGATGCGCTGACCGGTAGTGGCGAATAGGGCCCGGACGTGTCGGCCAGCCCCAGCGCGGAGCGTACCTCCATCCGGAAGGCCCCGGCGCGCGTCTCAATGCGGTGGCGCCGGTCCTCCTCCTCGCGCAGGCGGGAGAGATCAGCCGGGCGCGGGGCCCTGACGGCAATCGCGCTTTCAGTGCGGGCCTTGATCAGCGCACCGCGCGCCCGGTCAAGGTCTAGTCGGGATGGGTCCTGGCTCATGGCGTCATTTCCTTACACGGCCCTCAGGCCTTGCGAGCATACCATTCGAGGCCGCTGGTGCGCGAGATCATCACCACATCCACCTCCCCGCCCACGCCCGTCTGGGTCATGTGCAGGCTGGTTTTCAGGATGTTGAGCTCGACGAGCGATTTCGCCGTTTCCGCGATCTGGCGCTTGCCGGAAGCGGCCACGACCTGAATGAACGGATCGATGAACTCGGCCTGGCTGACCGAATGGGCGGCGCGGATGAACTGGCCGGTCAGGGCGGGCAGTGCGCCCTTCTGCAGCTTCGCCATCACCTCGCCCACCGCTTCGGGGCCTAGCCCGGCCTCCTTCAGCGCGTTCTCTGCGGCGGCTTCATTGGTCACCAGATTCATCGAGATCATCATGTCGAACATGAGCGGATGAATCCCGCGCAGGAAGGCATGGGTCATGTCGGCCTGCGCGAAGGTGCGCACAAAGGCGTTCGGCCCGTCATTCACGCCCACTTCCGTCGTCTCATCATGGGCGCGTTTCATCACCCCGTCCACGAGGATGGACGCGTAATGGTGATCATAGACCGGGAAGATGTCGCCAGCGCCGAACCCGGCAAAGACCAGCCCGGCAAAGGGTTCCAGAAAGGCCGGCTTGGTGACGATCATGTAGGCGAAGTCGAACAGGCGCGCGCGCATGGACTCTTCCTGCCCGAACGCGCCCAGCGCCTCGGCGATCAGCCCGTCGAGCATCTCGCCATAAACCTCGTAGAAGCGTTCGCGCGTCAGCGTCTCGAACACAGCCAGGTCCGGGCGCGATTGCCCGCTATCGTCATGGGCGAGATGGGCGCGGTAGAGCTCCAGCGCAGCCTCGAAGGCTTCTGCGTCGTCCTCATACCCTGCGCCGGGATAGCTCGCCATGGCGCGGGCATGGTTGAGAAGGGTGAGGAAGGCCGCACGCATCAGGCCTTCAAACTCCTCGCGCTCCTCCTCCTCGGGGAAGAGTTTGCGATTGCCGTCCACGAAGGCAAAGAAGGCTTTCGCGCAGTCCTGAACCGTATCGAACCCGGTACTGCCATGACTCTGGCGGAAAGCATGGGCGATCTGCGACCAGGACCGGCCCAGTACATCGCCGCGCGAATACACCATCAGCGCGACTGACCCGTTCAGCGGCAGGATTTTCTCCGCTTCCAGCGTCACGACGGGTTCCGGCCCGCCGCCATAGGTCACCGCGCTATCGGCCGCGAGCGCGACCGCCTGGCGGTTCATGATCATCACTTCAGACGTCATAGGCCCAACTTCCCCTCACCGGCGCGTCTCTTGCCGCACCGGCCCATTTCACGGTCCCTCTGCTGCCCGGCAGGCAGCCCGTTAACAGAAGGTTACCGCGAAAAAAGCGGTGGTGTTAAGGCCATTAGGCCGCGCCGGCGCCGATTATTGCGCCGGGCGCGGCTTGCAGGTCACGCCGGATCGCTGGCCTCTGCGGGCTTTGCGCGCTTTTCCAGCCAGGCATCGACCGACCAGCGCCCCGGTCCGGCGAGGGCAAAGTGGAGCGGGATGAAGATCAGGACAAGGGCCGGCCACCAATTGCGGAAATCCCCGCCCCAGTGAACCATCGCGATGGCCACGATGAAGTTGAACACCATCACCAGGCTTGCCGCGCGGGTGAACGCGCCAAGAAGGATCAGCGCTCCGCAGATGAACTGGGCATAGACCGACAGCGGCGCCATCAGCTCAGGCCAGATGAAACCGTAATGATCCACAAAGCCGACGAACTCCGCCATGCGTTCGGCCGACAGGATATTGTCCTGCGTCTCCCACATCAGGAAGCTGCCAGTCAGCAGCCTAAGCGCCAACAGACCAAAGTCGGCCGGCGCACCCTGCGGCGGTGCGCCGCGCACGAACAGAACGGATTTAAGCATGTTTGCCTCCCCAGCATTTTTGGGAAACGCTAGACCATGCCACCGTCCTTTCGGGTTAAATGATCGTAAGGTTTCTGGCTCTGCTACTCGCGCAAATGGCGGTCGAAGAAGGCCATCTGCGTCTTGAGAAGGTGTATCTGCAAGGGCGGCGGGCGGATACCGTGGCGCTCGCCCGGATAGGTCATGATCTCGAACAGCTCGCCGCGCTCCTGCAACTCGGCAAAGAGACGCGTGGAATGGTCGAAGGTCACATTATCGTCAGCCATGCCGTGAATGATGAGAAGCGGGGTTTCATAGCCGTCGATATGGCTGAAGACAGAACCCGCCTCATACCCGTCCGCATTTTCCTGCGGGGTGGACATGTAGCGCTCGGTGTAATGGGTGTCGTAGAGCGCCCAGTCGGTAACCGGCGCGCCTGCAATCCCGGCGGCGAACCGGCCAGGTGCCTGTAGCGCGGTCATCAGCGTCATGTACCCGCCATAGGACCAGCCCCACAGGCCGACCCGGTCGCCATCAACGAAATCACGCGCCTGCAGCCAGTCGAGCCCTGCCAGCTGATCCTCGACCTCCAGAATGCCCATGCGCAGGTGCAGCTCGGCCTCGAAGGCATGGCCCCGGTTCCATGTGCCCCGGTTATCGACCTTGAAGAGCACATAGCCGGACTGGACGAGGATCTGGTCGCGAAGTGACTGCCAGCCCGTGTGCACGGTCTGGACCAGCGGGCCGCCATAGACCTGTACGATGGCCGGGCAGGGCGTGGCCGCCGTACAGTGATCCGGGCGGTACATCTGCCAGTATAGCTCGCTCACCCCGTCAGCGGCGGTCAGCGTGCCGTATTCCGGCGTCACATGTGCCGCCAGGTAAGGCGCGTAAGGATGGGCGTCGCCGAGCGCGTTTTCCTCCACCCAGGCGATGCGCGCGCCATCCATGGCGTAGAGCGCGGTCTGGGGCGGGGTGGAGAGGTCGGAATAGGTGCCGATAAAGCCCGAACCGCCAGACCCCACCGTCACGCTCCAGCGGCCTTCCCCGGAAGTGACACGCACCGGCTCGCCGCCATCGAAACCGACCTGATAAAGGTGCTGTTCCAGCGGGCTGTCCATCCAGCCGGTAAACCAGATCAGCCCCTCTTCCTCATCAACGCCTTCAAGGCTGTCGATCACCCATTCCCCGGAAGTAATCTCGCGCATCTCGCCGTCGGCGCCAACATGGCGGATATGGCGGAAGCCGGACTGTTCGGAGAGATAGAGCGCGCCGCCCCCGGAAAGCGGGCGCAGATCATGGGTGAGGTTGATCCAGCTGTCCGCGCGTTCGGTGACGCGCCGCGTACGGTTTTCCGCGCCAGTGCGCGGATCAAGTGCCAGCAGGTTCCACTCGGTCTGCGCACGGTTCTGGCGTTGCACCCATAGCGTGCCGCCAGACCGGCTCCAGTTGACACGGGCAAGATAGATATCGGTTTCATCGCCCAGATCCATGTCCGTAACCTCGCCCGAGGCCAGATCGATGACATGCAAGGTGACAAGGGCATTGGGCGTACCGGCGCGCGGATAGCGCTGCTCGCTGACCGATACCGCATCGGCGGTGATGCCGAAGCGTTCGACGATCATCACCGGGTTCTCGTCCACCCGCGCGACCGCGATGCGGCTGTCATCAGGCGACCACCAGTATCCTGTGTAGCGGCGCATCTCCTCTTGAGCGACGAACTCGGCCATGCCCCAGCTGATCGCACCGCCGCCTTCGGTCGTCAGGGCGCGTTCCTCGCCGGTGGCCAGATCATGGACCCACAGATTCTGCTCGCGGATGAAGGAGACATAGCCGCCGCGCGGACTGACCTTGGCGTCGGTCTCGAACTCTTCTGTTTCGGTCAGGCGGCGCGCCTCGCCGGTTTCGACGTCCACGTAGAAGACATCGCCATCGAGCGGCACCAGCACGGCTTCGCCTGCCTCGTCCCACTGATAGCTGACAACGCCAGAGGCGGTGATGCGCGCGCGCTCGCGGAACTGGATTTCAGCCTCCGTCAGTTCGCGTTCTTCAGGTGCCAGCTGGCGGGCATCGACGAGCACGTAGGACCGGCCCGTTTCCACATCCATCGCCCAGAGGTCCTGCACGGTGCGGTCTTCTTCTTTGGAGCGCAGGAAGGTGACCCGGCTGCCATCAGGCGAAAAGCGCACCGAGCGCGCCGTGGGGCCGGTCAGATCCGGCGACCCGTACAGCCGCTCGATGGTCAGGCGTTCACCCGTATCTTCCAGAACGGGCGTGGCGGCCTGCTCACAGGCGGAAAGAACAAGGCCAACGGGCAGTACGGAAAGGAGAAGCGCGCGCATGAAAAAACGTCCGGTCAGTTGAAGCTGACCGGACGCTACAAGGCTGATCGATTATTGGCCAGAGAGCCTAAGCCGCCGGTACGCTGTCATCCTCCGGCCGCGTAGCGGTCCGGGCCATGACACCTGTTAGGCAACCCTCACCCGGCCTCGCGGAAATTGTCCACGTCGAGATCGTATTCGCGCACCTTGCGATAGAGCGTGGAACGGCCCAGCCCCAGCCTGCGCGCCACTTCCGCCATCCGGCCCGAATAGGTTTCGATGGCAAACGCGATAAGATCGCGCTCGATCGATTCCAAGGGCCGCAAGTGCCCGCCCTCATCGGTGATGTCGACGGGGTAAGCTGCTGGGTGACTGTTGGACACGAAACCCGCCTCATCGACCGGCTCGGCGGGTGCTGCCGTGGCTGCGACCGGGGCCGGACGCTCAGGCTCTGCCTGACGCAAGGTCGGGTTGAGGCCGGAAATCTGCGGGAAGTCCTCCGGTGTCAGATAATCCCCGTCGCACAGCACGACCGCGCGGAAGACGGCGTTCTCCAGCTGGCGCACATTGCCCTTCCAGTGATGGCGGGCGAGCATGTCCATGGTCTCCGACGTCGCGTCGAGTACGGACTTGCCTTCCTGCGCGTTGAAGCGGGCGATGAAATGACGCACCAGCGCCGGAATGTCGTCCGCGCGCTCGGCAAGGCTCGGCACCTCAATCGGGAAGACGTTCAGGCGGTAGAACAGATCCTCGCGGAATGCGCCGGATTTGACCAGCTCGGCGAGGTCACGGTTCGTCGCCGAGATGATGCGCACATCGACCTTCACCGGCTTCTTGCCGCCAACCGGATCCACCTCGCCTTCCTGCAGGGCGCGCAGAAGCTTGACCTGCATGTCGAGCGGCAGCTCGCCGATCTCGTCAAGGAAGAGCGTGCCGCCATCAGCTTCCTGAAACTTGCCCATATGCTTGGCAACCGCGCCGGTGAACGCGCCCTTCTCGTGACCAAAGAGGGTTGATTCCACCAGATTTTCCGGGATCGCACCGCAATTGACCGCCACGAAAGGACGGCCCGCACGGTCGGAGGCAGCCATGATGGAGCGCGCAACCAGCTCCTTGCCGACGCCGCTTTCACCAGTGATGAGGATCGGGATGTTGGACTTGGCCGCGCGCTCACCCAGGCGCACCACCTGCCGCATGGCAGGGGCTGCCGCGATCATGTCCTTGAAGCCAAGCTGGCCGGACTGCGCGCGTTTGAGACGCGTCACCTCGCCCGCCAGATCCTTCACCTTGAAGGCATTGCGGATCGAGACCGCGATGCGCTCAGGGCTGGCGGGCTTCACGAAGAAATCCACCGCACCGGCGCGCATGGCTTTCACCACCGTTTCGATGCCGCCATGGGCGGTCAGCACAATGACGGGCAGATCCGGCTCGCGCGCCTTTATGACCTCCAGCGTCTCCTGACCATCCATGCCCGGCATGACAAGGTCCAGCAGGACCACGTCAATGCCGCCACGCTTGACGCGCTCAAGGCCCGCCTCGCCGCTCTCGGCGGTTTCGGGATGATGTCCCTGCTTTTCAAGGACCGCCTGCATCAGCCGGCGTTGCGTCGGATCGTCATCAACGATCAGGATTGTCTTGGCCATCTCACCCACACCTTCATCTGTCCCACCCAAGGGGCGCAGGCTGGGTCTTGTGATGGCGCCTCCGCAGTCTTCTGCGTGAGAGCCGGGCCCAATCCCCTGCGTCCCCGATGCGCACCGTTATGGGACACCTCCGGTAAAGATCGCGTGTAAGGCATGGTCAGAATTGGTTAGGGTAAATAGAGGGTTAGCATTAATCGACCGGTAAGGGACCGGCCTTGCGCGATTGACGCGCGCCGCCCGCGGGCCTACCCATCTCGCCCCTTCCCTGCCGCCTCGTGGCGGCGCGTTTTTTCCGAGGAGCTGGCCTGGCCATGACGGAAACCCCGCGTCCGCCTGCGCCCCTGATCGCGTTCAACGGCCAACCCGTACCGGCGCCGGACTGGTTCACAGCGGCGCTGGATACGCCCGTCGAGACCGGAACGGCAACACGCGATGGCACGCCACTCGCCTGGAAGGCGTGGGGGAAGCGCGGCGCGCCGGGCGTGATCCTTGTTCATGGCGGCACCGCCCATAAGGGCTGGTGGGACGCGATAGGCCCGTTCCTCGCCGCTGAAGGCCGCCGCGTCGTCGCGCCTGACCTTGCCGGTATGGGGACAAGCGGCTGGCGCGAGGCCTATTCGATGAATGACCATGCCGCCGACATGCGCGCAGCCGCCGAGGCGGGCGGTGCGTTCGAGGCGGGCAAGCCGGTCTTTGCCGGCCATTCCTTTGGCGGGTTTGTCACGCTGAGCGCGGTGCTGGCATTCGGTGATGCGCTCAAAGCCGGGATCATTCTGGACAGCCCGATCCGGCCACCGAAACAGCAGCGCGAGGGCGCTCCCCCGCGCAGGGGCGGGCGCGCCTATGCCGACATGACAGCGGCCCTGGCCCGTTTCCGCCTGCTGCCTGAACAGCCCTGCGAGCATCTGTGGCTGGTTGATCATATCGCCCGCGGCTCCATCAAGCCGGTCGAGGGCGGGTTCACCTGGACGTTCGATCCGGATCTGTGGGCCAAGCTCAGCTATGAGCGGCGCGATCCCGAACACGCTGCAGCCAACCTGAAATGCCCGCTCGCCTTTGTGCGCGGTGCCCAATCGCGCCTGATGCAGGCTGAAACCTGGGATTATATGCGCGGCGTGTTCACTGCCTCGCCTTTCGTGTCCGTGCCGGGCGCACAGCATCACCTCATCCTTGATCAACCGCTGGCCGTGGTTGGTGTGCTCAATGCGCTGATCGAAGGCTGGGCGGGGCATTTGGGCGCATAGTGGCGCTGAGGTCTTGGCCCGCCCGCCGGGCCATGCTAAGCGGCGGTAAATCACGTCTTTGCCGAGGACAGGGAGTTTCAGACATGGCAGCCGATTACACGCGCGGACAAATGGATATCTCCGAACAGCGTGCCATGTATGTGGGGTCCATGAAGGTGGGCGTCTCCTGCACACTCATCACGGCCTATTCCATCTTCTTCCTGACGCTGGCTTTTGCCACCGGCATGGACTGGTTCACCTCGCTGGGCTTTGGCGTCGCCGTGGGCCTGATTGGCGGCCTCCTGATCAAGCAGGGACCCTGGTACTGGGTGACGCTGGTGGCCCTGACGGTGATCGCCGCCATTACGGGCGGCCTGATGGCGCTGTTTGCGGGCTAAGCCTTAGAAATCTCGAATTTTACCATTGCGCCGTGCGCAGTTTCGCGCATTCTGACGCCTTGCAATCCTTCGTGACCAGCAGGGCGGACCAGCACTCATGCGCATAGCGGTACTCACCGAAACCCATCCCGGCGAAGCGCGCGTGGCCGCGACCCCGGATTCGGTGAAGGCCCTTGTAAAAGCAGGCGCAAGCATCACCATCGAGAAGGGCGCAGGCGCGAAAGCCAGCTTTCCCGATGCGGCCTATGAAGAGGCCGGCGCGAAAACCTCTACCCGCGCCACGGCGCTGAAAGATGCCGAACTGATTCTCAGCGTGCGCCGCCCGGATGAGGCCGTTCTGGCGAAATTTCCCAAGGATGCGGTGCTGGTCGGCCTTCTGGAGCCCCATGACGGCAAGGCATTTGCCGAAGCGTGTGCCAAGGGCGGGATCAATGCGCTCGCCATGGAATACACACCGCGCATCACCCGCGCGCAGGCCATGGACGCGCTGTCCTCGCAATCCAATCTTGCCGGTTACCGCGCCGTGATCGAGGCCGCCTCCATCTATGGCCGCGCCTTCCCCATGATGATGACGGCCGCCGGCACCATTGCCGCGGCGAAAGCCTTCGTGATGGGGGCAGGCGTGGCGGGCCTGCAGGCCATCGCCACCGCGCGCCGCCTGGGCGCGATTGTCTCTGCCACCGATGTGCGCCCCGCTGCGAAGGAACAGGTCGCCTCGCTGGGCGCGAAGTTCGTCGCGGTGGAGGATGAGGAGTTCAAGGCCGCGGAAACCGCTGGCGGCTATGCCAAGGAAATGAGCGCGGAATACAAGGCCAAGCAGTCCGAGCTGGTTGCCGCCCATATCGCCAAGCAGGATATTGTGGTGACGACGGCGCTGATCCCCGGCCGTCCCGCCCCGCGCCTCATCACCAAGGCGATGGTGGAAGCGATGAAGCCCGGCTCGGTCATTGTCGATATCGCAGCGAGTGCAGGCGGGAATTGCGAGCTGACCAAGGCCGACGAGATCGTCGAGCATGGCGGGGTGAAGATCGCCGGTTTCTCCAACCTGCCCGCGCGCCTTGCCGCTGATGCGTCCCAGCTTCTCGCCAAGAACTTCGTCAATCTCTACCCGCTCCTCAAGGACGAGGCGGGCAAGCTCGCCCCCCAATGGGAGGACGACATCATCAAGGGGATGACCCTGACCCGCGACGGGCAGGTGATACATCCCTCATTTGGAGGATAGGTCCATGAAACGCCGTGTGACCCAGATCATCATGGCCGGTGTCGCCATCGTGACGCTGACTGCCTTTTCCGCCGCCGCGCTGATGCTCGGCTAGCCGACAGACAAGGGCCCTTCAAGGGCCGGAGTGAACGCATGGAAGCGATTGATCCGAATATCTACCGCCTCGCCATTTTCGTGCTGGCCGTGTTCGTTGGCTATTACGTGGTCTGGTCGGTGACGCCTGCCCTTCACACACCGCTGATGAGCGTGACAAACGCGATCTCCTCAGTGATCGTGGTGGGCGCGCTGCTCGCCGCCGGAGCCGCTGCGGTGGGAATTGGCAGCCAGTTCGCGCAAGGGCTTGGCCTGCTCGCCGTGCTGCTCGCCTCCATCAACATATTCGGCGGCTTCCTCGTCACCCAGCGCATGCTGGCCATGTACAAGAAGAAGGAAAAGCCGGCCCCGGCGGAGAAGCCGGGTTCGGCCTCCTGATCTGATTTTGTGCCCTTTCCGGACTGCCCAGCACGAGGCGATTAGCCCATGACCCCCAATCTTGCCGCCCTGTTCTATCTCGGCTCCGGCATCCTCTTCATTCTGGCGCTGCGCGGCCTGTCGAGCCCGGAGACCTCTCGTCGGGGCAATTATTTCGGCATGGCGGGTATGGCGATTGCCGTCACCACGACCCTGCTGCTTCTCAATGTCGGGTTTGGCGGCTTCATCATGATCGCCGGCGCGGTAGCTATTGGCGGCACGATCGGCGCCGTGATCGCGCGGCGCATCGCCATGACGGCGATGCCGCAGCTGGTCGCGGGCTTCCACTCGCTGGTCGGCCTGTGCGCCGTGCTGGTGGCGGCGGCTGCGCTCTATGCGCCCACAGCGTTCGGTATCGCAGACGAGATGGGAGGGCTGAAAGCCCTTTCCCTTATCGAGCTTGGGATCGGCACGGCCATCGGCGCGATCACGTTTTCCGGCTCCATCATCGCCTTCATGAAGCTGCAGGGCATCATGTCGGGCACGCCTCTGGTCTTCCCCGGCCAGCACTGGCTCAATCTGGGCCTTGGCATCGGGACGGCGGTCTTCATCGCCTTCCTGGTCGCCTCTGGCGGGGATGCAAAGGCCGCCTTCTGGATCGTGGCGGTTTTGGCGCTGGTGCTCGGCGTATTGCTGATCGTGCCCATTGGCGGTGCGGACATGCCCGTCGTCGTCTCCATGCTGAACTCGTATTCGGGCTGGGCGGCAGCGGCGCTGGGCTTCACGCTGGAAAATGTCGCCCTGCTGGTGACGGGCGCGCTCGTGGGCTCGTCCGGTGCGATCCTCTCCTACATCATGTGCAAGGGGATGAACCGCTCCTTCATCTCCGTCATCCTTGGCGGGTTTGGCGGAGACAGCGTCGCCTCGGCGGCTGAAGATACCAGCGGGCGCATCGTCAAGCAGGGCTCAGCCGACGATGCCGCCTTCATCCTGAAAAATGCCGGCAAGGTCATCATCGTGCCGGGCTATGGCATGGCGGTGGCGCAGGCCCAGCATGCCCTGAAGGAAATGGGCGATGCGCTCAAAGCCGAGGGCGTGGATGTCTCCTACGCCATCCACCCGGTCGCAGGTCGCATGCCCGGCCACATGAATGTGCTGCTGGCCGAGGCCCAGGTGCCCTATGACGAGGTGTTCGAGCTGGAAGACATCAACTCGGCCTTCTCGCAAGCCGATGTGGCCTTCGTGATCGGGGCCAATGACGTGACCAACCCGTCGGCGGAGGATGATCCCTCCAGCCCGATCTATGGCATGCCTGTCCTGCAGGTGTGGAAGGCGGGCACGGTGATGTTCGTCAAGCGCTCCATGGGTTCGGGCTATGCCGGGGTCGATAACCCCGTCTTTTTCCGCGACAACACCATGATGCTGCTGGGCGATGCCAAGAAGATGGCAGAGAACATCGTCAAGGCGATGCATTAGGCGCCCGCTAGCGCGCCTCGAATTTGGCAAGGCGGGCCTTCGAGCCCTCATGGATGAGGCGTAGCTCGTCCAGCGTCTCGTCAATCTGGCGGCGCTTGTCTTCCAGCTCGGCGATTTTCTCGCCCGTGCGCGCGATCACATAGCGCAGCTGCTTCTCACGACCTTCGCCCTCGCGTCCGTACAGATCGAGGAAGGTTCGGATCTCCGACAGCTTGGAGCCTATCGCCTTGGCGCGCAGGATCAGCGACAGGCGCTGGCGGTCGGTCTCGGTATAGATGCGCTGTGTGCCGACCCGCTTCGGGCTTATCAGCCCCTTGTCCTCATAGAAGCGTATGGTGCGCTGGCTGATGTCAAAATGCGCAGCCAGATCGGCGATCCCGTAAAGGGTTTCACCGTCGCGGACGCTCTCCCGCTCTGCTGCTGCTCCCGCCATTCCACCCCTACCTGACGCTTACAAGAACTGCTTGACGTATACGTAAGCATGCGCCAGCCTGAAGGAGATGACAAGAGCCGCAAGCAAGCAGGCCGGTCTGGGAGGAGACGCACACCCGTGAGCGCCAAGGGGTATGACAGCGTGTTTCGCAATGACCTCTTCGCCGGGAAGACGATAATCGTCACCGGCGGCGGATCCGGCATTGGCCGCTGCACGGCCCATGAGCTGGCAAGCCTTGGCGCGAAGGTCATCATCACAGGCCGCAAGACGGAAAAACTGCAAGGCGTAGCCGCCGAGATCACGGCAGATGGCGGCATCTGCCACAGCGCGAGCTTCGACATACGCGACGAGGAGGCCGTGAAGGCCGCCGTGGCGGATATCGTCGCCGAACATGGCCCCATCCATGGGCTTGTGAACAATGCCGGCGGGCAGTTTCCGGCGAACTTGCAGGACATCTCCAAGAAGGGCTGGGACGCGGTAATCGCGACCAACCTCACTGGCGGCTTCCTGATGATGCGTGCCGTGTTTGAGGCTTCCATGGCCGAACATGGCGGCACGATCGTCAACATGACGGCCGATATGTGGAACGGGATGCCGGGCATGGCCCATTCCGGTGCTGCGCGCGCGGGCATGTCAAACCTTACCAAGACGGCGGCCTTTGAGTGGGCGCAGTATGGCGTGCGGGTGAATGCCGTGGCGCCGGGCTGGATCGCCTCCTCGGGCATGGACACCTATGGCGGCGCGGTGCGCGCCATGATCCCGCATCTGCGCCAGCACCTGCCGGCCAAGCGCATGGGCAGCGAGGCGGAGGTGTCCTCTGCCATCGTGTTCCTCTTAAGCGAGGGCGCAAGCTTCATCACCGGCGTGACCTTCGCCATTGATGGCGGCGCGCCGCTGGGTAGTGCGGTCTTCCCGCTGCCTGACCATGAGAAAAGCACCGCCTATAACGGCTTCCACCGGGCGGTGGACCCGGAAGTCCTGCGCGGAGGTGGCAGCTAATGCCTGTGCTTACATCCCGCCTCAACGCCTCAAGCGACGAATTTCGCGCCAATGCGGACAAGATGGCCGAGCGGCTCGCCGAGGTGCGTGGCCTTGAAGAAAAGGTGCGCGCCAATTCAGAGCGCAAGCGGGCAGATTTTGAAAAGCGCGGCCAGCTATTGCCCCGTGAACGTGTGGCGCGGCTGCTCGACCGCGATGCGCCCTTTATCGAGCTGTCGCCTCTGGCGGGCCTGAAAATGCACGATGATGACGGGGACAAGGGCGCCTCTGGCGGCGGCTCCGTTGTCGGTATCGGGCAGGTCTGCGGCAAGCGCGTCATAATCGGGGCGAGCGACAGCGCCATCAAGGGCGGTACGGTCGCACCGATGGGCCTGAAAAAGGCTCTGCGCGCGCAGGAAATCGCGTTTGAGAACAAGCTGCCCATGATCCATCTGGTGGAATCAGGCGGCGCGAACCTGCTCTACCAGGCCGAGATTTTCGTCGATGGCGGGCGCAGCTTTGCCAATCAGGCGCGGCTTTCGGCGGCTGGTATCCCGCAGATCGCTGTCGTGCATGGCTCCTCCACGGCGGGCGGGGCCTATCTGCCGGGCCTGTCCGACTATGTGGTGCTGGTGAAGGACCGCTCGAAAATCTTCCTCGCCGGACCACCGCTGGTGAAGGCCGCGATTGGCGAGGACGCCGATGATGAAAGCCTTGGCGGGGCAAAGCTCCACGGCGAGGTGACAGGCCTTGGCGAATACGTCGCCGAGAACGATGCGCAGGCCATCGCCTATGCCCGCGAGATCATGGACAAGCTGAACTGGGACGCGGCCACGCCGCCGGGGCAAGGCGAACCGCCGAAATTTGCCAGCGAGGAATTGCTGGGCGTCGTGCCCGCCGATGAGCGCACGCCTTATGATGTGAAAGAGGTGATCGCGCGCATCGTCGATGGGTCGGACTTCCTGGAGTTCAAGGCGCGCTATGGCGCGGAGACGGTGTGCGGCCATGCCCGCATTGGCGGGCATCTGGTGGGGATTCTGGGCAATAACGGTCCGATCCAGCCCGAAGGCTCGATGAAGGCAGGGCAGTTCATCCAGCTCTGCGATCAGTCCGGCACGCCGCTCATCTTCCTGCAGAACACCACCGGCTACATGGTTGGCTCGAAGGCCGAGGCTGACGGTGCGATCAAGCATGGCTCGAAAATGATCCAGGCTGTTGCCAATGCGCGCATCGCCAAGATCACCATCGTGCTCGGCGGCTCTTATGGCGCGGGCAATTACGGCATGTGCGGGCGCGGCTTTGATCCGCGCTTCATCTTTGCCTGGCCGACCGCCCGCACCGCCGTGATGGGCGGGGCGCAGGCCGCCAAGGTGATGGAGATCATCACCCGCGCCAAGAATGAGCGCGCCGGCCAGCCGACCGATGAAGATGGCCTCAAAGCCATGAGTGACATGATCCGCACCGGGCTGGAGGACCAGTCCTATGCCCTCTTCGGCACAGCGCGGCTGTGGGATGATGGCATTATCGACCCGCGCGACACCCGCGCCATCCTTACCGAGACCCTGAATATCTGTGCGGAGGCCGATGCCCGCACGCTCCACCCCAACACGTTTGGCGTGGCCCGCTTCTAGACCGCTGAAGGAACGCTCCCATGCAGTTCACCACCGAACACAACCAGCTTCGCGACACGATTGCCAAATTCGTCGCGACCGAGATCAACCCGTATGTCGAGGAGTGGGAAAAGGCGGAAGAGTTTCCCTCCCACGAGCTTTTCAAGAAGATGGGTGATCTGGGCCTTCTGGGCCTGCGCTGGCCGGAGAAGTTCGGCGGGGCGGGGCTCGATTTCTCCTACGCACTGGTGCTCGCCGAGGAGCTGGGCCTTGTGAACTGTGGCGGCGTGCCGATGGCCATTGGCGTACAGACCGACATGGCGACCCCGGCGTTGGCAAATTTCGGTTCTGACGAGCTGCGCGCGGAATTTCTCGCGCCCGCCATTTCCGGCGATGCGGTGGTCTGCCTTGGCGTGTCCGAACCGGGCGGCGGGTCTGATGTGGCGGCGCTGAAAACCACAGCCAAATCCGACGGCGATGACTACGTCATCACCGGCACCAAGATGTGGATCACCAATGGCATGAAGGCGGACTGGTGCTGCCTGCTCGCCAACACGTCGGACGGGCCTGCGCACGGCAACAAATCCCTCATCATCGTGCCGATGAATTCCAAGGGGATCACCCGCCAGAAAATCCACAAGATCGGCATGCACTGCTCAGACACCGCCCAGCTCTTCTTCGACGAGGTGCGGGTGCCCAAACGCAACCGGATCGGCGATGAGGGCGCAGGCTTCCTCTACCAGATGCTGCAATTCCAGGAGGAGCGCCTGTTCGGCGCGGCCTCCTCGCTCAAAAGCCTCGACCGGGCGATTGATCTGACCATCGAATACACGCGCGATCGCAAGGCGTTCGGCCATTCGGTGCTGGACAATCAGGTGGTCCATTTCCGCCTCGCCGAGCTGCGCACCGAGGTGGAGGCGCTGCGCGCGCTGACCTACCGGGCCATCGACGAGTTCATGGCGGGACGGGATGTGACGCGCCTTGCTTCCATGGCGAAGCTGAAATGCGGGCGGCTGACGCGCGAGGTGGCCGATAGCTGCCTGCAATACTGGGGCGGCATGGGCTACACGTCCGACAACCCCATCGCCCGCTCCTTCCGCGACGGCCGCCTGATCTCAATCGGTGGCGGCACCGACGAGATCATGCTGGGCATTATCTGCAAGCTGGAAGGCACCCTGCCCAGGCGCCGGAAAGACTGATGAGCGCGCCCCAGACCCTTCTCATCGAAACCCGCGACGGCGTGCGTCATGTGACGCTGAACCGGCCGAAAACCCGCAATGCCATGTCGATTGCCATGGTGGACGAGCTGCTGGCTGCGCTGAAAAGCGCTGAAGATGACGGCGTACGCGCCATAGTGCTGACAGGTGCGGGCGGGCATTTCTGCTCGGGCGGTGATGTGAAGGATATGGGCGCGGCCTATGTCGGTCCCGGCCCCGATGGCGAAGATCCGGCAGCGAAGGTCAACGCCCAGTTCGGCCATTTGTGCAAAGCCTATGCGGAGACCGGCCTGCCGGTGATCGTCGTGCTGGAAGGCGCGGTGCTGGGCGGCGGATTTGGTCTGGCCTGCGTTGCCGATGTGGCGCTGGCGCGCGAGACGGCTCTGTTCCGCCTGCCCGAGACCGGGCTTGGCCTTGTCCCGGCGCAGATCGCGCCGTTTCTGGTCGAACGGCTTGGCTATTCCGAAGCGCGCCGTCTGGCCGTGACGGGCGGGAAGATAGACGCGCTGGGCGCGCTGCGCCTTCGCCTCGTGCATGGCGTGCATGAGGGCGAGGACGCGATGAATGCCGCGCTTGAGGCTGTTCTGGCTGACATCCGCAAAGGCGCGCCGAATGCGATTGCTCAGACCAAGCGCCTGATGCGCCGTGCGCGCCTGGCTGATGCCGGTTCGCTGATTGATGATGCGGCGAAGGTCTTTGCCGCCGCTGTGCGCAGCGAGGAGGGGGCGGAAGGGCTGTCTGCCTTCATCGAGAAACGCCCGGCCAGATGGGTGCAGGGATGAGCGCTTACCGCACCATCAAGTCCGTTCTGGTGGCCAATCGCGGCGAGATTGCCGTGCGGGTCTTACGCTATGCGAAAAGCCGCAATATCCGCGCCATCGCCGTCTATTCCGATGCCGATGCAGAGGCGATGCATGTGCGCGAAGCGGATATGGCCGTGCATATCGGTCCGGCAGCGGCATCGGCAAGCTATCTCAATATCGAGGCGATCATTGCGGCAGCCAAGGCGACCGGCGCGGACGCCATCCATCCGGGCTATGGCTTCCTGTCGGAGAATGCCGCGTTCGCGCGGGCTTGTGCGGCCGAAGGCATCATCTTCATCGGTCCGCCGGCCGACGCCATCGAGGCGATGGGCGACAAGGCGCGCGCCAAGGCGCTGCTGGCGGCTTCCGGCATTTCCATGGTGCCCGGCTGGCAGGGCGAGGATCAGTCTGACGCCAATCTGGCCAAGCAGGCTGATGCTATCGGCTATCCGCTGCTGATCAAGGCCGTCGCGGGCGGGGGCGGGCGCGGTATGCGCGCGGTGAACTCCAGCAAAGAGTTTGCAGAGGCTCTGAAATCGGCGCGGCGCGAGGCCAAATCCTCCTTTGGCGATGATGCGGTGCTGCTGGAAAAGCTGATCCACCCTGCCCGCCATGTTGAGGTGCAGGTGTTCGCCGACAGCCATGGCAACACCATCCATATCGGCGAGCGCGATTGCTCGGCCCAGCGCCGCCGCCAGAAGGTGGTCGAGGAAGCCCCGTCGCCTGCCGTCAACGAGACACTGCGTGCCGCCATGGGCGCAGAAGCTGTGCGGGTGGCGCAGGCCGTGGGCTATGTCGGCGCGGGCACGGTGGAATTCCTGCTGGATGCAGACGGGAAGTTCTACTTCCTTGAAATGAACACCCGCCTGCAGGTGGAGCATCCTGTAACCGAAGAGGTCTACGGGATGGACCTTGTGGAATGGCAGTTCGTGGTGGCCGCAGGCGGCATGCTGCCGGCCACGCAGGAGCAGATCGAGCCTGAAGGCCATTCGATTGAAGTGCGCCTCTACGCCGAAGACCCCTTGGACGGGTTCAAGCCGCAATCGGGCGAAATCATCCATTTCGAGCCGGACGATGCCGCGCGCGAAGTGCGTATTGATACCGGGTTTGAAACCGGCGATGTGGTCAGCACGGCCTATGACGCGATGGTGGCCAAGATCATAGCCTTCGCACTCAATCGCGATGAGGCCATCGACCGGCTGATCGCCGGGCTCTCCAAGGCCCCCATGCTGGGCGTGAAAACCAATCGCGATTTCCTGATCAGGCTGCTGGATAGCGAAGCCTTCCGCACCGGCGCGGTAACCATTTCTGATCTGGACGACTGGGCGGCGTCTGCAAGCGGCCCGTTCGCGGCGGAACCCGTCCTCGGCGAAGGAATAGCGGTGGCGGCAGCACTGCTCGCCGCCCCGGATGAGGGTGCGGTACGTGGCGGATCGGTGAAGCGCTTTACCTTGCCGCTAGAGGCTGATGGCGAAGCGACGGACGTCTTCGTGGAGCAGGATGGCGCGCATGCCGTGACGGTGAACGTCGGCAACATCCGCCATTCGATCACCCTCCTCGCAGAAGACGCGCCCCTTTTGCGCTACCGTCTCGACGGTGTGGACCGGCAGGCCTGTGTGGCCGAAGGCGCAGACGGCACGCTCCACATTGCATTGGAGCGCCGCATCGTTGCGGTGCGTGAACCCTCCGCCTTCTCCGACGGCGATGCCGCTGACCCCGCCCGCATCATCGCGCCGGTCTCCGGCGCGCTGGTGGCGGTGAACGTCAAACCCGGCGATGCGGTGAAGGCGGGCGATGTGCTTGCCCTCATGGAAGCGATGAAAATGGAAATGCGCCTCACCGCCGCTGCCGATGGCGTCGTGAAGGCGGTGCACGCCGCTGCGGGCCAGCAGGCCGCAGGCGGCACGCTTCTGATTGAACTGGAACTGGAAGGATCAAAGCCATGAGCAAGGCCGTCATCACCTGCGCGATCAATGGCGTGCTGACCAATCCCAAACAGCATCCCGTGCCCGTCACGCCTGCTGAAATGGCGAAAAGCGCGCGCGAGGCCTACGATGCGGGCGCGGCCGTCATGCACGTTCATTTCCGCATGCAGGAAGACGGGATGGGCGGGTTTCCAAGCTGGGATCCGGACCTGGCGCTGGAAATGTGCGACGCGATCCGCGTTGCCTGCCCCGGCGTGATCATCAACCAGACAACCGGCATTGTCGGCCCGGATGTGTCCGGGCCGGTAGCCTGCATCCGCAAGGTGAAGCCGGAAATCGCCGCGTGCAATGCGGGCTCGCTGAACTATCTCAAGATCAGAAGCGACGGGTCGTGGGCCTGGCCGCCCATGATGTTCGACAATCCGGTGGAGAAGATCCAGACCATGATCGACGCCATGGCCGAGACCGGCGCGCATCCGGAGTTCGAGTGCTTTGATGTCGGCATTGTCCGCTCGGTCAACATGTATATCGAGAACGGGATGGCCCCCTCGTCCCACTATAATTTCGTGATGGGCGTGGCGTCCGGCATGCCGTGCGATGCGCGGCTGCTGGAGTTGCTGACCGAGTACAAGCGCGAAGGTGATCCCTGGCAGACCACGCTGATCGGGCGCGCAGAAATCTGGCCGGTTCACCAGCGTGCCGCCGAACTGGGGGGTATGCTGCGCACCGGTCTTGAGGATACTTTCTATCTGCCTGACGGGACACGTGCTTCAGGTAACGGAGCGCTGATCGAGGCACTTGTGCAATGTGCGCGTAATGCGGGCCGGGAGATCGCTTCTCCGTCAGAAGCCCGCGCGCTGATGAAGCTCGGGGAGAATGCTGATGGTAGCCGCCACCGCCGCTGATCTGCCGCGTCTGGCCGGAGGCAAACGCTTTCCGTCCACACCGGCCCGCCTGATCGATAATGGCGAGACGAAGCCGGCCGCGCCGGCCTATGTCTTCCATGACGGGTCGGACTGGGTGACACGCAGCTGGCGGGAATACGCCGATGAGGCGAGGCAGGCTGGCCGCGCGCTGGTCGCGCTGGGCCTGCAGAAGGACCAGTCGGTGGCGATCCTCGGCTTCAACCGGCCCGAATGGACGATAATGGCCAACGCCGCGATGATGGCAGGTGGCCGACCGTCCGGCATTTACTGGACCAGCGCGCCGCCCGAAATCGCCTATATCCTCCAGCATTCGGAAAGCCCGGTCTATCTCGTGGAGGATACCGAGCAGGCCCGTCAGGCGCTCGAACTCAAGGCCGACTGCCCGAACCTGGCCCATATCGTCGTCATGCGCGGGGCCGAGGCACCTGAGGGGACGATGAGCTGGGAGGCCTTCATGGCGCTCGGCACCGAGGACCATGAGGACGCGTTGCTGGCCCGGCTCGACGCGCTGGAAGAGCATGGCATCGCCACACTCATCTACACATCAGGCACCACAGGGCCGCCCAAGGCGGTCATGCTGAGCCATGGCAATATTGCGTGGAGCGCGTCCGCGCTGATCGAGATGTTCGGCCGCAAGGAAGGGGACCGCTCGCTTTCCTATCTGCCGATTGCCCATATCGCGGAGCAGCAGGCCTCGGTACACAATCACGCCGCCGCTGGCGGCACGCTCTGGTTTGCGCGCTCGATGGAGACGCTGGCCGAGGATCTCAAAGCCTGCCGGCCGACCATCTTTTTCGGTGTGCCACGCGTGTGGGAGAAGATGGCCGAGACCATTCAGGGCCGCCTCGCCGAAGCGACCGGACCCAAGGCCAAGCTCGCAGGCTGGGCGATGGAGACCGCACGGGCGGTCAATCTTGCCGCGATCGACAACAGCTCAGTCTCGCCGCTCCTGAAAGTTCAAAAAGCGATTGCCGACAAGCTTGTCCTCTCCAAGGTGAAGGACGCGTTGGGGCTGGATAAATCGCGCATGCTGATCTCCGGCGCGGCGCCTATCTCGCCGGAGGTCCTGCGCTTCTTTGCAGGGCTCGATCTCGTGATCTATGAGGGCTATGGCCAGTCGGAAACCTCAGCGCCCTCCAGCTTCAACGGCCCTGGCGCAGCGCGCCTTGGCTCGGTCGGCAAGCTGGTGCCGGGCATGCAGTGCCGTGTCACCGAAGAGGGCGAGCTTCTGGTCAAGGGCCCGAACATCTTCAAGGGCTATATGAAGAATAACGACGCCACCGCCGACAGCTTCACTGCCGATGGGTGGATGCGCACCGGCGATGTGGTCAATATCGATGATGACGGCTTCATCTTCATCACGGGCCGGATCAAGGACATCATCATCACGGCAGGCGGCAAGAACATCACGCCGGCCAATCTCGAAACCGATCTGATGAATATCCCGCTGATCGAACACGCGGTCGTGGTGGGTGACGCCAAGCCATACCTCGCGGCCCTCCTCACCCTTAGCGCGGACGGGCTTGCCGCCTTTGCCAAAAAGCATGGCCTTGAGGGCGATATCCGCAATCACCCCAAAGTTCTGGAGGCCATTCAGGCGGGCGTCGATGACCTCAATACCCGCCATGCGCGCGTGGAGAATATCCGCAAGTTTGCCATCCTGCCCGGCGCACTGAGTGTGGAGGGCGGCGAGCTGACACCGACCATGAAGGTGAAGCGCAAGGTGGTGATTGAGCGCCACAAGGAGACGGTTGAAAGCCTCTATGCCAAGTAGCAGGCCCTTGCCGGAGAGGCTGGACACGCTTGTCATCGGCGCGGGCATGTCCGGCATCGCCATGGGCTATCACCTGAAACAGCACGGGCTGGATGATTTCCTGATCGCGGAAAAGTCAGACGGGTTTGGCGGGGTCTGGCGCGACAACCGCTATCCCGGCGCGGGCTGTGACGTGCCGAGCCACCTCTACTCCTTCTCCTTTGCGCTAAAACCTGACTGGAGCCGCAAATACGCGCTGCAGGCGGAGATCCTCGACTATTTCGAAGCCTGCGCCGCGCGCTTCGGGCTGGGCGATCATCTGCGCACGGGGCTTATTGTCCGCTCACTGACATTCGAAGAAAGTGAAGGCCGCTGGCAGGTGCGCTTTGCCGATGGACGCCAGACCAGTGCGCGTGTGGTGATCAGCGCGGTCGGCCAGCTCTCCGAACCCTTCACGCCCGAGATTGCGGGCCTTTCAGATTTTACTGGCCCCGTCATGCACACCGCGCGCTGGAACAATTCGGTAAAGCTCGACGGCCAGCGCGTAGCGCTAATCGGCAATGCAGCGAGCGCCATCCAGCTCTTGCCGGAGGCGAGTGAACGCGCGCGCGAACTGACCGTTTTCCAGCGCACCCCCAACTGGATCATCGCCAAGCCTGACAGGGCCTTTACCGCATTCGAAAAATGGGCCTTTGCCCATATTCCGGGCTGGCAGCGGCTCTACCGGATGGGCAGTTTCATCATCCACGAGCTGCGCTATTCCGCGCTCATCAAGGGTTCGCTCGCCAGCCGTTTCACACTCTGGTCTGGCAAGCGCAGGATCACCAGAGGGATCAAGGATCCGGCGCTGCGCGCGAAGCTGACACCGGACTACCCGCCGGGCTGCAAGCGCATCCTGCTCTCCAATGATTTCTTCGAGGTGATGCAGCGCGGGAATGTCCGCCTGGTGACGGACGGGATCAGGCGCATTCTCCCGGACGGGGTGGAGACATCCAGCGGCGAAATCATCCCTGCTGACACCCTGATCATGGCGACAGGTTTTGTAACGACCGAATTCCTGCCGACGCTGGACGTGACGGGCGCAGAGGGCCGCAGCTTGCGCGAAGCGTGGGGCGCATCGCCGCGTGCCTACAAGGGCGTGGCAGTGGCCGGGTTCCCGAACCTTTTCATGCTGTACGGGCCGAACACCAATCTGGGCCACAACTCCATCATCTTCATGGTTGAACGGCAGGCTGAATACATCGCCGACAAGGCGGGCCTGATCCTCGATGGCGGGCTGAAAACCCTCACCGTCCGGCCGGAGGCAGAAAGCCGCTATAACGCGGAACTGCAACAACGCCTTTCGAAAACCGTGTGGGCCGGAGACTGCCCGTCCTGGTACAAGACCTCAGACGGCGTCATCACCCAGAACTGGGAAGGCCTTGCCACCCGCTTTGCGCGCACGCTTGGCCGGCGCGATGATGCGGACTGGGAGGCGGTTTAGCGCCCTTTAAGCCAGTTGCAGTTCCACCCAGACGCGCGCACGGTCAATGGCCCAGTCGGCTTCGGGGATGAGAGGCGAGAAGATCTGGAAGTCGTGCCACATCCCGTCCCAGATTTCGCAATCAACCGGCACGCCCGCCGCTTCCAGCTTTTCGGCCAGCCGCGTGGAATCGCTCAAGAGGATTTCGTCTGAGCCTACCTGAATGAGGGTTGGCGGCAGGCCCTTGAGGTCAGCAAATAGCGGTGAGGCTTCCGGATCATCGCCCGGCCGTCCGCCAAGATAAAGCTGGCCGCCCGCACCGAGATAGTCCGGGTTGAGCATGGGATCGCGCATCGCCTTTGTGCTTACGCTCTCCCCGCTCATCGACAGATCCGTCCACGGAGAGATCAGATAGAGCGCGTCAGGCAGACGCTCACCCGCATCACGCAGGCGCAGGGTGGCCGACAGCGCAAGCCCGCCGCCGGCGGAATCGCCAGACAGGATCACCGGGCCTTTTTCCTCCGCCATCACCGCCTGAATCGCACTCACCGCGTCGTCGATGGCCGCGGGGCAGGGATGTTCGGGCGCCATGCGGTAATTGATAGAGACGGCGTTCAGGCCGAACGCCTTGCTCATGCGGGCCACCAGCGCGCGATGGCTGAGCGCAGAGCCGCGCGAATACCCCCCGCCATGCAGGTAAACCAGCGTGCCACGGCGCGCTCCATCCGGGGTGAAGCTGAGCCCGCCCATCCCGCCCAATACGACGGTCGTCACGGCAACGCCTTTGGGCATGGGCATCTGGCGGCCAGCCTTGTCCATGCGGGCGCGGGCATGAGCGACGTCAATGCCGGGAGACAGGCTCTCGCGCCCGGCCTTGCGCGCCATGCGCCGTCCGAGCAGGCCGCGCAGGCGCAACCCCTTGCGCTGGGGGATGTGTTCGATCGTCATGCCTGTTCGCGCCCTTCTTCGATGATGCGTGCCGCCCAGTCGGCAAAGTCGCTCATGGCCTGCTCATAGCCGGTATCGTGCAGGGCTTCGTGGCGCCCTTTCGGGTCCATGCGCACGGTCACGCGGGTAAAGCGCGTATTATAGAGCCGCGCCTGCAGCGTCTTGATCGCCTTGCCATTATTGGTGGCCGGATCATGCCCGCCGCCTGCGAGATGGAAAGGCAGGTCACGCGCGGTGTTTTCCAGACGCGCGCCGTCCTCCGCGCGCTCGAACCCGGTGATGAAGTCGCCCCACAGCGCGCGCGAGGCGGGCCAGCCGCACATCGGATCGTTGATATAGGCATCGACCTCTTCGGGGATGCGCGAGAGCCAGTCGAACATGGTGCGCGCCTTTTTCATCCGCTTGCCCCAGGTTTCGAAGGTCAGCGCATTGATCCACAGGCTCGGCTCGGTGCGCTTGCGGACAAAACCCTCCAGCCACAATACAGCGCGCATCAGGCCGGTCAGGCTGCCCAGCGCCAGATTGGAGTTCCAGATCGCCACGCCGGCGAGATGGGGGTGCTCGTCCATCGCCTGGTTCATCGCGATCACCCCGCCCATGGAGTGACCGAACACGATCACCGGCAGGCCCGGAAAGCGTTTCTGCATGTGTTCACGTACAAAGCGGGCATCGCCCATCACCTTGTTCCAGCCGTCTTGCAGCGCATAGACGGTGGGCGGCGCGTCCGGCGCGGTGGTCAGGGCGTGGCCACGATGATCGTGCGCGCTGACATGGAAGCCCCGCCCTGCAAGGTAACTGGCAAAGCGCTGATAGCGGCCTGAATGTTCGGCCAATCCATGATGTATCATCACGATGCCCTTTGCCGGGCCTTCAGCCTCCATCACGCGCAGCGCAAGGCGCGCGCCGGTCGGGCTCTCCACGAATTGCGGTTCGAACGGGCGCATCTTCCCCCCTTATCTTCAAGCTGAAGCGAGTTTAGCCTCCATTCCAACTGGCTTGCCATCACCTTGGCATCGGGGGAGGATTTCATGCTCAGCCGCTCGCGCAAAGCGCCCGCCATACTGGCGCTCGATCAGGGTACGACCTCGAGCCGGGCGATTGTTTTCGATACACTTGGCGGCGTGATCGCGATTGCGCAGGAGGAGTTCAACCAGATCTACCCCCGGCCCGGCTGGGTTGAGCATGACCCGGAAGTGATCTGGGCAACCGTGCTCTCCACCGCCCGCAAGGCCATCAAGGCTGGCGATGCCAAGGGCTATGAGATCGCCTGCATTGGCGTCACCAATCAGCGCGAGACGACGCTTGTCTGGGACCGGCAGACCGGCGAACCTGTCCACAACGCCATTGTCTGGCAGGACCGGCGGACAGGAGAGACATGCGCAAAGCTGGAAAGCGAGGGCGCAGGCGCGGAGGTGGCCAGGCGCGCCGGGCTGGTGCTGGACCCGTATTTCTCCGCCACAAAAATCGGCTGGATACTCGATAATGTGCCGGGTGCGCGCAAAAGGGCGGAGGCCGGAAAACTCGCCTTCGGCACGGTGGAAAGCTTCCTCATCTGGCGGCTGACCAAAGGCAAGCGCCACGTCACCGACGCCACCAATGCCAGCCGGACGAGCCTCTATAATCTCGAGGCGCAGGACTGGGACGAAACGCTTCTGAAGCTCTTCAACATCCCCCGCGCTTTGCTGCCGGAGGTGGTTGATTGCGCCGGCGAGCTGGGCATGGCGGACAAGTCCGTGCTGGGCCGCGCCATCGCGATCACCGGATCGGCAGGCGACCAGCAGGCCGCCGCCATCGGACAGGCCTGCATTACCCCCGGGGAGATGAAATCCACCTATGGCACGGGCGCCTTCATGCTGCTCAACACGGGCGACACGCCTGTTCTCTCGCAGAATCGGCTGCTGACCACTACCGCCTGGCGGCTGAACGGCAAGTCCAGCTTCGCGCTGGAAGGCTCGGTGCTTTCTGCCGGTGCGACTATACAATGGCTGCGCGACGGACTGGGGATCATCGCCAAAGCCTCCGAGGTGGAGGCGCTCGCCGAAAGCGCAGACCCGGACGCGCCGGTCTATCTGGTGCCCGCCTTTACAGGGCTCGGCGCGCCGCACTGGAATCCTGAGGCGCGCGCCATGATCACCGGCATCACGCGGGGTACGGGAAGGGCCGAGATCGCGCGCGCTGCGCTGGATTCAACCGCCCTGCAGACCCTTGATCTCCTGACCGCCATGCGCGCGGACGGGGCGGCGGCGACACGGCTTAAAGTGGATGGCGGCATGGTGGCCAACAACGCCTTCCTGCAGCGCCTGTCAGACATTTGCGCGCTGGAGGTGGTACGCCCGGTCAATGCCGAGACCACCGCCTGGGGTGCGGGTTTTCTTGCCGGGCTGGGTGCCGGGATTTTCGGCGATCTCTCCGAGGCGGCGCGCCTGTGGAAAGCCGAGCGCAGCTTTATCCCGGAGGCCGATACGGCCAGCCGCCAGCGCCTGATTTCGGGTTGGCAGGACGCGCTGAAACGCGCCACGATGTAATAATATTACATTCACGTGGAATCCGGTCATGGACTTGTGCGGCGCACGCGCTTAAATCCGGAGCCCTGTCCCACATTTGATCGTCAAGAAACCCATGTCCCAGCAAGACTTCCCCCTTGATACGAAGCGCCACACGGCGGCCCATCTGATGGCGGCTGCCGTGAAGGAAATCTGGCCTGAAGCCCGTTTCGGCGTGGGACCGGCGACCGCGACCGGCTTCTATTACGACATCAACCTGCCCAATACGCTGACGCCTGAAGATCTTACCCAGATCGAGAAGCGCATGAAGGATATGCGCAAGAAGCGCATTCCCATGGTGCGTGAGGAATTGCCAATCGACAGCGCCATTGAGTACATGCGCCGCGAGGGCCAGGACTTCAAAGTCGAGCTGCTGGAACTGCTGCGCGACAAGGGCTCCACGGCCATTGCCAAGGAAACGGGCGATGAGAGCGTGGCCGGCGACGGCCTGGATTCCGTCAGCTTCTACAAGCTCGGTGATTTCGTTGATCTGTGCCGCGGCCCGCATGTGGATCATTCCGGCCAGGTCGGACATTTCAAGCTGCGCTCCATCGCAGGCGCCTATTGGCGCGGGGATGCGAAAAACCCGCAGCTCCAGCGCATCCACGCTTTGTGCTTTGACACCAAGGAAGAGCTGGACGCGGAAATCCTGCGCCTTGAGGAGCAGGCCAAGCGCGATCACCGCAAGATCGGCAAGGAGATGGGGCTTTTCACCATCGTGGAAGAGGTCGGTGCGGGCCTGCCGCTATGGTTGCCGGCCGGCAATGTGATCCGCGACGAGCTGGAACATCTCGCCCGTCAGGAAGAGCGCAAGGCGGGCTATCAGCGCGTTTCCACGCCGCACATCACCAAGGGCGAGCTGTATCACAAGTCGGGCCACCTGCCCTATTACGCGGACGATATGTACGCGCCGATCATGATCGACGAGCAGGAATATTATCTGCGGCCCATGAACTGCCCGCACCATCATATGATCTATGCCCATGATCAGTGGAGCTATCGCGACCTGCCGGTACGTCTGTCCGAATACGGACAGGTTTACCGCTATGAGGCCTCAGGCGGGCTTAGCGGCCTGATGCGCGTGCGCGGCTTCTGCCAGAACGATGCGCATATCTATTGCCGCGAGGATCAGGCCAAGGACGAGTTCCTGGCCGTGATGCACATGCACGCGAAGTACTATCGCATGTTCGGCATCGAGGATTTCTGGATGCGGCTGTCGCTGCCCGATTTCGACAATCTCGACAAATATGTCGACGACACAGATGGCTGGATGAAGGCGCTCGGCATCCTCAAAGAGGCAATGGACGCGTCCGGTTATCCGTACAAGGAAGTTGATGGCGAGGCGGCCTTCTACGGGCCCAAGGTGGACTTCATGGCCAAGTCGGTGGTCGGTACCGAGTACGCGATCTCGACCAACCAGCTCGACTTCATGGCGACCAAGCGCTTCGACCTGGAATACACGTCGGAAGACGGCAGCAAGAAGCCCGTCTATGTGATCCACCGCGCGCCGCTGGGCTCACACGAGCGTTTCGTGGCCTTCCTGATCGAGCACTATGCGGGGAAGTTCCCGGTCTGGCTGGCGCCCGTTCAGGCCGTGGTGATCCCGATTGCCGACCGGCACGAGGACTACGCGAAACAGGTGCAGCAGCGCCTGTTCGAGGCCGAAACCAAATCGGTGCATTCGGGCATCCGCGCCGAGGCGGATCTGGCGGGCGAGCGCATGCAGAAGAAGATCCGCAACGCGCAGACCCGCAAGATTCCCTATATGCTGGTGGTCGGCGATGCTGAAGCCGAAGCGGGCACGGTGGCCCTGCGCCACCGCGATCATGGTGATCTCGGCACGGTGAGCGTGGATGATCTCATCGCGCGCATCACCAAGGAGATCAATGAGCGCGAGGATGTGACGGGGTAGGCCTATTCCAGCACCCCGTCCGGGACCGGGTCGCAATAGCTCTTCACATCGAAGATGCGCTGGTCGGTGATGATGTCAGACGGGCGCAAGGGGCGTGACAGCTCCATCCCCTCCAGCGTGCGTGCGCGTGACAGCGCCACATAGGCTTGGCCATGCGCGAAGAGGCGGCCCGGCAGGTCGAGATAGACCCGGTCCAGCGTCAGGCCCTGTGCCTTGTGGATGGTCATCGCCCAGGCGAGCCTTAGCGGGATCTGGGTGAAGCTGCCGACCGTCTCCTTGGTCAGCGTCTTGGCGCTGGCATCGAAATTATAGGCATGGCGGTCCCATTGAACCGGCTCGATCCGGTGCACGTCCTCGCCGATCTTCACCATCACGCCAGGATCGGCAAAGCCCACTACCTCGCCCAGCGAACCGTTGACCCAGCGCCCGCCCGGATCGTTCCTTAAAAGCATCACCCGCGCGCCGCGTTTGAGGATCAGCGGATCGTCCGTAGGCAGAATACGGCCATCAAACTGACCGGAAGTCTTGCCCTCGATAAGCTGCGGCGCGCCCGGCAGGGCGTCCAGCCGCTGCGCATTGATACGGAAGGCGGCCTCGTTGGTGGGAGTGAGCACGACATGGGTGGCGCTGGCCTCCAGCCCCGAACGCCCCGTGACGCGCGTATTGAGCACGGCGCCCTCGTCGCGGGTCAACTCGCCAGTGCGCACCGCGTTGAGAATATTTAGGAAGTCCGGGTCTTCCTGACGGAAAACCTTGGTCAGCTCCACCAGCGTGAAACCCGCATCGCGAAACACCGGCGGATGGAAGAAGAAGGGTCCGCCATAGCTCATGTCGAGATAGCCGGCCTCTTCCTCACGCACCACGGGGGGCAGCTGGGCCAGATCTCCCACGACAATCATCCGTACACCGCCAAAGGGCTCGGCGCTCTCCCGGTTGAGCCGCAGGCTGGCATCAATGGCCCACATCATGTCGGAGCGGACCATGGAAATCTCGTCGATGACGAGCGTTTTGAGCGCCCTGACCGCGCGGGCATGGCGCAAGCGGCGAATGTCGGACGGTTCGACCAGCCTTGGTGGCAGGCGGAAGAAGGAATGGAGGGTCTGCCCGCCCGCCTGCATGGCTGCAACGCCGGTGGGCGCCAGCACGGCCGCCGACGGCCCCAGCCTTTCCAGGAGGGCGCGCGTCAGCGTCGTCTTGCCGGTGCCCGCCCGGCCGGTGAGGAAGATGTGGGAGCGGCTGCGTTCGAGATAGTCGAGTACAGGGCTCGCCGGAGCGGGCAGATTGGCGGTCATCGGGCCTGAGCTTGGGCAACGGAGGACAGGAGCGGTTCAGGCTGGCCCGTTTCGCAACTTGCCGCTACCCCTCACATACCGCCCTGCCTGCCTCCACGCTCACATACTGCACCCGCGCGCCAAAGGCGGTAAACAGGCCCTTCTCCACGCCCGTGAGCCAGGCCTGGCAGCCAATGGCGGTGATGGCATCGGCCAGCCCCTCGCGCCGGTCAGCATCAAGATGGGCGCAGGCTTCATCAAAGATCATCACCGGCGCGGTGCCCCGCTCGCGCGCCAGCGCGGAGCCTTGCGCCAGCGCCAGCCCCAGCAGTAGCGCCTTCTGCTCGCCGGTGGAGCAATCGGCCGCGACCTGATCCTTTTCCCGGTGCCGGGCCAGCAATTCGGTGCGGTGCGGACCGGACAGCGCCCGGCCTGCCGCCGCGTCCTTGCGGCGGGTGGATTTCAGCCGCTCGGCAAAGCGCGCCTCCGCCTCGGTTTCAGACTCGTCCAGAAACCCCTCCAGAAGCCCCTCCAGAGCGAGATCGGCCTTCGGGAAGGCGGAGGGCGGCCTTGCATCAATTTCGCCCTGCAGGGCGCTTAAGGCCGCCTTGCGGGCCATCGCCATCGCGGTGCCGGAAGAGGCCATCTCGGCCTCCAGCGCATCCAGCCAGGCCGGGTCCACGGCCATGCCTTCATCCATGCGGTCCAGCAGGCGCTGGCGCTCGCGCATCGCCTTCTCATAGGCGCTGGCCTGGCGGGCATGGTCAGGCTCTCCTGCCAGCACCAGCCGGTCGAAGAAGCGCATCCGGTCGCCGCGCGGGCCCGCCCAGAGCCGGTCTTCCCGCGGGGTGAGCCAGATCATCGGGAAGAGGCGCGCGAG
The DNA here is from genome assembly GCA_022565665.1 of Glycocaulis sp. Classification (GTDB taxonomy): domain Bacteria; phylum Pseudomonadota; class Alphaproteobacteria; order Caulobacterales; family Maricaulaceae; genus Glycocaulis. Next base: position 351,369 of record JAIUMI010000001.1, read on the forward strand.
CGCGGTCTGTGTGGCCGCTGCTCCCTCCAGCCGTGTGCGGCGGCGGGCGGGATTGTCGGGATCAGAGCCGGTGGCGAGCGTTACCGGGCCATCGGCCGTCTCCGCCTCGGCATGGACGGCCCAGACCGGCGCGCCTTCACCATCCCGGCGCTGGCGCACCGCATCGGCTCCGGCGGCGCGCAAGCCCCTGCCAGGCCCCAGAAACGATACCGCTTCAACCAGATTGGTCTTGCCCGCCCCGTTGGGACCGAACAGGCAGACGGGCCGCATATCCAGCGTGAGATCAAGGCTCGCATAATTGCGAAACCCGGTGAGTTTCAGCCGGGTGACGGCAGCGCGGCTTGCTACGGTCATTGCGAACTACTCCACCCGGCACCGCATAACCTGTTCCTAGTTCCGCAGCCCATCCGGGCTGCGATGTTCCGCGCACTAGCGCGGGCGGCCGTTCGGCCTCTCGGGCCGCCTTGCGGCCCGCAAGCGCGACCGCGCGTCCGCAGCTTCTGCGAGGAGCGAAGCCCGGATGGGCTGAGCATCACAAAAAGATGGACCCCGGCCCTTGGCCGGACCTACACCCGCAGCGGCATCAGCACGTATTCAGCATCGGGATCGCCGGAATCGGTGACGCGCGTGGGCGAACCGGAATCGGCAAACTCGAACACCGCCTCATCCCCGCCGATCTGGCCTGCAACATCCAGCAGATAGCGCGCATTGAAGCCGATCACGATTTCCGGCGCGCTGTAATCGGCGTGCAATTCCTCGCTGGCCGTCCCGCTTTCCGGATTGTTCACCGCCAGCACCAGCGTGGAGTCGGCAATGGTCAGCTTGATGGAGCGTGACTTCTCCTGGCTGATCGTGGCCACCCGGTCGACGGCCTGCGCAAACGGGGCACGATCCACCTTCATGATCTTGTCATTGCCGCGCGGAATGACGCGCTCATAGTCCGGGAAGGTGCCGTCAATCAGCTTGGAAGTCAGCACGGCGGAGCCCAGTTCGAAGCGGATCTTGCCTTCGGACACCTGCACGCGGATCTCGTCATCGACATCCTCAAGCAGGCGGCGCAGCTCGTGGATGGGTTTGCGCGGCACGATGACAGCCGGCATGGATTCCGCCCCTGCGGGCAGATCGGCTTCGGCCAGCGCCAGACGATGGCCGTCGGTTGCCACGGCGCGCAGCGTCTTGCGGCCATCGCGCTCTGCAGCGTGCAGATGGATGCCGTTGAGATAATAGCGCGTCTCCTCGGTGGAGATCGCAAAACGCGTCTTGTCGATCAGGCGGGCGAGTGCCGCGCCCGGCAGGGAGAAGCCGGTGGCAAGGTCCTCGGTCGGCATGACCGGAAAGTCGCCAGCGGGCAGCGCAGGCAGGTTGAAGCGCGAACGCCCGGCCGAGAGCTGAAGGCGCGGATCATCGCCCGCCATCTGCAGCGTCACATCGGCGCCTTCGGGCAGCTTGCGCGCGATTTCATAGAGCGTGTGGGCAGGCGCTGTGACGACACCGGAGCGCTCCACATGGGCGGGCGCTTCTTCCACGATCTCGGTATCAAGATCGGTCGCTGTGAGGCGCATGTGCTGACCGTTGGCATTGATCAGCACATTGGACAGGATCGGTATGGTGTTGCGCCGCTCGACAACCGCCTGGACGTGACCGAGAGCCTTCAAGAGGGCCGCGCGCTCTATGGTGAGCTTCATCGCCTGAACCTTCTGACCTTTTTAAGGAGACGGATATCCGTGAACCGGGCCGCCACCGGGGAATCGCTTGTTGAATCGGTTAAACACCATAGACCAAAAGAAACGGCCGCAAGAAGGGGTGTCTTGCGGCCGCGGGGGGCGAGGTGGAGCGCGCCTATCCGCGCAACCGCTTCCTTATGGCGTCGATGTCCTCGGCGAGTACCGGATCGGCGCCCATCTGGCCGGTGATCTTGGCCACCGCATGGATGACCGTGGAGTGGTCGCGCCCGCCAAAGCGCCTGCCGATATCGGGCAGTGAACGCGTGGTCATGGTCTTGGCCAGATACATCGCGATATGGCGGGGGCGCACGACCGACTGGGTACGGCGTTTTGAATTGATATCGGCAGGTGTGATCGAGAAATAAGCCGCGACCGCCTTCTGAATCTCGTCCACCGTCACGCGCTTCTCGGCCCGTATGGGCAGCTCACCCAGCACGTCTTCCACCGCTTCCAGGGTCACCGGACGCTCCATATAGGCGGTACGTACGATGACATTGTTCAGGACGCCTTCCAGCTCGCGCGCCGAGCTGGTCACGCGCGCGGCAAGAAAGTCACGCACCTGTTCGGGCACTTCCAGATTGGGGCAGTGAGAGCGGGCCTGCGCCACCTTGCAGTCCACGATCTTGCGGCGCAGATCGAGATCCGGCCCTTGCAGCGGACAGGCAAACCCGCCGCGCAGGAGCGAGCGCAGCCGCTCATCACCGACACCCAGCTCCGATGGTGCACAGTGCGAGGCCAGCACGACCTGCCGGTTCTCCGCGATCAACGCGGCGATCGTGTGCAGGAACTCGTCCTCGGTGCGCGGCTTGCCGGCGATGAAGTGCACATCGTCGATCAGCAGAACATCGCAAGCCCGGACCTGATCCTTGAAAGGCTGCACATCACGGGCCCGCAGCGCGGACTGGAAGCCGTTCAGGAACTCTTCGGCCGTCAGGTAGAGCGCCTTGCGGCCGGACTCGCCCAGACTCACCGCATGGGCAATCGCCATCAGAAGGTGCGTTTTGCCCACGCCGTAATCGCCGTGGAAGAAGGCAGGATTGAAGGGCGGCATGGCCGAGGCCGAAATAGCCTTCGCCGCAGTCACCGCCATCGCATTGGCCGAGCCCACCATGAAGGTGTTGAAGGTGAAACGTCCGTCACCATGCGCACCGCCTGAAACGCCGCCAAGCGGCAGGCTGGACGCGGACTGCGCAAGTTCTGAGACCGCAGGCGCTTCAGGGCGCAAAGCGCGGCTTGCTGGCGCCGCGGCCATTTGCGGCTGGCTGCGCACCGCCAACGCGCCTTCGCAGCAGATCACGATATCGCGCGGGCCGGTGTCGAAAGCCGCCCAGAGCGCTCTCAGGCGCGCGCCAAGATTATCCTCGACCCAGGCGCGCCCGAAATCGTTCGAGCAGATAATGCGCACCGACCCGGCCGCCGCATCCTCCGCGACCCGCAGACGCGCGATCTCGGACACGTATATGACGTCCCCGTATTCCTGACGCAGCCGGGCGCGTACATCGCGCCAGACATCGCTGACCGACGGTGTTCCCTGCATGGCTGTCCGCTGCTCTGTTCTGGCGTTAGAAACTGAAGTGTTCAGCCCCATAGGTCCCCAACCTCAACTCATGACGCGCTGCGGGTGGATCCGCAGTCAACCCTTTGATTTAAGACAAGACTTCTCCGTCGTCGGTCGAGGGTATTCCTCGCCTCCGCGCCCCGCTCTTGGTCCGTATGGAGATCAGTCAAGTCGGTCAGCACAGGTTAGCCAGAGCCGTCCGGGAATCAACTCCATTAACCCTGTTTTCCGAGCGATTCTGACCTTGACAATGAGATTCCCCTGACCCTGCCAAGCTTTGCGGCCTGTAAAAAATTTCAGTGTGATTCTTTCGTTCCGCAGGTGTTCACCAAGACCCGGTCCGGACGGGTGACAGCGCTGTCATGTCACAGATTATTGATGTGCCGCATCGCCTTGCCTGCAAGGCGATCTCACGGATGTGAACGATGAGCTCCAGACGCAAAAACGCGCTCGCAGCAGAACTGCAAGCGCGCTCGTAACTAGTCCGGATAAGGACGGGTTTTTACTAAGCTGTCATCGATTTGACGCGGGCAGAAAGCCGGGAGACTTTCCGTGCGCCGGTATTCTTGTGGATGACGCCCTTTGACACGGCGGTCATCACCTCGGACTCAGCCGCGCGAAGGGCGTTGCGCGCCTCGTCCGCATTGCCAGCGGCAATCGCCAGCTCCACCTTCTTCACAAAGGTGCGCATGCGCGAGCGGCGGGTTTTGTTGATGGCGGTGCGGCGCGCAATCTTGCGCACCATTTTCTTCGCCGAACTCGTATTCGCCATGGAAGCTCCCAAAGGCCGTGTCAGTCGTTCAAATCCGTTGGTTCATCTTCGCGCCACCAGCCTGTCAGGGCAAGCGTCAAGCGAAGCGAGGCGCGGGCTATACCTGTGCAGGTGCGGCGCGTCAACTGCGCCGCGTGTTAATTCAGCGATGGCGGAAGTGTGCGGCACGCTTGTTGGCAAAGGCGGCCATGCCTTCCTTCTGGTCCTCAGTGGCAAACTGGGACTGGAAGACGCGCCGTTCAAAGCGTACGCCTTCGGCCAGCCCCATTTCGAACGCCATGTTCACCGCCTCTTTCGTCATCATGGCGATCGGCAGGGACTTCGCGGCAATCGCCTCGGCCGCCTCCATGGCGGTGTCGAGCAGATCATCGCCCGGCACAATGCGAGAGACGAGGCCTGCGCGCTCGGCTTCCTCGGCATTCATCATGCGCCCTGTCAGGCACAGATCCATGGCCTTGGCCTTGCCGACCGCACGCGGCAGGCGCTGGGTGCCACCCGCGCCCGGCATCACGCCGAGATTGATCTCGGGCTGGCCAAACTTGGCGTTCTCCGCCGCGATAATGAAATCGCACATCATCGCGATCTCGCACCCGCCGCCCAGCGCATAACCAGCTACAGCCGCGATGATCGGCTTGCGAAAGCGCGCTACCGACTCCCAGCTTTGGGCGAAGGGGTCATGCATGTAGAGCGAGACAAAATCGCGATCCTGCAATTCCTTGATGTCCGCGCCGGCCGCAAACGCCTTGGCCGAACCGGTCAGCACCACACAGCCAATACCTTCGTCCGCCTCGAACCCGGCCAGAGCATCAGCCAGTTCGGCCGTCAGCTCGTCACACAGCGCGTTGAGTGCGGACGGGCGATCGAACGTGATCACGCCGACACGGCCCTCGGTCTTGGTCTGGATTGTCTTGTAGGCCATCTGGGCCCTCCTGCTGCATGGCACCGTCATGACGGCACCGCGACACCTTCTTGCGGCGGCCTCCATACAGGAAGCCCGCCCCGGGGTCGACACCCCGAAGCGGGCCTGTTGGCAGTTTGCGGTGAAGGCTAGTGGCGGGTAACCGTCAGACCTTCAGCCTCCAGAAGGGCTATCACACCCTCCTCGCCCGGCATGTGACCGGCGCCCACCGCGACGAAGTGGGTGCCGCCTTCATTGAGGATTTCAAGGATTTGCGGGATCCAGGCGCGGTTACGGTCAACCATGATGGCCATGTAGATTTCCTCATTGGCATCACGCATGGCGTCATTGACCTGCGCATCGAGCGCCGCCATGTCACCCGTTGCCCAGGCAGTCACCATGGCATCCATCTCGCTCTCCAGCTCGGAGATTTCAGCCAGCGACAGGCTCAGCCATTCCACCTGCGTTTCCAGCGACAGATCGGCAAAGACGCGCATCTGGCTTTCCACCGTCTCGAAATAGCCAAAGCCCTTGCCCGCCGCATCGGCTTCGCCTTTCAGCACCGCTTCAACACCCGCGGTGGGGTCAAAGCCCAGCATCTGCAGCTGGGTCGTGGCCAGCAACAGGCCGGCCAGCCAGGGCTGGAGCGGCTCCAGATTGGCCGCCGGAATACCCATCCCGCCAGCGACTTCCGCCAGGGCAGCCTGTGTCTCGGCATCAAGCAGTGAGGACAGGGTGACGCCCGGCGCGTTTACACCGATCTGCGGGATGAGCGCCTGCACCTCGGCCTGCGCTTCGGGGCTTAGCACATCCGCCTCGAACCAGACACGGTCGGAGCTGGCGAACGCCGCGTTCACTGCATCGCTGCGCCAGTCCAGACCGGCGGGCAGGAGGTGGAAGGTGCCGAACAGATGGACCGTGGCATTGTCATGCTCGATGGTCCACAGGGCCGGCGAGGCCTCGGTATGGGCATAATCCTGCGCAAAGCTGCGCTCCAGGGAGGAGAGACCCACCCCGGCTAGGAAGCCCACTGCCGCCAGAGCGGCTGTTCTCATGATCTTTTTCAGCATGGGTTTGACCTTTTGACCTGATGGACGGCCGCTCCCAATGAACGGCCTTTGCGAACCTGATATCGCATCAATTGTTGTATGTCTATAACATTTGTTATGACATATTTGTAATGCGACGCCTCTTTATCGCTGGCAGCGCGGGCAGAAGAAGGTGGATCGTCCCTGCTGGACCAACCGCTCGATCCGGGCCGGACACGTGCCTTCTGCCTCACACCGCCCCGGCTCGCCTTCGCGGCCATAGACATCGAAGCGGTGCTGGAAATAGCCCAGCGCCCCATCGGGGCCAGCATAGTCGCGCAAGGTGGAGCCGCCTGCCGCTATCGCCTCGGCGATGACGGCGCGTACAGATCCGGCGAGTGCCTCGGCGCGCGCGCCTGCAATTGTGCCGGCCTTGCGGCGCGGGCTGACCCGCGCCCGCCACAGCGCCTCGCATACATAGATGTTCCCCAGCCCCGCCACGATGCGCTGATCGAGCAGCGCAGTCTTCACCGGGCCGCGACGGCCTTTGAGCGCTTCAGCCAGATACGGCCCGGAGAACTGGTTGGAGTCCGGCTCCGGCCCCAGGAGGGACAGATATTTCTGCGTGGGCTCAACGGCCGTTTCAAACAGATCCATAAAGCCGAAGCGGCGCGGATCGTTATAGGTGACAACCACCCCGCCCTCTAGCTCCAGCACGACATGGTTGTGGGCCGGATTGGCAGGCGCGGCATAGACGAAATCGCCCGGCTGGCGGCTGATATCCTCTGCCGTGATGGAGAAGCGTCCCGACATGCCCAGATGCATGAGCAGGGTCTCGCCAGAGCCGAGCCGCGCCAGCAGGTATTTCGCCCGCCGGTCGACACGCTCCACCCGTGTGCCGGTCAGGCGCTCTGCAAAGCGGTCTGGAAACGCAAAGCGCAGATCGGGCCGGTTGGCCCGCGCGGAGAGAATGCGCCGCCCTTCCATCGCAGGCACAAGGCCGCGCCGCACGGTCTCCACTTCTGGCAATTCAGGCATGACGCGCTCCTTTGTGCCAGATGAACTTAGAACGCGCCGCGCCTGCATGCTAAGAGCGGTGTTCAGCGCCTGACCGGGAGATATCGATGCGTACCGCGCCTGTCCTTGCCCTGCTCGCCCTTCTGCTGGCGGGCTGCAGCCCTTTTGACGAAACCGCAGAGCGTACGCTGACCGCCACCTTGAGCGTCGGTGAGCCGGTCAGCCTGCCCGATGACACGCTCGCCGTGGTGGAACTGAGGGCGCTTGCCGAAGATGGCCCGGTCGCCGCCAAAGCCAGCGTGGCGCTGGAAGACGCCTCCCTGCCGCTGGAGGTTTCGCTGAGCGTCGATCCGGCCCATCTCGACACGCAGTACCGCTATGGCGTGCGCGCAGCGCTGATCATCGAGGATGAGCTGCGCTGGCTCTCCGAGTTGCAGCCCGTCAATGTACGCCGGGCGCACATCGAGGCAGGCGAAATACGCCTGGACCCCTTCGATCCGGCTTTGCTGGAGGGTCTTGTAGACGGTAACGGCGTGCAGATGGAGGCCGAAGAGGCCTATTTCCTGTGCGGCGATGGCCTCATCATTGTCGAGCGCGATGCCGATGGCGCCGTCCTGCACATCGAGGAAAGCGAATATGCGCTGAGCCCTGCCCGGGCGGGCGAGGAGCCCGGCCTCATCATCCATGAAAGCGAGGACGGCAATGCCCGCTTTGAGGATGCCGGGGCGACGGCGCGCTATCTCATTGAGGGCGAGGCAGGCCCCGATTGCGTGCGGCTGATGTAGCGCGCACCTGCGGCGTTCACGCCACTGGCGCTGGCGCGCATCCTCCCATAGTTTCACGCCCATGACACAGACAGGACATAGCGGCGAGACCGCGTCTTTCGGCTTTCGCGAGGTGCCTCGCGGGGAGAAGCAATCGCTGGTTCGCGGCGTGTTCGACCGCTCCGCGCGGCGCTATGACCTCATGAATGACCTCATGAGCCTTGGCATTCACCGGGTCTGGAAGGACATAACCATCACGCGGGCAAGGCCGAGGCCTGGCGAACATCTCATTGACGTGGCAGGCGGCACCGGCGATCTGGCCCGCGCCTTCATTGCCCGGGCTGGCGAAAAGCCCGGACCGGCCGCGACGGCCATCGTGGCCGACATCAACGAGGAAATGCTGCGTGCTGGCATCAAGCGCGGCAGCGCGGAAGGCATTGAATGGGCCGTGGCCAATGCCGAATGCCTGCCCTTTGCGCAAGAGAGCGCAGACTGCGTGATGATCGGGTTCGGCATCCGCAATGTGACTGACCGCATGCAGGCCTTGCGCGAGATGCACCGCGTGCTGAAGCCCGGCGGGCGTTTCCTGTGCCTTGAATTTTCCCGGCCCGTCACCCGCGCGGTCTCGCGCGCTTATGATCTGTGGTCGTTCAGGGCGATCCCGGAGCTTGGCGCCCTCGTTGCCAAGGACCGGGACAGCTATCAATACCTCGTGGAATCCATCCGCCGCTTCCCCCATCAGGAGGCGTTTGCCGCCGAAATGCGCGAGGCCGGCTTTGCCAATGTGAAGGTGACGAACCTGTCTGGCGGCATTGCGGCCCTGCACACGGGCTGGAAGGTGTGACCCGCAGACATTGCGCCGCACATGAGGGTACTCGCCAACTCAGGTTTGGCACCCTAAACCTCCCCGTCTGATGTTTGGCTCGATTGCAACCTTCCTGCGCCTGATGCGCGCGGCGTGGACGCTGGCGCGGCACGACGCCATTTTCCCTGTGGAGTATCAGGCGATATTTCCCGCGCCCGCGCGGCTGGCAGGGCGTGTGGCGCGTCTTGTCGCGATCCGGGACCGGGCAGCCAATCCCGGTGAACGGCTGGCGCGCGCGCTGGAAGAGCTGGGCCCGTCCTATGTAAAGCTGGGTCAGGTGCTGGCCACCAGGGCCGATGTAGTGGGCATGGAGTTCGCGCGCGGCCTCTCCCGCCTGCAGGACCGCATGGCCCCCTTCCCCGAAGCCGAGGCCCGCAAGGTGGTCGAGGCGGAGCTGGGTGAGACCATCGACGCACTGTTTGCCGAGTTTGGTCCGCCTGCCGCTGCCGCCTCCATCGCGCAGGTGCACAAGGCCGTCACCCGCTCCGGCGAAACGGTGGCGGTGAAGGTGCTGCGCCCCGGCATCGATCAGCGCATCACCCGCGACATTGCCGTACTTCGCATGGGCGCGGGGCTGGCGGTGAGGCTGTTTCCGGCCTCGCGCAGGCTGGAGCCGCGCGCTTTCGTGGAGACCGTAGCCCGCTCTCTGGTGCTCGAGCTGGATCTCCGCATGGAAGCGGCAGGCGCGAGCGAGCTCCTGGAGGCTGCCACCGCCGCAGACAACCTCAACATTCCTCTGGTCGTCTGGCCGCTCACCGCGCGGCGCGTGCTCACCACTGAATGGATCGACGCCATACCGTTGACCGACATGGCGGCGGTGGAGGCGGCGGGGATCGACCGGGTGAAGCTGGCGGCCGACATCACCGATGCCTTCCTTGCCTGCGCGCTGGACCGGGGCGTGTTCCATGCCGACATGCATGCCGGCAATCTCTTCGTAGACAGCTCTGGCGGGCTGTGGGCGGTCGATTTTGGCATTGTCGGACGGCTGGAAGGCCCGGAACGGCGCTATCTGGCGCGCATCCTCCACGGCTTCCTGACGCGCGATTATGCCGCCGCCGCCGAAGCCCATTTCGAGGCCGGCTATGTGCCGTCTCACCACGTCCATGCTGACTTCGCAGCCGCCTTGCGTTCCGTGGCCGAGCCGATTTTCGGCAAGCGGGCCGACGAAGTGCCGATGTCACGCGTCCTGCTGCAGCTCTTCGAGGTGACCGAGCTCTTCGACATGCGCCTCCAGCCCCAGCTCATCCTCCTGCAGAAGACGATGGTGCAGGTGGAGGGCGTGTGCCGCTTGCTCACCCCTGCCCATGATATGTGGCAATCTTCCAGCCCCGCGGTGGAGCGCTTCATGCGCCGTGAGATCGGGCCGGAGGGGCGTGTGCGCGACTTCCTTGCCGATCTCGACAAGGTACGCACCAGCCTTCTGCGGCTTCCCGATACGCTGGACCGGCTGACATTGGCAGCGGAACGCATGAACACGCCGGCGGGCACCAGCTCCGCTCACCCATCCCGCCGTTGGCGCACAGGCCTGCTGATCGCTGGCGCCGCCCTGCTTGGCGTGGTTTTCACTCTCGCTCTGACCGGCCGGATTGCATTGTAAGCACGAATGTGCTTATATCCGGCTTGGAGGTGCATCATGCGCGAACGGCCCGGACATCCCTTTGATCACGAAACGGCTCAGCCAGCCGACGCGCCGGTCAACGAGACACGCAAGCTGCGCAAGACCGGCAATAGCTATGGCGTGACGCTCTCCAAGGCAGCTCTCGATGCGGCCGGCTTTTCGCCCGACCATCCCGTAGCCGTGATCGCCGAGCCGGGCCGTGTCATCATCCGCCCGGCAGGCGGAGCTTATGACGACACGGTCGAGGCAGGGCGTGAGGCGATGGCCCAATACCGGTTTGCGCTTGAGGCGCTGGCGCGATGAGCGTCCGCCTGCCCGATTATGCAGGCTATCTCGCAGTCATGGGGGAGGTGCTAGCCAAAAGCGGCGGCACCGCTCTTCAACTGCGTGATGAGGGCCTGCTGCAGTCCGCCTTTGCCCGGCCGGAAAACCTCATGGTCTATGCCGGGGGCAGCAGCGATGTATTTGCCGTGGCAGCCAGCCTTGCAGCCGGCATTGCGCGCAACCATCCTCTTGTCGATGGCAACAAGCGCGCAGCGGCAACGGCCTTCCTCGTCACGCTCTTCCTAAATGGCCTTCGTATCGATACAACCCAGGCCGGTCTGGCAGAGACATTCCAGTCGCTTGCTGCTGGTACGATGAACGAGCAGGCCCTTGCGGAATGGGGCGCGCGCCATGCGGTGGAAGACACACGATTTGCCCGGTGACCGGAGCGGCCTGTCCGGCCATGACGCGCGCGAAAGGGAGACAGCATGACCCGGCGCATCCTTCTCATCATTTCCGGCGGTATTGCCGCTTACAAGGCGCTGGAGCTGATCCGCGAGCTGAAGCGGCGCGGTATTGCCTCGCGCTGCATCCTCACTGAAGCCGCCAAGCAGTTTGTCACACCGATGAGCGTCGCCGCCCTGTCCGGCGAGAAGGTTTATGACGATCTCTTCTCGCTAACCGACGAAACCGAGATGGGCCATATCGAGCTGTCGCGCTCGGCTGATCTGGTGGTCGTCGCGCCCGCCACCGCCAATATCATGGCCAAGGCCGCCCACGGACTGTGCGATGACATGGCCTCCACCGCATTGCTGGCCACTGACAAGCCGGTCCTGATGGCCCCTGCCATGAATGTGCGCATGTGGGAGCATGCCGCGACACAGGCCAATCTCGCCACGCTGAAAGGCCGGGGCGTGCATTTCGTTGGCCCCGATGAGGGCGATATGGCGTGCGGCGAGTTCGGCCCCGGACGCCTCGCCGAACCTGTGGTCATTGCCGGGGCCATCGAGGCGCTTCTGCCCGCATGAGCGCGCCGCACATCATCCTGACTGCTGGCCCTACCATAGAGCCGCTCGATCCGGTGCGCTTCCTCTCCAACCGGTCTTCCGGCAAGCAGGGCTATGCCCTGGCGGGCGCGCTGACGGCACGGGGCGCGCGTGTCACGCTTGTCTCCGGTCCGGTGCATCTTGAAACACCGCCGGGCGTCATCCGCATCGATGTCGAAACCGCGTGCGAGATGATGGCGGCGGTGGAAGCCGCCCTGCCGGCAGACGCGTTTATCGGTGTCGCGGCCGTCGCCGACTGGCGGCCCGCGGAACGTCATGCGCAAAAACTGAAAACCGACAAGGCCGGATTTGCCAACCTGAAACTCGCCGAGAATCCTGACATATTGCGTACGATCGCCCACCTGCCGCCGGGCAGGCGCCCGGCGCTGGTTATTGGCTTTGCCGCAGAGACAGAAGCCGATCCCGTGGCCCTGGAGACCCTTGCGCATCAAAAAATGCGGCGCAAGGGCTGCGACATGATAATAGCCAATGATGTTTCAGAAGGCGTCATGGGAGGGGATAACAATACTGTCCTTGTTGTTTCAAAAGAAGAAACATCGAAAATTCCCCATGCGGATAAATCCGCTATAGCAGCACAACTGGCCGGTACAGTGATGGCCTTGCTTGGGAACCATCGGAAAGTCTAGCGTGTTGCTTGGACGCAGCTTGCCGATGTGAGGGATACGGGCTGCGCTGAAAACACCAAGGAGACTTCCATGAAATCCATTCTTGCCGCCGGCGCCGCCCTGACCATGAGCGTGGCCCTTGGCGCCCCCGCCCTGGCCCAGTGCTATGCCGTGTTTGCCGAGGAAGGCCGCCAGCCCGAGCCCATCCCAGGCTATGTGCTTGAAGAGCACACCGCCCAGCCCGGCCCGCTTGCTCCGCCGCCTGTGCCTGAAGGCACTGTCGGCCTTCTGTGCGACCGTGACACCGTGGTGCCTGACCAGAACGACTTCAAACTGCTGCTTAACGGCTACGCCCTGCTGACCCGTGCGGGCGAGGGTGAGGACACCACGATCCTCAATATGGGCATTGTGGAAGGCAATTACTCCATCGCGGTAATGGCAGGTGAAATCAACGAGCAGGAGCGCGAGGACATCATCGCCGCTGTGGAAGGCTTCGATGATGGCATTGACGAGCTGGAGCGCTGGATGGAAGAAAACCCGCAATAGGTTTTCTTTTTCCGGGGGCAGACATGGTGAAGGTCCGCATCAAGGCGCTTGAGCATTTCGCGGGCCTGGACCTCCCCCGCTATCAGACACCGGGATCGGCGGGCATGGATTTGCCCGCCGCTCTTCCCCAAGATGCTCCGGTCACGCTGCAGCCCGGCCATTGGCAGCTCATCCCGACGGGCCTCTCCATTGCCCTTCCAGAAGGGTATGAAGCGCAGGTACGGCCACGCTCGGGCCTTGCCGCGAAATTCGGCATTTCCTGCGTCAACACGCCGGGGACGATCGATGCGGACTATCGCGGCGAAATCCACGTCAACCTGATCAATCACGGGCGCGAGCCCTTCGTGGTGAAGCGCGGCGAGCGCATCGCCCAGATGATCATAGCCCCGGTTGTACAGGCCGTTCTGGAGCCTGTTGATACGCTGGATGAAACCCAGCGTGGCGCGGGTGGTTTCGGCTCGACAGGCGTCTGACCGCCGGCCTCTAGCGCAGACCCGGAAAGCTCGTCACATATTCCACGCGTATGTCCGGGAAGCTCTCCACATACTGGATGGTGAAGTCCGGAAAGCTGCCGACGAACTGCCAGCGCCCGCATCGGTCCGGAAAGCTGTCCACACGCTGAACGCGCAGATCGGGAAAGCTGGTGACGGCCTGCACCCGGATGTCGGGAAAGCTCGTCACGATTTTCACCCGGCCCTGCAGGGCGATGCCGTCAAACCGGCAGTCCGCGTCTATCGGGCCAGAAACCAGCCCGGCAGCAAGCAGTGGTGCGGCCAGAAGAACACTCATGCGCCAATCCTCCTGCCGGGAAGGTTTGAGCGCCGCCCATGAATGCACTCTGAAAGAGCGGTTCAGGCCCGTTCCACGAAGCTGGAGACCACCTTCTTCTCGCCCGCCTTGTCGAAAGCGACGGTGAGCTTGGCACCGTCAGCCATCAGAATCCGGCCATAGCCGAATTTCTGGTGGAAGACCCTGTCTCCGCGCTTGAATCCGCCTGCGCCGGCATCGCCGCTCTCGATCAGCTTTGCCTTGCCCTCGATCACGCCCGGATCACGGCGATTACCGCTTTCCTGCGCCGCCTTGAAGCGCTTCCAGCCCGGACTGTCATAGGCGGAGCGGAACGGGTCGGCGGGCTCTGACACGCCGGCAAAGCCGGGGCCAGCATCGTGATAGCCGGTTTCGGATTGCGCTTCGGCGTGCTCGGCCGGCAATTCATCGATGAAGCGCGAAGGCAGGACGGACTGCCAGCGCCCGAAAATCATCCGGTTCGCGGTAAACGAGATGATGGCGCGCTCCCTCGCCCGCGTGATGCCCACGTATGCCAGGCGGCGCTCCTCCTCGAGGCTCGCCGTGCCGCCCTCATCCAGCGAGCGCTGGGAGGGAAACACCGTCTCCTCCCAGCCGGGCAGGAAGACCAGCGGAAACTCCAGCCCCTTGGCAGCATGGAGCGTCATCAGCGAGACCTCATCGCCGGTGCTGGCAGAATCAAGATCGGCCACCAGCGAGACGTGTTCCAGATAGGCTTCCAGCGTATCGAACTGGCCCATGGAGCGGACAAGTTCCTTCAGGTTATCAAGACGGCCTGCGGCCTGCGGGCTCTTGTCCTCGCGCCACATCGCCGTATAGCCGCTTTCATCGAGGATGATCTCGGCCAGCTCGTCATGGCGCATCATCTCGAGCTGGCCGCGCCAGCGCTCGACATCGCGCAGGAAAACCTGAAGCGCGGTGCGCGCCTTGCCGCGTATTTCGTCGGTCTGGACCATCAGGCCCGCCATCTCGCTCATCGAGACCCCGGCCTGACGGGCAGCGGACGCGATCTTCTGCACGCTGGTCTCGCCAATCCCGCGTTTGGGGACGTTCACAATCCGCTCGAACGCCAGATCGTCCTCGGGCGAGCGCACAAGGCGCATATAGGCGTGGGCATCGCGGATTTCGGCGCGTTCGAAGAAGCGCGGGCCGCCAATCACCTTGTAGGGCAGGCCCAGCATGATGAAGCGGTCTTCAAACGCCCGCATCTGCCAGGAGGCGCGCACCAGAATGGCGATGTCGTTGTGCTGGCGGCCGGAGCGGACGAAGGCCTCGATCTCGTCGGCCACGAACCGGGCCTCGGCCTCGCCATCCCAAAGCCCCCTCACCTGCACCTTCTCGCCCGGATCATCCTCGGTCCACAGCGTCTTGCCGAGGCGAGCGCGGTTGGCCTTGATGAGGCCGGAGGCCGCGCCCAGAATATGGCCCGTCGAGCGGTAATTGCGCTCCAGCCGGATCACGGTCGCGCCGGGAAAGTCCTTTTCAAAGCGCAATATGTTGTCCACTTCGGCGCCGCGCCAGCCATAGATGGACTGGTCGTCATCGCCCACACAGCAGAGATTGCCCGACCCGCGCGCGAGTAGGCGCAGCCAGAGATACTGGCACACATTCGTGTCCTGATACTCGTCCACCAGAAGATAGCGGAAGCGCTTGTGGTAGAGGGCCAGCACGTCGGCGTGCTCGGTGAAAAGCGTCAGATTGTGCAGCAGGAGGTCGCCGAAATCGCAGGCATTGAGGACTTTGAGCCGCTCCTGATAGAGCGTGTAGAGCGCACCCGCCTTGCCGTCAGCGAACGTCCACTTGTCTTCCTCGCCGAGCTTTTCCGGGCGGATGCCGCGGTTCTTCCAGCCGTCGACGAGGGAAGCGAAATGGCGCGGCGTCCAGCGCTTCTCGTCAATGCCTTCTGCTTGCAGGATCTGCCTGATCAGCCTTAGCTGGTCGTCGGTGTCGAGAATGGTGAAGGAGGATTTGAGGCCCACCAGCTCGGCATGGCGGCGCAATATCTGCGCGGCGATGGAGTGGAAGGTGCCAAGCCAGGGCAGGCCCTCCACCGCCTCACCAATGATCGCGCCGACACGCTCTTTCATCTCGCGCGCGGCCTTGTTGGTAAAGGTGACCGAGAGAATTTCCCACGGATTGGCCCGGCCCGTGGCAAGGATGTGCGCCAGCCGTGTGGTCAGGACGCGCGTCTTGCCTGTGCCTGCACCAGCTAGCACCAGCACCGGGCCTTCAATCGCTTCCACCGCCGCGCGCTGCTCAGCATTGAGCCCCGCCAGATAGGCAGGCGCGGCTCCACCGCCGGAGGGCGGACGGGCAGAAGCCTGCTGGGAAAGGGGTATGGAGCTCATGGGCGCGCGGACAAATCCCGGATACGATTCGGAAGACAAGACCTCCAAGCTAGCACGCAAGCGCCCGCGTTACAGGGCGCGATGTGCGGGCGGAGGCGTGGGGCAGGCTTTCCTTGACACGCCCGCTATCCCGGTGAAGTTTCCGTTCCGAAGAAGACAATGGGGGAGGATATAATCATGGCGGATGCTGCACTTGCGCCATCGCCGGAAACCGCTCAGGAGACGCCGGCACGGCCGGGATTCTTTTTCTACATGTCGCTGGTTATGCTGGCGCTCGTCTTCATAGGATTTTCCAAGACATTCTATCTGCGCGCCTTCTTCGAGCAGGAAGAGTTCATGAGCGACGCGTTCATGACGCGCGAGCTCTATATCCATGGCTCGGTGATGACCGGGTGGTACGTGCTTCTGGTCATCCAGACCTTCCTCATCGGGCGCGGTGCATACGGCGTTCACAAGGTGATGGGGCTTGCAGGACTGGCACTGGCGGCCGCCGTGATCCTGACCGGCATTCCCGTCATCACCGGCTTCGCCCCGCGCCTGATCTCGGCCGGGCTGGAGGCCGACATGGTGCTGCCGATCATCTCGGTGCTGATCTGGTTTGATATTCTCGCGCTGGCCGCCTTTGCCGGGCTGGTTGGAATGGCCGTTCTGCTGCGCGGTGACGGAAACGCGCACAAGCGGCTGATGCTGCTGGCCAGCATCACCTTCATGCTGCCCGCTACCTTCCGTATCGTGAACGGGTATGCACCAGACTGGCCCGCCATGCCGATCGCCTTGATCGTCTCGCTGCTCCTGCTGGCCGTGATGGCCGTCTACGATTTCCGGACCTTGCGCAAGCTGCACCCGGCTACCCTGTTTGGCGGGATCGCGGTCGCGGCCCTGACGGCTTTGGGGTTCGTCATCGGCGCATCCGGCGCCGGGCAGGGCTTCGTCGCCGGGATGCTGTAGCAGGGCTTTCGCCCTGCCGGCGGGCTCGATTCCGGATACGATTCTGGAGTTCAGACTTTCAAGCAAGCACGCAAGAGCCCGCGTTACAGGGCGCGATGTGCGGGCGGGGGTGGCAACGCCTGACCACAAATGATATCTATATGATATCCTGAAGGGAGAAAGGCGATGAAAGCGCTGATCGGCAAATGGGGGCAGTCGCAGGCTGTGCGCCTGCCCAAGGACGTGTCCGACCGTCTGCGCCTGAAAGCCGGTGACGAGGTGGAAATGGAACTGGTCGAAGGCCGTCTTGTCATCACACCCGTCAAGCGCCCGGCCAAGCTGGACCCCGAGACACTTTTCGCCGAGATGGAGCTGTGTGACCCACCTGCCGAAACCGGCTGGGGGCCAGCGCGCGGGGCGGAGGCTTGGTAGCGCAGGCGGTCGCTTTCCAGCCCGGCGATCTGGTCTGGCTGGAGTTCGGCGGGACATCCGGCCACGAACAGGACGGGCGGCGGCCCGCCGTCGTCGTCTCTGCGGGCGGCTATAATGCGCGCTCCAGCCTGATCCTCGTCTGCCCTGTCACCAGCAGCGGCAAGCCATGGCCCTTCAAGGTGAAGCTGGCCGGTGAGACCGGCGGGATTGATGGCCATGTCCTCGTGGATCAGGTCCGCGCCATTGATCCCAAGGCACGCTTTGCCCGGCAGGCGGGCAGGATCAGCGGGGCCTGTCTTGCCGACATCAGGGTGCGCCTCGCCGTTGTTCTCGCCCTACCCCCGGAAACCCAGGGCGACGAGATAGGTCTCTGAGCTGTCGGCGCGGCTGGCGGCGGGCTTGGCGTGCTTCACCTTGTCAAAGCGCGGTTTCAGCCGGGCGAGGATTT
Organism: Glycocaulis sp.; assembly: GCA_022565665.1. Classification (GTDB taxonomy): domain Bacteria; phylum Pseudomonadota; class Alphaproteobacteria; order Caulobacterales; family Maricaulaceae; genus Glycocaulis. The sequence continues at coordinate 369,057 of JAIUMI010000001.1, forward strand.
CGCTTTCGGTGCCGCCCTGAAACGCCTTGGCGACGAACGCCCCGCCGGGGCGAAGCGTTTCCAGCGCGAAGTCTGCCGCCGCCTCGACCAGATTGACGATGCGCAAATGGTCCGTGCTCTTGTGCCCGGTAGTCCAGGGGGCAAGGTCGGAGAGCACAATATCGGCCGGACCGCCCAGCGCTTCCTTCACTGCCTCAGGCGCGCCGGGATCGGTGAAATCCATCGTGAGCAGGACTGCGCCAGCGATGTGGTCCATCTCCAGAAGGTCGATGCCGACGACATGGCTCGCCCCGCGTTTGAGGGCCACCTGCACCCAGCCACCCGGAGCCGCGCCAAGATCAGCCACGCGCATGCCGGGTTTGAGAAGACCGAACTTCTCGTCCAGCTCGATCAGCTTGTAGGCCGCGCGCGAGCGATAGCCTTCCGCCTTCGCGCGCTGCACATAAGGATCGTTGAGCTGGCGCTCCAGCCAGCGCTGGGACGAGACTTTACGCTTCTTGGCGGTCTTTACCCGCTCATGAAACTGCTTGTCGGCGCGCTTGCTGCCTCCCGCAGTGACAGGGCCGGAACGCCTGCGGCGGCGTTCTTCAGGCGGGCCATCGTCCTTGCCTGAACTCATGCCTCGCCTCCTGCTGCCGGCACGGCCTTGCCACGGCCGCGCGCCTTGCGGCCGCGCCGCCCGCGCTTGCGCTTGGGATAGATGAGATTGAGCAGCAGACCCTCGCGAAGTCCGCGGTCTCCCACCCGAAGGTGCGGCACCGGCCAGGCATCCATCACCGCCTCAAGGATAGCGCATCCCGCCACCACCAGATCGGCGCGCTCGGTGCCGATACACCCCTCGCCTGCCCGCCCCGCGGCATCCCTGGAAGACAGCCGGCCACACGCCGCGCGCGCCTCTTGTGAACTGATCCACAGCCCGTCTACCTGGTTGCGGTCATAACGCACAAGATTGAGATGTACGCCAGCCAGCGAGGTGACCGTGCCGGACGTCCCGACCATATGCGCTCGGCCTGCCTCAAAAAGCGGGCGCAGGCGGCGCGCACCTTTGGGAAAACGCATCTCCTTGCGCACCTCGGCTTTCAGGCTTTCATACCAGGCAAGGCGTTCCTCAGCGTCCATATTGTCCGGTTCGGGCAGGCGTTCCGACAGGGTGACGACGCCCAGCGGTATGGTCGTCCAGCCGCGAATGCCGGGCCGGCCCGCATCGGGATAACCGCCACGCGCGCGCCACTCGGCCAGATCGAGCCAGCACATCTCGGTCGACCCGCCCCCGATATCGACCACCAGCGCGGCGTCGAAGCTGTCATCCAGGAGATCGAGACTGCCCTGCACGGCAAGGCGCGCCTCCTCCTCCGGGCTGATCAGATCAAGCGAGAGGCCGGTTTCCTGCCGCACGCGCTCAATGAAGGCCGGGCCATTATCAGCCATGCGGCAGGCCTGAGTGGCCACCGCCCGCAGCTTGGTGACCCGGCGGCGCTCCAGCTTCTGCGCGCATACGGCGAGCGCTTCGACCGCGCGGTCCATGGCGTCCTGGGAGAGCGAGCCGCTGGCGCCCAGCCCCTCGCCCAGCTTCACGATGCGCGAAAAGCTTTCCACCACGCGAAACCCGCGATGGGCGCGCTTGGCCATCAGCATGCGGCAATTATTGGTGCCAAGGTCTATCGCGCCATAAATGACATCGCCGCGTGAACGCGATTGCGATTTGCCCTGCGATTCGCGCGCTGGCCGCCCGCCAGCTGCGTTGGTATCCATGTCTTTCGAGCCTTAATGCCCGGAAAAACCCGGCGGAGCGCGCATGCCCGTGTGTCGAGCGCGCAGCCCTGATGCCCGGCAATCCGGTCTGGTCTATGTGTTGAAGAGAATGATAACACGATTGTGACACGATGACAGATGTTTGCCGCGCAGGGCCTGCAAATGCCACGTACAGCTGACCGCTTGCCCTGCCGCCGATCAGTTATAACTCACTGTTTTAATTGAATTAGATGGCGGAAAGGAAAAGCGGCCGTGCGTGAAGCCAGATTTGCCATCGGTGATGTGGTCCGCCACCGGCTCTTCCCGTTCCGGGGGGTGGTATTTGATGTCGATCCGGAATTTGCCAATACCGAGGAATGGTGGCTGGCAATCCCGGAGCGTATCCGCCCGCGCAAGGACCAGCCCTTCTATCATGTGCTGGCAGAGAACGAGCAGACCCACTACACCGCCTATGTGTCAGAGCAGAACCTGCTGCCGGACGCGGCCAGCGGCCCTGTCAGCCACCCGGAAGCCACACGGCTCTTCGCCGGGTTTGACGGAGAGCGCTACACGCTGAAGGGTAAAGCGAACTAGCCCGCCAGCACCCAGACCAGCACCGGCGGCCAGACCAGCGCAATCAGGACGAGGATGGCGACCAGCCAGGCGCTGGACTGCAGCCCGCATCCGCGTTTCAGGGCGGGATATTCCGTTCCGACGAGAAAGCCCGCTGCCGCAAGAGCCTGCAGGGCAAGCAGCGGCATCATCACCTTTGGCCAGATCAGGCCTGCTGCTGACATGATGACGGTCGCGAGCCAGACGCCGCGTGCCAGCCCGCGATAACCGCCATAGCTGATGGAAAGGGAGCGGCGCAGCGTCTCCCCGCCCTCGATAGGGCGCCAAAGCAGAGCTACCAGCACACCGAACACAAGGATGTTGGCCGCATACGCACCGCGCAGCGCAGCCAGCGCCGGTTCGTCCGTGATTATCCCCGCCAGAGCGTCCATAGGTCCACTCTGGCTGGGGAATGTGACCAAAGCTGACGGGTGGCGCGGCAGGATTAAGGCGGGACGCTACCGCTCGTAGCGCACCACTTCCTGCTCGATAGCTCCGAAGATGGATTTGCCGGATTTATCGCGCATATCGATGCGGATCGTGTCGCCCGGCGTCATGAAGGGGGTTTTCGGTTTGCCGTCATTGATCGTCTCGATCATGCGGATTTCCGCGATGCACGAATAGCCCTTGCCGCCTTCGCTGACCGGCTTGCCGGGACCACCATCGAGCTTGTTCGACACCGTGCCGGAACCAACGATGGTTCCCGCCGTCACGGGCCGCGTCTTGGCAAGATGGGCGATCAGTTCTGGAAAACCGAACGTCATGTCCACGCCTGCATCCGGCTCGCCAAAGAGCTTGCCGTTATACTGCGAGCGGAGCGGCAGGTGCAGGCGCGCACCGTCCCACGCCTCGCCCAGCTCATCGGGCGTCACGGCGACGGGTGAAAAGGCGGTCGGTGGCTTGGACTGGAAGAAGCCGAACCCTTTGGCCAGTTCGCCGGGGATGAGACCTCGCAGGGACACGTCATTGCAGATCATCACAAGGCGGATGGCCTTGGCGGCCTCGTCCGCCGTGCAGCCCATCGGCGCGTCGCCGGTGATGACGGCCACCTCGCCCTCGAAATCGAGGCCCCACGCATCATCGCCAAGCGGAATGGGCTCGCGGGGAGCCAGGAAGGCATCAGACCCGCCCTGATACATCAGCGGGTCGGTCCAGAAGCTCTCCGGCATTTCCGCGCCGCGCGCTTTCCTGACCAGTTCGACGTGGTTCACATAGGCCGATCCATCGGCCCATTGATAAGCGCGCGGCAGCGGTGAGAGCGCCTCATGCTCATGGAACCGCTCGCGCGGAATGGTCTCGCGGTGCAACTCGTCCGACAGGGTTTCGAGCTTCGGGGCAATCACGTCCCAGTTGTCGAGTGCTGCCTGCAAGGTGGGCGCGATGTGCGTGGCGTCGGCGCACCAGGCAAGATCCTTGGAGACCACGACCAGACGGCCATCGCGGCGGCCATTCTTCAGGCTGGCAAGTTTCATCGCTAAAGGCTCCTTTGCGCGTCAGGCGCGGTCAGCAAGGGGGGTAAGGGCGGGCGCCACAGGCTCAAACTGGCCATCGGGATTGAGCCATTCAAGCTCACCATCTGCAATGCCGAAGCGTGCGCCGTGAAGAGCAAGCCAGCCCTCCTGCACGGCTTCGGCAATGAACGGGAAGGACATGAGGCGCTCGCGCGAGCGGCGGATGGAGCGCAGCTCCATGTCATCGCACAGATCATCCACGGGTGCGTCTGCGCCCAGCTCCCGGCAGGCTTCGGCATGGACAGGGATCAGCGGATCGAGCCATTTGCGCACGAACTGGGTGTCTTCTGCTGCACCGGTGGCCGCAGCATGCACCCCGCCGCACTGGCGATGGCCGAGGACCACGATGTTCTTAACTTTCAGTACCTTCACCGCATATTCCAGCGCGGCGGAAACGCCGTGATGGGCGGAGTCCGGCTCATAGGGCGGAACCAGATTGGCGACATTGCGGATGATGAACAGCTCGCCCGGCCCGGCATCGAAAATGGCGGCTGGATCGACACGGCTGTCAGCGCAGCCAATGACGAGCGTTTCAGGGCTCTGCCCCTTGGCGAGCGATTGCCAGAGACGCTGCTTGCGTTCAAAGCGCTCGGCGCGGAAGCGGGCAAAGCCCTCATGCAGGCGGGTGGGTATCATGAGGGCGGTCTAGCCTTCGATTGGGCGCGCGGCAAGCGCGGCTATGTCAGAACCGGTCGGCGCGCACCACCTGCACGTCCGACACCATGACGATGCCGATCTGGCGCTCCAGCAGCGCATAGACACGCTCCAGCACGGTATCGAGCACGGCGGGGTCGATGATCACCAGAACCATCACCATGCGCCCCGCGCTGGTGATCTGGCCCTCACGCGACCAGCTGCCATTGGCCCCGCGCCCGGACTTGGCTGGCAGCACGGTCCACCCCTTCACGCCGGCCTTTTCCAGCACGGCTTCAAGGCGCGGCACGGCGGGCATCTCGATAATGATCTCAAGGCGCTTTTTCAGGCTGGTCTGCATCGGTCTAGCCTCCAGTGCCGGTTACAAGCCGGGCAAGCCAGAAATAAAGCGGAATGCCCGCCACCAGATTGAACGGGAAAGTGATCCCCAGCGCCAGCGTGAGCGATATCGCAGGCCGCGCTTCGGGCAGGGCAAGGCGCAAGGCCGCCGGCACGGCGATATAGCTGGCCGAGGCTGCGAGCGTCATCAGAAGGCCCAGACTGCCCGCCTCAAGACCCACCAGCAGCCCGGTTCCCATCCCTGCCAAGGCGCCGATCAACGGCATGTAGAGGCCAAAACCGATAACGCCGGGTTTGAGGACGCGCCAGTTGCGAAGGAGCCCCCTGCCCGCCACCAGCCCCATATCCAGAAGGAACAGGCATAACACGCCGCGGAAGATGTCGGTGAAGAAGGGAGAGACGGCTTCCATGCCGCGCGGCCCAGTTATCCAGCCGATGAAGAACGCCCCGATCAGAAGGACGATGGAGCCATTGGCCGCGATCTCCTTGAAAACCGAAAGACGGCTTTCGCCATGCCCCTCTGCGCCATTGGAGGCCCGCGCAGCAGAGCCGGCAAGGATCAGCGCGGTCACGATGGCCGGTGCTTCCATGGCAGCAGCAACGGCCACCATGAAGCCTTCACCGGGCGTATCGAGGAAGCGCGCCGCGTCGCTCGCGGCAATGAAAGTGACGATGGAGATGGAGCCGTAATGCGCGGCAATGGCCGCCGCATCTATGCGCCCGACTTTGGTCGTCAGCATGAGCAGGCCGAAGCCCAGGATCGGCAACAAGGCGGACAGCACGATGCCCGCGAGAATGGCCCCGCCGACGGACCAGTTCAGGTCTCCGGCGGCCATTTCCACCCCGCCCTTGAAGCCGATCGCCATGACGAGATAGAGCGAGAGCGCCTTGGCGATGGCCTCGGGGATCGAAAGGTCCGACCGGACGAAGGCCGCGATCAGCCCCAGCACGAAGAACAGGATCGGCGGGGAGATCAGATTGGCTTCCGCCAGCGTGAAAATATCCATGCCCCGCCCCGACTCCGGTTGTGCTTACTCAGCCGCCTGCTTCGGCTTCCATGAGTGAACGTAATCGAGATTCTCGACGCTGGCAGCGCCCTCGCCCACATCGAGCGGATCGCGGGTGTCGATCATCACGGCATATTCGTCCGTCGCGGGCTTTTTCTGCGTGAACATGTTGGCGAGCGCTTTCGGGTGCGGGCCGTGGGTGAAACCTGCCGGGTGGAAGGTCATCATGCCCGCATCAATGCCGTCGCGGCTGAAGAAATCGCCCGCGTGGTAGAACAGCACCTCATCGTAATCATTGTTATTGTGGAAGAATGGCACTTTCAGCGCACCCGGATCGGTCTCGAAGGGGCGCGGCGCAAAGGTGCAGATCACGAACCGGTCCGACAGGAAGGTCGTATGTGCGCTCGGCGGCACGTGATAGCGGTGGCTCATCAGCGGGCGGATATCGCGCACGTTCAGGCGCACCGGATAAAGCTCGCCATGCCAGCCGGCGGCATCAAGCGGGTTATAGGGGTAGGTGATGCGGCTGACCTCACCACGCTTTTTCACATGCACGGTCCATTCATGGTCCTCATCGGCCTGCTGGGCGAAATAGGCCTCGTCCATGGCGGGCACATCCAGCACGGCCGGATCGAAGATCGCATGCGGGCCGAGCAGGCCTCTATCGGGCAGGGTGTAGTGCGTGTTGGTGGCTTCCACGAGCAGCACGGCGGTGGCCTCGGACGGCACCAGCCGCCACATCGTCGCGCGCGGCAGGATGATGTAATCGCCCGCCTCATAGGCCAGATGTCCAAAGTCGCAGAAGAGCGATCCCTTGCCGGTATGGATGAAGAGAAGCTGGTCGCCATCACCATTGCGGGCAAGGCCCGTCATCGGCTTGTCCAGCTTCCAGAAGCGGATATCGCAGCTATTGTTGAAAAGGACAGACGGGCTTGACCACGGCACATCGTCCGGACGGTTGAGCTTTGTCAGATCAAACGCGCGCGGTTGCAGCGGACCTTCAAACTTCACCCAGCCGGTGGGCGGGCGCTTGTGATGGAGGAAGGCGGCGGGGCCGAAAAACCCCTCCTTGCTCATCTCTCGCTCATAAGGGGCATGCTCGGGCAGATCGGCATGGGCCTGCCTGGACGCCTCGCCTTCGCTGCGGGAGGTATAAATCCATTTGCGCGCCATCGTTCAGTTCTCCATTCGGGCCGGAACACCAATTTAGTTACATCTGAAACTAAATGGAAGGGCGATTTCGGCAAGCCGTCCAACGTCACATTCTGCCTTAACAGTCTAAGGCAGGCAAAGCCGTGCCCGCCTCACAGGGCGGCGATGGCATCTACCAGGGCTTTCAGGACCGGTTCGCTCATGGCGTGCCCGTGGGCGGGGATTTCCGTCAGGCGGGAGTGAGAAATTGCCTTGTGCAGCCGCCAGGGCGCCTCGAACGGGCAGACCATGTCGTAGCGGCTGTGCAGTACGTGCACCGGCATGGTCAGGCGGTGGGCGTCCCGGATGATCTGGTCCTCGGCGAGGAAGCAGCTATTCACGAAATAATGGGCTTCCAGCAGGGAGTGGGCGATCAGCCCGTCACGTCCGCGTGTACGGCAGGAGGTCAGCACGTCCGCCGCGCTCGCCTCCATGTGGGAGATCAGCTCCTCATAGGCCGTCCAGCGATAGATGAGGCTTCCCGCCAGCTCCGCTTCGCGCGACGGATCGGCAAGGCCGGCAAGGCGCGGTGCACCGGCGGCCAGTTCGGTCTGCATCTCCTCCAGCGCCCAGCGGGCGAAGGCAGCGGGATCGGTGCGCAATGCCTCCGGCACGCCGTTCATCAGCGTGGCCAGCGCATCGGGGAAGATGGACCCGGCGCCTTGCGGAGTATGCCACCAGTCCAGCTCCTTGCGGGTGGCGAGGAATACACCTTCCACCACAAGGGAGGCGGCCCGGTCGGGGTGGGCCTGCGCATAGGCCAGAGCCAGCGTCGAGCCCCAGCTGGCCCCCGCCACACAGTCAAACCGCTCCAGGCCCAGATGCAGGCGTAGCGCCTCGATATCCGCAATGAGGTCCGCCGTCGTATTTCCTGTCAGTTCAAACAGCGGCGCGGAGCGTCCGCATCCGCGCTGGTCGAACTGGATCGTGTCCCACACGGCCGGGTCGCCATAGCGCCGGTTGCGTGTGTTCGCGCCCGATCCCGGCCCGCCATGAAGGAAAAGCAGCGTGCGCCCGCCTTCCAGGCCTGACCGCTCCCAGTACAGGGAGTGTCCGCCGCTCACGGCCAGCAGGCCCGCCTCCCGGGCGGGAATGTCGGGATAGAGCGCTGTCACGGGCGTCTGTGTGTCTGGACTAGCTGCCCGATCGCGGCGCGGTGAGATTGGCGATCAGGTCCCCGGCCATCGGGAAGACGATGGTGTTGGACCCCTTGCCGCCGATCTCCTGCAACGTGCCGAGATAGCGCAGCTGCATCGCCCCGTCCTGCGTGGCCAGGATATTGGCGGCTTCGGCCAGCTTGGCAGCCGCCTGCTGCTCGCCTTCCGCGATGATCACCTTGGCGCGCCGCTCGCGCTCGGCCTCTGCCTGACGGGCGATGGCGCGGATCATCGAGGTATCGAGGTCCACATGCTTGATCTCGACATTGGCCACCTTGATACCCCAGGCATCGGTCTGGGAATCAAGGATTTCCTGAATGTCCTCGTTCAGCTTGTCGCGCTGGGAGAGCATCTCATCAAGATCATGCTTGCCGAGCACGGAGCGCAGCGTGGTCTGGGCGAGCTGGCTGGTCGCCTCGCGGAAATCGCTGACCTGGTTGATCGCGCGCTCCGGATCGATGATCCGGTAGTAGAGCACCGCGTTGACCCGCACTGATACGTTATCCTGGCTGATCACGTCCTGCTCGGGAACGTCCTCGGCCACGATGCGCAGATCCACCTTCACCATCTGCTGGATGACGGGGATCAGGATGATGAGGCCCGGCCCGGCCGTGCCGGTATAGCGGCCAAGCGTGAACACCACGCCGCGCTCATACTCGCGCAGGATCTTGATCGCCGAGGACAAAAGCGCAAACAGGACCGCGGCGAGGCCAAGCAGCAAGCCGATATTCATACCCAGATCAGCCAAAGCCCTATTCCTTTCCCGTTTTGCGGCGCCTGTTGAACATTAGCGCCGGTTGGATGATTTCACACGCACGGTCAGTCCGTCCACACCGGTGACCTTCACACTGTCGCCAGGCTGCAGGTCGTCAGCGGAAACCGCCTTCCAGCGCTCCCCCTCCACCAGCACATGGCCTGCGCCATTAGCCCAGTTGAGAACGCGCGCATTGGCGCCCACTATGCCTTCCCGGCCGGTGACCACTTTCCGGGCCTGCGCGGCTAGACCATAGCTGCCGGCCAGCAATACCGCCCCGCCGAGGGCCACGCTGGTCGCCAGTACGAACGGCCAGTCAATGCGCAGGCCCTCCACATCGGTATCGACCAGCATCAGCGCGCCAATGCCGAAAGCAATCACGCCGCCGAGCGCCAGCAGGCCGAAGGAGGCGATATAGATTTCCGCGATCAGCAGGCCCAGTCCCAGCACGATCAGCGCCGCGCCGGCATAGTTCAGCGGCAGGGTATTAAGCGCGTAGAGACCGACAATGATGCAGATCAGACCCGCTACGAAGGTGATCGGCTCCAGCCCGTTATAAAAACTCACCAGAAGCCCGATAAAGCCGAGATTGAGCAGGAGGAAGGCGATGTTCGGATCGGTGATCACCGAGAGTATCTGCCGGGGCAGGCTCATCTCCACGGTTTCAATTACGGCGCCCTCCAGCGACAGCACGATCTCGCGGCCATCGCCCATCAGGACGGCGCGGCCCTCTGCGCCCGCGATCACATCCTCAATCGTGGCGGCCACGAACTCGGCGACATTCTCCGCCACGGCTTCGCTATAGGTCAGGCTCACGCCCTCGCGCACCGCACGCTCCGCCCAGTCCGCATTGCGCCCGCGCAGCTCGGCCAGAGCGCGGATATAGGCCACTGAATCGTTGACCATCTTGTTGCGCATGGCCTCGTCATTGGCCGGCGCCTGCCTTGTGGCGGGTTCCGAACGCTGGCGTGCAGCCTCTTCAAGCGGGTTGGCGGCCTCGCCATTGCCGGTTTCTTCGCCGTTTTCATCCTCTTCGCCGGGTGTCCGGGGCGGGCTTCCCGGGGCACCGCCCATCGTGACGGGCGTGGCTGCGCCGATGGTCGTGCCCGGCGCCATGGCGGCGAGGTGAGAGGCATAGACGATATAGGCCCCGGCGCTGGTCGCACGCGCGCCTGATGGTGCGACATGCACGATTACCGGCACGGACGAGCCCAGAATGGCGTTATTGATCTCGCGCATCGCATCGACCAGCCCGCCGGGAGTATCCATCTGGATGATCACCGCATCGGCTTCTCGTTGGGCATCGCGGATGACGCTGGCGATATGAGCGCTGCGCGCCGGTCCTATTGCGCCGGACAGCTCTGTGACGCGCACCACAGGCCCGCCGGGGCGCACCTCCTGCGCAATGGCGCCGGCCAGCAGCAAAAGTGCGCCCAGCACGATCAGCGCCAGCGGCAAAACCCTTGCGGGCGAGGCATTGAGAAAAGCAGATGCGCGCATGGGAAGGGTCCGTCTGCTCTGGTCAGATTCAAACTTAACCCGGAAACGCCAAAAGCCCAATGCGGCGATGGGTCCGCTGGTTATTTTATGCCGGAATGCGCGACGATAGTCTTTTCCTGCGTGACGGAACCGTGCCACGCACTGTGCAGGCGCTGACAAAACCGGCCGGAACAACTCGATACGTCTTGCATTCCCCGCTAGGCAGGGCCGGTAAGCAGTACGAAGGAAAGTAGCGATGATCGCTTATATCACGGTAGGAGCCGACGACATCGCGGCCGCAGAAGCCTTTTATTCGGCGTTCCTGCCCGGCCTCGGCTACACTCTCGAAGTGTCGTCTGCCGGGCTCAGCTATACGATCCCTGGCATGGACGGCCAGTTGCACCCGCCAGCTGATTTCTATGTGAAGCCCCCCTTTGATGGAGCGGCCGCATCAACGGGTAATGGCCAGATGGTGGCTTTCCGCGCGCAAACCCAGGCCCAGGTGCGTGAACTGCATGCCGCCGCGCTGGCAGCCGGCGGGCAGAACGAGGGTAAGCCGGGCTTCCGCGCCGAATACAGCGCGCAATTCTATGTGGGCTATCTGCGCGACCCCCAAGGCAACAAGATCGCCCTGTTCTGCAAGAACCCGAACGAACCATCCCGGCCGGACTGAGCGGTTGGCTACCGGGGAAAGCCAATGCACCGCCCCATGCCCAGGGTATTTGAAGGAAATGGTGCCGCTAGAGTGAATTGAACACTCGACCTCTCCCTTACCAAGGGAACGCTCTACCCCTGAGCTATAGCGGCCTTCGGCGTCACGGGCGGGCGCATGCCTCACCTCACCGGAGCGGGGCGTATAGCCCAAGTTTTGCCACCCGCCAAGGGCGCGCTTGCGGTTGTTGCAGAGGGAGCTGTTTAGGTTTCGCTGCCCATCCGGGCTGCGATGTTCCGCGCACTGGCGCGGGCGGCCGTTCGGCCTTGTGGCGCTCCGCGCCGGGCTGTCAGTGCAGTCCTCTTCGTTTTCCCGACGAAAGTCGGGACCCAGAAACTGACTGGCACCGGAGCGACTCTCCGGTCCAGGAATTCATTGGCGTTTTCGCCGGGATCCGGCCCCCGAGCCGGGACCCATCGGAGCGGTCGGCGGCTTTAAGCCTGGATCCCGGGTCAAGCCTGGGAACCCGGTTGGCAGGTGCTGAGGCAGAAGCCGGGAAACCAACAAGGCCTTAGCGAATCCAAATCCCCCTGCTTGACCCCGCCTGCGCTTCCGGTCACATCAGTCCCATGAGCAAGAAAGCCGACAGGGGCTCGCGCCCGCCCAAGGGTTCAGACAGCCGCGAGGCACGCCTCGCCGAGGCGCTGCGCGCCAATCTCAGACGCCGCAAGGCCGCTGCGAAGCCGGCTGCGAAGACAGAAGGTGGCGAAGCCTCTGGCGGCGAGGACACAGATCAGGGCTAGGATAGGCGCGTCCGCCTTCCTAACTGTCGCCTGCCCCTTTTCCGTTGCCATGCCTTGGCCATTTAGATTTCCGGATAATCCCTCATGGATCGTATTGTCATTCGCGGCCAGACGCCGCTCTCCGGCGAGATCGCCATTTCCGGCGCCAAGAACTCCGCCCTCAAGCTGATGGCGGCGAGCCTTCTGACCGAGGGCGAGCTGATGCTGGAAAACATGCCGCGCCTGGCGGATACGCGCTTCATGGCGCACCTGCTGGCCCATCTCGGTGTCGAGGCAGAAGAACAGCCGGGCAGCCGATTGCGCCTGAAGGCGGCAAACCTTACCGGCACCACCGCGCCCTATGATCTGGTGCGCAAGATGCGCGCGACCTTCAACGTGCTAGGGCCCCTGGTCGCGCGTGAGGGCAAGGCGAAGGTGTCGCTGCCCGGCGGCTGCGCCATCGGCGCACGCCCGGTTGATCTGCACCTGAAAGCCCTTGAGGCGCTGGGCGCGAAGATCACGCTGGAAGAGGGCTATGTGCTGGCCGAGGCGCCCGCTGGCGGACTGAAGGGCGGGCATGTGACCTTCCCCTTCGTGTCAGTTGGCGCGACCGAGCATGCCATGCTCGCTGCCGTGCTGGCGCGCGGGACGACGCGGCTTGAAAACTGCGCGCGCGAGCCCGAGATCGAGGATCTCGCCAACTGCCTCAATGCCATGGGTGCCAAGGTGTCCGGCGCTGGCACCAGCACGATCACGATAGAGGGTGTCGCCTCGCTGAACGGTGCGGTCTGGCCAGTCGTGCCAGACCGGATCGAGACCGGCACCTATGCCATGGCGGCGGCGGCGGCCGGAGGGAATGTGACGCTGACCAACATGGTCCCGGCCCATAACCGCGCGCTTTGGGCGGACCTTGCCGAGGCCGGCATCGTGCTGGAAGAGGGTGAGCGGACCATGCGCATCCGCCGTAACGGCACGATCAAGGCCGTGGATATGCAGACCGCGCCCTATCCGGGCTTTCCCACCGATCTGCAGGCCCAGTTCATGGCGCTGATGTGCATGGCGGACGGGGCCTCGGTCATCCGCGAGACGATTTTTGAAAACCGCTTCATGCACGCGCCGGAACTGACGCGGCTGGGCGCCCGCATCGATGTACGCGGCAATGAGGCGGTGGTGCGCGGCCCGGCCAGGCTGAAAGGTGCGCCGGTGATGGCGACCGATCTGCGCGCATCCGTCTCGCTGGTCATTGCCGGGCTCGCGGCGGAAGGGGAAACCATCGTTTCGCGCGTTTATCATCTTGACCGCGGCTTTGAACGGTTGGAGGAAAAACTATCGGCCTGCGGGGCCGATATCCGCCGGGAGAAGGAAGAGGCATGAGCGCGAAACGCCTGCGCCTGATCGGACAGGATGAGGGTGACCTGCCGCCGGTCTCGGCTGCTTTGCAGGACGCCATTGCGCGCATGGGCGATCTGAAATTCGACGCCAAGGCGCGCACCTTCACCGCCGTCTTCTCGCGTTATCGCTGGGAGGCAGGCGCAAACGGCAAGGGCGAACGTGTGCGCTCGGCCCTGCAGCTTGGTTCGGTGCTGTCGGTGAAGGCGCAGCGCTTGAAGCACGGCGCGCCGGACGCGTTCGTTTCCCTGCTCTCCCTTACCTTTGAACCGGATACCAGCACGCCGGAAACACCCAGTGGCGCGATCCTCCTCACCTTTGCCGGCGGCGGCGCGATGCGGCTGGAGGTGGAGTGCGTCGATCTGGTGCTGGCCGATATCTCCGATCCGTGGAAGGCTTCTGCCCGTCCTGACCATCCCGAAGGGGAGACGGCGTGAGCGCAGACACCACTCAAGACCGCCTGATCTCAATCGTTCTCGATGCTGCCAGCATCGGCAAGGCGGACGAGAATGTGGAGCATGAGCGCCGCGTCGCCATCGCCGACCTTCTGGAATCCAACCGTTTCCGCCCCGAGGATGGGCCGGGCGGGCCCTATGCCCTGCGCCTCGCGATCGAGGAACAGCGTCTGGTCTTTGATGTCAGCCGCGAGGATGGCACGCCGGTGCGCATGTTCGTCTTCTCGCTGGGGCCGCTGCGGCGTATCCTGAAAGACTATTTCCTCATCTGCGAGAGCTATTACGAGGCGGTGCGCGATGCCTCGCTCGCACAGATCGAGGCCGTCGATATGGGCCGCCGGGGCGTCCATAATGAAGGCTCCTCGCTTCTCAAAGAGCGGCTGGAAGGCAAGATAGAGGTCGATTTCGACACGGCCCGCCGCCTCTTCACCCTGATTGTCGCCCTGCACAGGAGGGGTGCGTGAGCGTGCCCCCGGTCGTGTTTGTCTGCGGACGCAATTCGGTGCGCTCGCCCATGGCAGAGGCACTGTGGCGCGCGCGCTTCGGTTCGGACGCGCTGGCCGTGTCGTGCGGTGTAGAGCCGGCAAGCTATCCTGACGGTTTCATGATCGCGGTGATGGCAGAGGACGGCGCCGACCTGTCCGGTTTCGAGCCGAGAGGACTCGATGCGGTGGAGGCGGTCTCCGGCGCGCTGGTGGTCTGCCTCGCCGCTGAGGCCCATGACGCGGCGCAAGGGCTGGCAAAGCGCTGCGCTGCGCGCCTTGAGGACTGGCACCTGCCCGACCCCGTGAAGGTGGAAGGCAGCCGGGAAGCGCGCCTTGAAGCCTACCGCGCCATACGCGATCAGCTGAAGGCGAAGATCGGGGCAATTACCCAATAGCTGCGCAAGGCTCGACGGGGCGGGGTGTTAAGGACTATATAGCCGCCCTGTTGCGCGCACCGTTCCCTTTTTGATTCAGGGCAGTTGCGATGCCGGTAAGACAAGAGGAGCCGCATGGCGAAAGAAGAACTGCTGGAGTTTCCCGGTGAGGTCACCGAACTCCTGCCCAATGCCACTTTCCGGGTGAAGCTGGAAAACGACCACGAGATCATTGCCCACACCGCCGGCAAGATGCGCAAGAACCGCATCCGCGTGCTGGCCGGTGACAAGGTGCTGGTCGAGATGACGCCATACGACCTGACCAAGGGCCGTATCACCTATCGCTTCAAGTAAGGCGGGCCGCGTCGCCATGACCGCCCGCCCGCGCCTTGTTCTGGCGAGTGCCTCGCCGCGCAGGCGCGATCTGCTTACCGGAATCGGCTTCACACCGGACCTGGTTGCCCCCACCGATATTGACGAGACCGAGCACGCAGGCGAACTGCCGCGCGATCTCGCCGTGCGCCTAACCCTGGAAAAGCTCTCCGCTGCCGGTCACGCGGGCGATTTCGTGCTGGCCAGCGATACGGTGGTCGGCGTTGGCCGGCGCATATTGCCCAAGACGGAAACTGAAGCAAAAGCCCGCACCTGCCTCGCGCTTCTCTCGGGCCGCAATCACCGCGTCTTTACCGGTGTTGCCGTGCGGGCTCCGGATGGCCGGGTGGCGCACAAGCTCTCCACCACGCGCGTCGCGGTAAAGCGCCTCAGCGCAGAAGAGATCGACGCCTACGTCGCAAGCGGCGAGTGGCAGGGCAAGGCCGGTGGCTATGCCATTCAGGGCCGGTTTGGCGCGCACATCATCCAGATCATCGGCAGCCATACCGGCGTGATGGGCCTGCCGGTCTATGAGACGCGCCAGCTGCTCGTGGGGCTCGGATACAAGCCATGAGAGTGATCGTCGCTGACCATGTGGGCGAGACGCGTGCAGGCCTGTTTGAGGGCGACCGGGCGGTCGAGCTGCATATCGAACGCTGGAGCGAGCGGGGCAAGCGCGCGCTGCGCGGCGAGGTCTATCGCGCCCGCGTCCGCCGGATCGACGCCCAGCTGAACGGCGCGTTCTGTGATATCGGGCGCGGGGCGGACGGCTTTCTCTCCTTTGGCGGGCAGGGCCGCCCGGCAGGCTTTCATGAAGGCGCGAGCATTGGCGTGCAGATCGCGCGTGAGGCCTTTCAGGAGAAGGGGCCGACGCTCGCCCTTTACGAGGTGGAGGCGGGCGATGCACCCGAAGCGCTGATCACGGCCCCGCCCCTGGCAGAGCGCCTGTCGGGCCTGTTCGATACGCCCATCATCCCCGCTCACAAGGCCGGGATCGATCTTGATGGCGAGTTCGAGGCGGCTCTTGAAGCGGAAGTGCCGCTGCAAGGCGGTGGCCGCATCATCATTGAGCCGGTGACCGCCCTGACCGCCATTGATGTCGATGCAGCCGGACGCACGGGCGGCAAGGGCAGCCCCGCCTTTGACCTCAACCGGGCTGCAGCGCGCGAGGCTGCCCGCCAGATACGCCTGCGCGGGATTGGCGGCGTCGTGGCTATCGACTTCATTCCGATGAAGAAAAAGGGTGATCAGGTCGCGCTGGACGCGACGCTGAAATCGGCCTTCCGCAATGATCCGGCCAAGGTCGATATCGCGCCGGCCTCGCGCTTTGCCATCACCGAGATCGCGCGCCAGCGTCTGGGCTGCGCCCTGCACGAACAGATGTGGGAGCGCTTTGGCGTGGAGAGCCTTGAGACGCGCGCCCTTGCCGCCCTACGCGGGCTGGAAGCAGAAGGCAGGGCGAACCGCGCCGCGCGCCTCGTGCTTGAGGCGGGCAGCGACATCCATACATGGCTGTCATCAGACACTATCGGATGGACCAAGGCCATGACGGACAGGCTCGGTGCCCGCTTTGAGCTGAAGCTTTCTGATCGCCTGTCGCCGCGCGCCTTCTCGGTGGGGAGGGCGTGATGGGCCATAAAGGCAAATGCCCGATCTGCGGCAAGCCGGTGGTGCATGAGTTCCGCCCCTTCTGCTCGAAGCGGTGCGCGGACCTCGATCTGCAGAAATGGCTCTCCAATTCCTATGCTGTCCCCGGCGAGCCGGTGGACCCTGAAACCCTGCCGAAGGATGAGGCGGAGTAGGTTGATCAGTTCCGGGGTCCCGGCCCCCGAGCCGGGATCCATGGTTTCATCGTCTGTCCGCAAATAGCGCGTTTCACCGGCGTAAGCCGGTGCCCAGCCTTCTTCTGGGTCCCGACTTTCGTCGGGAAAACAAAGAGGGAGTTTCATGCAATCGAAATTGGTCCCGGCTCGGGGGCCGGGACCCCGGTTATGATTTGCCATCACCCCAACACACCCGCACCCTTCCCGCATTGGAGCGAGCGCGCTAAACAGCGCCGCAACGAGACAGATGGAGGACAACGCCATGGCCGGTATTCGCAAGTGTCAGGTGCTGGTGGTGGGCGGCGGTCCGGGTGGCTATCCGGCGGCCATCCGTGCAGGCCAGCTCGGCCTTGATACCGTGATCGTCGACAAGCACGGGCTTGGCGGCACCTGCCTCAATCGCGGCTGCATCCCCTCCAAGGCCTTCATCCATGCGGCGTCGAAGTATGAGGAGATGCTCTCCCATACCGGCAAGGGCGCGCTCGGCATCACGCTGAAAGACACGCCGGTGCTGGAAATGGCGGGCGTCACCGCCTGGAAGGACACAATCGTCTCCAAGCTCACCAAGGGCGTCGGCCAGCTTCTCAAAGCCGCCAAGGTGGAGGCCGTTTCCGGCTGGGCGACATTCTCCGATGCGAAGACCTGTGAGGTCGCGCTGGAGGATGGCGGCACGCTCACCATCCAGGCCGAAAACGTGATCCTCGCCACCGGCTCGAAGGAAACCGAGCTGCCCTTCCTGCCCTTTGGCGGTCCGGTCATCGGCTCCACCGAGGCGCTGGAACTTACCGAGCTGCCCGAAAAGCTGGTGGTGGTCGGTGCGGGCTATATCGGTCTGGAGCTTGGCATCGCCTTTGCCAAGATGGGCTCCAGGGTGACGTTCGTCGAAGCCGCTGACGCCATCCTGCCGCTCTATGACGCGGAAATGACGCGGCCCATCACGCAATGGCTGAAACGCCACAAGGTGGATGTGCATCTCAAATCCAAGGCGAAGGGCTTTGAGGAGAAGAACGGCAAGGCCGTGCTCCAGTTTGAAGATGCCGACGGCAAGGCGCAGAGCCTTGAGGCCGACAAGATTCTCGTGGCGGTCGGGCGCAAGCCCGTCACCGAAGGCTGGGGCCTTGAGAATATGGGCCTCGACATGGACGGGCCCTTCCTGAAGATTGACGATCAGTGCCGTACGCCCATGCGCGGCGTCTATGCCATTGGCGATCTGGTTGGCGAGCCGCTGCTGGCGCACAAGGCGACCGCTCAGGGCGAGCTGGTCGCAGAAGTGATTGCGGGCCATCGCCGCCGCTTTGATCCCAATGCAATCGCCGCCGTGTGCTTTACCGAGCCGGAGATTGTCGGCGTCGGCCTGACGCCGGACGAGGCCAAGAAGAAGGGCGAGAGCGTCATCACCGGCAAATTCCCGCTAGCCGCTTCTGGCCGGGCGCTGTCGATGGAAGGCGGGGCCGATGGCGGCTTCGTGCGCATCACCGCGCGCGAAAGCGATCACGTGATCTTAGGCATCCATGCCGTCGGCAAGCATGTCAGCGAGCTCTCAGGCGAGTTTGCGCTGGCCATCGAGATGGGCGCACGCCTTGAGGACATTGCCGGGACGATCCACGTGCACCCGACCCTGACCGAAGGCTTTGCCGAAAGCGCGCTCGCGGCGCTGGGCCACCCGATCCATATTCCGGCTTGAGCCGTGTTCCAGCATGCATCAGAACACTCTCCGGGGTCCCGGGCTTGACCCGGGATCCATGTTTTCCGCCTGAGAGATTTGAGATGGGTCCCGGCTCGGGGACCGGGACCCCGGTAGTTGGGACCTAAAGGGGGTAAACTGCTTTGCGGCCTGCAATCCCTCGCAAGCTCTAACCTTTCGAGCATGGCTGGCTCGGACAAGCCGGGGCCATGACACCCTCCCCTAAAACCTTGCACCCACCCGCACATAGGCGATGCGGCCGCGCGGATCATGCATCTTGGTGTCATAACCCAGCGCGGTCGGCACGAAGGGCGGGTCCTCATTGGTGAGGTTGAGCGCACCGGCGGTCAGGCTGAGCTCACGTCCAGCCAGATCGAGGGTGTAGCGCCCCTGCAGGTCGAGCACGGTCCAGCTTTCCACATCGCTGCCCGCGCCCTCATCATTTCGGTAGCCGGCGATATGGCGGACGCCGGCACGGGCGCCAAATCCGCCAAGGCTCCAGTCGATAAAGGCGCTGGCGCGCCAGTCCGGTACCGAACGGGCGAAATTGGTGAAGTTGCGGCTTCCCAGCGCGTCGATCTCGCGGTTCAGCACCGGATCGACGATTGCGAATTCACCAATCCAGCTGACATCGGCGCCGAGCGACACTGCGCCGCCCGCCAGATCACAGCTGTCGGAGCGAAGCGCGAGATCAATGCCGGAAGCATCGACACGCGGCGCGTTCACGAAGGCGGCGCGCACCAGCACGACATCACCGGTGGAGGACAGCTCGATACGCGGATCGTTGAACTGGCCGTTGTCCGCGAGATCAGCGGCGATGATCGCGTTCGCGCTCTCGCGCACGATCAGATCTTCATAGCGCACCTTCCAGGCATCCAGCGTGGCGCTGATGCCGGTAAAGCGGGCCGAGAGACCGCCTGAGAAGGTCTGCGCGCGTTCAGGATCAAGATCGGGATTGCCGATCGTGCGCACGGGGCGGAACAGGATCTGAGTGCCGATGGCGAGCGATTGCAGCGTGGTCGTGGCCGAGACCTCCTGATGCAGTGACGGCGCCCGGTAGGAGCGCGACCAGGAGGCGCGCAAGGTTAGCGCCTCGCTGACGTCAAACGCCGCCGCTACGCGCGGATCGGTAGAGGAAAAATCGCCCTGACGCTCATGGCGCGCGGCGAGTTGCACCCGGAAAGCTTGCGTCACCGGCAATATGGCATCGGCAAAGACGGCAGACGCACTTCTGGCACCGGCAAAGTCCGGCCCGCCGACGATGAAGAGGAAATTGTCCGCGTTGAAATCATCGCCGTGTTCAACGCGCAGGGATTCCCGGCGCGTATGCAGGCCAAATGCCGCCGAGACCGGCCCGCCCGCCAGCTCAAAGAGGCTGTCGGTCGCGGCGGTCAGTTCCAGCGTGGCGAGATCGCTGCGCGAATGGCGGATATTCTCGCCGATGATGTAGTCGATCACTTCGGGACTGTTGAAGCGCGGATCGCTGGAATCGGTGACCAGCCCGCCGGACCCGAACGGGTTGAAGAAGAAGCATCCCTGAGACTGGTCGCCTGCTGCCACGCCCTGCCCCGGCGCACGCACCGGGCAGCCCGCTCCGCCAAAGCCGAGGATCGCGGCATCGAAATTATCGGCCAGCGTATCGGTGATCGTGGCTCGCAGGGCATTGCGCGAATAGGCGGCGTGAACGGCCAAGCTCCAGTCACGGCCAAAGCCTTGCGTGTCGTGTTCTGCGTTGGCCTCGATGCGGTAGGTGCGGTGGTTGAACTCGCGCCGGGCCGCGCCTGCGCGCTCGCCCAAGGGTCGGCCCAGCCACACCACATCGCGCCCGAACGGGTTGGCCGGATGGCTGGCCGCTATGGTGGGAAAGCGCAGGTTTGCGAGCGACGGCGAATTGCCCCGCTCCACATTCTGCTCCACGCCCGCCACGCGCAGGGCAAGGCGCGTATCGCCGAAATCACCGGTCAGCGCGGCAAAGCCGGACAGCCGGTCCTCATCGGTCGCGACGGAGAAGAACTGGCCAAAATCGAGCCCGCAAAAGCCCGCCTGCCCGAAGGGTGTCTGGGCGCCCAGCGCCATCGGGCGTCCGCCCGCGGCCACGCAATCGGGATCAAGAATGGCCTGCGGTCCGCCAGAGGGCGTCGTCACCTCGAACCCGCCAGCGCCATCTGGAATATAGAAAGCCCCCGGCTGACCGAAGGCGGAAAGGCCGGTTCCGGGCACGAAATCCGTCTCGAAGCCTTCAAGGCCATCGCGGTCAAACCATTCCACCGCGCCGGTGAGATACCAGTTGCCGAAAGCCGTGCCGCCAATCGCCCCAAGGCTATAGCCCGCGCCGGAGCCGGAATATTCGGTCGGTCCGCGCCATTCGGCGAAGGTCTCCACTCCCTCCACCTGGTCGCGCGTGATCACGTTGATGACGCCCGCCACCGCGTCCGCGCCGTAGACGGGCGAAGCCCCGTCGCGCAGCACCTCCACGCGCTCCACCGCCAGCGAAGGCAGGAGGGCGTTGAAATCGACAAAGCTGGAGCCGTCATCCGCCGCCACGCTCGCCACGGTCTGGCGCTGGCCGTTGACGAGCACCAGGCTCGCGCCTAGCCCCAGCCCGCGCAAGTTTACGCTGGACGTGCCCGAGGTGTCGTTCTGCGTGCCCGGATCCTCGTTGAACTCCGAACCTGTCACGAAGCTCTGGAAGGCTAGCGCCTCACCGATACTGGCAAAGCCGGCCGCACGCACCTCTTCGCGGGCAAGCGTGCTGACCGGCCGGTCGGCCTCCAGCGCGCCCGGCGCGCGTCCGCCCAGCACGGTGATCACCTCGTCAGGCGTGGATTGAGGCTGGGCAAGGGCGAGGCTGGCAGGTGCGCACAGAAGGGTCGTTGCCAGAAGATGGCGGGCGAGCTTTTGCATGGATTGTCCCCAGAGCAGTCGGGTGGCCGGGAAAGGTGGAGGCCGGGTAGCAGGGCCCGTGATGCGGGGCAAGTGTGACAGGCGTTCACAAAAGGCCGCGCGTTCATCTGCAATGCGCGCCGATGAGTTGCGCCAACCCCATGGACAGGGCGGAAAACCGGCCCTATAAACCGCGCTCTCCGCATTGCCGGAGCGTGCCCAGGTAGCTCAGTTGGTAGAGCAGCGGATTGAAAATCCGCGTGTCGCTGGTTCGATTCCGGCCCTGGGCACCATTTCCCCCTTCAAAAACATTATCTGTTGTGAGTGACCGGCTGTAAGAACCGCGTCACCTGAACGGGCTGGCGATGCAAGGCAGGCCGCCAATGCCCGAAACGCCCCTGGTGTCCGCTATTAGCCGGTAAGCACTGCCGGACGCGGCGGGCGGAGACTTGCGCGGGCGGGCCGATACCGGGTGGAATGGGCATCCCTGATGTTCCGGCACAAGGCCTGACATGTCCGACAAGATACTCAATGCGCCCGAGGCGGTTCTGGCGGACCTGCGCGATTTCGGTCTGACCGGATCAGATGTTACGTCCGCGCTGCAGCGGGCCGGCGCAGAGCTTGGGCCGGACAGCACGATTTCCCTGCCCGCCGGGGAGTTCATCATTTCTGCCCCTGTCGACCTCGCCGGGGCAAGCCTTGCGGGAAGCGGACGGCACCTTACCCGTCTGACGGCCAGCCGCGAGACAAGCGCCGCCGAGTGGTGCATCGGGCCCGACCCGAATGATGTGGCCATGCTCTATGCCGTGAACCGCAATGGCTGGCGGGCGTCAGGTTTCTCGCTGGATGGCTGCGACCGGTATACGGGCGGCATCGTGGCAAGGGGCGGCAGCGACATCCATTTCAGCGGCCTTCATGCGCGCAATTTTGCCAATGCGCCTATCCAGTTCATGGGTTCAAGGCGCGATGGCGAATGGCCGGTATCGCGGTCCTCAATAACGCGGTGCATATCGTCGGGTTCGCGCTGGTGCTTCGTGCTTGATGGCGAGGCGCATGACATCGTGATTGCAGACAATCTCTCCCTTGACGCCGTGAACCGGCATATCTCGCTTGATCCGCGTGAAGCGGTGGAAGAGCGGCGTGTTCATTCCGGCGTGCTGGTCGTCAACAATGTCTGTTCCGGTCAACGCGCCCTGCCGGACGAATGGCGGGAAGACTATTCACTGAACCGGGCCGATGCCGCGATCCGCGCCAAGCACGATTTTCGCGGACTTATCACCGGCAACACCATCACCGGCTGGGGCAGTGTGCAAGGTGAAGGCCGGATTCGCGGTGTGCAGTGCGATGGCGGCCAGCCTGTCATTGACCGCAACCTTATTTGTGGTGTGCCGACCGCAGAGAAATCGCGCGGGGTGGAACTCGGTCCTGATATTGCGGCGGGCACCATTGTTCACGCCAATACGGTGACCGGTTTTGACATCGGGCTGCGCGCGGACGGTGCGCTGGCGCAGGTACCGCTGGTCATCAGCAACAACGTTTTCGCAGGTGTGCGCACCGCTTTCAGCAATCTGCCAAAGCCACGTCCTCCGCATTGGTCGATGACCGGTAATATGATGGAAGGAAAGCCTGCGCGATGAGTGACAGGATGGGCAGCAATCCGGCCAATGGCTTTTCCTCCGTGTTCCGGCGCAGCGTGGAACTTTACGGGGATTATACGCAAAAGCCGGATGCTCCCCGACTGGGTGCGGTCATCCGCATGCCGTCAAGTCATCCGGCAATCTGGGGCAAGGCGGGCCCGGCTCCGTTCCGGCAGGTAGATACCTTCATGGGGGCGGACGATCGTGCCGCTGCACTGCATGCCGCCAGCGATCTTCTCAACAGCTTCAGCGGCGAGAACGAACGGGTCACAGCCAGCCTCATCCTTGCCGGACGTATGCTTCTGGCGCACGACGATATTGCAGCGGCGGACCACATCATTGGTGAGGGGTCGGCCCGACCGATTCTCGACCGGTTCCTGTTCCGCATGTCGTGCCGCGTAAATGATGCGGGCAATGAGCCGCTCTACAACACGCTTGTCCAACACGATCAGGCAGACCCGGATGTACTTGCCGCGCTCTGGCTGCGCCATCGCTGGCGCACAGAGGGTCCTACGCGCACGCTGCTGGAAAGTTTCCTCCCCGAACCGGGCGTCCGCAAGGGATACCGCCGCCGCCTGCGCGAATGTCTCGCACTGGCCTTCCGGCTGGAAGCGGTCGACATAGCCAAAGCCCTCCTCGCCCGCTTTGCCCATCTTGAGACCGAGTATGACCGCATCCTCCCCCTTGCGAGCTATCTCGCGGAGCAGGGCGGAAGGAATGCCGCCAGTGAGACGGTACACGCGTTTGCCCGGCTTCACCGCCATATAGAGGAGCAGAGCGCCGGGCTGACCGCGATGATCGCGGACGCAGACCGCAGTCTTGCGATCGT
The DNA here is from genome assembly GCA_022565665.1 of Glycocaulis sp. Taxonomy (GTDB): domain Bacteria; phylum Pseudomonadota; class Alphaproteobacteria; order Caulobacterales; family Maricaulaceae; genus Glycocaulis. Next base: position 392,857 of record JAIUMI010000001.1, read on the forward strand.
AGGCAACTCACCTTGCGAAAAAGGGAAGGGTAAGGGAGAGCGGATTGACCGTCACCACATTGTCGCCCGCTTCAATTTCTTTTCGCTGGAGCCGGAATACCGCGCAGACTACGGCAGCAAATTCGATCTTCATGTCCGCTCACGGCTGGAAGACGAAGCACTAGATCAGCGCTCTGTTAAGGCAGGGCTCACGATCTTCCCGCTGAACGAATTTGTCCACCAGTATCGTAACTGGAGCTATATGCGCCAATTGCGGGGTGAAGGCGCCAACATCGCCTGCTTCCCGCCGGACTTTCACCGTCCATTGCTCGCAGAGTTGCGAAGGGATGCCAGTAATGGGCTGCTGTTCTGTGCGTTCGTGCATCAATTGCGAGGCAGACTGCATCCTGAAAGCTGTTTCGGCTTCGCCTTCACGGACCAGATTAGCACGGAGAGTGAGACCCATTACTCTGACAACAACCCGCCCGCTCTTAACCATAACTGGCAGAAAGAGCGGGAGGTTTTTACGCGGCTTGTCACGCAGGCCCATCCTTCAGCACCGGAACCAGCCCCATGAAAATCAGGCTTCTGGGCGATCACTCGCGCTATCATTGCGGCTCGAAGGCCGTGTGGGAGGTGTTGAGCCGCGAGGCGGCGCGCCATGGCACGCTGGTGAGCGATGACAGTTTCGACCTGCTGGTCGTCAATGGCGAAGGCTCGATGCATCACGGGTCTGCCGGGTGCCACCGCAAGATCGAGGCGATCAGCGAGGCGCTCGGCTCCGGCCGCCGCGCCATGCTGATCAACACGGTCTGGCAGGACAATCCGCCCGGGTTGGCAAGCGTGCTGACCGGATGTGAACGCGTGACCGCGCGCGAACTGATGTCTGCCCGTGTGCTCGAGGCGGAGGGGGTGAGAGCCGATCTCTGCCTTGACCTGTCCTATTACCGCCCGATCGATCCGGCAGAGCCGCATGATTTCGGCGGCGGCGTGGTGATGACCGATTTCTGGTCAAACGAGTTCGACACGTTCGCTAAAGTGACCGGCAAATGGGCCGCACGGCACGCCTATGTCGACATGCAGGACTGGGACTGGTCCCGCCTGGTGACATCGCTGAAGACAGCCGGTCTGTTTGTCACCGGCCGCCATCACGGCGTCTATGCCGCGTGCAAGGCGCGCACGCCTTTCCTCGCCCTGAAGGGCAATACCCACAAGATCGAGGCGCTTGGCGTTACAGCCGGGCTTGAAATACCGGTCTTTGACACGCTGAAAGAATTGCGCGCCGCGATGGAAGCGCCGGATCCCTACCATGCGCAATGTGACGCCCTGTTCGACTGGATGGAGCGTCAGCCCGTCTGGACGCTGTTCCAGGGACAGTCCCCTAGCGTTTGACCAGCCGGCTGGCCGCCCGGATCGGGGCGGTCACCTTCCAGGACGTGCTCTGGCGGATGGCCTCGGCTTCCTGCGCGCGCTCTGCCAGTTGTACGTTCAGCGCGTCGCGCTCGGCGGCGAGCTCCTGATTGGCACTCTGGGCCCGCGTCAGCGCAGCCTTCGCCGTTTCCAGCTGCTTTCGTGTCTCGGCGAGCTCCTGCCGGGCGGATTTCAGATCGGCCTCCAGATGCAGGGCCGCTTCCAGTCTGGCATTGAGCCGTGCCATCTTGCCGGAAAGGTAATCGCGCTCCTCCTCCAGCTCGGGCACCCGGCGCGCGCGCGCTTCGATGGCCGTCCGCTTTTCCTGCTCGGCCAGCGCCGTCTCGCGCTCAGCGGCCAGCTGGGCGCGCAGCGCCTCGATCGTGCCGGCCTGCTCCTTGCTGGCGCGCTTCAGCCCGTCCTGATCGGCAGACAGGGCCGCCTTCTGCCGGATCAGCGTCTCGACCCGCGCGGCCAGCTCGCTGTTCTCCTTGCGCAGCCTGGCGGCCTCGGCGGCGAGATCCAGCGCGCCGGAAGCATCCTCCGAACCCAGCACCGCCAGCATCCAGTCCATGGCCCGCTTGAAGGAGCGTCCGTCCTCGTCCTCACTCCACCAGGCATCAAAGCCCACCGCATCGCCCGCACGGCCCAGCGCCATCATCGCCAGCAGGTTGAAGGCGACATAGTCATACGGCCTTGCCCGGTCGAGCTCGTTGGGCATGGCCCCGTCCGCTTCGATCTGCTGGGGAACGCGGTTGGCGACGGAGTCCCGCACAATCTTCTCAGCCAATTCCGTCTCTCCAAGATAGAGGGCATAGATGGCCGACTGCGCATCGTACCACATGCCGATATTGTTATCCTTCTCCACGGCGCGCTGGCCGTAACGGCCTGTGCGCAGCCAGTTAAAGAAGCGCTCGAACCATTTGCGGAACGCCTTGCGGTCCGCCTCGCTCCAGAACGGAGCGCCCGCCAGCAGGGCTTCGGCGTCCAGAAGATAGACATAGCGCCGCGCCTCGATCAGCCCGATAAAGCGCCCCTGCTTGCTCCCGCGCACCATCTGGGCGAACCGGAAGTGCGGGGTCTGGCTGGTCTCCTCGCTGACGAACCAGCTGCGCAACTGTTCGGCGGCGCGCTCGCCAAACCGGGCATCATCGGTCAGCGCAAAGGCAAAGGAGAGCAGGAAGACGACATCGGAGAAGCGCTCGAACCGCACCACGTCGGTCTTGTCTTCATCATAGATGTCCGGGTTCACCTCTCCGTCGCGCTGCACATAGGGCAGGCCATCCGTCGTGCTGGAATCAGGGTGCCAGTATTTGGCAAAGCTCACATAGTCGCGGGGCTCTGCGCCTTCTGGCAGCACGGTCTTGCCGGTGGGGGTGAAAAGCGGCTCGGCCAGCGCAGATTCGGCCCGCCGGACCAGTTCCTCATACCCCTCCTTCAACGGTCCCGCCGCGCCCGGCAGGGATTGGCGCAGCGCCGCTATCTCCTCACCGCGCAGCAGCAGGGTGCGCGGGGCCGCAGCCGAACCCGGCCGGACACGCGGCATCTCGACCCGCGCCAGCGTCTGCGGCGCGAACAAGGTCACCAGCGGCAGGAGTTCGTAGGAACGCATGTCGGAGAACCCGGGGGAAACGGCGAGGCGAGTGATATACACGGATGATCAGGCAATTAGGCGGGCAAGCACAGTCCAAACTCCGTATCCGCACAATCCCCGGTCGCAGCGCCTGTGATCATTTTTGCGTCATCTGCGGCGGGCAGATATGCGGTTTGCCTTGGAATTATGCGGGAATACCGGAGCGCCCTAACGGTCCGGGCGTGCTTTGGCGAGCCTTGCATAAAAATTTGTAATGCGGGCAATCAGGGCCGGGCCGGCATGCTTTGCCGCGAAATCCCGCCGGAATTCCTCGATATTTGCGGCAAATGATTCCCGCGCCGTCTCCAGCATGATGATTGCCCCGCCAAGCATCTGTGCCGTCCAGGGCTTCACCAGACAGGCCGGGAACGCCCTGATATAGGCGGCGCTGACATCCTTCTTCTCGGGTACCAGAACCGGCGTGCCGGCATAGACGCCCGCAGCCATCACCGTCTGCAGGTTTTCCGCCCCGGTTGATAGCGGGATCGCCAGATCCGCGCCTGAGACCAGGCTGGCAAGATCACCCGCATTATCGAGCTCGATCCAGCGGCCTTCCAGCGGACCTTTCACGGCCTTGTCACGCTGGCGCGGCCATTTCGCGTTGGCGATCCGCCCGGCGACACAGAAGGTGAGATCCTCGCGCAGGGCGGCAGCAAGCCGGGCCGCCTCGATGGCCAGGGCCGCATTCTTCAGATCTGCCGTGTCGCCCGCGAAGACCACGATGGGGCCAGAGGGCGTGCCCGTCAGCCTTTCAAGACGGGCCCTGTCCTCATGCGCGGACAGATCATGGCGCACGGGCCGGTAATCAGGCATCACTTTCGTCTTCGCCGCGATGGCGGCGGGCGCCTTGCGCAGGGCGAATTTCGATCCGCCAATGATCGCACTGGCCGCTTCCATGTCGGCCAGCGCCCATTCGGGATAGCGGAAATCGCTGCGCTCCTGCCAGACATGGGCGATGCCCCCACGCTGTGCGATCACGGCCCAGACCAGATGCGCCGTGGCGTCGCGGGTGTAGATCACATCCAGATTGAGCGCGGCGACCTGCTCTTTCAGCCCGTCTGCCGCGCGCTCGACCTCATCACGCCAGCTGCGCGGTGCCTTGCGCACGCCCGACAGCGCAGGCAAGGCGAGATGCGCTGTTTCCAGCCCGGCATGGCGGCACCAGCTGTTCAGCGGGCCGGGCGCGGCGGTGATGATGACCGGCTGATGGCCCGCCTCGTGCAGGGCCAGCGCCAGCGACAGAGCCGCCTCGTGCTCGCGCGCCGGTGCGGCTGCGCCGTCCTTGAGGGGATATCCGATCCGCAGCGGTGTCATCATGCCCCCGCTCAGATGGCCCAGTACGGCTTGATGCCGTCATGGGGGTGGAAGACGGGCTTGACCGCCTGCCCGTCCGGCAGACCATCAAGCAGCGATGGCTGTCCGGCCCGGATGGCCGCCGCATGCCGCAGCGGCACGAAGCGCCCGGCGTCGAACGGCTCGATCTGCTCGAACGGCCAGTGCGGCGCGTCCGCATGGGCCATCGCCCATTCCAGCCCCTTGCGGATTGAGCGTCCGTCAGGCAGGGCGAAATCCCACAGCCCGTCCCCGCACGCGTTTGCGAGATTGGCCAGATTGACCCAGCCCTGCAGGTTGAAGCAGCAATAATGCGCGCTGATCGTGCGATCCATCTCGTGGGGCTGGAAACCGTCCGGGTTGAAGTGTTCGAACAGGCGCTGGCGGCTGGCGCAGAACGTGTCGATCAGGCCCTGCATATTGCCGAGATAGGCGTGTATGGCCGCGATCTGCAGATCGTACATGATGCCATGATTATTGGGCGAGCTGCGTTCGCGACGGCCCTGCGTGCTGTTGGTGAGCCAGTCCAGATAGCGTGTCAGCCAGTCCTCCAGCCCGGCCCGGTCGCGCCGGGTGAACGCCCCGGAGCGTTCCAGGAGGCGCACGGCATCCAGCACGTAATAGAGATCCTTCATCTCGATCACGCCGGTCTGTGCGCCTTCATTATTGTTGTGCCCCATCCGCACCTGGGAATAGGTCAGGTGCGGGTTCATCGCCGTTTTTGCATTGAGGAACCAGGCGCGCACCAGTTTTGCGCCGTGCCGGGCCAGCCCGATGTCCCCGCTCACCGCCCAGCCCAGTGCCAGAGCGGTCGTGTCGTCGAACATCATCTGCAGGCGCGTGCGGTCATACTGCGCGCTGTCGGGCTCGTACATCACGGTGCCGGGCACGCGCTGGCCATCGCGCCGGATATAGGGCAGCCCGTCCGGCTTTGACGGATCGGGATGCCAGTAGGGCGCAGGGTGCCAGTAATCGTGGATATCGCCGCTGGGCGGCAGGCTGGTCTTCTGGGTCACCGAATAGGGTCCGCGCCCCAGCGCCTCACGGGCCGCGTCCAGCACATGGCTGCGCCATGCGCCCATCCAGCCATAGCGGGCACGGGCAAGCTGATCGAGGCGGGCCTCGTCATAGCTGACCAGATTGTCCCGGTCATAGCGCCGGTAGAGGCGTTGCGCGTCGAGATGGTCCAGCGTGGAGACGATGGCCTCCGCCCGGGCCAGCCCGCGATCCTGGAAGCTGCGCGCGTCGGACTGTTCCAGATGGCTCTGGCCCGAAGCGAGCCGCGCCACCCAGCCGGCATGGCCGAACTGATGCGCCTCGGCGGAGGCGCCGCGCGCCCTCATGTCCCAGGGATAGTATTTCCACTTGTCCCACGGGCCGGGCACACCCAGCCGCCAGAACAGGTCCACCTTGGGCCGGCGGCCATAAGGATGGCGCGCATCAAAGCTCTCTGTGCTGTCGCAGCGGAAAAGGATTTGCGGCTCCTCGGCCGCCTCGGGCGCAAAGCCCGGATCGAGCAGGCTGGCATTGTCGGTAATGCGCGCCATCGGCACCAGGAAATGCTTCAGCCATGGCCGGCCCGTCACCGCCTCGCGTATGTCCCGCCAGGCGCTGGCGGTGACGAAGCAATTGCCATCCCATGGCAGCACCCATTTGGCGCGGTCCAGCCCGTCGGCGAGCGCCGCGTTGCGCGCGCCATTATTGTTCATCACGTAGTTGTTCTTGCTCTGGCGCAGGCGCGCGGCGACCAGCCCGCGCTCCTTTTCGTCGAGCTGGTCAAAATCGCGCGACACCTCGCAGGGCAGGCCCTCAAACGCCTCCACATCCCAGTCGATGCGGGCATACTCGTCCCAGTCGAACGGAATCTCGATCCAGGGCTGTCGATGGCGTTCAAGCAGGGCGATGATCGCCTCACGCTCGTCCCCGTCCACAATCCGGTTGATCACCCAGCGCTTCTCGCACGCTTCCAGCTCCGGCTCGTTTTCCAGGATGAAGGCGACATTGCTGCGCGACTGGCCCTTGCGGTGGCGCGGATAGAGATCATTGCCGATTATCCGGTAGAGCACGAATGTGTCGGCCATTTCGTGCAGCCCGGCCGCTTCATAGGCGGCTTTGAGCGCCGAACCGGTGGGCCGGGCGGGCAGATGCCGGCGCAGCAATTCCTTCGCCTGCGGCAGGTCGCGCAGCGCCGCAGGGCGCGCCAGCGCCGCGCGCGCATCGTCCAGCTTCCGCTTCAGCGCAGCTTTCTGCTCTTGTGCATTCTTGGCTTTCTTCAAGGCGGACTCAGCATCTGCCTGCGCCTTGCGCTGAGCTGCCAGCATCGCCTCGGCCTGAGCGGCAAGACGCAGGCGCGCAGCCGAAAGCCCGGTGATCAGGGGGTCACTCGCCCTCTTGCCTCCGGGCTTTTCTGCGGTTCCGGCAGGCCGGTCCATGACGGCATCACTGGAGAATGCCGCCGGGCCCGCCGGCTGATCTGGAGCCTGTTGCGGCATTCCACCCCCGAAGCCAGATGCGGTTTCACGAAACGCTTGCTGGCGTCCTGTGCGCTAACTATAGTAACATTTGCGAAAGAAAATTCAACGCTTTGCGGCGCAGCAACGAGGAAATAAGTGATAAAGCGCCCCTCACTGCCCAGCCGGCGGGCATCATCCCGCAAATCAGACTCAGGTCACATCAATCGCGGCTCAGTCACGACCCCGAGCGCAATTATAAATAGAAGGTTAGAAGAAGACACGCTTTGTGTGAGACATGTAAATGTTCATGACTTTTGTTTTATGACTTGCTTGGGAGCACGTCATGTCATCTAATAATGGAAGAACTTTTACAAAATATCGTAAATTTATAATAAAAAATAGATCATTCTTTCTATTAATATCAATAATTGCTATTGCAATATGTATAAATATTGTGACTTTTCGGACCATGGACGAAGGCAAACGCCACAATTACAAGGCGCTGCACCGCTATCACACGGCGAGCCTGATTGAGATCGGGATCATGACATCTAACAGCGCGCGCCGGGACGTGGCCCCGCTCCATTTTTTCCGGGAAAACTTTCGTGGTGCGCAAATTGTCCTGCCCACTAGCCGTTTTCGCGGAAACCACCGGCGTGACACGTTCTCGGGAAGCGCCCTGCTGGGCCTGGGTGGAGCGGGGTCCGCCATCTGGTGCAATTACAATGTTGCTGAGGCGCTGATCGACAACCCCGTCGAGTTTGATCTCACGGCCCAGTTTTTCAGTAGGCCTTCCAGGAATTTTATCCGCCGCCACTTCGCAATCTACGCCATCGACCAGAACAGTCCGGCATTCTTCGTGGTTCGCGACGGCAACAACCGCACCGCCTTCGCCGATATCAACAATATCCGTCCCGAAATCGTGGAAATGTGCGGAGTGCAGAGCGATGCATGAATTTTTCATGGCCACGATTTTTGTATCGCTTGGCGCTTTGTTTTTGTTTTTTAATTACAACAAAAGCATATCAGAGCTCTTGGTTTCGTACTTTTCCGGTTTTGCCGCATTTATATCAACAATAATAATTTCGTTAGTTTTGATTGGCTCCATAAATTTTATGTTCGTTGTATCGTTGTTTTTAATTCTTCTCTTGGGAAACGCTTATGTTCAGCGCGCCCGTCTGGCGAGCAATGTAAGGCACATCCCGACAATCGTACTGCCTGCCATCGGCGTCTGGATTGTCAGCCTGACCGTAGTTTTCGTTGCCCGGGAGGCCAATCTGGTTTCGTGGCATAGCGACAGCTTTCAATACTTGCGGGTGGCAGCCCTGATCGCTGAAGACAATTTCGATATGATGAACAGAAATCTGGCAGAGCAGAGAATGATAAGCACGCCTGCCATGCATTTCTTGAGCTTCTATTTTGATGAGCATTATGCTCGAAGCGCTGCGCCGCTCGTTTCGGTATCCATAATATCGATTATCGTTTTCACAGCACTTTTCTATTTCGGCGGGTCATTCCTGAAAAACTGGAAACAGCTCATAGCAGTTGGCGTGTCGATCCTTTTTCTCGTGTCGATCAATCGCTTTGTGTTCCACTCCTTCTACGTGAATGGCCATCTCCTTCTTGCCGCCTGCGTGCTGGCTATTGCGGCCAACGTGGTCCTGCTCGCCTCCGGCCGGAGCGGGTCGCGGCCGTTTGCCTATATCCTGATCGGCGCCAGCATCATGGTGGCGTGCTTTACCCGCCCTGAAGGGTTCATGCTCGCGGCTCTGGCCCTTGGCCCCTTGATGTTGTGGCCCGGCGTGCCTGCCCGGGAAAAGCTCCTGATAGCCGGCTGGTATCTGATCTGCGGGCTGCTGCTCAGCTATTTCCTGATCAGCGTGTATGCCGCTGGCGGACATGCGTCTCCGCTGCGCAACTATGCGGCTCCTGTCGCCGGTCTCGGCCTGATGTTCGCGGCGCTGATTTCAAATCTGGCTATCGTAAAGGCGTATCACCGCCACATGCTGCATCTTGCCGAGGCTGCGGTGTGGCTATCGCTGGCCGTGCTAGCGTTGATGTCGCCCGCCCTGTTCTGGGCCAGCCTGCAGGCGACCTACACAAACGCGCTCGGTGGGGCGGGCGCGTGGGGCTACGGCTTCGTTCTGCTCTACGTGTTGTTCTACATCTTTGCCCTGACCTACCGCAGCGATGATTTTCTTCCCTTGCGGTTCGCGGCGTCGACCACCGTCCCGATACTGTTCATGCTGGTGTTCACGCGGACCTCACCTTACCGGGTGGGTGATGGCGATTCCTTCAGCCGCATGCTGATTGAAGCCGTCCCCCTGATGGTGCTGTTCATCGCGCTGGCGGCGGCGAATGACCGCTGGGGCCTGCCCTTCATGAAAACGCGCAAGCGCAAGGAGGCGCCCGACAGGGCGTGATGCGGGCCACCGGCGGACGCGCCCGCGCATTGCGCTTCCCGTACCCGAACCTCTATGGTCGCGCTCTCATCCGACCTGAATGGAGACCTCCCCCTCATGCGCGCACTGATCTGCAAGGAATTTGGCCCCTACGAGAATCTGGAAGTGGCGGAGGTTGACGCGCCGCCGCTGGGTGAGGGCTTCGTGCAGGTCGATGTGAAGGCCGCAGGCGTGAACTTCCCCGACATCCTGCTGGTGGAAGGCAAGTATCAGGCCCAGCCCCCCTTCCCCTTCATTCCGGGCACGGAGTGTTCGGGTGTTGTCTCCGAGGTCGGCAAGAACACGGCAGGGTTCAAGCCTGGCGACAGGGTGATCGTGGCGACCATGCTGGGCGGGTTCGCCGAGCAGGCCGTCGCCCCTGCCGCGCAGGTGATCCCGATCCCTGACGCGATGAGCTTTGAGCACGCCGCCGCCTTCACCACGATCTATGGCACCTCCTATCATGCGCTCAAACAGCGCGCGAAGCTGCAGCCCGGCGAGACGGTTCTGGTGCTGGGCGCGGCAGGCGGCGTCGGCCTTGCCACCGTGCAGCTGGCCAAGGCGATGGGCGCGAAGGTCATCGCGGCGGCCAGCTCGGCAGAGAAGTTGGAGATCGCGAAAGAGGCCGGAGCCGACGCGCTGATCAATTATGCCGAGGAGGATCTCAAGGCCCGCGTGCGCGAGATTACCGCAAACAAGGGCGTCGATGTGGTCTATGACCCGGTTGGCGGGGATTATTCCGAAGCGGCTTTGCGCGCGACCGGCTGGGGCGGCCGCTATCTCGTCATCGGCTTTGCCGCCGGCCCGATCCCGAAAGTTCCACTCAATCTGGCTCTGCTCAACAGCCGCGATATCCTCGGCGTGTTCTGGGGCGCATGGGCCGGCCGCAATCCGCGCGAGAACGCGCAGAACATGAAAGAGCTGTTTGATCTCTACGAGGCGAAGAAGATCACGCCCCACATCTCGGCGGCCTATCCGCTGGAGCAATTCGCCCAGGCCTTTGGAGACATTATGGAACGCCGGGTGAAGGGGAAAGTTATCCTCACCTTCTGATTTGGGGGTATGATCACCCGATTGCCTGCAAACCGCTGGAGTCCGACATGATCCGCACGCTGATTGCCTTTGCCGCCCTCATCTTCGCCCTGCCGTCCGCGGAGGCCCGAAGCGAACGTGCAGGCGAGCTTGAGTGGTCCATCATCATCCATGGCGGGGCGGGCGTGATCGAACGCGGCGCCATGGACGCCGGGACCGAGGCCGCCTACCGCGCAGCCCTGCAGGACGCGCTGGAGCTGGGCGGCGGCATGCTGATGGACGGGGCTGACGGCGTGGATGTGGTCGAGGCCGTGATCCGCGTGCTGGAAGACGATCCCAAATTCAATGCCGGGCGCGGCGCAGTGTTCACCTCCGAAGGCCGGGTGGAGCTTGATGCCTCCATCATGGTCGGCCATTCGCGCGCCGCCGGCGCGGTGGCGGGCGTGACCGGGGTGCGCAACCCCATCTCGCTGGCCCGCGCCGTGATGGAACACAGCCCGCATGTCATGCTGATCGGTGATGGCGCGGAGAGCTTTGCCGCTGAGCGCGAGCTTGAAACGGCCGAGCAATCCTTCTTCTTCACCGAGCGCCGCTGGCAGGCGATGGAGCGCCAGGTGGAGCGCATGGGACTTCCCGTGCCGCCCCGCCCGGAAGGCGCTCCCGACCCCGAACCTGTCCGTGAAGGCGCGCTGGACCTGATGGAGCGGGAGCACCGCTTCGGCACGGTCGGCGTCGTGGTGATGGACACGAATGGCATCACGGTGGCCGGCACCTCCACCGGCGGCACCACCGCCAAGCGTTGGGGCCGGGTGGGCGATACCCCGATCATCGGGGCGGGCACCTGGGCTGACCAGCGTTGCGGGCTGTCTGCCACCGGTACGGGCGAATACTTCATTCGCTTCAATGTCGCCGCCGCCATCTGCCATGACGCGAACCGGCTGATGTTCGAGCAGCACAGCTTTGCAGAAGCCGCACAGATCGCCGCGGACCGGATGATGGAGCGGCTGGAAGCCGATGGCGGGGATGGCGGCATCGTGATGCTGTTCGTGGGCGAGCCCATCTGGGCTATGAACACGCCGGGCATGTACCGGGCGAGCTGGGGCCTGGGGCGTGAACCCTATGTCGCCATTTATGGCGATGAGTAGGACTGCCCAAACCGCGTAAAATCTGTCACACAACCGTTCTGGAAGACGCGGCGACACACCTGATCAGGGCCCATTTCATGCTGCACCGCTATCACACTGCGCTTGTCTCCTCGGTTCTCGCCTCGGCCCTCCTTGCCGCCTGCGGCGAGCCGGTGGGCGAAATCGAGTTTGCCGAACCGGAGGTCCGCACGCTCGAGGCTGGACCCGCTGCCTCAAGCGTGCTGCCCGAACCGCTATTGCCGGCCATCGCGCCGGAGGGACAGCGCATCCCGGACGTGCTGCGCTGCCTGATGGACCGGGGCGTGACGCTGATCAGCGCCCATCGCGGCGGGGTGGAGCCGGGCTTTCCCGAACACGCGGTCGAGACCTTCGCCAACACGCTCGCAGGCGGGCCGATGCTGCTGGAGATGGATGTGCGCCGCACCGCCGATGGCGTGCTGGTCATGATGCATGACGAGAGCCTGGAGCGCACCACGACGGGCACCGGCAATATCTCCGATCTGACCTTTGCCGAGCTGTCCGGCCTGCAGCTGGTGGATAATGAAGGCGAGGTCACCCCCTACCGCATCCCCAGCCTGTCTGAAGTGCTCAACTGGGCGCGCGGGCGGGCCTTCGTGCAGCTGGACCTGAAGCGCACCGTCGACGTGGAAGAGCTGGTCGGAGCGATCCGCGCCAATGACGCGGTCAGCTATTCCATGGTCATCACCTACACGCTGGAAGACGCACTGCGCGCGGCCGAGAGCGATGAGGACGTGGTGATCTCCATCCAGATACGTGACCAGGAGCGCCTCGATGCGCTGATGGAAGCAGGTGTGGATCCGGCCCGGCTGATCGGCTGGAGCGGCGTGCACCGCGAGCCGGAACCGGAGGTGTGGAACCGGCTGATCGAGGCGGGCATCCCGCCGATTGCCGGCACGCTCTGGCATATTGATGGTGAGGTTGAAGCGAGCGGCGATGCGTCGGTGTTCCAGACATTTGCCGAGGGCGGCGTGGCCGCCATCGCGACCGATCTGCACTGGACGGCCTACCGCGCGCTGGAAGAGCGCCAGGACACGGTCGGCGCCTTTCGCGCCTGCACGGCGGACTAGCGCTAGAACAGCACCGTCATGGTGAAGGCGATGGCCGCTGACAACAGGCCGGTGGCCGGCACGGTGATCACCCAGGCCGAAACAATCGTTACCACATGACCGCGGCGCACCAGATAGCGGGTCTTGCGGTTGGCGTCCTTCTCCTTGGGCTTCTTCTTCGACTTGCCGTTATTGGCGATGCCCTCGCGCAGGAAACCCACCCCGAACAGCGCGCCAATTGCCACATGGGTGGAGCTGACCGGCATGCCGAGCGTGGAGGCGATGATCACCGTGATCCCGGCTGACAGCGTGACGCAATAGGCGCGCACCCGGTTCAGCTTGGTGATCTTGGAGCCGACCGTGCGGATCAGTTTCGGTCCGAACAGGAGCAGGCCGAGCGAGATGCCGAGCGCGCCGATCAGCAATATCCAGGTGGGGAGCGGGGCCGCGCCGTCGGTTACCCCTTCGGTGATGGCCATATAGATCGCCGCCAGCGGGCCGATGGCATTGGCGACATCATTACTGCCGTGCGCGAAGGATAGCAGGCACGCCCCGCATATGACGGGGATGGTGAACAGCTCGCCCACCGAGGCCTTGCGGTTTTCCTTGCCCTCCAGCGTGCGGGCAATAAAGGGGCGCACCAGAAACCAGGACGCCACACCAATGGCCGCGCCGGCCAGAATGGCCAGCTCCAGCGGCGTCGGCATGATGCGCGCCAGCCCTTTAAGGATGAGATAGGTGGAGAATGTGCCCGCCATGATGCCGACGAGGATCGGCACCTGGAAGCGGGCCGCTTCCAGCTTGTTCTTCCGGTCAAGAATGGTGCGGTCGATATAGAAGAGGAAACCGGCCGCGATCAGACCGCCCGTGACAGGCGATATCACCCAGCTGGCGACGATCCGTGCAATGACAGACCAGTCCGCCGCCTCGAACCCGGCAACGACGATCCCTGCGCCTAGCACCGCGCCGACAATGGAATGGGTGGTGGAGACCGGCGCGCCGAGCCAGGTCGCCAGATTGATCCAGAGCGCGGCGGCCAGAAGCGCGGACATCATCGCATAGGCGAAGATCTGCGAGCTTGGCATCATGGCCGGATCGATGATGCCCGAGGCGACGGTGGAAACCACCTCGCCGCCTGCGATGATCGCTCCTGCGGCTTCGAAAACGGCAGCGGCGATGACGGCGGTGGTGATGGTCAGTGCGCGCGAGCCGACCGCCGGGGACATGTTGTTGGCTACGTCATTGGCGCCGATATTGAGCGCCATATAGCCGCCGATAATGCTGGCCGCGACGAACAGCGCCCAACCGGTATGCACGCCGGAGAGCGTGCCGGCGGCCACCCCGATCATGGCGAGGAAGGTTACCGCGATACCTACCGGAACCAGCTGCCGGGAGAGACTCTGGACGCCGGTCTCCAGCCGCTGGAGCCGTTTGAGGTCCTTGTCGATCTTCGCCATATTCCCCTTCCGGCCGGCTGCATGCCGGATTGACCGGATCAGACCGTATCGGGGCTTCTTCTTTACGGGCGAAGCGCCAGCGTCAAGGCCACCGCCAGATTTTTTGACAGAAAAGTGACAGCGCAGGTCCGGTATCTGGTCATGTGGGTTTCAGTCCGGTAGCGAGCTTGTACGCCCGCGCTCACGCGGCCAGCGTGAGATGGAAGAACTGGCTGAAGGCATTTGGCCCGTAATCGGCGAACGCCTCCCCCTTCTTGAATCCACGGCGCTGATAGAGCCGTATGGCGGCCTCGAACGCCTCGCCGCGACCGGTTTCAAGACTGAGGCGGATGACGCCGCGTGCTCGCGCTGTGGCGATGATGTGATCGAGTATGGCCGCGCCTGCCCCCCGCCCCAGAAAGTCCGGGTGGGTGCGCATGGACTTGATCTCGGCCTCACGCCCGGAGAGCATTTTCAGCGCGCCGATACTGGCGATACGATCCCCATCCCACGCGCTCCACACCGTCACGCGCGGGTCTTTGAGCCCTGTCAGATCCAGCGCGAACACGTTTTCGGGCGGCGAGGTCTCATGCATGCCTTTGAGATGCAGGGCAAGCAGGGCGCGCGTGGCATCAGATGACAGATCATCCTCTCTGATCTCGAACATGGGGCTCGCCTCCTCACTCCCGCCGGACATGGACCACACCCCTGCGCGCGGCCGGAAGCCCCGGCCGCTTCCATCCCGCCTCCAGCCCGGCCTTTGCCCCTCCATGAGGCCATGCAGCCCACCCTGCGGGCAGGGTCTGACTCTTGTGCTTGTAAACATACCAACCGGTTGGTATGTGTCTCGCATGAACGACACAACGCCCCGATCCAGCGCCCGCGAGCGGCTCTTGCAGTCCGCCATGACACTTATCCGCTCGCAGGGCTTTGCCGCGACGAGCGTGGACGAGCTGTGCAAGGCGGCAGGCGTAACCAAGGGCGCCTTCTTCCACCATTTTGCGAGCAAGGAAGCGCTCGGCGTTGCCGCCGCCGATTACTGGTCGGAGACGACCTCGGCTCTCTTTGCCGAAGCGCCCTATCATGCGCCGGAAGATCCGCTGGAGCGGGTCTATGCCTATCTCGATTTCCGCGCCGAGCTGGTGGAAGGAGAGACTTACGAGTTCACCTGCCTGGCTGGCACGCTGGTGCAGGAAACCTTCGATACCAGCCCGCTTATCCGCGAGGCCTGCCACCGCTCCATTGCCGGGCATACCGCGACCATAGAGCCGTTGGTGCAAGCCGCCCTGGATGCGCGCGGTATCGGCGCCCCCTACACGGCCTCCAGCCTTGCCCTGCTGATCCAGACCGTTCTGCAGGGCGGCTTCATCACCTCCAAGGCGCAAGGCGGACCCGAGCCGGTGCTCGACGCAATTGCGCACCTGAGGCGCTACTTCACCTTCATTTTCGAGGGCGGCGAGACACCTGCCGCGACAAAGAGCGCAGCATGAGAACGATCCGGATCATCGAACACATCTCGCTGGACGGGGTTATACAGGCTCCCGGTGGTCCGGAGGAGGATCCCGAAGCCGGTTTCGAGCATGGTGGCTGGGCCTTTCCGCACGCCGATCCGGCGGTCGGCGAGGCAATCGGCGCGGCACATGGCGAGCGGTTTGATCTGCTGCTCGGCCGGCGCACCTATGACATCTGGGCGGGCTACTGGCCGCACCAGACAGGGCCGATGGCGGACAGCCTCAACGCCGCGCGAAAATTCGTAGCCACGCACAGGCCCGAGAGCCTTGATTGGGGACCAGCGGAAGATCTGGGTGCGGACATGATGGCCGGCCTTCGCCGCATAAAGGCGGCTGACGGTCCCGATTTCATCGTCTGGGGCAGTTCCACGCTGACGCCGCTGCTGATCGAGCATGGGCTGGCGGATGAGGTGCTGCTGCTGGTCTTTCCGGTCCTGCTCGGTAAAGGCAAGCGCCTCTTCTCCGAAACAGCGGCCCCTACCGAACTCACTCTGGTCAGCACGAGAACGGCCTCGTCCGGGGTTATCATCAGTACCTACAAGCCTGCCGGACCTGCGCGAACCGGCAGTTTCTCCGAAAGCGCGTAAAGAAACAATCACATACAGGAAAACGAGCCACCTATGGATGACATGACTACAACCCAGGCGAACCCGGAAACCACCAAGGGCGTGATCCCCTATCTCGATATGGGTGGGCGAGCGCTGGAAGCGGCGAAATTCTACGAGAAAGCCTTCGGCGCAAAGATGATCGGCCACGTGCCGGGGCAGAGCGCGGGACGTGTCGCCCACTGCCAGATCGAGATCAATGGCGGCACGCTGATGATGACCGATCACGCCGATAACGTGCCCCCACGCGACAACATGCATCTGCAGATCGTCGCTGCGGACGCTCAAGAGCGCTGGGACCGCGCAGTGAAAGCAGGCTGCGAGATCGTGATGCCCTTCGAAATGCAATTCTGGGGCGACCGCTGGGGAATGGTCCGCGATCCGTTTGGCGTCCAGTGGGCCTTCAACGAAGCCACGAGCTAGCAGCAGATAATCAATCGAAATCGGGAGAAGAAAACCGATGAGCTATTACGTACAGGGCTTTGTGCTGGCGGTGCCCACCGCCAACAAGGAGGCCTTCATCCAGCACGCGCGCAACGCAGCGAAGGTCTTCAAGGAGCACGGTGCGCTCAGATGCGTGGAGTGCTGGGGCGATGAGGTGCCGGACGGCGAAGTGACGTCCTTCCCGATGGCGGTAAAGAAGAAGCCGGATGAAACGGTGGCCTTCGCTTGGCTGATCTGGCCATCGAAACAGGCCTTCGAGACCGGGATCGCCAAGGCGATGGAAGATCCGCGCCTGCAACAGGATACCAATCCGATGCCGTTCGATGGCAAGCGCGTGATGTATGGCGGGTTCGTGCCCGTGGTGGACGAGTAGCACTGCGGCCGGCAGCGCATAATTACAACACCAGCCATCAGGAAGGACAGGAGTGATGAGCTATTACGTACAGGGCTTTGTGCTGGCGGTACCCACCGCCAACAAGGACGCCTTCATCAAGCATGCCCGTGAGGGAGCGAAGGTGTTCAAGGAACACGGCGTTACCAAATACGTCGAGTGCTGGGGCGATGACGTGCCGGACGGAGAGGTGACTTCGTTCCCGATGGCGGTAAAGGCCAAGCCCGACGAGACGGTGGTATTCTCCTGGATGATCTGGCCGTCGAAAGCGGTGATGGAAGCGGTCATGCCCAAGATCATGGAAGATCCGCGCCTGGAGCCAGCCAACAACCCCATGCCGTTCGACGGGAAGCGCCTGATCTATGCCGGGTTCGTACCGGTCGTGGACGAGTGAGACAGCAGAACCGACAGGAGGGCGCGATGACCGTCCGGATTTCAGCCTTCAGCTGGGTACCCGAAATTGCCCGCGGCTTTGTGAAGGATTTGCGCGTGCGCTGGGCTCTTGAAGAGTGCGCCATCGCCTATGAGGAGGAGCTTATCCGTCCGCTGGGCGAGTGTCCTGACGCCTATCGTCAGTGGCAACCCTTCGGGCAGGTACCGGCCTATCGTGATGATCAGGTGGAGATGTTCGAGTCCGGCGCCATCGTCTTGCATATAGCGCGGGATAACCCGGCACTCTCACCGCCCGACCGAAACGGGCAGGCTCGTATGGAAAGCTGGGTGTTTGCCGCGCTTAGCACGATAGAGCCACGCTTCCAGACCCTGTTCCTCATCGATGACGCGCTGGCGGCCACGCCCGAGGGCGCAGCCTTCCGCCAGCGTATGGTGGAGCTGCTGGACAAGCGTCTCAGGGAGTTCGCAAGCTGGCTTGGCGCAAGAGAATATCTGGTGGACCGCTTCACGGCTGCGGACATCATCATGGCCACCGTCCTGCGCGATATTCGCGGCCATGACTTCCTCATCCCCTACCCTGAGCTGACAGCCTATCTGGAGCGCTGTGAAGCAAGGCCCGCCTTTGCCCGCGCACTCGATGCTCAGATGATCCATTTTAGCGACCACGCGTCGGCCTGACCCGGAGACCTAACATGCAAAAGATCATTCCCTGCCTCTGGTCCGATGGATGGGCCGAGGAGGCTGCAGAACTTTACACAAGCCTTTTCCCGGACTCCGCCATTGGCGAGATAACCCGCTTCACACAAGAGGGGTTTGAGCATCACGGCCAGAGCGACGGCACGGTGCTGACCGTCTCGCTGAACCTCGCAGGCCAGGAATTCCTCATTCTCAATGGCGGGCCGATGTTCAAACCCAACCCGTCCATCTCCTTCTTCGTGCTGACGCCGGACGAAAAGCTGGTCGACCGGCTGTGGAAGGGATTGGGCGATGGCGGCTCGGTTATGATGCCCATGGACCGGTACCCTTGGGGCGAAAAATACGGCTGGGTCGCAGACCCGTTCGGCGTGAACTGGCAAATCATGAAGGCCCGCCCAGAGGACAGCGAACAGACCATCGTCCCCGCCCTCATGTTCACCGGCGCGATGACCGGCAAGGCCGAGGAGGCCATGAACCGCTATGGCAGCGTGTTTGGCGGTCTGGAGACCCTCGAGATTAGCCATTACGGCAGGGAGGCAGGTGACCGGGCCGGCATGCTCAATCATGGCCGCTTCCGCATGGCCGGGCAGGCTTTCGTGGTGTTTGATTCCGGCGTGGATCAGGATTTTGGCTTCACGCCGGGCGTGTCGCTTCAGGTCATGACCGACGATCAGGCCGAAACCGACCGGATCTGGAACGCGCTGCGCCACGTGCCGGAGGCAGAACGCTGCGGCTGGTTGTGTGACCGTTATGGAATGAACTGGCAGATCATTCCAAGGGAAATGCCCGGCCTCCTGAACGGACCGGACAGAGAGGCCGCAGGGCGCGCCAGAGCGGCCATGTTCGAGATGAAGAAGATCGATATCGCAGAACTAAGGTCAGCGTATGCGGGCTAGCCCCTACTCCGCGAGCCCCGCCACCGCCTGCACATAGTCCGAGCGCGCCTTGCCCGCATCAATCTGGGCGGCGATGCGCTCATCCTCGTCCTGCAGGGTCTGCGGGTCGAGCTCGGCATAGTGCAGCACGCCCATATCCTCATAGGCCTTGCGGATGCGCGGTCCCCACAGGCCTATATCCTTCACGATCGGCACAATGCGCTGGAAGAGCATGGTGCGGTAGAGCTTCACGATGTCGGAGTTTTCCACATACTCCTTGCACTCCTTGGCCGGCAGGCCGAGCACGTCATAGAGCTCATGGCTCTGGGTCATGCGGTCACGCATGAGATAGCAGGCCTCGACGAGGAATTCCTCGCGCTCATCGCGCTCCTTCTGGGTGAGCTGGGGATAGTAGTCGCGCAAGGAGAGCCGTCCGAAGGCGACGTGGCGGGCCTCGTCCTCCATCACATAGGCGTTGACCATGCGCGCGAGCGGGTTCTGGGCCAGATCACGGATCGTGCCAAAGGCGGCGAGCGCGAGCCCCTCGATCACGACCTGCATGGCGAGATAGGTCACATCCCATCGGGAGTCTTTGAGCGCATCATTGACCAACTCCTGCAAGGGATCGGTCATCGGATAGGCAACGCCGAACTTGCCCTGCAGCAGGCGGTAGGCCTCCACATGGCGCGCCTCGTCCATCACTTGCGTCGCCGCATAGAATTTCGCGTCGAGATCAGGCACCGAGGAGACGATCTTGGAGGCGGACAGAAGCGCGGCCTGCTCGCCTTGCAGGAACTGGCTGATATTCCAGGCCTGCGCATGGCGGCGCAGCTCGATGCGCTCCTTCTTCGTCATCCTGTTCCAGACATCCGAACCATAGATGGCGACCGCCTCGTCCGGCATTTCCATCGGGTTTTCCGGATCCAGCTCAAGATCCCAGTCGATGCGCTTGAGCGCATCCCACTGCATGTCCTTGCCCTTCTGGTAGAGGTGCATGAGCGTCGTGCGGCCTTCGTCGAACTTCCAGTCGAAAACGGCATCGAACTGCTGGGGCACATGCCAGTGATCATCAATGCCCGGCATGGGGTAAAGGTCGCGCAGCGCGGTCATCAGCAGGCTCTCCTCCGAAGCGGGAGCCGGTGCAGCGCGCTGGCCTCAAGCCGGGCGCTGCCCGGTCCTTCATATGCAGGTGAACGACGTTCACTTCGATGGAAGCATGAACCCAAAGCCCCGCCCTTGTCTACCCCCTGACTAATCTGTCAGGCAAATTCGTATGACAAAGCTTTCACTGGCGGGCGACACGGTTTGGAGAGATAGAGAAAACGCAATCCCGCCCCGGAGATACTCCCTGATGCTGCGTACCACCCTGCTGGCCTGCGCTCTCCTGCTGACCCTGCCGATCCTTGCACTCGCAGGCGATGAGGCACCTGCCCCGGCCAGTGATCAGCCCGAAGACCTGATCGTGGTGCGCGGCGAGCGTGCCGGACCGCAGCTCTGGCGGGTCCATCACCCGGAGATGGAAGGCGAGGTCTATGTCTTCATCACTGTCCCCTGGCTGCCGGGCAGCCTTGAGTGGAACGAGCGCCCCGTGGCGAGCGTCCTTGAAGAAGCACGCCTCGTCCTCACCGAGTTCGAGGTCAATTCCGGCGCGATCGGCACAACCCGCATGGCCGCGATGATGCTGCGCACCATCACCTTCAACCGCAGCCGCATCATGATGCCGCGCGGCACTACGCTGGCTGACCGGGTGGACGCAGAACTGGCCGCAGAATTCCAGCGGGCGAGCGCCATCGCCGAGGAGCGCGATCAGCGCCGCCGTCAGATGCGGCGTGCAGCACGCCGGGGCGGAGAGACCGCGCCGGCCGAGACCCTTCTGGAAGAGCCTGACGAGGCGGCCCTCGCCGAACGCATCGCCTCGCTCGATCCCTCCCGCATGCACCCCTTCTTCCAGGCCATGACGCTGATCGGCAACGCGGCCAGCAGCGTCGACCTCAAGGGTGCTTCAGCCATTGAGGACAGGGTGACGCGCCTCGCCCGGCGGAGCCGTGTTCCGGTGCGCGCGGTGCAGAGCTATGATCTGGCCGTTTCGGACATCTCCACCATTATCCGCTCGGTGCAAGATTTCTCACGTAAGACCAATGAGATCTGTGTGTCCGAAGCGATCCATTTTGCCACCACCGAACTGCCCACGGCCTGGATGATGGCGCAGGCCTGGGCGCGCGGGGATGTGAGCACGCTGCGCGGCCATGCCAGCGCCCGCGCCGGCCTGGAGTGCCAGCGCGCCATGGAAAGCGAGATCGGCGGGCTACGGACTCTGGGCGGGCAGACGACCGCCGAGATCGATTATGCGGGCATTTGGAGCGAGGCGATTGCCGGTGCGGTGGCAGGCGGCGGCGTGACGCTCGCCGTGGTCGGCGCGCCGGGATGGCTGCGCGAGGACGGGATTCAGGCTCACCTTGCCGAGGCCGGCTTCCTGGTAGACGGACCGTAAGGTCTATTCGGCGGGGGTAGCCACAGGCTCGCGCGCAGGCGTTTCGCCGGACGGGGGCTCTGCCTCGCCTTTCAGCCGCGCCTGCTTTTCCGCCCAGCGCTGCTTGATGATTTTCGAGCTTTCCCGGCTGCCATCGGGCGACCAGCCCGGCGGGCCGAGCCAGTAGCCGATAACCTCGCGCAGGGATTTGGCCGAGGACACGTCCTTCACAATCCCCACCCATTCATGCAGGCAGATTTTGAGCGGGTTGTGGGTGCCGAGATTCTTCACGATGCCATAGCGGCACTTTTCCTCGTCGATCTCGGCCTGGAAGGTGCCGAATATCCGGTCCCAGATGATGAACACGCCCGCATAGTTGCGATCCAGATAGATCGGGTTGGTGGCGTGATGCACCCGGTGATGGGAGGGCGTGTTGAGCACGTATTCCAGCGGTCCGGGCAGGCGCTTGACCGCCTCGGTATGGATCCAGAACTGGTAGACGAGATTGAGCGCGCTGCAGAAGGCCACCATCGCGATCGGAAAGCCCAGCAGGACCAGCCAGGTACCAAAGAAGATGAATTTGAAGGTCAGCGGGCTGAGCCAGGGCTGTCGCAGCGCGGTGGAGAGATTGTAGTGCTGGGAGGAGTGATGGACCACATGGTCCGCCCACCACCAGCGCACGGTATGGGCAAAGCGGTGGGACCAGTAATAGAGGAAATCGTCCAGCACGAAGCAGAGGGCGAACACCCAGAGCGCCCAGCCCATATCGAACAGGGCGAACTGCTCCACGTAAGTGAACCAGGCGAGCGCGATGAAGCCCAGCGCAATACCCGACACGGTATTGCCAAGCCCCATGGCAAGGCTGGCAGCCGTATCCTTCGGCTCGAACTCGGCCTTTCCGGTCGCGCGCGCATAGATCATTTCCGCCACGATCAGCGCCACGAAGGCGGGAATGGCGATCATGATAGGATCAGGAAGCTGGGGCATGGCCCTCACCCTTGCTGGCGGCTGCGTCCTTTACGAAGCGCCGCATGATGGTCTCCCACCCTTCAGCCGCGCTCTCATCAAGGTCGAGCGTCACGCGCGGCAGGGTGAAATCGTTGAAGTGAATATGAAAGCAGGTGCCGTCCACGTCCAGCCGGGCAATCTCGCCGGGCCTGATGGCGCGCGTCACACAGCGGCTGCTGCGCGCGATGACAAGGCCCAGCCTCTCCTCGTCTTTCTCCATGACGAGCGCCGCCTTGCGGTCCGCTGACAATACGCCGTCACCAGCCTCGAACCCGGTCACGTCCTCTTCCATGCGCCGGGCAGGCAGGGCAGTGTCGGTGAACTCCACATCCTGCCAGCCGCCGATAAGGCGGTTGAGCATGATCAGCGCACCGACGGCGAGCGCCGAAACGCCAAGCACGATCAGAAGGGTCAGCGGACTGTCATCCATGGGTGAATCTTGGGGGCTTTGAGAGAAGAGCGCAAGTGGCTGATCAGCCGGTCAGTCAGCGCTGTCGGAGAACGCATAATATTCACGCGTCCACAGCGCATACATCACACGCGGGCCGATGCCGTAGGTGGCCTGCAGATAGCGAGACTGGCTTTCATGGATGCGCCAGGCCCGGCGCTTGTCGCGCGAAGGCGCAGGGACAGCGAAATCAGGGTCGGGCTGGATATCGGCGATGAGCTGGCCGCGCTCGCCGCCAAACTGGCGCAGGCCCGGACGTGGGGCGAGCACATAGACCAGGCGCGGCCCCTCCTCGCCCAGCGCCTCTACCGCCTGCCGGGCGGCTTCGCCAATCGCCATGTGGTCGGGATGCAGCGAGATCGCGCTTTCCGGGTGGAAGCTGATGACGGCGGAGGGGCGCGTACGCTCGATCTCGGCGGCGACACGCTCCACCAGCTCATCGAAGGGACGCGCGCGCAGCTGGCCATCGCCCATATCCAGCACGGTGTGGGAGGCAACACCCAGCGAGAAGCCGTGACGGCGCGCTTCAGCCTCGCGCACGATACCCAGATGCGGCTGGTCCACCACGGGCGGGTATTGGGTGCCCGCCTCGCCGCGCGTGGCGGTGAAAAGATGGACCGGAACACCCTCCGCCACGCCGCGCGCCATCAGCGCATTGGCGGTAATCTCGTCATCGGGATGGGCAAAGACGAAAAGCCAGCCCGCCTCGCCCAGCGCGCCGCGCGCATCGGCAAGGCGCGGAACACCCGGCTCGGCAAAAAGCGAGCGCGCCAGCATGAGCCCGCCAAGCGCGATCAGCGCCAGCGCGCCGGCCACAATACCCGCCCAGATGAGGATAATACGTGTCATGCCAGATCCTTCCACGCGGCCTGTCACCTGACTGACAAGCTCTCATGGCATATCCTAACCTGGGAACCCAAGGGGGAGGATAGATGATGCGCGCAATACTGATTTTGCTGGTGATTCTGGCTGGCGGATACGGGATAGCCCTGCTCTGGCCCGGCCCGGAGCCTGTCTCCCACCCATGGCTGGACGGCCGGACGGTGGAGCGTGCCGAGCGCATCGCCCATGCCGGGGGCTTGCGCCGCGCGCCCGCCAATACGCTGGCCGCCCTGGAACAGGCGCTTGCAGACGGCGCGGACGTGCTGGAGGTGGATACCCAGCTCACGTCCGATGGCGTCCTCGTGCTGATGCATGACGACACAGTCGACCGGACGACGAACGGAACGGGGCTTGTCGCGGAGCTGACACTTGAGCAGGTGACACGGCTGAACGCCGCCTTCGGCTATGAGGGCGAAGACCCGGACCGGTTCATCCGCCACGGCATCACGGTGCCGACGCTGGCCGAGAGTCTGGCCGCCCATCGGGATGTACGCTGGATCGTGGAGATCAAGCCGGATACCGAGGAGGCCGCACGCGTGATGTGCGACACGATCCGCGAAGCAGGCATGGAAAGCCGCGCGCTGGTCGGCTCCTTCCATGACAGCGCCATGGCCCATTTCCGCGAGTTCTGCCCGGAAGTTGCCACCGGCATGGCCAGCAATGAGGCGCTGAGCTTTTATGTGATGGCCCGGCTGGGGCTTGCCAAATTCCACCCGACACCGGCCATCGCCATGCAATTGCCGCCGCGCGCCAACGGGCTGGAGGTCATCCATCCGCGCCTTGTTGCCGCCGCCCATGCGCGCGGCATCGCGGTACAGGTCTGGACGATCAATGATCCGGGCGAGATGGAGGCGCTGATCGCGCGCGGCGTCGACGGCATCATCACCGACCGGATCGATGTGATGGCCGCCGTGCAGGGGGAGTGAGGAGCGGCCCGTCGGATGCGGCGGAGGGCAAAGAGAAAAGGCCGGGAGGTTTCCCTCCCGGCCCCTGCCCAATCCCCGGACGGAGAATGGTTCTAGAAGCGCGCCCGGAGCGAGAGCCCGTAGGTGCGCGGATTGCTGGGATAGCCGTTCGTGCTCGGACCGACTGTCCCGACCGAGAAGAACCCGCCACGCAGGTATTGCTCGTCGGTGAGGTTGCGGGCCCACAGATTGAGCGACCAGGCGCCATCCTGCGCGCCAATGCCGACCGAGCCGTTGACCAGCCAGAAGCCTTCCTGGGTCAGGGTCGGCAGCGGAGCCAGCGATCCAACCAGCAGATATTCGGACGTGTAGGACGCGTCACCGCGCACCCGCAGCTCGAGAGTGTCGGTGAGCGGCTGGGTGAACATCGCGGCGATAAAGCCGGTCAGCTCGGGGCTGCCGCGGTCCACACCGGACAGATCATTGAAGCGGCCGGAGAAGCCGTTCGGGTTGATCCGGTCAGCCAGACAGTCGGCAAAGGTCGGGTTACCCGCCAGCTCCGGCAGGACCAGCGAGCTGTTGCGCGGGCAGGGCCCGAACTCGTAGCTGTTATACTTGTTCTGGAACAGCCAGGTGAAGCCGCCGGAGATGACCAGATTGTCGGTCGGGGCCAGCGTGGCTTCGACTTCCAGGCCGCGGATCGAGATCTCGCCTGCATTGTCGAGATAGAAACCGCCGCCGACGAAGGTCTCGGTCTGGAAGTCCTTGTTGGTCTGATCGAACAGCGCCACCGCGTAGATCAGGCGGTTTTCAAAGGCCGTGCCCTTCACACCCACTTCGATATTGAGCGTGGTCTCTTCCTCGAACTGGAAGATGCCGGTCGCGGCCGAGTTGGAGTTGAGCGAGAAACCGCCCGGCTTGTAGCCGGTGCCGACGCTCAGATAGGTATTGAGCGTATCGCTCCAGTCATAGCCGAAAATGATCGAGCCGGAGACGTTCTCATCCGTGCGCGAACCCGCCTGGAAGGGCGCGTTGACGACGTTGAACTGCAGGCCCGAGCCCACGATGAGCGGCAGCAGGAAGTTGATGCTGGGATCAGCCGCCTGCGCTGCGGTAAGCGGCACGGCCGGGTTGAACGGCGCTCCCTGCGCGGCCAGCACCGCCGGCACGAAGAAGGCGCACGCATCCCCGCCAATGACCGGGAACAGGGCCGGGTCGCACGTGCCCGGGCTCGGCAGGCGCAGATCCTGGCCAAGCTGGACCGCGTTCAGCGATGAGAACGGATCGTTGATCGTCACGTCGGGCGTGTAGTCCTTGGTCTCGCGCGAATAACGCAGACCCGCCGTGATGGTGAAGCGGTCGGTAACCCGCCAGTCCACCTGACCAAAGGCCGACCAGGCCTGCGTGTCGTAATTATAGGTCTCGTTCACGAGGCCCTGACCGGCACCCAGATAGCCATTGGCCGGAACGGTCGGGATCGCGCTGGCACCAGAGGGCAGCGGCACGAAGGCGCCGGTACCGGCCTGATTGTTCCCGCCAATAATGGTGTTCATGATCGACGGAATGCCCGCACCGGCCGGCAGGCCGAGTGCGGCCGCCAGACCGGCCACCGCCGGATCAAGCTCGGAGGCCCGATCGGCAAAGGCCGCGAGCTGGCTGCCATAGGGCGTCTCGTTCTGGAAGGTCAGCTGGTTGTTGTAATAGAACAGGCCGGCCATCCAGTCGAAATTCTCGCCGCCGTTCGAGGCAATGCGGAATTCCTGGGTGAAGGCGTCATAATCCTGGAATTGCTGACGGGCACCGGCCGCATCCAGCGTGGTGAAGTCCGCATCGATGACCTGATCTTCCTCATAACGCTGGAAGGCGGTGATCGAGGTCAGGGTGAACTGGCCAAAATCGTGATTGATCTCTGCCGACAGACCCCATTGCTTCACCTCGGTGCGCAGCGGGCCGTCAATGGCGGTGGTGCCATCCCACGGATTCTCAGACGGAATCACCGCGCCCAGCTGGGCCAGGGCGGAGGCCTCTGACGGCGAGACGAAGGTGAAGGGAGCTGCGCAGCAATTCTCGTCGATATAGCTGTAATTGGCGATGAAGCGCGCCGTGGTATTGCCACCGGTATCCCAGAGCAGCTGACCGCGTGCACTCCAGCGGTCGCGATTATTGAACTCCCGCCCGTCCTGGTTGGTGATGAAGCCGTCACGGCGATTGACCGAGCCATCAAGGCGGAAAGCCAGCTGGTCTTCCACCAGCGGGCCGGTCACCGTGCCGGACACGACACGGGCATTGTAATTGCCGATCGAGATTTCACCCTCGCCGCCGAACTCGAACTCGGGCTGGCGGGTGTGGAAGCTGACAACACCGGCGGGCGTGTTACGGCCGAACAGGGTGGATTGCGGGCCGCGGATGACTTCAACGCGCTCCAGCGAGAGCAGGTCATTGATCGCCGCGCCCTGACGGGGCACGTAGACCCCGTCGATGAACACGCCGACCGACGGCTCGACGCCCGGGTTGAACGAGCTGGAGCCCAGCGAGCGGATATTGAAGCTCTGATTGGTAGACGCCGCGAACTCGCCCACGGAGAGCGAGGGCACGAGCGTCTGGAGATCGGCGACGTCGCGGATCTGCGCATTGGCGATCGTCTCGCCGGTAACAGCGGTCACGGCGACAGGCGCCTCAAGCAGGGTCTGCTCGCGCTTCTGCGCTGTGACGGTGATGATTTCCACTTGCGCCTGCGCGGCAGTGCCGACAAGGCCTGCGGCCAGAGCGGTCGCACCGAGCACGGCGGCTCTTGAAAAACGCTTCATTGGGTTCCTCCCCCTCTATGTGTTTGTGCAGCTGCGGCTTCGCATGTCCGCATGATGCTCCATCATCCAGTCTATGCGCGATTTTGCCGTCTTGTCATGGGGTATTTATTGTCCAGTCAGTGAAGTGCGGCTTTCGCGACACACTTCGCAACTGCAACCGCCCGGTCAGGACTTGCGCGCCGTCAGCGCCGCATAGAGCCATCCCGCTGCTGCACCGCACACGGTCTGCGCCAGCTCTCCGGCCAGCGAGCGGGCGCCGGCAATCACCGGCACGCCGAAAAACACCTCGCGCATCAGCATCAGCATGACGAACATGCACACCGCCCCCGCCACGGCGTAGACGATGGTCCGCGGCAGTTTCACAAAGCGCAAAAGAAGCGCGGAGACGGAAAACGCGACCAGAAACCCGATCAGGATGAAGACCGCATAGAGCGGGCCGAAGCCCATCAGATCATCGCGCGTCATGGCCAGCCGGTCAGCCATGCCGATCACCGCACCGGCATCGGAAAGCGCGCCCAGCACGAACTGGGTCTGGATGATCACGCCGAGCACGGTCATGAACAGTGTCGCCACAATCAGCCCAAGCGGATAACGAAACCACGCCATGACGCCCTCCCCCCTGCCCCGCCCCGGCCAACAAGCTGATTGGCGGGCGGGCACGTTGACCCCTATGATGCACGGGAATGGCGGGCGGTCCAATCGAAGTTTGGCCACACTGCCACGCCGCGTCCTGCCGGGGAGATCGCCATGAAAACCGCCGCCCGCCTTGCCTGCACGCTTCTCGCAGCCGCCGCGCTGACCGCCTGCACCAATGAGGTGGAGCATACCGAACTGCCCGCGCCCGCCGCCGGGCATGCGGTGAGCGTGGAAACGCTCGTGGAGGGGCTGCACCATCCCTGGTCGCTCGCCTTCCTGCCGGGCGGGGACATGCTGATCACCGAGCGGTCTGGCGCGCTGCGCCTGGTTCAGGACAGGGCGCTGCGCGAGGAACCGGTCAGCGGTGTGCCGGACGTGCTGGCCCTGTCACAGGGCGGGTTGATGGAAGTGGTGCTGGCACCGGATTTTGAAGAGACGGGCGAGATTTTCCTCAGCTTCGCCTACGGGACCGCCCGGTCCAACAATACCGCGCTCTACCGCGCCCGCTATGAGGACGGCGCCCTGCAGGACGGCGAGATCATCTGGCAGTCGCGCAAGGACAAGACGGGCGGGGCGCATTTTGGCGGCCGCATCGCCTTCCTGCCCGATGAAACCCTCCTTCTGACGCTAGGTGACGGGTTCGAGTTCCGCGAGGAAGCCCAGAGCCTTTCCAATCATTTCGGCACGATCGTGCGCCTCGACCGTGATGGCAGCGCGCCTGCCGATAATCCGTTCGCCGGGCGCGAAGACGCGCTGGCCGATATCTGGTCATACGGCCACCGCAATGTGCAGGGCATTGTCTATGATGGTGAAACCGGCGCGGTCTGGTCCCATGAGCACGGGCCGCGCGGCGGGGACGAGCTGAACCTGATCACGCCCGGCAGCAATTATGGCTGGCCCATCGTTACCTCCGGGCTCGATTATTCCGGCGCGCGTATCACCCCCTTCACCGAACATGAGGGCCGCTTCACCGCGCCGGTGCGCGAATGGCTGCCCACATCGATCGCACCGGCCGGAATGACCATCTATCGCGGCGAGGCCTTTGCCAGCTGGAACGGCGATCTGCTGATCACCGCGCTGGCCGGTCAGGCCCTCCACCGCGTGGTGATCGAGAACGGGCAAGCTGTGGCAGAGGAAAAACTGCTCGATGATCTCGGCCTGCGCCTGCGCGATGTGCGGGTCGGACCGGATGGGCTCGTCTACGTGCTCACCGATCATGCCAATGGCGCGCTTTTGCGGCTTTCTCCTGCCGATTGACACATCGGTCAGTGAAGGGGCTGGCATTCGGGCCGTGAAAGGTGTTCACTCCCCGTCAAAGACAAGGGCCGGGGCGGATTCGTGCGTGACCGGCTGTGACACAAGGGGAGGCGCGCATGAAGCGCATACTGATCGGCCTGGTGGCCGTGATCATCTTCGCAGGTCTGGCGTTTGGCGGCTGGTATTACCGGCCCTGGTCGCCCTACTCACCCGCCAATGTGCGGGCGCTGGATGATCCCGAGCAGTATGTCACCACCTTCCAGCGTATGGACGAAATCCTGCCGAATGCGGTGATTTCCGCCACCAATGGCGCGCCCCTGCCGCGCAATCTCCAGCCGCTGGAGGTTACCTATGAGTGGGAGGGCGAGATCCGCTCTCTTGACGATTATCTCGATGCCGCCCGCGTCACCGGCCTTACCGTGCTGCGCGATGGCGAAGTGATCCACCAGCGCTTCTTCCATGGGGCCGATGAGGCGACGCGCTTCACCTCCTGGTCGGTGGGCAAGAGCTTCGTGGCGAGCCTCATCGCCATGGCGCTGGATGACGGACTCATTGAAAGCCTGGACGATCCGGCAGAGCGCTATGCGCCGGAATATGCGGGCACCTATTACGGCTCCGTCAGCTTGCGTAATCTGCTGATGATGTCAGCCGGAATCGACTTTAATGAGGAATACTCGCCCGACCGGCCGTCTGACGTGCGCCCCTTCTTCTTCAATGCCTTCATTCTGGGGCGCAGCCCGGACACGCTGGCGCGCGCCTTCGGGGCCAATGACAAGGTGCCCGGCGAGCATTTCCATTATGCCTCCACCAATACGCAGGTGCTCTCTGCCGTCGCCAGCAATGTGTTTGCCGGCACGCTGGCAGAAGTGGTTGCAGACCGCATCTGGACCCCGCTTGGCATGAATTCCGACGCGACATGGCTACAGCACGTGCCGGGCAATCGCGGCGTGGCAGTGGGCTATTGCTGCCTGCAGGCGACGAGCGAGGACTATGCCCGTTTCGGCCAGCTCTATCTGCAGGACGGGGTGTGGAACGGCACCCGGCTTTTGCCCGAAGGCTGGGTGCGCGAAGCCACCCGGCCTGTCTCACCGCACCACGAGGCGGGCGCGACCCCTGCTTATGGCCCGCGCGGCTATGGCCTGCATTTCTGGATCCCGGAAAACCATGATGGCGAGTATTTCTTCGCGGGCGTCTACGGCCAGTATATCTGGGTGGATGAACGGCGCGGCGTGGTAATCGCGCAAAATGCCGGCGACCCTGCCTGGGGACGGCTCGGCACCGAGGCCTTTGCCGTCTTCCGCGCCATTGCCGAAACGGTCTCCCCGCTCGCTGTGGAGCCCGAGCCGGTCGAGGAAGCGCAAGACGAGCCGGTCCTCG
Source organism: Glycocaulis sp. (assembly GCA_022565665.1). Lineage (GTDB taxonomy): Bacteria > Pseudomonadota > Alphaproteobacteria > Caulobacterales > Maricaulaceae > Glycocaulis. The sequence continues at coordinate 423,490 of JAIUMI010000001.1, forward strand.
ATGCGCCGCTGGGCGTGGAAGAAGAGCCTCTGGACGAGGCCTCCGAAGAGGACAGCGAGTAATGTCAGCTGCGTCCGAGTTCGATTATGTGATCGCGGGCGCGGGCAGCGCAGGTTCGGTGCTGGCCAGCCGCCTGTCTGAAGACCCGTCGGCGACCGTCTGCGTGATCGAGGCAGGCGGCTCGGACAAGAAGGCGATCATCCAGACGCCCATGCTCCTGCAGTTCGCGATCACCGAGCCGTCCATCAACTGGGACTACTGGACCGAGCCGCAGAAACATCTGGAGAACCGCAAGCTCTACTGGCCGCGCGGCAAGACGCTCGGCGGTTCCTCCTCCATCAACGCCATGCACTATATGCGCGGCGCGTGGGAGAATTACGACGAGTGGGAGACCACCTATGGCGCAAAGGGCTGGGGCCGCAAGGCAGCACTCGAAGCCTTCAAGCGGGTGGAGAATAACGAGAACCATGGCGAGCCCTGGCACGGCAAGGGCGGGCCACTCAACGTCAAATCCATCTCGCCGCTCAATCCGCTGACCGAGCTCTATTACGAGGCCTGCCGCCGTCGCCAGATCCCCTGGAATGATGATTTCAACGGTGAAAGGCAGGAAGGCTTTGGTGTCTATCAGGTGACCCAGAAAGACGGCAAGCGCTGCTCGGCGGCAGATGCTTTCCTCAAGCCCGCCATGACGCGGCCGAACCTCACAGTCATCACCGGGGCGCTCGCCCGCAAGGTGATCATCGAGGAGGGCCGCGCAACCGGCATCGAGATCGAGGTGGAGGGCGAAGCGCGCACCCTGACCGCCCGCAAGGAAGTGATCCTGTGTGGCGGCGCGATCAATTCGCCGCACTTGCTGATGCTGTCCGGCATTGGCCCGGCAGATCATTTGCGCGAGCACGGCATTTCGGTGGAAGCCGATTTGCCGGGTGTGGGCGCGAACATGCAGGACCATCTCGACATCATGGCCCGCGCCTCCACCCGGTCAGCCAGATCCATCGGCTATTCGCTGAAGAAATTCCCGGCGACCGCGCGCGACGTGCTGCAATGGGCGGTCACCGGCACGGGCAAGTTCACGATCAATCCGGTGCAGGGCTGCGGCTTTGTAAAATCCAGCCGGGCTAAGGATCTGCCCGACATCCAGCTGGTTTTCATCCCGGCGCGCGGCAGCCCTCACGGGCGCGAGACGATGACCGGGCACGGCATGATGATCCATGCCTGCCACCTCTATCCGCAAAGCCGCGGCACGCTGCGACTGGCCAGCGCCAATCCGTCAGACCCCGTCCTCATCGATCCCAACTATATGGACCACGATGAGGATGTGGAGGTGATGACCGATTGCCTGGAGATCGCCCGCGACATTCTCCTTAGCGATGCGTTTGACGGCGAGTTCAAGGAGCTGGAACTGCCCGCGAAAACGAACGGCACGCGCGCGGAGCTTCTCGATCATGTACGCGCCAACGCCGAAACGCTGTATCATCCCACGTCAACCTGCGCGATGGGAAGCGGCGAGCTGGCGGTTACCGACGCGCAGTGCCGGGTGCGCGGCGTGAAGGGCCTTCGCGTTGTCGACGCATCCGTGATGCCGCGCGTCGTGGGTGGCAACACCAATGCGCCGACCATGATGATCGCCACCCGTGCCGCCGACATGATCCTGTCCGCCTGAAAGGAACCACAGCCATGAGCGATGTTGAAGCCCGCCAGATCGAGCGCATGAAATCGGTCTTCGACGCGCAGAAGGCCGCCTTCAAGGCCGGCAAGGTCCGCTCCCTGTCCGAACGCGCGGCAGACATCGCCAAGATCGAGACGATGGCGAAGGAAAAGGCCGAGGCCTTCTGCGAGGCGGTCAGCGCCGACTATGGCCGCCGCTCAGCCGCCGAAACCCAGATCGCCGAGATCGGCTTCACCATCGCCACTGCCAAGCACGCGCGCAAGCATCTCAAAAGCTGGGCGAAGGATCGCTCCGTCCCCGTGCCGATGACGCTGGCACCCGGCAAGGCCTATATCCGCCGCGAGCCCAAGGGCGTGGTGGGCATTGTCGCGCCGTGGAATTATCCGATCCAGCTCGCGCTCGCCCCGCTTGTGCCGGCGCTTGCCGCCGGATGCCGGGTGATGATCAAGCCGTCCGAGTATACGCCGCGCGTCGCCGACATGCTCAAGGACACGCTGGGCGAGCTGTTCTCCGAAGATCATGTCGCGGTGATCACGGGCGGACCTGCCGTGGGCCAGGCTTTCTGCGATCTGCCCTTTGACCACCTCTTCTATACCGGCTCCACCCATGTCGGCCGGATGGTGGCGCAGGCGGCAGCGAAGAACCTCACGCCTGTCACGCTGGAGCTCGGCGGAAAATCGCCTACCGTCATCGCGCCCGATTTCGATGTGGAAGAGGCCGCCAAGACCATCGCCTGGGGCAAGTATTTCAACGCGGGACAGACCTGCGTCGCGCCGGACTATGTGCTGACCCCCAAGGGCAGCGAGAACCAGCTGGCCGATGCGGTCATTGCCAATGCGCAGAAATTCTGGCCCGATCCGGACAGCAATGGCGATTACACCGGCATCGTGTCGGAACGTCATTACAAGCGCATTGCCGACATGGTGGAAGAAGCCCGTGCAGGCGGCGCGGATATACGCCAGTCCGCAACGCCGACGGGCAGCAATCATCACGCCTACCCGCCCACGGTTGTGCTCAATCCGCCGGCAGACTCAAGGCTGATGACCGAGGAGATTTTCGGACCCGTCCTGCCCGTACTCGGCCATGACGGGCTGGACGAGGCCGCGCGCTTCATCAATGAGCGTGACCGGCCGCTGGCCCTTTATGTCTATACAAAATCGAAGGCCACCGCGCGGGACTTCCTCGACAAGACCATGTCGGGCGGTGTTGGCGTCAACGTGCCGATGCTGCATCTTTCGGTCGAGGACCTGCCTTTTGGCGGCACGGGCGCTTCAGGCTATGGCGCCTATCATGGCGAGGATGGCTACCGCACATTCTGTCATGAGCGCAGCGTGTTTCATGCGCCCGTATGGCACCCGATCCGCCTGATGGCGCCGCCATACGGAAAGCTGTTCGAGTTTTTCAAAAAGCTGCAGGCGGGCTGATCCCGCCAGGCCAAGCGAGGGGGCTTACATGCTGAAATGGGTGTTGCGCGGCGGGCTCGGCCTTCTCGCGCTGACCGTGCTGGCTGCACTTGTGGTGGGCGCGTGGGCCGGATGGCGTTTTGCCGGCTCCCAGCCCCAGCTTGAAGGTGTGGTGGAAATCTCCGGCCTGTCCGCGCCCGCGCGCGTCGTGCGGGACCGTCATGGCGTGGCTCATATCTTCGGCGGAAGCGATGAGGACGTGTTCTTCGCGCTGGGCTACACCCATGCTTCGGAACGCTTTTTCCAGATGGACATGCTGCGCCGCAGCGCACAGGGACGCCTCTCCGAACTTTTCGGCGACGTGGCAATCCGTTCTGATGTGCGCGCGCGCACTTATGGCTTCCCGCAAGCCACCCGCCATATCGTCGCCAATCTGTCTTCAGAGGCGCGTATCGCCATCGAGGCCTATGTCTCGGGCGTCAACGCGCGGCTGGAGGCAGGTAATCCCGCGCCGGAATACCTGCTCCTGCGCACCCGGCCCGAACCGTGGACGCTGGCCGATTCCGCCGCCGTGGTGATCGTCATGGCCGATGATCTGGCGGCCGGGGAATGGGAAGACCGCGAGCGCGCCCGCGCCTCTCTTGTGCTGGATGACAGCCAGCTGGCGCAGTTTCTCACCGATTTCCCTGACTGGGCGCCCACCACGCTGAAGGATGAAGACCTGGCGGCCGTGTTTGGCGAGATCCGCTCCGAGATGCTGCCGCCCCCCGGCACCCAGCCAGACAATGAGCCTGGCTCGAATGCCTGGGTGGTTTCTGCCGACAGGACGGAGACCGGTGCGCCGCTGCTGGCCAATGACCCGCATCTGGGCCTGTCTGCACCCTCCATCTGGTATCTCGCCCGGCTGAATCTCTCTTTCGGGCCAGTGATCGGTGCCAACCTGCCCGGAACGCCTTTCGTGACGCTGGGGCGCAATGCCCACGGCGCGTGGGGTTTTACCAATACCGGCTTTAAAGTGATCGATCTTGTCGAGCGTGATCCGGAAGACGTGCAGATCACCAGCCGCACCGAAACGATCAATGTGCGCGGGCAGCGCAATCCGGTCGAGATCATTGTGCGCGAGACAGCCGAAGGCCCGGTGCTGGACAGCCAATGGTTCGACCTCACCGGCTTTGATGCGGAGGCGCTTGTCGTGCGGCGCTCCACGGTCTCCAGCCCGGACAACCGCCTGCCGGACGCGACGCTCGCGATCATGCGTTCAACCGGCTGGGACGATTTCGTGGAGGCCGGGCGCGGCTGGACCGCCCCGATGCAGAACATGCACTATGCAAGCGTTGACGGCACGATCGGCTACACGACGGCGGGCCTTCTGCCCATTCGCGATGAGAACGGCGAGTGGACCGGCTTCATACCGTTTGAAGGGTTGCCGCGGGTCGCCAATCCGGCTGGCGGCTCCATTGCATCGGGCAATAATCTGCCGGCCCGCATCACCAATCCGCACCCGCTTCCGGGACGCTATGCCGTGCACCGCGCAGTGCGCATTGAGGAAGTGCTGGATGCGCGCAGGCGCCATTCCATCGAGAGTTTTGCCGCCCTGCAGATGGATGTGACGAGCGCGCTCGCAAGGGCCATCCTGCCCGCATTGCTGGCCGCCGAACCGGAAAGCCAGCTGGGCATCGAGGCACTGGCACGGCTTGAGGGCTGGGACGGGTCACTGGACGCCGATGGCGCTGAGGGCCTCATCCTGTCCGCCTGGCTGCGTGTTCTGACCGATGCCATCTGGGCCGATGAGCTGGGCGAGCAGGCGCGCTATCTGCGAGGGCCCCGGCCCGTCTTCCTGCAGGAGGTACTGACCGGCGATGCTTCCAGCTGGTGCAATGATGTGACGACCCCGCAGATCGACACCTGCCCGGTTATCGCGGGCCTTGCGCTCGATACCGCCATGGACGAGCTGGCCCGTACCAATGGACGCGATATCACCCGCTGGCGCTGGGGCAATGCGGCCCGGGCCTATTTCTCCCATCCGCTCGATTCGGTGCCGCTGATCGGAGAGCTGTTCGAGGTGCGCGTGCCCGTCGGCGGAGACGGAACCACGGTGAATGTCGCCAATTTCAGCTATCGCAGCGAAGGCTTCGACGTGGTGCACGCCGCCTCGCTGCGCGCGATCTATGATCTCGCCGACCTCAACAATTCGCGCTTCATGCACGGGCCCGGCCAGTCCGGACACCCGCTTTCCCCGCATTACCGCGATCTTGCCGAATTGTGGTCACGCGGCGAATTTATCCAGATCCGCGATGACTGGACCTATTCCGGCCCGCCGCAGGGCAGCCGTACGCTCATTTTGAGACCCGCCAACTGACCGTGAAGCACGAAGACCGCCATATCGAGCTGGAAGGCCGTCAGGTCGCCTACCGTCTGAAGCGCTCCTCAAGGCGCACTATCGGGCTGAAAATCGATTCTGACGGGCTGACCATCACGCTGCCGCGCCTTGCCCCTGCGCGCGAGGCAGAGCGGGTTATGCGCGACCGGGCGGACTGGATATTGCCGCGCCTCGACAGGCATGCCGCCAGACGCCGCCCGGCCCTGACCGGCGCGGATGGCGGGCAGGTCGGCTATCTGGGAGAGCGCTTGCGCCTCACCGTGATCCCTCATGCCAGACCCCGCACGGCGGTCAGCGTGGAGGGCGGTGCATTGATCGTGCGTGTCGATGAGCGCCTGTCGGGAGAGCTTCGCGATGCCACGGTCCTGCGGGCCGTGAAGCGCTGGCGCAAAGAGCAGGCGGCAAAGCTGATGACCCCGCGCATCGCGTATCATGCGGAAGCGCTGGGGCAGCCCGTCCCGCCGGTGAAGGTGCGTGAGCAGGCCTCACGCTGGGGCAGCTGCGCTTCTGACGGCACGATCCGCATGAATGCGCGCCTGATCGCCTTCGATCCTGATCTGATCGATTATGTCTGCGCGCACGAGGCCTGCCATCTCATCGAGATGAACCATTCGCAGCGCTTCTATGCGCTCATGGATCAGATACTGCCCCGCCACAAGGCCCTGCGCCGGACATTGCGCGACGCGGTGATGCCGGGGGATGACTACTGACGCACGCGCGTTTGTGACGCCGCACACATCTGCATGAGGACACGAAAAACGCCGCACCGGGAGCCGGTGCGGCGTTTGAACCTGTAAGCGGCGGTCTTTGAAGCCTAGCGGCGGCCGGGAGCAGCCGTGCGCGGCAGAAGACCTTCACGCTGGGCGCGCTTGCGGGCCAGCTTGCGCGCGCGGCGGATCGCCTCCGCCTTCTGGCGGGCGCGCTTCTCGGAGGGCTTCTCATAGTGGTTGCGGCGCTTCATCTCGCGGAAAGTGCCTTCCCGCTGCATCTTCTTTTTTAATGCCTTGAGCGCTTGCTCGACATTGTTATCGCGCACGACGATCTGTACTATGGTCTACTCTCCCAGGTCCTGCCGCGGGCCTCCGTTACCGGTCAGCCCATATTCAACACGAAACACGCCATCGGCCGCTTCAGCGCCGCCAGATAGCGGAAAACTTGATAACGAGGCGCGGGTGTTACCAGAGCAAGGCGCGCCTGTCCATAGCCGTGGTGGCAGCTTGCCGCAATGACGCGCAGCGCAATTGGCGCTAGATTGCACCTCATGAGCGAAACCCGCACCAACCGGCCCCGTGCCGATACCGCCCGCGCCGCCCTGCTTGAGGCCGCGCTTGCCGACGCGCCCTTTGAAGGCTGGAGCGATGCCCTGCTGGCCAAAGCCGCCAGCAAGGCGGGCCTGAGCACGGGCGAGGTGAAGCTCTACTGCCCCGGCGGCGTCATCGATCTCATCATCTTCTGGTGGAAACAGATGGACGAGGCGGCCCGCGAGGCGATCCTGTCCGGCGAGGTGCCGGGCAAGATCCGTGAACGCATCACCCGCGCCGTGCTGCTCCGCCTTGAGGCGGGTGCCGGCCATGAAGAAGCACTCTCGCGGGCTCGCGCCCGGCTATTGCTGCCTGACGGCATTGCTGATGGCGCGCAGCTCGCGTTTGAAACCTCCGACATGATCTGGCGGGCGATCGGCGACACCTCCACCGATTTCAACTGGTATTCCAAGCGCGCGATCCTGACCGGCGTGTGGACGTCCACACTGGCGATCTGGCTGGGCGAAGCCGATCCGGCGAAACCCGAAACCCGCGCCTTCCTCGACCGGCGCATCGCAAATGTGATGGAGTTCGAGAAGGTGAAGGCCAGGGCCAACAGCCTGCTGGCCACCCTGCCCGATTTTGCCGGCATGGCCGGGCGCGCACGCTACGGGGCGCGGTAGGTTCAAGCTCTCGTCCTTCGAGATCCCAGGCGCGTAGCGCCGCAAGCGCGAACGCGCGCCCGCGACTTTTCGCGGAACATCGCAACGCGGATGCGTTGCGGAACTGAAGACTGAGCGCGCTAACTCAACCCTTCTTTTTCCCGCCATCGGGCGTGTATTTGTTGATCTTCTCGCGCACGATCTCCGCGCCTGCGATCACGATGACGGCTTCGCCCAGCGGCGGTTCGCCATAACGGGCGGCAAGCTCTGACAGGCTGCCCCGGTGGACGCGCTCGAACGCCTTGGTCAGCTCGAATGCCACTGCCGCCTGCCGGTCGCCCAGTACCCCGGCGGCATCGGCGAGCGTTTCAGACAGGCGCTGCGCGCTTTCCATGATGATGAGGGTCGCCGGATCCTTTGCGAAAGGCTCCAGCCAGCGCTGGCGTTTGCCACCCTTACGGGGGGCAAAGCCCAGGAAGGTGAAGCGGTCAGTCGCCAGCCCGGATACGGTAAGCGCCGCCAGCACGGAGGACGGGCCGGGCACGCTGCTCACCTCCAGCCCGGCCTCGATGACCGCGCGGATCACCTTGTAGCCGGGATCGGAAATACCGGGCATGCCGGCATCGCTGACCAGCGCCACGCTTGCTCCTTCGCTGATCAGCTTGACGATCCCGGCGGCGCTCTGCGCCTCGTTATGGTCATGACAGGCGATCAGGCGCCTGGCCGTAACGCCGGCAGCATCGAGCAGGCGGCGCGTGGTGCGGGTGTCCTCGCACGCGATGACATCGGCTTCCGACAGAACCCGCACAGCACGCGCCGAGAGATCCTCCAGATTGCCGATGGGCGTTGCCACCAGCCACAGGCGCGGGCCCTCAAAGGGGGTATCGAGATTGGCGCTCATGGCGGTGTTCTAGCGCGGCTTGGCCGCCCTGCCACCACCTAACTCTCAGCCGCCCTGATCCGTACGCGGGCGCGCGCGCTGCGCCCCTCCCCGTCCACCACGGTCAGCTCGTAAAAGCCGGGCGCTTCGGGCTGCCAGAACGATTGCCCGCCTGCATCCAGTGGTACCGGCACACCGCGCACGAACCAGCGCAAGGGGCCGTTCCCGCGCGCCGAAAGCGCATAACCGCGCGGCAGGCTTTCCGCCCACAACTCCGCGCCATCGGGCGGGAACACGATATCGGGCGGGTTCGACGCCGCCCCGAAGCGCGACTGGGCAACCGATACCGGAATAGCGCGTTCCGGCTCGCGCTGGCGCGCGGTCTGGCCGGGATCAATGCGGTCTATCACGTCGAAAAGATCAAACAGGGCCGGCAGGGCCGCAGACCGGCCGGTCTCGCCCGGTCTTGGCGCGCCATCGGCCCGGCCCACCCAGATTACGGCGGCATATCCGCCCGACACACCAGCCGCCCACGCAGCGCGGAAGCCATAGGAGGTGCCGGTCTTGTAGGCGATGGCGGGCGCGGAAGAGGTGAGCCGTGCGGGCATGCGTCCCGGGGGCGCGGGCGAACGCGAGAGCACGTCGATGAGGGTGGTTGCGGCTTCGGCAGAGATCAGGGTGTAGCCGCCGGCCTGCCGGTTGGCCTCTGCGGTGCCGGCCTCATAGGCCAGCGGCAAGGCCCGCCCGCCAGAGCCCAGCGCGGCAAACAATACCGCGATCTCTTCTGCGGTGATGCCAAGCCCGCCCAGCGCCACAGCAAGCCCCGGATCGGCGCTCTGGGAATGGGGCAGGATAGCGCGCCCGCCCGCAAAGCTCATCGCGGCGAGGAAGCGGCTGGAGCCCACCGCTTCCAGCACATGCACAGCCGGCACGTTCAGCGAATGCTGCAGGGCTTCGGCGATAGTGACATCGCCCCTGAACATGCGGTCGAAATTCTCCGGATTATAGTCGGCAAACCGGCGCGGCAGGTCGGCAATGCGCGTGCCGGGCGAGGCAAGGCCATCCTCGAAGGCCAGGCCATAGATGAAGGGTTTGAGCACCGAGCCCGGTGAGCGCGCGCGCCGCGTCAGGTCCAGCCAGCCGCCGGGTCTGTCGAGCCCAGCCGAGCCCGCATGGGCGCGTACTTCGCGGCCCTCAAGCGATACGACAATCCCGGAGGCCTGCACGCCCGGTCCTGCGGTTTCGGCTATCGCGTTGATCATCGCTTCGAGCTCACGCTGGAGGCGGATATCGAGCGTGGAGCGCACCTCGCCCTGCCCGCGCCGTGCCAGCCGCTCAGAGGCATGCCAGGCGGTCGCCGGAAAGGCGTGGCGGGCGGGCGCAGCTTCATCGGCGGCATCGGCCGCCCTATCCGCACTGATGAGGCCTGCCCGGTGCATGCGTGTCAGAAGCCGGGCGCGCGAGGCGATGGCCGCGTCAGGGCGCAGATCGGGCCGACGCGCCTCCGGGGCCTGAGGCAGGGCAATCAGAAGGGCGATTTCATCTGGTGTCAGGGAGGATGGCTCATGGCCGAACCACGCCCAGCTTGCCGCGCGCACGCCCTCCAGATTGCCGCCATAGGGCGCAAGCGTCAGATAGGCAGTGAGTATCTCGTCCTTGGAATAGCGCCATTCCAGCTGGATCGCGCGGACAATCTCGATGAGCTTCGCACCAATCGTGCGGTTGGGCCTCGGTTCGAGCAGGCGCGCGGTCTGCATGGTGATGGTCGAGCCGCCGGACGTGATGCGCCCCGAACGCACGCTGTCGAAAGCCGCCCGCGCCAGCGCCAGCGGATCGGCTCCGTGATGGCGGTAAAAGCGCGCATCTTCGATAGTCAGCAGGGCATCGATAAAGGCCGGATCCACCGCCTCCAGATCAACCGGAAGCCGCCAGCGCCCGTCTTCCACCGGGAAGGCACGCAAGGGCCTGCCCTGCCGGTCGGTGACGAGCGCGGATACCTCCGGCATGGACGGAGGCGGCAGGGCGCGGTCGAGCCCTGCCAGAAGCGCAAACGCCAGCACGGGCACGGCAACAAGCCCTGCGATAGGGGCTTTGGGCCAGCTATGCCAGCGCGGACCGGTCACGGCCGGATCACCGCCTCTCCGGCCTCAGACCGCGCGAAGACTTCCGGATCATACATGTCCTCTGCCACCGCACCGGGCAGGGTGAAGCGGCCCGGCGTCACCGCGCGCACCATATAGGCCACACGCACCGGATCGCGGCCCTGAATGTCGATGGCTGCCAGGAAGCGGTCATCGCGGGCCTCGGAGATGCGGGTGGTATTCAGCTCCCCCAGCCACGGATAAGGCCCGTTCTCGCCTGCATCATCGGGGCGCAGCACGCCCTCGATCTCCAGCCCTGCGGGCAGCAAATCAGCAATGATGAGCGGCAGGCGGCGGGTCTGCTGAGGGGTCACGGTCAGCGACACGATGATCTGGTCACCGCGCCGTATGGCGGACGGATCAATCGTGTTGCCGCGCCGGTCATAAAGCCCCTTCTCGATGGCAAAGCCCTGCGCCACGGCGGGCGGCGCGCTGGACGGCACGCCGCGCGCAAAGGCGGTCAGCCAGACCGGGCGCTCGCCGCGATTGACCAGCGAGCCCGCCCCGGAGAGCCCCTCGGCATCAAGGCGCACGGTGCGCCCCTCCATCGCCTCGTCGGAAAATTCCAGCGACAGGGCATCAGCGGCCCCGGCCATGGAGCGGGCAGCCAGCAGGAGGAAGGCCTGCTCCTGCGTGGTCAGGCGGGCCGGTTCGGGCAGGTCTGCCGCCATGCGCGGGGTCAGCGCCTCGACCAGATCGTCAAACCCGGCCTCGGCGGCCAGCGCCACCACACCGGCCAGATCGCGGCGCGGCGACTGGTACCAGTCGCCCTGGTTGCGGTAGCCGAGCGCGGCGATGGCGGCATCGAACGCGCTCGCCGCACGCGCCCTGTCACCCATGGCGGCAAGACCGCCGGCAATGTGGGCGCGGGCCAGCGGGCTCTCGATATTGGCCAGCATCTCGTCATGCATATAGCGCAGGCGCGAACGGTCACCCCGGCCCGCACGGGCCAGCAGATAAGCCGCATAGGCCGAGCTGCGATGGGTGATGCGCTCCTGCGTGTCCCGGCTCCAGCGCGGGTCCGGCGCACTGCCATCATAGCCCCAGGCCGCCCAGAGATCGCCTCTGGCCACCGGCGCCAGCGCATCGAGCGCCCGGGTCAGTGCCGCGCGTGGCACGGCATAGCCCGCCTCCGAGGCCCGCATCAGGAAGTCGGCCGAATAGGCACCGAGCCAGGGTCGCGCCGCGCCGTCACCAATGCGCCAGAGGCCGATCGCGCCGTCCGCGCTCTGGCGGGCGAGCACGCTTTCCACGGCGCGGCGCACCGTGTCTTCGGCATCAGCGGGCATGTCCACGCCCGACAGCCCGGCCATCTGACCGGCGTAAAGCAGCGGGAAGGCCTGGCTGACCACCTGCTCGGTACAGCCATAGGGGTAGGCCGCCAGCGCCTCATAGATCGCGGCGACATCAATGGGTGTCGCCGAGACCGAGAGGCGCAGACTGCCCGTGCCTGAAATGAAATCGGCCAGCGCATCGGAGGGCGGCTGCCAGCCCTGTCCGGGTCGCAGCGCGACGCGCGTGATGTTGGTGGAGGGGAGGAAGGCGGGCCGCACCTCAATCGGATAGCTGCGCGAGACGGCGAAACCGCCGGGCCCGGCCACATCCAGAGACAGTTCCGCAATCCCGGCTTCAGCCGCTTCGATGGCAACGCCCGTATCGGACCGCTCGCCCGCGCCCAGATTGCGCGCGATGCTGTCACGGGCAAAGCTGACCGGGCCTTCGCTTGCAAAGCTGACCGTGTATTCGCCAGCCCCGCCGCTGACATTATCGAGCGTCAGCGTGGCTTCGGCCGTGTCACCTGGTGACAGGAAGCGCGGCAGGATCAGTTCGGCGGGCACGTCATCGCGCACGGTGAGCGGACGGCTTGCCGCCCCCAGCCCGGTCGTCGACCAGGCCACCGCCATCAGGCGCAATTCGCCATTGAAGTCAGGGATATCGAGTTCGACGCGCGCCCGGCCCTGCCGGTCGAACTGGACCGGGCCGGAGAAGAGCGCGACCGTGCGGGTGGGCACCACCGAAAGGCCCGCAGCGCCAATCTCGTCACCACCAGAGCGCACCGGCGCAGCCGGTCCCTGATTGGGATCGAGCAGGCGGCCATAATCATCCAGCAGATCGACACCCAGCCGGTTCTTGCCGAAGAACCAGCGCGTGGGATCGGGCGAGGCAAAGCCGGTGAGCAGCAGAATGCCTTCATCCACCGCCGCCACCGTCACCCATGCGCCTTCGCGCACCGGCCCGCCCGCGGCCGTCACATCCAGCGACAGGCGCTCACGCGGCATGACGCGTTCGGGCGCATCGAGCGCAATCTCGAACGTGCGCGCCTCTACATTGACCGGCACGTGGATCACGCCGACGGCGCGGCGCGGGGTGGGCCGTGTGGCGGCATCGCGCGCGGTATAGACCGACACCATCACATAGGCGCCCGCGCCCCAGTCAGCGGTTACGGGCAGTTCCAGCGAATTGCCGCCTTCGCTAACCGCGACATGGCGGGTTTCCAGCACGCGGTCGGTGGCGACCACCACTTCGGCAAGCCCGTCATAGGGCGCGATAATGTCCACCGTTGCCCGGGAACCCGGCGTGGGTGCGGTCGAGGGACCGGCAAGGCGCACCCGGTCGGGGGCTTCCACCCCATCAAAAGGGCGTGCGCCATAACCGGCCCAGAAGCCGTGGCTCGCCACATCGCGCCCGTCTATCGAGACGAAAAGCGTGTAATCGCCCCAGTCGAGAGAGGGTGTTTCAAGACTGCCACCCTCACCGCCATCAAGGCGCACGCGGCCTTCCTCGATGGGTACCACACGGCGCGAGCGTCGCCAGCGCCAGTCGCCATTATCGGTGCGGTACCAGTCATACTGCCAGTCGGTGCGGATCAGCCGCCAGTCCGCCTCCAGGCTCTGTGCCTCACCCAGAGCATCAAGCGCGACCGCTTCAAAACGGACAGACTGCCCGCGCCGGGCCGTGTCGTCATCGCCAGCCATGCGCAGGCCTACATAGGTGTCGCGCGGGCGGTAGGGGATACGCACATCATCACTGACAGGACGCCCGCCGGGTTCCTCCACCGTGATGATGGCGCGCGCGCGTAACGGCAGGGAGGAATCCCGGCCCGCCCGGCCCGGCGTCACCGGAATGGAGGCCCGGCCCTGACCGTCAGCCGTGGCATGGGGCAGATCGATCACCGTTTCGGAGAAGCGCTCATCATGCAGGCCGAAGCGGAAACCCGTCTGGCCGGGGAAGGGGTTGGGATCAGGCTGGATACGCGCCGAGCCGCGCACCATGAGGCCCGCGCCCGGCGCGCCGTAAAGGAAGCGCGCAGTGGCATCCACGATGCGCGTCTGACCGGCGCGAAGAGGCGTGTCGGTATCTGCGTCGAGCGTCAGCCCCACGCGCTGGGGCACGAAATCCTCAACGGAGAGGGGCTGGTTTGCGACCTCACCCACACCATCGACGCTGACGGACAGACGCCAGCGCCCGCGCGCGGCCTGACGCGGCAGCACGAAATCATGGAACACCGCGCCTGCGCGCGCCGCATCGTCAAAGCGGTACTGTTCGTGCTCCAGCCCGTTGGGGGCAAAGAGGGTGAAGCTGCCCGCTCGTCCGGTAAGCGCCCGGCCTTCCGCATCGCGCAGCATGGCAGAGGCACGGATGGTCTCGCCGGGCCGGTAAATGCCGCGGTCCAGCCAGATATAGCCGTCCGCGCCTTCAGCGCGCTCACGCCCGCCTACAGGATGGGCGGAGAGGTCCACCGGCGCGCGGTCTAGATCCAGCACCGCGAAATCGCCCTGCGGCCCATAGGCCATCAGGAGGCGCGGGGCATCGCCCTCGCGGCCCGACACGATCGCTTCGTCAAAGCGTACCCGGCCCTGTGCGTCACTGCGCGTCGTGGCCAGAACCTCGTTGGAACGGGCGATGAGCTGCACCTCGACAGCCGATTGCGGCTCGCCGCTCTGCAGGGAGCGCACGACAACATCGAACCCCGACGTGCCGCGATAGGCGGTGAAGGCCAGATCGGTAACGATCAGCCAGCGTTCGGCGCGCGCATACTCGCCATATCGGTCGGTCTCGATCTCGGCGAGATTGTCAACGCGCAGGAAATACGCGCCGGGGCGCAGCGTGCCGATCGTGTCAGCCAGCGGGAAAACGGTAGTCGTCATGGCATTGGCCGGGCCGGGCGTATCCATCTCGCCCTGCCAGACAGGCGAGCCGGCATCACCGGGGCGTTCGTCCGAGCTCGACCAGTACCAGTCACCTGACGCCGCATTGAAGCCGGACGTGATCTGCCGGAAGGCGAGGGCCCGGTCGGTCACGCGGGTCACGGTCACGCGCACCGTTTCCACATTCACCGTCTCGATGGGAATCCCGTCCGCATCAACGCGCGGCAGGATCACCCCGCCGCCGGGGAAGCCCACATAGGACGGCCGCGAGGCAAAGGTCAGCGTCTCGCGCTCTTCGGTGGCCAGCCTGCGGCCATCGGCAGAGGGCAGGCCTTCGCGCAAGGTGAGCGTGCGTGTCTGGCCGAAGGAGAGCCCGCCAATACACAGGCGCGAACCGTCGACGCTCAGCGCAACCGGCTCGTTGATCTCGACATAGGCGGAGTAATCCACCTCCGGGTCCAGCGCGCCGGAGAAGGTCAGGCACAGGCGCGGGGCGTCACCCTGCACATCGGCCGCATAGCGCAGATATTCAAACCGGCCGGAAATCTCCGGTTCCGCGCGGGGCGCGTCGGGCGCACGGGCCTCGAGCCGCGCTCCCTCGGAAGGGGTCTCATCCGCCGGGCGGTCACACCCCGACAAAAGCGCAACACCTGCCAGCACGCCCGCCAGCGCCAGTACGAGCCGATTACGTGAAACCATGTCCTGTCCTCCCCGACGCGGCGAGTGACGACCGCAAGCACCCCACCCGAAAGGGCAGTCTTGCACGGCGCGAAACGGATTTCATCCCGGCGGAATAATTTTCCCGCCGGCTCAGCCCATCTGACAGAAAAAGAAAGGGCCGGAGCAGTACTGCTCCGGCCCATTGTCAGTTCTCGTGACTGTTTCGGAGAGCCTAGAAGCTCGCCTCCACACCCAGGAAGAAATACCGGCCACGCGGGCCCACCGGCCAGGAAGCCGTAGTGCGGAACGGGTTGCGGTCGGTGACGTTATTCACGCCGCCATAGAGCCGCACATTGTCACGCACCTGCCACGCCGCATTGAAGTTATGCGTGTAGCTCTCGCCAGCCATACCGTCAGGACCGAACAGGTTGTCGATCGTCTCGATCTCGACACCCGCTTCAGCCTGATCGCTCTGATAGAGCGTGGTCCAGCCCGCCGAGAGCGGACCACGGCGCCAGTTCAGGTTCAGCTGGGCCGACCATTCCGGATTGCGGAACTCGCGCAGCGCCGGATCAACTGCCGTGGGATCGGTACGGCTCGTAAAGAAGTCTAGAGCCTCCTGCTTGGAGCCGATCAGACGGATCCCGAAATCATTCTCCCACATGGAGAAATTGTAGCTGGCCGCAAAGTCATAGCCACGCGATTCGATACGGGCGAAGTTGACAAAGGTCTGGTTCAGGAAGCGGAAGCCACCGAACTGTGCCGAGCCTGCATCCGTTTCCCGCTCGAACAGCGTGCAGAACACATTGTTCGGGAAATCCGTCGCATCATAGCAGGTATCGACAATTTCCTGGGCGCTGACTGCCGCAATACCGTCCCTGATCTCGATATCCCAGTAATCAACCGTCAGAGAGAAGCCCGGCAGGAAGCGCGGGGTGAAGACGAAGCCCAGAGTGAAGGTGTCTGCAGTTTCCTCGGTCAGGGACTCATTACCACCAAGAACCCCGCCAAAACGCGCGCTGAGCGGATCGGTAAAGCCCGGCGGGAGAGCCGGAAGACCGCCACCGCCCGCCTGACAGTTGGCTTCTCGCAGGGCCGGATCAGCCGCATTGCCCAGTTCCGCAGCGTCGCACGGATCGATCGGGCGGAATACTGCCGGGTTGGTGATGAAGGTTTCACGCAGATTGGGCGCGCGAATGGCCTGCGAACGCGACGTACGGAAGGAAATGTCATCCACCGGCGTCCAGAGCAGACCCAGCTTCCATGTTCCAACCGTTCCGACGGCTGTTGAATAGTCCGCCACGCGGTAAGCCGCGTCGAAGGTCAGCTCTTCGAAGAACGGCTGATCGGCCACCAGCGGCACCGAAACCTCAACGAAGGCGTCAGCGGCCGTGTAGGAACCGCTCGAGTTTTGGTAGAGGAACAACGCATTGAAGCCCAGCGAGTTGTTGTCGCTGACATCCGAGATGTTCGTGCCCGCCGGGAAGGGCGATTCGGCCGGAAGCTCACCGCGCAGCCACGGATCACGCGTTGTGCTGGCGTTCTCCTTGCGATACTCGCCGCCCAGCGCGAAGCTGACCGGACCGGCCGGCAGGGTGAAGAAATCACCCAGATCACCGACGAGCAGGCCGCTGAAGACCGACTGACGCAGCTCGACCACATCAAGCGTCTGGGCGGTGAAGAAGTCACGCGCTTCCTGGCTGATCGAGTCCGCTCCCCCCCAGATATTGGCCGGGCGGCACTGCCCCGAACCCGGCGTGAAGCTGAACACGCCCGGATTGAATTCAGGGATGCTGAACAGCGTTGTGAACGGGATGTGCGTCGGATCTACGTCAACGCGGCAAACCGGAGAACCGCCCGGGCCATCAACCGCATCGATGGCCGCAAAGAAGCGGTCAAGGATGACTTCGGTTCCTCGCGTTTCGCTGGTGAACTGCCCGTAATTGGCTGCAATTTCCCAGCTCCATCCGTTCTGGAACTCGCCTTCGAAACCGCCCACGATGCGGATGGTTTCGCGGTCCACATTGGTCTGGGCACCGCCCGTATCGGTCGGGTCGCGGGTGATCCAGAGACCGCCCGGCAGCCCGGTAATGGCACCGGCAAAGCCACCAGGCGCGGTGGCGCTGGTACCCACAAGTTCAGCCGGCAGGAAGGGGTTGTCCGGCGCGCCATACATCAGGTCGAAGAAGCCGTTCTGGATTACGCTGCGCCGGCTGCGGCCCTTGGAATAGGCCAGCTCCAGGAAGCCCCGTACATTCGGCGTGATATCATAGCGTGTATTGATATTGAACGTGATGTTCTCGCTGCTAGGGTAGAGCGAGTCCTGGTCATAACGGTCCGGCACGCCATCGCCGCCGAACTGGTTGAAGCTGCCCGCGACAAGACCATCCTGGTAGGGGCGCAGAACACCATTGTCATCACGTGTCCAGCACCCGCCGGCATAGTCGAAATTGAACGCGCCATCGGCGCCCGGATTGGGATCGCCAAAGAAGCCGGGCAGATAGAACTGGTTGTTGAAGCCGACAAACGACTGGTCGCAATCCGGGACCCCGTCACCATCCAGATCAATGCCGTGGAAAATGTCCAGATTGAACGGCGAGATGATGCCGGACCGGTTGGAAATGGAGAAGGTCGGCTGCGGCAGGATGGCCCGCGTCGGCGAGTTATTGCGCCGGTCGATCAGGGCCAGCTCGGCCGCGCTCAGGTCCGATACCGTCAACGCGGTGCCGAACTGCGCGTTATAGCGGTCAATAAATCCCTGCGCGGTGGTCGGGATAAGCAGGCCGTACGGATAGCGGAAAGCCGACAGGCTGTAGAACTGCTCGAACAGCGGAGTAGATGAGCCGATATCGCCCTGCTGGAAACGCAGAGCCGGGTTGGCTTGCGCCCGGTGGATCCCGTTATCGCGCGACCAGGGCCGATCACCGGCGCGAAGACCGTCATCCTGACGCCAGTCCACACTCAGGGTAATATTGCCGCGATTGTTATGGAAGTTGTGGCCAGCGAGCAGTTCCACATTGTAGGTCTGCGCGTCGCCACGGCTGGAGATGCCCGTCCGCGCGTTGACATTTATACCTTCAAAGTCGTCACGCAGGATGAAGTTGATCACACCGGTTACGGCGTCGGAACCATAAAGGGCCGATGCGCCACCGGTCATCACTTCCACCCGGTCGATCAGCGCGTTGGGAATGGACGCAACATCGACAGCGCTGGACCCTTCAAAACCGCCGACATAGCGGCGGCCATTGACGAGGGTCAGCGTACGATTACTGCCCAGGCCGCGAAGATTGAGCACGTTGTTGCCAGAAATGCTGGCTTCAGAGCTGGTCGAGGAGAGAAGCGCCGGCAGACGGTTTAGCACTTCGGTGATGTTGGGCTGGCCTGCTTCGCGCAGTTCGGTGCCGGTCACAGACTGCACCGGAATGGGTGACGCGAGATTCGGATCACGTGCGATGCGCGAGCCGGTGACGACAATCGTTTCGCCCGGTGTCTGCTCGGCTGCCGTCTCGGTAGTTTCCTCAAACTGCGCCTGAGCAAGACCCGCCGACAGCACAGTTGCTGTGGCAAGAGCCGATCCGCCGCACAACATGCGGCGGAGATTCGAAATGCGACCTGACATCATATTCCCCCTAGGATCAAAGACCGGCTCAACCGGATCGGGTCAACAACCCGACAAACGCCCGAAAGCCGATTGTTCACGCTTTCGTTACATCGCCATTAGGCCGCAACGCCGCCGGCCCTGTCCAGCCATAGGTTACGAAAGCTTCATGTTCGTGACATAATTGCAACATGGCGGGCAGACGCGCCCCATAAGCGGGCACTTGCACCTCACTGCGCGTAAACCGGACTGATCACATAACCCTTCAGCCGGCGCGTCTCGATGAGGTCATCACCGACCACCGCGCGGATGGAGCGGCGCAGGCGCGCCACGGCCACATCGATCACATTGATCTGCGGCGGCAGGTTGGGAAAATCGGTCCACACCTCGGCCCATAGCGTGTCACGGCTTACGGGCGTGCCCGCACGCTCTGCCAGAAGTTTGAGTATGTTGAACTCCTGGGGGGAGAGTGCGATGTGCTGCCCGTTCCAATGGGCAGTGCGCGCCTTCACCCGCACCTCAAGGCGGCCCAGCACGATCACTTCAGGGTTGGCGACATATCCGGCACGCCGGGCCAGCGATTTCAGACGGGCGCGCAGTTCGGCCGCGTCAAACGGCTTGGCAAGATAATCATCAGCGCCCGCTTCCAGCCCCTCCACGCGCTGATGGGCCTGGCCAAGGCTGGACAGGACCAGGGCCGGTGCCGTCACGCCCATTGAGCGAAGGCGCGCCAGAACCTGCAAGCCGTCCGAGCCATCGGTCTCGATCACCCGGTCTATCACCAGCACGTCGAAGGCCGAGGCCCCGGCAAGAGCGGTTCCCTCGGCTCCTGAACCGGCCCGCACCAGCGTCCATCCCGTTTCGGTGGAAATCGCCTCGTGCGCACAGGCCGCCCACTGGTCTTCATCCTCGATCATCAGGATCCGCATCCCGTTCTCCCCCGCCAGTTCCATCAGAACGGCCCGCCGGCTGCATCGGCAAACGCCGTGTGATCAGGCGCATGGCCTGCCCCGCCCGGAGCGTAAGACAGGGCGATAAAGCGCGGCTCTCCCTCTCCCGCCCGCATCACACGAAGGGCCACATCGCCCCGCGCCAGCAGAAGGCGGGTCATGGCCTCTCCGGCATCGCCAAGCACTGATGTGCCAACAGACAGCACACGGTCCCCCGGACGCAAGCCCGCCCGTGCGGCAGGGCTGCCGGGTACGATGTCCGTGATGGGCAGTCCCGCTGCCCCGTCTACGTCCGAAAGGGTGATGCCAAACCCGGCAGGGCGGTCCGCGCGATGTCCGAGGTCGCGCTGACGGTATGTTGTTGGCAGCTCGCGGCGCGCCTGCAGCACGGCGGAGAGTTGAATGCGGGCCTGACCGTCATGCACGCTGAGCGCAACCTCTTCGCCGGGCCGCGTCCCGAGCAGTGCGCGGGCGAGATCGCGCGGCACCGACAGGCGCGTCCTATCGACGCTCAGCAGTGCATCGCCAGGACGAAGGCCCGCCTGATCGGCCGGAGACCCCGGATCAACCGCCTCCACCAGAACGCCCTGCCCGTTCTCCCGGCCCAGCGCGCTGGCGAGCGGGCCATGCAGGGTGCGCACGCTCACACCGAGATAGCCGCGCTCCACCCTGCCATGATGCAGCAAGGCCTCTGTTACCGCGCGCGCCGTCTGCGCGGGCACGGCAAGCGAAATCCCCACATTGAAGAAGGCTTCCTGCGGAATGGCGGTGTTGACCCCGATCACCCGGCCGGCTTCATCGATCAGCGGCCCGCCGGAATTGCCGGGGTTGAGCGCCGCATCATGCTGGAGATAGCTGACAGGATCGGACCCGTCATACGCGCGGGCAAAGCCGCCCACCACTCCGGCGCTAACGGAGTGATGGAAGTCCAGCGGGGAACCGATCGCGAAGACGCGTTGACCGATATGCAAATGGCTCTCGTCACCCCACTCCATCACCGGCAGATCAACACCAACCCGCACCAAGGCGAGATCGGTCAGCGGATCACTGCCCACCAGCTCGCCGGATACACGCCGCCCGTCGGCCAGTCGCGCCTCGATACGCCGGGCATCGGCGATCACATGGTGATTGGTCAGCACATAACCGCCCGGCGCGACGGCGAAACCCGAACCGGAGCGCCATGACCAGCCTTCAGGCGCCGCCTGCCGGTTCGCATCCTCGTCAAATGCCTCCGGCCCTGCAGCGATCATCACCGGCGCGCTGGCCGCACGTTCTGCATAGACCGTGACGACGGACGCCAGGGCGCGCTCTGCGGCGATGTGGGACGGCATCGCGGGCGCCTGGCGCGCGGCATGGCCTGGCGGCCAGCCCAGATGGCTCAGCGCCAGCAAAGTCAGGCTGATACCGGCCACAAGGCTGGGGCGCAAAGGAGTGATGCCCATGGATTCGGCTCCCGGTCTTCTGGCGCACACAATGCAAATGCCTTGCGAACACATCTACTGACAAGCCCTGTCAGGTTTGAGCACTTGCAGAGACCGCGCTTTCTGACAAATCCTGACAGAACTTGATTTCAACTTTTCTTGAGCTCTGGAGGCACGTAACGCTTGAGGCGCAACAGGGCGGGGACCGGCATCAGGATGGACCTGACCGCCGCTGGCCGCCCACAGACAAAACACTTGTTCACCAAGGAGTTGGAACAATGAAAGCCTCTTCTTTGCTTGCAGCCACCGCGGCCATCGCCTTGTGCGGCGCCGCTATCGCCCTCGATGAGGAGGGCACCAATATCGCCGAGGGTGAGCGCAGTGGTGAAACCACTGGCGTTGAACTGCTGGCGCTGTCCCACGAGCTTTACAGCTATGGCGTGGACGCACGCGATCCGCTGGCCGTGATCGTGGCCGCGCGTATCCGTCAGGGCATTGACGTGGAAGAGCGCGAATACGAACTCGCCGAGCAGGATGGCGAGGCTGAAGAGGCCGATATCGAGTTCGCCTCAGCCGAAGACATGCTCGATGAAGCCCGCGTGCTGGCACGCGGCGACGAGACCCTGTCCTCGCTGATTGCGGAAACCGAAGCCCAGGCCGCCCGCGGCCGCGTGGGCGGTCCGGGCCGGGCCAGCGGCTGGGTCAGTGCCCGTGGCACCACCAGCTACAACATCTCCTTTCGTGGCGGTGAACGCGCAGCGGTGTGGGCCAACGGGCCGGGCCGTACCGATCTGGACATGTATGTCTATGACCAGAATGGCAATCTGATCTGCCGGCATATCGACTACACCGACCGGATGTCCTGCTTCTGGACGCCGCGCTGGACCGGCAATTTCCGCGTGGAGATCCGCAATCTCGGCAATGTGGGCGTCAGCTTCAACATGGTCACCAACTGACCGGATACCGCTTCCGGAGGCTCCCGCCGGAAACCGGCTGGCGGGCGGTGTGAGGGTGTCGGGCCCTGTTCGCACTGCCCGCCAGAAGGGAGCACCGGAACTGAAACGGGGAGGATGAGGAATGATCAGGACGCACACCCTGCTGGCGGCAATGACCGGCCTTTTCCTTCTGATCACCGCCCCGCTTTACGCCAGCACGCCCCAGCGCCACGCCCTGCTGATCGGGGCGTCGGGCTATGACGAGGAACGCATCGGGCCCGGCGTGGAACTGTTCGGACCGCGCAATGATGTCGCGCTGATGATCCGCGCGCTGCGCGCCTATGACGTGCCGGACGCCAACATGCACGTGCTCGCCGACGGGCTGGACCAGACCGGCATTGACTTTGCCGCCCATGGCGAGCCAGTGCGCGAGGAGATCATGGCTGCTTTTACGCTAATGCTGGAGCGGGTGCAGCCTGGCGACGAGATTCTTGTCTATTTCTCCGGCCACGGTTCTCGCCAGCCCCAGCCCGAAGACGCGCCCATCCCCGAAGCCAACGGGTTTGACGAAATTTTCCTCCCCCTGGATATCGGCGCCTGGGAAGGGGCGCATGGCGACCGGCAGGCAGGCGTAAGGAATGCCGTTATCGACGACGAGATCGGCGAGTTCCTCGACGCGCTGAGAGAGCGCAACGTGTTCGTCCGGCTGGTGGTGGATACCTGCCACTCCGGCGGTGCCAACCGGGGGGCGGGGCCGGGCGGCGAGTTCCGCACCCGCGCTGTCACCGAAGACATGCTGGGCATACCGCCCGAGGAGTTGCTGGCCGCTGAACGGCGGGCGCGTACGACACGCTCTGGCAATGCCGTCACCCGGCCGGAAGCTTCCATTCCCGTCGGCGGCGAAGGCGGCTTTGTCGCCTTTTACGCCGCCCATTCCGGCCAGCTCGCGCTGGAAGGGCTGATGCCGATGATCGGCTCGCCGGACGCACGTAAAAATCTCGGCGTGATGACCTTTCACATCGCCAACGGCCTGATGCAGGGCGGTGTCGCGACCTATCGCGAACTCGCCTACCGGGTGCTATCGGGCTATAATGACTGGGGCAGCCGCGCTCCCGCCCCCCTGTTCGAAGGCGATCTTGATCGCACCCTTCTGGGGCAGGAAGGCTCTATCCGCACCCCCTACTGGCAGGCCCGCCACCTGGCCCGCGATACCGCAGAGATCGAGGCAGGCGCGCTTGACGGTATCGGCGAGGGCGCGGTGTTCGAAATCGTCGTGCGTGATCCGGACACACAAGGCCCCCACCCCTCCTTCCCCGGCCCCTATTATGTGGAGGCCATCGAGGTCGGCCAGACCGGCACACGCGCGGTGCTGACCGGCTTTGAAGGGCACGAGGCGGCCCGCGCCCTGCCCGGCCGCACCGCCTTCATGACAGCGCGGTTGGTTGATCCTGGCGTGCGCTTCACCCTGAGTGTTGCGGTGGAAAGTGCACCGGATGCACCGAGTGCGCAGGAGCAGGCCGCCATGACGGCGCTGACCCGGCTGGCGGGTGCCAATCCCGACACGCTGATGGCTCCGCTGGAATTCCGCCCCGCGAGCCAGCCCGCCGATGTGCGCATCCGCGTGCAGGACGAGGCGATATGGCTGTTACGGGGCGAGCCGGACATCGTCGCCACGGGGCGCGACCGTTCCGCCCGCATCCCGCTGGAACCCGGCACCGGGCCGGATGCGCTGATGAGCATGATCGAGGCCGAGCTGCAAAAGCTCGCGCGGGTACGCAACCTTCTCAATGCCGCGAGCGCGCTGCAGGGCTCCGCCGGGCTGTCCAGCCTGCACTATGAGGCCTTTGTCTGGCGGGCCACGCCGCCGCGCCTGTCTGACAATGCGCGCGCGCCCGATGACTGGGCCTGCTCGCTGCCGAGCCCGGACGCCATCCCTGACGGCGCGGTGGCGTTCAGCGAACTCGGGGCCAGCGATCTGGACGCGCTCGACCTTTATCACTGCGACATCGTCTATGTGCGCCTGACCAATACCGGGGACCGGCCCATTGACGTGACCCCGCTCTATATCGACAGCCAGGCGGGCGTCTATCGCCTGCCCTTCCTCGGCCCTGCCACCACGACACGGATCGAGCCGGGCGAAACGCCGCGCATCGTCTGGGCGGGTCTGCGCACGTTTGACTGGACAACGGGCCAGCCTGCGAGTTCGGGGCTTGAGCGTCTGGTCCTCTTGGCCGTGGAGCGTGAACGCGGCGCAGCGGTGCCGCTCGACTTCTCCTTCCTCACCCAGACCAGCCTGACGCGCTCTGGCGATACCCGCGTCGATGCCGCCCAGCAATCCGCCCTCGGCCAGCTCATGGGCATGGCCGCCTTTGGCGGGTCGGCAACCCGCAGCGCCCGCTCCCGCCCCGCACTCGACGCACAGGCGGGTACGATCCTCTTCCAGTGGCGGCTTGTCCCGCCGGGCGAGCCGGGGAGCTGAGACCATGTGGACCGCCCTGCTTTTTGCCAGCGCACTGGCCGCCCAGTCGCCCGGACCCTATTCCAGTCTGCACGGCGACGCCGCCACGGCCTGCACACAGGCAGAAGGCGAGATGGCAGCTGGCCGCTTCAAGCAAGCCGCCGCCCTGTTCCAGACCTGCGAACGGGGTGCTCGCACCGGATTGAACCTGGAGCGGGGAGAGCAATGGGCCCTGCAGGCCCATATCAACCGCCGGATGGCAGCCGCGCGCGAGGCCGATGGTGACACCGATGGCGCGCGCAATGCCGTCTACATCGCCGAACGCTACGAGCAGCTGGCCCGGCAGATCCCGGATCATGCGCGCGATACGCAGATCCGCGCCATGTTTGATGAAGGCCGCTACGCTGAAGCCGAAGCCATCGCGCTCACCCTCCTCGCCGAGGCTGAAGCCGGAGAGAGCACGTTCAGCACGCACAGCCGCCTGCACGGGCTGGCGCGCACGCTATTGCCGCAAGGGCGCGCCCAAGAAGCCATTCCACTTCTGGAACGTGCCGTCGATGCGGCCAGAACCAGCGGCGAACGCGGTGAACCCTTTGTCTACCTGAATGACCTAGCCGAAGCGTATTTCGACACGGGCCGCTTCACCCACAGCGCGGCCATACTTCGCGGTCTCTATGAGGGCTCCGACGGCTCGGCGCGGGAGACCTATGGCAATAATCTCGCCCGAGCGCTCGACGGGGCAGGCCTGCACGATGAGGCGGAAATCCTGCTGCGCAGTGCGGTGACCGATGCCAGGGCCAGCGATGGCCGCATGGGCTCCAACCCCCACAGGCTGGCACGTGTCCTGTTCAACCTCGCGCGCAATCTGCAGGCGCAGGGACGCCATGACGAAGCCGCCAGCCTGTTTGCCGAGTCCGCCGCCCTCACCGTGCAAAGGCGTCCGGCGGGCCATACCGACATCATTGCGGCCCACACCTGGCTGACAGGCCACACGCTTACCCGCACCGGCGATGCGCAGGCTGCGCTGAACGGTGCGCGCATATTGAGCGCCAATCTCGACCGCTATCTCGCCTCGGGCGGAGAGGGAGAGGAGCGCCAGCGGGCGATCCAGAATGCCGGAGAGCCGCAAGCCCTCTTCACCCTGCACGTGGAAGCCGCCTGGGCCGCTGCCAATCCTGGAGACAGACCATGACCGAACGTATTGCGCCACGCGCCATCCGGCTTCTCGCCTCGGCCTGCCTCACCCTCTGCGTCCTCCCGGCGATTAACGCCAATGCGGCGGGACTGCACGCATCAGGCGTCCAGCAGGCCGGTATCCCGCCACAGGACCTCGCCGCCATCGAACGCCACAATGCGGCTGCCGAGACCGCCTTCCGCCAGAGCGATTTCCGCACCGCCACGCGCGAATTCGAGGCCGCCTTCCTGATCTATCACCGCCATCTTGGCCTGCAGCATCCGCTATCGGCCGTAGCCGGTGCAAACATGGGCATGGCCATGCTGGGGCAGGGCCGGTTTGCCGAAGCGCTTCAAGTGCTGGAAATCGCGGATGAAATCCTCGCCGACGTGGATCCGCAGAATGCCCGGCGCCCCGGTATACAGCGCGCCATGGAGATGGCCCGCTCCCGGCAAGATCCTGGTGCGCCCGCAGGCGCGCAGCCAGCGCCGCAACCGCAACAACGGCCTGCACCCGGCCCGGCTCCGCAGCCGATCGCCTATGACAGTCCCGACGCGCTCAATAATGAGGCCGCGCGCGCCTATCAGGCCGGGGATTATGCCCGCGCCGAGACGGGCTTCCTGCAAGTGCTCGCGGCCCATGAGAGAGCGGGCTCGGGCAATAGCGAGGCGGCAGGCGTCGCCTGGGTCAATCTTGGCGAGGTCTACAGCCAGACGCAGAGGCTCGGCGAAGCGGAGAACGCGCTCGCACGCGCCCGCGCCATCTTCACCGCCCTTGCTCCCGACCACCGCTATCTGGCGGTGGTGAGCAATAATCTCGCTTCCGTACAGAACCGTCAGGGCGGGCCTGCCGCCGCACTGGCGGGCTATGAAGCCGCTCTTGCCAGCATGCGCGCGACCTTCGGGGCAGACCATCCCAACACAGCCGCCGCCATGGGCAATGTGGCCGGGGCCTATCTGGCGCTGGGGCGGGTCCACGAGGCCCGGCCGTTTCTGGAGCAGGCTCGCGCCATCGAGACCGCCCACCACGGCGCAGGCTCGGCGGAGGGCTTTGATACGCTAAGCGGGCTGGGACAGGCCTATCTTGATCTCGGGCTTTATGGCGAGGCGATCCGGCTTCAGGAGGAGGCGATTGCCGCCTTTACCCGCGCCGAAGACGCCAATCCCCGGCATCTGGCTGTGCTGCGCACCCGTCTTGGCCGCGCCCAGCAGCAGGCCGGACTATCGGCGCTGGCGGAACGCACCCTCACCAGAGCGCTTGCCGAAGCTGAAACCGCATTCGGCCCCGGCAGGCTGGAGACCGTCGCCGCGCTAAGCGCTCTGGCATCCGCGATTTTCGATCAGGGCCGGTTCGGCGATGCGGCCCACCTGCAACGCCGCGCGCTGACCGAAGCCGAGAGCCTGACCGGCCCCAACGCCGCCAGCACGCTCGGTGCGATGCAGAGCAATCTGGCTGGCACCTTGCGCATGCTGGGCGAGCTGGACGAATCTGAGCGCCTTTATCGCGCGGCCCTCGCGGATGCGCGCACCCGGCCCGGCACGGTGGAGCTTGCCACCAGCCTTGAAAACCTTGCCGGACTGCGCCGCCTGCGCGGTGATCTGGATGAAGCCGCGCGCCTGCAGGTCGAGGCGCTGACGCTCTATCGCGACACGCTGGGCGAGACCCATCCCCAGACCCAGCGCGCCCGCGCCAATGCCGGCACCACGCTGGGCCTTGCCGGTGATCATGCCGGCGCGGAAGGGCTGATGCGCGGCGGGCTGGAAGGGATGGAGGGCCGTGTGCCCGAGACCCATCGCGCCCTGCTGATCGCGCACTCCAATCTCGGCTGGCTCTATCTGCGCCACATGAACCGCAGCGCGGACGCGTTGAGGCTTTACCGCACCGTATCCGCCTCCCTCATCGCCACCGCCCGCGTTGAAGGCGAAGCCAGCGAAACGGCGGAAGCCGGTCTTCTGCGCCGCCGTAACGATCTCTTCCAGCTCCATGTCGATGCGGCGTGGAGCGTGGCCAACCCGAACGGATAGACCCATGCTGAGGAATTCACCCGTCCGCCTTGCCCGCGCCCTTCTGGCCTCCGCCGCCCTTGCCGGCTGCGCACTGTCAGGCGCTGCCGCCGCACAAGGTTCCACCGCCTGTGCCGATGGCGCGATGAGCTATGAGTGCCTGCGCGCGGAAGGGTACTGGGCTGCCCAATGGGCCATCCAGACCTCCGCCACCGAGGCCCTGTCACAGGTGGGGGCACGCTTTGCCTCCGGCGATGATGCGCTGGGCCTCATGGTTGCCGAACGCCGCCGGGCCAGCGATCAGCGCGCCGCAGCCGAGCGCAGCCTTTATGAGGCTCTCGCCCTGCCGGATGCGGCGTCACGGGAAGCGGCCACCGCCACCGCTCGTACTGCGCTGGACGCGGCAACCACCCGGCTCAGCGAGATCGATGCCTCGCTGGCGCGCGACTTTCCCGAATATGTGGAACTGACGAGCCCCTCCCCCCTCACCGTGGAAGGCACGCAAGCGCTGCTGGGCGCGGACGAGGCGCTGCTGCTGATCCTCGCCGGTGAGCGCGCGAGCTTCGTCTTCGTCATCGACCAGGACGGCATTGACTGGGCGCGTATCGAGGTGACCTCGGCCGAGCTCGCTGAAGCGGTGAACGTGCTGCGCGCCGGGCTCGATCTCGATCATGGGCGGGGACCGTGGAATGCGGTGTCGGTGCAGACCGCTTCTGCGGCGGCCAGCCTGCCGGTCTTTGACCGGGCCGGCGCCTACCGGCTCTATCAGCAATTGCTGGCCCCTGTGGAGGCCCGGCTGGAGGGCAAGACCCATGTCTATGCCGTGCCGTCCGGCGCGCTTTCCAGCCTGCCTCTGGGCCTGCTGGTGACAGAGCCGCCGCAGGGGGTGGATAATGATATTGAGGCCCTGCGCTCCACATCCTGGCTGGCACGCCGCTTTGCGATGACGGTGCTGCCCTCGCCTGCTTCGCTGCGCTCTGTCACGCGTTTCGGCGCGAGCCGCGCCAGCGAGCCTTTCCTGGGCGTGGGTGATCCGTGTATCGGGGTGCGCGCAGGCGCGGGCTGTGAGCGCGCGGCGAGGCCCGGCGGATCGGCGCACAGGGGCGGCGCCACGCGCGGCGTGTTCGGGGCCGATGTAACGCGCGAGGGCGTGTTCCTGGCCGATGTGGAGGCGGTACGCGCGCTTTCTGCCCTGCCCAATACGCGCCCCGAACTCGTGGCACTCGCCGAAGCCTTCGGTGCACGCGCCGACCGGGATCTCTTGCTGGGCGATGCGGCGACCGAGATGCAATTGCGCACGATGAGCGATCTTGCCAACCGCCGGGTGATCACATTTGCCACCCATGGCCTGATTGCGGACGAGCTGCCCGGCCTTACCGAGCCCGCGCTCGTTCTCACCCCGCCCGCCGAGGCCAGCGATATAGATGACGGGCTTCTCACGGCGTCTGAAATCGCGCGCGACCTGACGCTTGACGCTGACTGGGTGATATTGTCGGCCTGCAACACGGCCGCGCCGGGCGGGGCGGGCGCGGAAAGCCTGTCGGGCCTCGCCAGCGCCTTCTTCTACGCCGGGGCGCGGGCGCTCCTGGTATCGCACTGGGTGGTCGATGATGCGGCGGCGCGGCGCCTCACGACCGGCACGCTCAGCGCGATGAATGCCAACCCGTCCGCAGGCCGGGCCGAAGCCCTGCGCCATTCCATGCTCTCGATGATGGATGATCCGGAGTTTGCCCACCCGGCCATGTGGGCCCCCTTCGTGCTGGTCGGCCAGAACCGCTTGGCGGAGTAGAGGGGTGATTTCTCCGGTGTCATCCTCGGGCCGAGCGCAGCGAGGCCCGGGGATCCATGCCTGAACGGTCCCGTCTGAATCTCTCCTTGCCGGAATGGGTTCCCCGGGCGGCTGACGCCGCCGGAGAATGATACCGGGGACTACCTGCCGCCCGTGAGCAGGGTCACCAGCGAGCGCACATCGTCCAGCCGCCCGGCCAGAACCGGGCTGGCGCGCACCTCGTCGGCTTCCAGCACCTCGAACGCATCCGTGTCACCGGCCCGGCGCAGGGCGGTGATGGAGTATTTGAAAATGTCCGGTTCGCAATTGGCCCCTGTGGCAGGATCGACCGCATAGAACTGGCCGAACTGGCCGGTATTGGTGTGCAATATGCAACGCTCGTCCGGGCTCAGGGACAGCCAGATCAGGGCGCGGAAGTCATCAAGCGCGGGCCCGGCATAATCGGAATGGCCGAGCCCGCCGCCCGCTGCAAGGCTGGTATCGACCGTGCTGAGGCCTTCCACCACGACCGGATAGGGCGGGCTGGCATCGCCCGCGCGCGCGCCGCCGCCATTGATCCGGCGTGACAGGCGCAAGGCCCGGTCCCGGCTGGATGCATAGAGCGTCATGCCGGAGGCAAGATGGCGCAGGGCCGGCACCTGGCCCATGAAGACCTCGGCATCGACATCAGGCGAGGCCCACACGACCTGATCGAACAGGGGTTCGGGCGGGTCCGGATAGGTCTGCGCAAACTGTTCCAGCGCGGCCACGAGGAAGCGGTTGCCCATGGAATGGGCGACGATATGGATGCGGTCCGCCCCGGCCCCGTTCATCAGGAGGAAGATGAAATCCACCAGATCGCGGACATTCTCCTGCGTCACCTCCCGCCCATCCGCGAAATAGCCCAGCAGCGTGCCGCGCGACGGCCAGGAATAGAGCGCCGGCACGCCATCAATCTCCAGATCCACCGCCAACTGGGCGGCGCGCTCCGACGCGCCGCGGAAATCTGAATTATAGCCGTGGATGAAGAGCAGGAGCTCGCGCCGCTCGGAGGCATCCATCGCCTCGCCCAGCGCGCCGGTGAAGGCGTAATCATCGGCGAAGGGCTCCACCCGGTCGATGATGAAATAATCAGACCGGTAGCCATCAAGATCACCCGGATAGCGCTCCCGGCGCGGAATGGAGCCGACCTCGCGGTTACGCGGCACCGACACCGTCACCACGCCCAGATCCAGCGGGGCACGATCCGGTCCGTAGAAATTATTGGGATCGGCAGAGCCGGTGCGCGCCCGGTTGGTGCCGTAAAAGACCGGCACGATGATATGATCAGCGTCGGCGAGCGCCTGCGGATCACGCACCAGAAACTCTGCATCCTCACGCTCCGCGCGCTGGATCAGCACGCCAAGCTGGGCCTGCATCTCGGGCAGGGCATGGAAGGCGCCCGCATCGGCAGCCATCTGCTCCACCGCCACGGCCGTTTCGCCAAGACCCAGATAATCGCGCGCCCGCACCGCGCCTGAAGCCACCAGCACCGCCTCGGCCTCTTCAAGCAGCTCACGCGCGCGGTCGAACCGGCCCTCGCCCGCTTCAAAGCGGGCTTCCGCGATCAGGCCAAACGCCCACTCGCCGCGCACTTCGTCCTGTGTAAGGGCGATCAGCTCATGGGCTTGCCGATAAGCGGAGCGCGCTGACGCCACATCGCCGCATCCGGCGCGCAGATCGGCCAGATCGAACCAGAAGGCGATCTGTTCGCCCCGGTCCAGCTCCAGCTCGGCAAAGTCCAGCGCCGCAATCTCGCTCGCCGCCAGATCACAGCTTTGCGCGCGCGCCTGCCCCGCAGACAGGGCGGTCAGCCCTGCAACAAGCAGACAGATTGAGAAGTACTGGAACAGGCGCATCATGCTCATCGGACATCCCTCGCCAATCTACGGCATTACGCAAAGCATACCATCGCTGGCGGGGGGCGGGGACAAGTCACGGGCCCATTTCTGTCCACCTGTCGGCAAATGTAAGCCTTTTGAACAGATTAAGAATATTTGCCAGCCCGGCCATGACCGGTAATCATGGGGATAAAGCTGGCCCGACGGGGAGGGAGCGATGCACCGGGGATTATTGGCCGCCGTACTGGCCGGAGCCATGCTCCTTGCCACACCTGCTGCCGGCGCCGAAGAGGCCACGCCGCCCGTCGCCGCCAGCATTGTTGACCCCGATGTGCGCGCCCTGATCGCAGCGGCAGAAGCCATTGAAATGGAAGCTGATCCGCCCGCCGCCCGCGCCGCCTGGCAGGCCGTGTGGGATGCGGTGAGCGCGCTGGAAGGCGTACCCGAAACCGACATGGCCGAGCTTGCCAACCAGCTCGGCTCGGCTGATTTCTATGCGGGCGGACGCGAAAGCGCGCTGGTCTGGTTCGAGCAGGCCGCAGACGTGTTCTCGCAGGCCGGGCCGGATTATCTCGTTCCTCTGGAACAATCGCTCGGCAATGCGGCCTCCATCCTTGGCACGCTGGGCCGTCTGGACGAGGCCGAAGCCACCCAGCGCGAAGTGCTGGAGGTGCGCCGCCAGCTCTATCCGGAAGAGCATGTCCAGATCGCCCGCTCCTATTTCGAGCTGGGCTCGGTGCTCAATGCGCGCGGCCAGCTGGACGAGGCGATCGAGCTTGTCGAGCGTTCGCTGGTCATACGCGAGGCCGTGCTGGAGGAGGGCCACCCCTTCATCGCGATGACGCGCGTTTCGCTTGCCGCCATTCTCACCCGCGCCTATCGCTATGAGGAGGCGGCGGATCTCTCCCGCGAGGGGGCAGAGGCGCTGGAAGCCGCACTGCCCGCAGGCCATCCCTTCATCGCCTTTGCCCAGTCCAACTATGCCGGCGCGCTCAATGCCTGGGGGCGGTATGAGGCGGCGGAACCGCTGCTGCGGCGCCTGCTGGAGGTTCGCCGGGAAACGCTGGGCGAGGCCAATCCGCAGGTCGCCGACACGCTCAACAATCTTGCCGTCTCGCTCTTTGCACAGGGCCGGGCCGCCGAAGCCCGCCCGCTCTTCCTCGCCGCCCGCGATATCTACCGGGCGGCCTCCGGCGCGGGTTCGGTAGAGGCCGCTCGCATGCAGATGAATGCGGCAGACGCCGCCTTTGCTCTGGGTGATTACGACGCCGCGCGCGCCGAATGGGAAGACACGCTCGCCGTGTTCGACGAGGCCGGTGCGGTGGGGCTCGACCGGGTGCGCGCGCTCTCGGAACTGGCAGCCCTGCAGGCGGTGACCGGCGAGCATGACAGCGCACGGCAAAACATGGCCGAGGCGGGCTTTCTGGCAGCAAGCTATCTGCCCGGTGACCATGAACGCCAGCTCATGCTGGCCATTGACGAGGCATGGATAGATAGCCTCGCCGGTGAACATCGCAGCGAAGTGCCGGGCCATGTCATCACCGCCGCCCGGCGGCTGGCGGGTGAGCTGGATCTGGTCAATGTGGATGGTGCACGCGATGCCGCCCGCACCCGCCAGCGCGCCTTCCGCCGCGCGCTCGACATCGCCTATGAAGCGGGCGATAGCGATGCCGCCTTTCATACCCTGCAATATGTTCACGCGACCGGTCTGGCGCTGGCATCCGAAGCAACCGCGCTGAGGGCGCGCGCTGAAGGCGTGGACGCCGCTGCGCTGATCCGCGCGCGCCAGGAGGGCTGGCGCAATCTGCGCCGGGCCGAGGACGGCTATATCCGCCTGCGCTCGGCAGAGGGCACGCCGGACAGGGACGCCCTCGACGCAGCGCGCGAGGCGTACGAGACCGCACGCAGACAGCTCGCCGATCTGGCGGCGCCCGGCGGGACGCACCGCGCCAGCTTTGCCAGTCTGCGCGATGTACGCGCCGCCCTTGGCCAGGACGAGGCAGTCATCGCCTTTGCCTTCACGGAAAATGGCGGCGTGGTGATGCGGGTGGATCATGGCGGTCTGGTGATGGACCGGCTGGCCATCAGCGAAGCTGAGGCCCTTTCCGCCATCACGCGGCTGCGCGCTTCGCTGGAAGCCGGTGCCGCAGGCGCGGTGGATGCGCCCTTCCCGGCAGAGGACTCGCACGCGCTCTATGCCGGCCTCTTCACACCCGCCATTCTGGACGGGCTGGAGCCCGGCACCGCGCTCTTTGTGCTGGCCGACGGGCCCTATCGCTCCCTGCCCTTCCCGGTCCTGCTGACCGCGCCGCAGGGCGCTCCCCTGCAGGGCAGTGCGGCCCTGCGCGCCGCGCCCTGGCTGATCGCGGACCATGCCGTGACCACATTGCCGGCCCTGTCCAGCCTCACCGAGCGGGAGGGGGGAGAAGAGGCGCGCGAGCCCTATCTGATCGGGTTTGGCGCACCAGCCTTTTCCGGCGCGCCGGAAAGCGAAACGATCACGCTGGCGTCCCTCACCCGCAGCGGCGGAGGGGATGCATCCCGCGCGCTCGCCGCGCTGGCCCCTCTGCCCGGCGCGGAAGCAGAACTGATCGAGCTGGCGGCGGTGTTCGGCCCTGCCCGCTCCGATATCCGCCTCGGAGCCGACGCCACCGAAACAGCGGTGAAGACGGCCGACCTTGCCCGCGCCAGCGTGCTGGTCTTCGCCACGCACGGGCTTCTGACCGGCGAGCTGGAAGCAGTGTTCGAGCCCGCGCTCGCCTTCACCCCGCCCGAAACACCGACCGCGCTGGATGACGGTCTGCTCACCGCCTCCGAGATCGCCGGTCTGACGCTCCACGCCGACTGGGTGATCCTGTCAGCCTGCAACACGTTCGCCGCCGACGGCACGGCCCGCGCGCCGGACCGGCTGGCCCAGGCCTTCCTCTATGCCGGTGCGCGCAGCCTTCTGGTCTCCCACTGGACGGTGCGTGATGACGCGGCGGCGCGCCTCAGCGCCGGTACGGCCCGCAAGGCCGCGGGCGGACGGGCAAGGCCGCACGCTTTTCGCGAAACCGTGCTGGAGTTCATGGCCGACGAGAGCGTGCCCGGCGGCGCGCATCCGGGGGTATGGGCTCCGTTCGCCCTGATTGGTGGCTAGGCGCGCGCCCGTGTCAGTTGGTGATCAGATAATAGGCCACCGTTCCGGCGGTCAGGTTGGTGACCTCGATATGGAAGGGCTCGGTCCAGACCGGCACCCATTGGCAGGTCACCGGCGCAGCGGTCACCAGCGTTTCGCACAAGGTC
This sequence comes from Glycocaulis sp., assembly GCA_022565665.1. GTDB lineage: Bacteria > Pseudomonadota > Alphaproteobacteria > Caulobacterales > Maricaulaceae > Glycocaulis. The sequence goes on from JAIUMI010000001.1 coordinate 458,146, forward strand.
TCGCCATCATCGGCGCGGCGTATGGCAAGGCGCAGCGTGCCGCTGCCACGGGTCTGCACCGAGACGCGCGCCGCCCGGCCGGAATGGAAGCTGTCGCGCAGCAGCGCCGCCTCGCCCGGCCCGATCACGCCGTTGCGGTAAGCCGGCCCCGCCGTGCGCCCGCGCAAGGGTGGCAGGGTCTCGCCCAGCGCCTCGGCCCGGTCACGCCAGCGCAGCGCCAGATTGTCTTCGCCTTCAGCGGGATTTGCGCCCGCCCCATCGAGCAGCGAGGCCGCAGCCAGCATGCCCGCCCCGTCATCAATCTCCTCAGCCCTGAGGCCGATATCGAGCGCGGCGAGGATCTGGCCATCGGGTTCGGCCACACTGCCGACGCTCGCACGCTCTTGCGTAGCGCAACCCGTTACGGCGAGCAGTACAAAGGCGCAGACCAGTCCGGCAGGCAGGGCAATCCGCATACGGGCACGCTCCCATGGTGAACAGCCCCGCCAGTCTAACCCCGGTTCCCGCAGCGATGAAGGGTTTAAGAACCCGGCTCCTGCAATCCACCTTCGCGCGGCTTACCGCTCTGGTGGCCTTTCTGGTCAGCCTGGCATCGACCGTGATCTTCCTGATCGCCTATCTCGCCTTCGCTTTTGTCTCCGACCAGACCCTGCGCCAGCTGATCGACACCGATGCGGCAGGGCTGGTGGATATCTACGCCATTGAAGGCGATGAGGGCTTGCGCCGGACGCTCGATGACCGTCTGGCCATGCGCCCGCTGGAGGGCGAGGAACCGGTCTATCTGCTGGCCAGCCCGGACGGCGAGCGCGTGACCGGCAATCTCGGCAAATGGCCGGACGAGTTTTCTCTCGATGCCAGCTGGATACGCGGCAGGTTCCGCGTGGACGAGGCGCCCCTGCCGCTGCTCGGCCGGGCCTTCCTCATGCCACAGGATTACCGCCTGTTCGTGGGCCGCTCGACCACGCGTCAGGAAGAGGCGCTGGCCCGGCTGCGCACCATCTTCATCGCGGGTTTCTTCATCACGCTGACACTGGGCGTGGCGGGCGGGCTGATCGCGGCGGGCTGGATCATGGGCCGGGTGGAAAGGTTGAACCGGACCTGCCAGGCGGTGCGCGATGGCGCCATCGACCAGCGCGCGCCGGGCGGTGAGGGTGAGGACGAGTTCGGGCTTCTCTCGCGCAATATCAACGCCATGCTGGACCGGATCGAGCGCCTGATCAGCGCCCAGCGCGACGTGTCCGACCTCACCGCGCATGAGCTGCGCACCCCCCTTATCCGCATTGACCGCACGCTGGTGGAGGCCGGCGATGATCCGGCCAGAATCGAGGCCGCGCGAGAGCAGCTGTCCGAAATGGGCGAGCTGATCAACTCGCTCATGGATATTTCCGCGATCAGCGCGGAGATCGGGGATAATCGCGGTCTGGAAGCGCTGGATCTGGCCGCGCTCGCCCACTCACTCGTCCCGCTCTACGCCGATGTGGCCGCCGAGAAGAAGGCGAGCGTGAAGCTGGAAGCCAGCGGCCCGGTAATGATGCGGGGCAGCTCAGCCCAGATGGGCCGGCTGATCGCCAACCTGCTCGACAATGCGGTGAAGTTCCTGCCAGAAGGCGGGGAGGTGAAGTTGATCGTGCGCGAGGGGCCGGTGCTGATCGTGGAAGATAATGGACCGGGCGTGCCTGCCGACTGGCGCGAGCGCGTCTTCATGCGCTTTGCCCGCATCCAGCGCGGCGGTGGTCCGCGCGGGCACGGGCTCGGTCTCTCCTTCGTCCATGCCGTCGCCCGCCGCCATGGCCTGACCATAGAGGTGGAAGACGCAAGGCCCGGCAATGCGCGTCCCGGTGCCCGCTTCATTGTCCGTCCCGCCGGCGCGCCGTCATGAACGCCAGCCCCTCCCTTGCCAGTCTAGCCAGAGATTTCGCCCGTATCGGATTTCTAAGCTTTGGCGGCCCGGCCCCGCAGATCACCATGCTGCACGATCTCGCCGTGGAGAAGCGCGGCTGGATCAGCGATACCGCCTTCCTGCGTGCGCTCAATGTCTGCCACCTATTGCCGGGCCCTGAGGCCATGCAGCTGGCCACCTGGATCGGCTGGCAGCTGGGCGGGATACGCGGCGGTCTGATCACGGGCGGGCTCTTCGTGCTGCCCGGCGCACTGGTCATGCTGGCCCTGTCCATCCTCTACGTGCTCGCCGCTGACCTCACCCTTGTCGAGGGCGCGTTCTTCGGGGTGAAGGCCGCCGTGCTGGTGATCCTCCTCGGCGCGGTGATCCGGCTGGCTTCAAGGACGGTGAAGACACCCGCCGCCGTCGCCATTGCGGGTGCCGCCTTCATTGCGCTCAGCGTCGGCATCGCCTTTCCCATCGTGATCGCAGCAGCAGGCCTTGCCGGATGGCTGGCATCGCGCGCGATGGCGGCAGGCCATCACGAGGAGGCGTCGGACAGCAAACCGGCAGGTGAGGTGGCCTCGATTAAATCAACCGCCCTGTCGCTCGCCATCTGGGCCGCGATCTGGCTCGCCCCGCTGGCGCTCGCCGCGCTGATCCTCACCCCCTCCCACCGGCTGGTGGAGTTGGCGGGCTTCTTCTCCTGGCTAGCTCTGGTCAGTTTTGGCGGTGCCTATGCCGTGCTCGCCTGGATGGCGCAGGCGGGGGTGGAGCAATATGGCTGGCTGAGCGCTGGCGAGATGGCCGACGGGCTGGGCCTTGCTGAATCCACGCCCGGCCCGCTCATCCTCGTAACGCAGTTTACCGGCTTCCTGGCAGGCTACCGCGTGCCTGAACCCTTCGGTGCGATGGCAGGCGGGATCATCGGCGCCGCGCTGACGCTCTGGGCGGTGTTCCTGCCTTCCTTCATGGCGATCTTCACCCTCGCCCCGTGGATGGAAAGATTGAACCGCATCAAAGCCCTGCAAAGCGCGCTGGCGGGCATTTCGGCTGCCGTGGTGGGCGTTATCGCCAGCCTCGGCGTCTGGTTTGCGGTGCAGATCCTGTTTGCCGATACCGGCGCGGTGCGTTTTGGCCCATTGCGCGTGGTGACGGCAGATATCGCGACGGTTGAGCCGTGGGTCATCGCCATCGCAGCGCTTTGCGCCGTGCTGGCCTTCGTTCTGAAACGGGGCGTGATGACGCTGGTCGCGGCAGGGCTGGCCGCCGGCCTCGCCCTGTCGCTAACCGGGCTGATCTAGCCCACCACCTCGTCACGCAGCGTGCGGGCCGCCAGCAGGAAGGCGATCGCCGCCACACCGCCCACACCGCCAAACGTCACCATGGACCAGCGAATGCCTTCGGCTGCGCCCATTGTCTGGCCGTAAATATCGCTGAACGTGCCGACCAGAAGCGGGCCGAGACCCAGCCCTACCAGATTGATCACGAAGAGCAGCACTGCCGCGGCCGTGGCACGCGTGCGCGGATGGACAAGGCTCTGCGCGCTGGCAAAGACCGGGCCGTACCAGATCGCCCCGACAAACACCGGAAGCGCCAGCAGCGCAAAGGACAGCACCACATCGCCCACCAGCATGGAGGCGATGAAGGGAATGACCGTGATCAGCGCTGCATAAGCCGGCACGGTGGCATAGCCCGCCACATTCACCCGCGCAGCCCGGTCAGCCAGTATGCCGCCAAGATAGGTCCCCGCTGCGCCGCAAATGCCGATAATGAGTCCCAGCGCGGTGCCGACAAAGCCGATAGGCCCGAAGCTCAGCCCCAGCGTCTGGTTCACGGTCTCGGCCAGCGCCGCCAGGCCCTCGCCATGATTGCGCAGATAGAAGGAACCGTAAAAGGCGATATGGCCATAACCCACCATGGCGCTGAGCGCTGCGCCGATGGAAATCCACCAGAAGGATTTTTTCGATCTCAGCTCGGTCAGCGCTTCCGAGAAGTTGGGCCCCTTTACCGGCTCGATCTTCCTGGTCATGCCCCGGCGCGGTTCCGGCAGGGTGAGAAAGGTGATGATGGCCAGCGCAATGCCCGGTGCGCCCGCCACAAAGAAGGCAACGCGCCAGCCATAGGCGTCCGCGATCAGTCCGCCGAGCACCATGCCGGCGAGCGAACCCAGCGGAATGCCCATGGAGTAGAAGGCCAGCGCGGAGGCGCGCTGTTCCTTCGGCGTGTAGTCGGTGATCAGCGAGTGGGCGGGTGGCGTGCAGCCTGCCTCGCCAACCCCCACCCCGATCCGGGCCAGCAGAAGCTGGATGAAGTTCGTGGCGAGCCCGCACATCACGGTGAACGCGCTCCACACGGCTACCGCAACCGAGATGATCTTCACCCGGTCGGCTTTCTCGGCGTAGCGCGCGATCGGAATGCCCAGCACGGTGTAAAACAGCGCGAAGGCGAGGCCCGTGAGCATGCCGAGCTGCCAGTCGGCCAGACCCAGCTCGATCTTGATCGGCTCGGCCAGGATATTGACGATCTGCCGGTCTAGGAAGTTGAAGATATAGATGACCAGCAGCATGCCGAGCGCATAGCGGCGCGCACCGGGCGAAAGCGGCACGGCGGGCGCCGCATCCGGTGACCGGGTCTCAGTGCTCAAGACGATTCCTCCCCTGGGTATGGCGCGCTCGCGTTTTCTGACACGCCTTTACAAGGGAGGTTAGAGCGTCCGGCGTGGCTGTGAAGGGGGATAATGCGCTTTTCTATCCGCGCGGGCAGATCAGCACATTGGAATCGAACACCGCCCCGACCACGAACTGATAGCGCCAGGGCGCGCCAACGCTCGATCCGCTCAGTTCCTCGCCATCAGTGTAGAGCACGGTGACGGTCTGCCCCGTCTCGGGATTGACCCGGATGACGTGGGAGGGCGCGATAACGCTTTCGTCTTCCATATGGGCGAGGAAATCGAACACACGCGGATGGGCGCCGATCCACAGCTCGCCGCTCTCGTCGATCTCGATATTGTCCGCCCCGGTACGCACACCGATCCTGCGCCGGTGGGTCAGCGCCCCTGTCTCCGGGTTGCGGTCATACAGATTGACCGCGCGGCCCAGAAACTCGGCAACATAGAGCGTCCTGCCATCCGCAGAGACATTGATGCCATTGGCATAGATCAGCCCGCCTGCCGCGATGCGGCCCGTCTCGCCATCGAAATAGCTGACCGAGGAGGCGGGCAGGCCGAAATAGGCTTCCAGCGGCTCCATGACCCCGCCGACAAAGCCCCGGTCATTGGTGGCATAGAACTGGCGCGGGCCCACCGCGACGAGATCGTTGGGCGAGGAGAGCTCAGGGTACGTGATGGTCTCGGCATGGAAGAGCCGCCACTGATCATCAATGTCGAAGATTTCGACCGTATGTCCACCGGCGACCGGGTGGTTGATGACGAAGAGGCGCTGCGTACCGTCCTCGCCGATATAGAGGCTGATGCCGTGCGGCTGGAAATCCTCCGGCCCGTCGACGCTCGCATATCTCAGCGAGCCGTCAGGGTCGGCCATGTCGAACGTCCAGATGCCGCCTGCGGGCGGGTTGGGTGTGCGCCGGTCCGCAGCCGACACGAAGGCGATGCCCGCTTCCGGGTGGATGGTGACATCCTCGGTGCCCGGCGCGACCTCCAGGCTCTGGCAGCGATCCGCCAGGCGTGGCTCGTGAGAACTCAGCCAGCCCGCCGCCGGAACGATCATATAGGCCACACGCGCCAGCGCGATCAGCACCACAAGCCCGATAGCAATAAGGATTATCCGAACCATCACACCCTCCCCGGTCTGGCCTTCAAGATTAGCCCAAGGCGGCGAGGCTGTCTTGCGGGGAGTTACCCACGCCTCCGCGCCCCCGGCCGATAGATTTCCACCGCGCTCTCACGCACCTCGGCCTCGCCCATCGGCACGCGGCGCAGCACCTCATCGGCAAAGTCCTGCATCTGGCTCGTATAGTGCGGATCGCCGGGCCGGTTGGACGACCCGAAATGATGCACGGCCCAGAGCGAGAACACCCCGAACGCATCCCATTCGGCGAGCAGGACCAGCCCGTCGCCCGCCACCATGCGCAGCGTGCCATCGCCGTCGCGTGCGCCATAGACCGCGCGCAGCGTGTCCGGCCCGCCCTGCAACGGCACGGCCATATCGCCGCGCTTGATGAAATTCACCTCCCGCCAAGGCGGATCATAGCGGCCATGATGGGCCATCAGATACGCTGCGGCGCTGCGGAACGCCTCGTCGAGCGGCGGACCTTCACGGCCCGCAGAACGCGCCGTGCCGACCGGCTGATAGGTCAGGAGCGACAGCGCGGCATGGGGGTTATCGAAATCGGCTCTGCCATCCCACGCCTCGATCACGGCGAGCGCCTCGGCAAGCTCCGGCTCGGCTGACCAGTCATGGCTGAGCAGTTCTTCGCGCAGCTGCAGGGCCTGGCTCTCCGGGTGATAGCTATGGTCCCACTTGATGGCGAGCAACGCCTCCCGGCTGATCGTCTCCAGCGCCGCCATGGCCGCTGTGCCGACCAGTGCCCGGTTGGTCATGTGCGTCTCAATGCCGAAGCTCGCGGGAAAATCTGCCGGGTCCGGGTCTTCATCGCTCAAGGTCACGCGAAAAGGCGTGTGATTGGCGTCGATTACATAGCCTGCCCTGGGGTCGACCATATGGGGCAGGGCAGAAAACGGCGCGAACTCACGCCACACCAGATCGGAGCGGTCACCGGGCAGAATGCCGCGCCAGTCCAGCCCCTCCTCGTCCACGCGCAGCGGCATGCGGGCATTGTAATAGCGCGCAATGCGCCCGGTGGAATCGCCCGCCACCCGGTTGGTATTGCCCATGGCCAGCATTTCCATCGCGGTCTCGAACTCGTCGATGGAGCGTGCCTGCATCATCCGGTAGGTCTGCTCCACCCCGCGCATATCGCCCTGCGTGGCGTGGCGCAGCGCGTAGACGCCGCGTTCGGTGCGCAGCACCGTTCCGTGGATGGAGCGCTCTATTGGACGCGTCACCTGAAAGGCGAACGGCCCCCACACATGGACCAGCATGCGCGCGGTGGAGCGCTCGAACGGCACATACTCGCCATCGAGCAGGTATGAACGGTCATCGCGGCCGACGGTCAGCGCATAGACATCAATCACGTCCGGCCGGTTGATTGTGGCAGCGTGGGCAAGATCGGGATTGGCACCCAGATGCAGGACGGGCACGCCGGGGAAGGTGCCGCCGGCGAAATCCAGCCCCTCACCTGAGATCATGTGCGTCTCATACCAGGCGACCGGGCCTTCGACCGGCTGGTGGGAATTGATCACCACGCGCGTCGCGCCATCGTCCGACCGGTCAGGCGCGACCGCGATGGCGTTCGAGCCGAGTGCATGCTGGTCACCCGGCGCGATGAAATGGACCTGAAGCTCCTGACCGCGCGCGCCATCTCGCTCCACATCGGGGGCGAAAAGCTCGGTCAGCACGTCGCTCATCCCGTAGAAGAGCGGGTAGTAGAACGCCGCCAACGCCGCCACATCCCGGCCTGTCACCGGGAACAGGTCGCGCCCGCGCTCTCGCGGGTTGAGGGCCGCATAGTAATTCAGCCCCGCCGCATAGGCCTCCAGAAGCGCGCGGGTATCGGCAGACAACTGGGTCTCGTATTCAGCCGCCACCAGCGCGGTAACGCCAAGCGCCTGAACGAGATAGGCACCGCGCGCCTCGCTTTCGTCGGCCGCCAGCATGTCCGGGCCGAGCGCAGCGCGCAGCGCGTACTGGATGGTCGGAAAATCGTCCTCGGAATGGGCCCATGCCAACGCGAAGGCGGCATCGGCATCCGTCGTCCCGATGACGCGCGGCACGCCCCATTCATCGCGGGCGATCTCTCCATCAAAACGTTCAGCAGCCGCAATCGCGGCGCGCACGTCGAAAGCACGCACCTCCAGCGGAACGAGACGCAATCCGGCAGCAAACGCGCCGGCCACTGCCAGCGCCAGCACTACCGGCAATGCTATCAGGATGATTCGACCGGGCCGCATCTTCGCCCCTCCCCGTTTCGTTTATCGTGCGGTCAGTGTGCACGGGACGGGATGTGGTGCAATCGCGCGCTTGCGGGTTCGCGCCCGCCGTCCCACAGTCCGGCCATGACCCATATCGACCCGACCCGCGACGCGTTTGAGCTCTTCAAGGGGCTGGACCGTGATCAGCCCATCGAAATGCTCAACCTGATCCGCCTGCGCGATGACGCCGCCTATCCCGATGGGAGGCAGGCGACAGGGCTCGACGCCTACAAGGCCTATGGGCGCGAAAGCGGGCCTGTGTTTGCGCGCGTGGGCGGAAAGATCATCTGGCGCGGCAAGCCGCAACTGACCCTGATCGGCCCGTCAGACGACGCCTGGCATCTGGCCTTCATCGCGGCCTATCCCGGCGCAGGCGCCTTTCTGGAAATGGTCACCGACCCGCACTACCAGACCAAAGCCGTGCCGCACCGGCAGGCAGGCGTTGCCGACAGCCGCCTCATCCGCCATGCGCCGCTGCCGGCAGGGGATATGTTCGGCTAGACGCCCAACAATCCCGCAAGCTCATCCACGCTGTCGGCATAGGCAGGGGCCCTGGCGGCCACTGGCTCGCGCCGCACAATCCCGCCAAAGCCGATAAAGGCATCGGCCGCCCCATCGGCGAAGGCCTCGAAATCGGTCATGCCATCGCCCACCATCACTGCGGTGGATGCTTCGGTGAGGCCTTTCAGCGCGCGCACGGCCACCGCCTTGCCGCCAGAGCGCGATAGCGGGTTCTCCCGGTCAAAGCCGGTCACCACGCCCGCCTCATCGAACTCGAACCGGTTGGCACGCACATCGCCCGGCATGAAGCCCAGCGTGGCAAGTGCCGGCCCGAGCAGTTCCAGAAATCCGCCCGACACCGCGAACACACCATGGCCCCTGTCGCGCAATGCGCCTGTCAGTTCAAACATGCCGGGCGTGATCAGTTCAGACAGCGCGATCGAGGCGGGCATGATGTCATCGCTGGTGAGGCCGGCTATCGCGATGCGCTGTTCCAGCGATTGCCGGAAATCGAGCGCACCGGTCATGCCCCGGTCGGTGATCGCGGCCAGTTCGTCTGCGCGCGCCTTGCCGCCCGGCTGGCTGGCCAGCGCACGGGCCACGGCGAAATCGAGGCTCTCGACCGACAACAGCGTGGAATCCACGTCAAAGATGATGATGCGTGTCATGCGCCCCCGCCTGCCCGCCTGAAGGTTTTTCAGCCCGCCGCGCTGATGCCAGTGCCGATCGGGCAGGTCACGCCCGTGCCGCCAATCCCGCAATAGCCTTGCGGATTCTTGGCGAGATATTGCTGGTGATAGTCCTCGGCATAATAGAAGGGGCCTGCCTCGCGGATCTCCGTCGTCACCGCGCCGCGACCCGCCTCTTTCAGCGCCCTTTCATAGGCCCTGGCGCTCGCTTCGGCGGCCTTCTTCTGCTCCTTGCTGGTCCAGTAGATGGCCGAGCGGTATTGCGTGCCGACATCATTGCCCTGACGCATGCCCTGCGTCGGATCATGGCTCTCCCAGAACACTTTCAGGAGCGTCTCGAAGCTGATCCTTTTGGGATCAAACACGATGCGCACCACTTCGGTGTGGCCGGTCCGGCCTGAGCAGACTTCCTCATAGGTGGGGTTGGGCGTTATGCCGCCCGCATAGCCCGCAGCCGTGTTCACCACGCCCGGCAGCTCCCAGAACACCCGCTCCACCCCCCAGAAGCAGCCCATGGCGAAAATCGCCACCTCATGGCCGTCCGGCACGGGGGCTTTGAGCGTGCCGCCCTTCACGAAATGGGTGGCCGCCGTTGGCAAGGCCTGGATACGTCCGGGCAAGGCTTCGCCTGCCGGGACCAGCTCGGTTTTCCAGCGCGGATCAGCATTCAGGGCCATGGCGATCAATCTCCGGAGCATTGTCCTCCAGCATATAGGCGCTGTGCAGAAAAACGCCATCGCCGGTACGTTGATATGAGGCCACGGATGCATACGCTCTGCGCGCTTGACTGGCGGGCCGCTTGAAGTAGGTTGCGCGGCCTTGCGGTGAGGTGGCCGAGTGGTCGAAGGCGCACGCCTGGAACGCGTGTAGGCGGGAAACCGTCTCGTGGGTTCGAATCCCACCCTCACCGCCATTGTCAGACAGTGCACAAAGCCGGAGCATCCCACGCCGGCAGCGCTATGGACGGTCCTGCCCGGCTTGCCTGTCCGGACTGGTCTTGCGCAGCGGCTCCGCGATCCGTGCGGGCGCCTTGGCCTCCATCCGTCCCAGCCAGCGGTTCAGTCCCGGATTATTCCGGCGGCGGCGGCGCAGCCATTCGCGGGCGGTCCGGGAGGTAGCCACTATCAGCGCCAGACCGGCCGGGATCAGAACAATGCCCAGCGGTATGGGTAGCCACATGATCGCCAGACCGGCCAGCACCAGAAGCACACCCAATATTTTCACAAATGCGGTCATGCGCCCTCATCTGCCGGTGAGCAGGAAAACTCATGCAGGCCGGAGGGGCAACCGTGCCGCTCAATCCGGTTCAATGCCGGCCCACCTTCTCCGGCTTGCCCTTCCGGGGCGTGGAGGCGAGCTCTTCCAGCTCGGCCTCGCTCATCGTCTCCACCATCTCCCGGGAGGCGCCCTTCAGCGCACTCTTCTTACGCTCCCCGCGCTTGGCGGCGAGGGCCGCCCCGGCAGCCTTCTGCTGGCTCCTGGACTTTGCAGGCATGACAGACCTCCTTGCCCGTAAGGGTTCGAGCGCGCTCTTGCCGAGTCAACTGGCATGGCGGGATATCGTTCCGTCGCGGCGCGCTGTTCAGCGTGCATTCATGCCCGCGCCGTCAGTTTTTACGCCGGACTGACCCTGCCGGGCGGCAGGATATCGAACGGGGAGGCAGACATGGCACATCGCCTGGTGATCACACTGTTTGCAGGGATTGCATCGGCCGCAGCCTGGGGCGCAGCGGAGGCACAAAGCCTCGGATCGGGAGATTACGAGCTGTGTTCGGTTTACCGGCCTGATGGCAGCTTTGCCGGATACAGCCATGCCTGCCTTGAACGCCAGCGGGCCGCCATCCGGCGCAACAGCCAGCGTCACTCCGGTCATTACACCCCGCCCGCACCTGCGGCGGGATCATCCTTTGCCGGCTACGGGGCCGTGGCCAGCCTGTGCCCGTCCTGGGCCAATAATGGCTATGGCTTCTCGTCCACCATGCGCTCAACCGGCTTTGGCAGCACCATCCAGTACGGCACATTCAACTCCACCGTTAACGGACAGCCCTGCACGCCCAATCCGGTGATCTTCCGGCGCGGCGTCAACTAGCAACGCCCCAAAAGCAAAGCGCCCGGCCAAACCATCTGGTTCGAACCGGGCGCATCAGACCTCATCCATACCGCTTGGCTCTCCGGCGGCGCCACAACATGCGGCAGACATCGCTCATCGGGGTCACCGAAGCCGGGGGCTGGTTCTGTTCGATGAACAGCCGGGCCTCGCTGTCGGTAAGCCGTGCGACGGGCGCGCGGGGGTTGATGGGAAGCTGGAACATGGTGGACCTCCTTTCGTTTGGTGGCCCTGTGATGACATATCCATTTTAATAGGTATAATCGATTTACAAAGTATTTTAGTTCGGAAAAACCGATCAAATGCGTCCCTCACTGAGACAGCTCCAGTACCTCGTCGCGATCGCCGATACCGGCCGTTACGCCCAGGCTGCCAGTGAGGTCGGTGTCAGCCAGCCGACGCTCAGCGAGCAGATAAACCTGCTGGAGGATGCGCTGGGCACCCGGCTTCTCGAACGCGGCCGCCACGGCGCCCTGCTGACACCGCTCGGACGCGTGATCACCGATCGCGCCCGGTTGATCCTGCGCGAGATGGAAGACCTCAAGGCCATGGCCCGCATGGGCGAGGACGCGCTGTCGGGCCGCGTGCGGCTGGGCGTGCTGCCCTCGGTCGGGCCCTATTTGCTGCCCGAAGCCATCAAGCAGCTTCACGCGGAGTATCAGGACTTCCGCCTGCTGGTGCGCGAGGAACGGTCCGGCGATCTGGGCGAGGCGCTGCAGTCTGGAGCGCTTGACCTGGTAATTGCGACGAGCGGTGATCTGCCCGACATGGACAGCGTGCCGCTATTTTCAGAGTCCATCTGGGTCTCCAGCGCGCCGGACGATCCTCTGGCAGGCACCCGCGCGCCGGTCACGCTGGCCGATCTGAAGGACCGGGAACTGCTGAGCCTCGGACGGGGTCACAGGCTGACCTATATCGCGGAGAGCATCGCCGAGGCGGCCGGTTGCCGGATCAGTGCGGAGTATGAAGGCACCAGCCTTGATGCACTGCGGATCATGGCGACGACCGGTGCGGGCCTTGCCGTACTGCCGGGCGTCTATGCCACGCGTGAGGCGCGGCGCGACCCCGACCTCATGGTCCGCCGCGTGGACTGGGCCGAAGCGCGCCGCGATCTGTCACTGATCTGGCGGCGGTCCTCACCGCTGTCAGCCTCATTCTCCCGCATTGCAGACGTGCTGCGCGCGACGGCGCGCCGCTTTCCTGCCGAAGCCTTTGTGGCGCCGTAAACCAGTCTGGAACCCCGTCGCGTTACAGCAGTTTAATGTCCTGATCAGGACATTATTACCCAATCAGGATTGCTTTTTCATGCTCCGGGTGGTTCCCTCCGGCCAGACCCGGAACGGGCCTGACGGGGAGACGCCTTATGAAACGACTTCTAGCACTCATCGTGCTGCCGCTTGCCGTGTGGGCCTTTGGCCTGCCTGCCGCCGGCGCCACACCCTTCAATGCCGCACAAGCTCAAAGCGCCGCTGACGCGTTCGCAGCGGCCCTGCTGGAGGAGGGCGAGGCACCGGGCCTTGCCATAGCGATTGCGCGCGCAGGCGCGCCGGTACTGGTGCGCGGATACGGCTATGCCAATCTCGAACACGGCGTGCCGGTTGGCGAAGACACGGTTTTCCGTATCGGCTCTGTCACCAAGCAGTTCACCGCAGCGGCCATTTTGCTGCTGGCCGAGGAGGGGCGGCTGTCGCTGGACGACACGGTCGAGACATATTTCCCTGACTTCCCCCGCGCAGAGGACATCACGATACGCCAGCTCCTCCAGCACACGGCAGGCGTTTCCAACTACACCTCGCGCGATGGCTTCATGGCCGATACCGCACCGCTGCATCATGACCGGGAACGCATGCTGGCCTATATCGCAGCGGCTGATCCGCTTTACGATTTCGAACCCGGCACGGGATGGAGCTACTCCAATTCCGGCTACATCCTGCTCGACTACATTGCCGAAGATGCTGCCGGCCAGCCGCTGGCCGACTTCCTGCGCGAGCGGATTTTCAACCCGCTGGGGCTGAATGATACCCGCATGGACGATGCCGCCGAAATTCTCGCGCGCCGTGCACAGGGCTATGACTCGGCAGAAGACACGCCTTCGGGCTTCACCAATACCGCTCACCTCTCCCTGTCGGTTGCGGCCGGGGCGGGCGCGATGCGCTCCACGGCGCGCGATCTGGCGCTCTGGATGCAGGCCCTGCTGGATGGCGAGGTGGTCAGCCCGGCAAGCCTGGCGCTCATGCTGGAACCGGCCCGGCTCAAAGATGGCAGCCTTGCCAGCTCCGCCCTCGAGAATCCGCCTGCTGCTCTGGCCGGAATGAATTACGGGCTGGGCATCATGACCGGAGAGCGCGATGGACGCCGCTTTATCGGCCATGGCGGATCGATCAACGGCTTCAACGCCTCCCTGATCCATTATCCGGACGAGGCCACCACCATCGTCCTGCTGGTCAACACGATTGGCCCGGCGGCGCGCGGGGCACCGGTTCTGGCCGGCGCGGTACTCGGTGGAGCCGCAGAATAACCACGACATTACAATACACCTGAAAAACACGACGAGGGGACACACCCATGCACGCTGTGCGCAAACTGCTTCTGGCCGGTTCGGCCGCCCTGCTGATGCTGACGCCAGCGGCTGTGGCGCCGGTCATGGCCCAGCCCGCCGAGACAGCCGCCGTTTTCAATGAAGCCGCCCTCGACACACTGCCCGCCTTCGTGGACGGGGTGATCGCCCAGCAGATCGCCTCCAGAGAGGTGGTCAGCGCGGTGGTCACCGTGGTGCATCAGGGCGAGATCGTACTCAACCGGGCCTATGGTTTTGCCGATTTCGAGAACCGTGTCCCCGCCGATGGCGAGACTACGCTCTACCGGCCCGGCTCGATCTCGAAAATGTTCACCTGGATCGCGCTGATGCAGCTCATCGAGCAGGGCCGCGTCTCGCTTGATGACGATGTGAACGATCATATCGATTTCGAGATCCCCGCCTTCCAGGGCCAGCCCATCACTGTGCTGGACCTGTTCCGGCATACGCCCGGCATGAGCGATGTGGGCGGTTTCACCACCACGGATGAAGCCGACCTGATCGATCACGCGCAGTGGACGCGCGAGAACCTGCCCGAGCGCGTGCAGGTGCCCGGTGCGGAGGCCGCCTATTCCAACTGGGGCACCTCGCTCGCAGGCTATATCGTGGAACAGGTCACCGGGGAGGACTTTGCCAGCTATACCGAACGGCACATTTTCGAGCCGCTGGGCATGACCTCCTCCACCTTCCGCGAGCCGCTGCCCGAGGGGCTGATTGAGCGCATCGCTCTTGGCGCGGACTTTGCTGATGGCCGCTTCACATCACGCAGCTTCGACTATTATTCCATGGTCATGCTCGCAGGCTCGGCGACGGTCAGCGGGCCGGACATGGCACGCTTCATGATGGCGATGCTGGATGGCGGCGCGCTGGACGGCCAGCGCATCCTCTCCGAGCAGTCGGTCGCCCTGCTGGAAACCAATACCATCGCCAATGCGCCGCGCCTTCCGGGCCTGGCACACGGCTATCTGGTCTATCGCGAGGAAGGCCCGCGCCTGATCGGCCATGCCGGCGCGATGCGTGATTTTCGCTCCAACATGATCCTGTCGCCGGAGACCGGTACAGGTATCTTCCTGTCCATCGTCGCCGCGCCCGCCGGGCGTCCGGCACAGGGCGAGCTGTCCGCCGCCATTACCGGGCGCCTTTTCCCGCAGGAACCGGCCCCGCGCTGGAACGGCGTGGGCGAAGCCGAACAGCTTGCCGGACGCTATCTCGTCAACCGGCGCGACCATTCCAGCGAGCCGCACCCGCTGCAGCACGCCGTGGTCAAGGCGGTGGGAGACAATGCGATCACCATCACCGCCATCGGCCAGACCCTCTATTTCGAGCAGATCGGCCCCGGCCTGTTCGAGCAGGTCACAGGACTGCGCGAGGGCGGCCCGTTCGACCGGGTGGAATTCTACGGGACAGGCGATGCCCGGCGGCTCTCCTTTGCCAGCCAGCCCTTCATGAACTGGCACTATGCCGGGCCTGCCGAAGAGGACGCTGCCGGCGAGTAGGATCAGGCCATCGCTTCCAGCGCGTCTCCGCTCGATGTGAGCGGGCGCGCTGGTGGCGCGCTGGCCGTGACGCACCAGGAGGCCACGTCTTCGCCTCGATCCTTGCGCACCACACACGCCTCCACCGCCACACCGGCAAATCCCGCCTCGGCGAGCAGGCCTTCCAGATACGCGCGCGAATGGGCAAACCGCCGGCTTTCGCGCAGCGCCACCGGCGCCTCGCCCGCTTCCGTAGTGAAGGCCAGCCAGCCCCCCGGCGAGAGCGATACCGCACACCAGCCGATCACCTGCTCAAGCGCGCCGATATAGGCAAACACGTCCGCCGCAATGATCAGTTCGAAGCGCTCCGGACCCAACTCCATCCGGGCAATGTCGCGCTTTTCCAGAACGTCATAGAGATCCTTGGCAGCCGCCGCGGCAAGCATGCCGGACGAAATGTCATAGCCGGCAAGCCAGCCACAGCGCGGACGCAGCACCTCGCCCATCAGCCCTGTGCCACAACCCAGATCCAGCGCCCGGCCCGCTGCGGCAAAGCCGTGGCGCTCCAGCGCCTCCATGAGGATGGCCGGAGCGCGATATTCCAGCCGGTCGAGCAAGGAAGATTCGAACTGCGGCGCATACTGGTCAAAGAGCAGCTCGACAAAGGCGGGCGGCATGGATTCCGCGCCCGGACCACCAGCCCCAAGCTCAAGCTTCAGGCCCGCACCAAACGGATCTGACGGGTCCAGCACCAGCGTACGGCCCCACGCCTCGCGCGCTTCGGCCATCCGCCCTGCCTGCTCATGATACTCGCCGAGCCGGTACCAGCCGGCTGCCCAGCCCGGCACCCGTTCAAGCGCACCTGACAGGACGTCGATCGCGGCGGAGATATCTCCGCGCGCGGCAAGGCCTTCGGCAAAATCCGCACGCCGGTCAGCGACCGGATCAGCGGACGAAAGCGGCAACACAGCCATCAGGGCACCGGCACTGTCAGAAGGCCCGCTCATTGACCAGCTCGATGGTCACGCGGCGGACGGACACGCTGCGCGCAGGGCAATGCCCCGCCGCATCAAACGCGCCATTAGCGGCACTGCAGCCTGTCCGTCAAGCGGCAGGAAGGCCCGCGAAGCCGGCGCGGCCTGCTCCATAAGGCGGCCCTATAGCTGCAATCAATTTATCCAGTTTTTATTTATGGCGCCTCTTTGATACCGTGATCATCGTCAAAGACGCTTGGCCGCAACAGCCCCGGTAACGTCTTCGTCCCTCCCCTTGCCGCCTCTTCTTCACAGAAGGGCCGGCGGGACGGGCCGGAGCCGGGACACAAGGCTGCACGCAGCACCGCGTCTTTCCAGAATAATGTTTGGGTCAAGAACGATAATCAAAGGAGAGGACAATGGACGGCAATAGCGCAGGCAAATGCCCCGTCATGCATGGCGGACTGACTTCGTCAGGCACCTCGGTCACGGAATGGTGGCCGAAAACACTCAATCTCGACATCCTGCATCAGCACGATACCAAGACCAATCCGCTCGGTGAGGACTTCGACTACCGCAAGGAAGTCAAATCGCTCGATTTCGACGCGGTGAAGAAAGACGTCCTCGCCCTGATGACCGACAGCCAGGACTGGTGGCCGGCTGACTGGGGCCATTATGGCGGTCTGATGATCCGCCTGGCCTGGCACGCGGCCGGCACTTACCGCCTGGCTGACGGGCGTGGTGGCGGCGGCACCGGCAATATTCGCTTCGCCCCGCTGAACTCCTGGCCGGACAATGGCAATCTGGACAAGGCGCGCCGCCTGCTCTGGCCGGTGAAAAAGAAGTACGGCAACAAGCTGAGCTGGGCCGACCTCATCATCCTGGCTGGCAATGTCGCCTATGAGTCCATGGGCCTGAAGACCTATGGCTTCTCCTTCGGCCGCGAGGACATCTGGCACCCCGAAAAGGACACGTATTGGGGCGCTGAGAAGGAATGGACCCCGCCAAGCGAAAGCCGGTACGAGAATGTCGACGACCCCTCCACCATGGAAAACCCGCTGGCCGCCGTCCAGATGGGCCTCATCTACGTCAATCCGGAAGGCGTGAACGGCAAGCCCGACCCGCTGAAAACCGCTGCCCAGGTTCGCGAGACCTTCGCGCGCATGGCGATGGATGACGAGGAGACCGCAGCGCTGACCTGTGGCGGCCACACGGTCGGCAAGGCGCACGGCAATGGCGATGCCGCCACGCTGGGCGCCGAGCCTGAAGGCGCAGACCTGGAGACCCAGGGCTTTGGCTGGATGAACCCCAACCTGAAGGGCAAGGCCGCCAACGCCATCACCTCGGGCCTTGAAGGCGCGTGGACGACCGAGCCCACCAAGTGGGACATGGGCTATTTCAAGCTTCTCTTCGGCTATGAGTGGGAAGTGAAGAAGAGTCCGGCCGGGGCCTCCCAATGGCAGCCCGTCAACATCAAGGAAGAGGATATGCCGGTCGACGCATCCGATCCGTCGGTGCGCCGCATGCCGATCATGACCGACGCCGACATGGCGATGAAGATGGATCCCACCTATCGGGCCATCTGCGAGAAGTTCATGGCCGATCCGGAATACTTCTCCAAGACCTTCGCCCGCGCCTGGTTCAAGCTGACCCACCGCGATATGGGTCCGCGGGCGCGCTATATCGGCCCGGAAGCGCCCTCCGAAGACCTGATCTGGCAGGACCCCATCCCCGCCGGTTCGACGAAGTATGATGTGAAGGCCGTCAAGGCGAAGATCGCCGCCAGCGGGCTTTCGATCTCCGACATGGTCGCCACCGCCTGGGACAGTGCTCGGACTTTCCGTGGCTCCGACCTGCGCGGCGGCGCCAATGGTGCACGTATCCGTCTCGCTCCGCAAAAGGACTGGGAAGGCAATGAGCCGGCCCGTCTTGCCAAAGTGCTGGGAATTCTCGAGCCTATTGCGAAAGATGCCGGCGCGAGCCTCGCCGACGTCATCGTACTGGCCGGCAATGTCGGTGTGGAGCAGGCGGCCAAAGCCGCAGGCGTCACGATCGACGTGCCGTTCAGCCCGGGCCGTGGTGACGCCAGCGCCGAGCAGACCGATGCGGACTCCTTCTCCGTGCTGGAACCGCTCGCTGACGGTTTCCGCAACTGGCTGAAGAAGGACTATGCGGTCCAGCCGGAGGAAATGCTGCTCGACCGGGCCCAGCTGCTCGGCCTGACGGCACCGGAAATGACCTGCCTGATCGGCGGCATGCGTGTTATCGGCACCAATCATGGCGGCACGAAGCACGGCGTGTTCACCGACAAGGAAGGCGCTCTGACGACCGACTTCTTCGTGAACCTGACCGACATGGCCTATAGCTGGGTCCCGAAGGGCAAGAATCTCTACGACATCGTGGAGCGCAAGTCCGGCAAGACCCGCTTTACGGCAACCCGTGTGGATCTGGTGTTCGGCTCGAACTCCATCCTGCGCGCCTATGCCGAGGTGTATGCCCAGGACGACGCCAAGGAGAAGTTCGTGAAGGACTTCGTATCGGCCTGGACCAAGGTCATGAACGCCGCCCGGTTCGACCTCAACCAGGGCTGATTGCGCCGGGCCTGCATGCCGCAGGTCCGGCCTTTCATACCGGATAAAAAAGCGGCGCTTGGGCCAGGCCCAGGCGCCGCTTTCATGTCAGGTGGTTATATGCGTCCTAGAAGTAGAAGCGCACGCCCGCCTCGATGATATTGCTGCGGTTCTCCACATCCAGATTGGCCGGGAAGAGATTTACCCCGAAATCGGGATCATTCCGAGCCGCGATAGCGATAGCCGCCAAAGAGCTGGATATTGTCGGAGACGGCAAAATTCGCGCCCGCCATCAGCTGATAGGCAAACACCGTGTCATTACCGTTGATGATGTCCACGTCAGACGGGTTGTAGCGGACCTTCACCCGGGTCGCGCCGATACCGGCACCGACATAGGCGCCAATCGGGCCGCCAAGATCAAAGTCATAGAACCCGTTGATCATCAGGCTGGTATTGCGGATCACGCCGCGGCCATCGGCTACGAGATCGGCCACCGTGACGCCCAGCGCGGGAGACCCTGTGATAAGCACCGCGGCGTCGGCACCACCGATATCGTTGCCACCGGCAGTGACGTTGCGGTGGGTGTCAACGTCGCTGGAGGAGTAGCCAAGCTCGGCCTCGAAGCGCAGGCCGGTCTCCATGCGCCAGCCATAGGCCAGCGTGAAGAAGCCGCCCGTGTCGAACTCGGTGGTCCAGCCGACGGGCGTGCCGGACGGCAGCACCGTACCGGCCGGAACCGCCACACCTTCGCCGGTGGTGAAGTCGCTGGTGAAGACGCCCGAATTGGAGCTGTTGCGCTGCATGTTGAAGCCGGCCGAGCCCGACACGTATTGCTGGGCTGCTGCTCCCGCACTCATTACCAGAGCCAGGGCCGACGCCGCGATCCCGGTGCGCACCGGGGCTTTAAGGAAGGTCTTTGTCATCTCGTTCTCCCTCGATGAAAGGTTGAAGGCGTTATGCGTTATCGTATATGCAATAGAAAAGCTGGCGAGCAAGGGAGGTTGCGGCTTTTTACGGAGCGTCTTTGGGGAAAAACCGCCAGCCCCCTCAACGGCAAACGCAAGGTGCAACACGCGGAGAAGTGTCGTAATGGACACCTCATCATCAAGACGGCCCAGGCCGGCCCATAATGACAATCGGGCACGGCACGCCCTCCAGGCCGACGGGGAGACCATGATGACCGCTGCGCCTGCCCTGCATTCCGACCGGCAGAGAGAATTGCTCGACCTTCTGTCAGTGGCTGCCGTCGCGGACCGGTCCGGGCCGGTCTCCCTACGCCAGTTCGCGATCCGCGCCGGCGTTTCCGAACCGACCCTGCGCCATTTCTTCGGCGACCGGCAGGGCGTGGTAATCGCGATATTGCACCATTTCGCGCGCCAGGCGGGCGCCTGGCTCGCCCGCTCGGCAGAGCCGGACGCGGATCTTGAGGCGTCGGTAAAGGGGTATCTGGACCTGTCGCTGGAAGGGTTTGACAACTCGCTCTTCGTACAGGCGCATGCCTTCGCACTGGTGGAATCCATCCACGATCCGGTTGTGGGCCGGGCCTATCTCGACATCGTGGTGGAACCTTCCTTGCGTGCCATCGAGGCGCGTCTCGCGCCCGGCATTGACCCAGATGGCCAAAATCCCGAGCGCATACGCCACGGCGCGCTGGCGCTTTACTCCACCATGCTGTTTGCCACCCTGCACCAGCGCCTGCTGCGGGGATCGGACGCCCGCCCGCTCCATATGGATGCCTTCTTCGGCGATCTGGTGCAGCTATTTGGACGCGGTCTGGTCCCCAAGGCTTGATAAGCGCCGGTCAGCGCCCGATAACCGGACACGAGTTGAACGGTTCGGAGCCCGCCGGTCCCATGTTCCTGCGCAATATCTGGTATTACGCCCTGCCCGCCTCCGAGCTGAAACCAGGGCAGATGCTGCACAAGGTGCTGCTGGGCGAACCGGTGGTCTTTGCACGGTCAAAAGAGGGCGAGGTGTTTGCCCTGCGCGATCTGTGCCCGCACCGGGGCGTGCCGCTCTCCTCGGGCCGGCTGTGCGCCAAGGGCAGCACGGTGGACGGCAGCACGCTTGCCGAGCCGCAGATCGAGTGCCCCTATCATGGCTGGCGCTTTGGTCCGGACGGGGCGTGCAAGGCCATTCCGTCGCTGGTCGAAGGCCAGCAGATGGATGTCGGCAGGATACGCGTGCGCCGCTACCCGGTGCGCGAACAGCAGGGCAATATCTGGATCTGGATGCCGCCCGTCTCTGACGGTCCTGTCCTTGATGACACGCCCGAGCCCGATCACGAACCGCCCGTCATGCCTGCGGTCGAGAACCGCCAGCCCGCCCTCATCGAGCGGATGATCTTCGACTGCCATGTCGATCATGCCGTGATCGGCCTGATGGATCCGGCGCATGGGCCATACGTGCACCGCTCGGTCTTCTGGCGCTCGGAAAAATCGATGCACGCAAAGGAAAAGGCGTTCGGACCGAGCGAGATGGGCTTCACCATGCTCCCGCATGTCCCCTCGAAGAACTCGCGGTTCTACAAGATACTCGGCGGCGGCCTGACGACGGAAATCAGCTTCCGCCTGCCCGGCGTGCGCGTGGAGCACATCACCGCCGGATCGCGCGGGTCAGTCGTGGGACTGACCAGCGTCACCCCGCTCACCGAAACCTCCACCGAGGTGACGCAGAGCTTTTACTGGACGCTGCCCGTGCTCGGCGCGCTCAAGCCCTTCCTGCGGCCCTTCGTGCGCTCCTTCCTGAAACAGGATGGCGACATGGTGAACATCCAGAAGGAGGGGCTGAAATTTGATCCCCGCCTGATGCTCATCAATGACAGCGATGTGCAGGCAAAATGGTATTTCCGCCTGAAGGATGCGTGGAAGGAGGCAGGCGAAACGCACACCGCCTTCACCAACCCGGTCAAGCCCGCCACCCTGCGCTGGCGTAGCTAACCGAAGCTGAGGGCTGGACCCGGCCAGCCCTGCCGGGCATGGTAAGGCCATCTCCCACAACGAATGAGCCCTCAGCCGTGACCAACACGACTTCGCCGGACATGCCGCACAAGCGCGGCCCCATGACCCGCTTCCTTGATGGTGTGGAATGGCTTGGCAATCTCCTGCCCCATCCCGTCACCCTGTTTGCGATACTGGCCGGCCTGATGATCCTCGCCTCCGGCCTGTTTGGCGGGCTTATGCAGGTGGCGGTGGAAGACCCGCGCCCGGAAGGCGCGGCAGGGCGCGCGGCGGACGGCATGATCCGCGCGGTCAGCCTGATGAATGAGGACGGGTTCCGGCGCATCTTCACCAGCCTCACCACCAATTTCACCAGCTTTGCGCCGCTCGGCGTGGTGCTCGTCGCGATGCTGGGTGTCGGCGTAGCGGAGAAGTCAGGCCTGCTCTCCGCTGCCGTGCGCTCCATCGTGCTGGGTGCCAACAAGCATACCGTGACGGTCGCCGTGGTCTTCGCCGGCGTGCTGTCCAACACCGCATCGGAAATGGGCTATGTGGTGCTGGTGCCGCTCGCTGGCGCGGTCTTCTACGCGCTCGGCCGGCATCCCCTGGCGGGCATGGCCGCGGCCTTCGCTGGCACGTCTGGCGGGTATAGTGCGAACCTGCTGATCGGCACGATCGACCCGCTACTGGCGGGCATCACCACAGAAGCCGCCCAGCTGATCGATCCGGGCTATGTCGTCTCCGCCCCGGCCAACTGGTATTTCATGGTGATCTCCACCTTCATGATCACCGCGATCGGCTCGCTCGTCACCATCTTCATCGTGGAGCCCAAGCTGGGGAAATACGATGCCAGCCGGGCCGATCCGTCCGTTTTTGACGCCAATATGATGCAGCCGGTCTCCGCGCCGGAGAAGAAGGGTCTTCTGTGGGCGGGTCTGGCCTCGCTGGCTGTCTTTGCCGCCATGGCGTGGACGCTGGCGCCACAGATCGATTTTGCCGACTGGCTGCCCGGCTGGGGTGCCCTGCGTAATCCCGATACCGGCTCCATCTTCCAGCAGGCCCCCTTCTTCACCGGCTTTGTGACCTGGATATTCCTCTTCTTCCTGATTGTCGGCTTTGCCTATGGCCGCGCCGCCGGGACGATGAAGAATGACCGGGATGTGATCGACGGCATGGCCTCGGCCATTTCCACGCTCGGCCTCTATATCGTGCTGGTCTTCTTTGCCGCGCAGTTCGTTGCCTTCTTCGGCTGGTCCAATCTCGGCGCGATCACGGCGGTGACCGGCGCACAGTTCCTGCAGGATACCGGCCTGACCGGGCCGGCCATCTTCATCGGCTTCATCCTGATGTGCTGCTTTGTGAACCTGATGCTGGGCTCGGCCAGCGCGCAATGGGCCGTCACCGCGCCCATCTTCGTGCCCATGCTGATGCTGGTAGGTTATTCGCCGGAAGTGATCCAGGCCGCCTACCGGATCGGGGATTCATCGACCAATATCATCACGCCGATGATGAGCTATTTCGGCCTGATCCTCGCCTGGATGACCCGCTATGACAAAAAGCTGGGGATCGGCACCGTCATCGCAATGATGCTGCCCTATGCGATCTTCTTCCTGTTGAGCTGGATAGCGCTCTTCTTCCTGTGGACCTTCGCGCTGGGCATGCCGGTCGGGCCGGGATCGCCGACCTTCTATGAGATGCCCGGCGGCTGAGTCCTATTGCCGCGCGCGCCGTCCCGGTCCGCCTTCAATCGCATCGGCGGCGGCAGCTGCGGGGGTCAGCACGATCTCGGTCGCCTGCCGCACGAAATTGATCGTGAAACTCAGCGGACCGCGAATCCCGTCCGTGCCCGGTGTCTCAACCAGGCCGAAATCACGCGTGCCGCCAAACAGGGCGATCAGGGCCGGCGACATGGCGAGCGTCGAATGGCGCAGCGGATCGGACGTAGCAAAACCGGAAACGTCAATGACGGTCAGGCGCAGATCGGACACCTCCTCGATCGACCGCAGGGACCCCAGCCTGTCGGTCTGGCCGCGCAGGAGGGCCGAGGCCCGCAACGCCCGGTCGCGCGCCGAGGTGAAGACCACGAAATCGATACCGGAATCGCGCAAAGAGCCGAGCTGGCTGCGGAACACGTCAATGCTCACATCAGGCGACATGAGCGCGACCGGCCCGATCATGGACAGCACGTGATCTTCTTCCGACACCGCCAGTTCGCGCAGCGTCTCCATGGTGAGCATGGATCCCATGGAATGGGCGATGATCATGATACGGTCGGCCTGCGCGCCGGCGGCCAGTTCCAGCAGGTCCGAAAAGCCGTCGCGCGCGATGAATACGCTGTCCAGATCATAGGCGTAGTAGCGCGGGTCACCGGCGCTGGCCCAGGAAAAGTGGACCGGCACGCCGGGTATGCGGAAATCGTGCATCATCTGCGCGAAACGGAACAGGGCGCTGCCGAACGTCTCATTATAGCCGTGCACGAAGATCACGATGATCCGCTCATCTTCATCGAGCTGGGACAGGCGGCGGTTAAGCCGATTCACGAACTCGGCTTCATCCGCACACGTATCAGCGGAAGCGAAGGTGAAGTGGCGCATGGGATCGGGTGTGCCGCGCGGCCAGCTGATCCGGCCCGGCTCGCGGTCGGGTGGCACGGACACGCCGAAACTGCCGTAAACGAGCCCACTGCCGCGCTCACGCCCGAACAGGGCACCGTTATCGACGGGCTTGCGGCTGGTTACGACCAGTATGTCTTCCAGCTCGACGCCCGGCGGCAGGTCCGCAAAACCGGCAATTGTCACGGTAGGAGCACACGCCGACAGGGCCAGAAGCCCGCCAAGCGCGATCAGCAGGGCGCGCAGACCGGTCAGCGGCGCAGGGATTGCAGCTGGCGCAGGGCGAATATCTCGGCGGTCATCCATCGGAAAAATCCATCGTCCTCGAGGAAGACCTGAGCAATGTTCGTATCTCCCGGCTCAAAGTGAAATACCTCACGTAGCGTGCGGGAGAAAGTCAGCGGCGGCGCGATGCGCACCTGATGGCCCCGGAATACCGATCTGAGATGGGATACCTGATCAGAACCGAACACCTGATTGGGCACCAGAAAGATGCGCGGCCTCTGCCCGCCATTCTCCACGATACGCGCGGCAGCCGCTTCCAGTTCCGGAAGATAGATTTCCGTGGCCATGATATCGGCATCGGATATCGAGACGGGCACGAAAATGGCCTGCGGCGCGATCGCCGGGACCATGTTGGCGGCCGGAAAGCCGGCCGGAGTGTCGACAAAGAGAATATCGCTCGACGCGCGGCGGGGCTCCAGGGCGCGTTCAACCGTCTCCGGCTCGATATCGCGTCCCTCCCCATGCTCGTCGGCGAGGAAAAAGGATTGCACGCCGGACGCCTGGAAGCGGCGGATGGCGTTGTAGGTGGTGCGCAGGCGGTCGAAATCGATCACGCACACGCGCGAATCGTGCGTGGCGGCAAAATGGATCGAGGCGAGGAAGGCCAATGTGCTCTTCCCCGCCCCGCCCTTTGCATTGGCAAACATGACCGTTGTGCAGGCCATACCGGTGTGAACCCCGCGCTAACGAACTGGCCGTCCGTAAGGAGTGCCTTACGATTCGCTGTCGCTGTCCTCATCAGCCGGCCCGATATCGGCGGGTTTGGGCGCCGCGCCCGTATCACGCGCTGACTGCGAGATGGCCGAACGCAGATTGGACAGCGAAGAGGTGCCTTCGGTGCGCGTGGAACGGACCTGGGTGTTGATCTGACCAACCAGCTGGGCACCTTCATGGGCTTCCAGCGAGCCATAGGTGATCGTGCCTTCAATACGGCCCGCTTCACGTATGGTCAGCTTGCCCGACAGCACCAGCGTGTCTTCAACAGTGCCCATGATATCAGCGGTTTCGCTGGAAATGTCGCCGGCGACATGGCCTTTCTCACCTACGATCAGGTGGACGGCGCGCAGCTTGCCGGAGAACTGCCCGTCAATGCGCGCTGCGCCGTCGACTTCCAGAACTGCGCCTTCAACCGAGCACTTCTCGCCCATGAAGAAAGCGAGATCATCGGATTCACCCGGCTTGACGGGCTTTGCAGAAGAAGAGGAGGAATTGGTCATATGAGGGGTCCCCAATAATTTGGCTTTTCCAGTGCTAGCGTAAAGGAAGACGATTATCCAGCACGCGGCTGACTGTCCGCGCAAGACTGGCCGGGGAAAACTGCAATATCATCATTCCTGCCTGAACAGACCCCGCGCCAGCGTGCCACCATAATGGGCTATGGCAGCGTCGCGTTCGAGGCCGGAGGCCCATTTGCGCAGATCGTAGGCGGAGTTGATGGCGCCCATCACGGCCTGGCTGGCAATCAGCGGATCGACCGCACGTACCGTACCTTCACTGATTCCATCAATCATCATGCCGGCAAAGCGGCGCGCCATGCGGTTGGAACGCTCCAGCACATCATCGCGCAGCTCGTTCGGCAGTGCCTGCAGCGCGGTGGTCCGCAATAGCGGGAAATCGGAGAAGAACTGCACGTCAAGCAGGGTGGCGATGGAGGAGGCGAGCTGCTGCCAGTGATCGCCGCCGGCATTGGCCGCCGCGCGCTGCACCAGCGACACCCGGCCATAGGACCGCCGGAAGCATTCCAGCACCAGATCATCCTTGGCATCGAGATGATGATAGAAGCTGCCCTTGGTGACATTTATCTCGGCGGCAATCTGCTCCACCGACGCCCCGCGATAACCGCGCTCATTGATCAGGAAGGTGGCCGCGCGCATGAAATTGTCCGGCATGCCTTCAATACCGGTGCGTAACGTATCCTCGTCGATTTCCAGAAACTCCGGCGACCAGCGCGCGCCGACTGCCGCAATTCCGTGTTCGAACACCTCCATCAGGCGGGACTCTACGCGCGGAAAATCGCCGACCGAGTACTGGCCCAGCCAGGCCGGCAGCCAGAATATGTTCTGCACCAGCACATGCGCGGCCGCCATGGCGTGTGCGCGGCCGGAAGCGTCGTCACCGGAATCGAAAAAGCCCCGCAGTGAACGGAACACCTCCACATAGCGATGACTGAGACTGTCACGCAGATCCGGGCTCAGCGCGCGTATGTCGGAGAGTATGGCAACCGCCGAACTGCCCCCCTCGCGCACCCGTGCCTGCAGGTCGAAATTGGCGCTGAGAAGCGCCCTGACGCGGGCGCGCGGCGTCGGCTGGGCGCTAGCCTCGCGGATCATCGCTTCGGTGCGCTCCAGCGAGCGCTCCAGCACAGCGGCCGCGAGATGCTCGCGCCGTTTGAAATAATAGGTGATGGAGGTGGTGTTCAGACCGACGGTCTCCGCCACGTCCACGAACGTCATGCCGCGCACGCCATGGCGATTGATCAGCTCTGTGGCTGCATCAAGGATCAGCTCGCGCTTCTGGTGAAAGCGGCTGGTTCTGGCAGGCACTGCCCCGTCATCCATAGGCCCGGCCCCGGCAATCGCGGCAGCAGGCGGCCTGTCCACCCCTGCCCTGGCTAGAGAGCCACACACTAGGCACAGGGACGCATACGGACAACCGCCCGCCGCGGCACCTCAACCCTTTGTGAGCGCAGATCCTAACGCCCGTCGGTCTCGATGCGGAGTGTCTCGTCACCGATATTGATCTCAAGCGTGTTGGTCTGGCTGTCGCGCCAGACCGCATAGCCTACCGCGCCCATGACAATGAGCAGCGCGCCAGCAACGACATAGATCAGCTTGCGGTCGGATTTCATCACGTCTCCTCCTTCGATGCCGAACAGAAGGCAAACGCCCGGCGGGCCGGAGGGTTCCCGGCCCCGCATGGCGGGCAGAACGCATGAAGGGCCGGAGCATGACCCCGGCCCTTCGTTCTTCAACACAAGGTGGCGCCGATAATTGGCGGCCCACCGAGCGCCCGCCGGTCCGGACATGCGTCCGGAGCGGAGGCCGGTCCCGACACCGGCCTTGAAGACTGTTACGCATGCAGAGCGCATACCCAGCCTGACTGAATGAAAAATCTAGCGCCAGTCGGCGGCGGGCAGGTAGGACGAGCGTCTCACCCGAATGCGTCAGGCTTGACTATCCGTCTCAAACATCGGTGCAAGGTGCGCCGATACCGGCGTGTGTGACAAATCGGCTATTGCCTGTCGGCGAGGAAGGGGCCGAACGCGGTCATCAGGTGATAGAGCATGGAGGCTGGCACCTGCCGGACAGCGGGCTCTTGCGCAGCGTCCAGCGCGTCCACCCAGCCCCAGCGCGGGCCAGGCTCCAGATAGTGGCGCTCGATATCCGCAAGAATTGCATCGGGATCGGAAGGAATCTCTGCACTGGCCAGAAGCGCGCGCAGGCGCTCCAGCTGTGGCCAGAGCCGGTAACCGGACACGGCAGGCCCGCCATCAAGGTCCACCAGGTCAAGCGCCAGCCCGTCCTTCACGCCCTGCGCCTCGGCAAAGCGCACGAGGCGGCGGCGCCAGCTCGCGGTGTCGCGGCCCGTCAGCAGCTCCACCCGGTAGAGCAGCCCGGCCCATTCATGGCAGTGGCCCGGCTCCACCCTGCGGTCTGCCGGATGCTTCCAGTCAGGCGTGAACCGCTCCAGCAGCGCGCCGGTGCGCGTGTCGAACATCCAGTGCTCGAACAGGGCCGCGATCTCCTCCATGCGCGCCCGCACCCCCGCCTCTCCTGACACCTCGTACCAGGCGATACTGGCCTCAAGCAGGTGCATGTGCGGGTTGGCGCGCTTGATGTCCGGCGCCGTCTCGCGGTCTTCCCAGCCGCCATGCGTCTGGTCGGCAAACAGGTGGTCAATCGTCTCGAACGCCTCCTGAGCGAGCGCGCGGCCCTGCGGGAAACCCGCCCCGCAGGCCTCCGCGCCCGCCAGCGCGATGAAGGCGTGGTCATACAGATCACGGCGTGTGTCGGCGATAGCGCCATTGGGGGCAAATCCGTGCGCCCAGCCGCCCTTGGGCGAGCGGGCAGGTCCGTCAAGAAAGGCCAGCGCGCGTTCAATGACCGCGCTGGCCGCGCCGTCAGGATCCCAGCCATGGCGTCTGGCATTGGCAAAGGCATAGAGCTGGCGCGGCGCGACACGGCCACGGCGCGCAAGGCCGGGCATCGGCTCACCGGCCATGTCCAGTGCCTCCACGAAACCGCCGCTGGACGTGTCGAACGCGCGGCTGGCCCAGCCCCGCAGCACGTGACCGGCCAGCCAGTCCCCGACCCGGGCGCGCGAGGCGGCCTGAAGCCGCAGCCGTCCTGCCTCCGGAGCGCCTTCGGCCAGCGCGCGGATATTGCCCGCCTCTGCGAGAGGCGTGACGAGCACGCTGGAGGCTGTCGCGACCACCGCCAGCCCCGATACGCCGCGCACGCCGATCACCGGGCCTTCACTGCGGACAAGGCTGTAGGAGACGTTCTCCGCGATCACCGGGCCATCGATGCGGTTGCCGTCTGCGCGCGCGCCCAGCTCATGCAGGGCGCGATAATCGCCCACATCGCTCCAGCCCATGGAGACCGGCACAAGCCTCACATTCCCGGCCTTCTCCATTACCGCATAATCGATGGACTGGGCGCGGCAGGCCGCAAACCCGTCCGGGTCGAGATGGCCATCAGGGCGAAGGGCGGCACGCACGGCGCCCAGAATGTCCGGCGCATGCTCGTCCAATGCGGCCAGCATCGTGTCGGCGCGGAAAAGGAATATCCCGGCATTCCAGTAATATCCGCCCGCTGCGAGATAGCCTCTGGCGGTCTCCAGATCAGGCTTTTCGACAAACCCTTCCGCCTCCAGGACGGCGCCTTCGCCCGATCCGGCGCGGATATAGCCATAGCCGGTCGCTGGATGGTCAGGCGTGATCCCGAAGGTAACGATATCGCCCGCCAGCGCTGCCTCACGGCCTGCCAGAAGCGCGCGGTGAAACGCCGGTACATCGCCGATATGATGATCAGACGGCAGGACCAGCAGCAGCGCGTCTGGCGCGCTGGCCAGCGCGGCGGCAGCAATGGCGGGCGCCGAATTGCGTCCGACCGGCTCCAGCAGCAGTTCCACGCCGGGCAGGGCAGCGCGCAGATTGGCTTCCTGGCGCACCGCACCGACAGCCAGCGGCGGCGCGAACATCGCCGGATCACTCACCCGCGCCAGTGTCTCGGCCAGCATGGAACGTGGCCCCGTCAGGTGCAGGAACTGTTTGGGCGTCACCGCATTGGACAGCGGCCAGAGCCGCGTACCGCCTCCGCCGCACAAGATGACCGGCCTGATCTTTTCCAAGCTTCCCGCCACTGCGCTCTGCACCCGTCCTGCCCGGCCCGAAGCCGCCCCTGTCGCGCCCCATATGGGCATGGCGATGCGAAATTACCGTTAACCCGGCAATGCGTTACTGAGCTTTCTGCGTGCCGGGAAGAGGGGTCTTGGGTTTGAAGCGGCACAGATCGGCAATCGCGCAGCGCCAGCATTCAGGCTTGCGCGCCTTGCACACATAGCGCCCGTGCAGGATGAGCCAGTGGTGTGCGCCCTTCAGGTATTCGGGAGGCGTGATACGCTCCAGCCCCGCCTCCACCTCGTCCGGCGTCTTGCCGGGGGCAAGTTTCGTACGGTTGGAGACGCGGAATATATGCGTGTCGACCGCAATCGTGTGCTGGCCGAAGGCCTCGTTCAGCACGACATTGGCCGTCTTGCGGCCGACGCCCGGCAGGCGGATCAGCTCGTCGCGGGTCTGCGGCACCTCGCCGCCAAACTCCTCGATGATCATGCGCGAGAGCGCGATGACATTCTTCGCCTTGTTACGGAAAAGCCCGATCGTCTTGATGTGCTCGCGTACGGCATCCTCGCCCAGCGCCAGCATCTTCTCCGGCGTATCAGCCTCGGCAAACAGGCGCCGCGTCGCCTTGTTCACCCCCACATCGGTCGCCTGCGCGGACAGGGCCACCGCCACTACCAGCGTGAACGGGTTGGTATATTCCAGCTCCGTCTTCGGCTCGGGCATGATTGCGGAGAGCTTTTCGAAGATCGCCGCCGCCTCTGCACGCGGAATGGCACGGGGAAGCGGCTTCTTGCGGGGGCGGGGCTTTACCGGTGTTGTCATGGCAGGGGAGCTAGCGGCACGGGGCCGCGAGGGCAAGGGCGAGCGCTAAACCCGCTCTCTCTCTGGCAGGAAAATCTCGCGCTTTCCGGCATGGTCGGCCGGTCCGATCATGCCCTCATCTTCCATGCGCTCGATGAGCGAGGCAGCGCGGTTATACCCGATCTGCAGGCGGCGCTGGATATAGCTCGTCGACGCCTTGCGGTCGCGCGCGACCACGGCCACGGCCTGATCAAAAAGATCATCGCCCGAGCCCCCCTCCCCGCCATCAAGACCGGGAATGCCGTCCTCGTCATCAAGGTCTTCAGTGACCGCGTCGAGATATTCCGGCGCCCGCTGTTTTTTCAGGAAGCTTGCCACCGTCTCCACCTCGCGGTCGGAGACGAACGGCGCGTGCAGGCGGCGTATGCGCCCGCCTCCGGCCATCAGAAGGAGATCGCCCTGTCCGAGCAGCTGTTCGGCGCCCTGCTCACCCAGAATGGTGCGGCTGTCGATCTTGGAGGTGACCTGATAGCTGATACGGGTGGGGAAATTGGCCTTGATCGTGCCGGTAATGACATCCACCGACGGGCGCTGCGTGGCCATGATGACGTGGATGCCGGCCGCGCGCGCCATCTGCGCCAGACGCTGCACCGCGCCCTCAATCTCCTTGCCCGCCACCATCATCAGATCGGCCATCTCGTCGATCACCACGACGATATAGGGCATGTGATCAGGCTCGATCGTCTCGGTCTCGTAGACCGGCTCGCCGCTCTCCCGGTCAAAACCTGTCTGCACGGTGCGCGAGAGCATTTCGCCCGCTTCGCGCGCTTCAGCCGCCTTCTCGTTGAAGCCGGCCATATTGCGCACGCCCACCTTGGACATGCGCAGATACCGGCTTTCCATCTCGCGCACGGTCCATTTGAGCGCGGCGACGGCCTTCTTCGGGTCGGTCACAACCGGCGAGAGCAGGTGAGGGATACCGTCATAGACCGACAGCTCCAGCATTTTCGGGTCGATCATGATCATGCGGCACTCTTCCGGCGGCAGCCGGTAGAGCAAGGACAGGATCATGGCATTGATGCCGACCGATTTGCCCGAGCCCGTCGTGCCCGCGATCAAGAGGTGCGGCATGCGTGCCAGATCGGCGGCGAACGGCTCCCCGCCAATCGTCTCGCCAATGGCCAGAGGCAGCTCCGCGCGTGATTTCTCGAAACCGGACGAGGAGAGCAGCGTGCGCAGGAAAACCGTCTCACGGGTAGTGTTGGGCAGCTCGATACCGATGGCATTGCGCCCCGGCACCACCGACACGCGGCAGGCCACCGCGGCCATGGAGCGCGCGATGTCATCGGCCAGATTGATCACCCGGCTGGTCTTGACGCCGGGTGCCGGTTCCAGCTCGTAGAGCGTCACAACCGGGCCGGGACGCACCTCCACGATCTCGCCCTTGACCCCGAAATCCCCCAGCACGGAGGCCAGAAGCTCAGCGTTCTGGCGTAGCCCTTCGGCGTCCACCGTGTCCTTGCGCGGCGTCGCCTTTGCCAGAAGATCAAGGCGCGGCATCTCGAAGCTGGAGCCCGAATTGAAGGGCAGAGCGGGCTGGGCCTCGCGCGCCTCGCGGTCAGACTGTCTGGGCTTGCCCTTGGGCGCGATTTTCACATCCGGCGCCGTACGGGCAGCCAGCGGTTCGCGTTTCGCCGTGCTGACACTGCCTGCGGGCGCGCGGCCCTTGAGGATGGAGGGCACGGGCCGGTCTTCACCATCCGGCGTGATGGCGATGGGGCGGGCATCCTCGTCACGCCAGGGCGTGGGTATCTGGCCCATCAGCCGGTCGGCCCAGACCCGCAGTGTCGCCCAGACCAGCAGGGCCGTGTCGCTGGCCGCGGCGAGATCGCGCGTATTCAGGCCAAAGCAGAAGAAGGTGCCGAGAATCGCCATGACAAGGCCGAGCGCGGCGACGATGGCCGAGGCCCCGGCAATCTCCGCGCTGGCGGCAAGACCGGAGAAATTGGCCAGCAGGGCATCGCCCAGCAATCCGCCCAGCCCGGCAGCAAAGGGCCAGCTGGCCGGAATGGGCAGGGCCGAGACTGCCATCGCAAAGCCGGTGATCGCAAACCCGCCGCAGATGACGCGGAACAGCACGATGGCACCGGGGCGCCTGCGCGGCCCCTGCACCAGCAGGATCACCCCCCAGCCAGCGAGAATCAGCGCCAGAACGGCGCCGGCCCAACCGAGCGTCTGCAAGAGCAGGTCTGCGGCAATCGCGCCATTATGTCCGGCGAGGTTGGATACCTCGCGCGATGACGCGGCATTGAGGCTTGGGTCGAGCGGGTGATGGGTGAAGATGGCCGTCAGCAGGAAAGCGCCCAGCGCCGTCATCGCAAACCCGGTTAAGCGCGCACGCACGCTCGCCGCCAGTCCGGGACGGGCGGGCACAGGGGCTTGAGCCGAAGGAGCGTTGCGCGATCGGGCCATTACCGCGCCAGTGTGCAGCGCAGAGTCTTCCCGTCTGGTAAACGCGCGTTAACCCGGCTGCGGCGCAGCTCAAGGGACAGGCATGTAGAGCACAACCGGATTGCGGCGGGACGCAGAAGCGCCGTCAGCAAAGGCGGGCCATTGCGCGTTGGCCAGAATGAAAAAGCGGCCATCGGAGATTCGAAGGCCCGCCGGATCGTCAAAATCCGGGTGCCCGGTGAGAAGCGGCGATACCCGCGCATCCTGGCCAAAGCCCTGCAGCGCAATGTGATAGAGGCCATGGGTGCCCGCGTTGCTGCGCACCGCGTAGAGCTCGCCATAGCTGTCGGTGGCAAGGCTGGAAAAGCCGGTGAGATCGCCTTCCAGCGCCTCGACCAGTTCCGCCTCACGGCTCACTGCATCGATGCGCCATATTCCGTTCTCCGGATCGGCAGCGAAAAGCGCGCCGCGCGTCAGGGCCAGCCCTTGCAGGGCGCCAAACCGCTCGTCTTCGGCATAGATTTCCAGCACGCCACGCGGACTGGAGAGCAGATAGACGCGGCCCGCTTCAGCGTCACTCGCATAGACCACGCCGTCCTGGGCCACCACATCGGAAAAGCGTCCGGCCCCTTCCATGGTGTGGAGATGAGATATCTCGCCGGTGAACAGATCATAGGCGGCAAGGGCAGGCTCGGCGCCATCATCGGCACCGCCTGTGGCGGCATAGAGAATGCGCGCACGGCCGTCTATCGCGAGACCATAAACCGGCCCCAGCCCGTCCTCCGGCCCCGCAAGGCGCTCCGGCGCGCCCGGGTTTTCAAGACTCACCGCGTACAGGCTGTGGTCCGCCATACCGCCCAGATACAGCCGCTCCGCATCGATATCGACGGCGAGCCCGTTGATCAGCGCGTCCGGCAGCGGCGTTGACATATAGCGCTCGGCATGACCGATCCGCGCCTCAGGCACGGGCGCTCTGTCATCAGCCGCGAGCATCACGCTTAGAAGAATAGTCAGCATCATCATGGGACGGGAGGTTTGCCGTCACCGTCCCGGATGGCAAGCCGCAATGGCTGCTCTAGTCATTTTCGCCCAGCACGCGCTTGCGCCGGGCCATCAACTTCAAGCGCAGGGCGTTGAGGCGGATAAAGCCTTCGGCGTCTTTCTGGTCGTAGACCATGTCTTCCTCGAAGGTGACGTGGGCCAGCGAGTAGAGCGTGGCGGGCGAGGACCGGCCCACCACGGTCACGCTGCCTTTATAGAGTTTGAGGCGCACCTCACCGGACACATGTCGCTGGGAATGGTCGATGGCCGCCTGCAGCATCTCGCGCTCAGGAGAGAACCAGAAGCCCTCATAAAGGAGCTTGGCATAGCGCGGCATCAGCTCGTCTTTGAGATGCATCGCGCCGCGGTCCAGCGTGATCTGCTCGATACCGCGGTGGGCCATCATCAATATGGTGCCGCCCGGCGTCTCGTAAATCCCGCGCGACTTCATGCCGACAAAGCGGTTTTCGACCAGATCCAGCCTGCCAATGCCGTGGGTCCGGCCATATTCGTTGAGCTTCGTCAGCACGGTGGCCGGTGAGAGGGGCTTACCGTTGATCGAGACCGCATCGCCGCGCTCAAACCCGATGGTGATGTATTCGGGCGTATCGGGCGCTTCTTCTGGGGCATTGGTGCGCTGATAGACGATGTCGGAGGCTTCCTCGGCCGGGTCTTCGAGGATCTTGCCCTCAGAGGAGGTGTGCCAGAGATTGGCATCGACCGAGAAGGGCGCCTCACCGCGCTTGTCCATCGCCACCTCAATGCCATTGGCCTCGGCATAGGCGATCAGCCTGGTGCGCGAGTTGAGGTCCCATTCGCGCCAGGGCGCGATGCAGGTGAGATCCGGATCGAGCGCGGCCACGCCCAGCTCGAAGCGCACCTGATCATTGCCCTTGCCGGTTGCACCATGCGCCACGGCATCGGCGCCGGTCTCATGGGCGATCTCGACAAGGCGCTTGGCGATGAGGGGGCGCGCAATGGAGGTTCCGAGCAGGTACTGGCCCTCATAGACGGCATTGGCGCGCACCATGGGATAGCAGTAATCGCGCACGAACTCCTCGCGCAGATCGTCGATATAGATCTCCTTCACGCCCGCTTTCTCGGCTTTGCGGCGTGCCGGTTCCAGCTCCTCGCCCTGCCCCAGATCGGCGGTAAAGGTGACCACTTCCGCGTCGTAATGATCCTGCAGCCATTTCAGGATCACCGAGGTGTCCAGCCCGCCCGAATAGGCCAGCACGATTTTCTTGACGGACTTCTTCGCGATAACGGCCATGAGCGGTATCCTTTCCGAGGCAGGCTTTGCGGCGGCGCACCATAGTGGCAACTCACATGAGCGAAAAGTCACCTTGCAGTAAGGTTCGCGCACACCGGGCCGTGCTTGAACCGGCATGGGACAAACTTGCGGGAGACACAAGCATGATACGGACAATTCTGGCCGCTCTGGCCGTCATCGCCGTCACGGCCACAGCGCAGGCGCGCGATGAACGTTTTGCCGGCGCGTGGAACGGGGAGCTGGATGTGGGAGCAGCCCAGCTGCGCCTTGAGCTGCGCATTGAGGAAAGCGCCGATGGCTATACGGGCGTGATGGTGTCAGTTGATCAGGGCGGGGCGCAGATCCCGGCTTCCCAGCTCAATTTCGATGGCGACGGCATTGAAGTGATCATGAGCGCCATGGGCGCGCGCTATGCGGCCGTACTTGAAGACGGCGCGCTGGTTGGCACCTTCCATCAGGGCGGCGCAGAATTTCCGCTGGTCATGGCACGTGGCTCTGTTGAAGCGGCGGGCCCAGAGCTGGCGCCGGGGGAGCGCGAAGTGATCGTGGAGGCCGGGGTGCGCCTTGCCGGCACGCTGCGCCTGCCGGAGGGCGATGGCCCGCACCCAGCCGTGCTGATGCTGAACGGGTCCGGCAGTCAGGACCGGGACATGACGATTGGCCGTCACCGCGTGTTTGCCGTGCTGGCCGAGGCCTATGCGCAGGCCGGGATTGCCAGCCTGCGCCTTGATGACCGGGGCATGGGCGGCTCTGACGCGACCCCTGCCAGTGGCCCGCGGGAACTGGGCGCAGATGCGGGGGCAGCCCTTGCCTTCCTGCGCGCGCAGGACGGTATTGACGGGCAGTGCGTCGGCATTTCCGGCCATTCCGAGGGCGGGATCATCGCCTTTCTCACGCCTGCTGACAGCCAACCGGATTTCATCCTGATGCTGGCCGGCCAGGCCGGGACGCTGGAAGAAACGCTGCTGGAGCAGGGCGAGGTCATCAACCGCGCCATGGGGGCGGGCGATGATGTGGTTGAGGCGACGCGTGCGCGCCAGCTGGCCATGCTCGAAGCGCTGCGCAGTGCTGCGCCCGGCGAAACCGTTCAGGCCGTGGAAGCGGCGTTTGTGGGTCAGGGCTTGCCAGCAAACGTCGCCGCGCAGCAGGCCCAGATCTGGGGCCAGCCCTATGTGCAGGCGGCTGCCTTTCTGGACCCGGCAGAACCGCTGGCAGGCTTTGCCGGTCCGGTGACGGCGATTTTCGCCGCCAACGACCTGCAGGTGCTGGCAGAGGCCAATGCAGGGCGCGTCGAAGCGGCGCGCGATGGCCTGCCTACACGTGTCGTCACGCTTGAGGGCACCAATCACCTCTTCCAGACGAGCGAGACAGGCCTTCCCAATGAGTACGCGACCGCGCCGCACGCCATGGCGCCCGAGGCGCTGGAGCGCATCGCAGCCGAAGCGGCACACCTTGTTGCGGGGTGTTCTCGCTAGCGCGTTAGCGCTTCATCATCCGGCGGCGCTGTACCGAGGAGGGGATATTCATTGCCTCGCGGTACTTCGCCACCGTGCGCCGGGCGATCTCGATGCCATCGGCAAGCAGGCGGTCCACAATGGCATCATCGCTCATGATCTCGTCCACCGTTTCGGACTGGATCATCGCCTTGATGCGGTATCTTACGGCCTCGGCCGAATAGGCTTCTCCGCCATCGGCAGACGCGATGGAGGAGGTGAAGAAGTATTTCAGCTCGAACAGGCCACGCGGGGTGGCCGCATACTTGTTCGAGGTGACCCGGCTGACGGTGGATTCGTGCATCCCCACGGCGTCAGCCACCGTCTTCAGGTTCAGCGGGCGCAGCCAGGCCACGCCCTTGGCGAAGAAGGCATCCTGCTGGCGGACGATCTCGCTGGAGACTTTGAGAATGGTGCGCGCGCGCTGATCGAGGCTTTTGACCAGCCAGGAAGCGTTCTGCGCGCACTCGGTAATGAACACCTTTTCCTCTGCTGAGCGGGCACTGCCCGCGATCTGTGCGGCATAGCGGTTATTGACCAGCACGCGCGGCAGGGTGTCGGTATTGAGTTCCACCGCCCAGCTGCCATCTGGCCGCTCGCGCACGAACACATCCGGTTCAACGGCTCGCGTGGTATCAGACCCGAAGGCCAGGCCGGGCTTCGGGGTCAGGCGGCGCAGCTCGGCGATCATGTCTTCCAGATCGTCACCATCGACCTCGCAGGCCGCTTTCAGCCCGGCATAATCATGCTTGGCCAGCAGCGGCAGATTATCCACCAAAGCGGCCATGGCCGGATCGAGCCGGTTACGCTCCTTCAGCTGCAACGCAAGACACTCTTGTAGATTGCGCGCCATCACGCCGGCGGGCTCAAAACCCTGTAACCGGTCCAGCAGGGCCTCAACTTCCGAGCGGGTGACGCCCAGACGCTCGGCCGTTTCATCGAGATCGGCGCGCATATAGCCATCATCATCGGCCAGATCGATGAGATGGGCGGCAATCAGGCGGTCAGATGCGGTAAGCGCGAGATCACCCAGCTGGTCGTGCAGATGCTCGCGCAGCGTCTTGTCGCGCGTCGCGTGTGCAGCGGCGTCGAACTCCTCGCCATCGAACGAGCCGCCCTTGCCCGCACGCGACCAGTCCACCGCGCCGCCCGTATCATGGGCGCCTGCCATGTCCGGCGCGCTGTCGGCATAAAGCGCCTCGCGGTCCGTATCGAGCGCCTCCTCGGCCGCTGCCGAGGGCGCATCGAAGCTCAACTCGTCATCGCTGCGCGTGCTGGCAGCTTCCTGCGGACCGTCATCAGAGCCCGCCTCCGGGCGCTCATCACGCTCCAGCAGCGGATTGCGCTCCAGCTCTTCCTCGACGAACTCGGTGAGCTCCATATTGTTGAGCTGCAACAGCTTGATCGCCTGCTGGAGCTGGGGGGTCATTACGAGCCCCTGCCCCTGCCGCGCCTCCAGCCTCTGTCCGAGTTTCGCCATATCCGCCCGCCCTACTGGAAACTGTCGCCGAGATAGACCCGCCGGACGGACGGGTCGCGCAGTACGGCGTCGGGCGCGCCTTCAAACAACACCTCGCCATCATGGATGATGGCGGCCCGGTCCGTAATCTGCAGCGTCTCGCGCACATTGTGATCGGTGATCAGAATGCCGATACCGCGCTGTTTCAGATACAGGATCAGGTCGCGGATATCGGCAATCGCCAGCGGGTCGATACCGGCAAACGGCTCATCGAGCAGGATGAAGCCGGGCCGGGTGGCCAGCGCGCGCGCGATCTCGACCCGGCGACGCTCACCACCAGACAGTGCCATGGCCGGGCTGTCGCGCAGATGGTCCACGCCCAGTTCTTCGAGCAGTTCGTCGACGAGCTGCTTGCGCGCGCTCTTGTCCTTCTCGGCAATCTCGGCGGTGGCCGTCACGTTCTCCGCAACGGTCATGCCCCGGAAAATCGAGGCTTCCTGCGGCAGATAGCCAATGCCCAGCCGGGCACGCTGGAACATGGGAAAATCGGTGATGTCCTCGCCGTCCAGCATGATGCGCCCGTGATCGGCCGGAATGAGGCCGGTTATCATGTAGAAGCAGGTGGTCTTGCCCGCCCCGTTCGGTCCGAGCAGACCCACCACCTCCCCGCGATGGAGCGTGAGCGAGACAGACTTCACGACGGTCCGGCGCCCGAACGACTTGCCGATTCCTTCGACCTGCAAGCCTTTCACGGCGCTGTCTGGCGTCGTCACGTCTGTCATCGCCCCTGCCCTTTCCATCATGGTTACCGGCACCGGACTAACATTTGGTGAAATGATCTCATCGGCTATCCATGCCGGGTGCCGCACCCGGCTGGCAAGCCGTCAGGACAGGTCTGTGCCTGTGCAGCCTTGACGCAAAGCCTATTCGCCTGCGCCCTCACTGGCATCGTCTGCCTCGCCATCAGCGGCGGGGTCCGCCGCACGCGGCTGGCTGGACAGGAAATCGGCCTGATAGCGCGCAGGCAGGCGCCCCGGCACTGGCGGGGAAGGACATTCCTCGCGCTGCGCAGCGGCCTCCTCACTCGCCTCGGAGAAGAAGAGCGAGCGCACCCGCCCGCTGCCGCCGGTGAGACGCGAGATTCCAGTGCGCAGATTGATCACCAGCTCCTGCCCGGTGGACACATTGCAGCCCTGGGTGAGCACGACCGACCCGGACAGGATGATGATTTCCTCATTGAGGTCATAGATGCCGTGATCGCCCCGCGCGGTCTCCAGCGGCGTGACATAGAAGACCTCGCCGCGCGCCACGATCCGCTCGATCCGGCGCTGTCCGGTCTCGGGACTGCGCGCGATGATGGCTTCGGCCTCGTCCGCACGCAGCCGCGTATCGCCGCGAATGGCATTCACATTGCCGACGAACAGGGCACGGTCATCCTGGTCGAGAATCTCCTGACGGTCAGAACTGATATCGACAAAATCCGGCGCCGGTGTCTGGGCGAAGGCCGCCGGTGCGGCCAGAAGGCAGACCATCGGCAGGAGCGTCAGGGCCCGTGCGAGGCTCTCAAACCTGTTCATTCGTCCTCCTCGGCGGCGGGCACCGCATCGCCTGTGTAGAAGCGTGTCACAACACCGCCGGTGAAGACCAGGCGGCGGCCATCATCATGCACTTCAAAGCCGTGAGCCTGAATCCCGCCCCAGGGAGCCCGCCCCTCGACGGGAAGATCACCCGATATGACGCCCGCTGCAAGGTCCAGCGCTGCCCCCTCCGTGCGGAAGCGATAGCCGGAATGGGTGGAGAAGCGCACCGTATCGGTCATGCGCAGCACGCGCTCCCGGTCATCATAGACGCCCAGGCGCGAGAGCACGGCAGATGCATCGGGCCTGCTCGCGCCACCAAACAGCAGCGCGTAATCGATGCGCGGGTTCTCCAGATCGGTCAGATTGCCGAGCCCGGCAAGGCGGCGCACGGCACTGTCGGCGGTCAGCACGTAAGGCCGTCCGTTCTGGTCGCGTCCGGTAAAGCGCGGATTGGTGATCCGTTCCGCATCGCCCAGCGCATCGGTCATCACCGGGCCGTCGCGATCCGCGCTCATGAAGGACTGCACCAGTATATTGATGACGAGCGCAGCGATCAGGAGCACAGCCACGATCCGGATATTGCGGATCACGCGTGCGCGCAGACGCGCCACTTGCACCGCCCGGCTGGCGGGCCGTGTATCAGCGGTCAGGGAAAGCGCGCTCATCAGGTGTCTGCCATCTGCTTGATGCGCAAGTTGTGAACCCGCCTCGCGGCGTTTTCAAGGCTGGCGCATGGCCCCTCTAGCTGTGCGCGAAGATATCGGTTTCCGGCCAGCCGGCGAGATCCAGCCGTGCGCGGGTCGGCAGGAAGGCAAAGCATGCCCTGGCCATCTCAAGGCGCCCGTCGCGTTCCAGCATGGTTATCAGGCCGTCGCGAACCTGATGAAGATAGAGCACATCGTCGGCGGCATATTTCAGTTGCGCCTCGCTGAGCTCGTCTGCGCCCCAGTCCGAGCTCTGCTGCTGCTTGGACAGTTCCACGCCCGCAATCTCGCGGGTGACATCCTTCAGCCCGTGCCGGTCGGTATAGGTGCGCGCCAGCTTGGACGCGATCTTGGTACAGAAGACCGGGCTCATCATTACCCCCAGATCGCGCTCGATCATCGCCATGTCGAAACGGGCAAAATGCAGGATCTTCTCGACTGTCTGGTCGGCCAGCAGCGCCTTCAGGCGCGGGCAGTCGTAGGAAGACCGGTCCAGCTGGACGATATGGGCATCCCCGTCACCAGCAGACAGCTGCACCAGGCACAGCCGGTCACGTACCAGCGAAAGGCCGAGCGTTTCGGTGTCCACCGCCACCCGTTTGCCCAGTGAAAGGCCTTCGGGCAGATCGTTCCGGTAAAAATGGATGGCCATGTTGCTGGAAATTCCGTCTCGCTGTCTTTGGGGTCTGGACCACCTATGGGCCTTCACTCCCGTTCACGTCAATCTGCGCACAGCCTTCGGCGTGCCGGCGCCAGACCTGCCAAGGTTGAACCTCGCCGGGACGAAGACTAGGCTTGGCCCATCATGATTATGGTTCTCTCCCTTGCGGCCGCTCTAGGCGCCGCCAGCACACAGCCTTCGCCCGCAGCCGCCGGCGAAGGCTTCTTCACCGCCTCCACCGATTCAGACCGCAGGGCCTTTGTGGGGCTCAGAGCCGGTACGCTGGGTGCCGGGCTGGAGGGCGGCTACCGGATCAATGATTTTCTACAGGTACGCGCCCATGCGGCCGGGCTTGTCTATTCCGACGATCAGACGGTCGCCGATATTGCCAGCGATTTCTCGCTGCGCCTCGCCAGTGTCGGCGGCGGGATCGACTATTTCCCCTTCCGGCGCGTGTTCTACCTGACCGCCGGTGCCCGTTATAATTTCAACAAGGCGCTCTACAATGCGCAGGCCGCCAGCGATTACCAGATCGGTGACAATGTGTACTCGGCCGCCGAAGTCGGCCAGCTGACCGGCGAGGCCCAGTTTGCGACCCATGCCTGGTTCGCAGGGCTCGGACTGGCCGGCCGTCCGTGGGGCGGGCCAATCGAACTGGCCTTCGAGGCGGGCGTCTACCATCAGGGCGTGCCCTCGATCAGCTATGAGGTCACCGGGCTTCTGGCCAATGACCCGGCTTTTCTGGCCGATCTGGATCGGGAAGTGCAGCTCGCGCGCCAAGACCTTGAAAAATACAGCTCTTTTCCTCTGTTCGCGTTAAATCTCCGCTATCGTTTCTGAATGCAGGCCTCGTCATTATTGCATGACAGCCCTGCAGACATGCATGCCTTCTTTTGGCAACATTTATCGGGATATTGGCCGGGATAGCTGATAACGTTCGTCTGGAACGACCTCCTCCCCATGCCCTTGCAAGCTTCCCTGCCCGCGGCGCAGCCCGTCTGCGTCGAACTGGATATTCATCGCGTTCTCAATGTGCGTCTTGAAGGCGACATCACCCCGGCCGTTCTGGACCTCGCTGTCAGCGAGATCAGCCGTGTGGCCGGCATGGCCCGCGTGGACGGCCTGCTCCTTGACGGACGCCGTTCCGGCATCGCCTATGAGACAGGCCAGCTCGCCGCGGCGATCGAACAGATCATGGATGAGATTTCGCCGCGCCGGTGTGCGGTGCTCGCCACTGGCGAACGCACCCACGCCTTTCGCGTACTGGAAAGCACCGCGCGGACTTTCGCGGTAAAGACCCAGCCCTTCACGAACGAGCATGAAGCTCGCGCCTGGCTGATCCAGAGCTGATCAATCGCTGCAAACGCGTAAAATGCAAAACGGCCCCGATGCGGGGCCGTTTTTGTGTCTGGCCAGTGCCAGAAGATGATGGTCCCAGGAGAAGCCGCCTCCGTCAAGAAGAATGACAAAAACATACTTTATGTCAATTGTTTATATATACCAACGCCTGAGATACACCCGGGGATGGGTCAAATTTTGTACTTGAATAGGGTCGGGAAGATGCCTGCCTCGAGTTCGCTATCGGACAATTACCACCACCAACCAACTCCCCAAGGTTACGCTTGGTCGGGAGCGCAGGCTGGTAACTTATGAACTTGTGACCCAGCCCCCTGATTTCCGGCCATTGAATGGTAGAGTCCATCGAGGAGAGGATGGACCATGCGAAAGAGCCGTTATTCGGAAGAGCAGATTATCGGCATGCTGCGCGAGCACGACGCCGG
>JAIUMI010000002.1 GCA_022565665.1 Glycocaulis sp.
ACACCGGCGTCGTGCTCGCGCAGCATGCCGATAATCTGCTCTTCCGAATAACGGCTCTTTCGCATGGTCCATCCTCTCCTCGATGGACTCTACCATTCAATGGCCGGAAATCAGGGGGCTGGGTCATCTCCACCGTTTGTTGGGCAAAAGGCATTTAAACGCGATGGAAAGAATGTAATTGAGATTGGTCAGCGCGAGCAGTAATTATTTTCGCGGTTACCTTAAAGGCGCTAGGTCTTTAATGGTCTACCGGGTGGATTTGACCAACACAGTTATAGGCAAGCAGCTTGCTCTTGATGCCAAGCAGCAAGCTGTAACGGCGCGTTTTGCTGCCGATATTAAACCTTAGTAGCATTGCAGCGAAATTATAGGCGACAACTAAAAATCGTGGGCGATACCCTTCTTTTCCCAATCGCCATAGCGGGTGGGTTCAGGGCCTTTGGGTCCGCCCAGCTCTTCGGGCAGGTCAGGATCACCAGCCGCCTTGCGGCGTGCCTCGGCCTCTGCAAGCGCGCGCTTTGCCGCCTCGCTGAGCGGTTTTTCCGGTGTGTCTTGCAGGTCGTTTCCGGTCATACCAGATATCTAGGAACAAACAGGCCGCAAGGCCAATCCTCCCCGCATGTCACGAGGCATTTGCGATGACATTCAATACGCTGCGTACCTTCATGCTGCTGGCGGCGCTTACAGCGCTGTTCATCGGCGTGGGCTATCTCATTGGCGGTCCCGGCGGCGCGGCCATCGCCTTCTTCATCGCCGCCGCGATGAATGTGTTTGCCTGGTGGAATTCCGACAAGATGGTGCTGTCCATGCACGGCGCGCGCGAGATCGGTCCCGATGAGCCGAACGCGGCCTTGCGCCGCTTTGCGCAGGACACGATCGCGCTGGCCGACCGGGCGAACATGCCCCGCCCGCGCGTCTATGTGATCGACACGCCCCAGCCCAACGCCTTTGCCACCGGGCGCGACCCGAACAACGCTGCTGTTGCCGCTACATCGGGCCTTCTGACCCGCCTCACCCGCGAGGAGGTGATGGGCGTGATGGCCCATGAGCTGGCCCATGTGAAGAACCGCGACACGCTGACCATGACGGTGACGGCCACGCTCGCCGGTGCCATCGGCTTTCTGGCGAACTTTGCTCTCTTCTTCGGGGGCAATCGCGGGCCCGGCGGGCTGATCGGCGCGATTTCGCGGGCGCGTGAGTACGAGGCCGATCGTGTGGGCGCGGAGATCTGCGGCCAGCCGGTATGGCTCGCCAACGCGCTGGAAAAGATCGAGCGCGGGGCGCGCACCACGCTGAACCCGGCCGCCGAGCGCAATCCGGCGACCGCCCACATGTTCATCATCAACCCGCTGAACGGGCAGGGCGCGGACAATCTGTTCTCCACCCACCCGGCGACCGCCAACCGCATTGCCCGCCTGCGCCAGATGGGCGGGGCGGGGCGCTATCCGCAAGGGCCGTGGGGCGATGAAGGTCCGTGGAGCGGTTCGGAAGGCTCTGACCGCCAGACCTATGGCGGCCCCTGGGGCTAGCGCGCAAAGGAAAAGGGCCGCTCGCGGGGAGAGCGGCCCTTTTGGGGCTCAAGGCGGCGGCGGGAGGTGCCGCCGAGCCCTTGAGTGGCCTTGACCCCCCGCCTACCCAGCCTCCGGGGATTGGGCGGGGAGGAGACTGTCAGCGGGGGGCCGGCCGGCTTTGAGAATTATCCCTTACCAGGGACGCTCCTCGCCGC
This sequence comes from Glycocaulis sp., assembly GCA_022565665.1. GTDB lineage: Bacteria > Pseudomonadota > Alphaproteobacteria > Caulobacterales > Maricaulaceae > Glycocaulis. Next base: position 1,727 of record JAIUMI010000002.1, read on the forward strand.
CATCTTCCTCGTCAAGCTCATCGGCTTGCTCTTCATTGAGCTGTTCGGTGATCTCGTCCTCGTCCAGCTCTTCGTCCTCGTCATCGTCGGAGCCGTAACCACCGTCACGGTCGCGGTCTTCGTCCTTGTCTTCGTCATCGCCGTAGCCATGCTCGTCAGACTTGGTCAGGGACTTTTCCAGGGAAGGCTCGGGATCGAAGGGCTCAGGCTCTTCCATCGGCTCTTCAGGGGTCTCGAACTCATCGACCAGCGGGTCATCCACCAGCGGCTCGTCCAGCGGGGCCGGATCGGTGTCACGCTGGGTGGCGATGCGCCAGGCCGCGTATTCATCCTCATCCAGATACCCGTCCAGATTCACGTCATAGAGCGTGAACTCGGCCTCGGTAACTGCCGGATCGACAGCCTGCAACTCTTCAAAGCTGATTTGGCCATCACCATTGGTGTCGGCTTCCTCGAACGGGACAGCGATGGCTGCGCCGGCGAGAACAAAGGCTGACACGCCTGAAATCAGAAACGTCTTCATATCGGTCGTTCCTCTGTTGCGCCGGTCCGGGGGAGAAGCGGGGTCGGGTGATTGGACCGGCCAGACGAGTCAGAAATGCCTGGGGCGGGTGATGCGTTCCCGGCGCGGTGAAAAAAAATGCATCGGCCGCTGCAAAGCCGGTTTCACTAACCGGTCATTAAACGTGTCAGGTGAAACAGAATGCAGATATTCACCCGCTGCCGATCGCCAGCGCAGTCTTGAAAAGAGCCCCATCGCCATGCCCGCCGGCCACCGAAATCGTGCAGCCAACATGATGTGCGCGGGGCTCATTGGACTGATCGCCGCCTTCCCTCTCGCCATGGTTTTCCAGCCCCCCTCCACCGGGGAGGCCATCGCCATTTTCCCGCCCGGCACGCAGCCGGGTTCGGTTCTGGCCGCGTCAGCGTCAGCAGGCAGCACCGCGATCAGCCTGATGCCCGGTGGCCACGCTGCACGGCTGGACCTGCCAGAAGGTGGCGCCGCCGCCCTGCGCCAGGCGGGCGCCCTTCTCGTCATCCGCCCCGTTTTCGCTGCCGGTTGCAGCACCTCTTCACCGCCAATCCCGGAGTCTGCCGCATGACCCGTCTTGAACAGGTCCGTCACCAGTCCCAGCGGGCTCTCCTCGCTGCTCTCATCGCCTTCGTCCCGCTGTTTGCGGCCGCAGCCTTCCTTACCGCACCCGAACGGCTGATCGCCGGGACCGCCTTCCTGGCCCTTGTCGCGGGCGGGTGTTTCGCGGTCTGGCGCTCCGCCCCGCAATCGCTCGCCACACGGCTGTCACTGGCGACCGGTCTGATTGCCTTCCCGGGGGCGCTGACATGGCTGGCCAGCGGGTCGGCCTGGCAGATCGACATGCATATGGTGTTCTTTGCCATGCTGGCTGCGGCGACCGTGTTGTGCGACTGGCGCGCCATTCTGGCGGCGGCGGCGGTAACGGCGGTCCACCACCTTTCCCTCAATTTCCTGCTGCCGTTTGCTGTCTTTCCCGATGGCGGGAACTTCCTGCGGGTCGTGTTCCATGCCGTCGTCGTGATCGGACAGACCGGCGCATTGATCTGGCTGTGTGCGCGTATTGTCTCGGCGCTGGACAGCGCCGATGCCGCCATCACCAAGGCCGAAGCTGCCACCGCAGAAGCCAGCCGGCTGGCCGAGACCGATCACGCGCGCCAGCGTCAGATCGAGGAGAGCCGTGAAGCGGTCAACACGCTGGCCACCGGCTTTGAGAAGACCGTGGCCGAAGTGCTCGGCGAGATACGCGCCGCGTCCGAGCGCATGGATACGTTGGCCGCCGATCTGCGCAATGATGCCGGGGCCACGCGCGAGGGCGCAGGCGAGGCCTCGCGCCGGGTCAGCGAGACATCCGGCCATTTCGAGGCCGTCGCGGCGGCGGCCCAGGAACTGGCTGCCTCCATCGGCGAGGTATCGCGCATCATGGAAAGCACAGACACAGTGTCCAGCCGCGCGGTCGAGGAGGCGGGGCGCGCCTCCCAGTCCATGAGCGAGCTGGACAATGCCGGCGAGGAGATCCAGGCAATTGCCGATCTGGTCGCCGATATCGCCGAGCAGACCAATCTGCTGGCGCTGAACGCCACGATTGAAGCGGCGCGCGCCGGTGAAGCGGGCAAGGGCTTTGCGGTGGTTGCCAGCGAGGTGAAGGCGCTGGCCGACCAGACGGCGAAAGCAACCGGCAGCATACGCGACAAGATCGAGGCGATGAGCCAGGCGTCCGAAGGGGCAAGCGATGCGCTGGAGCGTATCGCCGGGATCATCGAGGAGATGCGCAGCGCCTCATCGAGCGCGCGCGGCGCCTTCGGCGAACAGTCCGGCGCCACGGCCGAGATCGCCCAACTCGCCGAACGCGCCGCCGACGCCACATCCGGCATTGATGCACGTATCGCCGAGGTGAACACCGCGGCCGGGCGCACCGATGACGCCGCAGGCCGGTTCGCCGGGGCGTCTGAGAGCCTGAAAGGAGCAGCTGAACGGCTGGATCGCGAGCTGGCCGGGTTCCGGGATGCGCTCAAGCGCGCCTCCTGACGCCGCCGAACACACACTGGACAATCAGGGCGGGCAGCGCCAGTTTCCGCGCCAAGCGGAAATTGAAGGAGAGCGGCCATGGCCCGCCGTCTTGTTGTCGTCACGGGTGCTTCATCGGGCATCGGCACGGCGTTCGCGCGAGAATTCGCCAGCCATGGCTGGGATCTGGCCCTTGTTGCCCGGCGCGAAGATCGCCTCAAAGACCTCGCCGAGGAGATGAAAGCCCGCTATGGCGTGGAAAGCCTCATCATCCCGGCCGACCTTGCCAAGGCGAGCGCGCCAAAGGACATCGTCAAGGTGGTGGACGATGCCGGCCGCCAGATTGACGGCCTCGTCAACAATGCAGGCGCGGGCCAGCCGGGCTTCTTTGCCGAGACCAAATGGACCGATCAGGCGCGCTTCCTGCAATTGATGGTCACCAACTATCTTGCCCTGGCCCATCTCGTCGCGCCGGGCATGGCGGAACGCGGCTTTGGCCGGATTATCAACGTCTCCTCGGTCTCCGCCCTCCTGCCGAGCGCGAACGCGCATACGCGCTTCTCCGGTACGCTCTATCCTGGTGCAAAGAGCCTCCTCATCAAGTTTTCCGAAGCCCTGCATCTGGAACTCTCTGCGAAGAATGTGCATGTGAGCGCGGTTGCGCCCGGCTACACCTGGTCGGAGTTTCACGATGTGAACGGCGCACGCCCGGTGGTGTCGCAAATGCCGAAATTCTGGATGCTGACCGCCGAAGAAGTGGCCAAGGCAGGGTATGACGCGGTGGAGCGCGGCGTGGTCTTACGCGTGCCGGGGGCATGGTACAAATTCCTGACCGCCATGTCCAAAGCCCTGCCCGACCCTGTGGGCCGCGCGCTGATGCGGATGCAGGAAAAGCGTATGGCTGCGCGCATGGGAGCCGCCCAGTGAGCGCCGATGCCCGCCTGATCACCGCGCTTGACCTGCCCACGATTGACGAGGCCAAAGCGCTGGTGGCCGCGATCGGCGATGCGGGCTGCTTCTACAAGATCGGGCTGCAGCTTTTCCCGCTGGGGGGCATGGAGCTGTGCCGGGAACTCAAAGCTGCCGGCCATGGCGTGTTCCTTGATTTCAAGCTGCACGACATATCCGCCACGGTGGAGAAGGCGACGCGCTCCATCGCGCCGTCGGGCGCGGACTATCTCACCATCCATGCCGAACCGCCGGTCATGCGCGCCGCACACAAGGGCCGGGAAGGCTCAAGCCTGAAACTGCTCGCCGTCACCGTGATGACGTCCTATGACGATGCGATGCTTAAAGAAATGGGCTTTGCCTATGGGGCGCGCGACCTCGTTCTGATGCGCACCGAGCAGGCGCTGGAAGCGGGCTGTGATGGCGTTATCGCCTCCGCGCTGGAAGCAGAAGAGCTGCGCACGCGCTTCGGCGACGGATTTGACATCGTGACGCCGGGCGTCCGGCCGGCAGGCAGTGCGGCCGACGATCAGGCCCGCATCGCGACGCCGGCAGACGCCATTCGGAAGGGCGCCACCCGCATCGTGGTGGGCCGCCCGGTCAACACCGCCCCTGATCCGCGAAAGGCCGCGCAGACCATCAATGCGGAGCTGGCGGGGGTTTAGTTATCTTTAGTGATGCTCCGCACCTCCGTGCGTCGCTTCCTCGCTTACGGGCTCGCAAAGCTCACCCTTCGCTGCGGGCGGCCGTTCGGCCTAGTGGCCCCTGACGGGGCCAGACTGTCTCCCCGGCGCGCAGCGCCACAAGCGCGAACGCGCGCCCGCGACTTTTCGCGGAACATCGCAACGCGGCCTGTCCCCGCGCAGGCGGGGAATGCGTTGCGGAACCAAAGAGTCAAAAACCCCGGATGTCTCCATCCGGGGCCTTTCAATCTCAAAAGCCCAACGCGCCCTAGAGCGTCTCGTTGATCCACTCCTCGATCTTGCCCTTGGCCATGGCACCCACCTTGGTGGAGACCAGCTCGCCATTATTGAAGATCATCAGGGTGGGGATGCCGCGCACGCCATACTTGCCGGGCGTCATCGGGTTTTCATCGATATTCACCTTGGCGACCGTGATCTTGCCGGAGTGCTCCGATGCGATCTGGTCGAGTGCAGGGGAAATCTGCTTGCAGGGGCCGCACCATTCCGCCCAGAAATCCACAAGCACGGGTCCACCCGCCTTGAGAACATCGGTTTCGAAGGAATCGTCAGACACCGCTTTGGTCGCCATGGGCTTTCTCCCTTGGAAGGTTTCAGGCCCGGCACCGGAATCGGCTGCCCAGCCCGCCTTGATTGCCTAAACACCTAGGTAGCAGGACCCGTCCGGTCAAGCGCACGGCTCTGCGCGGCAAGCTGGAGCGCTTCGTCCATGGCTGTATCGGGCAGCAGCATGGCCCGCGCCTGATCGGTCCAGATGAGTACGCATTGTACCGCCCTGCCCGGATACAGGGCACGCAGGAGCGCCCGGTACGCCCCCATCTGGGCGAGATAGGCCGGGGCCACATCCGCCACGTCGCTGGGCGGCGGGCGGTTGGTCTTGAAGTCAGCGATCATCACATTGTCCGGGGTGACGAGCAGCCGGTCGATCTGGCCGCTTACCTGCACGCCTGCCGGCAGGCCGGGCGCGGTGCCCGACAGCGAGACTTCCGCGCGCGAGCCCGGCCCGAACAGGGCCACAAACTGCGGATCGGCCAGGATGGCAAGCGCCTCAGCAGCGATGGCCGTGCGGGCAGCATCGTCCAGCTCCTGATGGCGGGCGAGCAGGCGGCTGGCAGCATCCGCGCGGCTGGCTTCGGGCAGATCAGGCAGGGTCTGCAGCAGCTTGTGGATCAGCGTGCCGCGCAGGAAGCGCGCGCGTCCCCCATCGGCCAGCGGTGAGAGCCCGGCCGGTTCCCCGCCCGCTTCCAGCCCTGCCAGCAGGCGCGAGGGTGCGAGCGGGCGAACCGGCGCAGGTTCAGCCGGAGCGGGGTTACGCAGCCAGGCGGGCTCACGCGGCAGGGCAGCCTTCTCCGCCGCACCTTTCTTCGCTGGGTCCGGGTCGGGTCCGTAGCGGCGGGCCAGAGTGGGGCTTTCCCAGCGATAGCGGGCTGACACCTCATCAATGGCGGTTGGCACCTCGCGCCAGTCCTCGCCCTGCCAGGCTTTGGCAAGGCGGCCATACCAGGTCTCGGGCTTGGGTTCTTTCGACTGGCCATGCTGCGCGCCGCACACGACCAGCCGGTCGCGCGCCCGCGTCATCGCCACATAGAGCAGGCGGGCGGATTCGTGTTCCTGATCCTGGCTCCACCCCTCGCGCAGCGCGGTGATGATATCCGGGGCGAAGGCATCGTTCTCCGACCAGATGACCCCGCTATCCTCATGGTCCTCGATCAGCGGATGGCGGCTGGAAGCGGGGCTCGTGGTATCGGGCAGGAAGACGATGGGCGCTTCCAGCCCCTTGGCGGCATGGACCGTCATCACGCGCACCTCGTCGCGCCCGCCTTCGGGATCACGCTTCAGCTCGGAATTGGCGCGGGTCACCTCATCGATGAAGCGGGCGAGCGAGGGCGCGCCTTCGCGCTCATGGGCCAGCGCGCGGGAGAGAAACTCTTCCAGCGGGTCGCGCGCTTCCTCGCGCAGCCGGGCATAGATGCGCGCGGCGCGGCTTTCGCCTGTATCGGACGCCTCGCTGAGGAACCTGGCGAAGAAAGCATAAGGGGTCAGCGTATCGACGCGCCCGCGCACAGCCTTCAGCGCGGCCCTGGCGTCGGCCAGCGCAGGCTCATCGCTGCGCTGCAGCGCCTCCCAGAGCGTGCCCTTGCGCTTATCGGCGAGACGGAACAGCACATCCTCGTCAATCGGCGGGATTTCAGCCCCCACGGGGTGGAAAGCCGGGCTTTTGAGCACTTCAGCCAGCGCCAGATCATCACCCGGCTGCAGGGCGAAGCGGGCGAGCGAGAGCATGTCCTGCACGACCAGCTGATCGGGCAATACCATGCGGTCCGCGCCCGCCACCGGCACATTCTTCAGCTTCAGCTGGCGGATGATCTCGGCAAACAGCCCGCCGCGCTTGCGTACCAGAATGACGATATCGCCGGGTGTGGCCGCGCGTTTGTGCCACTCCGGCTTTTCCTCCCACACCGCATCGCCGCGCTTGATAATCCCGTCGATTTCCTGCGCCACGGCTTCAGCGAGCTGATTGCGCGGGGAGTTACGCGGCGCGTCATCGACCGGACCGTCAGCCTCCTCATCAAGACTGTCTTCCTCGCCCTTGGGCAGGCGCGGTGTGAACGGCCAGATCTCCACACAGCCCGGCGTGCCACGCCGCGCTGCCTCATGCCCGCGATAGGCCATGAAGGGATAGGTACCGGTGGCGGGGACGGCCTTCGCATTCGGCGCGCCGGTAAAGGCCTTCGTTTCGATAGCTGCGCGTACATCCGCAAAGGCCATATCCACCGCTTCAAGCACTTCAGGTGCCGAGCGGAACGAGGTTTTCAGCTCCGGCCTCGCAAACGTCAGCCCTGCGCCTTCAGCCTGCTCACTGAGCCTTGTCCCCTGCTCGATGAAGCGGGCCGGATCGGCGTTCTGGAAGGAGTAGATCGATTGCTTTTCGTCGCCGACACAGAACACGGTGCGGGCGAGCGGGCCCTGGCGCTCGCGGCCCTCTCCGGCGAAGAATTCGGCTGAGAGCGCGTCGATCACATCCCATTGTTCCGGCGCAGTATCCTGCGCTTCATCGACGAGGATGTGATCCAGACCGCCATCGAGCTTGTAGCGCACCCAGGCGGCCATCTCTGCGGTGCCGAGAAGCCGTGAGGCACGCACCACCAGGTCTGCAAAATCCACCGCGCGTTCGCGCGTCAGCAGGCGCTCATACTCCGTGATAAAGACCCGCGCGAGGGTAAGGCTGGCAGCGGTCAGGGCATGGAGGCGCACAGCCGAGAGCTGACGCAACACCGCCTCCATGCGCGCACGTTCCGTGCCTTCCGGGCCGAACAGGTTGATGAGGTCGGGGCAGGCTTCGCCCGCACTCTTCACAAAGAGCGAGGCGCGCAGCTCCCCTTTGCCCGTCAGCATGAAACCGCAATAGGCCTCGAAGGCCTTCTCCCGCTCGCCCGCGCGGGCAAGGCGCAAGGGCGCGTATAGCTTTTCGGCATCCGCTTCAGCGTTCGTCGCCGGGGAGACGCGGATCGCATCCGCGCAGCGTTGCAGCGCATCGAGGTCCAGCCCGGCGATGAAATCGGCCTTCAGACGCTCTTCATCCGCACCCGGATCGACGCCGAGAAGACGCGCGGCTTCCGCGATGAGCGCCTCTTCGCCCTGCGCCTGTTCAAACAGTTCAGACAGCCGGTGGCGTTCATGGGCCGCCTTTTTGAACACCGCCTCAAACCCGGTCGGTCCGGCGCGCACCGTGATCGCCTCGATGGCGGTTGCCAGCTTCCCGCCTGGCTCGCGCCTTGCGGCCTCATAAACTGAGTGTTCCGCCTCGCGGCGCACCCGGGCGCTCTGCGCATCCTCCTGCGTGGCAAAGCCGGGTGGCAGGCCCGCTTCCAGCGGGAACTGGCGCAGAAGCGAATCGCAGAACGCGTGCAGGGTCTGGACCTTCAGCCCGCCCGGCGTTTCCAGCGCGCGGGCGAAAAGCTTTCTCGCTTCGCCAAGACGTTTCGCGTCCGGCTCGGCATCCTCGCCGGTCAGTTTCTGCAATTCGGCGCGCAGATCCGTGTCAGCCATGACCGACCATTCGCCAAGTTTCAGGAACAGCCGGGTCTGCATCTCGCCGGCGGCCGCCTTGGTGAAAGTGACGCACAAAATGCGGTCCGGCGGCACGCCCTCCAGCAGCAGTCGTGCTACCCGGTCGACCAGAACCCGCGTCTTGCCCGAGCCGGCATTGGCCTCCACAAACACGCTGGCGCGCGGGTCGGCAGCCTCGCGCTGGGCGGTGGTGGCGGACGCCGCAATCTCGGGATCAAAGCCGGGCGCGCTCATGCACCGTCCTCTCCGTTCCAGTCTTCTTTGTCTGGCGCGGTGGACCATTCGCTGCGCCGGGCCAGATGGTCGTAATCGCCATAATCATTGACGAACTGGCGGCGCGGCTGGCTGTGATAGGGGTGCTGCGGATCAGCAAATTTCGCCGCATAGCGCACTAGGCGTTCAAGCGCCTTGGCGTGCATCTCCTCCGGGTCGGCTTTCAGCGCCTTCTTCTTGTTATCGAAGCCGGGAATCTCCTTTTCCTCTCCCGCGGTCTTGGTGCCCTTCACCGCGATATAGCGATAGCGGTGGATGGGCCCGGCGGGCACACCGGCAAACCCGCCACCGGCGAGGATCGCTCCGGTGAGAGTCAGCTGGGGTGAAAAACCGGCCAGAACGGCGGTTTCCGAGGGGATATTCCCGGTCTTGTAGTCCAGAACGGCATAGCCCTGCGGCCCGCGATCGATCCGGTCGGGTTTGGCCGACAGGGTGAAGCTCTGCCCGCCGGCGTCAAAGCTTATCGCGCCGCGCGTTTCCAGCGCCGCCGCGACAGGCAGATTGCCGCCCGCGCGCCGTTCAGCCTCATTCTCCACCATCCATCGCGCCGCGTGGGCGAAGCGGGCGAGTTCCACGGCCATTTCGGCGGATGTGAAGCCGGCCTTGACCAGCTCCGGTTCACCAAGCGCGAGAAGCCTTTCAAGCGCATCATCAGGCAGCGTTCGCCGGTCACCCAGCCACTTGACCCAAAGCTCCAGTGCGCTGTGCCAGGCCGTGCCGCGCTCGGCCGGGCCCGGCTCGCGGTCCAGCGGGTCAAGCACGTCCAGCTTCAATATGTGCCGGGCGTTGATGGCGTAGGGGTCACGCACCCATGTCTCGATCGCCGTCACCGACAGGGCATTCGGGCGCACCGCAACGGGCGGCCGCGGCAGGGGCTCGCTGATCTGTGTAAGGCGGGCGGGCGTATCAAGCGCCGCGCCGAGCGCCAGATAGTCACGGGCGGGCGTGAGGGCGGCCTCAGCGGCCTCCTTCCCCAGCGCCCCGCGTGTCAGCGTCTGCAATCGCCACAGCCAGCGCGAGGCGACGGTGGGCGCGCCATCGGCGCTGGTGGAGCGGGTCAGGATTACATCGGAGAGGCTCGCCAGCTCTGCAAAATCGTGTGCGGCAAGGCCCAGCCGCCGCTCCGGCGCAGGCAGGCCAGCCGCCTTGCGCATGGCGCGCGACAGGAAGGGATCACTGCCCAGCTTTTGCGGCCAGACACCTTCATTAAGGCCCGCCAAGATCACCCGGTCGGCATGGAGAAGACGCGCCTCCAGCGGGCCCAGCAGAGCCAGGCGCGGATGCGTGCCGGAGCGGGGCCGCACGCGCCGTCCACGCGCGGTTTCCAGCAAGACGCGAGAGAAGGCCCGCAAGGAAAGCGGCGGCAGGGCTTCGGCCTCTTCCAGAAATTCGCGCATCAGCCCGGCGGCGCTCATCCCCGCCTCGCCCGCCCACAGCCGGTCCGCCCCGGAGAGCTTGTCGCTGGCGCTGAGCGCTTCTGCGGCCTCCACCAGAGCCAGCGCGAAGCTGGCGGCGGGCTGGTCGCCCTGCAGCGTCAGCAAGGGCGTCAGGGCTGCCTCGATGCGCGTGACGATCTCCGTCCAGCGTTGGTTTCCACCCTCGCCCACGCGCGCAATCACATCGGCAAAGCTCTTGCCCGGCCTGCGCCCGCGCAGCGTTTCACGCTCCATCGTGGCGATATCGGCCATCAGGGCGGGCCGGGCTTCGCCGAGCGCCAGCAGGGGAGAGGCCCACAAGGCCGCCAGCGCCAGCGCGGAGCCCGGATCAGCCGCGCATTCCACCACGCGCATCAGGAAGGCGCCGGGCGCGGTATCGCTCAGGGCCTCGCCCGCGCTGTCATCCAGCTCCACGCCGAACCGGCTCATCTCCGTGGTGATGCGCCGGGCGAGCGCGCGGTCGGGCGTGACCACCATGGCCGTCCTGCCGGGTGTTTCCAGTGTCTCGCGCAGGGCCAACGCGATGGCGCGCGCCTCGCTCGCCGGGTCGCGCGCTTCCAGGATGGTGAGGCCGGTCAGGCCCTCTGCCACGATATCGCCCTCCCACTCCCCGTTCAGGAAGCCGATACGGGCGAGCCAGTCAGCGGTTTCATCAGCCGGGCGCAGGGCTTCGGTAACCAGGCGGGTGCGGGCACCCGCCTCCCGTCCCGGACGCTTCTCCTTCGGCAGCGGCCAGTCGCGGACCTGCTGGCGGTCTATCCCGATGCGCTCGATCAGCGCCTTCATCGCGCGCTGGGGATGGCCCTCATCGATGGCCTTCCAGCTCGCCTCGTCCATGAAACCGGCAAAGCCGGGCAGGACCACCGCGCCCTTTTCCAGCCTGGCAATCACGCTCAAGAGATGCGCCGAGGCCGGGATGGAGCCGGTAGACCCCGCCGCAATGACGGGCCCCGGCGGCGGGCTCTCCTGCCAGCGGCTGGCCAGCGCATTGAGCAAGACCGAACGGCGGGCTGCAGGGTCGGTGAGGCCCAGCGCCTCCAGATGGGCCGGCCATTGCTCCAGCACGATATCGAGGAAGAGCGCGGCCTCCTGCCGGTCTGCGGGCAGGCTGGCGCGCACATCCGGGCTTTCCAGCGCGCCGAGCCCGGTGATCTCTTCCGAGGCCAGCTCGTCCAGCAGGCTTGCCAGCGCGTCGGCGAGCACCAAAGCGCCATCAGGCGTCATCTCGCGCCGCGCAGCATCCTCGCGGGCCAGGATGAGGCTGGCGAGTTCGAAACGGCGCCGGGCCGCGGAAATCGCGGGCGCGGCGAGGTGTTCCAGCTCTCCCGGTTCAAAGGGCGGCTCATCAGCGTCCACATCGCCCAGCGGGCGGATGAGCGGCAATATGGCCGCGCTGATCTTCCGCTCTGCCTGCACGGCGGTGAAGGCTTCAGCCAGCGCACGGCCCGCCCGTCGGGTCGGCAGGAGCACGGTGACACCCGCCAGCGCTTCGGGATCGGGAAACTCCGATACAAGCGTGCGGGCAAGGCTTTTAAGAAAATCCGCCGCCGGGGACAGCGTGTAGACCCGTGGTAAGGGAGTCTCGAATATGCCGTGCGGCTGGCTCATGGCATGGAACTTAGCCGATTCTCCACAAGGCGGCGGGTTTCAGGATCGCCGACATGCATCCAGAACGCATCCATCACCTGCCCGGTCACGCGGCCCTTCGCCATGGCTTCGTCCCATAGCAGGTTGGTGGAGAAGGGCGTGATCTCGCGCGCCTTCAATACGCGCGGATGGAGCACCTGAACACCGCAATAGAAAAGCGGCTCCGCCCCTGCGGGCGCATCGCGGAAACGTTGCAGGCGGCCTTGCACGTCCATGGCAAAATCGCCCGCACCTTCCAGGCCAACAAGTCCCTCCCGCCGCGCGAGGAGCAGGCGGAAATCCATGCTGGCGGCGTCATAGCCGCTCGCCAGACGTTCCAGCTCGTTCACTGCGCCATCAATCCACAGGGCATCGATATTGGCGACAAAGACCGGATCATCACCCAGCAAGGGCGCAGCCTTCACCAGCCCCCCGCCGGTCTCGAGAAGCTGATCGCGCTCGTCGGAGATGATGATTTCCGGCCCGCCAGCGCGCGCGGTGAGATGGGCTTCCATCGCGTCGGCGTAGTGGTGGACATTGACGATAGCGCGCTCCACGCCCGCGGCGTCGAGCTTGTCCAGCATCCAGTCGATCAGCGCCCTGCCGCCGACCTCCACCAGCGCTTTCGGCCGGTCATTGGTGAGTGGACGCATGCGCGTGCCGAGCCCGGCGGCCATCACCATGGCGGTACGAATGGTCACGAGACCATCTCCGGCAGGGCGGTACGTACCAGTTTTGCCACAGGCGCCAGCGCGGGATGAGCGAGATCGCCCACGAAATGCGCACGTACGCGGGGAATGAGATCGAGATAACGTGGCTTGCCGTCACGTTTGGCCAAGCGCACGAAAATGCCGAGAATCTTGGCATTGCGTTGCGCGCCCAGCACCGCATAGGCCGCATCGAACCCAGTCCGGTCGGAGAGTTTCGCGTGTTTAAAGAAGCGGACCTTCAGCGGCGCGATAAGGTCTGGCGAGACGTCCCGGCGGGCATCTTCCAGAAGCGAGACCAGATCATAGGCCGGGTGGGCAAAGAGCGCGTCCTGAAAGTCCAGAAGGCCTGTCTGCGCTTCGGCCTCGCGCTTCGGAAGCCAGATCAGGTTCTCCGCGTGATAATCACGCAAGGCCAGCCCCGGCGTATGCGCGCCAAGAAGCGCCAGTACACCTTCCCACGCACCCCGCCAGTCCGCGCGCAGCTGATCGGATGGCTCTTCGCCGAAATGGGGCATGTACCAGTCAAGGAAGAGGCCGGTTTCAGCCAGCAGGGCAGGGGTATCGTAAGCCTCCACCCGCCAGCTGCCGCCATGGGCGGTAAAATCGGGCGTGAAGCTGGAGCGGTAAATGGCCGCCAGCGTATCGACGGCCCCGGCATAGAGGCGTCCCTCGTGCGCGCCCGCAGGTATAGCGCGGGCGAAAAGATCATCGCCCAGATGCTCGATGACGAGAAAGCCGCGCGCCATGTCGGCGGCGAAGATGCGCGGCGCGGAAAATCCGCGCGCATGCAGCGCGTCGCCAATGCCGGCAAAGGCCGCGACATTGTTTCCGGCGAGGCGGGCGAGCGCGTTATAGCCAAGCTTTGCACGCTCTTGCGGACTCGCGCCGGGCGGGCAGACAGGCGCTTCGCTCGCGGCGGGCGCATCCATCAGAATGGCGGTGTCGCTGCCTTTCGTAAGGCCGAAATAGCGCCGCGTGGAGGCATCGCCCGGAAAGGGCGTGGCGGCGGCATCGCCCCAGCCTGAGGCGGCGAGAAACGCGCGCCGGTCCGCCGCGCGGGCGCTGTCAGACTGCGATGCGCTCAAGGCGCGCCTCCCATCCCCCGTGCGCGGTCAGCCGCGCCATCCGGGCTCCTTCCTGCCCGCTGGAGCCATCAAAATCCAGAGTGATTTCCAGCCGGTCCGGCATCAGGCGTGGATCGAGGAGACCCGGCCATTCCATGATCACCGCCCCGTCCTCCACCGCCTCCTCAAGGCCGAGCTCGATCAGTTCGGATGCGTCTTCCACGCGGTAGAGATCGCCGTGCATTACCGGGAATCCCTCAAGCGCCTCGTATGACTGGACAAGCGTGTACGTGGGGCTTGGCACATCCTCCACCCCGCAGAGATTGGCGATTATGGCACGCGCCAAAGTGGTCTTGCCCGCGCCCAGCGAGCCGGTCAGCCATATTGCATCGCCAGGCCGGATGAGGCTCGCCAGCGCGGCGCCGAGGCGCGCGCTCGCCGCCATGTCGGGAAGCAGAATCGTGCGTGTTGTCATGTCCGGGCCAGTAAGGCGCGATGGACCGCACGCGGCAAGGGGTGAACACCTTTCATCCGGCCACCTTGTCAGCGCGCGCCAAAGCGACCAGAAAAGCGGACATGAAAGCCAATTCGCGAACCGTGATCATCGGGGCCGGACAGGCCGGGCTCGCTTGCGCGGCCGAGCTGCGCCGGCGCAAGCATGAAGGCCCGGTGACGCTTGTCGGCGCGGAAACGGCCCTGCCCTATCAGCGCCCGCCGCTTTCCAAAGCCTATCTGTCTGGCGAGATGCCCGCTGACCGGCTATGGCTTAAGCCGGAGGCGTTTTACGAAGCCGCTGACATCACCTGCCGTACCAATACCCGCGCCGCCGCAATTGATCGCGATGCGCGCCAGGTGCTGCTGGAAGGCGGGGAGCGGCTGGACTTTGATCATTGCGTGATCGCGACGGGGGGCGAAGCGCGCCGCCCCCCCATTCCGGGCGCCGACCTGCCCGGCGTGCATGTGCTGCGTACGCTTTCTGAGGCCGACGGGCTCTCCACCGCGCTGAAGACGGCCGGCAGGATCGTCATTATCGGGGCGGGCTATATCGGGCTGGAAGTGGCCGCCAGCGTGCGCAAGCGCGGTCATGATGTGGTGGTGCTGGAAGCGGCCGAGCGGCCCATGCAGCGCACCGCAAGCCCGCTCATAGGCGGCTGGTTCGGCGCGCTGCACCGGGGCTATGGGGTGGATTTACGCGTGTCCGAACCCGTTGCCTCCATTATCGAGCGCGAGGGCAAGGCCGCAGGCGTGAAACTCGCTGATGGTGAGGAGGTGGAGGCCGATCTGGTGCTGCTCGCCGCAGGCCTGGCGCTCAACACCCGGCTTGCAGAAGATGCGGGCCTCACCTGCAAGGACGGCATATTGACCGACAATGCCACGCGCACCTCTGATCCGTCGGTTCTGGCGGCAGGCGATGTGGCGCGCTTCCATTCCGGGCTCTATGGCCGCTCGATCCGGCTGGAATCGGTGCAGAACGCTATCGAGCAGGGCAAGGCGGCAGCGGCCACGATCTGCGGCGATACCGTTCACTACGACCCGGTTCCATGGTTCTGGTCCGACCAGTACGAGATCAAGCTGCAGATTGCCGGGCTCATCGAGGGCGCTGACGATATCGTGCGCCGGGGCGATCCCGAGCTTGGAAAATTCGCCGTATTCCACCTTAAAGAAGGCCGCATCATCGCCTGCGAGGCGGTCAATGCCGCGCCCGAATACATGGCCGCGCAGAAGCTGATTGCTGCGCGCCGCGAGGTCGATCCGCAGGCCTTGCGCAATCTGGATGTGGCGATGCGCGAGTTTCTGGCCTAGATATCCGCCATACCCGCTTCGCTTACTGATCTATCAGGGAATGACATGACGACAATTACCTATATCGAGCATGACGGCACCGAGCACACGGTAGAGGCCACTGATGGCCTCAGCGTGATGGAGAACGCCATCCGCAACATGGTGCCGGGCATTGATGCCGATTGCGGCGGGGCGTGCGCCTGCGCCACCTGCCATGTCTATGTCGATCCCCCCTGGGAAGCGAAAACGGGTGAACGCTCCTCCATGGAGCAGTCCATGCTCGATTTCGCCTCAGACGTGAAGGAAACCTCCCGGCTCTCCTGCCAGATCAAGGTGGGGGCAGAGCTTGATGGCCTGATCGTGCGCCTGCCGGTGCAGCAGGGCTAAGCCTTTTCCACCTCGCGCCGCACGATGGCCTGCACAAGGGCTGCCGGAGCAAATTTGGCGAGCACATAGGCCGCGCGCATCTTTGCGCCTGACACCACAAAGCGCTTGCCGCTATCCAGGCCGCGCATGATGTCGCGTGCCACCTCGTCTGCCGTGGTGGCGGTGAAGCTCTCAAACGTGCGAAGCCCGTCCATGCCGGCCGTGCCCTTGAAGGGCGTGTCCTTCACGGCCGCCGGGCAGACCGTCATCACGCGCACTTTCGAGCCCTGCTCTTTTAGCTCCGCGTCAAGCGCCAGCGAGTAATGGCGCACGAAGGCCTTGGTCGCAGCATAGCCCGCCATATAGGGCACGGGCTGGAAAGCCGAGTTCGACGCGATATTGACGATTGTCCCGCCCCTATCTTCCATCAGTGGCAGAAAGGCGCGCGTGAGTGCGTGCAGCGCGGAGATATTGAGCGTGAACATGGCCACTTCGCGCTCCGGCGGGATATCACTCACCGCGCCATAGACCCCGATCCCGGCATTATTGACCAGAATGTCCGGCGTGCCGGTCTTCTTCACCCATTTCAGCACGCGCTCCACGGCATCAGGCGCGGTAAGGTCCACGCACAGCGCATCGAGATCAAGGCCGGGAAACGCGTCTGCCAGTTCTGCATTGGCGCGGGTGATCTCGTCTGCATCGACACTGATCCAGCGCACCGCCCAGCCGCGCCTGAGGGCCGCGCGCGACAGGGCAAGGCCGATCCCGCTCGATCCGCCGGTAATCAGGATGGTGGTCATTCGCTCCCGGCCGCATCAAGGCGCTGAGGCACCGGGAAGGCGTCCACGGTCGGGCGGTCGAGCCCGCCGGTCCAGATCAGGCCTTGCCAGGGCACGATCGTGGTAGCGCCCAGCTCGTCCTCATGGGTCGGGCCGTAAAGCACCTTCACCGGTTCGCCCAGCCGGTTGACGGCAAGCCCCATGACGGGCCGGGGCGGCAGTTCAGGTTCGCCGAACACATCGGTCAGGCGGCGCATCAGGCGTTTGAGGATCGGGCGGGGATGGAAGAACTCCAGCAGCTCGCTGCGCCGGGACGGCATGGCGATCCAGAGCAGGCCCTCATCCGGGTCCCAGTGAATATTGTCCGGATAGCCCGGCAAGGCATCGATCAGCACGCGCAGATCACCCGTTTCGGGGTCCAGCACATGCACGCGCGCGGCCCAGGTCTCCGCGATGAAGACATCGCCGGATACCGGATCATGGGCAACGCCATTGGCAAAGGCCATGTCGTCAGCCAGCACGCGGCGCGTGCCATCGGGCGCATAGGCGAGGATGCGGGCGGTCTGCTCGCCCTCCCAGAAGCTTTCCATGTACTCGCCATAGCCATAGCGGCCTGATGCGTCGGTAAGGATGATGGTGCCGTCTTCCAGCACGGTCAGGTCATCGGTGAAGACCAGTGCCGGGAACTCGCCCGCCGCGTCAATAATGGTCCATTCGCCGTCATCAAGGCGCATCAGCCCGCGCAGCGCATCGGCAACGTGCAGGCGGCCATCGGGCGAGAAGGCAAGGCCCAGCGGACGCCCGCCCGTGTTGGCCACTTCTTCCCACCCGCCTTCGGGCGCGCGGGCCATGATGCGGCCATCGGCCAGGCTGCCATAGAGCCGTCCGTCCGGGCCGGGTTCGAGATCCTCGGTGCCGTGCAGGCCATCCTCGGTGATCACCGGCTCGACAGGGCTGGAATAGAGCGCTTCCAGCGCCGGATCGGGCGGGGTGGGATTGAAATAACGCGCATCCAGCGAGCCGGGCCCGAAGGCGAGCAGTATGAAAAGACCGATCAGGCCGAAAAGCACGGCCGCCAGCCGCAATACCCACGCCATGCCTGCCCCCAATATTCTGTAATGGCTTGGCAAAGTGTTGCCCGAAAGCCGGGGGCAGGCAAGGCAAATCCCGTCAGGTGACGGCCCGGCGCTCTGCAAAGCGCGGGTCGCGATAGAGGCCTGACCGGACAATCTCCAACAGACGCTGCCCGGCCCGGAAAACCTGCTCATGCGTGAGGTAGAGCGGCGCAAAGCCGAACCGCATGATGTCCGGCGCGCGGAAATCCCCGATCACGCCCTCGGCGATGAGGGCCTGCACGATGGCATAGCCATCTTCATGGACGAGGCTGACATGCCCGCCACGCTGTGCGGATGGGGCGGAGATGGTGGCAAGGCCCAGCGGCGAGACCGCTTCGAGGAAGGTGTCGCCCAGCGCGCGGGCCTTGGCCTCGGCCACACCCATATCCACCCCGTCAAACACGCTCAGGGCGCCGTAGAGCGCCGTCATGGCAAGGACCGATGGCGTACCCGCCGCGAAGCGCGAAACGCCTCCAGCGGGCTTGTACCCGTCCTGGAACGCAAACGGCGTGACATGGCCCATCCAGCCGGAAAGCGGCTGGCTGAAACCTTCTGCCATATCAGGGCGGCAATAGATGAAGGCTGGCGCGCCCGGCCCCCCATTGAGGTATTTGTAGCCGCAGCCCGCAGCGTATTTCGCGCCATCGCGTTCAAGCTTCAGATCGATGACACCGGCGGCGTGGGAGAGATCCCAGATGATCGCCTTGCCGAGCCGGTCCGCCTGACGCTCCTCAGCCGCGATATCGACGATGGCCGCTGTCTTGTAATGCACTGCGCTCCTGACCAGCACCTCAACACCATCAGGCAGGCCCGCAACGCCGGCACCCGGCTCGATATAGGTGAAGGGCGTGCCGGACAGGGCCGACAGCCCCTCCATGATATAGCCATCGGTCGGGAAATCACCGCGCTCCACCGCCACGCCCTTGCGGCCCTGCATCACGAGACCGGCGGCGAGCTTGAACAGGTTCACCGAGACGGAATCGCACGCGATCACGCTGTTCTCAGGCGCACCGATCAGCCGGGCGATGCGTGCGCCGGTGCGCAGGGGCAGCCCCATCCAGTCGGCACTGTTCCATGAGGCAATCAGATCCTGGCCCCATTCCTCGCTGATCGCGTGGTCCAGCGCCTGCCGGGCAGGTTTTGGGGGCGGGCCCAGCGAATTGCCATCGAGATAGATCATGCCGTCAGGCAGATCGAAAAGGCGCGCTGCTTCCGCGAACGGATCGTCCCGGTCCAGGCTGCGGGCATCATCGAGCGTCATCGGGCAAGCTCCCTCAGCACGGCGCGGACGGGCGAAGCGTCCAGCCCGGCGAGCTTCAGCGGCAGGGCGATGAGTTCATAGCGCCCTTCATCCACCTCATCGAGAATGAGGCCTTCAAGAATGCGCATGTCATGGGACGCGACGCGCTTGTGCGCGTCCATGGTCCTAGAGGTTTCCGGGTCAACCGAGGGCGTATCCACCCCGATCAGCACCACGCCGCGCGAGGCGAGATAATCGATGGCATCAGGCGAGATGGCGGTGAACTCGCTGTCCCATGTATCGCGCGGTGCCTGCCGCCAGGTGCGGATAAGGATGCGCTCAGGCACATTCTCTCCGCAGACAAGGCCGATCTGGCGGGTCAGCGCAAGGCGCGTCACGACCGGCCATTCGCCAAGGCAGTGCACAACCGCGCATTCGCCAAGGTAGGGCTCCAGCGCGACCGAGGCCATGTCCGCTCCGTCCGCCTGATAGTGCAGGGGCGCATCGGCATGCGCGCCGGTATGGGTGGATACTGTCAGCTTCGAGACATTCACGGGCGAGCCTTTCCCCATGTCCCAGGTGCGCTGGAAATCGACCGCCGTATCGCCCGGCCACACTGGCAGGCCGGGCCGGACCACAGGGGATATGTCGATGATGCGGGTCATGGTTTCGATTGCCGATCCCTGTTTGTCATTCCCCGCCTTATGCGGGGGACCTATGCCTGCAACGAACGAACATCCTCAAACTCTCAGGCATGGATAGCCCGGACAAGCCGGGCCATGACAATGATTTGCGGTCAGAACCGCCTATAACGGCCCTCGGCCCATGATGCCGCCATCGACGACAAGGCACTGGCCGGTCATGTAGCTGGACGCATCGCTGGCGAGGAAATGGATCGCGGCGGCCATGTCTTCGGGCTGGCCGACACGCTGGAGCGAGAAATTGCGCTTCATCATGTCATCAAGGCCGGGATTGGAGGTAAGCGCGCTGGCAAGCTTGGTCTCAGTCAGGCCGGGGCAGAGCGCGTTGACGCGGATCTTGTGGCCACCTGCCTCCTGGGCAAGCACCTGTGTCATCGAGATCACCGAGGCCTTGGTGATCGAGTACACGCCCTGAAAGAAGCCGGGACGCAGACCGTTGACCGAAGCGACATTGACGATGGAGCCGCCGCCTGTCTCCTTCATCATGTGGATAGCGCCAGTGGAGAGGAAGAACGGGCCCTTCACATTGACCTCGAACGTCTTGTCGAACGCGTCTTCAGGCGTGTCTTCCACGGGGCCGAAATAGGGGCTGGTCGCGCCGTTATTCACGAGGATGTCGAGCCGGCCTTCTTCCTTGGCGATGGCATCGAGCGCCGCTTTGCGGTCCCCGGCGCTGCCCAGATGCAGCGTCATGGCGCGCGCCTTGCCGCCTGCCTCGCGGATTTCAGCGGCCACGCGCTCGCAGTCCTCGATCTTCCGGCTGGCCGCAATCACGATAGCGCCATTGCGGGCCAGGCGCTTGGCCGCAGCCTCACCAATGCCGCGGCTGGCGCCCGCAATGAGGGCCACCTTGCCATCCACCCTCAGATCGGTCTCGGTCATCTCACTCTCCCCTTTATCCTTGTCCTGATATGCAGGCCCCGCCTTCCGGCACGGAAGGCGGGGCCCATCACGCGTTGGCTCCTTCTAGTCGGCAGCCAGAAGCGCGTCGATATCGAGATCGGCTGGCGGCATTTCGCCGCCCGGACCGGTCAGATAGTGACGCATCCAGCCCATCAGCCGGTGGGCATAGTCGTATTGCGCGGCCGCCCGGCGCAGGCCGTGGCCTTCATCCGGATAGGTGACGAGGCGCACCGGCGCTTCGCCCGCCAGCTTCAGGTAGCGGTAGAGGATGTAGGACTGGGACGGTGCCACGCGCGTGTCGGTCTCGCCATGCAGGATGAGGGTCGGGGTGTTCGACCCTTCCGCGTTCATGATCGGGGAATGCTCGAAATACCATTCCCAGTTCTGCCACGGATAGTACATGAAATGGACGTCCACCATCTCCACCGGGATATCGGTATTGCCCATGAAGGAGATGAGATCGGTCAGCGCCACGAACGGGGCGGACGCAGCGAAATGCTCGCTGGCATAGGTCGCGCCCCAGGCCGAGGCAAAGCCGCCATAGGAGCCACCGGTAATGCCGACGCGGGCCGGATCGATCAGACCCTGCTCGGCCAGATAGCCGACACCGTCCACGATATCGAGGAACTCGGCTCCCGGCGGGTCGAGATGGTCCAGCTCGATGAAGTAGAAGCCGCGGCCCGTCGAGCCGCGATAGTTCGGATACAGAATCGCAAAGCCCTCGCCCGCACCGATCTGGCCAGGGCGGGAATAGCCGGTCAGCCAGCCATTATGGTCATGGGCTTCCGGTCCGCCATGGACGACCGTGATCATCGGCCAGCCATTTTCCGGGACCTCGCCCTGCGGGGTGATCAGCACGCCTTCGACCTCGACCCCGTCACGCGCACGCCAGCGCACCACGCGCTGATCGCCCAGCGTACGGTCGGCCAGCCACGGATTGAGATTGGCCCAGCGCGCCGGTGCCTCGTCGATCGCCCCGGCATAGACATCGCGCGGATGGTTCGGGCTGTCGGCCACGAACGCCACGGTCGAGCCGTCAGCCGACAGGCTCACCGAATGGGTGACCCAGCCGGCATGTTCGGTGCGTGACAGCTCCTCGCCGTCAACCGAATAGCGGATCCAGGCGCTGGACTGGCGGATATGGGCGAGCGCGAAAATCTCGTCACCGCGCCACTGGAAGGCCTGGATATGGTGCTGCGCGTCCGGTGCAATCTGGGTGTATTCGCCCGTCTGCACGTCCGCGACATGAATGGCACCCGCCGTTGAATCCGCCCGGCTGGTACCGGCCAGGAAGGCAAATTGCGATCCGTCAGGCGAGAACTCGCCGCCGCCCAGCTTGCCGGGCGTCGCGGCGGTCGCGATCAGTTCGCCGCTGTCGGCATCGACGAAGTTCCAGCGCTGCTCCATCAGCGAATCGTCAACCAGGGCGGTTGGCGCCAGCACCACGCCCAGAGTGGCGCCATCAGCGCTGATGCGCAGCGAGGAAGCGTGACCCGGCAGATCAAAGCGGGTTGCGTCGCCCCCGTCCAACGGCGCCCGCCAGACATGGGATACGGGCAGGTTTTCCTCGTAGATATTCGCCCGGAAGCCCCGCTCGCGCAGATCCGAACCGTTGGAAGAGGGCTCCCGCGCAATGTAGAAAATGTAGTCGCCATCGGGCGAGATCACATAGCCCTGCATCGGGCTTTCAGGCGTGAAGATGCGCTCCGGCGCTCCGCCATCGGCGGGTACACGGTAAAGCCCCATACCCTCATCCTCGCCGAGCCTGCCAACAAAGGTCAGGCTCTCACCATCAGGATGCCAGCTGACCGCGCCAACCGTATCCTCGCCGCCCACAAGGGTGCGGATCGAGCCGGGTGCATCGGCAATGCGCAGATGGCTCAGCGGCGCGCCATCGCTCTGCCCGTCACGCAGATCGCGCGGCACCGACATGGTGAAGGCGATCTGATCGCCTTCGGGCGCGATCAGCACCTGACCGGCCTGACGCAGCTGGAACAGATCATTGATGGTGACCGGCCGGGCCTCTTCCTGCGCATGGGCAGTGATGGCGGCAGCCGGAAGGGTGAGAACAGCGCTGGCGAGCGCAAGGGCAAAGGCCCGGCCCGTCTTGTGAACGCTCATGGAATAGCCTCCCTCAAGAAAATCGTGAGGCAAAGGCTAGTGTGCGAGATCGCTCACGTCGAGGTTTGCAGGGCAGAAGCTCAGGCGATGATGTCGGGATTGAGCTGGTCTTCGATGATGAAGATCTGGTCCTTGAGCATCAGCTTGCGCCGCTTCAGGCGCATCATTTTCAGCTGATCGACCACACCGCATTCCTGCGCGGCGCGCACCTCTGCATCCAGCGCCCGGTGCTCGCGGCGCAGTTCTTCCAGCTTGGCCAGCAGCTGATCCTCATCGAGATCGCCAAACATCGTGCTGTCAAACACCTGTGCGAAAAGGGGCGCCGCCAATCCATGCGGGCACCTTGTGGGTTGCCGCCATCTTATATCATAGCCGCCAGCGGCCCGGGCCGGTCTGGTGGAAGGCGCGGACCTTACTCTTTTTTCGCATCGGAGAAAATGGCTTCAATGAAAGGTCTGACCGGCGCCGTCACACCGGCGTTGCCGGCATAAGCCTCAAGCACGCTGCGGGCAGCGGAGCGCACATCTGGCGTCCCGCCCGTGCGCGCCAGCGGCAGGGACTCCAGCGCGCCGAGCAGCATGGCTTCGGCATCCAGTTCTGCATCCAGAATCTGGCGGCGCAGAGCGCCTGCCTGCTGCGGATCGGCAAAGCCCGGCGGGTGCTTGAGCACGTCGCGGGCCGCACGCAGGCGGTGAACGACATCACGGTTCCAGCGTGCAGCGAGATCCCTGGCTGTTTCCAGATGCGACAAGGGGTCGCGCCCTTCGCTCACCGCCCAGCACATCCAGAGGGCCAGCGGTACATCAAGACCGGCCTCCTGAAGGGCGAGCGCAGCCGGTTTGGCGCCATCGCGCGCATAGCGCGTCACGGAAAACTGCCAGAGCGGGCTGTCTGCAAGTGCCTTCGGCGGTCTCATGATCTGCGTGCCGCGCCAGGACGGCGGCCCTCCCTGATATCCTCTCCCCAACGCTTCGTGGCGTCCCAGTCGAGACCGAACAGATCAAGCGCGCGGCCCACCGACTGGTTGACGATATCATCCACGCTCTTCGGGTGCGCATAGAAGGCAGGCAAGGGCGGCAGGATCACCGCGCCCATTTCAGCCAGCTGCGTCATCGTGCGCAGATGGCCCAGATGAAACGGCGTCTCACGCACCATCAGCACCAGCAGGCGGCGTTCTTTCAGCACCACGTCGGCCGCGCGGGTAAGCAGATTGGAGGTCACACCGGTCGCGATCTCGCTCATCGTCCTGACCGAGCAGGGCGCGATCAGCATGCCAAGCGTCCTGAACGAGCCCGATGCAATCGGGGCACCAACATCGGGCGGCTGGTAGAGGAAATCGGCCCTCGCCTTCAGCTCTGCGGGCTTCATGCCCATCTCATAGCCCAGCGTCATCTCCGCGGCCTTGCTGGCCACGACGTGGGTTTCAACGCCCAGCTGGTCCAGCGCTTCGAGCGCGCGGATTCCGTAGATCACCCCTGACGCTCCGGACAGTCCGACAATCAGGCGCTTAGCTTCACTCATAGGAAACCCTTCCGTCACACGGACAATTTTCGGCATTGATAGAAGGGGGCGTTTGGTGTTTCAATTTCAATCCTGACCCGAAGCGAAGGAGGCTTACATGCCAACTGAAGCGCGTATCCGCGAGCTTGACCAGCGTCATACCCAACTGGAAACCCGCATTGAACAGGAACTCAAGCACCCTTCCGCCGATACCCTTCAACTCGCAGAGCTCAAGAAACAGAAATTGCGATTGAAAGAGCAGATAGAAAGCCTGAAGCGCCGGCATTGACAGCCCTGGCAGCCAGGTTGAACAGATGAGGGAGGGCGGACCCGCCGACGGGTCCGCCCTTTTTCGTGAAGGATATCAACGTCCCTGTCCGCGCCCCGTGGACCGGGCGCATCCTGACGGCCTATGATCGCGGCCTGATGCCGCCCCTTGCCGGAGCTCTTCCATGACGGCCCTGCGCCTCCTTGCTGCCTGCGTCCTCCTCCTCTCGGCGGGCAGTGCGCCCGTCATGGCGCAGAATGCGCGCACCGCACTGTGCCCTGACGGCTATGCGGCCATGATCGACGGGAACGCTGAGCGTGCCATCAGCGAGCTGCGCGCCTGCCTGTCGGCCCGCCTGCATCCCTGGGAAGCCGAAGCGGAGCTGCGCGTGCGACTGGGCGCTGCCCAGCTGGCCCTTGGAGACGCGCAGGGCGCGCTGCTGACCTATAATCAGTTGCTCGCCCTCATTGCCGATAATGAGGGCAATCCCGATATCCCGATCGTCCGGCGCAACCGCGGCGTTGCATTGCTCCAGCTGGACCGGCCCGAGGAAGCGCTGTCCGATCTGCTGATCGCCGAACGCGGCATGCCGCGCGATGATTTCATCCAGATCCTGCTTGGCGGGGTTTATATGGAGCTGGACCGGGGCACCGAAGCAATTGCCGCCTATGACAATGCCGTGCGGCTGGCCCCTGACAGCCCGGGCGGCTGGATCGGGCGTTCGGCCGCCTTCATCGAGCTGGACCTGATGGACCGGGCGGTGGAGGACGGACGCGAGGCGGTGTCGATAGCGCCCGAAGACGGGTCCGCGCTCAATGCGCTGTGCTGGGCTTTGGTCAGGGCTGAACGCGCGGCAGAGGGCATGGATATCTGCCACGCCGCGGCGGAAGCAGAGCCGGAGGTGGGCGAGATCGTCCATTCGCTGGCCGCAGCGCTGGAGCAGACAGGAGAGACCGAAGAGGCCCGCCGGCTGTTCGCCCGCGCCTATGAGCTATCGCCCGACAACCAGACCCTTGCCGACGATTATGCGCGCACCCGCGCAGATAATGGCAATTAAATCCCGACAACTGCAGGAGCATGCTGATGGCCGCTTCGGACCGCGTGGCAATCATTACCGGTGGGGCAAACGGCATAGGCGCGGCATGTGCGCGCCGGTTTGCCGAAGAAGGCATGCGCGTCGTGATCGCCGACATTGACGAGAAGGCCGGACAGGCGCTTGCCGCCGATCTGGGTGCGGCCAAGGACCGGGCACTGTTTGTCAGCTGCGACGTGTCCGACAAGCTTTCTGTGAATAATCTGATGGCCGACACGCTGTCGGCTTTTGATCAGGTCGATGTGCTGGTCAACAATGCCGGGATCATCGCCGCGGGCGACATTCTCGACCTTGAACTGGCTGATTTCGACCGGGTTCTGGGAGTCAATCTGCGCGGCGCCTTCCTGGTGGCGCGCGCTGTAGCCCGCCAGATCACCGCCCAGATCGAGGAGGACGATACCCGCACCGAAGACGCGCGCCGGCGCTATGCCATCGTCAATATGAGCTCGATCAATGCGGTGGTGTCGATCGCCAACCAGCTGGCCTATTCGGCAAGCAAGGGTGCGCTGAACCAGATGACCAAGGCCATGGCCCTGTCGCTGGCACCCTATGGCGTGCGTGTCAACGCCATCGGCCCGGGCTCGGTCAACACCGATATCCTCAAAGCCGTCGCCGACGACAAGGCGGCGATGAACAAGATTCTCTCGCGTACCCCGCTGGCGCGCATCGCCGATCCTGACGAGATCGCCTCCATTGCGTGGTTCCTGGCCTCGAAAGAGGCCAGCTATATCACCGGTACCTGCATCTATGCCGATGGCGGACGCCTGGCGCTGAACTACGTGATGCAGCGCGAGGATTACGAGGACTAGTCCCTGTCAAACCGGGCCTGTCTCATGGTCTGCTTCCTGCAACTTGACATGTGACCATATAGTCACCTATTTTGCGGACATGGATGACGATGTGTTCAAAGCCCTGGCGGACCCGACCCGGCGCAGCCTTCTCGACGCCCTGTTCGAAAAGGATGGCCAAACCCTTGGGGCGTTGGAGGCGCGTTGTCCCATGTCACGCTACGGCGTGATGAAGCATTTGCGGATACTGGAAGAGGCCGGCCTCGTGGTGAGCCGGCGAGCCGGGCGGGAGAAACACCATTTTCTCAACCCGATACCTATCCGCGAGGTGCATGACCGCTGGGTCAGCAAATTCGCAACCAGATGGGCGGGCATGCTGACCGGATTGAAGCGAGAGCTGGAGGAGAGCCCTATGAACACCCCCGAACTTCCCCACCATGTGCCGCTTGTGGCGGCCGGTGATGGCGAGACGGCAATGGCCGTTTTCGAGATCTATATCAAGGCCACCCCGGAACGCCTGTGGCAGGCGATCACAGATGCCTCCATGCGGGCAAAATACTGCTTCGGCGTAGAGGTCCATTCCGACTGGACGCCGGGTTCATCCTACCGGGAATACGTACCCGGCGGGATTGATATCAAGGACGGTGAGAACATCGAAGTCGATCCCCCGCGCCGTCTGGTACAGACCTTCCGTGCCCTGTGGAGCGAGGAGGTAAAAGCGGCAGGCTATTCCCGGGTGACCTGGGAAATCACGCAGGTAGGCGATTCCTGCAAGCTGACCGTGGTTCACGACAGATTGCCGCTGGGAGCCAATCCCGAGCTCTACGGAGGCTGGCCAATGGTGATTTCCGGCCTCAAGACCCTGCTCGAAACCGGAGAGCACCTGACCACGCCTGCATCATTGATGTATGCGCAGTCGGCCTGATGACAGGCTGCTTGGCGGCGAGGACTAGTCCTCGTCGCTGCCACCGCCACTGCTCTTGCCGAACAGCTCGTCCAGCGTCGTCGGGACACTTGCGCCCGGCGCGGTCTCCTCGGCGGGCTTCAGGACGTCTTCTTCCACCTTCACCGTGCCGGCCTCTTCCATCGCCTTGCGGCGTGACGAGGCCTTGCGTACCTGCTCATCCAGATCAATCTGGCTGCACAGCCCCAGCGAGACCGGATCGGTCGGCTTGATATTGGACGCATTCCAGTGGGTGCGGTCGCGCACGGCCTGGATGGTGGTCTTGGTGGTGCCGACCAGCTTGGAAATCTGCCCGTCGGTCAGTTCGGGGTGATTGCGTACCAGCCAGGCGATTGCATCCGGGCGGTTCTGGCGGCGCGAGAGCGGCGTGTAGCGCGGACCCTTCTTGCGGGCCGTTTCCTGCAGCTCGGCATATTTCGGCCGGGTCGCCACCATGCGGTAGCTCTGGTTAGCTTCGGCCTTGGAGATTTCCTCAGAGGTCAGCTGGCCGCCGGAAATCGGGTCCGCCCCGCGCACGCCCGCGGCCACATCGCCATCGGCAATGCCTTTGACCTCCAGCCTGTGCAAACCGCAGAAATCGGCGATCTGCTCGAAGGTCAGGCTGGTATTGTCCACGAGCCAGACGGCGGTCGCTTTGGGCATGAGAATGTCGGACATGGGGGCAAGCTCCTTGGTGGCAGACCGTCCGGAAACGCAAAAACCCGGCGCGGCCGGCCGGGTTTCGGTCGTTCCGACCCTGACGAACCGGCCTTACACGGCACAACACTCATCAGGGATTTGTGAAGGGGCTTATAGCGCGTGGCAGGCCCGCTTGGAAGGGGGGCAAGTGCCGTTCAGGGCACCAGCAATATCTTGCCTGTCTGGGCCATCTCATCCATGCGGGCATGAGCTTTCGCCACCTCCTCCAGCGCAAAGAGAGAATCGATCACCGGCCGCAGCTTGCCCTTCGCCACCCACGGCCAGACGGTTTCCTTAACCGCATTGGCAATTGCGGCCTTCTCGTCATCGGCGCGCGCGCGCAGGGTGGAGCCGGTGATCGTCTGGCGCTTGAGCATCAGCCCCATCAGATCAATCTCGACGCGCGAGCCTTTCAGAAAGGCGATCTGCACCAGCCGCCCGTCCCGGTTCAGTACGGCGAGATTCTTCGCCACATACTCCCCGCCCACCATGTCGAGGATCACATCGGCTCCGCCACTTTCCTTTACCGCTGCCTGCCAGTCATCCTCGCGATAGTTCAGCGCCAGCTCTGCGCCCAGCGCCTTGCAGGCTTCCACCTTGCCTGCGCTGCCAGCTGTCGCGATGACCACCGCGCCATGGGCAGCGGCCATCTGAATGGCGGTCGTGCCGATCCCGCTGGCTCCGCCATGGACCAGGAAACGCTCGCCGGGCTTCAGCCCGGCCCGGTCAAACACATTGGTCCAGACGGTAAAGACGGTCTCCGGCAGGCCCGCCGCGTGAACCAGATCCACGCCTTCCGGGGCGGGCAGGACCGAGCCGGAAGGTGCACGTGCGATATCGCCATAGCCGCCACCTGCCACCAGCGCGACCACCGGATCGCCTTCGGCAAAGCCGGTCACGCCCTCTCCCAGGGCAAGCACACGCCCGGACACTTCCAGCCCCAGCCCTTCGGGCGCCCCCTGCGGCGGGGGGTAGAAGCCCATGCGCTCGAACACGTCGGGCCGGTTGACCCCTGCAGCAGCCACCTTGATCAGCAGCTCGCCTGCGCGCGGCGGGGCAAGCTCGCGCGTTTCGATGCGCAACGCATCCGGTCCGCCCGGCTCGGGCGCTGTCACGATGCGGGTGATGAAGGGCTGGCTCATCAGGTCTCATCCGGGCAAGGAAGATTTCGGGCGGTACGGGGGCGACTCTGCCGCCACCTTGAGTCTATTATCAGCATCAAGGACGGGCGTGCGGCAGGGAAGGGTGTCATCCATGTTTGACGATGAGCTTCAACGCATCAAGCCGGGAGCGATCACGCCGGGGGAAGACATCTCCCATCTGGCAGTGGCCGATCTGGAAGAACGCATCAGCGTTCTGAAAGGCGAGATTACCCGCGCCGAAGCCATGATTGCCCATAAGCAGGACAAGCTGGCCGCCGCCGATGCCGTGTTCCGGAAGGCATGAGAAAAAAGCGGCTGGCCTCAGGCTTGCTAGATAAGGGCGGAGTTCTGGTCATCGCGTCCCGTTTGGGAGCAGGTGGCCATGTTTGACGAAATTGCGGAATTGAGGGGGTAGATTGTGCGCATGACGGATGAGACCGGTCACACGGCGGCAGGCGGCACCATGGTGGAAGCTGCAGCCGTGCGCGTGGCGGATTTTGCTGCATCAGAGCATTTCTCCCGCCTGTTCCGCGAAGGCATGGATCTGGTGGAAGAAACGGCCGGCTATCTTGACGGGGCCGGCCGCGAGGACGCCAAGCGTCTCGGCCGGGCAGGTGCGCTGGCCTATGCAGCTGAATCCATGACGCTCACCACCCAGCTAATGCAGGCCGCCTCCTGGCTCCTGACCCAGCGCGCGGTCAGCGAGGGCGAGATGACGCCGTTTGAAGCGGCCAGCGAGAAGTATCGCCTCGGCGGCACGTCGCGCGACAAGAGCGAGGCCATGTGGCCGGCCGGTGATGATCCCTGCCCGCCGCGCCTGGCAGATCTGGTGACCCGCTCGCGCAGCCTGCACGAGCGCCTCAAGCGTCTCGACGACAATCTCTTCCGTGAAGGCCCCGGCGGCGCGGCGCCTGGCGAAAACCCGCTGGCCGGGCAATGGTCAGCTCTGGAAAGCGCGTTCGCCGGACGGGGTTAGGGTTGAGGCCCTCGTCCTTCGAGACGACCTTTCAGGCCTCCTCAGGATGAGGGCTTTGGGTTCTGCTTTTCCCCTCATCCTGAGGGTGAGCGAAGCGAGCGTCTCGAAGGACGAGGGGAAAAGTTACCTCTCAGGCATGGGTTCCCCGGACGGCTTCGCCACCGGGGAATGACAAGATGTGAGGCTCTCGCCAGCACTCTCCTCCACCAGCAATAAAAAACGCCCGCAGCTGAGGGGTTGCTGCGGGCGTTCTTCTAAAGGCCCCGACCGTGTCCTTGGACACGCGCCCAGGTGAGGGGGGTGGGCGGTTACACACCGAAGCCTTTGAACTTGTCCTTGAACTTCGAGACGCGGCCAGCGCGGTCAACGAGGGTCTGGGTGCCGCCCGTCCAGGCCGGATGGGTGCGCGGATCAATGTCCAGAGACAGCGACGCGCCTTCCTTGCCATAGGTCGAACGGGTCTTGAATTTGGTGCCGTCCGTCATCACCACTTCGATGAAGTGATAGTCGGGGTGGATATCCTGTTTCATCTTGACGGCTCCGCCTTCAACGTCCCGCCATCCAGCGCCTCGTTCGAAAAGCACTGTAGCGGGAACAATTCTGATAGAAATGAGCCGCGGTGTATATACGGGCAAGGCCTGCAGCGCAAGCATCACCGGTCATATCGGAGTCAGTGCGTTTTCTGCCAAGGAGTTAGCCCGCACCAGCCGGGCCAGAATCCTGTGGAAATCGTCACGAAAACGCCTTGGCGCAGACCTCAGCGCGCTTCCAGCTTCAGCTCGATACGCCGGTTGCGGGCATGATCAGCCTCGGTGCGGCCCATGGCTATCGGGTAGTGCTCGCCGAGCCCTGCCGCCATCAGCCGGTTGGGCGGCACGCCTTCACCGACCAGCCAGTTGATTACCGAGAGGGAGCGCGCGGTCGACAGCTCCCAGTTGGAAGAAAACTGCGCGGACGGTCCCAGCGGGCGCACATCGGTATGCCCGTCCACCCGGATCACCCATTCGATATCGTCCGGAATTTCGCGGGTCAGCTGCAGAATCGCTGCGGCGATCGGGCGAAGACCCTCCCGGCCTTCCGGAGAGAGCTCCGCAGACGCGCTGTCGAACAATACATCGGTCTCGAACACGAAGCGGTCACCCACCACGCGCACGCCGGAACGGTTGCCGAGGATTTCAACCAGCCGGCCGAAGAATTCGGAGCGGTACTGCGACAGGCGCGCCACCTCGCTGGCCAGTGCGGCATTGAGCCGGGAGCCAAGATTGATCACCTGCGTTTCCAGCTCCGCCTCGCGCGCCTCGGACGCCTCCAGCGCCGCGTTCAGCCGGGCCAGTTCCTCGCGCAGAATGTCCATCTGCTCAGACAGGAGCGCGATGGTCAGCTGGGCTTCCTCCGACAATTCCTCGGCTTCGTCGAGATCAGCTGACAGCGAGGCGATGCGCGCTGTGGTGCTGGCGAGTTGTTCGGTCAGGCTTTCATTTTCCGCTGTAAGCGTGCTCACGCGCACGGTCAGGCGGGCGTTTTCTGCCTCTGCGAGATTGAGCTGGTCAGCGAGTTCGGCAAGGCGGGCATTGAGATCGGCAAGCTGCTCGTCGCGCCCGGTCAGGGCGGTGGAAAGCGCGTACTGGCCGGTCACGAAAATGGCCAGCAGGAAGACGATGACGAGCAGGAGCGTCGCCAGCGCATCGACAAAGCCCGGCCAGTAATCGCCACTGTCCACATCGCGCTGGAGATGCCGGGCAATCGCCATGACCTAGCGGTCTCCGTCCCGGCGGCTATTGAGGCGTGCCTGGGCTTCCAGCGCGCGCACCAGCACCTTGATCTCGTCGCGCAGCAGGCGGGCGGCCTCACGATTGGCTTCGGCCGCATCGTCGGCAAAGCGGGTGAGCGTCACTTCCAGCTGGCGCGAATGGCGCTCCATGGTGGAGGCGAGCCGGTCCACCGTGTCAGCGGTCTGTTCAAGGAGAGCCGCGACATAGGCGCTGGAGCTGTCGCCCTCGCCCGCCGCCATAGGACCGGCAGCCGACAGGCGCGAGATGGAGGACAGCCATTCCTCGATCTCGTTATAGAAGCGGTTCTGCGCGCGGCTCGCCTGCAGCTCCAGAAAGCCGATGATCAGCGAGCCCGCCAGACCGAAGAGCGAGGAGGCAAAGGCCGTGCCCATGCCCTGAATGGGCTCCTCGATGGCCGCCATCAGACGCGCGGCTTCGGCTTCACCTGCTCCGGTCGCCGTCGCGGTGACGGCGCGCACCGCCTCGCCGACATCGGACACGACGAGCAGGAGGCCGTAGAACGTGCCGAGCAGGCCCAGAAAGATGAGCAGGCGGCCGAAATAGCGGGTGAAAGCCCCGCTCTCGCTCATGCGCGCCCCGACCGAATCCAGCACCACACGGGCAGAGGCCGCAGACAGGCGCGCCCGGCCGTCTGCCGCATCGGTGATCAGGGCGGCCATGGGGGCGATCAGCGAAGGCGGATTGGGCAACCGGTCAGGGTCATCCACATCGCGCAGCTGGACCAGCCAGCGCGCGCTCGGCCCGATCGCGAGGGCCTGCTGGAAGGTGTAGAGAATGCCGATCAGCAGGACGCCAAGGATCACGCCATTGATCGCGGCATTGGCTTGAAACGCGGTGATCAGCGGCTCGTGCAGCACGGCCACCAGCCCGGCGACCACAGCCAGAAAAACCAGCATCCACAATATGTACTGGCCCGGACCGGTGAAGCGCACCTTGCGCGGCTGCGGGGTTTCCGGTGGAAGAGGAAGATCGCGTGAAGGCATGAGCCGCTCTGGTCCCTTCAATCAGCCAGCCCGCGCCATGGCAGGCCTGTCAGGGTCAAGGCATGACCCTTTTGACCATCAGAGACAAGCTTCTTGGCTGTTTTTGGGCGGGTGCCTGCGCGCGCTGCCTATTTGCCGACTTGCGCGAGGCGCTTTTTCAGCTCGTCAAAGACGAACTCGTTACCGGCCACGATATGGCCAGTCTCCAGCACATCGCCCGTGCCATCGAGCGAGCCGGCAAACCCGCCCGCCTCGCGCACGAGCACGATTCCCGCGGCAATGTCCCAGGCCTTGAGATTGCGCTCCCAGAAGCCGTCAAACCGGCCGGCTGCCGTCCACGCCAGATCCAGCGAGGCCGCGCCATAGCGCCGGATCCCGGCGATATGGGGCATGAGGGCGTGCAGCTCGGTGAGAAATTTCGCATGGCCGGACTTGCCCGCGAACGGCATGCCCGTCGCGATCACACATTCATCGAAATGGATGCGGCCGGAGACGCGCAGGCGGCGGTCATTGAGGTAGGCCCCGCGCCCTTTTTCGGCATGGAAGAAATCATCATTGGCGGGGTTATAGACCACGCCTGCAACCAGCTCGCCTTCGCGCTCGAGCGCGACGGAAATCGCAAAATGCGGCTGGCCGTGCAGGAAATTGGTCGTGCCGTCCAGCGGATCGACGATCCAGCGATGGGTACGATCACTGCCCTCGACCACGCCGCGCTCTTCCATCAGGAAGCCATAGCCGGGCCGGGCCTTTGACAGCTCCTCGAAGAGGATTTCTTCCGACTTCGCGTCGGCTGCCGAGACAAAATCGGCAGGGCCTTTCTTGGTGACCTGCAGGTGCTCGATCTCGCCGAAATCGCGCGCGAGCTTGCGGCCCGCCTTGCGCACGGCGGACGTCATCACCTGCATGAGGGCAGAAACCTGCGCCAAGGGACTAATCCGCGCGGCGGACGTAGGAACCGTCCTCGGTGGCCACGATCACGCGCTCGCCCACGCCCACGAAAGGCGGCACGGCGGAGCGGATATTGCCGGTAAGGATGGCAGGCTTGTAGGAGTTCGCCGCCGTCTGGCCCTTCACGACCGGCTCCGTCTCGATCACTTCCAGCTCCACATGCTGGGGCAGATCAATGCCGATCGGCTTGTCCTCATAAAACTCCAGCGTGACCATCATGCCGTCGGTGAGATAGGCCGCTCGCTCCTCGCCCACGAAATCGACATGCAGCGAGATCTGCTCATAGCTTTCGGTGTTCATGAAGACCAGCATCTCGCCCTCGGGATAGAGATACTGATAGTCGCGCTGCTCCAGGCGCACGCGCTCCACCTTGTCGGCAGACCGGAAGCGCTCATTGAGCTTGCGGCCATCGAGAATGTTCTTCAGCTCGACCTGCGCAAATGCGCCGCCCTTGCCCGGCTTCACGTGATCGGCCTTCACAGCCGTCCACAGCGTGTCCTGGTGCTTGATCACCATGCCCGGCTTGATTTCGTTACCGTTGATTTTCATGTGCGCGTTTCAGTCCTGCTGGCTCCCTCCTCGCCGTCAGACGGGGGAGCTTGGCCTCATCAGATCGGGCGCGGGTGTATCAGCGCACAGGCAAGGCGGCAAGGCTGTCACCCCACAGCGCCAGCAATCGTGCCCATAAGGCGGCGCGACCAGCCAAGGCCGAACGTGCGGAAATGGGCAAGATTGCCGTAGAGCACCATGCGCCGGGCACCGATCTCGCAGACCAGCTCGCGCGGATCGGCGGCCTTGGCCGCGCCCATCGTTATGGGACCGATAATCTCGTCCACACCGACGCCCAGCGCTTCCTGCAACAGGCGCGCAGCGCGTCCGGCCCCGTGATTGACGGCGGCATCAAACACGATCGCGTCCACGCCTTCGGGCAGCTCATCACAGCGGCATTGATCCCAGTAGCGCGCCTTGTAGATCTCGCCCGCTTCCGCTTTGGTCAGCGCCTTCACATCGGCCTTGGTAACGGCGCGCCCCCGCCAGCCCTGCAGGGTGGCCAGCGTAATGCCGAAATTGGTCGCCCCGCCCGGATCATCGGGGTGATCGACATAGCCGCCCTCCCACCGAAGCACGTGGTCAAGCGCGTTTGCAAACCGGCTGGCCATGATCTCTCTCCCGCTACTGCATCAACAGACAGGGAGTATAACCCGGGCCATCAGGGGCGGGGATAAATCCGGTAACGGTCGGCCACCCCGGCCAGCGCCTCGGCCTCCAGCCGGTCGAGTGTTTCCTCAGGCAGCACGTCCTCCAGGGCCGCTTCCAGACGTTCGCGCTGGGGGTCATCCTCAAGGCCGCCTTCCCGGGGATAACCGGCCCTGCGGACCCAGACATAGGCCCGCTCCAGATTGCGCACACGGCCCTGACCGGTGGCGAGCGCGAAGGCGTAGAGGAACTGGGCCTGGGCATCACCGGCCTCGGCGCCCTGCTCGGCCCAGTCCGCTGCGCGCTCAAAGCCTTCGCCGCTCTGCTCGGCGTCCTGCATCAGGATCAGCGCATACTCGCCCATGGCGCTGGGCAGGCCCATCTCGGCCGCCTCGCGCATGAGCTGACGGCCGCGTGCCGGATCGGCGGGCCCGCCCTCGCCGGTGATCAGCATTACCCCGGCAATCGCGGCAGAAGCGGCATCGCCCTCCTCGCCTGCCCGGATATACCAGGGCCGGGCGAGAGCGGGATCGTTGGGCCCGTGCACCCAGTCATCCAGTGCGGCGGCATAGCTGGCAAAGGCGGCCAGATAGCCCGCTTCCGCCGACAGACGCAGCCAGTCCAGCGCCACGCCCGCCATGCCCGGATCGCCCTCTTCGATGAGAAAGCTGCCATATTCGTAGGCTGCTCGCGCATCGCCGGTTTCGGCCGCATCGCTCAAAAATCCGCGCGCCTGATGGGCTTGCAGCCCGCCCCGGCCCTCCCGCGCCAGCCGGGCGAGGATCACCATGGCATCGATATCGTCCTGTTCGGCGGCGCGGCGGAACCAGCGCACGGCAGCCGCCTCGTCAGCCTGGCCGGCAAGCCCGTGCAGCAGGATATGCCCGGCCAGCACCGCGCCGCGCGGTTCACCCGCCACGGCGGCGCGTTCGGCGTGAAGGCGCGCGCTGGCATAATCCCCGGTCATATACGCGGCAGAGGCCTGCGCCATGGCCTGATCGGACAGGGAGCGTTCTTCCACCGCCTCGCCGGAGCGCTCCCGCTCGATCTCGGCGGTCAGGCCCGGCGGCAGGGGCGGGCCTTCCACCTCCTGCGCGTGAGCGGGAAAGGTAAGGCTCAGGAGCCCAAGAGCTGCGAGAACGCCCTGACCGCCTCGACCGGGCCATCGTGATAGCCCCAGACGCCCGAAGAGACCGCGATGAAATCCGCGCCCGCCTCTATCACCGGCTTCGCATTGTCTGTCGTTATGCCGCCTATTGCCACGCATGGGACCTCAAAAAGCTCGCTCCACCACTCGATGATATCAGGAGAAGCCGATGCCTTGGGCGATTTCGTGGCAGTTGTGTACATCGCGCCGAACGCGACATAGTCCGCGCCCTGTTCGGCGGCCGTCATGGCGAGGTGGCGGCTGTCATGGCAGGTCACGCCGACAATGCCGGTCTTGCCGACGCTAGCGCGCGCCTCGGCATAAGACGCATCCTCCTGACCGATATGCACGCCGTCCATTCCGAACTGCGTGGCAAGGTCGGGCCGGTCATTCATCAGCACGGTGACACCGTGGCGTCTGGCGGCCTTCACCAGAGGCGGGACAAGACCGGGGAGCTGGTTCTCGGCATGATCCTTCAGGCGGATCTGTAAGACGCTCGCCACGTTCTCTGCCAGTACCGCATCCAGCGTGGCGGCAAAGCCCGCATCAATGCGCGGCGGGGTGATGAGGTATAGCTGGCAGCGGGACAGCGTCTTACCCCTCCAGCCCCTCATCCCATTCGCCGAGCGCGGCAAGGCCGTTCATGCGGGCGCGGTGGTTGAAGGCTTTCTGGCCGGCCTCGACATTCTTGCCGCCCCAGGCTTCCAGCGGGGCCGCCTGCAGCGCGCGGCCATAGGAGAAGGTCAGCGGCCAGGGCAGGTCAAAGCCCGCATTCATGATGTTGAGGTGCGCGGTCGCGTCCACATCGGACTGCCCGCCCGACAGGAAGGCGATGCCCGGCACGGCCGCCGGCACGCAGTTCATCAGGCACTGCACCGTCATCTCGGCGACTTCCTCGCGGCTCGCCTGTCTGACGCACTCGGTGCCGGAAATGACCATGTTGGGCTTCAGGATCGTGCCTTCCAGCACCACGCCCTGTTCAAACAGCTCGGCATAGAGGCGCTTCAGGGTAAACTCGGTCACCTCATAGCAGCGGTCGATATCATGGTCGCCGTCCATGATGACTTCCGGCTCCACGATGGGGACGATACCCGCTTCCTGACACAGCATCGCATAGCGGGCGAGCGCATGGGCATTGGCGTTTACGCAGTATTGCGACGGTACGCTCTCATCGCCCTTCATGCCGATATTGATGACGGCGCGCCATTTCGCAAAGCGGGCGCCCAGCTCGTAATATTCGGCGAGGCGCGCGCGCAGCCCGTCCAGCCTCTCGGTGATCATCTCGCCCGGCGCACCGGCCAGCGGCTTGGCGCCTGCATCGACCTTGATGCCCGGCACCGCGCCCGATTTCGCGATCAGCTCAACCAGCGGCGTGCCGTCCCTGGCCTTCTGGCGGATGGTCTCGTCATAGAGGATCACGCCGGAAATGCGCTCCGACATGGCCGGTTCGGTGCGCAGCAGCATTTCGCGCCAGTCCCGGCGGGCGTCCTCGGTGGAGGTCAGCTTGATGGTGTCGAAGCGTTTCTTGATCGTGCCGGTGGATTCGTCCGCCGCCAGAATGCCCTTGCCCGGCGCAACCATGCGCAGCGCGGTTTCGTAGAGCGCATCAATATCCATCAACAATTCCCCCGTGGTTTGAACGATCAGGCTTCGCCTGCCTCATCAGGAATGACACCGGTTTCCTCAACCGTCTTTTGCCGCAAAACCCCGATGCCCGGAAGGGGTTTTCCTTCCAGCCATTCCAGAAACGCGCCACCGGCCGTGGACACAAACGTGAAACCACCCGCCACGCCGGCATGATTGAGGGCGGCCACCGTATCGCCTCCGCCCGCGACCGCAACCAGCCCGCCCTTGCGCACTTCCTCGGCGGCAAAGCGGGCAGCCTCGACCGTGCCGGTGTCGAACGGCACCATCTCGAATGCGCCGAGCGGACCGTTCCAGACCAGCGTCCTGGCATCGGAAATCACGTCCGCCAGCGCGTCAATGGTTTCCGGCCCGCAATCGAGGATCATCTCGTCGCGCGCGATTTCATCCAGGCCGGCCACACGGCGTGCCGCCTTGGCTTTCAGTTCGCGGGCCACCACCACATCGATCGGCAGGATGAGCTGGCAGCCGGACTTTTCCGCCGCCGCGAGAATCTCGCGCGCGGTGCCAAGCAGGTCCGGCTCGTGCAGGCTCTTGCCGATATCCACGCCCTTTGCGGCGAGGAAAGTGTTGGCCATCGCCCCGCCGATGAAAAGCTGGTTCACCTTGGTCACCAGATTCGTCAGAAGGTCGATCTTGGTGGAAACCTTCGCTCCGCCGACAATCGCCAGCAGCGGGCGTTCGGGATTATGGAGCGCAGCCGTCACATGGTCGATCTCGCGCTGCAGGGAGAGGCCGGCAAAGGCCGGCAGGAGACGGGCCACGCCTTCGGTGGAGGCATGGGCGCGGTGCGCAGCGGAGAAGGCGTCGTTCACGTAGAGATCGCCCAGCGCGGCCAGTTCACTGGCAAATGTGGCATCGTTGGCCTCCTCGCCTGCATGGAAGCGCGTGTTCTCCAGGAGCAGCACGCCGCCGTCCTTCAGATCGGCGACGGCCTTTTCTGCGAACCGGCCCGTGCAGTCGGCGGCAAAGGCCACCGGAGCTTCCAGCAGATCAGACAGCAGCTTCACGACGGGTTTGAGGCTCTGAGCGGGGTCAGGCTTGCCCTTGGGACGGCCGAAATGGGCGAGCAGGATCACCTTTGCACCCTTTTCCGTCAGATGCTGGATGGTCGGCAGGGCGGCTTTCAGGCGTGTATCGTCGCTGACCTTGCCGTCAGCCATCGGCACGTTGAAATCCACGCGTACCAGTACGCGTTTTCCCGAAACCTCGGCGTCTTCCAGACGGGCAATCCTGCCTTCGCTCATGGCTATCGGCCCTTCCCTACAGAAGACGGCCCATGGCCACGGCTGTGTCGATCATGCGGCAGGCAAAGCCCCATTCATTATCATACCAGGTCATCACGCGGGCGAGCTTGCCGCCAATCACATTGGTCTTGTCGATGGCGACGATCGAGGAGCGCGGATCGTGATTATAGTCGATGGAAACGAGCGGCAGGCTGTCATAGCCCAGCACGCCGGCCATCGGACCATCTGCGGCCGCGCGGATGGCGGCATTGATCTCTTCGGCGCTGGTTTCCCTGCGCGGCGTGAACACCAGATCAATCACCGAGACATTGGGGGTCGGCACGCGGATGGCCGAACCATCGAGGCGGCCTTTGAGTTCGGGAAGCACCTCGCCCACCGCTTTAGCCGCGCCGGTCGTGGTTGGTACCATCGACATGGCAGCCGCGCGGGCGCGGTGCAGATCCTTGTGATTGCGGTCCAGCGTCGGCTGGTCGCCGGTATAGGCATGGATCGTCGTCATGTGCCCGTGCTCGATACCAATGGCATCATTGAGCACCTTGGCCACAGGCGCGAGCCCGTTCGTGGTGCATGAGGCGTTGGAGACGATGATGTCGTCTGCGGTGAGGCTGGCATGATTGACGCCGTAGACGATTGTCTTGTCGGCATTCTTGGCAGGCGCGGAGCACAGCACGCGCTTGGCACCGGAGGTCAAATGGGCCGAAGCGCTGGCCTTGTCGTTGAACTTGCCGGTGCATTCCAGCACCAGATCCACGCCGAGATCCTTCCAGGGCAGTTGCAGCGGATCGCGGTTGGAGACCTTGGTGATCTTGCCGAAACCGGCGTCGAACCCGTCCTCGAACAGCTTGATGTCGCCGGGATAGCGGCCATGCACGCTGTCATATTTCAGGAGGTGCGCATTGACCTCCGGCGTTGCGCTGTCATTGACCGCCACCACCTCGATCTCGTGCCAGCGCTTGTGCTCGAGCACCGCGCGAAGAGCCAGACGCCCGATCCGGCCAAACCCGTTTATCGCCACCCGAAGAGCCATGAAGCGCTCCTTGAAAATCCGTTAGAAACTTTTGGGAACCCTGCAGCGGCAGCTCCGCGCCGGGCAATTGCGCACGGGGTTTAGACCCTTCCCCGCCCCACGTCCATATGCCAGCGGCGTTGTTAAGCGCTCAGGCGCTGTTCCAGCTTTTTCAGAAAGGCGAGGCAGGCCTCAAGCTGGCTTACTTCAACGAACTCGTCGGGCTGGTGGGCCTGGTCGATATGGCCGGGCCCGCAGATCACCGAGGAGAAGCCGCCATCCTGAAACTGTCCGCCTTCGGTACCGTAGGAGACGACGCGCGGCGCGTTATCGCCGGTCAGGGCCCGCGCGATCATCTCCGCCTCGCCCTCATTCTCGGGCCGCAAGGGTGGCACGTTGGACATTTCGGTTACCGTCACACGGGCACCCGGCGCGGTGCGGCGCATATCGGCTTCCACGTCAGCCGCGAGCGCGCGCAGGCTCCTTCCAAGTCCCGGCCCGTCATCCCAGGGCGCCGGGCGCATCAGGGCTTCAAACCAGGCGTCCTTCGCCAGGATATTCACCGCCGAGCCGCCGCCCATACGCCCGATGGTCAGCGTGCCAAAGGGCGGGTCGAACGGGCTGTCGGCCGGCGCCGCTGAACGCAAGGCTTCCGCCTCCCGGCGCAGGAAATCCATCAGGATGACGGCATTGGTTACCGCGCACGCGCCGGCATTCACCAGGCTGGAATGGGCTTCACGGCCGGTGATCTCCACACGCACCGAGTAGAGCCCCTTATGGCCGGTGACCACCTTCATTCCGGTCGGCTCGCCCACGATCACGGCGGAGGGCTTGGGATTGCCGGCAGCCATGGCACTGATCATGGACGGCGCGCCAAGACAGCCCACTTCCTCGTCATAGGAGATTGCGAAATGCACAGGGCGCTTGAGCGGCGCGGCGGCGAAATCCGGCGCAGCGGCCAGCGCGCAGGCCAGAAACCCCTTCATGTCGCACGTGCCGCGCCCGTAGAGCTTGCCGTCTTTCTCGGTCAGCACGAACGGGTCCGTCGACCAGTTCTGCCCGTCCACCGGCACCACATCGCTGTGCCCGGACAGGATCACCCCGCCATCGGCCTCAGGCCCGATAAAGGCGTGCAGATTGGACTTTTCGCCGTCTGCGCTTCCCACCCGCTCACAGCGCGCGCCCAGCCCTGTCAGATACCCTTCCACCCAGTCGATCAGCGCCAGGTTGGAATTGCGCGAGGTGGTATCGAACGCGATCAGGCGTTCCAGAATGGCGGCAGTATCGGAATAGCGGCTCATTCGCGGCCAGGTATCCCCAGAAGCTCCAGCTGGAAGACCAGCGCGGCATTGGGCGGGATAGGCCCGCCGGGCGTACCGCGCGCGCCATAGCCCAGCTCAGGCGCTATATAGAGCGTCCACTTCTCGCCCGTGCGCATCAGCGGCAGGGCTTCCACCCAGCCAGCGATCAGACGGTCGGACGGGAACTCGGCCGGCGCACCGCGCGCATAGGAGCTGTCAAACTCGGTGCCGTCGAGGAGCTGTCCGGCATAGTGCACGCGGACAATCTCACCGCTCACCGGCGAGGGATTGTCCGGCCCGGCCGCGCGCTCGACGCGGAATTGCAAACCCGAAGGCGTCTGGAACACGCAAGGCTGGAGCACATTCTCGGAGATGAACTGGTCAGCGATCGAGGCGTTGTAATCGGCGCTGGACTCTCCGTCCGCGCGGTCCCGCGGAACAAAAGCGTGCAGCGGCGCATCACCCGGCTCACAGCCACGCGCAGTGCGCAGCGTGCGCTGGAAGATCGCCTCGGCCTGTTCTTCCTCGCTTATGCCCTCGACGCGGGCGCGGAAGGCATCGGCATCTTCTTCCGGCTCAAGCGGGGACAGCTCGATGCCCACCGCCGCTTCTTCTTCGGTATCGACCGGATCAACCGGAGTTTCCCCGTTCCCGCAGGCGGTCAGCAACAGGGCGGCAATCGAAACGGAAGCGGCGAGGGGCAAGCGCATGGGATAAACGTCCTTCAGCATGAAAACTTGCCGTCACCATAAGAAACCGCCCGGCAGGCGTCGAGCCTGCCGGGCGGTGAAACTGCGATCCCTGAAGGACCGCCTAGTCCAGTCCCAGCACGTCGCGCAGGAAGAGGGTTTCCGCCTCGCGCTGGAAGTCGCGGTTGGACTGGCGGGCAAAGCCGTGGCCCTCATCCATCGCGACCAGATACCAGGGATCGCCGCCCGCTTCGCGCACGGCCGCCAGGATCTGTTCAGCCTCCGACAGAGGCACGCGCGGATCATTGGCGCCCTGGATGATGAAGAGCGGCGCGGTGATGCGGTGGGCGTGATTGGCCGGCGAGATGCTCTCCAGGAATTCACGCACTTCCGGATCACGTTCATCGCCATATTCGGCGCGGCGCAGATCCTGCCGGTAGCCGGCCGTGTTCTCCAGGAAGGTCACGAAATTGGAGATGCCGACAATGTTGATGCCACCGGCCAGACGGTCGGAATAATGCACCAGCGAGGCCAGCACCATATAGCCGCCATAGGAGCCGCCATAGACCACGATCCGGTTCTCATCGAGATCGGGCTGGGTGGCCACCCAGTCGAGCAGGGCACCGATATCGCGTACCGAATCCTCACGCAGGAACACATTGTCCAGATTGACATACTCGTTCCCATACCCGGCCGAGCCGCGCACATTGGGCACCAGCACGGCCGCGCCCAGCTCATGGATCCAGTACTGGAAGCCGGAGTTGAAACCGGGACGGGCCTGGGCTTCCGGCCCGCCATGGATGGAGATGATGACCGGGTGCGGGCCCTCGCCTTCAGGCCGGTGCACGAAGGCCGGCACCTGCAGGCCGTCAAAGCTCTCATAGCTGATCAGCTCCGGCGCGCGGAAGCGGCTTGTATCCAGCCCGCCGACTTCCGACTGTGTCCAGCGGACCAGCTCGCGCGTGGCCAGATCATAGGTCCAGGCATCGCCTGGCGAGTCGGCCGAGTTATGGGTAAAGCCGATCCGGGAGCCGTCCGGGCTGAAGGTGATGCCCCCCATGAGACCAACGGGAAGACCAGGCGATGGCAGGCGCTCGCCGGTCGCCGCATTGATGATGTAAAGCTCTGAAATGCCGCCTTCATTGGTGGTGTAGGCGATAGTGGAACCGTCCGGGGACAGGGCCATGGCCTGCACGTCCCAGTCATGGTCGGCGACAATGCGCTTGTCTCCGCCATCCAGCGGAATCTCCATGATGCGGCGGAACTCGCTGCCCTCATCGGTGACGACGAAGATGGAATTGCCGTCGGCGGCAAAGCGGGCCGCGCCATAGGCATTGGTCTCGTCGGGATTGATCTGGGAAAGCGTACCCTGCTCGATATCGAGCACGTAAAGCCGGGACTCATTGATCGAGAAATAACGCCCGATCAGCAGTTTCGAGCTATCGGGAGACCAGTCCACCGGGCTCATCGCGCCCTCACCCTGCAGGACTTCCTGCGCGGTCGTGGGATCAGCGGGATCGGCCATGTAGATGGTGTAGTCGGCATCGCCCCAGCCCGCCGCTGCCCAGGCGATCATCCGGCCATCGCGCGACCAGGAAAAACCCTGATTGCGTATCTGGTCGGTGGTGAACTGGATCGAACGGGCCTGCGCCGGATCGAACAGGAAGCCTTGGAAGAACTCGTCCCCGCCGACATCGCGGGTGAACAGGAACTGGCCGGACCCGTCCGGGCGGATGGTCGCGCCGCTGGTGCGTTCGTCATAGAAGGTGATCTGGCGGCGCGCGCCCATGGGCTGGGCGACATGGTGGATCTGGTTGGTCTCACCAAAACGGGTGGTGATGTAGATGCCGCCATCAGGCGCGAAATCGGAAAACCCGGCACTGCGTACATTCTGGTACTGGCGCAAGCGCTCTCGCACCTCGCCGGGAATCTCCGGAATGTTTTCCATCACCAGATTGCCCCGTGTGACGCGCTCCGGCGCACTCTGCGCCTGAACCGGCACTGACAGGGCCAGTGCGGCACACATGGCCGCCGGCAGGATCATCTTCATCGCATACGCTCCCTTAATTTGTGCGGCTGGCTACAAGCAGCGCCCGCCCCTTATTCAACCCCATCGCCATCGCGCGGCAGGATGGATACGCGGAAGGCCCGCTCGGGCACCAGAAACTCGGCAGCGAGCGCGGCCACTTCCTCGGACGTGACCTCGGTGAACTGCTCGCGCGCGGTGCGCACCCAGTCCAGCCGCTCCGGGTCGGCCTGGGAGCGGGCGATCTGCCCGGTCCAGTATCCGTTACTCTCAAGGTTTTGGCTGAAACGCTCAAGTATGGGCTGGCGGGCGCGCTGCATCTCGTCCTCGGTGATCTCACCGGAGGCCATGGCGGCGGCCAGCTCATCAGCGATGACATACATGCGCTCGATCTCCGAGCGGTCCACATCAAGACCCACCCACAGATAGCCATAGTCCGGGAAGACGCTGGAGGACTGTCCGGACACGATCGGGGAATAGGTCGCGCCCTCCCGCTCGCGGAAGCGCTCGGTGGCCTTCAGGCTGTACACCTCGGACATCATGGTCAGCGCACGCGCCCGGCGCATGTCGAAGGAATCGGTGGTGCGCCAGTAGATATTGGCCATCCCGCTATCGGGCTGGCCGTTGAAACGCACTTCGGCCGCCCGCTCGCTGGCGGCCGGGAAACCGATCTGGCGGGCCGCTTCATACTCCGGCCAGCTTTCAGCGCGCTGGGGCAAGGCGCCGAACGTCCGGGCTGTCACGGCGACGGCTTCATCAAGCGAAATATCGCCAACAATGGTCACTTCGAGCGGGGCAGAGCTGAGTGCCTCCGCCACCATGGCGCGGGCGTGTTCCATGGTGAAGGCGGCGATCTCCTGAGCTTCAGGGAAGCCCCAGCGCGGGTCGCCATTGCGCAGCATCCGGCTGACCCGGTTCACCGCCACCTGCACGGCCTGGGCGTTCTGACCCCGGCGCAGCTCCTCGGCGATGGAGCGGAACTGGTTGAGCCCGTCCTCACGCCAGCCCGGCGCTACCATGAACGCGGTCAGCACCTGCATCTGCAGCTCGAAATCTTCCGGCGTCGTCGCGTTGGAGAAGAAGAAGCTGTCTGCGCCAACCCCAAGCCCGTAACCGACCGAGCGGCCTGCAAACA
The DNA here is from genome assembly GCA_022565665.1 of Glycocaulis sp. GTDB lineage: Bacteria > Pseudomonadota > Alphaproteobacteria > Caulobacterales > Maricaulaceae > Glycocaulis. Next base: position 46,627 of record JAIUMI010000002.1, read on the forward strand.
GGCGCTGCAGCTCGTCACGGTCGTGCGCTTCAAGCCCGCCACCCCCGAACACGGCGCCGAGGATCGAGCCGGCGGCCGGTGTGGGCTGCGGGGTCAGATCGCCAGCACCGAAGTCAGCGCGTACGCGGATGATATTGTCTTCAAAATCGGTCTGCTTGACGTTCAGGCGCACCCCGTTGGCGAACACGACCTGATGGATGTCGAGATCCTCGACATGCGTGGTGGAAACCACCTCACCGGCCGGTCCGAAATCGGTGTACGCAAACTCGCTGGACCCGGTTTCATCAAGCGGGTCAACATCCTGATTGCGCGATTCCTGCCACGCCGCGCGGACATCGGCCTCCCCGCCTTCCAGCGGCTCGTTCAGCGCCACGAAGACCTGAGCCGGCGCAGCGCCCCACATCTGGCGGAACGCGGCCTCCACGCTTTCCAGTGTCAGGGCGTCCTCATTGGCCTCCAGCCATTCTGCCGACCAGCTGGGGTGGTTGAAGACCTGCCTTGAAAGCCAGCTTTGCCACAGCGCATTGGACAGCCCGGTAGAGGGCCGGGTGCGTGCCGCGTTGACCGCGTTGCGCACCGAGGTGCGGGTATTGGCCAATTGCTCGTCCAGCTCGGCCTGGCTGAAACCATGCTCCAGCGCCCGGCGGATTTCCTGTTCGGCCACACCAAGGCCCTCACGCCAGCGCTCCGGCGAGGATACGGCGAACAGGCCGGCTCGATGGGCGAGATCAAAGTCGCCCGAATAGGACAGGTTGGCCTGCACCAGCGGCGACAGGCCGGAATTGATCTGCGCCTGCAGACGGCGCTGCACGATGGCATTAGCCAGCTGGCGGCGCGTGGCCAGCAGCCGGTTTTCGCTGGTATCAGCGCGCGGACCACCCGGCACCATCACATCGATATTGATGAGGGTGAAGACTTCCGGGTCATGGAAGAAGCCGAACCGCTCTTCACCCACCGGATTGACCACACCGATACCGGGATGACCGGGGGCATCATCGCGCGCCTGCCAGCTGGCAAAGCCTTCCACATGGGAGACTTCAAGGCCGGGAATCTCGATATCGAACCCGTCGCGGATCATCGCCTCGATCTCGTCAGGATCGACATCCCCGACCACGACCAGCAAGGCGCGCTGCGGCACGTAGAAATCCTCATAATACTCGATGAAGGCTTCACGCGGCGCATTCGCTATCACATCCAGCGTGCCGATCGGGCTCCGCTCGGAGATGATGGTGTCGGGATAAAGGAAGGCCTGATAGGCTGTCAGGAAGCGCTGGATCGGCGTATCGCGGAAGCGCGCTTCGCCACGAATGACCCCGCGCTCATTGTCCAGCGCGCTTTCGTTGAAGAGCATTTCCGAGGCGGTCTCGCGCATCAGGAAGAGGCCGGTCCTGATCACCTGCAGATCAACCGAGGGCAGGTCGAGCTGGTAGCCGACCACCTCCTGCCCGGTGAATGCGTTGGTGTCCGGGCCGAAGGCGAGGCCATAGCGCTCCAGCAGGGGTATCATCTCGCCTTCCGGCACGTTGGTTGTGCCGTTGAACGCCATGTGCTCGATGAAATGGGCCAGGCCGCGCTGATGCTCCGCCTCGGCCAGCGAGCCAACATTGAAGACAAGGCGCAGGGCCGCCGTGCCCGAAGGGGTCGCGTTCGGCATGATCGCGTAGCGCATCCCGTTATCGAACTGCCCGAAGCGCACCCGCGGATCAGCAGGAATATCGCTGTCAACATGGGCAAATTCGGTCTGTATGCCGTCGCCGTTGAGCCCGGTGACATCGGTTTCACCCGCGTCCGGACGTTCATCAGCACAGGCCTGCAGGGCCAGTGCGAGCAGGCCGGCCAGCGCAATGCGGCCGCATACGGATTTCAGCATGGATACATCCCCCGGTTATTGATCAGGCCGTTCACCATTTGGGCGAAACTAAGGCACACAGTCCCAGCATCAACTGAAAATGCAGTCATGAAACTGCAGCAACGGGGCTGGCGGCCCTATTCAGCGGCGAGGGCTTCCACCGGATCGTGCTCCGCGACCCAGTGCCCCGGCTCCACTTCCACCAATTGCGGGCGGTACTGCTCCGCATCGCGGTCATCAACGAGCCGCGATTTGAGGAAACGCAGCTGGGCGCGGCTGTCGAGCGGGCTGGGCAGGTCTCCGTCCAGCTTGATCCGCTCGCGCTGCCGCTCGATCTGCGGGTCGGGGATCGGCACGGCCGAGATCAGGGCCTTGGTGTAGGGATGACGCGCATCCTCGTAGATCGCATCGCGGGTCGCGAATTCGACGATCCGTCCAAGATAGAGCACCATCACGCGGTGGGATACTTCGCGCACGACCGAAAGATCGTGTGAAATGAACAGCATGGACAGGCCGAGATCCTTCTGCAGGCCTGCCAGCAGATCGATGATCTGGGCCTGGATCGACACGTCGAGCGCCGAAACCGCCTCATCACAGATGACCAGCTTGGGGCCGAGGATCATGGCGCGGGCAATGCCCACGCGCTGGTTCTGCCCGCCCGACAGCTCGTGCGGGTAGCGGTTTATCATGTCGGGGTTAAGCCCGACCCGCTCCATCATGTAGCGCACCTCGGTTTCGCGCGCCTTGGTCTTCATGCCCGGCCTGAAGGTCAGCAGCGGCTCGGCGATGGAGGCTCCGATCGTCATGCGCGGATTGAGCGAGGCCAGCGGGTCCTGGAACACGATCTGCAAATCCTTGCGCGCCTGACGCATGTCGCGGGCATTTTTCTCCAGCAGGTTGGAGCCGATCCAGCTTATCGTGCCCGCCGTCGCCGGAACGAGGCGCAGCACGGCGCGTGCCAGGGTGGATTTGCCACAGCCGGACTCGCCGACCACGCCTATCGTCTCGCTGGGAAACAGTTCGAAGCTGATACCGTCCACCGCCTTCAGAGGCCGCTTCTTCGGCATCAGGCCGGTGCCAGCATTGACCGGAAACCAGACCCTCACATCATCAACGCTCAGCAGCGGCTTCTCGCCGGCAATCGCCTGACGGGTCTGAGTGATGGGCCCGGTAATGCGGTCAGGCTTGTCGAGGCGCGGCATGGCATCGAGCAGCATGCGCGTATAGGGGTGGGCGGGCCTGGCAAAGACCTGATCGGCCCGGCCGGTCTCCACATAGGCCCCGTTCTGCATGACCTGCACCCGGTCGGCCATGCGTGCGACGACGCCCATATCGTGGGTGATGAGCGCAATGGCAGCCCCGGTCTCGGCTTTGAGCTCATCCATGATGTCGAGCACCTGGGCCTGTACGGTCACGTCCAGCGCCGTGGTCGGCTCGTCGGCGATGAGCAGGTCCGGCTCGCACAGCATGGACATGGCGATCATGACGCGTTGGCGCATGCCGCCCGAAAGCTCATGCGGGAACTGGCGCAGCCGGCTTTTCGCTTCGGGAATGCGCACCCGCTCCAGCCATTCAAGGCAGCGCTGCGTGGCAGCCTCGCCCTTAAGCTTCAGGTGGGCAGCCAGCACTTCGCGCATCTGGTCGCCGACGCGCATATGCGGGGTCAGCGAGGTGAGCGGGTCCTGGAAAATCATCGTCATGGACTTGCCGCGCACCGTGTTCAGGCGCCTGGGCGGCAGGCCAAGTATGTCCTTGCCGCGATAGCGGATCGAGCCGGTGGCCTTGCCATTGGAGGCCAGAAGGCCCATCGCCGCCAGGAAGGTCTGGCTCTTGCCGGAACCGGACTCGCCCACCACGGCCAGGCACTCGCCCGCTGCGATCTCAAGGTCAATGCCACGCACGGCATGCACCTCACCATCGGGCGTATCGAAGCGGACGTCTAGGCCGCGAACTTCCAGAATCGGCGCTGATGCGTCGGTCAACTTGTCCTCATCAGGTCTGGCAGGGCCGCAGTGAACGGATAACCGGGACGATAGCGGTTGGTTCACACAGCTTCCATTACTATGCGCACAAGAGGTGATTCGCCTCGCATCCGGAACGTCCTGCCACGGACCCTCATGGCCAGCACGCGCACCTATCAAGACGCTTTCAATGCCATGCCGGGCGCATGTGCCCTGATCTGTGCCGACGGAAAGATCATCGCAGCCAATACGCGCTTCGGGCGCCTGTTTGGCGAACGTGCCATGATCAGCCGCCCGCTCTCCGGGCTTTACGCCGATCCGCTGGATGCGCTCACGTCCGGCTGGCACCGCCAGCAAACCGCCGGAACACCGGAATCGGCCGTGCTGCGCGACGCCGGCGGCGCACCCTTTCCAGCGCGCATCAGTGTTACCACATTGCCCGGCGGCGTGCGCATGGCGGTCGTCGAGACAGTCAGCGATGCCGGGCGTCACCAGGACGCGCTGCAGCGGGCCCGTAGGCGTGTGGACGCCGCTTTCGAGGCCGGAAGCGCCGGGGCGTACAGCGTGGATTTCCCGGCCCGCAAGGTGGTCGTGTCCGGTCTGCTGGAGCGGTTTTTCGGGCCACAGGCCTCGGATGCACCGGTATCGCTCTCGCGCTGGCTGGCGGCCATTCACCCGGAAGACCTGGCGGCGATGCGTGTGGCGCTCGGCGGAGGCGCCGATGACCCGATGGACGTGTTCAGACTGACCTGCCGCATGCGCACTGCAGCCAATGTATGGGTCTGGACACGCCACGATCTGCGGGTAGTCGAGCGCCAGCGCAATGGCGAGCCCGGCCGCATAACCGGTCTGGTACACGACATTGCCGCACCCGCGGGAGACAATCCTGCGAACGCGAGAGTGCGCGCAAGGCTGGACCTTGCCATGACGGGGCTGGAACTCAGCACCTGGGAGTTCGATTTCGACACGCTGGAAGGGTTGCTGGAAGGGCCGATCACCCGCGCACTGGACGTCGGAACGGGTAAGGTAAGCATCGGCGAGGAAATGTTGCGGGCGCGCCTGCACCCAGACGATGCCGAGCGCGTGCATGCCGCATTCATGGGCCTGCAATATGGCGGCAGCTATGACGAGACCTTCCGCATACTCAGCCCGGAGGGCTACTGGCTGTGGTTCCGCAGCTGGGGCCAGATGCTGCCCTCGGGCGGCGAGAGCGGATCCCGGCCCCGCAAGGCGTTCGGCTTCTGGCAGCAGCTGCCCGGCCAGCGCGATGATATCGCTGCACCGCTGGATTCCGACATTGCCGGCGTGCTGGACCGGGCTGGCCTCTCCGGCTGGGCCTATGACTTCCAGGCACGCACGCTGACCCTGTCAGGCCCGGTGCTCACGGCCGTTGGCCTGACAGGGGCCAATAATGCGCTGGCCATCGAAGACTGGCGCGCCCGTGTTCACCCGGAAGACCGGCCCGCAATGGACCGCGCGACGGAAAAACTTCTCACCACGGGCAGTGCGCATGTCGAGTACCGGGTACGGACAGAAGGCGGTAGCTGGATATGGCTCAGCCTGCGTGGCGGGATCAGCGCACAGACAGCCAAAGGCGAGGCTTTGCGCGCATCAGGCGTCTTCGCCGAGGCCACCCGCCGCAAGGAAGCCGAACGGCGCCTTGCCGATAGCGAAAGCCTTCTGTCCCACGCCCTGACCTCGGCCGCACTGGGCGCTTGGGAGCTTGACTACAAGGCAGGAGAATTCCGTCCGCGCGGGGAGATCCGCGAGATGCTCGGACTTGAAGCCGGACAGGACTGGATCGCCTCGAAAATCTGGCTGGAACACGTTCACCCGGAAGACAGAGAAGCACTCAACGCCACGATAAAAGCAATCGTGGCCGACACGCCGGGCCGGGTACGTTCGGTGGAGTATCGCGCCCTTGATCCGCGTACCAATACCTATCGCTGGGTAGAAGGGCGGGGCAGCCGTCTTGGCCCGGAGAGCGAACGCGCAGACTGCGCGGGCATCGTGCTGGATATCAGCGACCGCAAGGCGCTCGAGGAAAGCCTTGCCCGCAGCGAGGAGCGTCTGGCACGCGCGCTGGCCAGCGCCAGACAGGGCACGTGGAGGGTGGACATAACCGCGGGCATGCTGGAGCTCTCGGAACTGACCTGCCGGATCATCGGCCTGCCTGCAGGCCATGACGGTCGTCTTCCTGTGAAGGAATGGCGTGCGCGCGTTCATCCCGATGACCTTGACCGCTATCAGGAAGCCGTGGGGCGTATGCAGCGGGGCGAGCCGGTTGACATCGTTTACCGGATGAATGCGGGCGAAGCAGGCTGGCGCTGGGTGGAAGACCGCGGCGCTACAACGGTGCGCGATGCGGACGGGCGCGCGCTGGAGACCATCGGCACGCTGGTCGATATCACTCAAAGGCGTGAGCTCGAGATCGAACTGGCCGAGCGCGAAGCGCGCCTCGGCGAAGCGATGGATGCGGGTCTGTCTGCCATATGGAGCATTGATCACCAGACCGGTGAGCAGTCCGTGCGCGGCACGCTGCTGGAATGGATGGGCCGCGATATCGGTGCTGACAAGGTGACGCTGGAGGACTGGAACCGGATCATTCATCCCGACGACCGCGATCTTGCCCGCAGGGCGCTGGCCGATCTGATGAATGGCCGGCCCGGTGGTCCCATCGACTACCGCCTGCGCTCGGCTGATGGCTGGCGCTGGGTACGCGCCAAGGGCGAGACAACCGCGCGTGACAAGGACGGAAACCCGATCCGCTCCGGCGGCGTCGTCGTCGATATCACCGCAGAACGTGCGCTCGCCGAGGCACTGGACGCCGAGCGTGAACGCCTTGACCGCACCACGCCGGTCATGATGGTTTCGCTATCGCCGGACGGTCATGTGGTTGCGGTGAGTGAGTACTGGCTGAGCTTGCTGGGTTATGAACGCGATCAGGTGATCGGAAAGCCCTACGACGCCTTCCTGACCCCGGCCTCGGCGGAGAAAATGATCGCGCTGGGCGGAATGGAGGCGCTGATCGAGGCGGGCACGATGCGCGATGTCCATGCGCGCCTCGTCAAGGCCAATGGCGAGGTGATCGATATCATCTCCTCGGCATCGGTGGAATTTGGCCCCGATGGCGCACCGATCGCGGCCCACGGAATCAGTATTGACGTTACCGAGAAGCTCGCCCAGGCGCGCAATCTGAAGCACTATGCCGAAGAGCTTGAGCGGACCAATCGCGAGCTGGACCGGTTTGCGACCGTGGCCTCGCACGACCTGCAGGAGCCGCTGCGCAAGATCTCGGCTTTCGCCAGCCTCATCAAGCGGCGCCATTACGGCGAGTTCGATCACGAGACCGACCGTAGCCTCGATTTCCTCGTCGATGCGGCCGGGCGGATGCGCCGCGTGATCGACGATCTGCTTACCTATTCACGCACCGCCAAGCGCATGCTGGAATTCCGTAATGTGGACATGAACGCGACCGTACGCGAACTGCTGGGCGAGCTGGATATCCTGGTCACGGAAGCGCGCGCGCAGATCGAGATAGGCGAACTGCCCGTCATCAAGGGTGACCCCACTCTCTTGCGCCTTCTGATACAGAACCTGATAACCAACGCGCTGAAATACCGTAAGGATGAGGGGGTCCGCATCGCGATCAGCGCCGTGCAGGAAGGTGTGCACTGGCGTTTTACCGTCAGTGATAACGGCATCGGGTTTGATCCGCGCTTCGCGGAGAAGGTGTTCGCCCCCTTCCAGCGTCTGCACGGACGCGAGGACTATGAAGGCACCGGGATCGGCCTTGCCATCTGCCAGCAGGCGGTCGAGCGCCATGGCGGGCAGATCTGGGTGGAGACCGAGCCGGGCAATGGCGCGAGTTTCCATTTCACCCTGCCTGCAGGCCGCATCGGCGAACGCGATGCGGCCTGACAAGGCTGGCTGATTACTGGCCTGGCGTGGTGGGCGGTGCCGGCGCCACCAGCGGCACGGGCGGTCCGGCATCCTCAAGACTTTCCAGCATTTCCGCGATCGCGCGTTCAAGCTGGCTGTCCCGGCCCTGATTGGTCAGCACCGGATCGAGATGGACCTCGATATCGGGCGCCACGCCTTCATTCTCGATCGTCCATTCGCCTTCAGGCGTGTAGAAGCGGAAATAGGGCACGGACATGAAGCCGCCATCGATCAGCGGCGGGTTGGTGGAAATACCGATCAGCCCGCCCCAGGTACGCGTGCCGATCAGCGGACCGATACCGCGCGCGCGGAAGGAATAGGGCAGGAAGTCACCGCCCGAGCCCGCGTCCTGGTCAATCAGCATGGTCTTGGGCCCGTAATGGGCACCGGCAGGCGTATTGAAGGGCAGGCCGGCAAAGTCCAGCCATCCGGCAAGATGGAAGGGGCTCAATATGTCGGTGATGTAATTGGCCGCCTGACCGCCGCCATTGGACCGCTCGTCGATGATCAGCGCATCGCGGTCGAACTGGGCATAATACATCCGGTTGAAGAAGGTATAGCCCGCAGCAGCCGTATTGGGCAGGTAGATATATCCCACGCGCCCGTCCGTGGCGTCTTCCACCGCCCGGCGGTTGGCCTCCACCCAGCCCCACAGGCGCAGCTGGTTTTCAGTTCCGATGGGGCGCACGATGATCTCGCGTGCACCGACCATGCGCGGGGCGGAATTGACCAGCAGGGTCACCTGCTCGCCGGACGTGCCTTCAAGGGCAGCAAAGATATTGTCCCGGTCGGTCAACGGCCGGCCATTGATGGCAAGGATGTAGTCGCCCTCCTCCACGCCAAGCCCGGGCGCGGCCAGCGGCCCCTCCAGGAAGGGATTCCAGCTTTCCCCCGTGTAGATGCGGGTGATGCGGTAACGCCCTGCCGCAATCTCGAAATCGGCGCCGAGAAAGCCGGGACGGAAGGTGCTGGACGGGCGGTGGATGTCACCGCCGCCAATCCGGTTGTGGCCCGCCTGCAGCTCGCCGATCATCTCGGCGATCAGGGCGTTCAGGTCCTCGCGCCGGGCGACATGCTCCAGGAGCGGCTCATAGCGCTCACGCACGCCCTGCCAGTCCAGCCCCTGCAGGTTGGGATCGTAGAAATACTGCGCCTGCATGCGCCAGGCTTCATCGAAGATATGTGCCCACTCGGTGCGCGGATCGACCCGCAGGCGCAGGCCCGATAACGAGAGGTTGGAGGTACGCAGCGTGTTGGCGCGCGCCGGAGCCGTGGTCCAGCCGCGCGGCAGGTTGAGCAGGAAGGTGCGCCCGTCATGGGAGATGCTCGCCGAGCTTACGCCCTCAAGAGCCGTGGACGCCTCGCGGTCGGAAAAGCTGAAGCGGCGCAGCCTGTGCTGCTCCGCCCAATTGGTGCCCGGAGGCTCATTGCTGGCGCCCGGTTGGGGCCGCTCAATGAAGTAGAGATCGCCATTATGGGCGACCATCAGGCTGTCATAGGCGCGTTCAGCCAGCGGCAGGGCGACAATGCGCCGGTCCAGCCCGTCAAAATCGATACGCACCGGGCTCACATCCCGGCCCCGCCGGGTTGCAGGGCGCTCATCACCCGTGGCATCGGCCTCGCCATTGGTCTGGCCATTATTGCCATTCCCGTTGCCGTTTTGCCCGGCCTCGTCACCGGTACCCGGCAGCAGCGGCGAGCGGCCATCGCTGGCCAGTACGGCGGCATAGATGCCAAAGCGGGCGGGCCGCTCCTGCGTCGACATGTTCAGGCCCACCTGACGCGGGCCGGTATTGGTCGAGGCGGTGAAGTAGAGATACTTCCCGTCACGCGAGAAGACGACCGATCCGGCATCGGCCATGCCATCGGTGATGGTGCGGTTCTCTCCGCTCTCCATGTCGAAAATGACAATGTCCTGCAAATAGTTGCGCTGCTGCAGCGTCCAGGCAAGCCAGCGGCTGTCCGGACTGAAGGCAAGCGAGATGCCGGTGCGGCGCGTCTGCGTGCCGACGAGCCGGCTTTCCCCGCTCTCCACATTGATCACGTAGAGATTGAGGTGATTGTCGGTATAGGCGATGTACTGCCCGTCAGGCGACCAGACCCGCAGCGAGTAGAACGCACCCTCATCGCCGCCCAGCTCGCGCTCGCGCGGCACTGAAAAACCTCTCTGGTCGACAATACGCAGATGATGGCGGCCGCCCGCATCGGAGATAAAGGCGATTTCATCGCCCTGCGGGGACCAGATCGCGGTGTATTCGCGCTCCGCCGGCGTGTTGGAGATATTGCGCGTCGAGCCCTCATCGACCGGAACGGTGAACACCTCGCCGCGTGCGGTGAACACCACGCGGACACCCGTGGGCGAGATGGACGCGGACTGGATGGTGCGCGAACCTTCCACCCAGCGCTCGGCGAGCTGAGGCAGGTCGGCGCGCAGCGACAGGACGATCTCCTCCACCGCGCCGGACGCGATATCAAGCGCCTTGATGCGCCCGCCTGCGGCAAACACGATCGTGTCGCCATAGCCGCGTGCGCGCACAATGTCCCACGGCGCTTCGGAGTGGATCAGCTCAGGATCGCCCGTCCCGCCCGCCGAACGGTAGAGCGCCAGCGAGACATCATCCCGGTCGGAAAGGAAATAGAGATCATCTCCCACCCAGATCGGGTTGATGTCATTGACCCGCTCGCCGGGAATGGTGGTGACGGTTTCACCAGCCATGTCCAGCACATTGATGGAGGGCGTGGTGCCGCCCCGGTGCTGGCGCCAGCCCGCCGTGCCGCCATAGAGCGCGTTATAGGCAGGGCCAAAGCTGATATAGGCAAGCCGGTTGCCGTCCGCGTGCAGATCGCCGGCAAAGAAGCGCGCCTCCATCTCCTTGCGCGGATAGCCCTCGCCCGGCGCGATGCTCCACAGCTGGGCGGAGCGGCCATGATTGACCTCGCGGCCCGACGAGAAGAGCACCCGCCCGTCCGGGGTCCAGCCCTGCACCCGGTCGCCACCGGGATGCCAGGTCAGGCGCTGTGGCTGTCCGCCCGCGGCGGGGATCACATACACGTCGTCATTGCCGTCATAAGCCGCGCTGAACGCTATCCAGCGCCCGTCAGGGGAAAAGCGCGGGCTGTGTTCATCGGCCGGATCAGTGGTCAGGCGGCGCGGATCGGAACCATCGCGCCCGGCAATCCAGATATTCCCGCCATAGGTGAAGGCCAGCCGGTCACCATTGAGGTCCGGATCGCCCACCATCAGGGTCTGACCGCTGGTCTGACGGGCCTCTGCGGAAAAGCCGATAATCAGCGCGAGGCCGGCCGCACACGCGGCTGCCACAAGGCGATGGAACATGACCGATAATCCCCTGACACAACATTAGGTGGGCCAGAGGATGGAACGCGGGGACCAGCCCGGCAAGTTACAACGGCACCTTGCCGGCCCGATCAGGCACCCGCCGGGCGGGCTGCCATGTGCAGGCCGCTGCCCCACGGCGCGTTTTCGGCAGTGACTATCTCGGACACAAAACCGTGAGAAGACACCCCCGCTTCCAGCCGCCGGACAAGTTCAGGCAGTTTGCGTGCATCGGGTGGATCGAAGAAAAGCTCCAGCGTGCCGCCGGGACGCAGAAGATCTGCAGTGGCCTTGAGAACCGGCGCAGGGTCGAGCCAGAACGCATTCACGCGCGCCGCAATCAAACGATCGAAACGCTCATCACCCAGCGGAGGCGCTTCCAGCCGGCCTTCCACCAGCCTTATCCTGCCGCCGGCCAGAAGATTAGCGTTCCGCTTGGCTGAGGCCGCGATCATTTTCGCCGACCGGTCGAGCCCGGTGATATGGCCCTTGTCCAGCCGCGCAGCGACAAGACCGAGCAGTATTCCATGGCCGCAGCCGACCTCCAGAAGCACTTCGCCGGGCGCAGGGTCCAGCCGTTCCAGCGCCCAGAAATGACGGTCCTGCGTCGACGCCATCAGACGGTTATGCCCCTTCTGCCACCGGTGCCATTTCCAGCGCGATGGTAAAGCGTTCGTCGGGGGAGAGCGAGGTGCGTGCGCCCGACGAGGCAGGCCCCATGCGCACTTCCAGCGCATTGGTGACGGCCTTGAGATCCTCCACCACCGGCCCGATCACATTTGTGATATCGCCATCGGCATCGGAGACGATGGTCAGCACCTGTACCGGCGCTTTCATCGAGACCTGCAGCTCGCTCTTCACCTTGCGCACGCCAGCCAGAATGGACACGAACGCGTCGCCCTCGGCGCGGAAGCCTGCCTTGTCGGCCTGCTCGTCCAGTTTCGGCCATTGGCCGCGCGCATGGATGGTGGGCGTGTCTACGCCATCTCCGCCCGCCAGCACGTCATGCAGGGTGTCGGTGACGTAAGGTATGAAGGGCGCAAAGAGTTTGAGCTGGACGATACTGGCATGCCAGAGCGTGTGCAGGGCGGATATCTGACCGGCATCGGGCTTGCCTTCAAACCGGGTGCGGCTCTTCACGATCTCCAGATAATTGTCGCAATAGGTGCGCCAGAAGAAATCATCCGTCAGGCGCAGCGCCTGCGCATACTCGTAAGTCTCAAAGGCCTTGGTCGCCTTTTCCACCGTCTCGGAGAGCTCGCCCAAGAGCCATTTATCCATCGGATGGGTGATGAGTCCGGCCTCGATATCGGCGCGTGGCGAAACGGGCGAAATGTCCGCCTGTTCCAGTGCCATATGGGCGAGCTTGACCGCATTCCACAGCTTGGTGACGAGCCGCTTGCCTTGGGAAAGCACGTTGGGCGCGAGCGCCGTGTCATGGCCGAGCCGCGAGGTGCCCGTCCAGTAGCGCACGGCATCGGCACCATACTCGTCCAGCAGCTTGACCGGATCGATCACATTGCCCTTGGACTTGCTCATTTTCGAGCCATCGCTCGCCAGGCACCAGCCGGAGATCGCGATGGTTTCCCACGGAATCGTCTGCTGGTGATGGAGCGCCTTGACGATGGTGTAGAAGGCCCAGGTGCGGATGATCTCATGGGCCTGGGGGCGCAAGCTCATCGGGAAGAGGCGCTTGTGGACCTCGATATCCAGGGCCAGCTCTTCATTGATGGAGCGGGTGACAAGCTGCGGGCTGACCGAGGAGGTGGCCCAGGTGTCCATCACGTCGCGCTCGCCCTCCACCTCATCGCTTGTGTAGCCGCGCGGCAGATCGACCGTCGGATCGACAGGCAGGTCGGCCGGATCGGGCAGGATCACCTTGCCCTCTTCACCCGGACGGCGCGAATACCACACGGGAAGCGGCACACCGAAATGGCGCTGGCGCGAGATCGCCCAGTCCCATTTCAGCCCCTCCACCCATATCTCGAAGCGCTGGCGCATATAGTCCGGCTTCCAGACGATCTCCCTGCCCTTGGCGAGGATCTGCTCTTTAAAGTCCAGCGTGCGGATGAACCATTGCGGCGTGACGATGATCTCCAGCGGCGCGCGCGAGCGCTCGGCGACCGGGATCACCTGATGGGTCGTCTCCTGCTTGAGCAGAACGCCCTTCTCGTTCAGCATATCGACGATCGCGGCCTTGGCCGCTTCCGCCTTCTGCCCGGCCAGCGCCGCGATGGTCGCTTTTGCGCTCTCCACATCGACGCTCGGCCAGCCATCAGAGCCGATGGGCAGATCCTCGATCATCTTGCCGTCCGGGCCGATGACGACGCGAAGCGGCAGCTTGTGCGTGCGGTACCACTGGATGTCGGTGACATCACCGAACGTGCAGCACATCACCATGCCGGTGCCCTTTTCAGGGTCAACGGTCTCGTCGGCGACAATCGGCACCGGTACACCGTAAAGCGGCGTGATGGCGCGCTTGCCGATCAGCTCTTTCGCGCGCTTGTGCTCCGGGTGGATAATCAGTGCGCCGCAGGCCGCGATCAGTTCGGGGCGCGTCGTGGCGATGACGGCTGGCTCCCCGCCGCCTTCAATCTCGAACGCGACATAGTTCAGCTTGCCTTCGCGCTCTGTCTCTTCCACCTCGGCCTGTGCGATGGCGGTGCGGTCCGCCGGATCCCACAAGGTGGGCTCCAGCCGACGCTCCAGAAGGTCCTTCCTGTAAAGGTCCAGGAAGGACATTTGCGAGACGGTACGGCTTTCATCCGAAATCGTCTGGTATTCCCGGCTCCAGTCGACCGACAGGGCGAGCCGCGTGAAGAGATCGCGGAATTGCTGCTCGTATTCGGGGATCACCTCGCGACAGAGCGCGACAAATTCCTCCCGCGCCATGGTGCCGCCGCGCACCTTTTTCTTCTTCTCCACCAGCCGCTCGGTCGGCAGGCCGTTATCGTCCCAGCCGATCGGGTAGAGCACGTTCCTGCCCGCCATCCGGAAATAGCGCGCCATGATGTCGGCCTGCGTATAGCTGTAGACATGACCGACATGCAGCGTCCCGGAGACGGTCGGCGGGGGCGTGTCGATGACATAATCGCTCTCCGCGGGCAGTGACGGGTCCCACTTGAAGGCCTCGTCCTTCAGCCAGCGCGCATTGCACTGATCTTCCGCCTCTTGCGGCTTGTAGCGGTCGGGAAACGGCTTCATGGAACGGCCTTCATGTGTGACGGGACGGGCGGGCGGAGAGCCGTTTCTCCTAGACGATTTTCGGGCCCCGTCAAACCAGCCCGCACCACAGCCGAGCCTTGCACTGCCAGCGCCAACCGGCCATGTCTGTCACAACAGCACACGAAGGACACCGCACCATGAGCGAAGAGCGCGCCTTTCCCGGCTGGCGGGGCACCACCATTATCTGCGTCAGGAAAGGCAAGGCGGTCGCCATGGCGGGCGATGGGCAGGTCTCCATCGGCAATACGGTGGTCAAATCCGGCGCGAAGAAGGTCCGCCGCATTGGCGGTGGCAAGGTGATCGCAGGCTTTGCCGGTGCCACCGCCGACGCCTTTGCCCTGTTCGAGCGTCTCGAAGGCAAGCTGGAAGCCCATTCCGGCCAGCTCGCGCGGGCGTGTGTGGAGCTGGCCAAGGACTGGCGCACGGACCGTTATCTGCGCCGCCTCGAAGCCATGCTGATCGTGGCGGACGCGAACGAGACCTTCCTCATCACCGGAGCGGGCGATGTGCTCGAACCCGAGCATGGGATCGCGGCCATCGGCTCTGGCGGCAATTTCGCGCTGTCGGCTGCGCGCGCGCTCCTCACTTACGAAGACGACCCGGAAGTGATCGCCCGCAAGGCGATGGAGATCGCGGCAGAGATCTGCGTGTTCTCGAACGGGAACCTCACCGTGGAGCGGCTGGGGTAGGGGTTGGTTCCGGCTCGGGGACCGGGACTCATACTCGCGTTTCACCGGCGATAAGCCGGTGCCCAGTCTTTTTCTGGGTCCCGACTTTCGTCGGGAAAACGAAACTCTTGGGGTAAAAGCCCTACCCCCTCACCGTCTCATACGCCCAGTCGAGCCAGGGGCAGAGGGCGGCGACATCATCGGCATCAATGGTCGGGCCGCACCAGATGCGCAGGCCCGGCGGAGCCTTGGCATAGGCGAGGATGTCGTAGGCAGCTTCCTCGCGTTCGAGCGCCTGCGCCATGGCTTTGGCGAGCGCGCGCTGCCCGTCCGCATCGAGGCCCGCCGCATCGCCGGCAAATTTCAGCGTGACCGAGGTGTTGGAGCGCGTGGCCGGATCGGCCGCGACGAACTCCACCCAATCGGTGCGTTCCACCCAGTCTTCCAGCACGGAGAGATTGGTCTCAGACCTTGCCACCAGCCCTTTAAGCCCGTCTTCCTTCATCGCCCAGCGCAGGCCATCCAGGAAGTCCTCCACGCAGAGCAGAGACGGCGTGTTGATGGTGGAGCCTTCAAACATCGCGGAGTGATCATCGCCCGCATCAAAAAGCTGGAGCACTTTGGGCACCGGCCAGGCGGGACGATAGGTTTTCAGCCGCGCACGGGCCGCAGGGGAGAGCACAACCATGCCGTGCTGCGCTTCCCCGCCCAGGCATTTCTGCCAGGAGAGTGTGGTGATATCGAGCTTCTCCCACGGCAGCTCCATCGCAAACGCGGCCGAGGTCGCATCGCAGAAGGTGAGGCCCTCGCGAGCCTCCGGTATCCAGTCCGCATGCGGCACTTTCAGGCCCGCCGCCGTGGCATTCCACGTGAAGACGATGTCGCGCGCAGGATCAGCTTTCGAGAGATCGGGCAGCGCACCGTAAGGCGCTTCGAAAATGCGCAGATCGTCCAGCTTCAGCTCGTCGCGGGCATCAAGAAGCCAGCGCTGGCCGAACGCGTCCCAGCTGAAAATATCGAGCCCGCGCGCGCCGGCCATGGACCACATCGCCGCCTCGAACGCACCCGTGTCGGAGGCCGGAGTGATGAGGATGCGGTAATCCTCGGGGATTTCGAGGATGGCTGCCGCGCGCTCGATCGCTTCTTTCAGCTTCTGCTTGGGAGGCCCGGAACGGTGCGAGCGGCCAAGCGAGGTCTGTCCGAGGGCGGAGGGTTCCCAGCCCGGCCGCTTGCGGGTCGGGCCGGAGGAAAAGCGCGGATCGGCGGGCTTGATGGAAGGCTTGACCGGCATGGGCGGGAATCCCCGTAAAGACGCGCTCCCGCGATAGGCGCTTGCGCGCGCGCCGTCAAACCCCTTGCTTTATACCCTTCCGGCTTGGGCCGCTTTGAAGCCTTCAGCATGATTTTCCAGGGCCAGTTTCGCCTTTTGATTGAAATTAATGAATAGTTAATGCAAGGTGCCAGCCCTTTTGACGGGCGGGGACCGGCGCATGGTGCTGCGGACCATTCCTGTATTGCTCGCAGGGCTGCTGGCAGGTCTTCTGGCCGCTTGCGCCAGTCTTGATCCACTGGCACCGCCAGCGCGTGATTTCCGTGACGAGACCCGCCTGCAGGCGCGAGTGATGGCGCTGGCAAGCCCGCTATTGCTGGCCAATGCCGAGCTCTGCCCCGAAACACTTGCCCATACCGGCCTCATCACGACCCACCGGGCGGACTGGGCCGACCGGCGCATGTTCGGCAGCGAGCGCAGGGGCATGGTCTGGATCGTGGCCCCGCACAGCCCTGCCGCGCGGGCCGGGCTGCAGACGGGCGATGTCATACTGGCGCTCAACGGGCGGTGGACGGCGGAAACCGCACGCGATCATGACGATCTGCGCAACCGGCGCCTGCCGCGCTCGGTCCGCACTGGCGAAGTGTCCTTGCGGATCATGCGCGAGGGCGAGGGGATGGATTTGCGCCTTGATCCCGAACCGGCCTGCGCAAGCGAGACAAGGATCATCGATGACCGCCGCAGCGCCGCCTGGATTGCTGGTGGCACGCTCTATGTCACGCGCCCTCTGGCTGGTGCGGAGCCGGAGGAGCTGGCCGTCCGGCTGGCGCTGGCGCTGGCAGCGGAAATTACCACGCAGCATGGCAAAAGCGCGGCCTGGCGGCAGATGAACCGGGCGGGCGAACGCGCGGTGCAGGCGGTCAATTTCGTGACGGGGCTGGACGCGCTGGACCATCTGGGACGGCGCACCCCGCGCGAGGAACGCCCGCCCCGCCCGCGCGCGCCGGACACTACGCAACTGGCGCTGGCGCGCGTGCTGCTGGCCGAAGCGTCCGCCTACCGGCCTGCCCCGCTGGAGTTTGCCAGCGTCCAGCCATGATTGACCGGCCCGGCTCCTGAGCCGAAGCCCGGCGCGCGCCGAATCGCCTCGTGCAGATAATCGCCCGCTTCTTCCACAGCGCGGTCCAGCGGCGCGCCTTGCGCGATCAGCGCGGCAATGCCGCTCGCCAGCGTGCAGCCCGTGCCGTGCGTGTGGCGGGTCTTGATGCGCGGGCGCGAGAAGATGCGCATGCCGTTGCGCGTCACCAGCACATCAATCACCTGCGGGCCATCGAGATGCCCGCCCTTGATGAGGGCCGCGCGCGCGCCAAGCTTCAGCAATGCCTCGCCCGCCTCGCGCTGGCCATCCACATCCTCGATTTTCAGACCCGTCAGGGCCTCGGCTTCAGGGATGTTGGGCGTAACAAGCGTCGCCCGGCGGATCAGCTTGGCTTTAAGTGCCGCGACCGCACTCTCCTCGATCAGGCGCGCGCCGGAGCTCGCCACCATCACCGGATCGACGATCAGCGGGATCAGTTCGGCGCCGCCTTCGTCCAGCGCCGCCGCGACCGTCTCGATCACCTCCGCTGTGGCCAGCATGCCGGTCTTGATCGCGTCCGCGCCGATATCATCGAGCACCGCCGCGATCTGCCCTGAAATAATCTCCATCGGCGCGCCATGGACGGCCGTCACACCCTTTGTATTCTGCACGGTCAGCGCGGTGATCGCGGTCGCTGCATAGCCGCCGAGCGCCGTCACCGCCTTGATGTCGGCCTGAATGCCCGCCCCACCCGAACTATCCGATCCGGCAATGATCAGCACGCGCCCTTGCGGCTCTGGCGGCAAATCGGTCTCGGTCGGGCTCATGATGATCTCCTTGGCGCTGGCTCCGGCGCGTTCTAGCCTTCCAAGCGAACAATGAGAACCGCCGGGGAGGGCCAGGCCATGAAACATCATCTTGCCGGGATTGTCGGCGCAGGGCTGCTGCTTTTAAGCGCCTGTGCGCAGCCGCCCGCCACGCCCGACGCCATCGAGCCGAACTCCTCCACCCTGTCTGCCGAGGCACTGGCGCTGACTTTGGGCGAGGCGATCCGGTTTGAGACCATTTCGGAAATGGATAACCCGGATGCCAGCCGGGCCGAGTTCGATGCCTTCCGTGACTGGCTCGCGGCAAGTTTCCCGCTGGTCCATGCGCAGATGAACCCTGAGGACATCTTGCACGGCTCGCTCTGGTACACGCTGGAGGGGACGAACCCCGCGCTCGACCCCATTGTCATCCTCGCCCACCAGGACGTGGTGCCGGTGGAGCCGGGCACTGAAGACCAGTGGGAGTATCCGCCCTTCTCCGGCACGGTGGCAGACGGCTATGTCTGGGGACGCGGCGCGCTCGACATGAAGGGCTTCCTCGTCATGCTGATCGCGGCGATGGAGACCCTGCTGGAAGAGGGTTTCACCCCGGAGCGCACCATCCATATCGGGCTTGGCCATGATGAGGAGGTGGGCGGCACCGGGGCCGTGGCGATGGCAGAGCGGCTGGAGACTGAGGGGCGCCGCGCCTGGTTCGTGCTCGATGAAGGCGGCACCTCGATTGAAACCTTCCCCATGACGGGCGGGCCTGTGGGCCTGATTGGCGTGGGCGAGAAGGGCTTTCTCTCGATCGAGGTCACGGCGCGGGCGCGCGGCGGGCATTCCTCCGCTCCGCCGCCGGAGACCGCCATTGGCCTGCTCTCCCGCGCGATCAACGCCATTGTCGACAATCCGTTCGATCACCGCATCGACCATCCCGTCCCCGACATGATGCGCGCGCTCGCCCCGGAAATGGACGGGATGGCGGGCTTCGTGATGGCGCGCCCGATCCTCTTCGGTTCGGTCCTGCGCGGCCAGATGATGGAGGATGACGCGACCCGCGCCACCATAGGCACCACGATCGCTCCCACTATCATTTCCGGCGGCACGGTCGCCAATGTGCTGCCGCAGGAGGCCCGCGCGACCATCAATCTGCGCCTGCACCCGCGTGACAGCGCGGAAAGCGCCCTGGCACATATGCGCGGCGCGGTGAGCCATCTGGACGGGGTAACGATAGAGCCGGTGGGGCGTATTTCGGACGCGCCGCCGATCAGCGCTACTTCCGGGCGCGCATGGGAGATCATTGCGGGCGCAGCGGTCAGCCATCTGCCCGAGGGGGCGCCAGTGGTGCCGAACCTTTTGACCGCCGCCACGGATTCGCGCGCCTTCAAGGATGTCGCCGACCATATCTACCGCTATGCGCCCATGCGCATGGAGATGGACGATCTTGCCCGCATTCACGGCGATAACGAGCGCATCCGCATCGACGCCCTGCCCGGCATGGTCAGCTATTTCCGCACGGTGATTTCGCAGGCCGGGATGGAGACGGACAGCTAGCCGTCCTTGCCGCCCCTGATCACCTGGAAGCGTGCGCGCGGCGCTGGCACAGTATCGGTACTGACGGGCGGTTCCGGCGCGGGTTGAGGCGTGTCGGGCACATCCTCGTTTATGTCACGCACATTGGCGCGCGGGGGCGGGCGTTTTGAGGAGAACCCCTTGCCGGGCTTCTGTTTGAAGCTGGAGCGCTTCCAGGGCCGGGTCTCCTTGCCCTTGGCCTTGTCTTCCAGCTCTTTCAGCTTGGCGGCCTGCAGCCGGGAGAGCGGCTCGTCGAGCGCGCCCTTTTCCGGGTCGGCGAAGGCGGAGCCAAAGGTGTTCAGCCGCTCTTCCACACTGCCGAGAAACCCGTCCTCCCATTCAGAGAGCTGGGCTCTGGCCGCTTCGGCGGCTTCCACATCTCCATCGGCCTCCGCAGCGGCGAGCGCATCACGCACGCGCTGCAGGCGGCGCAGGGCCTTCTTTTTCTTGCGGTCGTCAATATCCCGGCTCATCGCCGGGCGAGCCTATCAGAGATCGCCGAGCGCGCCGAGATAGGTTTCCAGGATGGCTTCCATTTCCTGGCGTTCCTGACGGTCCTGCTTGCGGATGCGGATCACCTGACGGAGCACTTTCACGTCAAAACCATTGCCCTTGGCCTCGTCATAGACCTCCTTGATGTCGGCCATGAGCGCCTTCTTCTCCTCTTCCAGCCGCTCGATCCGCGCGACGATGGCGCGCAATTGCTCGTCAGCCTTGGGGGTTCCGGCAGCATCGCCAGAGGGTGCGGAGGAGGGGAAGGGTTCAACAGACATCAGCCGGGCGTCCTTGTCCTGATCAGTAGGGGGTGCTCTTGGCTTACGCGCTCAAAGCCCGGGAAGGCAATGGCGGGGCGCGGCCCATCCACACCTTATTGCGTGCTATTGAGCGGCGGCGCGGCGGGCCTGAACGCGCAGCGTGATGTCCGAGACCGCTTCGGCAACGCGCTCCGCATGGGCGAAATGGGGATTATGGCCCGCCCCCTCGATCACGATCACCCCGCCATCGGAGAGCATTTCAGCGGCGGCCAGCGAATGGCGGCGGGTGGAAACCACGCTATCCTCACTGCCTGCGATGATGATGACGGGTTGGGTGATCTCGCCATAGCGGCTGTCCTGCTCGGCCAGATGGGTGTTGACCCGTGCCATGTCGGCGGCATTGGCCTTCCACACCCGCGCAGTGACCAGCAGATCAAGCGCGGTGCGTTCCGCATAATTCTCCGGCATGGGCTCTGGCGCGAAGGCGCTCTCGGCGCCCGATTCCAGCTGACCGCGCGCCACTACCGGTACGATCAGGCGGGTGATGACCGGGCCGATGAAGGGCCAGTGCGTGGCTCGGTTATAGAAGGCGGCATCACCGACATTGGACATCAGGGCCGGGCCGATCAGCACCACGCCGGAGACGGCGCGCGGATGATCGAGGGCAAGCCGCATGGCAATCGCTCCGCCCCAAGAGTGACCGGCCACAATCACCTCATCTATACCGCGCTGGTAGAGGAAGGCGGCGATGAGGCGCGCTTCGGTCTGCGGGCTCCAGCGTCCGTTCGGACGCTGCGAATGTCCCAGCCCCGGCCGGTCCAGCCAGATCACCCGGCGGCCTGACAGCGCCTCGTGCAGGCCCATCAGCGGATCGCGCAGATTGGCCGAAGCCCCGTGCAGCACCAGTACCGGAATATCGCCCTCAGGGCCGGTCTCAAGGAAGTGCAGGCGTGTGCCCGCCACCGTCTCGAACTGGCCGACAGGCTCGGCGGAGGGCATCTCCAGCAATGTGTCGACAGACGGCATGGCAAGGCTCCGCTCAGCAAGGAAGAGCAGGCAGATGGCGGCGAGGAGGAGAAGGAGGGAACTAGAGCGCACGGCCTGCCAGCTGGTCTTCCAGGCGTGCACGGGCCTGACGGGCCTGCGCATGCCAGGGGTGAACACGCAATGCCTCTTCATACGCAGCGAGCGCCGCGCGTGGTTCACTCGCCCGTTCCAGAGCCCGGCCCAGAAGCGCGTAGGCATCGAAGCGGCGCGGCTCCAGCGAGACGGTTTCGGTCAGCGCATCGAGCGCGAAATCCCACTGGCCGCGCGCAATCGCCAGCTGGGCCGAGGCAAACCAGCCTTCGGCAAATTCCGGCTCCAGACGACGCAAATGGGCGTACTGGCGCTCAGCCGTATCTCGGTCATTCTCCGCCAGCGCGCGCTCTGCCCGGTCCAGCAATAGCTGGGCGGTGGCCCCGCCTGATTGTCGCCAGAGCGAGCGGACCTCTTCGGCAATCGCCTCACCTGCCTGTTCGGACGGGGCCTCTGCGAGATCCGCCAGACGCTGCTCCAGCCTCTCCTCGATGGATACCGGACGGGTGCTCTCTTCCTCTTCCCCGCGGGGAATGAGATCAATGCCTGGCGGGATCATCGCCAGCACGAGAGACAGGGCGGCCAGAAGCGCGGTCATGGCGCATGAGGATAGCGGGCATGATGCGCACGGCAAGCTTGGCTTGTAGGCCCTAGTTCAGCCTTTCCATCAGGGCTGCACCGCGCCATTCGGCCGGCTTTACCAGCTCCACATGGGCGACGCGCACCGAATGGATGACCGCTTCGATCTCGCGCCGCCAGTGATCAAGGAAGGCCTTGAGGCGCGGGAAATCCGGCGCAATGTCCTGTGTCTGCCAGCAAAAGCTCTGCAGCAGGGACGGATAGTCGGGGCGGTAATATAGCACTTCGGCTGTTGTCAGCCGCGCGCCCCTCAACTGCGCAGCAAAGTCATGTCCGTTCATGGCCCTCTCCATAAATGACAGGGAAAGCTTGACGGAACACACCCTGTCAGGCAAGAGCCTGCACACAAATTCCTGAATGATTCCTGTAGCTTGTTAGCAGCCGGATGCTCCGTGTGCTAACAATGCGCATCAGCCGCCGCTGAGCCGGCGCGCCTCATTGATGCGTCCGCGCAGGACGAGAGCGTCAATATCCTCGTTATCCCGGCCCAGCGTTTCGGCGAGATCATCAGCCGCGCCATCCAGATTGCCCATCTCCAGCCGGGCCTGGGCCCGCACACGCCAGGCCCGCACCATGCTGGAATCCAGACGCAGGGCATCGCTGGCAGCCTCTTCGGCCGCTTCCCAGTTTTCCTGCAGGGCCGCGGCTTCAGCAACACCCAGCGCCAGCCCGGCATCACCGGCATTGAAGTCCCGTCCCCGCCGGAAAGCGCGTTCGGCAAAGGCGTATTCGCGCGCGGCAATCCATGCATCACCGGCCTGACCGAGAATGATCGCGCGCGTGGCATCGGTCGCGACAACCGCGCCCTCGGCGGTCGATTCCAGCCTGCGTGCGGCAATGCCGTGCTGGCCCAGTTCGAACTGGGCCAGCGCGATGCAGTGCATGGCCGGCCAGCTGCCACCCTGCGCCCGCCAGGCAAGGCCTTCCTCATAGGCGGCCTCGGCATTGCGCGATATCAGCGCCAGACAGGCTTCATACTGGGCCTGCTCGAAACTGACCTCGCCTTCCTGCGCCTGCAGGCCGGTCGTGAGAAGGACAGGCAGGGCAAGCCCTGCAAGGGTCTGGCGGAGAATGCGCATCGGCCTATCCTGTCCTTTTCCGGCAGCGGCGGGCGAAACTAGCGCGCTGGAACCGGCACGGTCCATGGGAGACAGCATGAAACTGGCCCTGATTGGCTTCGGCTATGTCGCGAAAGCCACAGCACGCGCGCTCGCCGGACGGGCGGATATCCGCGCCAGCACACGCGGTGAAGACCGGTTTGAACAGATCAGGGCGGCGGGGGCCAGGCCGGTTCTGGCCGATCCGGCCACGCCTGAAGGCGCAGACGCGCTGAACGCGCTTTTCGCCTGGGCAAGCCATGTGATCGTCTCGGTCCCGCCCGGTGAAGCGGGTGATCCGGTGCTGGCCGCATTGCGCCCGGATACCCTCTCAGGCCAGTTGATTGGCTATCTCTCCACCACGGGCGTCTATGGCGACCGGCAGGGTGGATGGGCGTTCGAGTGGGACGCGCCTGCACCGCGCCAGCGCCGCTCGGTCCTGCGGCGCGAGGCGGAAGCGGGCTGGCAGGCCCATGGCGCTACGATCTTCCGCCTCTCAGGCATTTATGGGCCGGGCCGTAGCCCGCTGACCCGTGTGCAGGACGATACCGCCACCCGCATAATCAAACCCGGCCATGTGTTCAGCCGTATCCATACGGACGATATAGCCGCGGCGCTGCTGCTGGCGATGGAGCGCGATGTGAGGGGGGAGGTGTTCAACCTTGCCGACGACCGGCCCGAAGAGCAGAGCGTGGTGATAGAGGCAGCAGCGCGCATGCTGGACCTGCCCGTGCCGCCTGCTCAGGACTTTGATGAAGCGCAGATGAGCCCGATGCAGGCGAGCTTCTATGCCGAGTGCCGGCGCGTCTCCAATGCGCGCGCCAAGGCGGTGCTGGGCTGGCGGCTGCGCTATCCCACCTGGCGGGAAGGACTGGCGGCGCTGATCGACGAGGAGAAGGCCTCCACCGCGCCCGCACCGTAAAACCCGCGCGCCTCAAGGGCAGGCAGATCAGCGATTTCCACCCCGCCGAGCGCAAAGACGGGCCGCGCCGCCTGCCTTGCCATGGAGGCGGCGCGGATAAGCCCCAGCGGCGCGCCTGCGCTGGGGCTCTGCGACGGGAATACCGGCGACAGGAACACGCCGTCAGCGAGCCGTGCCGCCCGCCTCAAGGCTGCCGGAGAGTGCGCTGACGCCGTGACCAGGAGGTGTGGGGCTTTGAACCGCCAGCGGCGTATCTCACCCGTCAGGCGCTCCGGCCAGTGCACGCCATCGGCCTTCACGCGGATCGCCAGAGCCGGGTCCGCCGCGATCAGCAGGGCAAAGCGGTTGCGCCGCGCGGCCTGCGCCAGTGGTTTGGCGAGGGCCTTGAGATCTTCCCGCCCGAAATGACGCAGTATCAGCCCCGTGCCCGGCCCCAGTGCTTGAGCGAGCGCCAGAGGGTCGGGCGTGCGCTGCGGATCGGTGAAGGCAAAGAGGCGCGGCAGGCTGGCGCTTGCCAGATCAGCGCTTCGCGCATAGGTGAGGCTCGTCATGTCCAATCCTTCCACCCCGACCCTCGCCGCGCGCCGCGCCGCCATCCTTGAAGATATCGCCAGCGCTGCCAAGGCAGGCGGGCGGACCAGCGCAGATGTGACGCTGGTCGCCGTCTCCAAGATGCAGCCGGAGACCCGCATCGAGGAAGCCCTGGCGGCTGGCCAGCTTGTGTTCGGCGAAAACCGGGTGCAGGAGGCCATTACCCGCTGGCAGCATCGGCGGGCGGCCCACCCCGATCTTGAACTGCGCCTTGTCGGGCCGCTCCAGACCAACAAGGCGGAAGATGCCGTTGCCCTGTTTGACGTGATCGAGACGCTGGACCGGGAAAAGCTCGCCCGCGCCATCCTCAAGGCCATGGAGAAGACCGGCCGCACCCCCCGTCTCTACGTGCAGGTCAATACCGGCGAGGAACCGCAAAAGGCCGGCATCACGCCGAAGAATGTGCCCGCCTTCGTGGCCGAGATGCGCGCGGCGATGCCGCAAGGGATTGAGGGCCTGATGTGCATACCCCCGGTTGATGAGCCGGCGAGCCTGCATTTCGCGCTACTGGCGAAACTCGCAAAGGCAGCGGGCGTTGAAAAACTCTCCATGGGCATGAGCGCGGACTATGCCCTCGCCGCCCGCATGGGCGCGACCTCGGTACGCGTCGGCTCGGCACTGTTCGGAGCGCGCGAGGGTTAGGCGCTCCACTTGCACCTTGATTTTCACCCGCAAAAGGCGTTTCTGGCAGGCTAGAAATACTCATTATGAGCAAAAGGGGTGGCCATGAGCGCCTTCCGCAATCTCTACCGGCACGGTTTCGTGCGCGTCGCGGCCTTCGCGCCAGAAGTCGCGCTGGCAGATCCGGCCCGCAATGCGCAGGCCCTGATCGCCCACGCGCGCGCGGCGGACAGGGCACAGGCCGCGCTGGTCCTGTTTCCTGAGCTCTCCCTGACCGGCTATGCGATCGACGATCTGCATCACCAGTCCGCTCTGCTGGATGCAGCCGAAGAGGCGGCGAGGGCGCTTATCGCGGCGTCTGCCGATCTGATGCCCGTCATCGTGGCGGGGTGCCCGGTGCGCGCCGATGGCCAGCTCTTCAACTGTGCGCTGGTGGTCCACCGGGGCCGGCTGCTGGGCGTAGTCGCCAAGAGCTATCTGCCCAACTACCGCGAGTTCTACGAGAAGCGCTGGTTTGCCCCTGCGGCGGGCGCCATCTCCGATACAGTGCGTTTTGCCGGTCAGGAGGCGCCTTTTGGCGCCGGGCTGATCTTTGATGCAGAGGATGTGCCGGGCTTCGTGCTGGGCGTGGATATCTGCGAGGATCTCTGGGCCGTGCATCCGCCAAGCCTTGATGCGGCACTGGCGGGCGCAAGCGTGATCGTGAACCTCTCGGCCTCCAACGCACTTATCGGCAAGGCGCGCGAACGCTCAGAACTCGCACGTGTGCAATCGCGCCGGGTGATGGGAGCCTATCTCTTCGCCGCCTCCGGGCCGGGGGAATCAACCACCGATCTGGCCTGGGACGGGCAGCTCTGCGCGCATGAGCTGGGCCGCACGCTGGCCGAGGGGCCGCGCTTCGAACCCGGTGCCAGCCTGATCACCGAGTTCGACGTGGAGCGCATCGCGCAGGACCGGCTGCGCACCTCCACCTTCCGCGATGGCATTGCCGCGCGCACAGACGCGCTGAAAGGCGTCCGCCGGGTCGGCTTTCAGCTGGCGCCGCCGCTGGATGCCAACCTGCCCCTGACACGCAAAATTGCCCGCTTCCCCTTCGTGCCGTCTGATCCTGAAAGGCTGGACGAGGATTGCTATGAGGCGTGGTCGATACAGGTGGCGGGGCTGACCCAGCGGCTGCAATCAAGCGGGCTGAAACGCGCCGTCATCGGCATTTCAGGCGGGCTCGATTCCACGCAAGCTCTCATCATCACCGCGCGTGCCTTCGACCGGCTGGGCCTATCCCGCAAGGACATTATCGCCCTCACCCTGCCGGGCTTTGCGACGAGCAAGCAGACGCGCGAACAGGCGATTGCGCTGGCCGAAGCTCTGGGCGTTACCCATCGCGAGATCGATATCCGCCGGGCGGCCGGAAACATGCTGGCCGATATCGGCCACCCGTTCGCGTCCGGCGCGAAGCAGTACGATGTGACGTTTGAAAACGTGCAGGCCGGGCTGCGCACCGACTACCTGTTCCGTATCGCCAATCACGAGGGCGGGCTGGTGATCGGGACGGGCGATCTCTCTGAAGCCGCGCTCGGCTGGTGCACCTATGGCGTCGGCGATCACATGTCGCACTACAACGTCAATGCGGGCCTGCCCAAGACCTTGATCCAGCACCTGATTGCCTGGGCAGCACGCACCGGCGCGGCGGACGCAAAGGCAGGCCCGGTGCTGAACCGCATCCTCGCCACGGAAATCTCGCCGGAGCTGATCCCGGCAGATGAAGATGGCGCAATCCAGAGCACGCAGGCCATCATCGGCCCCTACGCCCTGCAGGACTTCACCCTGCACTATGTCGTACGCTACGGGTTGGGTCCGGAGAAGATCGCGTTTCTCGCTGACGCGGCCTGGGGCGAAGGTTCGCAGGCGGACTGGCCGGACCATGTGCCCGAAGCCGAGCGGCGCAGCTATGAGATGGCAGAGATCATCCGCTGGCTGGAGGTCTTCCTCACCCGCTTCTTCGGCCAGAGCCAGTTCAAGCGCTCTGCGGTGCCCAACGGACCGAAACTCACCTCTGCCGGCGCGCTCTCCCCGCGCGGGGACTGGCGCATGCCTTCAGATGCCTCGGCGCGCGCCTGGCTGGAGGCACTCAACCGGTTGAAAGCAGAGCTTGGGCTCTAGGACCAACGGGCCGTGCTGCGGGCCACTGCGAACATTAGCCAGATGGGTCCCGGCTCGGGGCCGGGACCCTGGTGGTTATGGCATTGACTTCTCAACCGGGTTCCCGGGCTTGACCCGGGATCCAGAGTCTGTGGCTGAAGCCGGAGCTAGGCTCTAAACCTTCGACATGATGAGCGTGCCGTTCGTGCCGCCAAAACCGAACGAGTTGGAGAGGACGGTTTCCAGCTCGGCCTTTTTCGTCTCGGTCACAATGGGCAGGCCCTCAAACTCCGGATCGAGATTTTCGACATTGATCGAGGGCGCGATGAAGCCGTGCTCCATCATGAGCAGGCAGTAGATCGCTTCCTGCACGCCCGCGGCGCCGAGAGAATGCCCGGTCATCGATTTGGTGGCCGAGAGCGCGGGTACGTCTTTGCCGAACACTTCGCGCAGCGCGCCCATCTCCTTGATATCGCCCACGGGCGTGGAGGTGGCGTGCGGGTTGATATAGTCGATTTTCCGCCCGCCCGCCTCTTTCATGGCGTTGCGCATGCAGCGGATCGCACCTTCGCCAGAGGGCTGGACCATGTCATGGCCGTCAGAGGTCGCACCATAGCCGGTCACCTCGGCATAGATTTTCGCGCCGCGTGCCTTTGCCCGCTCGTATTCTTCCAGCACCACGATGCCGGCGCCGCCCGCGATGACGAAGCCGTCACGATCCTTGTCGAAGGCGCGGGAGGATTTTTCCGGTGTGTCGTTATAGCCCGAGCTCATCGCGCCCATGGCGTCAAACAGGTTGGAGAGCGTCCAGTGCAGCTCCTCCCCGCCACCGGCAAACATCACATCCTGCTTGCCCCACTGGATCTGTTCGGCCGCCGCACCCATGCAGTGCAGCGAGGTGGTGCAGGCCGAGCTGATCGAATAGTTCAGCCCCTTGATCTGGAAGGGCGTGGCCAGCGTCGCAGAGCCGGTGGAGGCCATGGCCTTGGGCACCGCAAACGGGCCGATCCGGCGCGGACCCTTGTCGCGCGTGATATCGGCGGCGGTGACAATCGCTTCGGTGGACGGGCCACCGGTACCAACGATCAGGCCGGTACGTTCATTGGAAACCTCACCCGGCTCCAGCCCGGCATCGGCGATGGCCTGTTCCATCGACATATAGGCCCAGCCTGCGCCCTCACCCATGAAGCGCATGGCGCGCTTGTCCACATGGTCGGCCGCCTTCACGGGCGGGCGGGCATGGACCTGGCACTTGAAGTTAAGTTCGGCGTATTCCGGCGCAAAGACGATGCCGGATTTCCCGGCTTTCAAGGCCTCGGCGACCTTGTCCTTGTTCTCGCCGATGGAGGAAACGATTCCGATTCCGGTGACGACAACGCGCCTCATATGGCGGCTCCTGGCTGGTTCATCTCTTCGGGCTTGAACAGGCCCACGCGCAGATCGGTAGCGGTGTAGATCACCTTCCCGTCCGCCTCGACATGGCCATCTGCAATCCCGAGCACAAGTCTGCGCATGATGACCCGCTTGAGATCAATGACATAGCGCACTTTTTTTACGTCCGGGGTCACCTGGCCGGTAAACTTCACCTCGCCCACGCCCAGCGCCCTGCCCTTGCCTGGCGCACCCGACCAGCCAAGGAAGAAGCCGACAATCTGCCACATCGCATCAAGGCCGAGGCAGCCCGGCATCACCGGGTCGCCTTCGAAGTGACAGGCGAAGAACCAGAGGTCCGGATTGATATCCAGCTCGGCAATGATCTGGCCCTTGCCGAACTTCCCGCCCTCGCCGGAAATGTGAGTAATGCGGTCCATCATCAGCATGGGCGGCAGGGGAAGCTGCGCATTGCCGGGACCGAAGAGTTTGCCATGCCCGCATTCAATGAGCGCGTCATAATCAAAGCTTGAAGGGTATTGGGACATGTAGCGCTTCGTGCTGGGGCCGCCTGACGCAGAATGCGCGGGCGGGCCGGGCCGGTGAAAAGCCGCGCCGTGATTTGGCGGGCCGGATCGCGAGGGGGCAATCTAGACCGTCAGACATGCTCCTGTCTCCCCCGTGAGGGAGGGCGATGTCAGAGGCCTTCGGAACGCTCGTCCAGCGCAGCCGTGCGCAGCGCATTGCAGGGCGGCGATTGTGGCAGGTCCGCGCTCATCGTCTGCACCAGCTCATACGCGTAAACGCCCCAGAGCGCCGACGCCCTCACCCAGCCGCGATGGCCTTCTGCCTCCAGACGGCACCAGCCCAGGCGGCAGCGTTCAAGCGACAATATGGCTCCGGGTTCGGCGCGCGCCGTTTCAGGTGATTCGGCGTCCGGGCGGGCATGCAGCGATGCCGCTTCGCGCACCTGAACCGCACGGCGGCCCGACAGGGTGCGCCGGTGCATCCAGCTTTCCTCGCCTTCAGGATCACGCACGCGCCGCCAGTCCTCGGTCTCGGCAATGATCTCCACGGGCAGGCCTGAGCGGCGGTATTCCCAGCGGACGGGATGCGTGGTGGAAGGGCCGACACGCCCGCGCACCTCGTCAAAGCGCAGCGTGACAAAGCGCGGCACGGGTTGTCCTGACGGCGTGTCACAGGCCTGCGCCAGGGCAGGCGTATCCATCGCGACAAGGGCGAGGCAGAGAGCCAGAAAAGGAGTGGTGACGAGACGTGCCATGACGGGCACAAAATGCGCGCGCTGTGGTGAATTCGAGGTTAAGCACACATGGCAGGGCCGGTACCCGGTCCCAATCTGTCGGCGCACGCTATATGCTGGCCGGGATAGCCAAGGAGACACCCCATGCTGCGCACCTTCACCACCGCCATCACCGCCAGCCTTGTCCTCGCTGCCGGGACCATGGCCCAGCCCGCATTCGAGACCACCGATCTTGGTGATGGCGTCTACATGATCGCCAATGACCGGGCAGGCAATGTCGGCCTCATCGATGCGGGCGATAACCTCATCATGATCGACACCCAGATGCCGCCCTTCCTGGATGATCTTGAAGCGGCCGTCCGCGAGGCAAGCGGCGGAGGCGCACCGACTCTGGTGATCAACACCCACTTCCATGGTGACCATGTGCTGGGTAATGCGCATTTTGCAGCGCTGGGAGCGGCCATCCTTGCCCACCGCAATGTGGCAGAGCGCCTCGCCAACCCGGTGCACAACGAACTGACAGGCAGCACGCCCGACACGCTGGGCGAGGACTATCTGCCCAATATCGAGGTGGGCCAGGCCATGATGCTTACCGGGTTCGGCGTGACAGGCGAGGTTCTGCATTTTCCCAATGCGCATACCGATGGCGACATCATCGTGAACCTGCCCGGATCCAACATCATCCATATGGGCGATCTCTTGTTTTCCGGGCGCTATCCGTTCATCGATCTGGATGCCGGCGGCTCGGTGGAAGGGTTCATCGCGGCGCTGGATGAAATTATCGGCTTTAGCGACGACGAGACCCGCTTCATCGCAGGCCATGGTCCGCTTTCCACCCGCGATGACATCATTGCCAGCCGTGACATGCTGATCGAGGGCCGGGCGCGCGTGGCTGCGCTGGTAGAGGAAGGCCACGACCTTGCCGCCATTCAGGAACAAAATCCGCT
Organism: Glycocaulis sp.; assembly: GCA_022565665.1. Lineage (GTDB taxonomy): Bacteria > Pseudomonadota > Alphaproteobacteria > Caulobacterales > Maricaulaceae > Glycocaulis. Next base: position 77,758 of record JAIUMI010000002.1, read on the forward strand.
TGCCGACTTCCATGATGCGTGGAACTGGGGTTTCATCACGACAGAGCGAATGGTCTGGACCTTCTATCGTGACATCACGGGCCTCACAGAATAAGCGCAAACTGCCGCCTGCAAGGGTGATGGTGCTGCCTATCGGCACGGGCCTCATCCTCGCCTTCCTGTTCGGCGTGCTGCTGGGAAGCTGGATCGCGGGCGGCGTGGTGGGCCTGCTCTTTGCCGCCGGGTTTACCGCCGTGCTGGTCCTGACCGCGCGCGGGGCGGGCAAGAAGAAAAAGAAGACGCGGCTGCGTTAGGGGACGTCCGTCAATACCCTGCCCACCAGCCTCACCACAGCCAGCCTCCGACATTTCCGCACCAGCCGGCCGAAAAGGCTTGGCCATCACGAATTTGATCCATTGGTCGGACCGGGTTATCCTGAAACCTCACGACACGGGGGCGAACATGGTCCGGACATCTCTCACAGCACTGGTCGTAATGGGGTTGATCAGCTTCAGCGCGCAGGCTGGTGCCATTGAACAACCTGATCAGGCCAGCGCAGGCTTCAACGATTACGCCTCTGCGTTCGATGATCTGGATGCCAGATTGACTTTATGCCCAGATGTCGAGACCCGAACCGTATCCTATATTTCTCCCTATATCTTCCCTGAAGACACACAAGCTATTCGCAGCTATGGAAGCACTTATAGGTATTGCCCATCGGAACAGATCTCAGATGATCCAAGAGTGCTTCATGCAAGGTTCTTGGCGTCTCCGCAGGCCGCAGGCAAGCAAGACAGATATAGTCGTGCCGATAATATTCTTTCAGCTATGCATACGGAAGAGAGATTGACTGAAAATTTCAGAGAAGTGGCGATTAGAATGGGGCGGGAGAATTTGATACCGGAGATTGACAACAACATAGCACCGGGACATAGGCGGTTTGGAACTTTGCATTGAACTGGTTGCCCCAGCCTCACTACAGCCTGCCTCCGACATTTCCGCACCAGCCGGCCGATAAGGCTTGGCCCATGTCCTATTATGTCAGGTTTGATCCCGCGCGCCGGGGCATTCCTTCCCGCCCTACCGCCCCTTCCCCGGCTTCGGCTCGGACGGTCTGAACTCGGCGACGCGCACTTTCGTCTTGTGGTCGGCGGGGCCCTTTTTGCCGTCGGGCATCAGGCCCCGGTAATACCCCTTTTGCCATTTTTCTTCGGCCGCGGCCTTGTCGCCGGTTTTCAGCCTTCCGGCGAAATCCTCGCGGCTCTCGCGCCAGATATTGAGCTGCTGAAGCGTTTTGGGATCAGACTGGATGGCACGGATTTCCGGCGTGATCCGGTCAAACAGATCGCGGCGCACGGGGAAGAAATGGGCAACCGCCTCCCCGGCCTCAAAGCGCACCTCGCAGGGCCTCGTGAAGCGCCAGTTCATGGTGAAGGAATAAGGGCTCCAGTCGGTCTCGATCACACCCGATAAAGGTGCGATACCGTCCTTGATGCCATTGACCGGGCCGGTGACCCATGTGTTCCAGCCCGGCGGAGTGCGCAGGAGAAAGCCCATCTCGAAGGTGAGGATGCCGGAGCCGAAATTGCTCATGGCGCTGCCCGGCTGGTGCATGGTCAGCGGTTCGTCCAGCTCCACCTCCACATCCTCCACCCGCACCCCGCCATTCCAGCGCGCGGTAAGCCCTGTGGGCGTATACACCTCCCAGCCATGCTGGTTGGCGACCGCCAGCGGCAGGCAGCGATAGGCAAAGCTTTCAGGGGTATCATCCATCCACTGGCGCCGGCCGGAGGCAGCGCGGATGGTGGGCTCTTGCGCGGCGAGGGGGTGGCAGAGAAGTTTCATGGGGCAGTCCGGTTGGTGAATAGCGACGCGACCCTAGCGCGCCGCCCGGGCTTCGAGAAGTTCTGCCGGTCAGGTACGCGCACCCTCGCAATTTGGCCCCGATTGGCGTATATCGCGCCGCCATGAGCACGACCCTTGATCTTTCCGCCGCCAACAGGCCCCAGGTAACGCCGTCCCTTGCCGGGATGACGCGTAACCAGATTCGCGATTGTCTGGTCGCGGCCGGGCTGGTGGACGAGAAGAAGGCGAAGATGCGCGCCACCCAGATCTGGCGCTGGGTCTATCATTACGGCGTCACCGATTTTGCTGCGATGACGGACATTTCCAAGGAGCTGCGCGCGGCCCTGCCAGGCCATTTCACCCTTGCCCGCCCGCGCGTGACCGAGCGGCAGGTGAGCGTGGACGGCACGCGCAAATACCTGATCGAGCTGTCGCCGGGCGTGGAGTGCGAAACCGTTTTCATTCCGGGTGTTGGCCGGTCAGGCGCGCTGTGCGTGTCCAGCCAGGTCGGCTGCACGCTCAACTGCACCTTCTGCCACACCGGCACGCAGGCGCTGGTGCGCAATCTCACCGCTGCCGAGATCGTCCAGCAGGTGATGATCGCCAAGGATGATCTTGGCGAATGGCCGAGCAAGCTGGAAGACCGCCAGATCACGAATATCGTGTTCATGGGCATGGGCGAGCCGCTCTACAACCTTGATAATGTCGCTGACGCCGTGGACGTGATCTCGGACGGGGAAGGCATCGCTATTGGCCGCCGCCGCATCACGGTCTCCACCTCCGGCGTGGTGCCGAAAATCGAGGAGCTCGGCGCGCGCACCGGCACCATGCTGGCAATCAGCCTGCACGCCACCAACGATCCGTTGCGCGATGAGCTGGTGCCACTGAACAGGAAATATCCGATTGCCGAGCTGATGGACGCGATCCGCGCCTATCCAGACCTCTCCAACGCCAAGCGCGTGACGTTCGAATACGTGATGCTGAAGGGCGTGAACGACTCGCCGGCCGAGGCCAAGGCGCTGGTAAGGCTGCTGCAGGGCATTCCGTCCAAGATCAATCTGATCCCGTTCAATCCGTGGCCGGGCAGCCCTTACGAGTGCTCTGACTGGGCCACGATCGAGCGCTTTGCCGACATCGTGAACAAGGCCGGCTATGCCAGCCCGATCCGCACGCCGCGCGGCCGCGATATCTTTGCCGCTTGCGGGCAATTACGCTCTGAAAGCGTGAAACAGCGTGCGAGCGAAAAGCGCAGACTGGAGCGGGAGACGGGCGCGGCGAGCTAGTCGCCGCCCAGCCCCATCGCCTCGACCAGAGCCCGCCGGAAGGCGCGGGGCTGGTCCAGCCACGCATTGTGCCCGGCATTTTCGAGCACCGTCAGCGAGACGTCTGGATCATCCCCAAACCAGTGGCGGTTGAGGCCGGCGCCGGGGTCAGCAAAATCATGATCACCGATGATCACGCTGACGGGACCGGGATGCGCCTTGAGGACCGGGACCAGATCGACGGTCTCCGGCCTGCTCTGCCAGGCGGCCTGCCCGGCCTCTCCTGAATAGAACGCGCCGCCACCTCTCAGCTCGCGCCAATGGCTGACGCTATAGCTGTTCACGCCCGTGAAACGTATCCGCCAGGCGAAATCGCGTTCGCGAAGGCCCAGTTCTTCTTCCTCACCGAAGCCTTCCGCCTCGATCTGCGCTGTCACGACATCCCGGTTCATCATCTGTCCGCCTGCGGCGTTGTTGTCACCCGCGGCCGGATTGGCGGCCAGATCGGCTTCCTCCAGCGGGTAGCGCAAATGGGCGGGCGCGAGCAGCACGATCCGGTCAACGGACTGGCCAAACCGTTCAAGATACCGCCCGGTGAGGTGCGTGCCCATGGAATGGCCAACCAGATTGATCCGTTCAAGACCCATGACGCGCCGCAGCCGCTCAATGTCGAGGACATGGGCGTCACTGGTCACATATTCAGTGGGGCAGTGGGAGCGCAGGCTGCCGCGCTGGTCATAGAAAATGAGGCGCACCTCGCGCTCAAGCCCGGCAAAGGCGTCCAGCAGATAGCTGTGCTCGGCCCCGAACCCGCCATGAACGACGATCCATGGCTCGGCACCCTCGGCGCCATATTCGCGCACATAGATGCGGCAGCGCGGCCCATCGTCTCCTGCCGGCTCGGCCTGGAAGATCCACTCCACGCCGCCGCCATAGGACATGGGCTGGAGATGAGCCGGTGTGCGCAGACCTGCTTCATAGGCGTCCAGCGCTTCGTCAGACGCCGGGTTGCTGCCAGCGGTCAGCGCCAGTGCAACCGCAATTGTTAGCGAAAACGCCATGACATCCTCCCGTCAGGACAGAAAGGCCAAGGCTAGGCACCGGAAGCTGACCCGCGAAATTAATTCGGCGTAACAGCCCCGCAAGGTGGCCGCATCTTAGCCTCGCCATCCCGCCAGACCCATGATACGCCGCCCGCCATGAACCCGCCCCGTCAAAAGCTCCGACAGCCCCGCCCGCTGACCGCCCGTGAGGCGGCGCTGAAAGCCTTTCTCGCCATGGAGGCGGACGGCGCGGCGCTCGACACGGTGCTGAGTTCGCAGCCCGGCTACAAGGCGATGGAGGCGCGCGACCGCGCGTTTGCGAGAGCCATTCTCGCCGCTGCGATCCGCCGTCGGGGCACGCTGGAGGCGGCGTTCAACACCTTCCTCGACAAGCCCTTACGTCCACGCGAAGTGTTTGGCCGGGCCGTGCTCACCCTGGGGTCAGCCGAGCTATTGGTGCTGATGACGCCGCCGCATGCGGTGGTCGATGGCTGGGTACGCATTACCGGGGCTGCCGAAGAGGGCCGCCGCCTGAAAGGCCTGGTGAACGCGGTGCTGCGCCGTGTGTCGGAGCGGGGCGCGGATGCGTTCGCCAGCGCGGAACCGCTTCTGGACCTTCCCGAATGGCTGCGCGCCCGCTGGGTGGAAAACTATGGCGAGGAGACCGTGCGCGCCATGGCGCTGGCGAGGGCCGGTGCGCCGCCGCTGGACCTCTCCACAAAGCCGGATTTCGACGCGACAGCGTTTGCCAGCGAGATTGACGGCGTGGCCCTGCCCACCGGCACGGTGCGCAAGGATGGCATTGGCGATGTTACCGCCCTGCCGGGGTTTGAGGCCGGCAATTGGTGGGCGCAGGACGCGGCAGCGGCGCTGCCGGTAAAGCTGCTGGCGCCCAAAGAGGGCGAGCGCATCGCCGATATTTGCGCCGCGCCGGGCGGCAAGACATTGCAACTGGCTGCTGCGGGCGCGGATGTGATCGCGGTGGACCGCTCCGAGACGCGCCTGAAACGCGTGACCCAGAACCTTGCCCGCACCGGCCTCAAGGCGGAGATCATCACCGCCGACGCGACACGCTGGCAGCCAGATTCCAAGCTCGACGCGGTTCTGCTCGACGCGCCGTGCAGCGCGACCGGCACGCTACGCCGCCGTCCGGACGTGGCGTGGACCAAGGGGGCGGAGGATATCGCCAGCCTTGCCGCCCTGCAGGCAAGCCTGCTCGACAATGCGTTTGCGATGCTGAAACCCGGCGGGCGGCTGGTCTATTGCACCTGCTCGCTGGAGCCCGAAGAGGGCGAAGACCAGATCGCAGCCTTCCTTGCCCGCACGCCGAAGGCCCGCCGTGAGCCCGTCAGCGCCGAAGAATTGCCGGGTCTTGGCGAGGCGATCACGCCCGAGGGCGATGTACGCACCCGGCCGGATATGTGGGCTGAGAATGGCGGGCTGGACGGCTTCTTCATCGCTAGACTGGTGCGCGTGAAATAAGCGTCACTGGAAGGGCCTGCTTGCCCTTGCCGGGGGGCGCTGATATGCCCGTTTCCATGGCGCGCGCGGTCAAGATTTCACCGTCCATCCTCTCTGCGGACTTTGCCCGGCTGGGTGAAGAGGTGAAGGCTGTCGACGAGGCAGGCGCGGACTGGATCCATGTCGATGTGATGGACGGGCATTTCGTGCCCAATCTCACCATCGGCCCGGCCGTGGTGAAGGCGCTGCGCGGCTGGTCGAAAAAGCCGTTCGACGTCCATCTGATGATCTCGCCGGTCGATCCTTACATCGCGCAATTCGCCGAGGCCGGGTCAGACATGATCACCGCCCATCCCGAAGCCGGGCCGCACTTTCACCGCACCATCCAGACCATCAGATCCCATGGCGTGAAGGCCGGGGCCGCGCTCAATCCGGCCACGCCCGCGGAGATACTGGCGCCCGTGATCGAAGATCTCGATCTGGTGCTGGTGATGAGCGTCAATCCGGGCTTTGGCGGGCAGAGCTTTATCGCCAGCCAGTTGAAAAAGATCGAGGCGCTGCGCGCGATGATCGATGCGGCAGGCTCTGGCACGCTCATCGAGGTCGATGGCGGGGTGAACCCTCAGACCGCGCGCCAGTGCGTGGAGGCGGGGGCTGATGCGCTGGTGGCCGGGTCTGCGGTCTTTTCCGGCGGGCCTGAACGCTACGCGGCCAATATCGCAGCCCTGCGCGGGGGCTGAGCGGGGCCCATGGGCGCACTCGTCACCAGCAAGGACATGGCCGACGCGCTGGGGCGCAGCGTCGCGCAGGAAGTATCTGCCTTTGCCAATATGATCGCGCCCTACCGGCTGGCGGCGCTGTCTGCCGGCACGCCGCGTGGGCTTACCCATGCCAGCGACACTGACCCCGCAGGCGACGCCCAGCGCGGCGCGGTGCTGCTGTCCGGCCGCTTTACGCTTGGCGGCGAAACGCTCAATGTGGCGCCCGGCGAGACGGTGTGGGAGCGGCCTGCGCCCTCGCGCGCCTTTGCCGCCCGTCTGCACGGATTTGGCTGGCTGGATGATCTGCTTGCGGTCAAGAACGCGGCGGCGCGCGAAACCGCCCTTGTGCTGATCGATGACTGGACCGCCCATTTTGGCCGCTGGAACAGTTTTGCCTGGAGCCCGGCCATTCTCGCCCGCCGGGTGCGTGCCTGGCTCAATGCCGGCACCCTGCTGCAGCAGGAAAGCGAGAGGCACGCCACCGAGGCACGCTTTCGAACGCTCGCCCGCCAGTGCGCACGGCTGTCACGCACGCTGTCGCTTCTGCCTGCTGACGCAGAACGTATCGAGGCGGCCATCACCCTCATCAGCGCGCAGATCAGCCTTGGCCTGCCGGCGAAGATGAAGACCCGGGCGGAGAAGCAGCTCGTGGCCGATCTCAAGGCGCAGGTACTGGCCGATGGCGGCCATGTCAGCCGCACACCGATTGCCACGGCGCGCATTCTGGCAAGCCTTGTCCGGCTGGATGCGCTGGCGGGCGATGCCAGCGTCAGCCTTGATGGTGAAATCCACCGGGCCATGGACCGGCTGGCCGGGGCGGTACGCTTTTTCCGCCTCGGGCCGAAAGGGCTGGCGAGCTTCCACGGTGGCGGCGAGGGCACGACCCGCCTGATCGAGACGGCCCTGCGCGGGCGCGAAAAGGTGAAACCGTTCAATGTCGCCCCCCATTCCGGCTATCACCGCGCCGAGGCTGGCGGCTCGGTCATCATCCTCGATACGGCAGGCCCGGCCAAAGGCGCGCATGGGCTGAACGCCCATGCCAGCGCGCTGAGCTTTGAATTTGCCCCGCCGGGCGGCCGCCTGATCGTCAATTGCGGCTGGAGCGAGGATCAGCCCGCCAGCTGGCGCGAGGCGGTACGCGCCACTGCGGCCCATTCGGCCCTGACGCTGGAGGAAACCTCTTCCGCGCGCCTTATCCGGCCGGGCTGGAAGCGCGATCTTCTGGGCCCGCGTTTTGAATCCGGCCCCGATCCGGTACGCGCCCGCCGCAATGAGGAAGATGTCGGCATCTGGCTGGAAGCCAGCCATGACGGCTATCGTAAGGCGTTTGGTGTCGGCGTGCGCCGGCGGGTCTTTCTGGCCGTCGATGGCGGGGATCTGCGCGGCGAAGACGGGATTTACCGCCCGGTCGAAGACGGCCCGCCCGATGATCCGGGAAAGCTGATCCGCTTTGCCATACGCTTCCATCTGCACCCGGGAGTGAAAGCCTCGCTCTCGCGCGACTCCTTAAGCGCCCTGCTGGTCCTGCCCAATGGGGATGGCTGGCGCTTCCGCACCGATGGCGGGCCTGTGCGCGTGGAGCGTTCGGTCTATCTTGCGGGCGGCAACGCGCCGGTGCGTTCCACCCAGCTGGTCATTATCGGCGAGGCGGAGTCATTCGGGGGCGGTGACAGACCGCCAAACCGTGTAAGATGGGCGTTCCAGCGCCTCGGGCGCGTCGGCGGCGCATGACCACCACATTCTGATTTTCATGGAGCATTCCCCTCATGACCGATGAAACCCTCGCGCCGGTGCGCCGGGCGCTGATCTCGGTATCAGACAAGACCGGGCTGGTAAGCCGCGCCAAAAAGCTCGCAGAGCTGGGCGTGGAAATCATCTCCACCGGTGGCACGCTGGCGACCTTGCGCGAATCCGGGATCGAGGCGCGCGATGCGTCTGACGTTACAGGCTATCCCGAAATGATGGACGGGCGGGTGAAGACCCTGCACCCGCGCATTCATGGCGGCCTGCTCGCAAGGCGTGACCGCGATGATGACCTCGCCGCGATGGAAGAGCACGGCATCCCGGCCATCGACCTTCTCATGGTCAATCTCTACCCGTTCGAGGAGGCGGTGGCCTCCGGCGCGGATATTGATGGGTGTATTGCCAAGATCGATGTCGGGGGCCCGGCCATGATCCGGGCGGCCGCCAAGAATCACGTCCATGTGACCGTATGCGTGGAAGGTGATGATCTGGAAAAAGTGATCGCCGAAATGGAGGCCCATGAGGGCCAGACCACGCTTGGCTTGCGCCGTTACCTCGCCGCCAAGGCGTTTGCCCGCACCGCCGCCTATGACAGCGCGATCGCCGAGCGCCTGGCATCGGAAGTGGACGAGGCCGACCGGACCTTCTTTGCCGTTGGCGGCACGCTCGCCCAATCGCTGCGCTATGGCGAGAACCCGCACCAGAAGGCCGCGCTTTACGCCAGCCCGGCCCCGCGCCCGGGCATCGTCTCGGCGAAACAGGTGCAGGGCAAGGAGCTGTCCTACAACAATCTCGCCGACGCTGACGCTGCCTTCGAGCTGGTCAGCGAGTTCGACCCGGAAGAGAATGCGGCCGTGGTGATCGTCAAGCACGCCAATCCGTGCGGGGTGAGCGTCGCTGACAAGCTGGTGGCGGCCTATGACCGGGCCTTTGCCGCTGATCCGGTCAGCGCGTTCGGCGGGATTGTCGCGCTGAACCGTACGCTGGACGCCGATACGGCCGACCACATAGCGTCCCATTTCACCGAAGTGGTGATCGCGCCGGCCGCCGATGATGCGGCGCTGGAAATCCTTGCGGCGAAAAAGAATGTGCGCGTCCTGCTGACCGGCACGATGGCCGATCCTGCTGAGGCCGGCTGGAGCGTGAAATCGGTTGCCGGGGGGCTTCTCGTCCAGTCGCGCGATACCGGCCATATCCTGCCCAAAGACCTCAAGACCGTCACAGAACGCGCGCCCAGCGAGAGCGAGCTGGCCGATCTCATCTTCGCCTGGCGTGTGGCCAAGCATGTGAAGTCCAACGCGATTGTCTACGCCAAGGCAGGCACCACGGCCGGCATCGGCATGGGCCAGACCAGCCGGCTGGATGCCGCTGTGCTGGCCGCACGCAAGGCCGAGCTTGCGGCGAAGGAAAACGATTGGGACGAGCCGCGCACACGTGGATCGGTCTGCGCCTCGGACGCCTTCTTCCCGTTTGCCGACGGGCTGAATGCGGCCATCGACGCAGGGGCCACCGCGATCATCCAGCCGGGCGGCTCCATCCGCGATGACGAGGTGATCAAGGCAGCCAATGAGGCTGGCCTTGCCATGGTCTTCACCGGCATGCGCCATTTCCGGCACTGATGATCCGGGCGGGCCTCATATCGCTCGCACTTGTGGCTCCGCCGGTCCTTGGCGCCTGCCAGGCCCGCACCCATGATCTTGATCACTGGCGCGAGGCGATCGCTCCGCATGTCCGGGTCATGATGCCCGAAGACGCAGGCGGGCCGGTGCCTGCCGTGCTGCTCTTCTCCGGCTGTGGCGGGGTGATCAGTGTGCAGAGCGAGTATGGGGCGGTTGCCAATCAACACGGCATGGCGGCTGTGATCATCGATTCCCATGCCGTGCGCGGTATCGGCCCCATTGGCGCGCGGCTCTACACCTGCACCGCATTACGGATGCGCGGCGATGAGCGTGCACGCGATGTGCTGGCTGCGCTGGCCCATGTGCGCACGCTGGACGGGATAGATTCCGACCGGCTGGCGCTGACGGGCTGGAGCCATGGCGGCTGGACGCTGCTGGATACACTCGCCCTCGTCCATGACGGTACACCGCCGCGCGGGCTTGACACCCTGCCGGACGCGGCGCTGGACGGGGTGAAAGCGGCTGTCACCATCTACCCCTATTGCGGCTTCATCATCCGCGCGCGCAGCCACGATATCGGCAATACCATCCCTGTGGACGCGCTGCTCGCCGAAGAGGACATGATCGCCAATCCGCGCACCTGCGAGGCGCTGTTTGAACGCCAGAACGCCAATGGAGCGCGGATAGACTGGACGCTATTCGAAGGACAGACCCATGCCTTCGACGCCCCCGACCAGCCCTTCGATCCGCGTGTGCGCTATGATGAGGACGCAACCCGGCGGGCGCACGACTGGTGGATAGAGACCCTGTCTATCCGGCTGGGTGACGGGTGAGCCCATAATGGCGGGCTTTCATGCCAGCGCGCTTTGACGCATGCTCACGACAGAGACCTTCGCAAGGACAACCCCAGATGATTTCAGGTCTACGCACCATCCACCCCCTCGTGCTCGCGCTTGCCACCATCGCCCTGCTGGCGTTGAGCGCATGCGGGCGGGGGCCAGCTGATCCCTCGGCACTGGCGAGGTCCGGCCCGGTGGTGCTGGTGGTAACCGGCGCTGGCGCACCGGCTGATGCCGGTCAGGGCGTGGCCTATGAGGGCCTCTACGCCATGTATGGCATCGAGCTTCAGGGTGCACGCGCTTTCTCCCGGCCTGAACTGACCGCCATGAGCTGGCGGCAGATGCGCGTAGATTTTCCGGTGGGCGGCTCCGAGCGGGTGTTTGAGGGCCCGCGCCTGTCGGACGTGCTGCGCGCTGCCGGCATTCCCGGCGCCAGCGTGCGCCTGACCGCCTTTGACGGGTACGAGGCCGAAGTGCCTGCCGACATGATCGCCGCGCATGAGCCGATCCTTGCCTTGCGCGCAGACGGGCAGGCGCTGGCGATTGGCGGGCTGGGACCGGTCATGCTGGTCTGGCCGCGCCGCACGCAGAGCGCGCTATCGGACATGAATGATGATCTATGGCCGTGGGGCGTGTTCGCAATCACACCTTATGAGCCCTAGTGCAGCTCTGAGCGGCATAAATTCGCTCTCTCTTGCACATGAGGGCTTCCCGAGGCCGCAAGCCCTGCCTAGGGTCTGTCAAAATCAACCAGTTCCGGGGGAGCGGGCATGGACGCGTTTTTCGACAATGTCACAATTTTCAGTGACTTTCTGTGGGGTGGCACCTGGGGTGACCAGCGTATCCTGCCCGTCGGCATCATTACCATCGCTCTGCTGGGCACCGGTATTTTCACCATGTTCCTGCTGGGATGGCGCCCGGTAAAGCGGCTAATCCCGGCCTTCTCCGAACTCTGGGCGGGCCGCAAGGGCTCCGGCGAGGGCGAGATCACGCCCTGGCAGGCGCTCTCCACCGCACTCTCCGGACAGGTCGGCACCGGTAATCTGGCCGGTGTGGCAACCGCGATCACGCTGGGCGGACCGGGTGCGATCTTCTGGATGTGGGTGACGGCCATTTTCGGCATGGCACTCGCCTATGCGGAAAGCTCGCTGGCCGTGCGTTACCGGGAGAAGCACGCCGATGGCAAGTATCATGGCGGCCCGATGTACTACATTCAGAACGGGCTCGGTAAGAACTGGAAATGGCTCGCCATCCTGTTCTGCATCGGCACAATCTGCTCGGCTGTCGCCACGGGCGGCGCCATTCAGGCCAACTCGGTTACCCAGTCCGCCGTGGAAGCCAGCACCTCGCTCGGCATTGACCTGCCGCGCTGGGTGGTCGGTGCGGGCCTCGCCCTGCTCGTCTTCGCGGTGATCATTGGCGGCATCAAGTCCATCGGCACCGTGGCCGGGCGCATCGTGCCCTTCATGGCGGTGGCCTATATCCTGATCGCCTTCGTCATTCTCGTGATGAACGCCGACAAAATTCCCGGTGCCTTCGGGCTGATCTTCTCCGAAGCGTTCGGTTTCCGCGAAGCTGCTGGCGGCTTTGCCGGCTATGTGGTGCTGGCCGCCATCCGGGCCGGTGTGGCGCGCGGCCTGTTCTCCAACGAGGCCGGGCAAGGCTCCGCGCCGATCGCCCACGCCGCCGCGCAGACCAAGAACCCCGTCAAGCAGGGCGAGATCGCCATGCTGGGCGTGTTCATCGACACGGTGATCATCTGCACCATGACCGCTCTGGTCATCCTGACCGTAGCGGGTGCCTATCCCAATCTGGACGGATCGGTGGTGGAATATGCTTGGCAGTCTGACGCGCTGCAGGCCTCGGCCATCACCACGGCAGCCTTCGCGCAAGGCATCTATGCCGGGGGGTGGGTGATCCTGGCCGCACAGGGCCTTTTCGCCTTCACCACCATTATCGGCTGGTCCTACTACGCGGAAACCTCCGCGACCTACATCATCGGCGACTGGGCAGCCCGCCCGTTCCGCTTCGTGTGGGTGGCCGTCGCCTTCCTCGGCACGCTGGTGGTCAATGTGGACGGCCTCTGGCGGTTCGGGGATGTGGCCAACTCGATGATGCTGTTCCCGAACGTCATCGCGATCCTTTTCCTGTCGGGCGTCGTCGTGAAATACACGCGCGATTTCGACAAGCACGGCATCGTGCCGCCTGCCTGGTATGGCGATGTGGCCCGCGATGCGGATGGCAAGGCGGTTGAAGCGCCTGCCGCCAAGGACAGTAAGGGCAGCGATGCCTGATCAGGGTGTGGGCAGTGCTGCGGCCACCAGATGGTCCAGCACTGCCCATTTCTTGTAGCCGCGCGCGGCTTTGTCCGCGCGGTGCCAGGCCGCCGCAAGGGCGGTCTTTTCTTTTGAGGCCAGCGCCGCCACCGGATCGATACACACCCGGATCGTGAAGAGCACGGCGCCGCTCTCCGGCAATTTCGTGATCGTCTGGCGCTCCACGCGCACATGCAGGAGGCTTTGAGCCTCATCGGCGCGCGCAGTCTGCGCCCGGGCGCGCAGCGGCTCGCCATCGGGCGTATAGCGGTCTTTGCCGGCCTGCAGGGTCCAGTTGAAGCGCTCAAGCACCTGTCCGGGGCGGACATGATCAAAGACGCGCGCAATGCGGGTGGCCAGCCCGTCTCCGCCCGGCACGGGCGCGTGCAGCTCATGCAGGGTCTTTCCCGCCGCATGCGGCAGGGAGAAGAAGGTGGGCGAGGTCAGCACCGCTGCGCCGACCCGCCAGCCCTCCTCGCCCGGCATCATCAGCACCAGATCATCGCTGACCTTATGGGCAAGCTGCCAGAGCGGGGGCGCATCCGCAGACGGATCATTTTCAAGGCCCATCGCCCTGCCCGCCAGCGCTACCGCCTCCCGCGCGGCGGGTAGTACAGTCTCGTCCTGGAAGTGGGTAGCATCCCTATCCCGTAGCAGCAGGGCTCGCTCCGGCAGGGTGTGCGCCTCGGTGTCGGGCAGGAGCCAGAGCGCCGGCTCAATGGGTTTCAGGCCCACGGCAAAGCGCGGCGGGCCGTCCCGCCAGGGCGTGAAGGGCGGACGCCTGTCCGCTACCATGGCTCGCCGGCAAGCTGACCCGCGATCCAGACCAGCACCAGCCCGATGGCAATGCCGATGGCATCGGTCACCCAGTCGGCCAGCGAGGCCGTGCGGTTGATCAGAGGCAGGGCCTGCAACAGCTCGATCAGGCCGCCAAAGGCCATCAGCGCAAGGAACAGCCATATCCGCCGGATATGCGGCCAGGCCGCGCGCGCCAGCATGGTCAGGACCAGGAACGCGAAGATGTGATTGATCACGTGCCAGCCAAACAGTGAGGGCGGCCGCGCATCGCCGGGCCAGAGTGCGAAAACGCTGACGCCGGTCAAGGCAAGAACAAAGAGATGGGGCCACCAGGGCGCGAACCAGCGTGCACAGGCGGCAGCGATCCCCACTTGTGGCAACACGCCCGGCTTTCTACGCTCCATCCCTTCCCGACCCGAATGGAGTTCACTCATGCCTTCTGCCTCGCCGCTTGCCGATATCGCACGTCTCGCTACCCCCCGCTTCAACTGGACGCGCGCCGAGGTCAAGGCCGTCCATGATGCCCCGTTCGCCGATCTCGTCCATGCTGCGGGGAGCGTGCACCGCATCCATCACCGCGCGGGCGAGGTGCAGAAAAGCCAGCTTCTTTCGATCAAGACCGGCGGTTGCCCTGAAGATTGCGGCTATTGCAACCAGTCCGCCAGGTTCGATACCGGCCTGAAGGCGTCCAAGCTGATGGCGGTCGATACCGTGATCGAGAAGGCGAAGAAGGCCAGGGAAGGCGGGGCGACGCGTTTTTGCATGGGCGCGGCCTGGCGTTCGCTGAAAGAACGCGATGAGCCGCAGATCTGCGCCATGATCGAAGGGGTGAAAGCGCTCGGCCTGGAGACCTGCATGACGCTGGGCATGCTCGAAGAGGGTCAGGCCGAGCGGCTGAAAAGCGCCGGGCTCGACTATTACAACCATAATCTCGATACCTCGCCGGAATATTATCGCGACATCATCACCACCCGCACCTGGGAGGACCGGATCGAGACGCTGGGCCGGGTACGCAGTGCGGGCATCAAGGTGTGCTGCGGGGGCATTATCGGCATGGGCGAAAGCGCCGATGACCGGGTGGGCCTGCTCACCGAGCTCGCCAGCCTTGATCCCCACCCGGAGAGCGTGCCGATCAATCACCTCGTGCAGGTCTCCGGCACGCCGCTATCCGGGTCGGAGCCGCTGGACGGGCTCGATTTTGTACGCGCGATCGCCACCGCACGCATCATCATGCCGAAATCGGTGGTGCGTCTGTCGGCGGGCCGGGAAGGCATGAGCAAGGAGCTGCAGGCCTTATGCATCCTTGCCGGCGCGGGCTCGATTTTTGTCGGCGAGGAATTGCTGACCACGCCCAACCCCTCGCTCAGCGCCGATGCGCGCCTGTTCGAGGAAATGGGGCTGGCCGCGCGCTAGCGCGTCTGGCCTGTCCCCAGCACCTGATACTTCCAGCTGGTCAGCTGGTCGGCGCCCACAGGCCCGCGCGCATGGATGCGGCCCGTGGCAATGCCGATCTCTGCGCCGAAACCGAACTCTCCGCCATCGGAGAAGCCGGTCGAGGCATTGTGCATGACGACGGCGGCGTCGACCTCCTGCAGGAAGCGGCGGGCCGTCTCGTCATTACTGGTGACAATCGCTTCGGTATGGCCTGAACCATGGCGGGCGATGTGGGCTAGCGCACCCTCCAGCCCGTCCACCACGGCCAGCGAGACGATGGCGTCGAGATATTCCGTGTAGAAATCCTCCGCCGTAGCCGGGGTGATGCCGGGCGCGGCGCGCCGGGCGGTGTCATCGCCGCGCACTTCGCAGCCTGCGCCTTGAAGGTCGGTGATGATCGCTTTGAGCAGGGCCTCGCCTGCGCCTTTGTCCACCAGCACGCATTCAGCCGCATTGCACACGCCCGTACGGCGCATTTTCGAGTTCAGCACGATGGCGCGCGCCATGTCCGGATCGGCCGCGGCGTCGACATAGACATGGCAAAGTCCGTCGAGATGACCCAGTACCGGCACACGCGCCTCCTTCTGAACACGTGCCACGAGATCCTTGCCCCCGCGCGGCACGACGAGATCCAGCGCCCCACCCATCCCGGCGAGCATGTCACCCACATAGGCACGGGAAGTATCCGGCGGCAGAGTGATGAGATCGTCCGGCAGGCCTCCCCTCTCCAGACCGGTTTTCAGGGCACGGACAATCGCGGCAACCGATCGGGCCGCATCCGATCCGCCGCGCAGCACCACGGCGTTGCCTGAGCGTATGCAGAGCGCCACCGCATCGGCGGCGACATTCGGGCGGCTTTCGAATATCACGCCGATTGCCCCGATGGGTACACGCACCTGCGCGATGACCAGCCCGTTGGGCCGCGTCCACCGTGTGATCTCCCGGCCCAGCGGGTCAGGGTGGCGGGCAACGGCGCGTATCCCGTCTACGATACCCGCCAGACGGGCTTCATCCAGAACGAGGCGGTCCACGAGCGCGCCGGAGAGCCCCGCGGCCTTTGCCGCCTCCACATCGCCTGCATTCGCGGCGAGCACGTCAGGCGCCGCTTCGGCCAGCGCCTCGGCCATGGCATTGAGCGCATCGGTGCGCGCCTCCGCGCTGGTATTGCGCAAGACGGCAGAGGCCGTGCGCAGGGAGGCACCGGCCTTCTGCGCCCATCCTGCGTCATGGAGGTTCTTCTGCGGCGCGTTCATCGCTCAGGCCTTTCTTTCCAGAACCAGATCATCGGCGTGGACAGCGGCAGAGCCGCGCCGATAGCCCAGCACAGCCTCGATCTCGGCTGACTTAAGTCCGCATATCCGGCTCATCTCCTCTGAACTGTAGCCCGCCAGCCCCTTGGCTGCGAGTGCGCCGTCCTCACCGACCAACGCCACCGTCTCGCCGCGCGCGAAGGCACCGTCCACGCGCTTTATGCCTGCCGCCAGCAGGCTCTTGCCTGCGCCGATGGCGGTGAGCGCGCCTGCATCCAGCACGAGCGTGCCGCGCGGCGTGACCGCCCCTGCGATCCATGTCTGGCGAGCCGACTGACGGGAGGTTTCCGGCGCAAACACCGTACACGGAGCATAGGCCCGTAACCGTGCAATGGGCTGGTCTGCCGCACCCGCCGCTATGAGCGTGGGAATGCCCGCCCGTCCTGCAATGCGTGCGGCGGCGAGCTTTGAGGCCATGCCGCCGGTACCAGTCCCTGCGACACCAGTCCCACCCGCCAGCGCCTCTATCTCCGGCGTGATAGCCTCGACCTGCGTGATCAGCTGCGCCTTGGGATCCCGGGAGGGATCGGCGCTGTAGAGCCCGTCCACGTCCGAAAGGAGGATCAGGGCGTCGGCATCCACCATCTGGGCCACCCGCGCGGCCAGACGGTCATTATCGCCATAGCGCAACTCAACCGTGGCGACCGTGTCATTCTCATTGATTACCGGTGCAGCCCCGGCGGCCAGCAGCGCCTCCAGCGTGGCGCGGGCATTCAGCCAGCGGCGCCGGTTCTCCATGTCATCCCAGGTGAGCAGGGCCTGTGCGGCAGGCAGGCCATGCGGCTCCAGCGCGCTGTTCCAGGCCTGCATGAGGGCGGTCTGACCCGCTGCCGCGGCTGCCTGCTTCATCTCGAGGGTGAGCTTGCCGTCTGCCAGCTTCAGCCGCCTGCGGCCCAGCGCCACCGCGCCGGAAGAGACCAGCACGGTCTGCGTCCCCACATCGCGCAAGGCGGCGATATCGCCCGCCAGCGCCGCAAAGCGCGCGGCCAGCGCCCCGCCGGTTGCGGGGTCGATCAGCAGGGACGAGCCGATCTTCACCACCACGCGGCGGGCAGGCTTCAATATGTCCGCAGCACTGCGGGTCACGGCGCACCTCTTGCCCGGTCAGAAAGCCCGGCACTCTATCGCAGGTGCAGCATGGCGCAAGCGCCCTAGCGCGCCGCGTTTTCCGCCTCGATCTCCTCGCGCAGCGCTTCCAGCTCCAGCCAGCGGTCTTCCTTGGCAGCGCGCTCCTCCGTCAGCTTTTCCAGCCGGGCGGAGAGCTCGGCAAAGCGGTCGGGCTTCTGCGAGAAAAGTCCGGGGTCGGAAAGTTCCGATTCAATACGGGCGATCTTGGTGCCCAGCGCATCGATCTCGCCGGGCAAGGTCTCCAGCGCATGCTTGTCCTTGAACGACATCTTACGCTTCGAGGCAGGAGCAAGTGAGGACGGCGCGGCGTCTTTGGGCTCATCCTTGCGTGCCCTGTCCGAGGTCTTCGCGCGCACGCCGCTGCCGCGCTGGGCCACCATGTCAGAATAGCCACCTGCATAGACCTGCCAGCGCCCCTCGCCCTCAAAGGCGATGGTGCGGGTGACGGTGCGGTCAAGAAAGTCCCGGTCATGGCTCACCAGAAGCACCGTGCCCGGATAGTCCGCGATCAGATCCTGCAACAGGTCCAGCGTTTCCAGATCAAGATCATTGGTCGGCTCGTCCAGCACCATCACATTGCCGGGCAGGGCGAGCGCCCGGGCCAGCATGACGCGGGCACGCTCGCCGCCGGAGAGCACGTGAACGGGCGTGCCGGCCTGTTCTGGCCTGAACAGGAAATCCTTCATCCAGGCGGCGACATGGCGCGTGCGGCCATTGACCTCGACATGATCTCCGCCCCCGCCGGTCAGCGCCTGCGCCAGCGTCCACTCCGGTTTGAGCATGGCGCGCTTCTGATCAAGCTGGGCAATCTCCAGCCCCTCGCCGAGCCTGACTGAGCCGCTGTCAGGGGCAAGATTACCCATCAGCATGTTCAGAAGCGTGGTCTTGCCCGCGCCATTGGGACCGACAAAGCCCACGCGCTCACCGCGCATGATGCGCACACTGAAATCATCGACGATTTTCGCGTCCCCATAGGATTTCGAGATGCTCTTCGCCTCGCAGACCAGCTTGCCGGACTTTTCCGCTTCGGAGGCTTCCAGTGTCGCAAGGCCCTGCGGGCCTCCATGGCTGCGCAGGCGTGATTTCATGGCCTTGAGCTCACCCACACGGCGCATATTGCGCTTGCGCCGCGCGGTGACGCCATAGCGCATCCAGTCCTCTTCGCGGGCGATCTGGCGGGCGAGCTTGTGCTGCTCCATCTCCTCAGCGGCGAACACCTCGTCGCGCCAGTCCTCGAAATGGGCAAAGCCCTTCTCCAGACGACGCGATATGCCCCGGTCCAGCCAGACGGTTGCGCGGGACAGGCGCTCCAGAAAGCGCCGGTCGTGGCTGATGAGCACCATCGCGCCCTTGCGGCCCGACAGCTCCTCTTCCAGCCATTCAATGGCGGGCAGGTCGAGATGGTTTGTCGGCTCGTCCAGAAAGAGAATATCCGGGTCCGGAGCAAGGGTGCGGGCGAGCGCCGCGCGGCGCGCCTCACCGCCCGAAAGCGTTGCCGGGTTCTCATCGCCGGTGAGACCCAGAGCTTCCAGCAGCACGCCCACCCGCCACGGGTCATCGCCCGGTGCCAGCCCGGCTTCGGCATAGGCGCGCACCGTTTCGAAGCCGGAGAGATCGGGTTCCTGCGGCAGGTAGCGCACGGTGGCGCCGGGATGGATGAAGCGCTCGCCCCGGTCCGCCTCGATCAGGCCTGCCGCGATCTTCATCAGCGACGATTTGCCCGACCCGTTGCGGCCTACAAGGCAGACCCGGTCACCGGGCGCGATCATCAGCTCCGCGCCTTCCAGGAGCGCGGTGACGCCGAAGCTCAGATGGATGTCCTGCAGGGTGAGAAGGGGCGGAGCCATGGCCCATGCGCTTAGCGCATCGTCAGGCAGGTGTTAAGTTATTCTGCAGCGCGGGCGAGTTCGGGCGGCGCCTCTCCCTTCGCACCCGCCTTGCGGAACTGGAGATGGCCGTCTTCCAGCCTGCCATAGCGTATGGCGAGCATGTCCTGCACATAGTTCTGGTAGGTGCGCCAGGGCGGTGTTGCACCCTGTCTTGGCAGGCCGGGAAGGCCGCGCTGGACATAGCCGGAGGAGAAGTCGAGCAAAGGCAGCGTCTCCATCCCTTCAGGTGGAACGGCCACACAATAATCATGGCCCCTGGCGGCCATGTGATTGATGAGGCGGCAGACCCGCTCAGCCGTCAGATCGACTTTGAGCGTCCATGAGGCATTGGTGTAACCGAACGCCATGGCGGCATTGGGCACGCCCGACAGCATCATGCCGCGATAGGTGATGGTCTCGTTCGCGGCAATGGTCTTTCCATCTACGGATATATCGATGCCGCCGCCGACAAGCATGTCGAGCCCGGTTGCCGAAATGACGATATCGGCTTCCAGCACCTCACCTGATTTCAGGCGGATACCTTCAGGGACAAAGCGGTCGATATGGTCGGTAACGACGCTCGCCTTGCCGCTCTTCAATGCCTCGAAGAAATCTCCGTCCGGGGCGAGGCAGAAGCGCTGGTCCCACGGATTATAGGGCGGGGAGAAATGCCGCTCGACGTCGAAATCCTCGCCCAGCTCCTTCCTGATCTGCTTGATAACACCCTTCTTCACGAAGTCCGGGTGGGCGCGCGCCAGCGCGAAGAAAAACATGGCAAGCCCGACATTCTTTGCCCGCGACAGCGTGTAGGCGAGCCGGCCCGGCAGCACTTTGCGTAAAGTGTCGGCAATGGCATCACGCGAGGGCCTAGCCGCGATATAGCTTGGCGTTCTCTGCAGCATGGTGACATGGGTGGCCTCTTGCGCCATGGCGGGCAGGAGGGTGACGGCGGTTGCCCCGCTGCCAATGATCACCACGCGCTTGCCCGCATAGTCCTTGCCCTCGGGCCAGAGCTGGGCGTGGATCAGTTCGCCCTTGAAGTCAGAAAGCCCTTCAAACTCCGGCATATAGCCGCTTTCATAGCGGTAATAGCCCGAGCACAGCATGAGGAAGCGCCCGCGCCAGACCTCCAGCCCGTCAGGCCCGTCTACATGAAGCGTCCAGCGGGCCGAGGCGCTGTCCCAGCTGGCGCAGGTCACCTTGCGGCTAAAATGGATGTGGCGGTCCATGCCCGCCTCGCTGGCGGTCGCGCGAACATAATTGCGGATGGACGGGCCATCGGCGAACACCTTGCCATCCACCCAGGGGCGGAAATTATAGCCGAACGTGTACATGTCGCTGTCCGAGCGTATGCCCGGATAGCGGAACAGATCCCACGTGCCGCCCAGATCCTCGCGCGCTTCAAGGATGGCGTATGACTGGTCGGGACAGCGGTGCTGCAAGTGCCACGCCGCACCGACGCCGGATATGCCGGCGCCCACGATGAGCACGTCGAGGTCTTTGACGGGACCGTCAGGCGATGATGCGTCCACGGGTTTCCTCTCCGGCGATTGCGCCTTGCTGTCCGAAGTGAACACCGTTCACTTTGTCGGCGCAAGAGGGCCGTGCCCGGCTATTCCGCCGGGCAGCCCGTGCGTTCGCGCAGGCCCTCTGCCGCTTCGAGCGGCCGCCAGTCGGCGATAGCCGACACCACCATGCAGCGTTGCTCCGCATCCAGACGGTCATCGCCCATCAGATCGGATTCGATACGCTCCATGCTGTCAGTGCCCGTAATGATTTCCTGGCCATTGGCCGCCGGGCTGTCAAAGCGCATCAATAGCCCGTCAGAGCGCCAGCGGGGCCATTCGGGCAGATTGGTCGGCCCGCCCGTGCCCGGCTCACCCGAGCGCGCAAACTCGGCCCAGTAGGCCCCCATGGCCGCGGCCAGCACTTCACGACCGGGTGCGTTGCGGCTGTTGAAGAGCGTGCTGTCGAGCCTGCCGAAGAAATCGAAATGATTGAAGACGAAGGGTATCTCCATCGCATGGGCTGCGCCCAGCAGGTGGGAGAGATCCATGATGAAGAGGGCCGTGCCTGCCTCGTCCCAGTCAAACCGGTACGCCCAGACATCGCCATGCCCGCCCGCGATCATGCGATTGGCCGGTTCGTCGACCGCCAGCACCCGCCAGACCCGGCTCTGATAGTCTGCCATGATGTCATAAAGCTGCCGGTCGCGAGAAAAGATCAGTACACCGAAATAACGCCGCACCAGATCATCGCGGAACAGGTTGAAGAGCTTCATCTCATCCCGGTTCGTGCCCGTAATGACAGGTACGGCATTGAACGTGTCCGGCGAGGCGAAAGCGTTGGCGAGTCCGTCCTGCGGCAAGGTCACCCCGTCCTCGATCATGCGCGGCAGGTTCAGGAAGGGCGAGCCGTCACGCTGATAGGCACCGTAAATCGCCTCCAGCGATGCGTTGCGAAGGGTGGCGACGTCACCATCAGGCGCCACGGTACGGGCGATATCGTGGGCCGGATTGGTTGCGCCCGGTTCTGCGCCACTGGCGCTCGCCCATGACACGCTCTCCACGCTGCCGGACTGGATGATGGCACGGTGGAAGAGCCCCGATGCCAGCGGCGAAGCCAGAAGCCCGGCTACATTATGCCCGCCGGCGCTCTCGCCGAATATCGTCACCCGTCCCGCATCGCCGCCGAACTGGGCGATATTGTCCCGCACCCATTCCAGCGCCGCGATCTGGTCCAGCAGCGCGAAATTGGCCGCCGCGTCGCGCGGATCGCGGGCATCATTGCGCAGGTCGTCATGGGCGAAAAATCCAAGCGGCCCAAGACGGTACTGGACCACGACCACGACCACGTCCTGATCCTTCGCGAGCTGCGCGCCGTCATACTGGCCTGCATAGCCCCACACATTTGCCCCGCCATGGATCCACACCATGACCGGGCGGCCGGCATTGTCCGGGCCTGCTCCAGCGGGGGCGTAGATGTCGAGCTTCAGGCAGTCTTCCGAGCCCAGAAGCTCGCCCGGCGTGACACCGGAAGTCGCTTCCAGCGCGCTTGTCACCTGCGGGCAGCGTTCAGGCGTGTGCAGGGCGTCAAACCGGCCCTCGAATGCGGGGGCAGGGCGCGGCGCACGCCAGCGCAGATCGCCTTCCGGGGCGGCCGCAAACGGCACACCGCGCCAGGCCCATGCGCCGGGTGAATGTTCAAACCCGATGATCTCGCCCTGGGCTATCGTGCGCAGGGTCGGCGCATGCGGTTCCGGCGGCGCGGGTTCACGCGAACCGCACGCCGAAACAAGCAGTGCTGCTGCCAGAATGAAGCCCATACGCGCCATGGAACCGCCCTCCCGCTTTATCTCCTGTCAGCGAGACTAGCGGCTATCGGCACTCCGGCAAGGGGCGTGTTGGCGGGCTATTCGAATTTCGGGATGTTGAGGAGCTTGACCCAGCCGGTCTTCTTGTCGCGCACGACGATGATGCGCGCCGGATCGAGTCCGCCTGTGTCCCGGCCTAGCCCTTTCAGCAGATCGACCGCCGCCGCGCGGACCGCCGCATCATCCGTATCCGGAGAGACCTGCAGACTGCCCCGTCTCTTGCCACCCTCCTGCACCACCACTTCGATGGTCTCGATGGCGGCTTTCAGCGCCTCGCTGTCAGCTTTCGGCCAGTCGGCGTGGAAGACGCTGCCTTCGCCGCCCGCCCTGCTCCACAGCTCCTCGGCCATGAAGGGCGCGAAGGGCGCCAGCACACGGATGAAGCCGGTGAGCGTGTCTTGCGTTGCAGGTTCATTCTCGACGGCATTCAGATACTTCATCAGCTCGGCGATCGCGGTGTTAAGGCGTAGATTTTCCAGATCCTCCGTCACCGCCTCGATGAGCTTTCCAAGCGCGAGACTGACGCCGGAGCCATCCTGATCGGCGGGTGCAGCGAGCCCGCGGCTCACATAATTCCACACGCGGCGCAGGAATTTCAGCGAGGCGGCGGCCTTCTCGGTCTCCCAGACGCGTCCGCCCTCAACCGGCCCCATGAACATGAGGCAGACGCGGAACGCGTCAGAGCCATAGCGCGCGATCACATCGTCGGGCGTGACCACATTGCGCAGCGATTTCGACATCTTGGCGCCGATGCGCTCCACGCGCTCACCAGTCGGTACGTGGACGAACTCGCCTGCACCGCGCTCTTCCACCTCGTCGACGGGCAGGATGATGCCGCGCGCATTCTGGTACGCGAAGGAGGTCAGCATGCCCTGATTGACGAGCTTGGCGAACGGTTCTGCCGTGGAGATGATCCCCAGATCATGCAGCGCCAGATACCAGAAGCGGGCATAGAGCAGGTGCAGCGTGGCGTGCTCGGCCCCGCCGACATAGAGATCGACCGCGCCCCAGGCTTTCTCCTTGGACGGATCAACCAGCGCATCCGCATTCTTCGGGTCCATGAAGCGCAGCGGATACCAGCACGATCCGGCCCATTGCGGCATGGTGTTCAGCTCGCGCTTGCCCTTCATGCCCGTCTTCGGATCGGTGACCTCCACCCAGCCTGGCGCGCGCGCCAGCGCGGGCGCGTCATAGCTTGTCGGCTTGTAGTCATCGACATGCGGCAGGGTCAGCGGCAGCTCGGAAACAGGCAGCGTGGTCCGCGTGCCATCCTCCCAGTGAATGACGGGGATAGGCTCGCCCCAATAGCGCTGGCGGGAGAAAATCCAGTCCCTCAGATTATAGGTGACCACGCGCTTTCCGAGGCCGCGCGTTTCGAGATAATCGGCCACCGCCTCACGCGCCTCGCGCCAGCGCTGACCCGCCTTGTAGAGCGTAGGGTCGGTCCCCTCGGGCGGGGTCAGCATCACGCCATCCTCGGTCCAGCAAGCCTGACCCTTCAATACCGCATCGCGCGAGATAACATCCGCACCCGGATCAATGACCGGCACGACGGGAAGGTCGTATTTGCCCGCGAAGGCGAAGTCCCGGTCGTCATGGGCGGGCACACCCATCACCGCGCCGGTGCCATAGTCCGGCAGCACATAGTCGGCGACAAAGATCTGCACCTTCGCCCCGCTGACCGGGTTGATGGCGTAGAGCCCTGAGAACACGCCGGTCTTTTCCGCGTCCACCGTGCGGTCGAGGTCAGACTTGCGCGCTGCCGCTTCCGAATAGGCGTCGACATCAGCCCGGTTCGCCGAAGGGATCAGCGTCTTGACCAGAGGATGCTCCGGCGCAAGCGCGAGGAAAGTGACGCCCGCCAGCGTATCGGCGCGCGTGGTGAAGGTGGTGACGGTCTTGTCCGAACCCTCGATCGCAAAGCGGATTTCTAGGCCTTCGGACCGGCCGATCCAGTTGCGCTGGCTGTCCTTGATGCCTTCGGGCCAGTCCAGCCCTTCAAGGCCCGCCAGCAGGCGCTCGGCATAGGCGGTAATGCGCATCTTCACCTGACGGATCGGCACGCGGATCACGTCAAAGCCCTGCTCTGACTTGCCGTCGAATACTTCCTCATTGGCAAGGATGGTGCCGAGTTCCGCACACCAGTTGACCAGCGCGTCGTCGAAATAGACGAGCCTGCGCGCATCCTGATAATCCTGAACGGCAAGCTTGCCCTTGGTCTTCACCTCGTCAGGGATGGGCAGCTCGGAAATGGGCCGGGCGCGGTTCGCTTGCTCGTCGAACCAGGCCTCATACATCTGCGTAAAGATGAACTGTGTCCATTTGTAATAATCCGGCTTCGAGGTCGCGATCTCGCGGTCCCAGTCATAGCCGAGGCCCAGCAGCTCCATCTGCCGGCGGAAAGTCTTGATATTCTTGTTCGTGGAAACTTCCGGGTGCTCGCCGGTCTTAATCGCGTGCTGTTCGGCGGGCAGGCCGAAACTGTCCCAGCCCATTGGGTGCAGCACGTTGAAGCCCGCCATGCGCTTGTAGCGCGCCACGATATCGGTCGCGAGATAGCCCACAGGATGGCCCACATGCAGGCCGGAGCCGGAAGGATAGGGAAACATGTCCAGCACATAGAAAGTCTTGTCGCCCGGCTTGGGGTCGGGCGTGGCATAGATGCCTTCGGCGGCCCAGCGGGCGCGCCATGTTTCTTCAATCGCGGCGAAATCGTACGTGTCGGACACTGCGGCTGTCTTTCCCAAGCGTGGCAAGGTGTGTGAGAGGCCGCTTCTACAAGGCTGCGATGCTCATGGCAAAGCCCGTGCGCGCATGGCAGGGGGCTTCAGGTCCTGCGCGCCTCGAAGCGGGCGATTTCCTCTTGCCGGGCAAGGATATAGCCCAGCGCGTCATTACCCTCCATCAGGCAGACGCGCGCAAACGGCTCCAGCGAAAAGCTGGCGCGCACATTGCCGCTGGTCACGCTCAAATCCTCAAGATCGACGCGGATTTCCTCATCCTCACGCTCGACAAGCGCTGCATGGGCGGCTGGGTCAATCTCGGCGACGACAAGCCCGTTATTGGCGGCATTGGCCTTGAAGATATCGCCCGCACGCGGGGTGATCACGGCGCGCACGCCAAAATCCCATAGTGCCCAGGGCGCATGCTCGCGCGAGGATCCGCAACCGAAATTATCCCCGGCAAGAAGGATGGTATGGGTCTGCGTATCCACCCGGTTCAAGGGGTGATCCTTCGGGCTGCCATCAGCGTGAAAACGCCAGTCGCGGAAGCAGGCATCACCAAGGCTACCCCGCTCGGTCACGGTCAGGAAGCGGGCCGGGATGATCTGGTCGGTATCGATATTGTGCTCACGCAGCGCAAAGCTGCGCGAGACGATCTGGCGGACGGGTTCACGCTGCACCACACATCTCCATCATTCTGCGCGGATCGGTAATGGCACCAGCGACCGCTGCGGCGGCGGCAGTGGCAGGGCTTGCCAGCACGGTGCGCACGCCGGGGCCCTGACGGCCAGCGAAATTGCGGTTGGAGGTGGAGACGACCAGCTCTCCGGGCCGTCCGGAATCCCCATTCATGGCGATGCACATGGAACATCCGGGCTCGCGCCATTCGGCCCCTGCGGTGCGGAAGATCGCATCCAGCCCTTCGGCTTCGGCCGCCTTGCGCACACGCTCCGAGCCCGGAACGACCAGCATGCGCACGCCAGGCTTCACATGACGCCCGGCCATGATGAGGGCGGCTTCGCGCAGGTCTGACAGCCGTGCATTCGTGCACGAGCCGATAAACACGGTATGGACCGGCTCGCCCAGCAGGGTCTCGCCCGGCTGGAAGCCCATGAAGGCGAGCGCCTTGGCGGCATCCCCGTCATTGGGCGCAGGCACTGACATGTCCACAGGGCCTGCCATGTGCGGGGATGCGCCCCAGGTGACCATGGGGGCAAGGCGGCTGGCATCCAGCGTCACCACCCGGTCGAACTCAGCTTCGGGGTCGGAGCGTAGAGCGCGCCATTTCAGGCGCGCTGCCTCGAACGCCGCGCCCTTGGGGGCATATTCACGGCCCTGCAGCCAGCTGAAGGTCACCTCGTCTGGCGCGATAAGCCCGGCGCGGGCACCCGCCTCGATAGACATGTTGCAGACCGTCATGCGCCCCTCCATGGAGAGCGCCTCGATGGCAGGGCCGGCATATTCGATGACGTGGCCGGCCGCGCCGCCAGCGCCGATCTTGGCGATGATGGCGAGGATCAGATCCTTCGCGCCGACGCCATTGGGCAGGCGGCCATCAACATGGACTTTCATCGTTTTCGGCTTGCGCTGCAGAAGGCACTGCGTGGCCAGCACATGGCCCACTTCCGTGGTGCCGATGCCGAAGGCCAGCGCCCCGAACGCGCCATGGGTGGAGGTGTGGCTGTCCCCGCACACAATGGTCATGCCGGGCTGGGTCAGGCCCAGCTCCGGCCCCATGACATGGACAATACCCCGGTCCGGACTGCCCCAGCCGGCAAGCGGAATCCCATGGTGGCGGCAGTTTTCCTCCAGCCGTTCAACCTGCATCTGAGCAGCCGGGCTGATATAGACCGGGCGCTGGCCTTTTCTGCGCGGCGTAGTGGGGGTGGAATGGTCAAGCGTCGCAAACGTCCGGTCCGGACGGCGCACGGGGATACCGCGCGCCTCCAGAGCGGAGAAAGCCTGAGGACTCGTCACTTCATGGACGAGGTGGAGATCGACATAGAGAATGGCCGGACTGTCGGCCGTCTCCGGCGAGACGATATGAGCGTCCCACAGCTTGTCGAACAGTGTCCTGGGCTTATTCTGCGGCGCGCTTGCCATCGTGTTTCCCTTTTACGTCAACGTCCGGATAAACCGGGTCCAGCCAGCCCCATTTGTCGGGCGTGCGTCCTTCAAACAGGCCGAAGAAGCGGTCCTGTATCAGCCTGGTTATCTCGCCCGGCCCGTTGGCGCGGGTCGGCTTGTCATCGACAGAGCGGATGGGTGTCACTTCAGCTGCCGTGCCGGTGAAAAAGAGCTCGTCGGCGAGATAGAGTATCTCGCGCGGCAGCACCTGTTCGACCACCTCGATGCCTTCCGATTTGGCGATCTCGATCACGCTGTCGCGGGTGATCCCCTGCAGGATGGACGAGGCCGCAGGCGGGGTCAGGAGACGGCCATTTTTGACCGCGAAAATGTTCTCGCCCGCGCCTTCAGACAGGCGCCCTTCCGTATCCAGACCAATCCCTTCGGCATAGCCGCGCTTCTTCGCCTCGCGCGAGATGAGGAAGCTGGACAGGTAATTGCCGCCTGCCTTGGCGCCCGTCGGCGCGGTATTGGGCGCCAGGCGGTTCCAGGAGGACACGCACACATCCACGCCTGCATTGCGCGCCTCATCGCCGAGATAGGCCCCCCAGGGGAAGGCGGCGATGTAAAGCTCGATCGGCGGCAGGTTCAGCGGGGCCACGCCCACAGAGCCATAACCGATGAAGACGACCGGGCGCAGATAGGCCGATTTGAGATTATTGGCACGCACGATTTCGTTGCACGCCTCGACAATCGTGTCCTCATCAAACGGCATGGGCACGTCATAGATGCGCGCAGAATCGGCCAGGCGGCGGATATGGTCACGCACGCGGAAACCCATCGGCCCATCCGGCGTGTCATAGACGCGGATACCCTCGAACATCGAGGTGCCATAGTGCAGCGCATGGGTCAGCACATGCACCTTCGCATCGGCCCATTTGATAAGCTGTCCATTGTGCCAGATGTGTTCGACTTCATTCATGTGCTTGCTCCTTGAAATCTCATTCCGCTGCGGCGGGCGCGTGATTACGCGCCCTGTGCCGGGCTATCGCCTCGGCATTGCATAGGGCGTCGATATACGCGCTGACGCAAGCGGGAAGGATGTCACGGGTGCGGGCCCGGCCGGTAAAGCTTTCGCCCTCCACCGCCACGCTCATTTCAATGAGCACATCGGCGCCCTGCCCGCCCGGCCCGTCCTCGTCCGGATCGGCGGCGACATACTGCATGTCGATGCTCTCCACCCGGCCTTCCATCCCGATGATGTGGCTGACCGCAGTGAAGGCGGCGTCCAGCGCGCCGGGCGCCGAGGCGATATCGGTCACCCGTCCCCGGCGCGGATGATCCAGCTCGATACGCGCTACCGGCATGGCATTGGCCGCGAGCGGCATGCGCACCTCGGCACGTGACAGTGTCCACAGCCCGGTTTCGAGCGTGCCGTCCAGCCGCGACAGGATAGTGGCAAGGCGGGCGCTGTCTACCGTGCCGACCTCGTCTGCCACCTCCTTGAATACGGCAAAGGCCGCGTTCAACTGCTCCGTATCGAGATCATGGCCCAGCTCGCGGGCCCGCGCGGCGAGCGCGTGCTTGCCCGAATGCTTGCCCAGCACCAGCGCGTTGGACGCCAGCCCGATATCTTCCGGCTTCATGATCTCGTAGGTCTCGCGGTTCTTCAGCACACCGTGCTGATGGATACCGGCCTCATGGGCGAAGGCATTGGCCCCCACGATCGCCTTGTTACGCGGGGGATGGGTGGAGGTGATTTTTGACAGGGTCCGCGAGGTATTCATGATCTCGCGCGTATTGATATTGGTGGTGACGCCCGTGGCATCGCGCCGTGTACGGATCGCCATCACCGCATCTTCCAGCGCCGCGTTGCCCGCACGCTCGCCAATCCCGTTGACCGTGCATTCGATCTGGCGCGCCCCGCCGCGCACGGCCGCCAGCGAATTGGCGACCGCCAACCCCAGATCATTATGGCAATGGGCCGAGAAGATGACGTGTTCCTCTCGCGTCACCTTCTTCGACAGCATGCGGAAGAGTTCGTATATCTCCTCCGGCGTCGAATAACCGACCGTATCGGGCACATTCAGCGTGGACGCGCCTGCCGCCGCCGCCGTGGACAGCGCCTCAACCAGAAAGCCCGGCTCGGTGCGGATGGCGTCCTCGGCGGAGAACTCCACATCATCGGCGAACTCACGCGCATAGGCCACCATGTCGGCGATGCGGGTCAGCACCTCGGCCGCGCTCATCTCCAGCTTGAATTCCCGGTGGATGGGGCTGGTGCCGAGGAAGACATGAATACGCTTCTTCTTTGCCGCTTTCAGCGCCTGCGCTGCCGCGTCGATATCGCCCTTCACCGCACGCGCGAGCGAGCAGATGCGGGGGCCGTCTACCTCGGCGGCGATACGGGCGATGGCGCGGGCATCACCGGGCGAGGCGGCGGCAAAGCCGGCCTCGATGATGTCCACGTTCAGCGCGGCGAGCGCGCGCGCCATTTTCAGCTTCCCGTCCTCGCTCATCGAGAAGCCGGGGGCCTGTTCACCATCACGCAGGGTGGTATCGAATATCAGGACATTGGGCGCCATCACGCACTCTCCCGCAATGGTTCGGCCGTCAGTTCGCGCACGGACAGAACGCCGTAGACGCGGCTGATCTGGGCTTTGAGCGTCTCCATGCGGCGCGGGCCGGGGCGGGGGCGGACGGACAGGTCCAGCCGCCCCTTCCCGCCTACGGCCGCGGGCTGGAAGTTGACGCCCAGAAGCTCATAGCCGCGCCGCTCCACGAGGCCGATGAGACGCACCACCTGGCCTTCAGCGGGCTCGAAGTCGATTTCGATGCGGTGGGTCATGGCGTTCAGGCCTCCATCATTTCGGAATTGGATTTGCCCGGCGGCACCAGCGGCCAGACATTTTCACGCGGGTCGATGCGCACATGGCACAGGACCGGCCCGCGCGTGGTCAGCAGGCGTTCAATGGCTTCGGCCTCGCCTGCGCGGTGCTCCAGCGTGAACGCCTCAATGCCGAAAGCGCGGGCGATCTCGGCAAAGTCGGGATTGTCGTAGAGATCCACCTCGGAGAAATTCTCCTGGTAGAACAGCTCCTGCCACTGGCGGACCATCCCTAGCTGGGAATTGTCCAGCAGCAGGATTTTGAGCGGGATGCGGTAGCGCCGTATGGTCGCCAGCTCCTGAATATTCATCATGATGGAGCCATCGCCGCTGACCGTGACGACGGTGGCGTCCGGCTCGGCGAGCGCCGCGCCAATGCCCGCCGGAATGCCAAACCCCATCGTGCCCAGCCCGGCGCTCGTCAGGTGCGCCTGCGGGCGGGTGAAGCGGCAGTGCTGGGCTACCCACATCTGATGCTGACCGACATCACAAGTGACAATGAGATTGTCGCCCGCCGCCTTCGCCATCGCGTTGAGCAGCCCCGGCGCATAAACGCCAGAGCCCGGCGCGTCATAGCGGAAGGCCCAGCGCACGGCATTGTCCGCACACGTTTTCTGCCACGCGCTGATATCGCCCATGATCGGGTGCAGGGCATCGAGAATGGCCCCGATATCGCCTGCCAGCCCGACCTCGACCGCGCGCAGCTTGGAAATCTCCGCCGCGTCGCCATCGATGTGGATGACCCTTGCGCCGGGCGCGAAGGTATCGAGCTTGCCGGTGGCCCGGTCATCAAAGCGCGCGCCGACACAGATCAGGAGATCGCTGTCATTGACGGCTGTGTTTGCCGCGCGGGTGCCGTGCATGCCCAGCATGCCAAGAAAGCCCGGCCAGTCGGTCGGTATCGCGCCGAGCCCCTTCAGCGTGGCGACAGCGGGGATGCGCGTGCGCTGGAAGAAGCGCCGCAGCGCGTCCTCGGCCCGCGACAGGGCAATCCCGCCGCCAAAGTAGAGGACGGGACGCCGCGCCGCCGTGATCAGTTGCCCGGCGCGTGCCAAGCCCTGAGCATCGAGGGGAAAAACGGCGGGCGTCTCCGTCCGGCAGGCAATCACTCCGGGGGTGTGGATGCTTGCCTGCGTCACGTCCTTGGGCAGATCGATCAGAACCGGGCCGGGCCGTCCTGATGCGGCGACCCGGAAGGCTTCTGCGAAGATATGCGGGATGTCGGCCGCATCGCGCACCAGCCAGGAATGCTTCACGACCGGCAGGGTGATGCCGAACGTGTCGATCTCCTGAAACGCGTCCGTGCCCATGAGCGGGCTCGCGACCTGACCGGTAATGGCCACCATCGGCACACAGTCCATGAAGGCGTTGGCGAGCCCGGTGACGAGATTGGTCGCGCCCGGCCCGGAAGTGGCCATGCACACGCCCGGACGGCCCGTGATGCGGGCCCAGGCATCGGCGGCCAGCGCCGCGCCCTGCTCATGGCGGACAAGGATATGGTTCAGCGACGAACCGGTCAGGGCATCATAGACGGGCATGATCGCCCCGCCGGGATAGCCGAACACATCGGTCACGCCCTCGCGCTCCAATGCCTCCACCACCAGCTG
The DNA here is from genome assembly GCA_022565665.1 of Glycocaulis sp. Lineage (GTDB taxonomy): Bacteria > Pseudomonadota > Alphaproteobacteria > Caulobacterales > Maricaulaceae > Glycocaulis. The sequence continues at coordinate 109,820 of JAIUMI010000002.1, forward strand.
CGCGCCGGTCTTGAAGGCGGCGTGCTGGCTGGCATCGGAGCTGGTCTGGGCGGCGGGTTGCATGAGCGTGAGGTCTTTCGTCTGTATGGAGATGAATCAGGGTTGGCCGGCATTGGCGCCGGGTTTCAGCCAGCCCATGCGGGCGCGCAGGCGCGCACCGGTGTGCTCGATCGGCTGGTCGAGATCGGCGTTGAGAAGCGCGCCATAGCGCGGCTTGCCAGCCTGGTTTTCCAGCACCCAGTCGCGGGCGAAGCCGCCAGTGCGGATATCGCTCAGCACCTCGCGCATCCGTTCGCGGGTTTCTTCGTTGATCACGCGGGGGCCGGAGACGAGATCGCCATATTTGGCCGTCTCGGAGATGAAGTCGTGCATCTTCGCGATCCCGCCCTCATAGAGCAGGTCGACGATCAGTTTCAGCTCGTGCAGGCACTCAAAATAGGCGATCTCAGGCTGATAGCCGGCCTCGACCAGCGTCTCATAGCCGGCCACAACCAGCTCGGTCGCGCCGCCGCATAGAACGGCCTGCTCCCCGAACAGATCGGTCTCAGTCTCCTCGGCGAATGTCGTCTCGATGGCCCCGCCCGCCGTGCCGCCATTGCCTGCGCAATAAGCCAGCGCCTTGTCGCGCGCCTTGCCGCTGGCATCCTGCCAGACCGCAAACAGGCTCGGCACGCCCGCGCCGCGCTCATATTCGCGCCGGACGAGATCGCCGGGGCCTTTGGGCGCGACGAGGATGACATCAATGTCCTTGGCGGGCTTCACCTGCCCGTAATGGATGGAGAAGCCGTGCGCGACGAGCAGGGCATCATCCGCCTGCATATTGGGCGCGATGTCCTTCGTGTAGACGTCCGCATGGCTCATGTCCGGGGTCAGCAGGGCGATGAGTTGCGCGGCCTTGGCCGCTTCGGCGGGGCTCATCACCGTGAAGCCGTCGGTCTTCGCGCGCGCCTCAGCCGTGCCGCCTGCACGCGCGCCGACGATCACCTCGTGGCCGCTGTCACGCAGATTGCGCGCATGGGCGCGACCCTGGCTGCCATAGCCGATAATGGCGATAGTACCGCCCTTCAGCGCGGACGGGTCGGCGTCATTATCGGTGTAGATGCGGGCTTCCATTGTCGAGGTCTCCTTGTTTGCGCCAGGCGCGAAAAAGAAAAACCCCGCTTCCTTTCGGGAGCGGGGTTTTCTGCGTTTCAGGTTTTTTTGAGTTCAACCGTCAGGCAGGGGCAACCGCTCCCGTATGGGTAATAATAAGTACAAGTACGAGTACGAGCGCGGTGAGGCCGGAAACCGTCATCAGACGCTCCCGGGTCTCGCGCTCTGCGCGGATGGCAATGACCTTGGCCGCCGCTCTCATAACCTGCTCCCAAAAGCCGCTCCCGGTTGACGCGATGCCAGCCGGAGAGGCCCCATGACGAAGCGGACGCCGTTCGCGCCCGCCTTCCTTTTCATCCTATGGGCAGGTGCAGCAAAAGCGCAAGCGAAAAATTGTCCGGATGAAGTTTCAGAAATTATCTTTGATTTTTCAATGAGTTAATATAAGTGCCGTGCTATCTTCCACGTGCATTTGCATGAATATCAAATTTTTTGTTTGACCTGTGCGCAGTTTCGCGTGCAGCCTTCGCAGCGATGTTAGCGGTTGCAACAAGGGGCTTCCCCGTCGCAGCGGCTGACACGTCTGAAGAATGGAACGGCCCATGTGCGAGCGTTTTGACATCGCCATGACTTTCTCCGCCGGTGGCTCTGCCGCCGGGGCTGCTTCCATGTCCGTCACCACCATCATCACCATTACGACCACCGGCACCCCCGGGGGCGGAACGGATATGGGCTGACGAGGCAGGCAAACCTCAAACAGAACCCGGACCGACCCGCTCCCGAAAGGAAGCGGGTTTTTTCTTGTTTTCATCTCACGACAATTCGACCCACCGGCACTCAAGGACAGACGATCATGAAACCCGATCACGCCCAGCCCCGGCCGCTATCACAGGCCCAGCCGCCCGTCTGCGTACTCAAGTTAGGCAGCTCGGTGCTGGAGACCGATGCCGATTATCAGGCCGCAGCCCAGGAAGTCTTCCGTCATGTCCGGCGCGGGGAGAAGGTGATCGCGGTCGTCTCCGCACTGGCGGGGCAGACCGATGCCCTGCTGGCGCAGGGCGAGCGGGTGGGCGGCAATGGCGCCGAGCCACACCCAGCCTTCCTGGCCCGTCTGGCGCGCGTAGGTGAGCTGCAGTCTGCCGCCCTGATGGGTCTTGCGCTGGCGCGTGTGGGGCTGCGCACACGGGTGATGGATCCGGATGAGATGGGGCTGATGGCCGAGGGTGAGCCGCTGGACTCCGATCTGGCCAGCGTGGATCGCGACGCGCTGCACTCCGCACTCAGCCTCAATGAGGTGCTGGTGGTGCCGGGCTTTACCGCGCAGCACGCCAAACATGGCGTCGTCACGCTCGGCCGGGGCGGGACGGATCTGACGGCAGTATTCTTTGCTGCCGAAGCAGGAGCCGCGCGGGTGCGGCTCATCAAGGATGTGGACGGTGTGTATGCCGAGGATCCGGCGCAAAATCCGGATGCGGAGCGCTATGCCGAGCTGGACTATGGAAAGGCGGCCGAGGCCAGCAAGGGGCTGATCCAGCCGAAAGCCATCTGGGCGGCGCGCGATGCCGGTGTGGTGATCGAGATCGCCGCCATGGGCGCAGCTGAAGCCACGCGCATCTGCTCGGCGCCCGCGCGCAAGGCCCCGGCCCGGCCCCAACGGCCCTTGCGGGTGGCGCTGCTGGGCTGCGGCGCGGTGGGAGCAGGGGTGCTCGCCCACCTCAAGGCCCGTCCGGAGCTGTTCGAACTTAATCCGGTCCTCGTCCGCCGCCCTGAAACGCGCGAGGGGGAGGCCGGTGTGGTGTTCACCGCCGATCTTGACCGCGCCCTCGCTCACAGGCCCGATCTGGTGATCGAGGCGATGGGCGGGGCCGATTATCCCGCCACCATCATGGAAGGCGTGCTGGCAAGCGGCGCCAGCGTGGTGACGGCCAACAAGGCCGCGCTTGCCCGCCATTATGACGGGCTGCACGCCGCAGCACGGCAGGGCGGCGGACGGCTTGCCTATTCGGCGTCTGTGGGTGGAGGCACGCCCATCCTCGAAGCGCTGGAACGTCTGGTCAGGGCGGGCGGTGTGCGCCGGATCGAGGGCGTGATGAACGGCACGGCCAACTTCCTGCTCGACCGGCTGGCCGAGGGCGCGAACTTCGATGCGGCCGTAAAACGTGCGCAGGCGCTGGGCTTTGCCGAAGCCGATCCGGCCGCCGACGTGGACGGGCATGATGCTGCTGACAAGCTGTCCCTGCTGATCCGCGAAGCCTTCGCCATCGCGGTTGACCCGGCAGATATCCCCAAGGATTCCCTTGCAGACGTCAGCGCAGACAAGGTCCAGAGAGCCCGCGAGGAGGGCCTCGCCTACAAGCAGATCGGCCTGTGTGAACTGCTGCCTGATGGCACGCTGAAGGCCGAGGTGCGGGTGCGCCCGGTGCCGCTGAACCATCCGCTGGCGGGAGCGCGCAATGAGGAAAACCGCTTCGTCATCACCGGTAGCGACCACGCCGTCCACGCCCTGTTCGGCAAGGGCGCGGGGCGCTGGCCGACCGCTGCAGCGGTGTTTGCCGATGTGATGGACATTCAGCGCAGACTGTCAGAGCCTGAGGCCCAGTCAAAGGCCCGCAAGGGCGAGCCGGACCGCCCCCTCCGGCTGAGGGCCTGATCCATGGCGGGCAGGGAAAGGATCGGCGCGATGAGAACCATCGCCAGCGCCAGCGCACCGGCCAGCATCGGCAATGTCGGGCCGGGTTTTGACATATTGGGACAGGCATTTGATGCCCTGAAGGACAGGGTAACCGTCCATCGCGAGGACGCGCCGGGCGTCCGGCTGGGCAAGGTGACGGGCTGTGTGCCGGGCCTGCCCGCCGAACCGCACCGCAATACGGCGCTTGCCGCCGCGCTCGCCCTGCTGGAAAGCCAGAAGGCCCCGTTTGGCGTCCGGCTAGATGTCGACAAGGGCGTGCCCGTAAGCGCCGGCATGGGCGGGTCTGCGGCCTCGGCCGTCGCTGCCGTGGTGGCCGTCAACGCCCTGCTGGACAAGCCGCTGGCGCATGGCGCGCTGCTGCCCTTCGCGATGGAAGGCGAGCGGGTCTCCTCCGATCCGCCCCCCTGGGACAATGTGATGGCAAGCCTTTTGGGCGGGCTGGTGATTGCCGCGCGCCTCGATGCGGCCCACGTCCAGCAGATACCCGCACCCGAAGGACTGGTGTCGATTGTCGTTCACCCCGATGCGGAGATCGAGACGCGGGCGGCGCGCGGCATCCTCAAACCCACCATCCCCATGGAAACGGTGGTGGAGCATTCACGGCGTCTGGCCGCCTTCGTGGCCGGATGTGCAGCCAGTGATCTCAAACTGATCCGCGACGGGCTGGACGATGTGCTGGTCGAGCCGCAGCGCCGCTTCCTCCTGCCGGCTCTGCCTGCGGTGAAGGCGGCAGCCCTGGGCGCAGGCGCGCTTGGCTGTTCCTTCTCCGGCTCCGGTCCGTCCATCTTTGCCTGGGCGGTTGAGGCGGATGCCGACGCGGTGGAAAAGGCCATGGTGAAAGCCTTCAAGGCCGAGGGCTTGAAATCGCGCAGCTACCGCGCCGCGATCCGCTCTCAAGGCGCGCGGCTGGAGCCGGCCATGGAGACGGTGGCATGAAATTCGTTTCCACACGCGCCAAGCAGGCGGTGACCTTGAGCGAAGCCATCAGGCGCGGTGCAGCGCCCGATGGCGGGCTTTACGTGCCGGAGCGCCTGCCCCGCTTTGAGGCAGGGGAACTGCCCGCTGGCCTGCCCCTGCCGAGGCTCGCCGAACGGCTTTTAAAGCCTTTCTTTGTGGACGATGCGCTGGACGTGCATCTTGGCGATATCTGCGCCAATGCGTTCAACTTCCCCGTACCGCTGGTGACGCCGGATCCGGCCCGTCCCGGCCTGCGCGCGCTGGAGCTGTTTCACGGCCCCACCGGCGCGTTCAAGGATTTCGGCACGCGCTTCCTGATGGGTGCGCTGGACCGCATGGCCCGCCCCGGCGAGCGCTTCACCGTGCTGGTCGCCACGTCCGGCGATACGGGCGGGGCGGCAGGTTGCGCGGCAGAAGGGCGGGAGAATGTGTCGCTCGCCATCCTCTATCCGCAAGGGCGCGTCTCGGCCTTTCAGGAGCACCAGCTGACCTGCTGGGGCGAGGGCGTTGCCGCCTTCAGCGTGAAGGGCGATTTCGATGCCTGTCAGGCACTGGTCAAATCGGCCTTTGCCGATGTAGCCCTGACGCGCCGCTTCAATCTGACCTCGGCCAATTCCATCAATATCGCCCGGCTGCTGCCGCAGATGGTCTATCTCGCCGGGGCCGCGCTGGACGTGCACAAGGCCAGCGGCGTTGCGCCCGGCTTCATCATCCCCTCGGGCAATCTGGGTCATGCGCTGGCCGCGCTCTATGCCCGCGCCATCGGCGCCCCCATCGGGCCGATCGTGGTGGCCACCAATGCCAATGACGCGCTCTCGCGCTGGGCGGCCACCGGGCTCTACCAGCCGCTGCCCTCGGTGGCGACGCTGGCGAACGCCATGGATATCGGCGCGCCGAACAATTTCGAGCGCCTTGCCGCGCTGGAACCCGGTCAGCGCGCGGTGAGCGTGGAGCGCGTGCTGGACGATGCCATCCGCGCCCGGATCAGCGAGGACTTTGCCCGCTCGGGCTATGTCTGGTGCCCCCATTCGGCCATTGGCGCGGAGAGCTGGCACCGCCTGCCTGAAGCGGCGCGCGAGCAGCGCGTCTGGATCAGCGCGGCGACGGCCCATCCGTACAAGTTTGCCGATATTGTTGAGCCTCTTACCGGAAGCGCCATCGTGCCCAGCCCGGCACTGGAAGCGGTGCTGAAGCGCCGCTCTGAAAAGCGCGCAATCAAGGCCGATCCCCAGACGCTCGCCCGCGCTCTGGCCGATACATTCCGCCCGGCCCATGCCGGCGAGGGAGTTCCTGCATGACCACCCCAAAATCGCCTTCGCGCACCCTGATCGAGGGTCCGGCGCGCGCACCTGCACGCGCGATGCTACGCGCGGCCGGCTATGACGATGAGGCCATGGCCAAGCCGCTGATCGCGATTCTCAACACCTGGTCGAGCGTAACGCCCTGCAACATGCATCTGGCGGATCTCGCTGTGCATGCACGCGAGGGCATCAGGGCGGCAGGCGGCACGCCGGTCGATTTCAACACCATCGTGGTCACGGACGGTATCTCGATGGGTACTGAAGGCATGCGCGCCAGCCTGATGAGCCGCGAATGCGTGGCTGATTCTGCCGAACTTGCCGTGCGCGGACATTGCCTTGATGCGGTGCTGTTTCTGGTCGGGTGCGACAAGACGATTCCCGCCGCTGCGATGGCCGCGGCCCGCCTCGACCTGCCAAGCGTGGTGCTCTATGGCGGCTCGATCATGCCCGGCAGGCTTGGCGAGAAGAACATCACCATCCAGGACGTGTTCGAGGCCGTAGGCGCGTGCGCGGCAGGCCGGATCAGCGAGGAAGAGCTGGCAGAGGTGGAAAAGGCCGCCTGCCCGGGTGCGGGTGCCTGCGGAGGCCAGTTCACCGCCAATACTATGGCGCTGGCGCTCACCTTCCTCGGCCTCTCGCCCATGGGGCTGAATGATATTCCGGCCGTTGATCCGCGCAAAACCGGCGCCGCGCGCCGGGCCGGTGAACTGGTGGTGGAAGCCTTGCGCGAAGAGCGCAATGCGCGCCAGCTCATCACGCCTGTCAGCCTGAAAAATGCCGCGGCCGCCGTGAGCGCCACCGCAGGCTCGACCAATGCCGTGCTGCATCTGGTTGCCATTGCACGGGAGGCTGGCATCGGGCCTGACGGCTTCTCCATTGATGATTTTGACCGCATCTCACGTTCCACGCCGGTGATTGCGGACCTCAAGCCCGGCGGACGCTATATGGCGCCTGACATGGCCGCGGCGGGCGGCTCGGCGCTTCTGGGCCGCAGGCTGAAAGAGGCAGGCCTGATCAAGGATGCGCCCACCGTTACCGGCGACACGCTCTACGCCCTGGTGTCCGATGCGGCTGAAACACCGGGGCAGGACGTTATCCGCAGCGCGGGCACACCGCTGAAAGCGCGCGGCGGCTTTGGCATTCTCTATGGCGATCTCGCCCCTGAGGGGTGCGTTGCCAAGCTCGCCGGGCATGACCGGCTGCTCTTTTCCGGTCCGGCGCGGGTGTTTGACGGCGAGGATGCCTGCTTTGCGGCCGTCCAGTCCGGTCAGATACGCAAGGGTGATGTGGTGGTGATCCGTCATGAAGGCCCTGCGGGCGGACCGGGCATGCGCGAAATGCTGGCCGTCACGGCAGCCATTCAGGGCGCGGGGCTGGGTGATGATGTGGCGCTGGTCACGGACGGGCGCTTCTCAGGAGCAACCCACGGCTTCATGGTCGGCCATGTCGCGCCGGAGGCCGCGCGCGGCGGGCCCATCGCCTTCCTCAAGGATGGTGACCGGGTGACGATCGATGTGGAACGCCAGCGCATCGATACCGATGCCGATCTGGAGACGCGCGCCAAGGCAGGCTTTACCGCGCCGCGCCCGCGCTATCGATCAGGCGCGCTGGCCAAATATGCCGCTCTTGTGGGTTCGGCTTCGCAAGGCGCGACCACCAGCTTCCCCTTCAGCGACTAAGCGGCGTCAATCGTCTGGGCGGCGCCCGACAATATGGCGTTGACGGCAGCTGAATCCGGCGCAGCGCGCAGGGCCGTGCGGATATCCTCGCGGCGGAAGAGGCGTGCCACACGGGCCAGCGCCTTGAGGTGTTCCGCCCCTGAATCTTCCGGCGCCAGCAGCAGGAAGACCAGATCGGCATGACGGCCATCGACCGCATCGAAATCGACCGGCGTCTTCAGCCGCGCGAACACACCGCACATGCGGTCCACCTGGGACGTGCGCGCATGGGGTATGGCCACGCCATCACCTACGCCGGTCGAGCCGAGGCGCTCGCGCTCCATCACCGCGTCCAGCACGGTGCGCGACGGCACGTGCAGGGTGCGCTGTGCTAGGTCGCACAGGGCCTGGAGCACCTGTTTGCGGCTGGTGCCGGGCAGGTCGGCAACAGCCCCGCCGGGCGGGATCAGATCTGTCAGAGCCATGTCGTGCCTTCTGCTGATGCCGGTTTACGGGGAGGTCCGGCTAGCGAGCGGCGCCGTCTTTAACCTCTCTTGCCGGATCAATCCACCCCACATGTCCATCGGGGCGGCGATAGACCACGTTCAGCGATCCGCTGGCCGCATTTCTGAACAGGATGAAGGGCGCATCGAGCACGTCCATCTCGTGAACGGCCATCGACACGGTCAGCGTGCGCAGCTCGCCTACCGTTTCGGCAACAATGACGGGTTCGGACCCGCCGGTCGCGCCGCCATCATCGCCATCATCCTCGTCTTCATCGAGCACGACGGCACGGCCGTTGCCCCGGAAAACCACGATGGGTGTTTCCTCTGCCGGCAGGCCGGCCTTGTTCTCGTTGTGATGGTCTTTCAGGCGGCGCTTGTAGCGGCGCAGACGCTTTTCCAGATGTTCCACGGCAATCTCGGCGGCGGCATAGGCATCCGTCCCCTCACCGGAGGCCTGCAGAAAAGCGCCGGACGGCAGGTGAAGCGAGCACTCCACCTTGAAACCGAACCCTTCCTTGGTGGCGGTGATGAACGCCTCTCCGGGACGGCTGAAATACTTGGCGGTGCCTTCCTCTACCTTGCCTTCAATACGCTCGCGCAGGGCGGGCGAAACGTCGATACCCTTGGAAACAAACTGGATGTGCATATGAGCTCCATCTGCCGCGGGCGCGCCGCGCTGGCGTGGAGCCTTTTTCAAAAAGGCCCCCGGCGCCAGAGACAGCGCGTGGCCAAATTCCGGACCGAAAGGCCGGACCTCCTGACGGTAACAAGCGTGCGCGCCCCGTCAATGGAGGGAAGTGGTTAAGACTGCCGATTCCGGCGGTTGTCAGCCCACCGGCGCCGGCGTGCGGAAGGTGGACAGGCAGGCGTCCGTGAGCTGCCAGCGCCCGTCGATCATCCGGAAGCGGCAGGCGGCGTGATCACGCGCAGGCGTGCCCAGATTGACCTCCCGCGTGCCTTCGGGGTTGAGGGCCTCGAAGCGCCCTTGCGGGAAGGCATAGCTGATGCGTTCACTCGCATTGGCGCCGGGTGCCTCGTACACGCACATGGGTGGCTGCATGAGCACGCTGCGCACCGAGGCATCGCCCATGCGCTGGCCAAAAATCTGGGCCCTGAGCGCCGGGTCCTGTGCACGCAGCTGGTCGGCCAGAGCGGCGCTCTGCGGCGGCAGATAGTCAGCCAGCCCGCCCGGATTGCCCGCAACGATCACTCCGAAAGCCTGGCGTTCGGCACCATCGGCCTCCCGGCAGATGGGAGTCGTGGCACAGGCGCTAACGGCGAACGCGGCAAGAAGGCTGATCACGCCAAGACGCTGCATCGGGCAAATCTCCAAATGGCCATTCCGGCACGGCCGGATATTCGTGGTGAGACATTGCATGAGCCAGCCATGCCCGCCAAGGGCCAAACGCGCTCACGGCCCCTCCCATGGCAGACAGGTCAGCACCCGCCAGCCATGGCATCGATCCATTGCGCGATCAGCGCCACGCCTTCTGCATGGGCCACCGAGCGTCCGATCTCCGGCATCATGGCGTCGGGACGGCTGGTGACCATGCGGAACACGAAGATCGAGGCATCAGAATCACCCGGCACGATGGAATAGAGTCTGTTGCCGGTACCCCGCCCCGCCGCGATGGGCGGCTTGCACAGGCCGAAACTGGCTCCGACCGGATCGGCGGGCTCCAGAAACAGTCCGGATGTGCGGGCATGGCCGGTGCGTGAGTGACAGTGCGCGCAATTGATATCGATATAGGCGCGCGCCGCCGCATCAAGCGCCAGCCCGCCCAGGGGCATTTCGCCGTGCCATACCGCATTGCGCGGCGCGGCAACGGGCTCCGGCCCGCCGGCCAGCAGCCCCGCTTCACGCCAGTAGGCCAGCTGGTTCTGCTCCCCGTGTGCATAAGGATAAGTCCCGTTGAGATGACGCGCGCGTGGCCCGATGGGGCGAATCTGTGCGTCGCCGGCATTGGTGACATGACACTGCGCACACTGGTTCACGTCAGGTATCTGGTAGCTGAGCGCCTGGGTGCGTCCGGCCGCAGCGATCAGGGTCAGGTCCACGAACGCGCCGGCTCGTGCCAGCCGGGTCGAGCCCTGATCATCGTTCCACGCATAGGGAATGGCTGCCCAGCCCTCTTCACGATGCACCAGCACGCGCGTTTCGATCACCCGCACGGCCGACAGATCAAGCGCGTGCCCGTCGAAATGGGCATCGGGATCATGCTCGAGCGCCACGCGTTCAAACCCGCCGCTGCTACGCGGATAGTAGAAGGTCTTGGTGATCACCGTCCCGACAGGAAAGCCGAACACCTCGCCATCATCCCAGCTGGCCGGGTCGGCCCCTTCGGGCAGCCAGACCGTGCGCAGCTTCAGCGCATAGTCGGAGAACAGCGCGGTGTTGAGGCCATAGGGCACGACACCCTCGGCCAGCACCAGAGCGCCGTCCTCGATACGGAACTGGCCCCACTCTTCCAGCGTGGCGGGGTTGCCGCTGGCATGGAAAGCTGGGGCCACTTGCCAGGCGGCGGTGTCGGCGGGCTCAAGGCGCCCGCCATCATTCCCGCACGCCGCGAGCGCCAGAGCGCCCAGCGCAGCGTAAAGAGCGCGCATCATCATGGCACGCGACACCCCCGCTAGAAGGGCAGTTCGACGGCGGGACGCGGATCGTGACTGCAGGCATGGTCTGCCGTCACCACACGCGGACTGGCATAGCCGTTCGGCCCGTCCGCGTTCAGCACTTCCGCGCCGGAGACGCAGATGCGCAGTTCGGCGGGCATCTCGCCATCGACCAGCTTATCCGCGTCATAATACCCGTCCCACAGCACATCCGGGATGCGGCCCGTGGGCCCGAACATGGCGATACGCAGGGCCTGCAGCTCCAGCGGGTCAGGATTGTTTCCGCCCCCCTCGAACGTGTTGGAATGGACGTAGATGCGCTCCGGATAGGGATCGAAATCAGCTTCCACCCCGAGATCGGAATAGCCCGCCGAATGCAGCGAGGAGATGATAACGTTCGCGGTGCGGTTACGCGAGACTCGATTGTTGAAAATCTCCACATCGTCATTGGAGTTCACGAGGATGCCCGTACCGGCCGGCACGCTGGCCACCGGTGTGCCAGCATGGCCGAAATTGCGGGTATTGTTCTCGTAAACATCATTGTCGAACACGCGCGTGCCCTGGCCCGGACGGGGCAGGTTCGGCATGTTGAAGATGAGGATGCCGCCGGTATTGTTGGTCGCCACATTGCCGTACACATCGGCGTCCATCGAGTTCTCGATCTCGATCCCGGCGACATTGTACTCGGCGCGGTTATTGCGCACGACGATATTGTCCGACTGGCCGACATAGATGCCCGCATCCGAGGCGCCGATGGCCACCGATTCCTCGATAAGCACATTGCGCGTCAGCACCGGATAGATGCCATAGGCCCCGTTGTCGGTGGACACGCCACGCGTCCATTCGGTGCGCACCCGGCGGATGATCACATTCTCTCCGCCCGTGATCTTCAGCGCATCGCCGATCGTGTCCTCAATGGCGAGATCTTCAATGGTGAAATTGTTGGAGCCGGTGACCAGAAGCCCCTCCGCGCCTGCGCGCTGTTCCTGAAAAGAGAGGATGGTCTCGTCCATGCCTGCGCCGCGTATGGTGACGCCATCGACATTGCTCAAGGAAAGGCCGCGGTCGAAGACAAACACGCCGGCGGGAATCTCGATCACGCTGCCGGCTTCCGCATCCAGCAGCGCTTCCAGCAAAACCTGCTGATAGGCCCGGTCCGCGCCGGATATATCACGCTGGTCTCCGGTTTGCTGTTGCCCGCAGGCCTGCACGATGAACGCCGCCGACAGGGCGGCAAGAGCTACACGCCAGTGCTGTGTCATGAACAAAGTCTCCCCGAAAATATTCCTGAACGCGCAAGCGCGTTTCGTTGATCGGTCAGTTTGCGAATTTATAGCACGCTTGGGAAGGGGGCGGATAACTCCACGCGCAAATCCACCGGCCGCCTTGTGTTCACAGGGCGGTGCGGCAGCGTGCCGCGGGGGATAAGCCCGGCCTAACTGCAATTCATTCGCAATTGCCCTTGGCGCGAGCGCGCCCATCCTGTAGGTGAGACTTATTCTCATTTACACCAGACGTCAGGGACGACGCCACACCATGCGCACGCTTCTTCTTGCCGGCACCGCTGTGCTGGCCCTTACCGCTCATGCCGCCGCTGAAAACGTTCACGAAGCCGAACTTGATCTCGATAATGCGCCCCGCAATATCGACGTGATCGTGGTCACCGCTTCAGGCTTCCAGCAGGATATCGAGCGGGCGCCCGCATCAATGACGGTGGTGGACCGCGCCGCGCTGGAGCGCCGCCAGGTACTCAACCTCACCGATGCGGTCGAAGGCATTGAGGGCGTCAATGCACAGCCCTTCGATGCGCGCAGTGGCAAGACCGGCAATCAGGCGATCTCGCTGCGCGGCCTGCCCAGCGAGTACACGCTCGTGCTCATTGATGGCGTACGCCAGAACCCGATGGGGACGGTAGCGCCCAACGCGTTCAATGACAGCGCGACCGTATTCTTCCCGCCAGTGGCGGCCATTGAACGCGTGGAGCTGATCCGCGGTCCGATGTCGACACTCTACGGCTCGGACGCGATGGGGGGCGTGGTCAACGTTATTACGCGTCAGCCGGGCGATAGCTGGGCCGGTTCGGTCTCGCTGAGCGGCACCTTCCAGTCCGATTCGGCTTTTGGCGGCACCTCCATGGCCGAGGGTTATGTCTCCGGTCCGCTGGCGCCAAACCTCGCCTTTACCGGCTATGCGCGCCTGTTCAGCCGTGACGATTCCAGCATCGAGATTCCAGGGCTCGACCCGTTTGACCCGCAGCGTCTCGTTGAAAGCGCGACCATGGGCCAGAACCCGGTCGGTGCGGACGTGTTCACGATTGGCGGGCGGTTTGATTTCACGCCGGTCGAAGGTCAGACCTTTTCCCTGCGCTACGACCGGACCGATCAGACCTATAACAATGATCGTGGTCAGGTAGGCGGTCTGCATCGTGTGCAAGGCACGGAAGGGCCATGCAGTCTGGGCAGCGTCAACGATCCCAATTTCTGCCGCGGCTATCAACGCGAGCTGGAATTCAACCGTGAGCAGATCCGGCTGGCCCATGAGGGCGTGTTCGCCTTCGGCACGGTGATATCCAGCCTGACGCGTGACTATGTCGAAACCATCGGACGCACCATCCCCGCGGGCAGCGGGCTGGCGCTCCAGTTCGAAGGCGGGCCGCGCACGCTGGAACTGGAGACCTGGGTCGCCGATAGCCGCGCCATCATGGAGCTGGGTGACCATACACTGACTGTCGGCGGGCAGTATCTGGCCCCTGAGTTGACCGACGGGCTGTTTGGCGGAAACAGTGCCGCTGTCAGCCAGTATTCGCTGTTCGCGGAAGATAGCTGGAACATCACGCCATCGCTCAATCTCACTGCAGGCCTGCGTTATGATGATAGCGAGGCGTTCAGCGGACGGCTTACCCCGCGCCTCTATCTGGTCTGGGCGGCGAATGAGAGCTGGACGTTCAAGGGCGGTGTGGGCCGCGGCTACCGCACGCCGTTTGTGGAACAGCTTACCGACGGGATTATCGGCTTTGGCGACCGGGGCACGACGCCGCTGTTCGGCAATCCCGAACTCAATCCGGAAACGAGCACCAATTACGAGGTCTCCGCGCTCTATAGCGGGCCGACCTTCTCCGCCCAGGCGACCGTGTTCCGCAATGAGCTGACCAACCTCATCGAGAGGGGCACCGGGGCCAATGCCGGACGCACGCTCAATATCGGCGAGGCGGTCATTCAGGGAGTGGAACTGGCAGGCCGGGTCGAGCTGACCGAAACGGTCCGCCTGTCAGGCAACTACACCTATACAGACAGCGAGGTGACCGAGAGCCAGCTCAATCCGGCGAGCGCGGCCAGCATTGTCGGTGATCCGCTGGTCAGCGTGCCCGATCATATGGCCAACGCGACAGTGAGCTGGGATATGACCTCACAGCTCACTGCGTTCCTCCGTGCCGAATACCGCTCCAGCGCCTTCCGTCCGCGCAATTATCATGAGCCGCAGGATGGCGGGAGCGCGCAAGGCGCGTTCGAGGCTCTGGGCGCTTTCAGGGGCTATACGCAGCTCAATCTCGGCGGCAGTTGGCAGATCAATGAGCGGGTGCGCCTGAACGCGGTCGTCTACAACTTGCTGGACAAGGATTTCATCGACTACCGGGAGTATCCGCGCCGCAACAACCCGGCCCAGATCCTTACCAGCAATGTGTACAACAACATCCTCGAGCCCCGCCGTCTCTATGTGAGCCTCGGGGTGGACTTCTAGGCTCCGCCCACGCCTGACATGAAAAACCCCGGACGTTTGCGTCCGGGGTTTTTTTGTTGCCTGCGGTGAGGCTGATATCGCCTAATAGCGATAGTGCTCGGCCTTGAACGGGCCCTTCTGCTCCACGCCGATATAGTCGGCCTGCTCGGCCGACAGCGCGGTCAGTTTCGCGCCCAGCTTGTCGAGATGGAGCGCAGCCACCTTCTCATCGAGGTGCTTGGGCAGGATATAGACATCGTTCTTGTACTGGTCGCCCTTGGTCCAGAGCTCGATCTGGGCGAGAACCTGATTGGTGAAGCTCGCGCTCATCACGAAGCTCGGGTGACCATTGGCGTTGCCGAGATTCACAAGGCGGCCTTCGGACAGCAGGATGATCTTGTGGCCTTCGGGAAATTCCACCAGATCGACCTGCGGCTTCACATTGGTCCACTGGAAATTGCGCAGCGCCTCGACCTGAATCTCGTTATCGAAATGGCCGATATTGCACACGATGGCCATGTTCTTCATGGCGCGCATATGGTCGACGGTGACCACATCCTTGTTGCCGGTCGCAGTGACAACGATGTCCACCTCGCCGATCACGTCTTCCAGCGTCACCACCTCATAGCCGTCCATGGCAGCCTGCAGGGCGCAGATCGGATCGACTTCGGTAACAGACACACGGCAGCCGGCCTGTGAGAGAGACTCAGCCGATCCCTTGCCCACATCGCCATAGCCGCACACCACGGCCGTCTTGCCAGCCATCATCACATCGGTGCCCCGGCGGATGGCGTCGACAAGGCTTTCGCGGCAGCCATAGCGGTTGTCAAACTTCGACTTGGTCACGCTGTCATTGACGTTGATCGCCGGGAAGGCCAGCTCGCCGCGCTTGGCCATCTGGTAGAGGCGCATCACGCCGGTCGTGGTTTCTTCGGAGACGCCCTGGATATTGGCCTTGGCCTTGGCAAACCAGCCCGGGCTCGCCTTGATGCGGCGTTTGATCGCGTCGAACAGCCAGCGCTCTTCTTCCGATTTCGGCTCGCCCAGCACGGACGGGTCCTTCTCGGCGCGCTCGCCCAACTGGAGATACATGGTGGCATCGCCGCCATCATCGAGGATCATGTTGGCGGTCTCGCCGTCCGGCCAGTGGAAGATGGCGTCGGCATAATCCCAGTATTCTTTCAGCGTCTCGCCCTTCACCGCGAAAACCGGCACACCGGCTTCGGCGATGGCGGCGGCGGCATGATCCTGCGTGGAAAAGATGTTGCACGAGGCCCAGCGCACTTCCGCGCCGAGAGCCGTCAGCGTCTCGATCAGCACGGCAGTCTGGATGGTCATGTGCAGCGAACCGGCAATGCGCGCGCCCTTAAGAGGCTGCGACGCGCCAAACTCCTCACGCAGCGCCATCAGGCCGGGCATCTCGATCTCGGCCATTTCCATCTCGATCCGGCCCCAGCGGGCGAGCGCGATGTCCTTGACCAGATAGTCCTTGCCACCGGGCGTGTCGAAAAGGAGCGTCATTGAAGAAACCTTCTTTGTTGCGGGAAATCTGCAGGCCATACGGCCTTCAAGGGCGCCTCTATAGACCGCTGCCCGTTCAAGCGCAAACGGGCCATTGGCGGGCTGTCACTGGCCCGACGCAGGTAATTCATAAACAGGAGGTTAAACCGGCCCGGAAATTGTATAGACTGGGGTAGAGGGTGCGCCTTGTGTGCCATCGGCTGACAGCCGGTAAGAAGCACGAAAGGGCGCGTGATGAGGGGATTGAGTAGCGTCATGGCCATATTGCCGACTGCCCATGCCAGCCAGCGTTTTGGCGGCAAGACCATCGATTTCTACGTAGCGCCGGGCCAGGTGATCGGATCTGATCCACGCGCACGCGCCGATGAGCGCCGCATTCAGGATCTGGACGGGGAACGCCACCCGGTACGCATCGCAACACGCGATTTCGCGCTTGATCCGGGCGATTATGCCGCCGTGATCCGCCTGCAACCCGGGCCGAAGCGTCGCTCCCGGCCGGTCGCCGTAATCAATTACCGCACCAATAGCTGGACGCGCACGCAAGGCGATGCGCCCCGCCTGCTTTCGCGTGCCGGGGTGGCCCGCAACGCGAACTGGTTCCTGACCCTTCTGGCCTTCATCGCCTTGGCCGGCGTGATCGTTTGGCCGCACCTTGTGGCCATGCTGGGCATCATTTCGCCGGCACTCGCCTCCGGCCTGCCTGCCTTCGACATTTTTGCCCTGCTGGCCGGCGCGCAGCCGGGTCTCGCCGATGCACGCCTTGCCAATATGGCGCCGGGCCTTGCCGATGTGCTCGCGTCCGCCCTGCCGCCGCTGGCAGGACAGGAAGGCGCGGCGATCTTCGCGCTGGGCGTGGCCGCCGGACTTCTTGTAGCCTTCGGGGCGCGCTCCTGGCGCTTTGCCTGGGTGCCGGTCTTTCTGGTGGGCATTCTCGCCGGTGCGATTGCGGTATCCGGTCCGGAAGCCGCCATGCTGCCAGCGCTCGCGGCGCTGGGCGGTTCTGCCGCCTTCTTCCTTGTTGGCGGCTTCATCAATCGCTGGCGCGACAGTGTCCGGCTGGAGGCGCGCGTGGCCCGTCTGGCCGACCATGTGCTGCGCCATCCGCCCGAGGAGATGGTGACACGGCGTGGAGCAGCGCCCGCGCTCTCCGACGAAGCCAGGCCTGCGGCTGACACCGCCCCCGATGAGGACGCCCCGCAGACCGCCCCTGCCGCCGCCACCGGCACAGTGATTGCCGCTGCCGGTGCCGCCAGCATCGCCGCGCGCAGCACGGACGGGCCGGACACTGTCGCGCAGAGCGCAGAAGGCGGCGCGGCGACCAGCGCCGACGCGTCTGATGACAGCCCTGAGGCAGGGCAGGAAGCAGACACTGACGAAGCCATAACGGCCGCAGGCGCTGCTGAATCGGTGGATGAGAACAAGGCAGACGGCCCGGACGGGGAATCTGCTGCCACTGAAGGATCCGCTCCGCAGGCTGCAGAAGGCACAGACGCGCCGCCGGCACCAGACGCCGCCCAGCCAGATGAAACCGGCGCGGACGAGACAGTGCCTGGCGACAAGGTTTCTGGCGAGGCTGCCAGCGAGACGCCCGATCCGCGCCTTGAGGCCCGCTCCATGGACATACCTCCGCCTCCGCCGATGCCCGCCGCTTCTGCCGCCGACGCGCCGTCCAGCCGTGTCGACAGCGGCGGGGATGCGTCCGCTGACGGCACACCGCCACAGGAAGAAGCGGCGCTGGAATCCGGCGATGCGCTGCGTCCGCAGGATCTGGCCTCACCAGCCGATACCGGCAGCACGGATGGCGACGCAGAGGCCGGGGACGAGGATGACGACGCCGGGGCACCCGATGCGTTCGGCGGCTCAGAGGAAAAGCGCGAATAGGCCTGAAACCTATTCGCTTTCCTCAAAACCGGATTCCACCAGGGCTTTCAGGGCGGCAAGCGCCTCTGCCGCATCAAGGCCGCGCGCGTTTATCGTGATGCGTGTGCCCGGCCCGGCGCCGAGCATGAGCAGGTCCATGATGGAGCGGCCATCGACCGTCTCCTCATCGCGCGATACATCGATATCGGCCTCGAACGCGCGCACCAGCCCGACAAATTTCGCCGCCGCGCGGGCATGCAACCCGCGCTTGTTCACGATCATGACCTGCGCCGTCAGATCGTTCACGACAGGCCGTCAATCAGGTGTGAGCCGACCGTGATATAGCGCCGTCCCGCGCTGGAGGCATTGGAGGCGAGATCGGCAAGGCCAAGCCGGGTGCGGGCCTCGGCCAACGTGATCATCATCGGCAGATTGGCCCCGGCGATCACCTCCACCCGGCTCTTTTCCAGAAGTGACATGGAAAGATTGGACGGGGTGCCGCCGAAAATATCGGTCACGATGATCACACCATCGCCCTTGTCTGCCGCGCGCACCGCAGCGCGGATATCATCGCGGCGCTGCTCCATATCATCATCCGCCCCGATGGAAACGGGGATACAAGCCGCTAGCTTGCCGACCACGTGCTCTGTGGCAGCCACCAGCTCCTGGGCGAGCTGTCCGTGGGTAACGATGACAAGGCCGATCATGAAGGCTTTCGAGAGGGCGGTGACGATTGCATGAAATCCTATCTAAACCCGCATTCCCGTTCGCTGAAAAGGGCCTTGGCGGCAGAACTGCAACAGGCGTGCCTATTGGGCCACGGCGGGCAGCTCCACCACGAAACGCGCGCCACTGCCCGGCGGATGGCGGTTCTCCGCATGAACGTGGCCGCCATGGGCCGAAACGATCTGGCGCACGATGGCCAGGCCCAGCCCGGAATGGGTGCCAAAAGCCGCACCTGACGGGCGCTGGGTGTAGAAGCGCTGGAAAATCGTCTCCAGCGCCTCCGGCGGTATGCCCGGCCCGTCATCCTCCACCGTGATCAGCAGGCGGCCGCGCGGAACCCTCCGGATACGGATGCGCACCACGCCGCCCGGCGGAGAGAAGGTCAGCGCATTGTCGATCAGATTGGTGAAGACCCGCCCCAGCGGCTCCTCACGCGCGGCAACCAGGGCCGGCCCGCCTTCGGCCTCCAGCACCAGCTGACCGTCGCGGCAGCGCTCGCCATCGATATAGACCCGCACAATGTCACCGATCAGGCGGTGCAGATCGACCGGCCTGACCGAATCGCGCGCCAGTTCGGCATCAAGGCGCGAGGCGTTTGAGATATCGGTGATCAGCCGGTCCAGCCGTCCGACATCCTTCTGGATCACGCCCACCAGCCGGGCGCGCGCGGCATCATCCTTCGCCGTGATCAGCACTTCGGCGGCCGAGCGTATGGAGGTGAGCGGGTTCTTGATTTCGTGGGAGACATCGGCCGCAAAGCTCTCGATGGCATCGAGCCGGTCATAAAGCGCCTCGGTCATCGCCCGGAAAGCCTGTTCCAGATCGCCGATTTCGTCACGCCGGCCGGAAAAGTCAGGCAGCGGCACACGCCGCCCGCCGGCCAGCTGGACCGAACGCGCCGCATCGGACAGCCGCTTGACCGGACCGGCTATGCGCAGGGCGAGCAGCGCGCCAAACGCCACGATCACCAGCGCGGCGAAACCCAGATAGGGCAGTATGGCCAGCCGGTCCGCGGCGATCAGGGCATCGTAATCAAAGGACTCATAGGTCACCGAGCCGACCACGGTCTGCACCGGTGCAATCGGCAGGGTGACCGACACCACCCGCTCGCCCTGACGTCCCCGGCGAATGCCGGCGACAGGATCACCGGTGGACTGGGCCAGTGCGATTTCCTCGGTCAGGCTGCGCTCACGGGCCTCGCGCTCGGTCTCGGAGAGGAAGAACCCTCCGACGAAATCGCGAAAGCCGCGCCATCCGCCTGTCAGCTTGCCGCCAATATCGCGCGCGCCGGGGGGAGGGAGCAGTTCCACGCTGACCCGTCCGGCGCTGAGATAGCTGTCGGCGGCCAGCCGCCCGTCCCGGTCATGGATCAGGGCGCGCGTGCCCTCCGGCACATATAGCCGGGCCAGCACTTCGGCAGCCACGCGGGTGTTGAGGGCGGGCTCGGGCGCCCCTTCCACCGCCGTTTCGGTGATCACATTGCGGATGATGTCCGCCTGCGAGGTGAGCGAATCCACCTTCGCATCAATGAGGCCGGTACGGTTCTCGGTCAGGGCCAGCGTGCCCAGCGCCAGAAAGCCGAGCGCCACCAGGTTGGCCGTCAGTATGCCCAGGGCCAGCCGGGAAAACAGCGCCTGGCCAAGCCGGGCGTGCAGACCTGTCAGCCCCGCCGTGACGCGGCCCAGCCTGCCCTTCGGGCTAGGCTTCCTTGTAGCGGTATCCGACGCCATAAAGGGTCTCGATCCCGTCAAATGTCTCGTCCACCACCCGGAATTTCTTGCGGATGCGCTTTATGTGGCTGTCGATGGTGCGGTCATCGACATAGACCTGATCGTCATAGGCGGCATCCATGAGATTATCCCGGCTTTTCACATAGCCCGGCCGGTTGGCCAGAGCCTGCAGGATCAGGAACTCGGTCACGGTCAGGCGCACGGGCTTGCCATTCCACAGACAGGCATGACGGTTGGGATCAAGGGTGAGCGATCCGCGCACGATCGCCTTGTGATCGCCATCGCCCGATGCGGTATCGGCGTCCTCGGGCTGGGCGCGGCGCAGCACCGCCTTGATCCGCTTGGCCAGAAGCTGATGGGAGAACGGCTTGGCGATATAGTCATCCGCGCCCAGATCAAGCCCCAGCGCCTCATCAAACTCGCCATCCTTCGAGGTCAGGAAAATGACCGGCAGGTTGGAGCTCTGCCGCACCTTGCGCAGCAATTCCAGGCCATCCATGCGCGGCATCTTGATGTCGAAAATGGCCAGATCTGGCGGCGTGTCGACCAGCTCGCTCAGCGCTTCCACCCCGTCGGTGAAGGTGCGCACCATATAGCCTTCGCCCTCAAGGAAAATGGAAACGGAGGTGAGGATGTTCTCGTCGTCATCGACAAGCGCGATTTCGGTCATGGGCGGGCCCTTGCGAACGGTTCAGTGTCTTGAGGTTAACCTACAGCCCCGCTGTCATCGGGCAAGGGGATTTGGGAGAGCGCGTGGTTACTGGCGGTTAAGCATGTCACGTCCAGTGTACGCCACCGGGGAACGGGAAAGGCGGCTTCCATGGCGTCCGGCGACGTCCATTTCGAGGTCTTTTTCAAGAAGCACCCGAAGGCTGACTGGGTGCTGGTCGAAGCGGTCAAGGACCGCGGCGACGCCATTACGCTTGCCGACAAGCTGGTCGCGAAATCGCCGCGCGGCTCGGCGCGGGTGGCCCGCGAAACCTGGAATGAGTGCGAGGGCACGTTCAGCACCGTCACCATTCACGAGATCGGCGAGGAGCGCTTCTCCAACCCGAAGGAGAAGACCGGCGAGGCGAAAATCCCCTGTGTCACGCCGGAGGATCTGGCCGGTCCGGCCGCACGCGACACGGTACGGCGTGTGCTCGCCCAATGGCTTGAGCGTCAGGAGGTCTGCCCGCTTGAGCTGATGTACCGGCCCGATCTGATCGAGGCATTGGATGCCTGCGAAAGCGATCTCCAGCACGCCATCCAGAAGGTCGCGGTCGCGCGGGCGCAAAATTCCGACGCCTCGGTGCACGCCTATGTGCGCCTGCTGACCGAGCTGGTGGAAAAGGCGATCGAGAAGTCGCGAAAGGAATCCCGGCGCAAGCAGAATGAATCGAAGAGCGACAGCTTCTCGGAACTGACCCAGCGCATTTTCTCTGAAGGCAGCGCCGAGCAGCGCCTGCGCCGCGCCATCGCCGAGCGGCTGGCCAATGCAGCGGGCATGGCGAAGAAGGCCGAGATGCTGCTCGATTTCCATGATGATCTGCCCGAGGACCCTGATGCGCGTGCCTTCGCATCGCGCGAGGCCGACGCCTTTCTTGCCGAGATGCTGTCCTTTGACCGGGCGCTGAACCAGATTATGGGCCAGAGCCGCGATCTGGGAGGCCATGTGGAGCGGCTGACCAGCGTGTTTGCCGGCACGCAGACGCATGAAAGCATGATCCGGGCGCCCGAGGGCGCCAAACGCCTCGCCTCCAAGTTTGCCGGCAAGCAATTGCCTGAAAGCCATGGCGAGATCGCGAGGCGGGTGCTGGACGCGCTGCGCCAGCCCAAGCGCTTCCGGCCGGACAATGTGCTCGACGAGATCCGGCTGGCGCGCACACTCGCCCAGCGCCTGATCGCCGCTTCGGGAGAACACCTCAATCCTGACGCGCTGGTGGAGGCCTTCACCGTGCGCTCTGCACGCCTGCTCTCGCCCGAAACGATGGAGGAAGCGCTCAAGGATGCGGCCAATCCGGCAGAACAGATCGAGCGTCTGCTGGCCATGGAAGACAATCTGGTCGGCGAGCAGAACAAGGTGAAGCTGGCCAGCTTTGTGCGCGCGCGGCTGAAAACACCCGCCTGCGAAAGCTGGTTCAAATCCGGTCCTGGCCAGCCGTTTGAGCGCCTGGCGCGGCTGTCAGCCCTGCAAAAGCGTACCTTCAAGGGCACGTTCCCCGATGAGGCCAAGTTCGAGACGCTCGATGCGTTCGACGCGCTTGGCATGGCCGTCATTCACGACAACCAGCTTTTCGACCGGATCGAGAAATCGCCCCTGCCGGTGCTGGACAAGGCCTCGGGGCTTCTGCGTCTCGCCGCACAGGGCGTACTGCCCCTCGGCCGCTGCCAGCAGGATGCACAGGCGCGCGCCATGCGGCTTCTGGCCTCCGAAATGGGCAAGACCGAAGCGCGCGCGCCGGACGGACCGGCCAAGCTCCAGGCCCTGCAGGGCCTGCTCGCCAGCATGCCCACAACCCCTGTGCGCCCGGTGGCCAACATGCCTGAAACGCTGATGGATGACAGCCCGGCCGAAGCCGGTGGTGAGCACGCGCCCGCCTAGCGGCCCGCCGCTTCACCCAGCGCGCGCAGATAATCCCAGGAATAGATGCCGCTATCATGACCGTCATCGAAGGTCAGACGCACCGCGTACCGCCCCACAGGCTCTGCGGCTGTGACCAGCACGTTCTCTTTGCCGGTGACCGTCTTTTTCTGGTGAGGGGCATGACCCTGCACCTCAGCTGACGGGCTTTCCACACGCAGGGTTTCAAAGGGAATGTTCACCGCACTGCCATCGTCAAAATCGATGTGCAGCGCCTTTTCGCCCGCCCGGAAGGCGAGCCTGACCGGCCAGGGCGCGCGGGCACTAGCCATCGATCTGGCGGGCTTCCTCGGGCAGCATGACCGGCACGCCCTCGCGCACCGGATAGGCGAGGCCCGCCCCCTTGGAGATCAGCTCGCCCTTCGCCCGGTCATATTCGAGCGGCCCGCGCGTGACCGGACAGACAAGGATTTCCAGCAGCTTCGGATCGACATGGGCCGAGCGGCGCGGATTGGCGGTGGTATCGGTGTTCTCGCTCATGGGTGTGCTTCTATGTCATCACCGCGCGCACGGGCAAGCGCCATCTCGCCGCAAGGTTCAGTGCAGACGGTCCTGCCGCCCGCCGGAATGGGAACCGGCCTCGTCCAGCGCCGCGGCCATCATGCCCGTCAGCAGGCGCTGGCGCTCGGGCAGATCGCGCGCTTCCAGCAGGGCCTGTTTGGAGGCCGGATCAAACGGGCAGGCCATGGCCACCTTGCCGGTAATTGCATTCAGAGGCGCGCGCTCGATGGACGGCCAGTCCGCCTCGATCCCGGCATGGTCGAAAAAACGCCGCAGCAGGGCCAGGAAGCGCGCGCGCTCGTTCTCTCCGGCCTCACGGGCCGCAGGCTCGGCATCGTGCGGATAGGGCGTGTAGTCGGCATGGGCCACCCGGTAGGGCGTCTGGCTCGCCGCTTCGCCCGCCAGGGTGAACCGGGTGACGCCCTTGACCACGATGAGATAACGCCCGTCCCCGGTCTCGCTGAACGTCGCAACGCGCCCTGCCGTGCCGACGGCCTCCAGATCAGGGCGTTCGCGCGGGCCGGTGGCCCGCGGCTGGACCATGCCCAGCCAGCCCTCCCCGGCCATCACATCATCGATCATGTTGAGATAGCGCGGTTCGAACACGTTCAGCGGCAGGGCCTCGCCCGGCAGCAATATGCAGCCGCGAATGGGGAAAACCGGCAGTGTGGCGGGCGGCGTTATACGCGCGCTCATGAGCTTCTCCTGCAAGACGCCAATCCTGTCCCTGCACCACAGGGCAAAATAGGGCGCAGGTCCGCCGGGGCCAGCTAGCTGAACAATATCGATGACAGGCGCTTGCGCCCGGCCTTGGTCAGCTCCGAGTTCTGGCCCGCCGCCTCGAACACGCGCAGAAGCAGGGCGCGCGCCGCGCCTTCGCGGAACTCCCGGTCCAGCGCGATACTCTCCAGAAGATGGCCGGCCGCACCCTGCAGATCGCCCGATCCGATCAGCGCGCGGGCCAGCTCGTAGCGCAAGCCCGCATCGCGCCCGCCCGCCTTTTCCAGACGCGCTGCCAGCTCCGCCACATCGCCCGCATTCTCGCCTTCACCGGCCAGCTCCAGTGCGGCACGGACCCCGGCAATCGCGGGGTCATTCTGCTTGCCTTCCGGCGCGGCAGAGAGGATGCCTTCCGCGCCCTCCCGGTCGCCCTGGGCCAGATAGACGCGGGCCATGCCGGCGATGGCGCGGGCATTTTCCTTGTCAGCCTGCAGGACAGCGGCGAAATCCTGTGCAGCCCCGCCTGCATCGCCTTGCGAGAGCGCGTCTTCCGCCCGGTCCAGCAAGGCATCCAGCGCACCTGTGTCGACCTCGCCGCTGACGCGGGCGATGAAGTCCTTTATCTGGCTTTCCGGCAGCGCGCCCATGAAGCCATCGACCGGCTGGCCGTTCACAAACGCGATCACGGCGGGGATGGACTGGATGCGCAACTGGCCTGCAATGCCGGGATTTTCGTCGATATTGATCTTGACCAGCTTCACCTTGCCGCCAGCTTGAGTGACCGCGTGCTCAATGACCGGGCCCAGCTGGCGGCACGGGCCGCACCAGGGCGCCCAGAAATCGACCAGTACCGGCACTTCTTTGGACGGCTCGACCACATCTTGCATGAAGCTCTGGTCGGTGCCGTCCTTCACCAGCTCTGAGGCGGCTTGTGGTGCGGGCGCGGCCTGATTGCCGGAACCGAAAATCTGCATGGCTCTGATCCTTCATATCCAGCTGTGCTCGCCGGGGATAAATCTGGCCCATAGGTGGACCGGCAGGGCGCGCGCTGCAAGTGAGTCTAGGCGGGCGTGCTGAAATCCATGATCTCCGGCTCGCGCCCCAGCGCCGCAAGAAAGGCCAGCAAGCCCTCACGGGATATAGCCGTGGTGGCATCATTCTTCATCGGATGGAAATTTACCGTGTCGTGCTCCATCAGCGCCGCATCGAGGATGAAGCGCACCCGGCGCTCGGGGTCATTGATAAGCGCGAAGGCGGTCACCGAGCCCGGCGTCACGCCCAGCGCCTCTTCCAGCCGCTCTGCCGAGCCGAAGGAAAGCCGGCCTGTCCCCAGCCGCTCATGCAGGCGTTTCAGCTCGATCTGCGTGGAATGCTCGGCCGAGATGAGGACGAGATTGTTCTTCTTGTCCTTCAGGAACAGGTTCTTGGTATGCCCGCCGGGCATGTGCGCCTTGATCTGGTCGCTCTCGGCCACGGTGAAGACAGGCGCATGATCATGCGTGGTGTGGGCGATGCCCAGCGCGCCGAGAAACGCCAGCAGGCCATCGCGGCTCACGGGCGGCGCAGGAAGAGGTGTGTGCTTGTCCATGACCCCCTACCTGCCCCAAGCGCCTTACAAGGTGCAAGCCTTTGCAGTAGGGCGCATCACAGGGTATTGCCAAACTCCCGGCGATGCGCGATATACCGCGCCCTCTGGCCGATATGGCCAGCCCCGGTGACGCATATGAGCGGGCGTAGCTCAGGGGTAGAGCATCACCTTGCCAAGGTGAGGGTCGTGAGTTCGAATCTCATCGCCCGCTCCATTTGCCGGACCCGATCCCCGGATTTTCCTGATTCCGCCTGACGGCACGAGACTGGACTTTCGTGCAGGCCATTATACCTGCTTGTGTAAACCGGGTATAATTCCCGCCAGCGCCTCAGTTCTTCGCGCGCTTTTCCTTGCCGTCCCGGTCCGGTTCCGGGTTTGCTGGCGGGGTTATGGAGGGCGGGTCGGAGGCGGGAAAGCTTTCCTCCAGCGCCTCGTCGAGCGCCTCTTCGCCGGCGGGCTTGCGCGGTCGCCGTTTTGATGGCGGAACGGGTTTGGGCGTCGGGACGGGTCTGGGCTTCTGGCCGGTCATGCCGGGCTCCTGTCAGCATTACGTGCTTAAAAAAAACCCGTCTGCCCGGCTTTCTGTTCCACCGCTGATCCGGCAGGGCGTGGCCCGCGTAAACAGCGATGGGCCCCTTGAAGCGCCCCCAGCCTGCCAAGAGGGGCCTGAAAAGGCGCTGCCGGACTGTCCTGTCCCCGTCCGGCGGCGCCGCTTTTCTTTCACCCCCCTACCAGTCGAGATCTTCACCGCTGACATGGAAGAAGCGGCCATTCATCGCCGGGTTTGCCCGCGCGATAAGGTCCAGCTGGGCTTCCACACATTCATTGACCGTCAGATTGCCGTTCGGCCCGCCCATATCGGTCTTCACCCAGCCGGGATGGAAGATGAGGGTGATGATGCCCTTCGGCGCGAGATCAACGCTCAGCGATTTGCCGATAGCGTTGAGCGCGGCTTTCGAGGCCCGGTAGGCATAGCGCCCGCCCGACCCGTTATCTGCGATGGAACCCATGCGCGAGGATTGCAGCGCGATCACTTTCAGCTGCGACTTTGCCACCTGGTCTGCAAACGCCTCGGCCAGTTTCAGCGGCGCGATGGCGTTCACCTGAAACGTATGGGTGATACCGTCAAAATCGCTGTTGCCGAAGCTCTGGTCATTCGGCCCCATCACACCGGCATTGGCGAACAGTATGTCGATCGGCCCGGTCACGTCCGCCTTCAGCCGCTCTGCCGCGTCGGCCTTGCCTGCATCGTAGGCAAGGATTTTCAGCCGCCCGTCACCCGGATCCAGCGCCTTGAGAGAGTCGGCCTTGTGAGGGTTGCGGCACGCCGCGCTGACATGCCAGCCGCGCGAAAGAAGCAGGCGAGTATGTTCCAGACCGATGCCCCGATTGGCACCGGTAATGAGCATGTGAGGCATGGATGGGTGACTCCAGGGGAAAACGGACTTGCAAGTTGAAGCGCAGCGAACCACAGAGCGCGCTATCAGGTCCAGTCTGGCCGATCACGGGGCGTGCCGCAATTGAGTGCCTCACTGCTTGAACGGCGCGCAGCGAACGCTAGGCTGATCATTCCCTCGCGCGTCCTGCCTCCCGGCATGGCGCGCCCCTCCAATGGAGCGTTTTAGCGCATGACCGCGATCGTCAGCTCGGCTCACGCCTTTGACCGGCAGAAATTCCTCAAGGCGGCAAGCAAGCAATGGAGGGTGCGCTTCGGCCAGACGGGCGCGGATGCCGACAGTTTCGCTGCGCAGGTCTATGATGACTGCCTGGCCGACGACATGCAGGGCATCAGCCTTGAGGACGCGC
The DNA here is from genome assembly GCA_022565665.1 of Glycocaulis sp. GTDB lineage: Bacteria > Pseudomonadota > Alphaproteobacteria > Caulobacterales > Maricaulaceae > Glycocaulis. The sequence goes on from JAIUMI010000002.1 coordinate 137,431, forward strand.
TGCGGGTCTTCGCCGATTTCTGGGAATTCGCCTCGGAGCGTCCCGGCGACCGGATCAAGGTGCGCGTGCGTGAGGCCAGGGGCGAGAAGGAAAAGGCGCTGGGGCGCGATGTCGTTGAGGTAATCGCGCAGGACAAGCCCTTCCTGGTGGACTCCGTCATGGGCGAGATCGCCTCACAGGGGCTGGACGTACTCGCCATGGTCCACCCCATCGTGCAGGTGCGCCGCGACGAGGACGGGAAGCGCGTCCCCTCCGGCGGGCGGATCATCTCTGAATCCATGATCCAGGTGCATGTCGATCTGCTCGACGATACGGTCCGCAAGGCGCTGGAAGAGGAAGTGCGCGCCACCTTGCTGGATGTACGCGCAGCAGTGGAAGACTGGGCCGACATGCGCGCGCGCATGGATGAGTGCGTGGAGCATCTCTCCTCGGCCAACACGCTCGCCCCGAAGGAAGAGGTCGACGAGGCCCTCGCCTTCCTGAAATGGCTGCGCGACGATCATTTCGCCTTCATCGGCTGCCGCTCTCTGAAATTCGATGTCGACGAGAAGGGTGATCTGCGCACGCGCGAGCCGGAAATCCCGGTCGATAGCGGACGGGGCATATTGCGTGATCCCGAACGCACTGTCCTGCGCAAAAGCTCCGAGCCGCTGGTGATCGTGCCGCAGATCGAGCATTTCCTGCGCGCGCCTGCCCCGGTGATCGTAGCCAAGGCCAATATCAAGAGCCGCGTCCACCGGCGCGTCTACATGGATTATATCGGCGTGAAGCGCTATCGCGAAGATGGCGCGGTGGTCGGCGAGACCCGCTTTGTCGGCCTGTTCACCGCCGAGGCCTATGACCGCATGGCCCGCGACGTGCCGCTGATCCGGCGCAAGGTGCGCCGGGTTCTGGAAAAGGCCGGCAAGGCGCCTGGTTCCCACTCCGCCAAGAAACTCCAGCACATCGTGGAGAATTATCCGCGTGACGAGCTGTTCCAGACCTCTGAAGAGGATTTGCTGGAGATCAGCCTTGGAATTCTCCACCTCTATGACCGGCCGCGCACGCGCCTCTTCCTGCGCCGTGACCAGTTCGACCGGTTCGTGTCCGCCCTGCTCTACGTGCCGCGTGACCGCTATAATTCGCGCGTGCGCATCGAGGCGGGCGAGCTGTTGCGCAAGGCGTTCGATGGCCGTCTCTCGGCCTTCTACCCGATGTTTGGCGATGGTTCGCTGGCACGTGTCCATTTCATTATCGGCCTCAACCCGTTTGATCATCCCGAACCTGATACCGCCGAGCTGGAGCGCCAGATCGCGCTTCTGGCCCGCACGTGGGAAGACAGCCTGGAAGCCGAGGCGCGCCGCTGCGGCGATGCCGAGCTGCTGCGCGCCAGCAAGGCCTATCTCAACGGCTTCACCGCCGGTTACCGCGAACGCTACGAGCCTGAAGACGCACTGGCTGATATCCAGCGCATGGAGACGCTGGACGCGGACAATGTACGCGGTGCGCGCGTCTACAGGGCAGAAGACGATGATGACACGCATCTGCGGGTGAAGCTCTACAGCCATGACCAGATGCTCGCCCTGTCGGCCGTGCTGCCCGTGCTGGAAAATCTCGGCCTCCACGTGAACGCCGAGGCCGGCTATCCCGTCCAGCGCGAGTGCGAGGATGGTGAGAGCAGGGAAACCATCTGGGTGCATGAGTTCGAGGTGCGCGCGCGCACCGGCGCCTTCGGCAAGCTGGAAACCATCGCCCTCTTGTTTGAAGACGCGGTGCTGGCTGTGCTGGACGGGCGCACCGAGGATGACGGCTTCAACACGCTAGTGCCCGCCATTGGCGTGAGCTGGCGCGAGGCGGCCTTCCTGCGCGCCTGTGCACGCTACCGCCAGCAATCCGGGCTGGATCCATCCCAGTCCATTCAGGAGGAGGCGCTCAGCGGCCATCCCGAGATCGCGCGCTGCCTTCTGGAATATGCGCGCACCCGCTTCGACCCTGCACTCGATCTTGACCAGAAGGCGCGCGAGGAGGAGGCAGCGAAGCTGGAAAAACAGCTGCGCACCAAGCTCGATGCGGTGTCCAGCCTTGATCATGACAAGGCGCTGCGCCGGCTTCTGAAACTGATGAAGTACACGCTGCGCACCAATTTCTACCAGACCGGCAAGGATGGCGCGCCCAAGCCGTGGATCTCGCTGAAGATTGCCAGCCGCCGCCTGCGCGATCTGCCCGCACCCAAACCCTACCGGGAGATTTTCGTGTGGAGCCCGCGCGTGGAGGGCGTGCATCTGCGCTTTGGCCCGGTCGCGCGTGGCGGGCTGCGCTGGTCTGACCGGCGCGAGGATTTCCGTACCGAAGTGCTGGGTCTGGTAAAGGCCCAGCAGGTGAAGAACGCGGTGATCGTGCCCGTGGGCTCCAAGGGCGGCTTCTACCCGAAACAATTGCCCAAGCCGTCCGACCGGGACGCCTTCATGGAAGAGGGCCGGGAGAGCTATCGCACCTTCCTGCGCGGCATGCTGGATATCACCGATAATCTCGATGCCGACGGCGAGGTGATCCGCCCGGAAAACACCGTGTGCTGGGACGGGGAAGACCCGTATCTGGTCGTTGCGGCCGACAAGGGCACGGCCAGCTTCTCCGACATCGCCAATGGTGTGGCCACGGACGAGTATGATTTCTGGCTCGCCGATGCTTTCGCCTCGGGCGGGTCTGCCGGTTATGACCACAAGAAGATGGGCATTACCGCGCGCGGCGGCTGGGAGTCGGTGAAACGCCATTTCCGCGAGATAGGCAAAGACATCCAGACAGAGCCCTTCACCGTGATCGGCATTGGCGACATGTCGGGCGATGTGTTCGGCAATGGCATGCTGCTCTCAAAGCAGATCCGGCTGATCGCCGCCTTCGACCATCGCGATATCTTCATCGACCCGGACCCGGAAGATTGCGAGGCGAGCTGGAATGAGCGCAAGCGTCTGTTCGAAATGGACCGGTCCAGCTGGCAGGATTACGACACCAGGCTGATTTCCAAGGGCGGGGGCGTGTTCTCACGTTCGGGCAAGGCGATCACGCTCACCGACCAGATCCGCGAGATGACCGGGCTGGACGGCAAGACCGCCACGCCCAGCGAGCTGATACATGCGCTGCTCAAGGCTCGCGCCGAGCTGATGTGGTTCGGCGGTATCGGCACCTATGTGAAAGCCTCGACAGAGGAGAACTACCAGGTCGGCGACAAGACCAATGACGCGGTGCGCGTCAACGGATCGGAGCTGAAAGCCCAGGTCGTGGGTGAAGGTGCGAACCTGGCCCTCACCCAGGCTGCGCGCATCGAATTTGCCCGTCATGGTGGGCGCATCAATGCCGACTTCATCGACAATTCGGCGGGCGTGGACTCCTCTGACCACGAGGTGAATATCAAGATCCTGCTCAACCCGATGCTGCGGGCCGGCGAAATGAAGCTCGATGCGCGCAACAAGCTGCTGGAATCGATGACGGACGATGTCGCGGCCCACGTGCTGCGCCATAATTACGACCAGTCCCTGACCCTGACGCTTGCCCGCCACCGCGCGGCAGAGGACCTTGATGCCCATGAGCGCCTGATGGAACGGCTGGAGGCCGATGGACGGCTTGACCGGGCGGTGGAGGGCCTGCCCGCAGGTGACGCCATCCGGGCGCTGAAAGACCAGGACGAGGGGCTGACCCGGCCGGAAATCGCCATCCTGATAAGCTATGCCAAGATCGCGCTGTTTGATGCGCTCGTGGCCTGTGATGTACCCGACGACCCCCATTTCGAGGACACGCTCGTCACCTATTTCCCGAAAGCGCTGGCCAAGTTCTCAAAGCAGATGCAGGGCCACCGGCTGAAGCGGGAGATCATCGCCACGCGGCTGGCCAATGACATGATCAATATGGGCGGCCCGCTCTTCGTGCACCGCGCCCGCGAAGCCAGCGGCGCCGATATTGCCGCCATTGCCCGCGCCTTTGCCGCCGGGCGGGCGATCTTCCGCTTTGATGAGCTGTTCTCCAAGGTCAACGCGCTGGACAACAAGATCCCCGCCGAAGCCCAGCTGCGCCTGCACGAGGAGGTGATGACCCTGCTCTCGCGCCAGACCATCTGGCTGGCTCGGCGTGCGCGCGCCGAGGACGCAGGCAAGGCGAGCCCGATTGCCGACCTGATCGCCACCTACCAGGACGGCGCGGACAAGCTGAAGAACTGGGGCGAGACGATCTTTTCCGGCCATGAACGCGCCGGCGTTGCCGGCCGGCTGAGCGCGTTGAAAGACGCAGGCGCCCCGGCCAAGCTGGCCCTCGAAGCGGCGACCCTCCAGCCCCTGACTCCGGCGACGGACATTGTCGATCTCGCCAAAGGCGCGGGCTGGCCGCTGGAGGCCGCTGCGCGGCTTTATCACGCGTGCGGCGACCGGTTCAGCTTCGACGCGCTGCGCACCGCCGCTTCCAGTCTGTCTTCCACCCTGCACTGGGACCGGCTGGCCGCCCGGCGCCTCACCGAAGATCTCTATGCCAGCCAGTTGGCCATGTGCGAGGCGATTGCAGGCTATGCGGCCAATGCCGGGGGCAAGCTCGCCGCAGGCGCGGAAAATCCGTCAGCGGACTGGGCCGAAGAGCTCGTCTCCTCCTGGCAGGTCGTCAACGCCCATGATGTGGACCGCGCCGACAAGACGGTGGAGGAGCTGTCCGTATCGGGAAGCTGGACGCTTTCCAAAGTGGCCATCGCCTCCACCGAGCTGCGCGAGCTGGCTCAGGCCGCCAGGGCGGCAGGGTAGAGCGACATGGCCGGCCTGAAGGAGCGCTATTTCGCTGACGGGGCCGATCCCTCCGGCGAGCGCGTGCGTCTTGAAGCGCTGGCAGGCTTCTACGCGCCGTGGACGCAAGACTGGCTGACCCGCCGGGCCAGCCTCAAGCCCGGTATGGCCGTGCTGGAAGCCGGGGCCGGATCGGGCGCCATGCTGCGATGGTTCGCGCAGGTGGTGGGGCCGCGAGGTGATGTGCTGGGACTGGACCGGACACTCGCCCATATGGGCGAACTGCCCGCACCCGTGCGGCTGATGGAGGCTGATCTCTATGACCCGCCTGCCGAGCCCGGCCGGTTCGATCTCGTGTATGCGCGTCTCGTGCTGGAGCATCTGCCCGATCCCGACGCGGCGCTGGTGCGTCTGTCGCAATGGCTGAAGCCCGGCGGCGTCCTGGCCATCGCCAGCCTCGATTTTGCCGATGTGAAAGCGATCAGCGGTGGGGAGGCGGGCAAGCGCTTTGATGCCGGAATCGCCCATATCCAGGCTGCCATTCGCGATACCGGCCTGGTGGACCCGGCGTTCGGGCGCACGCTGAAGGACCGGTTTACAGCCGCCGGGCTGGAAACGCTTACCGAGGACGTGCTCGACCGGGTGAGCGAGGGCGGATCGGACTGGTCACGCTTTCTGGCGGCCAATAACCGCGTCATCGGCGCGATGATCGGCGCCGATCCGGCGGTGGTGGATAGCGTATGCACGCTGATGGAGACGCCCGGCTTCCACTTTATCGACCAGAAGGTCCATGGCGTGACCGGGCGGCGGCCCTAAACCGCAACGATTGCCCCGTCTTCCACGCGCACCGGAACGGGTTTGAGCCCCGCCTTGCCCGCAGGCCCGCCGACACACGCCCCGTCCTCAATGGCAAAGCTCGCCCCGTGAAACGGGCAGACGATGAAGCGTTCCTCGCTGATCAGAGTGCGCCCGGACGGCAGGCAAAGCGGGCGGCCCTGATGCGGGCAGACATTCACATAGGCGAAGGCCGTATCGCCTTTGCGCACCAGCAATATGGGCAGGGCTTCATAAGTCGACGGCCCTGCGCCCGGATCGCTGAGCTGATCAAGCTGGCCGAGCACGGTGCCGCTTGGCGGAAGCTCTGTCATGCTCACGCGCCCTCCATCTTGAAGGGACGCGATAGCAGGCCCTCGATCGCCGCATCGACACTGATCTGACCGCCGACAATCCCGGCCACCGCCGCGCAGATCGGCATCTCCACATCGTGCCGGGCGGCAAGTTCCATGACGGCGGGTGCGCTGGCCACGCCTTCGGTGACGGAATTGCGCGACGCCATGATGGCTTCAAGCATCTCTCCCCGCCCCAGCGCCAGCCCGCACGACATGTTGCGTGATTGCGGGGAGGAGCAGGTCAGCACCAGATCACCCAGCCCGCAAAGCCCGGCGAGCGTGTTCTTTTTCGCGCCGAGCGCGACGGCAAGGCGCGTCATCTCCGCATAGCCGCGCGCGATGAGGGCAGCATGGGCCGACTTGCCGAGCCCGCGCCCCTCCACAATGCCCGCCGCGATGGCGAGCACGTTCTTTACCGACCCGCCAATCTCCGCGCCGATGAGATCATCAGCGAGATAGGGGCGGAAGCTTTCCGACCCGATCAGGGCGACGAGCTTCTGCCCCGCCATTTCGTCCTCGCAGGCGAGCGTCACGGCAGTGGGCAAAGAGCGGGCCACATCGGCGGCAAAGGACGGGCCGGAGAGGACGGCGGGGATGGCTTGTGGCAGGGCTTCAGCCAGCACCTCGCTCATCAGTTTCAAAGAGCCGCGCTCAATGCCTTTCGAACACAGCGCCACCGGTGTGCCGGGACGCAAGTGCGGGGCGAAGCCTTCAAGGCTCGCGCGCATGTGCTGGGCAGGCGTGACGACAAGCCAGGCCGCGCAGGCAGAGAGCTCTGACGGATCGTTGGTCGCGCGGATGGACGCATCCAGCTTTACGCCCGGCAGGAAGACGGAATTTTCGTGCGCGATATTAATGGCGTCTGCCACTTCGCGCTCATACGCCCAGACAAGGCTTGGCGTGCCCGCCCGCGCGGCAGCCTGGCCAAGCGCGGTGCCCCATGCGCCCGCTCCGACAATCCCCAGAGTATCACTCACGCTTTCGGTCCCTTTCTCCCCGACCCTATCAGCGGATCGGCGCTCGCGGCAGTCTCATCCAGCGGCCAGCGCGCGCGCGCCGGTGTGTCCAGCGGATCGGTAAGGCCAAGGCGCAGACGCTCCGCGCCCGCCAGCGCGATCATGGCCGCATTGTCGGTGCAGTATTTCAGCGGCGGGAAGAGGCAGCGGAAACCTTTCTCCTCCGCCAGCTTTTCCAGCGCATTGCGTACGGCGGTGTTGGCCGCGACCCCGCCCGCGGCGACCAGTACGCGCGCGTCGGGATTGTGTTCAGCGAAAATGTCCATCGCCCGGCCCGTGCGCTCGGCGAGATGGGCCGCGATGGCGGCCTGCGCGCTGGCGGCAAGGTCGGCCCGGTCGGTCTCTGTGGGCGCGTCCAGCGTATCAAAGCTGCGCTTCACCGCTGTCTTCAGGCCCGCAAACGAGAAATTGCAGCTCTTGTCGCGGGCGAGCATGCGCGGCAGCGGGAAGCGGGAGGGATCGTTTGCCTTGCCCGCCAGTTTTTCCAGTTGCGGCCCGCCGGGAAAACCAAGGCCCAGCACCTTGGCCGATTTGTCGAAGGCTTCGCCGGCAGCATCGTCGATGGTGGAGCCGATGCGCGTCATCTGCCCCACCCCATCCACGCTCAAAAGCTGGGTGTGCCCGCCGGAGACCAGCAATAGCAGCCAGGGGAAGGCAAGCGGCTCCACAAGGCGCGGGGAGAGGGCATGGCCCTCAAGGTGATTGACCGCGATTAGCGGCTTGCCCGCGCCGAGCGCCAGCCCCTTGGCGGTCATCAGCGCGGCCATCACCCCGCCGATCAGGCCGGGACCTGATGTCGCAGCTATCGCGTCCATATCGGCGAGGGCCAGCCCGGCTTCCTCCAGAACGGCTTTGGCGAGATGGTCCATCCGCTCGGCATGGCTGCGCGCGGCGATCTCCGGCACCACCCCGCCAAACGGGGCGTGGGCGGTGTTCTGGTTCTCCACCCGCTCGGCCAGCACTTCCACTCCGCCATCGGGGGAAAGCCGCACAATGGCCGCCGCGCTGTCATCGCAGCTGGATTCCAGTCCCAGCACGGTGACGGGGCCAGCGGCTTGCACGCGCGCAGATGTGTGGGATAACGCCATGACATTCCGTTAGCGCCGCCATAGGCGCCTGACAACTCACGGAGATCATGTTGGGGCCCTTCCCGATAGCCACACGCACCTCCCCGCTCGCGCTCGCCCAGACGCGGATTGTCCAGTCCGGGCTGGCCGATGCGCACGGCGTGGAAGATGCGGAACCCGCCTTCCCGATCCTCGGCCTTGTCACCACCGGCGACCAAATCACTGACCGGGCCTTGCTGGAAGCAGGCGGGAAAGGGCTCTTCACCCGAGAGCTGGACCGCGCGCAGCTGGCCGGTGAGGCGCGCTTTGCGGTGCATTCAATGAAGGATGTCCCCACCCGCCTGCCCGAGGGGCTGGTGCTCGCCTGCGTGCTGCCGCGCGAGGATCCATCCGATGTGCTGCTGACCGCGAATGGCGCAGGCACGCTGGAAAGCCTTCCTGAAGGCGCGCGGCTTGGCACGGCCTCACTGCGCCGTCAGGCACAGGCGCTCCATGTCCGGCCTGACCTTCAGGTCTCGCTCCTGCGCGGCAATGTCGGCACGCGCATGGAGAAGCTGAAATCCGGCGCGGTGGACGCGACATTTCTTGCCAAGGCGGGTTTGCGGCGTCTGGGCAGGCCGGAAGGGGCGTGGCCGGGCGTCAGCTTTGATCATCTCCTGCCCGCTCCGGCGCAGGGCGCGGTGGGTATCACCATCCGTGAGGGCGACGCGGAAGCGGCCCGTCTGCTCGAACCCCTGCATGATCTGGCTACCGCCATAGCCATTGCCGCCGAGCGCGGCGTGCTCGAAGCGCTGGACGGTTCCTGCCGCACACCGCTGGCGGCCCATGCCGTGCTGGACGGGGCGAACCTCACCCTCACCTGCGAGGCGTTGTCGCCGGATGGAAGCCGACGCTGGCGCATGACCGATACCACCATCCTGCCAGACGCCGATCCGGGCGCAGCCCGGCTTGCCGGTATTGCGCTTGGCAAGCGGCTGAGAGCAGAAGGCGGCGCAGCGCTGGAAGCGGTGCTCGGCGCGGTCTCGTGATGACACCCCGTGCCGTCATCGTTACCCGCACACGTCCCGGCACGCAGCGTTCACTGGACGGTGTGGCCGCGCTCGGCGCAATTGCCGTCGCCAGCCCCGCTGCGCAGGTGATCCGGTCCCGCAAGGCCTTCAGCGCCAAGGGGCGCGATGCCATCGCATTTACCAGCGCCAATGCGGTGGAAAGCCTTGTCCGGCCGGACCTGCTGGCGGATCTGCCCGTCTTCGCGGTGGGAGCGGGTACGGCGCTGGCGGCGCGTGAGGCCGGTTTCACGCGCGTGGAGGAAAGCGCAGGCGATGCCGAGGCGCTGGCCCGCTTCATCGCAAGCCGCCTGCCGGAGGGTAGCCGCATCACCCATTTCTCCGGCGAGGACAGGGCAGGTGATCTTGCCGGCATGCTTGCCGTGCTGGGCTTTGAGGTGACCACTGAGACCGTCTACCGCACGCGCCTCGCCCGCGGCCTGACCCGCGCCGCGCAAGAGGCCCTGCGCGCGCCAGGTACTTTGGTCCTCATCCATTCGGCGCGCGGGGCGGAGCGTTTCCTCCGGCTGATAGCTGAGGCAGGAGAAGACGCCCTGCTGCCCGGTCTTGGCTTTGTGGTCATATCTGATCGTGCTGCCGTACCGCTGTATGCTGCCGGGCTGGATGCACAGATTGCCGCTGAACCCACCGAGGACAGCCTGATGGCCGCGCTGGCGAGCGTATTGGCCGATCAAGAGCGGTAGCGAAGCGCGGCGGCGCGCCCTAGACTATCGCCCGAACCCCTGAAGCCCGCACAGCGGATACCAATGACGAGCGGCGAAAAACCAGACGAAAACGCAGGCCTTGAAGCCGAACCGATTGATGCCGAGTTCGAGCCGGCCGATCCCGAGCCGAAGCGCTCCGGCGGAGCCTTGCGCGTGCTGGCGGGCGCGGTGCGCTTTGTCCTCTTCATTGCTGTGGCCGGTGCGGCGGGCGCAGGCGGCGCCTGGATCTGGGGTGAATTGCGCCCCGATGCGCCCGCGCCTTCTGAACCCTCTGCGGGAATAGAGACGCGGATGGAGGCGCTGGAGAACACGGTCTCGGCGCTTTCCGGACTGGAGGCGCGCCTTAACGCACTGGAAGAACGCGAGATTACCGACGCCGTTCCGGCCGAAGCCCTGCGCGCGTTTGATGAGGAAATCGCGAGCTTGCGCGCCTCTGTGGACGCGCTGGAGGCCCGCCCCGATGCCCCCGATTCAGACATGCCCGCTACGGCCCGTCTGGAGGCGCTGGAGGCGCGTCTGGATGAGATCGGGGCCGAGGCCGCCCGCGCGCTTGAAGCCGCTCAGAGCGCCTCTGAGAGGGCATCTGGAGCAGGTGAGGCTGCACCGGTTGATCTGGCTCCGCTGGAGCGAGGTCAGGCGGCGCTCGATGACCGCCTCGCCCGGCTGGAACGCCGCCTGGATGAGGAGATCGGCGCGCTGGATCAGCGCTCTGCCGAGACACGGCGCGCGGCAGGTGAGGCCGCAGCGGAGGTGGAAACCACGCTTCTTGAGCGCATTGCCGCGCTGGAGGATGCGCTCGACGCGCGGGAGCGGGCTGCCGGGGCCGATGCCGCCGAGCTGCAACAAGGCGCGGCGCGCGTCCTTGCCTTTACCGCCTTGCGCGAAGCGGCGATCGGCGAAGACCCGTTCGAAGCCGAGCGCGCGGCGCTGGCCCGCCTGTGGCGCGATGCGCCCGGCCTTGCTGATCTGCGGCCGCTCGCGCGCAGGGGCGTGCCTACGCTTCCCACCCTGCGCGAGGATTTTCCCGCCCGTGACATCATCGCGGCCTCTGGCGAGACGCGGCGCTTTTTCGGCCTGTTCGAGCTGCGCCCCGCTGGCGCGGGTGCGGACAGCACGATCAACCTCGTCGCCCAAGGGCAAGCGCGGCTTGAACGCGGTGATCTGACCGGAGCGGTCGAAGCTCTTGCCCGGCTGGAAGACGCAAGCGCGGAAGTTGCCTCTGACTGGCTCGAAGCCGCCCGCGCGCGCCTTGCCCTTGATACTGCCCTTGCCCGCTTGCGCGCCGCCCTCGCGGCCCAAATCGAAGCTGAAGGATAGGTAAGCCATGATCCGCCTCATCCTCACCGTTGCCTTGTGCGTGCTGACCGCCATCATCGCGGTCTGGCTGACCCTCAATCCCGGCACGGCGCAGTTCGAGTTCATGGGCTGGCAGGCCGAAACCAGCTTCGCGCTCTTCATGGGCGTGCTGATCGTGGTGGCCTTCCTGCTGGTCGTGTTGTGGTGGCTGATCGCCAAGGCGTGGAGCGCGCCTGATAGCTGGCGCAAATTCCGCCAGCGCCGCCGCCGGGAGCAGGGCGTGGATGCGCTGGAACGCGCGCTCATCGCGGCGGCTGCCGGTGAAGGCGAGCTGGCCGTGCGGCAGGCAGCCAGAGCCGATGCCCTGCTGGAACGTCCGGCCCTGTCGCGCCTGCTCGCCGCGCGGGCCGCAGAGGCCGCAGGCAATCTCCTGGCCGCGCGCGGGCATTACGAAGCGCTGCTGGAAGACCCGAAAACGCGTCTGGTCGCCCATCGCGGGCTGTCGGTGCTGGCAGAAACGCAGGGCGAGACCGGCAATGTGATCACCCATGCCGGCAAGGCCTATGGCGAGGCAAGGAATGCGCGCTGGGCGTTTGACAGCCTGTTCAATGCGCAAGTGGCTGCCGGGCAGTGGGATGAGGCGCTGGCCACCCTGAATGAAGGCGAGAAGCGCCGCCATATCGGGCCGGACATGGCTGCCCGCCGCCGCGCCGTAATCCTGATCGTCAAGGCACGCGCCACGATGGAAAGCGATAGCGAAGCCGCCGCCACGCTGGCCGACAAGGCCGCATCCGCCTCGCCCGGTTTTGCGCCGGCAGCGGTGCTGGCAGGCGAGCTATTGCCCGGCCAGCGCAAACACCGCCGCGCCGCCGAGATATTGCAGGCGGCTTGGAAAGCCCGGCCCCACCCGGCGATTGCACGAATCTATGGCGAGTTGCGCAAATCGGATAGCGCCGCAAAACGCGCCGCCCGCCTGCGTGAACTCGCCGAGACCAATCCCGACAGCCGGGAATCGCGCCTGCTGCTCACCGATATCGCCCTGCAGCAGAGAAATATCGAGGCGGCACGCACGGCGATCACGCCGCTTCTATCTTCCGCTCCGCTGACCGCGCGTGTGTGTGCGCTCGCTGCGCGCCTCTCCCGGCTGGAGGGCGATGAGGAGGCGGCGGGGCGCTATCTCGCCCGCGCCGCCCATGCGCCGGGCGAGGCCGACTGGTCGGATATCGATGCGGAGGGGGGCGCCTTTGCCTTCGGCGAGGATGACTGGAAGCGCATGGTCTATGCCTGGGGCGATGAGCACCGGCTGATCCATCCGCGCCACGAGCGCTTCGAGATCGCCGCCGAGGCCGTGCCGGAGCGTATGCTGCTGGAAGCCCCCAAGCCCGCTACGCCTAAAAAGCCTGACACGAAAGAACCGGCCAGCGGCGAGGCGGTGATCGTGGAGGTCAGCCCGGCCCCTGAACCACCCCGGCGTGAGGACAGGGCCAGCCGCCCCATCACGCCCGATGATCCGGGCATTGACCCTGAAGGCAGTGATAAATCCTGATGAGCAAGGCCCGTATTCTGGTCGGGGTTAGCGGCGGGTCCGCCTCCGGCAAGACTGAAATCGCGCGTGCGGCCGCCCGCGCGGTCGCGCCCCTGTCGGCCCTCGTGGTGGCCGAGGATGATTATTACGGCGATCACGGCGCCTCGCCGGATTTCGATGCCGCGCGCTTCAATTTCGACCATCCGGCCTCGCGCGATCATGCGCTGCTGGCCAAGCAGCTCGAGGCGCTAAAAAAAGGCAAGCCGGTCAAGGCCCCGGTCTATGATTTCACCATTCATCGCCGCCGCGCCGATACCCGCACCATCCCGGCGGCCGATGTGGTGCTGGTCGAGGGCATTCATCTCTTCTGCGATGACGATGTGCGCGCGCTCTTTGATGTGCGCGTCTATGTCGATGCGCCCGATGATATCCGCCTTGCCCGGCGCCTGTTGCGCGATGTGAATGAGCGCGGGCGCACCCCCCAGTCGGTAATCGGCCAGTATCTGGGGACCGTACGGCCCATGCATCATGAATGGACCCACCCCAATCAGCGCCACGCCCATATCGTGATCCGCAATGATGCCGCCGCAGCCCGGCCCGCAGACCATCTCGAAGCCTTCTTCGATACGCTGGCAAAACCCCTCGTTGCCGCGATCCTGGAGAAGGCGGGGAAGTGACACCGCCGCGTCATTCCGGGCGAAGCGCGTCAGCGCGCAGGCCCGGAACCCAGATTTCGTGTCACCGGCATGCGCCGATGCCAGCCTTTCTGGGCCCCGGCTTTCATCGGGAAACCGGGTATCTCCAATAGTCTGTCTCGTTGTCATGGCCCGGCTTGTCCGGGCCACCCATGCCTGAGAGCTTCGAGCAAGCGGGTCCGTTGCTGGCTTGGGTCCCCCGGACCGCTACGCGGCCGGAGGATGACCCGTCATCACCTGAGGCAGCCGGGTGGGAAACCCTGCCTTCCCAGCCACACGCACAACCCCGCTTGCGAAGACACACGTTCGCGGATAGTTTGCGCGCCGCCGGGGACGGGCCTTGCCGCCTGCTCTGCACCCGCCCGTTATCTGACGTGGCAAAGCCGCTTTAGCTCAGCTGGTAGAGCAACGCATTCGTAATGCGTAGGTCGCGTGTTCGAGTCACGCAAGCGGCACCATTTTTCTCTGAGCTTTAAGCTACTCAGGGCGCGTAAGCTTCTCGACCAAACTCTGAATAGGAATGTAGAGGTTGCTTCTCCCCCTCTTTATTTTCCTGAAATATCCCAATGAGGTTAATGCTTCCAAGTCGTTTCTTGCAGTTAAGTAAGAAACTTTATGTATAGATTGATGTTTATTTATATCAATATTCCGTATTCGGTTTCTTGCTGCTTCATTAAGTAAAAAAGATTGCCGATGATTTATATTTTGGTCTCCGAGAGCGATCTCAAACTGCTGAAGTTTCTCACGCCTCGTTTCGATGTATGTATGCAAGTCATTCAAAGACGCATCTAAAACATCTAGTTGATTTATAATAAAGTAGGTAAGATCTCCGAAATCACTTTCTGTGTGAAGGTATGCCTTCCCATATTGAGAGGGGGCTGCAGATATTGATTTAGAAATAGATACATATTCCAATATCCAATATCCACATTTTACTACATACCAATAAAAGAGTACGCGCGCCGTTCGTCCATTGCCGTCGCAAAATGGGTGATCATAACCAATCATAAAGTGTAAAATAATTGCCTTTATAATTGGATGAATAAAATTTGCTTTGTCGGATGGCTCATTTGCAAAGTTACAAATTTCTTGAAGTCTTTTCGGCAGCTCAACCGATGGCGGTGGAAAGTGCAGCACCTCGCCGGTTATATCGTCCTCAACCGTTACGTTGTCTTTGTCGTCACGCAACCTACCGCAATCACCTGGGTTGTCCATTGTTCCTTCAGTTATTATTTTATGTATGTTTATTATTATATCAGGAGTGAGTTCTTCATCCTTAATTTGTTTAACGTAACGCATTGCCCTATAGTTATTGAGAACCATAAGTTCGTCTTTAGTGCGTGGTACAACGCCGCCCTCAATCATCCGACGCGCAGCCTGTCGCGTAGTCGCCGCGCCTTCTAAGACGGAGCTTGAAAACGGCTCTTCAATCAACGACCGAGCAAGATAACGGTCACTGTCTGATGGTGTAAGTTCGTGGCCCTTGGACGAAAGCGAGCCTCCAGCATGTAGGTCAAGATGTGAGAGCTGAGCCCGGACGCAACTCGGTTCGGTAAACCAAAATACATCACCGGACTTTTGCCGGAGTTTTACGGACCGCCTTGCTTGGTTGCGTGCCATTTTCACAGCAACCCAGTGCTCTTCGTGGGTTAGGCCTGACGGCGGAGAGATTCTCTTTAGCTTTTCCCAGTGCGGATACGACCCGTCTGGCTGGTCAAGTCCAATTGAGAAGATTTTCTGTAGCTTTGCCGCATCAGCTGCCTTCATGATTTCAGGAAACAAGCGACTGGCGTCTGGGGTTCTGGGGAACGCTTTCATGCCTACCTCATACCGATATAAACCTCAAAAATCCCATTAAATCAGTGGATTAGCGAACAATCTGATACGAATCGCGCCCTTTATATATAGACTATAAATATAACCGATGAAAGATCATTTTTATCAATTAATATCAATGTCTTATGAGCTTTCTGCGTCGGCTGCGGCTGATCAGATGGTCGGACTCGATCCACAGGCCTTGCCCTCCAACTTCGACCCTTCCCCTTCTTCGCGCATCCCCTATCATCTCCCATTGAGAGGCCCGTCAGTGGCCGGTGCGTGAGGGTAATAGCTCCACGCGCAACATGAGGGAGGAGACGCGAATGATCGATGCGGGCAAGCTCGTATCCATGGCCGATGTCGTGCGTCAGCAGGCGCGCATCAATGGCGGTGTCACGGCGCAAATTCTGGGAGACCGCCGGACGAGCTATGCGGCGCTCGATGCCCATGCCAGCCGGGTGGCCAATGGCCTGATCGCGCTGGGGTGTGAGCCGGGTGCGCGCATCGGTCATTTGGGCAAGAACAGCGACTACTTTGCCGAGCTCCTCTTTGGTGCAGCCAAGGCGCGTTGCGTGCTGACGGGCGTGAACTGGCGGCTCGCGGCGCCGGAAATCCTCTTCATCCTGAAGGATGCGGGCGTCACCACGCTCTTTGTCGATGCGGAATACTATCCGCTGGTCGAGGGGCTGCTGCCCTCCCTGCCCTCGCTGCGCACCGTCGTCGCGCTCGATGGCGGGCACGCCAGATGGAAGGGCTATGCCGGCTGGCGGGACGGCCAGTCTGACACCGACCCGATGCTGGCGACGGACCCGAAAGAGGACGTGCTCCAGCTCTACACCTCCGGCACGACGGGCCACCCGAAGGGCGTGGTGCTCTCTCACGGCGCATATCTGTCCCTCTTCGAGCAGGGCCTGCATGACGGGTTTGTGCGGTGGGAGCCGGGCGATACCAACCTTGTCGCCATGCCCTATTTCCATGTGGCGGGCACGAACTGGGCGCTGCTGGGCTTCTATCAGGCGGCCACCAATATCATCGTGCGCGAGGTGGACCCGGTCGCCATCCTCGATCTCATCGAGCAGCACAAGGTGCAGACCAGCTTCTTCGTGCCGGCCGTGATCCTGTTCCTGGTGCAGGCGAGCGCGATGAAGCCTCGCGATTTCTCCTCGCTGCGCCTCATTGCCTATGGCGCGTCGCCGATTGCCGAGGAATTGCTGCTGAAAGCGGCGAGGATTTTCGAGTGCGGCTTCCTGCAATTTTATGGCCTTACCGAGACCAATGGCGCGGCGGTGCATCTGCCGCCTGCTGACCATGATCCCGCGCGCGGCAAGCTGCGCGCCGCCGGCAAGCCGAATGCCGGTATCGAGATCCGCGTCGTGGGCGAGGATGGCAAGCCAGTGGCCCAGGGCGAGGTGGGCGAGGTGTGGATACGCGGCTCCAGCCTGATGAAAGGCTACTGGAACCGGCCCGACGCCACCGCCGAAGCGATCAATTCAGACGGCTGGTTCCGCTCCGGCGATGCCGGGTATCTGGATTCTGATGGCTATCTCTTCATCCATGACCGGGTGAAGGACATGATCATCTCGGGCGGCGAGAACATCTATCCGGCAGAGGTGGAAAACGCGCTCTTCTCCCATCCGGGCGTCGCCGATGTCGCCGTGATCGGCGTGCCGGACGAGCGCTGGGGCGAGGCGGTGAAGGCGGTGGTTGTGAAGGCGCCGGGCTCGGACGTGACGCCGGAAGCGCTCATCGCGCACGCAAGGGAACGTATCGCCGCCTACAAGGTGCCAAAGACCGTCGACTTCATCGACGCCCTGCCGCGCAATCCCACGGGCAAGATCCTCAAACGCGTTCTTCGTGAGCCCTACTGGAAGGGCCGGGACCGGGCGGTGAGCTGAGCGGAGCTAGGGCGCAATCTCTTCGCCTGCAAAGTCAAAACATCGGCCGGAGTGTTGCGGTGTCAGCGTGTCGATGACCTCCAGCAGGCGCAAGGCGCTGTAGTCCGGCGTGAAGAGCTTTCCCTCCGGCACATTGCCCTGAAAGGGCTCTGACAGCGCGGTATCCACCGTGCCGGGATGCAGGCCGATGATCAGCCCGTCCGGGCGCTTCCTGGCGAGCTCGATGGAGCAGGTGCGGATGATCTGGTTCAGCGCGGCTTTCGACGCCCGATAGGCGTGCCAGCCGCCCAGCCTGTTGTCCGAGATGGAGCCCACACGCGCCGACAGCGCGGCAAACACCGCCTTGCCCTCGCGCGGCAGGCGGCCCAGCACCGCTTTGGCCACAAGGGCCGGGCCGGTCGTATTGACGGCAAAGACGCGGGCCATTGCGTCCGCATCGATATGCCGCCAGGTCTTTTCGGGTGAAAGATCACCCTCATGGAGAATACCGCTGGCCACGATGACGAGATGGACAGGGCCAGTGTCAAAAGCGGCGGCAATCGCCGGTTCGATGGTGGCCGGGTCTTCCAGATCGATCCTGCCAGATGTGATCTTTGCGCCTTCGGGCGCGCGTCCTGAGCGCGACAGGGCGGTTACCCCGGCGCAGCGCGGATCACCAGCCAGATGGCGCACGAACCCGCCGCCAATGCCGCCGGATGCGCCAATTACCAGCGCACGATAGTGTTCAGGAAGAGAGCTGAGTGAGAGCGTCATGCCCTGTCAGCTAGTGCGACAAGCGCACCGGTAAAGAGACACCGTTCAGCCTAGAGATGCAGTGCATCGTCAGCCGCGTCCTGCACCTTGCGCAGCAGGCGGAAGCTCGCCGTACGGTCCTTGCCGTTGAAGAACTCGTTCTTGTCCAGAATGGTCAGATGCGCGCCCAGCGCCTCGGCGTCCACGCGCGCAGACCCGGTCAGGATCAGGACAGGCGCGCCCTTGGCGATCTTCTCGGTCGTGCGCACCGTGTCCATCGGGTCGATGGAATCGGGCAGGCGCAGATCCACGATCAGAAGATCATACTGGCGCCGGGCGAGCTTGCGCTTGGCGTCATGGAGCGTGCGCACCACTTCCAGTTCCAGATCATAGCCGCCCGCATCACACAGGGCCTGCTGCAAGAGCATGGCATCGGCAAAATCATCTTCGACGTGAAGCACGCGCACGGAGAACGCTCCCATTCATATGGATATTCAAAGATAGGTTCACGTGATTAGCAAACCGTTAAGCTTTGATCTATCCCGACAGGATATCAGGCCGGGCGAGGTCCCGGCGCGCAGCGGCAGCGTCCAGCGTATTGACCAGCAGCATGGCGATCGTCATCGGGCCGATCCCGCCCGGCACCGGCGTGATGAAGCCGGCATGGCGCGAAGCCTCCTCAAAGGCGACGTCCCCGATCAGCCCGGTCTCGCCACGGTTGATGCCTACATCGAGCACACACGCGCCCGGCTTGATCCAGTCACCGCGCACCATTTCCGCGCGGCCGGCAGCCGCCACCAGAATGTCGGCAGAACGGCACAGCCCGGCCAGATCACGCGTGCGCGAATGGGCGAGCGTCACCGTGCAGTTCTGCTCCAGAAGCAGCAGGGCGGCCGGCTTGCCCACAAGGATGGAGCGCCCGATCACCACCGCGTTGAGCCCGGACAGGTCACCCAGCGCCTGCCTTGCCAGCCATACACAGCCCGTGGGTGTGCAAGGCCGCAGGCCCGGCGCGCCCAGCACCAGACGCCCGGCACTGGCCGCTGTCAGCCCGTCCACATCCTTGGCCGGGTCGATGGCCTCCACCACGCGGCGCGCATCGATATGGGCTGGCAGCGGCATCTGGACGAGAATCCCGTCCACACCGTCATCAGCGTTGAGCGTTTTGACCAGGGCGATGAGATCGGCTTCTGACAGACTGGCCGGGCGGCGGTGTTCCAGCGAGGTCATGCCCGCCGCCTCGGTGCGGCGTACCTTGTTCCTGACATAGACATCGCTGGCCGGGTCATCACCTACCAGCACGACGGCCAGACAGGGTTTGCGTCCCAGCTGACCGGCGAGCGCTTGGGCGCCTTGCGCCACGCGCGCATCGATCGCAGCGGCAGCGGCCTTGCCGTCAATGATGGCGGCCAGCCCTTCGCGGGGACGGATGAAGGCGGGGCGCGTCACGCCTCGCCCCTAGCCCAGAAGCGGGAAGAGCTGCCCCATGATCACCCACTCGCGGATGAAGAAGATCAGCAGGAGCAGGATGATCGGCGAGAGGTCGATCCCCCCGAGCGGCGGCAGGATGCGCCGGATGGGAGAGAGAAGCGGCTCCGTGATCGCACTGGTGAGCCGCCAGACCGTGTTGACGAACTGGTTGCGTGGATTGACCACGTTGAAGGCCACCAGCCAGCTCATGATCACATTGATGAACACCACCAGAACCAGAAGGTTCAGAAGCGGGATGATGAAATAAACGATCAGCGCCTGTCCAAACGACATGAAGGGGCTCCGGCGAGAGGCGGAAAAGATGATGGCGTCTGTCTAGCCGTGCGGACCGGCCAAGGGCAAGCAGCCAGCGCGGCTGGCGGCTAGTGACGGCCGGGAAAGTGCGCGTGGTCGCGCCAGAAGCGGCACACTGCGTCTGCCACCTGCTGATAACCGCCAAGGCTGTCCGGCTTTCGCAAATAGGCATTGGCCCCGGCCTCATAGGCCCGGTCCACATCTCCCGGATGATTGGAGGAGGAGAAGACGATGATCGGCACCATTATCTGCCCGCTACTTGTCCGCAGTGTATGGAGCACTTCATGCCCGGAAAGGCCCGGCATGTTCAGATCCAGCAGCATCAGGTCGAACCGGCTTGTCCGCAGCGCATCGAGCGCGGCCTGACCGCCCGGTACATGCATCAGATTGGTGCCCTTCATATCCGCGAAGGCGCGCTTGGTGAGGAAAGCATCGCTGTCATCATCCTCGACCAGCAGAAGTCTCAGGCTGGCGACCATTGTTCAGGCCTCCCTGCTCGCTTCAACTTCCCGTCAGCACTTTTGAACCCGCTGACGGCAGGGTCAGACAGAAGCGTGCCCCCTTAAGATGGGTTTCGTCCAGCCAAATCTCGCCGCCATGGCTTTCAACTATTTGACGGCAGAAGGCCAATCCCACGCCCATGCCCGGATATCGCGAGCCGTCATGCAGGCGTTTCATCATCTCGAATATCGTGTCGGCATGGCGCGGCTCGATGCCGATTCCGTTGTCGGCAACGCAGATTTTCACCATGCCATCGTCGCGCGGCTTGCCTGCCGACACCGTGATCTGCGGCGGCTCGTCTCCGCGGTACTTGATCGCATTGCCGAGAAGATTCTGGAAAAGCTGGGTGAGCAATACCTGATCACCCCGGATCCGCGGCAGGGCCGATAGGCTTATCTGCGCGCCGCTTTCCGCGATCTCGTCATCCAGTCCCGCCTTCGCTTCTTCCAGAACCTTCTTCAGCGATACCGGCTTCATCTCCGGCAAGCGGTTCACCAGCTGGGCGTATTCCTGCAGGACGCGGATCAGCGTCCGGGCGCGCTCCGACCCCTGACGCACCTTGTCCAGATGGGACCGGCCTTCTTCTGACAGGCGGTTGGCCTCCTCCTGCTCCAGCAATTGCGAGAACAGGGTGATGTGGCGCAGGGGCGCCTGCAGATCGTGGGCTGCAGTGGCCGCAAACTGGCGCAGCGCGGTATTGGCCCGCTCCAGATCGCGCGTGCGCTGCATGACGCGCCGTTCAAGATCGGCGGTCAGCGCCATCAGCTCGGCTTCGGCCTGATCTCGCCGGCCTATCTCCTCCTGCAGGGCCATATTGGTCCGCGAGAGCTGCTGCGCGGATGGCAGTGCCAGCGCGCGCGGCAGTAACGGCCACAGCACGATAGCGGTCGCAAGGGAGACCGCCGCCGTTGCCGCCTTGATCATGCCCTGTATCTGGTAATCGGGATTCCACACCGTCCAGATGGAAAACAAGTGTGTCGTCCCGCACAGAACGATGAAGGCCACAAAGAGCCAAGCCACAGGCCGGTAGATCAGGTCCGGCCTGCGCAGCGCGAAAATCATCATCGCGGCAGGGATGGAGAAATAGCTGAATGCGATCACCGCATCGGCGGCAACATGCGTCCAGAGAATGGACGGCTCCCAGAGATAGCACATGCCGTGTGGCATGAAACCGTGTGTGGACAGGCTGCCGTGTCCGGCACCAAGCATGGCCATCCCCCTGACATTGCGGTGATGCGGACTATGAGGGCGCTGAGCAGCACGTCAAGAAAACTCCGCCCGCCCGCGTGCTGGGAAATGGCCCATGTTCAACACCTGCTTGACAACATCCCCTGCCCGGCACTACCTCCCATGCTCCGCGATGGGGCCGTAGCTCAGTTGGGAGAGCGCGTCGTTCGCAATGACGAGGTCAGCGGTTCGATCCCGCTCGGCTCCACCATCCTTCCAGATACATAAATGTTCCAGACCCGCCCTTGAGGCGGCGGTAAGCCGTGCGCAGCCATTTCGCGAATATGGGCAGGAAGAAGGCAGGCGCCGCTGGCGCGAACGCCTCGATGACCGCTGGCTGCACACATACTATCAGCCACTTAAGGACGACATGAACGCCAGATGAACGCGATCTGGTTGAATTTATTAACTTCTTTTCGCCTCATTCAGGATTAATTTTACGCAAACTTGCCCCCTAGCTCTGGGATTGCCGGGACGCGGGGTCCCGGTCGAGAACCGCCCTTGAACAGGCCGGACACGGGGCTAGGGGAATATCCATGATCATCGACCTGGTAGCCGGAACACGGCCCGAAGTTGTCAAGCTTGCCCCCGTTTACCGGGCGCTTTCCGGCATTCGGGACGTGAAGGTCCGCTGGATGGCGACCGGGCAGCACGGCCATCTGGCCGATCAGGCGCTGGACGTGTTTGGAATTGAACCCGATGTGCGCCTCGACCTGGACTGGGACCGCTCCTCACTGGCCTCGCTGACCGCGCGCCTGATGGATGCGCTGGGCGAACGCTTCCGCCGCGACATGCCGGACTATGTGATCGTGCAGGGCGATACGGCGACGGCCTTTGCCGCTGCCCAGGCAGCCTTCCTGCTGCGCATTCCGGTGGGCCATGTCGAGGCGGGTCTGAGGTCCGGCGATGTGGATTCGCCCTTCCCTGAAGAAGGTTTCCGCCAGCTCATCGCCCGCATCGCGCAGGACCATTTTGCCCCCACACCGGCAGGCGCGCGCAATCTGCGCCGCGAAGGCATCAATCCGAACACGATACGCGTCACCGGCAATACGGTGGTGGACGCCGTGACAGAGATCGGCCGCACGGTCACACGCCCTGACGTGCTGGACGGTGTCGCGCCGGACGCGCGCATCGCGCTGGTCACCGTTCACCGGCGCGAGAACTGGGATGGCGGCGCGGTACGCATCTGCAAGGCCATACTGCGCCTGCGCGATCTGTTCCCCGACCTGCATTTCATCATCGCCACGCACACCAATCCGCGTGTTCTGGGGCCCGTCACCGAGGCGCTGTCCGGGCAGGAACGCATCACGCTGAGCGAACCGCTGGCCTATCCGGACTTCATCGGCGTGCTCAAGGCCGCCCATATCGTGCTGTCGGACTCCGGCGGCGTGCAGGAGGAGGCGCCAAGCTTTGGCGTGCCGGTTCTGGTCCTGCGCAACGCGACCGAGCGGGCCGAAGCGGTCAGGGCCGGTGTTGCGCGGCTGGTCGGCTCCAGCACTGACCGGATCGTGCGCGAAGCCTCGCGCCTTCTCAGCTCCCCGCGCCGCCATGCGCGCATGGCGGTCGCGAAAAGCCCGTTCGGCGACGGGCACGCCGGCGAACGTATCGCCCGCATCATCACAGCCAGCATGGCGCAGGCCAGCCCTGCCCGCGCGGCGCCGCAAGGGGAACACAAGCCTGTGCGCACAAGCCGGGACGGTGTATTAACGAATGTAAACGCCGCATGAACCATGGCGTCCGGCGAGGGGCCGGGCGGCAGAAGACGGCGGGATACAGCATGGTGAGGGGCCGCGCGATGGACATCTTGATTGCGGGACTGGGCCTGGTGGCCGCCTTTGTGGGCGGGCTGCAGGACTGGATGGCCGACCCGGCCACGCGCGAGGGTTTCGGCGAGGCGGTGCGCATTTACTGGACGGTGCTGTCCTGGGCGACCGTCTATGCCGCGCTGATGATCTTCGTCTCTTCGGTCGATGACACCTTTCTCGATCTCTATTTCTGGGTGCTGTCACTCCAGAACCTGCTCACCAGGCCTTTCCGCCGCATGCCTTCGGTCGAGGCCTTGCGCACCATGCCCGAAAAGCGGCTCGCCATCCTCATTCCGGCCTGGCAGGAGGCCGATGTGATCGCGCGCATGGTCGATCACACGATTCAGGAGCTGGACTATTCGGCCTATGACATCTTCATCGGTGTCTATCCCAATGATGCGGCCACCATCCGCGAGACCGATGCACTGGTCGCCCGGCACGCCAATGTATACCGGGCCAATGTCGGCCATCCCGGGCCGACCTCGAAGGCTGATTGCCTGAACTGGATCGTGCAGAACGCACTCGCGCGCGAGGCCCAGACCGGCAGGCGCTATGATGCCTTCGTCATGCATGACAGCGAGGACGTCATCCATCCGCTCTCCTTCCGGGTAATGAATGCCTGGCTGGACCGGGCCGACATGGTCCAGCTTCCGGTCCTGTCCATGCCGCGCCCGTGGAACGCGCTGGTGGCAGGCCATTACATGGACGAGTTTGCCGAATGGCATTCGAAAGATCTTGTCGCACGCGCCCACATGACCGGCCAGGTGCCGTCGGCGGGCGTGGCCACGGCGCTCTCCCGGCGGGTGATCGACCTGCTCAACGCCGAACGGGACAATCTGCCCTTCAACACGGACAGCCTGACCGAAGATTATGATATCGGCCACCGCCTCTATGAGGGCGGGTTCCGCTCTGCCTTCGTGCGCTATTTCGCGCGGGTCAAGCTCACGACCCCGGACGGGAAAAAGCGCACCCGGCGCGAGCTGGTCTGCACGCGCGAATTCTTCCCTGACACGCTGAAAGTGGCAGTGCGGCAGAAGTCGCGCTGGATGCTGGGCATTTCCTTCATGGGCTGGCGCCAGCTCGGCTGGACCGGGCCGCTGGTCCACCGCTATTTCCTCTACCGGGACCGCAAGGCCATCTGGACCGCGCCCACCGGCATGCTGGCCTATTTCATCGTGGTGCAGTGGGCGCTCTACTGGCTGATCGCCACGCTGGTGCCGGAAGCGGGCACCCTGCCGCCGCTGATCGACCCGCAAAGCTGGGTCTGGACCATCGTGCTGATCAATTTCTGGTTCTTGGTGAACCGCGTCGTGCACCGGCTGATCTTCACCGGCACCACGCACGGGATAAAGCTGACCCTGCTCGCCCCGCTGCGCATGGTGGTCGCCAATTATATCGGCTTTCTGGCCTCCATGCGGGCGCTGCGCCGCTGGATCGTGCATCTGGCCACCGGCAAGCCCATCACCTGGGACAAGACCATGCACGCCTATCCTTCGCTGGAGGAGATACGCCGGGCGCAGGCGAGCTTTGCCTGGCATGATGACCGGCCGGCCACCCGGCATCTGCCCGAAACCCTCACTGCAGCCCTTGCCGCGCCCGCCCCCGTCCTTGCAGAGCCTGAACTGTTGGAGGCTTCTGAACGCCCGGCCTTCCGCATCGATCAGGCCATCGAGGCCCTGCAGGCGCGCCCGCGCCGGACCGCGCACACTCCACCGCCCATGCCCGCTTCGCGTGAGCGCATACCGGAGACCACGCCATGACCCGCTCTGACAAACTCGCCCGCCGCTGGCGTTTCCGCCTCAACAGCGCCGCCGGCCTTCTGGTTGCCGGTTTGCTGTTTGAATCCGGACCGGATCTCGACCGGGCCGTCTCCGCGTTTGCCGGCCATGCCGCGCAACCGGCCTGCGACTATGAGCAATTGCGCGAGCAGGCGGTCGATGCGGGCACGGCGCAGGGCTGGGCGATGGCCGGTGACTGCGCGGTCTCGATAGGCGATCCCGCTACGGCGCTGGAAGCCTATCTCTACGCCCACACGATCGGCGGGATGAGCGATGGCGAAACCCTCTATGTCCTGCGCTCCATCGGCTTTCAGGCCGAGGCAGCGGGAGACACAGACCGGTCCCGCTGGGCGTGGGACGAGGCGGCAAGCCTGTCCGGCAGTGCCGAGGACGGCCTGCGCGCAGCCCGCGCCTTGCGTCTTGCCGGATATCCCGACCGGGCCAGCGCGCGCCTGGCGCGCGTGGATGGCGCCGCACTGCAAGGCCCTGTCCTCGCCCTCTATTATGAAGAGCGCGCACGTACCATCGCAGCGGACCAGCCGCGCGAAGCGGCGATATGGATGGAACGCGCGATCAGCGTCGAAGACGCGGCATTTCGCCATTTCGACCGTGGTCTGTGGCTGGAGCGGGCTGGCGACAATGCCGGCGCTCTGGCTGCCTTCGAGGCGGCGCGTCAGCGCGACCCGCAGAATGCCGATATCGTACTGGCCAATGCCTATGCCCTCAGCCGGGCGGCACGCCATGACGAGGCCGCCATTTTGTTTGCAGAAGCGGCCTGGCAGGATGCGGCCAACCCCACACCGCGGGAAGAAGAGGGCTATGCCCGGGCCGCCGCAGGCCAGCGAAGCGGCGCGGCGCTTGCTTTTCGCGATGCGATTGACCGCCACCATGGCGCGTCCAGCGCGCAAGGCGATCCCGTGCGCCTGTACCGCCTGCGCCGCGAAGTGGAGACGCTGGAGCGGACTTTTTATGCCACCGGCTATCTGACCTACCGGGACGATGCGGCGCTGGGCGGGTTCACCCTGCCCGAACAGGGCACGTTTGAAAGCCAGGCCGGGCTGGAAGCGGGCTGGCGGCCTGAAGCGCTTTACCGCGCGGGCCGGGGTGTGACCCTTTATGGACGGGCCTTTCAGGGCCTTGAGCCGGGCTCGCTTCAGTTTACCGAAGACACGCTGCAACTGGGTATTGGCGCACGCTGGAAGCCGTTTGCCTCCCACGATTTCAACCTCGCGGCGGAACGCCTGATCGCTGGCGGTGATCTGGCCCGTGATGCCTGGCTCTTACGGGCGTCCTGGGGCTGGACGCAAGGGGGTGACTGGAACCCTGTGGCCGACCGCTGGGCCTATACCAGCCTTTATGGCGATCTGGCGTGGATACCGGACAGTCCGCAGTTCCGCTCTGCCTATGTCTCTGTGCGCCATGGCCTGCGTTTTCGTACTGGTGAGGGCTGGGCCGTCACGCCCTATCTCACCGCCGTCGGCCAGATTTCCGATGACAGCCTCGTCACGCGGGAAAGGCTGGAAGCCGGGGCGGGCGTGATGGTGTCACGCTGGTTTGGCGAGGACCGCTACCGGGCCTATCGCCACCGGGTCGATTTCGAGCTGGAATACCGCGCCGGCACGGGCGACACGTCGGACCAGAACGTGATCGGGCGTATCGTGGTCAACTTCTGATGACTCCGGCCATGGTCTTGCCGCCCCCTCGCCTGCATTAACCATAAGTGCTATACTGTTTTGTCATAAAGTGTGTGGCAGGACAGGCCGATGGCGCTTTTCTTTTCCATTCAGGCCGGCAGCGCGGCCAAGACGGTGATCGGGGCTGCGCTCGTTGGTGCAGGCCTGACCGTGTCCGGGCAGGTGGCTGACGATTACGCTCTGCGTGAGCGGGCCTATGCGCTGGCCGATACTGGCCAGTGCAGCGCTGCCGTCAGCGCCTTCACCCAGCTTGGCCGCAATGGCGGTGATGCGCGTGACTGGCTGGCCGCGGCAACCTGCGCCATTGAGGCGGGCGATCATGCGCGCGCCGTGGAGGCGCTGCAGCAGGTGCTGCCCCAGCGTCATACCCTCACGATTGATGAGCAGCTCTTTGCATTGCGCAGCTATGGCTATCAGGCTGAAGCCTATGGTGACTGGCAGGGCGTGCATGCCAGCTGGTCGGATGCAGCGCAGCTGTCTGGCGAGACCCGCGACCGGCTGATGGCAGCGCGCGGTGCCCGCCTAGCCGGGTTTGGCAGTGAAGCCCGCCGCGGCCTTGACGGTGTCGAGCCGCGCGCGCTCGCCCCGCGCTATGCCGCCATCTACCATGATGAACGCGCCCACCATGCCGCCTCTTCCGGGCGTTACCGCGAAGCGCTGGCCCAGATCGACCAGGCGGTGACGGCAGAAGACGTGCCCTTCCGCCGCTATCAGCAAGGGCTCTATATGGTGCGTCTGGGAATGAACCGGTCAGCCACCCATGCTTTTGAGCTGGCGCTGGCCTCAGATCCGGACAATGCCAACATATTGATGTCGCTGGCCTATGCGTACCGGGCTGCCGGCAATCTGTCTGCCGCCCGCGACATCTATGCGCGCGCGGCGCGGCTGGAACCGTCCATGAGCCGCGTGGCGGCTGATTTCAGCTAGGGCCGGCCGGCCGCAGGCACTGCCTGCTCCACCGGCTTCTCGGCCGGAACCGATTATTTACGCCCGTCATGCCATGATCGCGGGCATGAAACAGATCGTCCTTCCCCTTGCACTGGCGCTGATCGTCTGCGGCGCGGCCCACGCCGCGCCCCCGCCGGCCGAACCGGCGCGTAGCGAAGGGGCTGGCCGCCCGATCAGCTCGGCCACCAGCTATGTGCAGATGGAGCCGTTGATCACGGCGGTCCATTACGGATCGGGCGTGTCAGGCATATTGCATGTGGAGATGTCGCTGGACGTGCCCGAGGCACGGCTGCGGGCACGGGCCGATGAACGCAAGGCGCGCCTGCGCGATGCGTATACGACGGCGATTTCCACCTATGCAGGGCTGGTATACCGGCGCGGAGACGTGCCTGATATCGAGCGGATAACCGCTCTTTTACAGCGGGCAACGGATTCGGTACTGGGAGAAACCGGTGCGGAGGTACTGCTGTCCATGGTGATCATCCACGAGCGCTGAGGCGCCCGCAGATGACCCGCCATATTATGTCTATATTTATTCGCGCGGCACGATGGTAAAGGTCACGGTCTCGCCGGCCGCGTTCTCCCCTTCCCAGCTATCGCCGAGCGCAAGGCCCTCCTGGATGGGCTGGCAGTTAGTCTCACCGGTAGCGCGGCTGGTACACAGCTCATCGCCTTGGACCTCCCAGGTGCCGGAAATGCCCACATCGCTGGAATAGGTCCCGTCCGCATCAAGTATGACGGTATAGGTCACACCGCCACCCTCCACGCGCAGGGCGTGTTCGATCAGCGCGTCGACTGAGGTGTGATCATCGGCTCCGGCAAGTGCCAGGCTCGCGGCAAGCATGGTCAGCATGTCTGATATCTCCCTGTCCTTTCGGCCCACGCCCCCTTCACGGACCCGCGGGCCCGCCCGGACATGGTTAATGCAAGGTTAACCAATCAGGCCGTCACGCGGAAGCCGCTTCGTTGATGAAACGTGCCATCTCGACGT
Organism: Glycocaulis sp.; assembly: GCA_022565665.1. Taxonomy (GTDB): domain Bacteria; phylum Pseudomonadota; class Alphaproteobacteria; order Caulobacterales; family Maricaulaceae; genus Glycocaulis. Next base: position 165,877 of record JAIUMI010000002.1, read on the forward strand.
CGAGCGCGCTCACCCCGTCGCAGTCATGCGTGGTCAGTACGATCTCGACCTTGTTGTAAACATTGAACCATTCCGGGTGATGGTTCATCGTCTCGGCCTTCAGCGCCACCCGGCTCATGAAGCCGAAGGCAGTGTTGAAATCGGCGAATTTGAGCGTGCGGGTGATGGCATCGCGCCCGCCTTCCAGCTTGCTCCAGCCGGTCACTTGCTTCAGGGCCGCGTCCGCGCCGATCTTCTGGGGGGCCATGCGTTTCTCCTTGCTGGTTTCGCGTTTACCGAAAAATGACTCATGGCGTGCCATGATAGGGGTTCAACTGGCAAGAAAGGACGTGGCAATGACACGCTTCCTGAAGTCTGAGTCCAATCCCGGCGGCCGCAGGCTGGAGGATATCCTCATGGAGATCCGCGCCGACGTGCTGATCCGCTGCACCAAGATCTCCGACGATGTGCGCCCCGAAGCGCTGCACGTGATGAACAACAATGTGAAGATACTGGAGCATCTGACCGCGGCCATCGATCTGGCGCAGGACTCCACACAGCTTCTCGACCGGGCTTTCGGCCCGTCCGAAGCCGAGCATGGCGGCCCGCCGCGCATCGGCGTGGCCTGAGAGAGCATCAGCATACTCAAGGCTTGAATTTCGCGTTTCGAGCGGCCAGCCTTCCTGTCCCGGCCGGGAGAGGAAGGATCACCGCTCATGCACGCATTTCAGTTCCGTACCGTTCCCCATATCGTCTCCGCGCCGGGCGCGGCAGCCCAGCTCGCCCGTCATGCAACCCCCGCCCTGAAGTGCGCAAAACGCCTGCTGGTCATCACCGACAAGGGGGTGATGGGGCTAGGACTTCTGAACGCTGCCCTCAACGGGCTGCAGGCGGATGGTTATGCGGTCCATGTTTATGACAAGGTGGTTGCAGACCCGCCTGAAAGCGTCCTCTTTGAAGCGGTGGAGGAGGGCCGCGCCTTTGGCGCAGAAGCGGTGATCGGCTTTGGCGGCGGCAGCCCGATGGATACGGCCAAAGTCGTCGCCCTGCTGCTCGGCGGCCCGCAAGAGCTCGCTGACATGTACGGCATGGACAAGGCGGCCGGTCCGCGCCTGCCGCTTGTCCTCATCCCCACCACGGCCGGTACCGGCTCGGAGGTGACGAGCGTTGCGGTCATCACCACCGGCGCGACCTCCAAGCGCGGGATTGCCGCTGCTCCGCTTTATGCCGATATGGCGATCCTTGATGCTGATCTGACGCTTGGCCTGCCGCGCCATATCACGGCGGCGACCGGCATTGATGCGATGGTCCACGCCATCGAGGCCTATACCGGCAAGCGCTTCAAGAACCCTGTGTCCGACGCGCTCGCGCTCGCCGCGATGAAGAAGCTGCACGGCGCGCTGGAGCGGGTCTGCCAGGACGGATCGGACCGCAAAGGCCGGGCCGACATGCTGCTGGGCGCCATGCTGGCGGGCCAGGCCTTCTCCAACTCGCCTGTCGGCGGGGTGCACGCCATGGCCTATCCGCTGGGGGGCATGTTTCACGTGCCGCACGGGCTGTCCAACTCGGTCGTCCTGCCCCCGGTTCTGCGTTTCAACGCCAATACTGCTGAGGCCCTTTATAGCGAGATTGCGGCCCATATCGGCCTGAAAGCCAGCTCTTCTGCCCTGATCGCGGAAATGGAGCGCATTGCCGATGCGGTGGGGATTGAGCGGCGTCTCTCCCAGCTGGGGATCAGCCATAATGATATCCCGGCCATGGCAGAAGACGTGGCGGCCAATGACCGGCTTCTACCCAATAATCCCCGGCCCATGGGCTATGACGATATCGTGGCCATGTATGAGGAAATCCTGTGAGCGGGCGCGAACCACCGGCCCGGCGCTCGGCTTTTCCCGCGCTCGAGCCGATCGAGACGCGCTGGGCCGATAATGACATTTACGGCCATATCAACAATGTCACCTATTACGCCTATTTCGACACTGCGGTGAACCGCTGGCTGGTCAAGGCAGGCCTGCTCGACATTGCGGGCGGCGATCCGATTGGCCTGGTGGTGGAAACCGGCTGCCGCTATCACGCCCCGGCCGCCTTCCCTGATACGCTGGAAGCCGGCATCAGGGTGTCAAAGCTCGGCAATTCCTCGGTGCGCTACGAGATCGCCATCTTCCACGCAGGCGGCGAGGAGGCGATTGCCCAGGGCTTTTTCACCCATGTCTATGTGGACCGGCAGACCCGGCGGCCCAAACCCCTGCCGGAAGACTGGCGCCGCGCGCTGGAGCGGTTGATGGCTTAGGACCCGAACCGCGACAGGATGAGCGGGACGGCAAAAACCAGCAGAAGCGGCACCACGATCAGCCCGGCGATGATGGCGCGGGCCGTCCAGTCCGGCTTGCCGGGTTGACCTGACTTGCTTTCGCCGTCGGCAATCAGGCGCAGCGCCCGGTAGGTGCTACGGGCCGCAGCGGCCCGGCCCGCCATGCGCTTGAGCTTTTCCAGCGCCGCTTCCCCGCCTCCCGCCACGCGCAGAACCAGTTCGCGCGCCGCCCAGCGCTCCGGACTTTCATGGCGCAGCTGGCGGGCCGACAGCCAGGCCATGGTCGCCACCAGCAGCAGAGGGAAGACCACCACCAGACCGGTAGCCATCGCGCCGAAGAAACCGCTGCCTGAACCCCGTGTCCCGAACAGCACGCCCGCCAGCGCCACGGCCGCGCCAAAGCCGATCTGGAACCACATGCCGGAGAACAGCCGCCGCAGAGGCAGGGACACAAACCGCCCGGCCTCGTCATCGGCCGCCCGAATGACACCGCCGCTGAAACCTGCCTTGGCCAGCACGGCCTTTTCCTTGTCCGTCAGGCTCATCCCCTCCTCCAACCGGCCATCATGGCCGGTTGGAGGAGGGGATCAAGATCAACTTGGCCAAACAGCCCCCGCCGGTTGCCGTGACCCATGCCCACGGTTCTGCGCATTGATGGCTACAGATTCTATTTCCACAGCCATGAGCCCGACGAACCGCCGCACGTTCACGTGGACAAGGCGGGCGCGACGGCCAAGATATGGCTCACCCCGGTTGGACTCGCCCGCAATATCGGGTTTCGTGGTCCCGAACTGTCGGCTGTGCTAAAACATGTGACGGCGCACCGGGACGCGCTTCTGGAGAGTTGGCATGACTTCTTTGGCCATTGAAACCGATATCCGTATTGCCGCCGCCCGGATAGAGGGCGAATTCTTGGCTGTAGATCTAGCCGATGGCCGGTCGATCAGCGCACCGCTGGCGTGGTTTCCGCGCCTGTTCAATGCCAGCGAGGCAGAGCGGCAGGCCTTTGAGATCAGCGGTGGCGGATATGGTCTGCACTGGCCGTTGCTGGATGAGGATATCAGCACGGAAGGCCTTCTTCGCGGCGCGAAGAGCCCGGAGCTTGCCCGCTAACCTGCCCGCTAGGCCCTCGCGCTTTGCATCTCCCGCTGACGCGCGCTACACCGCCATCCCATGCGTGAGATCCGCCGCCCGCTTCACCTGATTGCCGCCGCCCTGATCGCCTTCGGCCTGGCCGGAGCGGCACTGGCCGCCCTGCTGACGAGAGCTGCCCCGTGAAGCCGTCACGGGCGCTGGAAGAGGGCATTGCCGAGGGCCGCCTGACCGAAGATGGCGGCCAGCGCGCCATCGCGCTCTATCTCGACACGCTGATCGAGGACATTGAGGGCTGGAAGGGCGGCAAGTCCGGCCTGTTCCGCAAATCGAGCCCGCCGCCCAAGGGGCTCTATCTCTGGGGCGGGGTCGGCACAGGCAAATCGCTCCTGATGGACCTGTTTCACGACGCGGTGAACCTCAAGGCCAAGCGGCGCACCCATTTCCACTCCTTCATGCAGGATGTGCACGCCCGCATTGCCCGCGAACGCGAGATGAAGAAGGGCGAGCCCCTGATCGCCGTGGCCGACGGAATCGCGGGCGAGACACGGCTTTTATGCTTTGATGAGCTGCAGGTGACCAATGTCGCCGATGCGATGATCCTTGGCCGTCTGTTCGAGCGCCTGTTCGAGAAGGGTGTGGTCGTCATCGCCACCTCCAATCGCCACCCGTCAGAGCTTTATAAAGACGGGCTCAACCGCCAGCTTTTTCTGCCCTTCATCGCCATGATCGAGGCAAAACTGGACGTGATGCGCCTGGATAGCGGGCGTGATTACCGGCTGGAGCGCCTGTCTGCCGCGCCGGTCTATTACACGCCGCTGGATGCAGAAGCGGATGCCGCAATGGATGCGGCTTTTGCCCGGCTGACGCTGGGCGCACGTCCGCAAAGCTGCACGCTCACCATTCAGGGCCGTACAGTGGGGGTTTCGCGCGAGGCGGCGGGCGTCGCCCGTTTCAGCTTTGCCGAGCTGTGCGCACGGCCGCTGGGGGCGGCAGACTATCTGATGCTGGCCGAAACCTTCCACACCCTCCTCATCGACCATGTGCCGGTGATGAGCCCGCGAAAGCGCGACGAGGCCGCCCGCTTCGTCACCCTCATCGACGCGCTTTACGATACCCGCGCCAAGCTGGTCATGAGCGCCGAAGCCGAGCCTTCCGGCCTATACCCAGCGGGCGATGGCGCGTTCGAGTTTGAGCGCACCGCCTCGCGCCTGATGGAGATGCGCAGCCTTGAATATCTGGCCGCCGAGCGGCGATTGGCCTCGCCTGAAAAGTAAATTTTGTGTAACCTTGGGCGCGCTGAACCGGCAGGACAGGGTCTGCCGGGCCATGTTTTCGCGTGCTGAGGGGGAAATAGGATGCGGGTAATCATCGCGGCCATTCTGGCCGGTGGACTGTCATTGGCGGCGCTGTGGGGCGCTGACACATATCTGGGTATTGGCGGGGCCGCACCGGCGCCGGATGAGGCTGAAGACGCCGCCGACGCGGTGGACGAGGACGAAAACGGCTTCATCGCCGAAGACTTCGAGGACGTCCTCGATGAACCGGTGGAGGAGTTCTTCGAGGAAGAGGCCGCGCCGGACGAGGAAGCGCCCGGCCGCTTCATCAACTCCGCCGGGACCGATTATCACGGCTATTACATGCCGAATGCCCTTATCCAGACCGGCGAGTGGGTGCTGCGCCATATTCATATCGGCCATGCCAGCCAGTTCGAGGTGTTCGAGGAGAGCGGGCAGGACCGCGATCTCGTCCCGGTCTGGATCGAGTTCATGCATGCCGATTCGGAAATGCTCACCACCGAGGAAGGGTTTGAGTACCCGTCCGAATTCCGGCGCGTCCGGGCGGATCGCTTCCATATCGGCGAGACAAGCTTCGAGTTCGAGGCCAGCCATGACGAGATCGGCGATATCTATGTCTATGGCACGCTCGATCCCGAACAGATTCAAGGGCCGGTCGAAGGCTCTACCGGTATTCCGGCTCTGACAGGCGGCGCAGAGCTCAATGGCGAGCGCTTGCGCAATATCTCCTTCGACCACTGGTATGGTCACTAGGCGGCAGGCTTCTGAAAAGTGAGTGAAAGACCGCTCCGGAAAGCCGGAGCGGTCTTTGCTTGTTGTCTAGTCCTGACGGGTCCAGCTCCAGCTGAACTGGCGTTCGCGGTCCAGCGTCGAAATGGTCGCGTTTAAACTGTCGCCGTCGCGGACGTATTCGATGCGCTGGGGAAAATCATGCTCCGGGTTCTCGAACACCGCGCTTTCGCCGTCCTGTGACACAAGGCCGAAGCGGACGGCCGGGCGGCCGCCGGGCTGGGCGAAATAGGCCGCGTCCTCTCCGGTTGCGATATAGAGAAACTCGAAGCTGACGGCCCGCCCATCGCGCTGGGTACGGCCCATCCCAGTCATCAGACCGCCTTCGGGGGCCATCCAGACCTCCTCGGAAACGCGGCCATTGCTCTCGCTGCGCCAGTGACCGGCGAGCCAGGAAAAATCAGGTTCATCGGCAAATGCCGGGGCAGCCGGAATGGCAAGGGCAAGACAAAGGGCAAGCGTCGTAGCGCTCATGGGCGGATTTCCTTCATGAAATTGACGTCACTGTGAGCCTCCATCATGGACAGGTGCAAGCGCACAGGTCTTGAATGTTTGCGACATGGATGGACAACCCGCCTTCCGCTTCATCCCCGCAACCGGACCCGCTGCGATGATCGCGGAAGGGGTATGGTCGCTATGCCTGCCGGGAGATGGCCCGGTGGTGGAGACGATAGCCCCGGATGGCCGGTGCGAGATCATTATCCATCTGGGCGCGCCACCTGCCGCGCGGAAGGGGGGCGGCTTTGCCACACAGCCGGACGCCTTCCTCTACGGTCCGCTGGACCGGGCTCTCATCCTGCAGCGGCAGGCGGGACTTAATATGCGCGCGGTGCGCTTGACTCCCTGGGGCATCGGGATGCTGACCCGGGATGCGCGCGCCATGACAGGGATGGCGGTCCAGCTTCGTGACGCACTGGGCGATACCGGCGCAAGGCTGGAGGACGTGGCCCGTCAGGCTGAGACGCTGGATGCGTTTGCTGGCGCGGCCTTCCAGCTCCTGCTCCGCCATGCCGCAGGGCTGGACCGCCCGCCCGCGCGCGGCCTGACAGCCCTGATGCTCGCAGAGCCCGCCGGGCCCGTCCCGGATGCCCATTCACTCGCCGATGCGAGCGGTGCCACCCGGCGCACCTTCGAGCGCCAGTTCAGCGCCGCGTCCGGCCTGACACCGGGCGGGTGGCTGCGCATCTGCCGGTTCCAGCGCGCCCGCGCGCAGGTGATCTCCGGTATTCTGCCGCTCGCGGAGATCGCGCTGGAGGCCGGTTATGCCGATCAGGCCCATATGACCCGTGATTTCCAGCGCTATGAGGCGGTCACACCCGCCGCCTTGCGCAGGGCACAGGGCGGGTTTGAGCAGATCTACGGCGCCGGATGATCCGCAGCCAGAGCGGGCACATCAATATCGAGAATATCCCCCGGCCGGCAGTCCAGCGCGGTGCAGATGCGCGCCAGCGTTTCAAAGCGCACGCCCTTTACCTTGCCTGACCGCAGGAGCGACAGATTGGCCTCGGTAATGCCGACAAAGGCGGCCAGATCCTTGGCCTTCATCTTGCGCCGGGCCAGCATGACGTCCAGCGTCACGACGATCTCGGGAATGTCCGGGGTCTCGCTCATCACACAATGCTGTCGCTGTCTTCTTTCAGGGTGACCGCATCGCCCATCACGCGCGACATCACGAAGACGAACACGCCCGCACAGAAAAGCGCGACCGGAGCCTCATTGAGCTGCACGGCGAACCCGCGATCCACGCCGCCAATCCAGTCCAGCAGGGTCGGGCGGAAGATGACAAAGGCGCCCGCGGCCAGCACGAGTGCACTGCCGAACTGCTCGATCAGACCGGCATTGCGCCGGGTGAACACCTCACCGCGCCGGTAATGTCCGCCAAGCCGCACCAGAGCCACCAGACCGGGGAGCAGGAAGAGGAAGGGCATGATGTGGACAAGTCCTGTCAGCCCGGCATTGAGATAGCCGAGCGCACCGTCCGCGCCCAGCGGACCCTCAGCGAGGAACTCCACCCACGCGCGGCCCGCATGGATGATCAGAAGCGCCAGCGACAGCAGGCTGACAACATAAAGCATAGAATCCCAACGTATTTTCATCTGGCGCTCTCCCTGCCCGACATAACGGGGATTTTGTATAACAGAAAAATCTTTCTGTAAAACAATAATTTTTTGGGAGCGCGAATCCGCACTTGTCCGGACAAGTCGCGGCGTGCGGACATTGCAGAGCGCTTCGCTTGGCGCTAGACAGCGACGCGTCATATTTTGCGCCGCAGCACGTTCCTTCGCACGGCGCCCCAACTAGCCAAGGAGAGGCCCATGGCCCGCAAGAAGATTGCCCTTATCGGTGCCGGCATGATCGGCGGCACGCTTGCCCATATCGCCGCGCGCGAGGAGCTGGGCGATGTCGTCCTGATGGACCTGGCTGAAGGCACCGCCAAGGGCAAGGCGCTCGATATCGCTGAAGCGAGCCCCGTTTTCGGCAAGGACAGCCATCTCTCCGGCGGTTCGGTGGAGAATTACTCGCCGATCAAGGGCGCGGATGTGTGCATCGTCACCGCAGGCGTGCCGCGCAAGCCCGGCATGAGCCGCGATGACCTTCTGGGCATCAATCTGAAAGTCATGAAAGCCGTCGGCGAGGGCATCAGGAAACACGCCCCGAACGCCTTTGTGATCTGCATCACTAATCCGCTGGATGCGATGGTGTGGGCGCTGCGCGAGTTCTCCGGCCTGCCCCACAACAAGGTGGTCGGCATGGCTGGCGTGCTGGATTCGGCCCGTTTCCGCTGGTTCCTGGCTGAAGAGTTTGGCGTGTCGGTCGAAGACGTCACCGCCTTCGTGATGGGCGGGCATGGCGACACCATGGTGCCGCTGACGCGCTATTCCACCGTGGCGGGCATTCCTGTGCCGGACATGATCGCGATGGGCTGGACCACGCAGGAGAAGATCGACGCCATTGTCGACCGCACCCGTTCTGGCGGCGGCGAGATCGTCCAGCTTCTGGGCAATGGTTCGGCCTTCTACGCGCCTGCCGAAAGCGCGATTGCCATGGCCAAATCCTATCTCAATGATAAAAAGCGCGTCCTGCCCTGCGCGGTGCACCTCACCGGCCAGTTCGGAGTGAAGGACATGTATGTCGGCGTGCCGGTCGTGATCGGCGCGGGCGGCGCGGAGAAGGTGGTCGAGATCAGCCTGAACAAGGACGAGCAGGCCATGTTCGATCACTCGGTCGAGGCCGTGAAAGGCCTTGTAAAGGCCTGCAAGGATATTGATCCGGGTCTCGCCTAGCTTTTTCCTCCCCCGCTCGCGGGGGAGACACGCTCTTTCAGGAACCATTCCCCATGGCACTCAATATCGCAGTCGTTGGCGCAACCGGCGCGGTGGGCAAGGAAATGCTCACCATTCTGGCCGAGCGCCTGTTCCCGGCTGGCGAGGTTCATGCCCTCGCCTCGCGCCGCTCGGTCGGCACCGAGCTGAGCTATGGCGACAAGACCCTGAAATGCAAGGATCTGGAGACGTTCGACTTTTCAACCGTCGATCTCGTCCTGATGAGCGCGGGCGGGGATGTCTCCAAGGAATGGTCCCCGAAAATCGCCAAGGCCGGGGCCATCGTGGTCGACAATTCCTCTGCCTGGCGGATGGACCCGGATGTGCCCCTCATCGTGCCGGAGGTGAATGCCGATGCGCTCGATGGCGGCATAGGCAAGGGCATTATCGCCAATCCGAACTGCTCCACCATCCAGACTGTGGTGGCCCTGAAACCCCTGCATGATGCAGCCGTCATCAACCGCGTATCGGTCGCCACCTACCAGTCCGTCTCCGGGGGAGGCACCGCCCCAATGGATGAGCTGTGGAAGCAGACCCGCGCCATCTATGTGAATGACCCCATAGAGCCGCAGGTCTTCATCAAGCAGATCGCCTTCAACGTCATTCCCAAGATCGACGTCTTCATGGAAGACGGCTCGACCAAGGAAGAGTGGAAGATGGTGGTCGAGACCAAGAAAATACTCGACCCCAAGATCAAGCTCTTCGCCACCTGCGCGCGTGTACCGGTCTTTGTCGGCCATTGCGTGGCGGCCCATATCGAGTTTGAGAACGCCATCAGCGCGAAGAAGGCCCGCTCTATCTTGCGCGAAGCGCCCGGTATCATGCTGATCGACCGCGCGGACGAGGAAGAGCCGGCCTTTGTCACCCCTGTGGAGTGCGTCGGCGAGTTTGCGACCTTTGTGAGCCGGGTGCGCGAAGACCCGACGGTCGAGAACGGCCTCGCCCTGTGGATCGTCTCGGATAATCTGAGGAAAGGTGCGGCACTCAACGCCGTCCAGATCGCCGAGCTGCTCCTGAACAAGGGTATCGTGAAGGCCTGATGCAAAACCCGTTCGATACGCCAGAGCGCAAGGCCTTCCGGGAATCTGTGGAGGCCTTCGTAGCGCGCGAGATCGCGCCGTACGCGAACGACTGGGACGAGGCGGGCGATTTTCCCTGGGAACTGCACGCGAAAGCCGGCGCGCTGGGCCTGTTCGGCTTTGGCATTGACGAGGCCTATGGCGGGCTGGGGTTTGACGATGCCTTCATGCGCATGGATAGCGGCGTGACGCTCGCCTATACCGGCGCAGGCGGGGTCAATGCCTCGCTCGGCTGCCGCAATATCATGACCGGCCCGATTGCGAAGCTGGCGTCTGAAGAGATCAAACGCGCCGTCCTGCCGGAAATCATTTCGGGCCGCGAAGGCGGGGCGCTCGCCATGACCGAGCCGTCCGGCGGGTCTGACCTGTCTCGCATGAAGACCCGCGCTGTGAAAGACGGTGATGGCTGGCGCATTTCAGGCGAAAAAACCTTCATCACCGGCGGCATGAAGGCGCGCTGGTTTGTCGTCGGCGCGCGCACGGGCGGCGAGGGCTTTGGCGGCATCTCGCTCTTTCTGGTCGAGGCCGGAAGCGAAGGCTTCAGCCGTACGGCGATAAACAACAAGATGGGCTGGTGGGCGTCTGACACCGCCACGCTCCATTTCGATGATTGTTATGTGCCGGCGGGCAACCAGCTGGGTGAAGAGGGCCTGTGCCTCCTCGCGATTCTGGAAAACTTCAATTATGAGCGCCTCGCGCTGGCTTCCGGGTGCCTTGGCATGGCCAGGCGCTGCCTTGACGATGCGGTCAGCTGGGCGAAGGAACGCGAGACCTTCGGCAAGCCGCTGATCAGGCATCAGGTCATCCGCCACAAGATCGCCGATATGAGCATGCGCATCGACGCGCTGGAGGCTTACTTGCGATCCATCGCCTGGGCGGTCAATGAGGGCGAGATGCCCGCCGCCGAGCTCGCCAAGGTGAAGGTCCTGGCATCCACCACGGCCGAGTTCTGCGCCAGCGAGGCGATGCAGATACTCGGCGGGGCGGGATACTTACGCGGGCAGGCCATCGAGCGCATCTACCGCGAGGTCAAGGTGATGGCGATTGGCGGCGGGTCGGAAGAGATCATGCGCGATCTCGCCGTGAAGCAGATGGGGCTTTGATGATCTGAAATCCCGGAGGCGGCGCAGCCGCCATCCGGGACCTGTTGCAGGTTAACCTGCGAGAGGCCCCGGCTCTACGCTCGCGCTCCGGCCGGGGTTTCAACTAATGGTTCGCGGCCTACTCCCCCGGCGCTTTCGCCCGTATCACCAGCGCATGGATGGGGCCGGTCAGCTCCTCTGCCAAAGCCTGATTGACGAGGCGATGGCGCGCGATACGGCTCTGGCCTGCGAAGGCCTCTGACACGATATCGACGGTGAAATGGCTCTCGCCGCCGGGTCGTGATCCTGCGTGACCGGCATGGGCGGCGCTGTCATCAATGATGGTCAGTTCAAGGGGTTGAAGCGCGGCTTTCAGCTTGTCCTCGATCACGCGGCGCATCTCTGCCATTTCGCTCCACTCCTTCATTGCCCGCTAACGGGCTGCACCCCATACTTAAGCCCCATGGACACCGGCTTCAAATACCGTCCGCGGTTCAAGGATATCCGCATTCGCCCGCCCGGTGGCAAGCCGGCCGAGGAAGTGACTTTGTGCGAGTATCCGCGCTGTCAGGAGCACGCCACCGCCAAGGCCCCCAAGGCGCCGGACCGGCTGAACGAGCATTATCATTTCTGCCAGAAGCACGCCGCCGAATACAATAAGAGCTGGAATTTCTTCGAAGGCATGAGCGAAGGCGCGGCGCAGGCCTATGCCCGGAGCGCGGCCTGGGGCCACCGACCGACCTGGAATTTCCGGGCTGGCGGCACCGCCAGAGCCAAGGCCCAGAAGGCGAGCACGGACTGGCAGTCCGCCTTCATTGATCCGTTCACCCTGTTTGGCGAGCGCCCGCCTCCCGGTCACGCCAATGGCACAGCCGCGCCCAAGGGCCCCCAAATGGGTCGCCTGCAGCAAAAGGCGCTCGATACGCTGGGTCTGGAAGCCACGGCCAGCAAGGGTGATGTGAGGAAGCGCTATGCCGAGCTGGTGCGGGCCTATCACCCTGATGCCAATGGCGGGGACAGATCCCGCGAGGAAGCCCTGCAGCGCGTGGTGGCCAGCTACCAGATCCTGAAAAGCGCAGGGATGGCATAAAGCCTTGCCCTGATGGCCCCCGCTGGCCAATGCTGCGCATGCGCGCTAGTTACGGTTTGTAACGCCACATCTTCACGAATTGACCGGACCGACATGACCGACACGCTCATCGCTGCCCAGCCTGATACCACAGCCGATTGCAAGGCCCTTTTCGGCTTTGATCCCGGCTTTGAGGTGCCCGCTTTTTCCGAGCGTGACAGCCATGTGCCCGTGATTGATCCGACCTATGTGTTCGACGAGGCGACCACGCGTGCGATCCTTGCCGGGTTTGCCTTCAACCGGCGTGTGATGATCCAGGGCTATCACGGCACCGGCAAATCCACCCATATCGAACAGGTGGCCGCGCGTCTCAACTGGCCGATGATCCGGGTCAATCTGGACAGCCATGTCAGCCGGATCGACATGGTGGGCAAGGATGCCATCGTACTGCGCGACGGCCAGCAGGTGACCGAGTTTCAGGAAGGCATCCTGCCCTGGTCCGTACAGCGCCCCGTGGCGCTTCTCTTCGATGAATATGATGCTGGCCGCCCCGATGTGATGTTCGTCATCCAGCGCGTGCTGGAGGCGTCCGGCTCGCTCACCCTGCTGGACCAGACGCGCGTCATCCGCCCGCACCCGCATTTCCGCCTGTTCGCTACCACCAATACGGTGGGACTTGGCGATACGACCGGACTTTATCACGGTACCCAGCAGATCAATCAGGGCCAGATGGACCGCTGGTCGCTGGTGGTGACGCTGAACTATCTGCCGGGCGAGACCGAGCGCGCCATCGTGGAAGCCAAGCTTGGCGAGTTCGGCAAGACCGAAGAGGGCAAGGCGCAGATCGCCGATATGGTAAAAGTGGCCGATCTCACCCGCGAGGCCTTCATCAATGGCGACCTTTCCACCGTGATGAGCCCGCGCACCGTGCTCACCTGGGCGGAGAATGCGGCGATATTCGGCGATGTCGGTACGGCCTTCCGCCTGACCTTCATCAACAAGTGCGATGAGCTGGAGCGGCCCATCGTCGCCGAGTTCTACCAGCGTGTTTTCGGTGAAATGCTTAGCGAAAGCCCGGTGAAAGCCGGAAACGTGCCCGGCCGGGCGGCATAGCGCGCAGCCGGAAAGGCTGACATGACCTCATCCGCCCACACACCCGCCGAACAGTTCAAGCGTGCGCTCTCCGCCGTGACGCGGGCGCTGGCACGTGACCGGGAGCTGGAGGTGAAATTCTCCGGCGAGGGCGTGCATCTGTCCGAAAACAAGGCGATATTGCCCGCCCCGTCCGAACTGCCGGGCCCAGCCGAAGCGGCCCGCCTGCGCGGCAAGGCGGACTCGGTGGCGCTGCGTCATGCCCTGCATGACGCGGGCGCGCACGCCAAAGCCCTGCCGCCCGGCGGTCAGGCCCGCCAGATCTTTGAAGCGGCCGAGCAGGCGCGCTGCGAGGCGCTGGGCGCGCGCGCGATGAAAGGGGTAGGCGAGAATATCTCGGCCATGCTGGACGAGCGCTATATGCGCGCCGGCTTCCAGCATAGCGAGGACCGGCAGGCCGCCCCCCTGTCCGAAGCCATTTCCATGCTGGTGCGCGAGCGCATTACCGGCCAGCCCACACCTGACAGCGCCAAAGGCGTAATGGATGTCTGGCGAGAGGGTGTCGAGGCCTCTGCCGGCAAGGCGCTGGATGCGCTGGCGCAGAGCGCAGGCGATCAGCAGGCCTTTGCAAAAGCCCTGCGCGAGGTGATCCGCGATCTCGATCTGGCCGAAGAGCTGGGCGACGAGGCGGAGGAGGACGAGGAACAGGATACGGAAGATTCCGGCCTTGAAGACCCTCAGGACGAGGGCGACAGCGATAATGAGGAGGGCTCGGAAGGCGAGGACAGCCAGGAGCGCTCCGACGCCTCCGGCACCGCTGCTGATGAAGAGGATGTCTCCTTCGCCGAGGACAGCCAGACCCGTATCGATGCCGACGATGAGCCGGGTGAGAGCATGGAAGCGGCCCGGCCCAACTGGCTGCCACCGAAGGGCGATGATCCCAATGCCTACAAGGTGTTCACCACCCGCCACGATGAGGTGATCTCGGCTGACACGCTGTGCGATGGCGATGAGCTGGCGCGCCTGCGCCGCACACTCGACCAGCACCTGAAAGGCCTTGAGGGAGCCGTTGGACGGCTCGCCAACCGGCTGCAGCGAAAGCTGATGGCCCAGCAGAACCGGTCCTGGGCGTTCGATCAGGAGGAGGGGATACTTGATCCCGCCCGCCTGCCGCGCGTGATCATGGACCCGATGCTGCCGCTCTCCTTCAAGCAGGAGCGTGATACCGAGTTCCGCGACACCATCGTCACGCTGCTGATCGACAATTCCGGCTCCATGCGCGGGCGGCCCATCCTCGTGGCGGCGGCCTGCGCAGATATTCTTGCCCGTACGCTGGAGCGCTGCGGGGTGAAGACCGAGATTCTCGGCTTCACTACCCGCGCCTGGAAGGGCGGGCGCTCCAAGGAAGACTGGCTGGCCGCCGGCAAGCCGCCAAACCCCGGTCGCCTCAATGATCTCAGGCACATCATCTACAAGGGCGCAGACGCGCCCTGGCGGCGCACGCGCAATAATCTGGGGCTGATGCTGCGCGATGGCCTCCTGAAGGAGAATATCGACGGCGAGGCCCTGCAATGGGCGTGGAAGCGGCTTCTGGCGCGGCCCGAACAGCGCCGCATATTGATGGTGATTTCCGATGGCGCGCCCGTCGATGATGGTACGCAGTCGGCCAACTCGCCCGCCTATCTCGAAAAGCATCTGCGCGAGATGATCCGCATGATCGAAACGCGTTCGGAAGTTGAGCTCCTAGCCATCGGCATCGGCCATGATGTGACGCGCTATTACCGCCGGGCGGTGACCATTATCGATGTGGAGCAGCTGGCTGGCGCGATGACCGACCAGCTGGCGAGCCTGTTTGATGAAGAAAGCCGCCGCGGGACTTTGCGGCGGGAACCCGCTTCACCCGCCCGCAAACCGAAGGCGGCGGGTGATGGCCTGTCGGCGCTGAAGCGCGCTGTCAGCGCGGATGCAGGCCGCCCCGTGAGGTAGGCTCAACCCGCGAGTGGCTGTACTTCGCGCTCGATCTCCGCAAACCGGCTCCCCAAAGCGGCAATGTCGTACTGGGATTGCAGATTCAGCCAGAAGCCGGGCGTCGTGCCAAAGACGCGGGCAAGGCGCAGCGCCATCTCTGCCGATACCGCCTGCTTGCCGTTCACGATCCGGGACACATTGGCCGGTGTCGTGTGAAGCCGCGCTGCCAGCGCCGCTGCCGACAGGCCGAGAGGAGCCATGAAGTCCTCCTTCAGGATTTCACCCGGGTGGACATCAAGACCCAGAAGGGGCCGGTATGCATCATCCATGTCACGTCTCCTTCGCATCAGTGATAGACCGCGATCTCAACCTCGGCCGGTCCACTCCCGGTCCAAACGAAGCATATCCGCCATTGATCGTTGATGCGGATGGAGTGCTGGCCGGAGCGATCACCCTTAAGCGCCTCCAGCCGGTTTCCCGGCGGGGCCTTCAGATCGTCCAGTACGGTCGCGGCATTGAGTTGAGCCAGCTTGCGCGCCGCGATACGTGACACAGAGGCCCAACCCGCCTTTCGCGGCACGGTGCCGGTTTCCGCAAACATGCGGGCCTCGCGATCACGCCACGAAATGATCATGGGACAATGACATTACGCATTACGTAATGCGTCAAGCCTTGGCCTTCTGGCTCTGGCCGCCCTCCACATAGCTGACATCGTGCGGGCGGACATGGGCGATCGCGCGCTTGCGTGTCTCCCAGTCATTGAGGATGGCAGCGGCGTGGCGTGAACCTGTGGCGGCGAGGTGGGTCTCGATCAGCGCCCGGCAGCGCTCTTCCGCCTCGCCGGACAGCTCGCTGACGAACACGGTCTCGGCATTGAGGCGCGGCTCCAGCCGCTCCTCCTCATCCAGCACGAAGGCTTCCCCGCCCGTCATCCCGGCGGCGAAATTATCGCCCACCTTGCCGAGAATCACAGCCGTGCCGCCGGTCATGTATTCACAGCCATTGGCGCCGCACCCTTCCACGACCACCGTCGCGCCGGAATTGCGCACCGCAAAGCGCTGGCCTGCCGCCCCTGCCGCATAGAGCGCGCCGGAGGTGGCCCCGTAGAGCACGGTATTGCCGATAATGGCATCGCCGGGCGCTTCGCGCGTACAGCCGCCAAAGGGCCGGATGGCGATCACCGCGCCGGACAGGCCCTTGCCGACATAATCATTGGCATCGCCTTCCAGCTCTATGCGCAAGCCTTTGGCTGCAAAGGCGCCCAGCGACTGACCGGCAGAGCCGTTAAGCCGCAAGGTCAGCTGGCCATCCTCCAGTCCATCAGGGCCAAACTTGCGCACGATGGCCGAGGAGACGCGCGTGCCAACTGCCCGGTCGGTATTGCGCACATCATAGACGAGCTGCATCTTCTCGCCCCGCGAGAAGACGGCGCTGGCGTCTTTGAGGATCTGCTCATCAAGGCTGGGCGCGACCGCATTGCGCTGGGCCCGTGTGGAGCGCGGCGGCCGGCCTTGCGGGTCGACCCGTACCAGAAGCGGATTGAGATCGAGATCGTCGAGATGCTCCGCGCCGCGGCTGACCTGATCGAGCAGATCGGCCCGTCCGATCACGTCTTCGATGGAAGCCGCACCGAGCTTCGCGAGGATTTCGCGGGCATCCCTCGCGATGAAGGTCATCAGGTTGACGACATGATCTGCAAGGCCGGTGAAGCGCTTCCTCAGCTCATCGTCCTGCGTGCAGATGCCCACAGGACAGGTATTGGAGTGGCACTGGCGCACCATCAGGCAGCCGAGCGCGACCAGGCTCGTCGTGCCGATACCGAACTCCTCCGCGCCCAACATGGCGGCGATCACCACATCGCGCCCGGTACGGATGCCGCCATCGGCGCGCAAGGTGACCCGCTCGCGCAGGCCGTTGAGGGACAGTACCTGATGGGCTTCAGACAGGCCCAGCTCCAGCGGCGCGCCAGCAAACTTGATGGAGGTCTGCGGGCTCGCGCCCGTGCCGCCCACATTGCCCGAAATGAGGATCACATCGGCATGGGCCTTGGCGACGCCTGCGGCCACTGCACCGACCCCGGCCGCACTGACGAGCTTCACCGCCACGCGCGCATCCGGGTTGATCTGTTTGAGATCATAGATGAGCTGGGCCAGATCTTCGATTGAATAGATATCGTGGTGCGGCGGAGGTGAGATAAGCGTGGTACCGGGAATCGCGTGGCGCATTTTCGCGATAAAGCCGGTCACCTTGAAGCCGGGTAACTGCCCGCCCTCGCCGGGCTTGGCCCCTTGCGCCACCTTGATCTCGATCTCGCGGCATTCATTGAGATACTGGGCGGTGACGCCAAACCGGCCCGAAGCGATCTGCTTCACGGCCGAGTTCATATTATCGCCATTGGGCAGGGGCAGATAGCGCGCCGGGTCTTCCCCGCCCTCGCCGGAGACGGATTTGGCCCCGATCCGGTTCATGGCGACATTCAGCGCGCCATGGGCTTCAGGTGACAGCGCGCCAAGGCTCATACCGGGCGTCACGAAGCGCTGGCGCAGCTCGTTCACGCTCTCGCAGGCCGAAATATCAAGCGATGGTCCCAGGGGGCGCATATCGAGCAGATCGCGCAGCTGGATGGGCGGCTTGGACTGCTGCAGCTCCACAAAGCGGCGGAAGGAGGCATAGTCCTCCTCGCGCACGGCTTTTTGCAGGGCAGTGATGCTCTCGGCCTCCACCGCATGCACCTCGCCGGAGGTGCGCTGGCGGTAGAAGCCGCCCACGGGCAGGCGCACTGCGCCTTCCTGGCCCCAGGCCCAGCGATGCAGCTCAGTCGTCTTCTGTTCAAGGCCGGACAGGCCGACACCGGAAATGCGGCTGGTCACCCCGCCGAGATATTCGCTCGCCACGGCGCGCGAGAGACCAAGCACCTCGAAATTGCATCCGCCGCGATAGGAGGAAATGACGGCAATGCCCATCTTGGACATGATCTTCAACAGCCCGGCATCTAGCGCCTTCTTCATGTTGAAGGCGCGCTTCTCGGGGCTGAGCTGGGCAAGGCCGCGCTGGGTTCGCGCTGTTACCGTTTCGAACGCGACATAAGGGTTCACCGTGGTCGCGCCGAGTCCGATCAGCACTGCGCAGGCATGGGCATCGCTGGCATCCGCGGCGCGCACATTGAGCGACACATAGGTGCGCAGGCCTTCTCGGGTGAGGTGGGTGTGGGCGGCGCCCACCGCCAGCGCCATGGGCACGGCGCAGCGATCCGGCCCGATAGCTTCATCGGTGAGGACCAGATGCTGGGCCTTGCCTTCGGTGACGGCCTTCGCGGCGTCGGCGCGTATACGGTCCAGCGCCTCGCGCAGCGCCTTGCCGGAGCCGGTGGCGCTCTCCACCGCGAAGGTGCAATCAATCTCGGCCACACCCTCGCCCAGCACGCCGCGCAGGCGTTCATACATGCCATTGGTAAGGATCGGGCTGTCGAGCACGAAGACATTGGTCTGGGCTTCGTCGGTCGCGAGGATATTGCCCAGATTCTTGAACCGGGTTTTCAGGCTCATCACCCGGCCTTCGCGGAGCGGGTCGACGGGTGGGTTGGTGACTTGCGAGAAGTTCTGGCGGAAATAGTGATAGACGGGCCGATAGTGGTTGGAGAGCACGGCCACAGGGCTGTCATCGCCCATGGAGCCGATGGCTTCCTTGGCGTCCTCGGCCATGGGCGAGAGGATCAGCTCCACGTCTTCCATGGTGAGCCCAGCCGCGGCCTGACGGCGCGAGCGCATATCTTCATCCCACAGCAGCACTTCCGGGCCGGGGCCGACCTCGGCTTCCACATCACGCACGTTGGAAAGCCATTCGTCATACGGGTGCTTGGAGGCGAGGTGATCGAGTATCTCCTCGGCGCGGTAGAAGCTGCCGGTATCGAGATCGACCGCGATCATGCGCCCCGGCTGCAGCGCGCCCCGCTCGACCACGCGGGTTTCAGAGAGCGGCGTCATGCCGGTTTCAGAGCCGACGATCAGCAGATCATCGCCCGTCCGGCACCAGCGCAGGGGCCGCAGGCCATTGCGATCCAGCCCCGCAATAGCCCAGCGCCCGTCACAGGCCGCAATGGCCGCAGGG
Source organism: Glycocaulis sp. (assembly GCA_022565665.1). GTDB lineage: Bacteria > Pseudomonadota > Alphaproteobacteria > Caulobacterales > Maricaulaceae > Glycocaulis. Next base: position 185,066 of record JAIUMI010000002.1, read on the forward strand.
CCGTCCCACGGCTCCATCACCGAGTTGCAATACTCGTAAAGCCCGCGCCAGCGGGCGGGCATGATGTCCGCGCGCTTGGACCAGGCTTCGGGGATCAGAAGGGCTTTGGCCATTGGTGCGGAACGCCCGGCGCGCACCAGCACCTCGAACACCTGATCAAGCGCGGCAGAGTCCGACGAGCCCGCCTGGATAACCGGCTTGACCACGTCTTCGGCATCGGCAAACGCCTTGGAGGCCATGAGAATCTCATGGCTTCTCATCCAGTTGATATTGCCCTTGAGCGTATTGATCTCGCCATTATGGGCGAGCATGCGGAAGGGCTGGGCGAGCTTCCATTCCGGGAAGGTGTTGGTCGAATAGCGCTGGTGGAAGATCGCGAAGGAAGAGACAAAGCGCTCATCTTTCAGATCAGGATAGAACTGGTCGATCGCTTCGGCCAGAAACATGCCCTTGTAGATGATGTCGCGCGTGGAGAGGGACGCGATGTAGAAGCCCGGCAGATTGTCCTCGCGCGCGCGCTTCTCGATGCGGCGGCGCACGATATAGAGCTGGCGGTCAAGGATGTGCGCCTTGCGCCCGCGCGGCTCGTCAAAGAGGATCTGTTCGATGGCGGGCCTTGTGGCGTTGGCCTTCTCGCCGAGGCAGGACGGGTCCACTGGCGTCTGGCGCCAGCCGTAAAGCCGGAAGCCCGCGCGCAGGATTTCGGTCTCCACGATGGTGCGGGCGCGCTCCTGCGCGGCAAAATCGGTGCGTGGCAGGAAGACCATGCCGACCGCCACCGGCCCGTCGCCCGGCACATGGCCGGTGCGCGCCACCTGCTCCTTGAAGAAGTCCTGCGGCACGCCGACACGGATGCCCGCCCCGTCGCCCGTCTTGCCATCGGCGTCGACCGCGCCGCGATGCCAGACGGCTTTCAGCGAGCGGATGGCGAGATCCACCACTTCGCGCCGGGGCTGGCCGTCAATCGCCGCGATCAGGCCGACGCCGCACGCATCGCGCTCAGACGCCGGATCATAGCTGCCTGCTTCGATCAGGCGCTGGCGGCCTTGCAGGTATTGCGTGATATCGCTCATTCGGCAGGCTCCAGCTCGGGCGCGTGTTCCGCTGCAATGCGGGCCATGAGATCAGCGTGGATGACGGCGGCGGCGTCCTGGCCATCCTTTATGGCCCAGACCACCAGGGACGCGCCGCGCACAATGTCGCCGCCCGCATAGACGCCGGGCAGGGAGGTGCGGCAGCGCTCGGTGACGCGCACCGTGCCGCGCGGGGTCAGCACCGGCCCGCCGCCAGCGGTAAGGCTGTCCACATCTTCGGGCTCATAGCCCAGTGCGGCGATCACAAGATCGGCGGGCATGTCGCTTTCAGACCCGGCTATCGCCATGGGGCGGCGGCGGCCGGAAGCGTCTGCGGTACCCAGCATCATGCGCTGCACGCGCACGCCCCTAACCGTTTGCGCATCGCCCAGCACGGCAACCGGCGCGGAGAGCCATTCAAACACCACGCCTTCCTCTTCGGCATGGGCCACCTCGCGGGCCGAGCCCGGCATGTTGGCCCGGTCACGCCGGTAAAGGCAGGTAACGGCGCTGGCGCCCTGCCGTATGGCGGTGCGCACGCAATCCATCGCAGTATCACCGCCGCCAATGACGATCACGCGCCTGTCTTTCGCATTGAGGCGGCCAGAGGCGAAGCCTTCGGGCGTCTCGTCAAAGCCGCGCCGGTTCGACGCGGTGAGGTATTCCATGGCCGGAACGAGGCCTGCACTGCCGCCGCCGGGGCAGGTCAGCTGGTGTGCCTTGTAAGTGCCGATGGCGAGGAACACCGCGTCGTGGCGTGCACGCAGTTCTTCAAGGCTCACATCGCGGCCGAGCTCGGTATTCAGCTTGAAGACCACGCCGCTCTTTTCCAGACGCTCGGTGCGCCGGGTGACGACCGCCTTGTCCAGCTTGAAGTTCGGAATGCCATAGACCAGCAGCCCGCCCGCCCGGTCGTAGCGGTCATAAATGGTCACCGAATGGCCCTGCTCGCGCAAACGCTCCGCTGCGGCCAGCCCTGCCGGACCCGCACCCACCACCCCTACCGAGAAGCCGGTATCGCGTTTCGGGCGGATCGGCGTGATCCAGCCCTCTTTCCACGCGGTCTCGGTGATATGGGTTTCCACCGCGCCAATGGTGACCGCGCCATGGCCGGACTGCTCGATCACGCAGGCGCCTTCGCACAAACGGTCCTGCGGGCAGATACGCCCGCAGATTTCCGGCATGGTGGACGTGGCACTGGAACGCTCCCAGGCCTCCTGCATGCGCCCTTCGGCGGCCAGCATCAGCCAGTCAGGGATATCGTTGTGCAGGGGGCAGCCGGACTGGCAGAAGGGCACACCGCACTGGGAACAGCGCTCGGCCTGATCCGCGCCAGCCTTGGCGCTGAACGGGGCGTAAATCTCGTCAAAATCCTTGCGGCGCTCCTTGGCAGGGCGCTTGTCAGGATATTGCTGGTCCAGCCCGGTAAAGCGGAGCATGGCCGTCTCCCCATCTCAGCGGGCGCGAAGGGCCCCATGCCCGGCGCGCAAAGCCCCGCCGGGCGGAACCCCCCTGCCCCTTGAACTTATGGGGGCCGGGTCTGCCATCCGGACGGGATAGATCGTGAAACCGGACATGCGGATTATTCAACCGTCTTTGTCCGGACATCTATTGCATTGCAACATGAAGATGGGCGGCGCGCAAGAGAGAGGCGTTTTCCGGGCGGCAAGTTTTCTGCACCGCGTGATTGACAATCATTCGCATTTGCGGCTATCTGCACATGCAAATGCGTCGCAATTAACGCATCGTGCCCGAAGCCGATACAGGAAGCGCCTGTTTTTCCATGTATGTCTGCATCTGCAATGCGCTGAAATGCTCCCAGTTCCGCGAAGCCGCCGCGAGCGGTGCGCAGGACGTGACGAGCGCGTTCAAGGCCTGTGGCGCCAAGCCGCGCTGCGGGCGCTGCTTCGAGGACGCGGCCAGCGTGATCGAGCAGGCCATGCCCACGCTCGCCGCTCTGCCCGCCGCCGTACCGGCCGAATAGGCTGCAAACGCGTCTTAGAAACAAACGCAATTAAAACAAAGGCTTGGCCTTAAGCGCCGAACACCCTATCTTCGCTGTCAGCGTGAATCTGCCAGCAAGAAGGAACTGTGCGCGATGAAAGGCGATAGCGGCGTTATCGAACACCTCAACAAGGCGCTCAAACTGGAGCTGACCACGGTCAACCAGTACTTCCTGCATGCGCGCATGTTCAAGGACTGGGGCTTCAACAAGATCGCCAAGATCGAGTATGAGGAATCCATCGACGAGATGAAGCATGCCGACATGCTCATCGACCGGATTCTCTTCCTCGAAGGCCTGCCCAATGTGCAGGACTTGGGCAAGGTGATGATCGGCGAGACGCTGAAAGAGTGTCTCGAATGCGATCTGAAAGCCGAGCAGAAGGCGCACCCGGTATACAAGGAAGCCATCGCCTATTGCGAGGAAGTACGTGATTACGGCTCGCGCGACCTGCTCGAAGTGATCCTGAAATCGGAGGAAGAGCATATCGACTTCCTGGAGACCCAGCTGGAGCTCATCGAACGCATTGGCGAGGAGCGCTACATGCAGTCCATGATGGGCGAGCAGGAAGCAGGGTAGGTCTCTACTCGCCCCTCCAGACCACTTCTCCGCCGATCACGGTCATCACGGGCCTTGCATGGCGCAGGTCGAGATCCTCTGCTGCCATCAGATCCATGTCGAAGACAGAGAAGTCGGCGAGCATGCCCGGCTGGATCGTACCCAGCTCCCCCTCGCGGAAGGCGGCCCAGGCCGCATTCGTGGTGAAGAGCGCGAGCGCTTCATTGCGGCTGAGTGCCTGTTCGAGATGCCAGGTTTCGGGATCGGCAAAGCCATCAAGGTCGCGCCGGACGGTGGCCGCATAGAACTCGATGCGCGCTTCCCCGCGCTCCACGGGCGCGTCGGACCCGCCCGCGATCACCGCGCCGCTGTCCGTAATATCCCGCCACGCATAAGCCCCTGAAAGCCGCTGCAGGCCAAGGCGGGCAGGCGCAAAGTGCAGATCACCAATGGCATGCGAAGGCTGCATGGAGGCGATAAGCCCCAGTTCTGCGATGCGCGGCAGGTCAGACGGGCTGACAACTTGTGTATGCTCGATGCGCCAGCGGGGCTCCGCAATCGCGCGATCCTCAACCGGCACTCGCGCGTAAGCGGCCTCCACCCAGTCCAGCACCAGCCGGTTTCCCAGATCGCCAATGGCGTGGATGGCAAGCTGCACCCCGTCACGCAGGGCATCATCCATCATCGCGCCCGCGGCCTCTGCCTGCATCAGCATCAGGCCGCGGTTCTGCGGATCATCAGCGTAAGGCGCGATCAGCGCAGCGCCGCGCGAGCCGAGCGCGCCATCTGCATAGAGCTTCACCGCGCGGGCGGTGACCCGCCCGCTCCCGTGCTGGCGCGGGGCGTTCGCGGCCACATCCGCGTAATCGCCCGGATTGGCCGAGACATGGACGCGCAGCGGTAAACGGCCTTCCTCTGCCAGGCGCTCCAGGATCGCCACATCGCGGTAGGGCACGCTCATATCGTGCACGCCTGTCCAGCCATAACTCGCCATCACGCGCGCACCGGCGGCGTAAATCTCCACCCGTTCTGCTTCTGTTGGTTCGCCCAGAAGCGCGCGGAACGGGGCCATGGCCGTGTCGATGATCATGCCGGTCGCCCGGCCCGCCTCATCGCGCAATATCGCCCCGCCATCGGGGTCAGGCGTGTCATCAGTGACGCCCGCCGCCTCAATCGCGGCTGTATTGGCGACCAGCGCATGACCATCGGCGCGGATCAGGATGACAGGGCGGTCAGAGACCACCGCATCGAGATCAGATGCGTTAGGGAAACGCTCTTCGGGCCAGTGCGTCTCGATCCAGCCGCGCCCGAACACCACGCCTTGCGTGTTGGCCTGCGCATAGGCCGCCACACGCGCCTGCAGGTCCGTGATGGAGGTGGTGGCTTCGAGATTGAGCGTGCGCTCGCGCTGGCCGATCCCGATGAGGTGGGCATGAGAATCCGTGAAGCCTGGAAACATCGCCGCGCCAGCCAGATCAACCGTCTCGGTAGCGCTGCCGGTAAACTCTGCCAGCCCTGCCGCATCGCCCGCATAGACGATCCGGCCATCGCGCACGGCTACCGCCTCGACTGTCGTGCCGAGCCCGGTATGGATGGTGCCGCCGGTGAAGATGCGCTCCGCCGCCTCACTGGCCGCTGCCCCGTTTTCAGACGCGCCGTTACACCCCCCCAGAAGCCATGCCAGAGCGATTGTCATGAGTATGGTGGTGCGGATCATTTCGCCCTCCCGAAGCGTGTCCGGGAGCAAGCTAGGCTGTTTGGCCGTGTGGGGCAAAGCGCAGTTGACAACCCATTCCCCCATGGTTATCGATCTGCATTCATATAGCCAAACGGTTATGGATTTTATGGCCACGACACCCGACCCGCTCTTTCGTTCGCTCGCCGACCCGACGCGGCGGGCGATCTTTGAACGCCTGTGCCATGAGGGCGAACTGACTGTCGGCGCGCTGACGCGGCACGCGGGCATCTCCCAGCCCGCCGTGTCGAAGCATTTGCGCGTCCTTGCCAGCGCCGATCTCGTTTCGGGCCGCGCCCAGGGGCGGGAGGTCTATTACAGCGTCCGCCAGGGTGCACTGGACCCGCTGGCCGATTGGACGGAACAGATTGAAGAGGGTTTGGGAGACGCGGCTTGACCGGTTGGAAATGCTTTTGAACAGGATGGATCAGTGACACCGCCCGAAACAGAGACCCGCAGCGTCATCGTGGAACGTAACCTTCCTCATCCGCCAGAAAAGGTCTGGCGGGCGCTGACAACAAACCACCTCATCGCCGAATGGCTGATGGAAACTGATTTTCGTGCCGAACCCGGACACCGCTTCGGGTTCACGCAAGACTGGGGCACCATTGAATGCGAAGTTCTTGCCGTCGAACCGCAGCGTTCCCTCGCCTATAGCTGGGGCGGCCACGAGCTGGAAACCGTTGTGACATGGACCCTGACCCCTGTTCCGGGCGGCACACATCTGCGTATGGAGCAGACCGGCTTCCGCAAGGATCAGGCGCGCAATTTCGGAGGCGCCCAAGCCGGGTGGCCCCGCTTCCTGGATACGCTCGAACAGCTTCTCGGTAAATTGAACCAGTCAGGGAGAACCACATGACGGTCAGCCAGTTCATACGCCGCTGCCACCGCTGGGTGGCGGTTGTCTTCACCTTCACCGTGATCGCGAACTTCGCAGCGATGGCGATAGTCGGCGAGCCTCCGACATGGATCACCTATTCGCCCTTGCTGCCATTATTTCTATTGCTCGCCAGCGGCATCTATCTGTTTGTCCTGCCTTATGCCGTCCAGCGGCAGCCAGCCGAATAGGCCTCACGGGGCCCGCACCCATCTGCGCCAGAAACAAAAAACGCCCGCCTGATCAGGCGGGCGTTTAATTTTGTAGGCATAAAGCGCGCTGGCTTAAGCCGCCGCTTCCTCTTGCGCCTTTTTCAGCTCGCGCTTCACCTTCAGCGCGCCGGAGGAGAGGTTCTCGTCGCGGGCTTTGAGCAGGAACGGGTCGAGACCGCCGACATGGTCCACGCTGCGCAGGGCCTTGGCGGCAATGCGGAACTTGAAGGCGCGGCCCAGCGTTTCAGACGCCAGTGTCACGTCGATCAGGTTCGGCAGGAAGCGCCGGCGGGTCTTGTTGTTCGCGTGGGACACATTGTTCCCGGACATCGGACCGGTACCGGTCAGTTCGCAGCGGCGCGCCATGGCTTCCACCCTTTTGGTAAGTCGCGTTCAAGAATATCGTGCGCGCGGGAGTGCCCTCCAGCGCGGGAGCGCGGGTGTTACCTGACAGGGCGTTGCCCGTCAAGCGGGGCGGGCGGTTATGGCGGACTTGGGCCGATGGCTGAGCAGCCTGCATTTCCCACAGCCCGCCATAAGTGCTATGGAGCGCGCCGATACGTGCCCTGATGGCACGCTACGGGGCCGACGCCATGGCCCTTCTTTCACTTTCCGCCGGGGCAAGGCGCTTGCCCCGTGCGCCTGACTTTACCGGACTAGAACCTCTCATGACATTGCATGCTTCCATCGCGCCTGCCCTTGCAAGGGCCCTGGCGAAAAAGGGCTATGAGCAGCTCACCGAAGTGCAGGAGGCCGTGCTCGCCCCTGAAGCCGATGGCGCGGACCTTCTGGTCTCCGCCCAGACCGGCTCCGGCAAGACGGTCGCCTTCGGCATCGCCATCGCCCCGACCGTGCTCGATGGCGCGGAGACCTTTCCCCACGCACAATTGCCGCTGGCGCTGGTCGTCGCGCCGACGCGCGAGCTGGCCCTGCAGGTACAGCGCGAATTGATCTGGCTTTATGGCGAGGCGGCGGGCCGCATCGCGGCCTGTGTCGGTGGCATGGACGCGCGGGCCGAACGCCGCGCGCTGGAGCGCGGCGCGCATATCGTGGTCGGCACGCCCGGCCGCCTGCGCGATCATATCGAGCGCGGCGCGCTGGATCTCTCAGAGATTCGCGCCGTGGTGCTGGACGAAGCTGACGAAATGCTCGATTTCGGCTTCCGCGAGGATCTGGAATTCATTCTGGATGCCGCGCCCGCCTCGCGCCGCACGCTGCTCTTCTCGGCCACCGTCTCCAAAGCCATCTCCGAGATTGCCCGGCGCTATCAGAAGAACGCCGTGCGCGTGTCCACCGTGTCAGAGCGCGGCCAGCACGCCGATATCGCCTATCAGGCCCTGCTGGTGGCCCCCAGTGACCGGGAAAACGCCATCATCAACACGCTGCGCTTCCATGACGCGGCGCGCGCGCTGGTCTTCTGCGCCACGCGCGAGATGGTGAACCGGCTGACGAGCCGCCTGCGCAATCGCGGCTTCCTGGTCGTCGCCCTGTCGGGCGAACTGACCCAGAATGAACGCACCCATGCGCTTCAGGCCCTGCGCGATGGCCGGGCGAAGGTGTGCGTGGCCACGGACGTCGCGGCGCGCGGTATCGACCTGCCGGGCCTTGATCTCGTCATCCATGCCGACCTGCCGACCAATGGCGAAACCCTGCTGCACCGCTCGGGCCGTACGGGCCGCGCCGGCGCGAAAGGCATCTCCGCCCTGATCGTGCCGATGACCCAGCGCGGACGCGCCATGCGCTTGCTGAAGTTCGCCCGTATCGAGGCCGAATGGACCGAACCGCCGAGTGCGGATGCGATCCGCGCGAAGGACCACGAACGCCTGATGAGCGATCCGTCTCTGACCGCAGACCATGACGCGGAGCTGATGGAGGGCGCAAAAGCGCTCCTCGAACGCTTCAGCGCGGAACAGATTGCAGCCGCGTTCCTCGCGGCGAAACAGGCCGTGCTGCCCTCCGCTGAGGAGCTCTTGAGTGCGCCCGAACCTGCACGCGGCCCGCGTGAGGGCCGTGACCAGCGCGAGCCAAGGCCCGCCCGCGCACCGTTCAGGGGCGGGGTGTGGTTCGAGGTCAATGTCGGCCACAAGCAGCGCGCCGAGCCGCGCTGGCTGCTGCCGCTGATCTGTCGGCTGGGCCACGTCACCCGCAATGAGGTCGGCGCCATCGAGATCAGCGATGCGCGCTCGCGCTTCGAGATTGCGGGCGACGCCGCGGAGAAGTTTGCCGAAGCCCTGATCGCCACGCGCGGCACGGAAAAGTCCGTACGCATCGTGCGTGAGGGCGAGGGTGGAGCAGGCGAGCCTGCCGCCGATGCCCGCCCGCGCAAACCCCGCGAGGATCGCCCCCGTGATGACCGGCCCCGCGAGGAGAAGCCGCGCCGTGAACGGCCTGCTGGCGCGAAGCGCTGGTCGCCGCACAATGATGAGCCGGCCGATGCCGAACCTGAGCGCAGTGAGGATACCGGCGACCGCACCTAGCGGCGGGACGGCAAGCCGGACCGTAAGCCGATTGACCCGGCCCTGATCAAGCCGCGTGAACGCAAGGGTGGGAAGCCGGGCGGCTTCAAGCCGAAAGGCGCAGGCAAACCCTCTGGCGGCAAGTTCAAGCCCAGGGGCAAGCCCCGCCGGGATTAGCTTTCGCCTTGAATGGCGGCCTCTACGGTCAGCGCCTGCACCGTCTCGCGCACATCATGGACGCGGATCATGCCGGCCCCTGACCGGGCCGCGTGCAGCGCAGCGGCAATCGAACCGCCAAGGCGTTTGTCTGCGGGCGCATCAGCGTCCAGAGCGGCGATGAAGCGCTTGCGGGACGCCCCGAACAGGATCGGAAAGCCGTGGCCTGCAAGGCGCGGCAAGGACCGCATCAGCGCGAGGTTATGGTCAACCGTCTTGCCGAACCCGATGCCGGGGTCAAGCCAGATGCGCTCGCGGGCGATACCGGCGGCCATCGCCGCGTCTGCGCGCTGTAGCAGGAAGGCCTCCACCTCCCCCACCACATCATCGTAAGCGGGGTTTGCCTGCATGGTCTGCGGCCGCCCTTGCATGTGCATCAGGCACACCCTGCACCCCAGCTCTGCCGCCGCCGCAAGCGCGCCGTCTGCCCGCAGGGCAAACACATCATTCCAGAGACTCGCGCCCGCCCTCATGGCCGCGCGCGCCACGCCCGGCTTCATCGTGTCGATGGAGAGGGGGATGCCAGTGTCCGCCAGCCCTTCGATCACCGGGATGACGCGCGCCAGCTCGTCCGCCTCGCTGACCGGTTCGGCGCCGGGGCGGGTGCTTTCCCCGCCAATATCCAGCCAGTCCGCACCGGCCGCGATCAGGGCATGGCCATGGGCGATGGCGCGGGCGGCATCAAGATGCTCTCCGCCATCGGAAAAGCTGTCCGGCGTGACATTGACAATGCCCATGACGAGCGGGCGGGCGGGCGGGGTCATGAGAGGGCGTCAGTCCTCGTCCGTCAGGCGGCGGAAGGCATAAGGCTGCGGCGCGCCGGGCACCTGAAACACCACATCGCCATCCATAGTGGTGCCGGATTCCCGGTAGGTGAAGAAGGTGCGGCTGACGCGCACGCTGGCATGAATGCGCATCTCGGTCCCCGACTGGGCGGTGATCACGCAGTCCTGACCGGCCACCGAGAAATGGTACGCCCCTCCCGGAGATTGGTGGGCGCGGACCAGACAGTCATCCGGGTAGCCGACAATATCCTCTTCGGTCAGCGCGGCGAAGGCGCCTTCTTCCTCTGCCCGGCCTGCAAAGGGCTGCGGATCGCGCAAGGTGAAGAAGTCAAAGCCGGCCAGCGCCCCCTCCTCATCCTGCCGGAAGACCCATAGCCTCTGGCGGCTGATGGGGCCGTCTTCCGCGCCGGAGCGCCATTCCAGATAGATCACATGCTCGCCAAGTTCCGGCACCTCCACGCGTGTATGCGTGGCGTATTGCAGGTCCAGCCAGTCATACGGATTGCCAGCCGCCGGTTCGCGCCGCCAGTCCTCCGGAGCGTTTTCATACTGATCCGCATTTGAAAAGCGGCCCGTCAGCAGGGCAACGGGGTCGTCCGGCACGAACTGCCCCGCTTCAGCCTCCGGTTCGGAAGCGATATCCGGCTCACCGAGGGCAAGGCCGATGACAAGTAGCGCGATCATGGCAGGTCTCCAGCTTGACCGGGCCATTCCAACCCGCCCCGGCACCCCTTGCAAGAGCCCGGCATGGCGCGCTCGGCGGATTTGTCCTGACAAATCCTGACGGATTCGCGCAAGGGTGTGCTAAGAGCGGGTAGCATTAAAGCGCCTGCAGGAGACACTGTTTGACGCATCCAGATCACGAAAAGGGCGAGGACAGCGCCGCGCCGCGCTATATCTGGCTCGCCGAAACGCTGAAAAAACGCATCGCCGCCAATGATCCGCCTGTTGGTCAGCTTCTGCCGACCGAACATGCGCTGTGCGAGACCTATGATGTCTCCCGGCACACGGTGCGCGAGGCGCTGCGCCTTCTCGCCGAGGCCGGGCTGATCGTCCGCCGCAGGGGGGCGGGCACGCTCGTCATTTCTACCGAAAGCAAGGCGGCCTTCTCCCAGCGCCTCGGCAATGTGGATGATCTGATGCAGTACGCGCGCGATGCGCGCCTGACGCCGGAGCGCACCGCCATGGTAGCGCTGGAATCCACCATGGCCCGTTCTCTCGGCGTGGCGCCGGGCGGGGAATACATGAAGGTATCGGGCGTGCGCGGCGTGCCCGGCCAGCCCCCCATCGCCGTCACCGACATCTATATCCGCGCCGATCTCGCCCCGCCGGTGGAGAAGATCGTGGAGATGAACGGGCTGATCATTGAATGGATCGCCACCACGCGCGGCATCGCCACCGCAAGGGTGGACCAGTCCATTCTGGCCGGCGCCATGACTGAACGGGAGGCGGAAGCGCTTGGCTGCGAGCCGGGCGCCTCGGCCCTGCGCACACGCCGGCGCTATTATGATCAGGGCGGGCGGGTGATCGCACTGTCCGACAGTGTCCATCCCGGTGACCGCTTCGTCTATGAGATGACGCTGCTGCGTGAAGCGGAATTCTAGAGGAATGTCTCAAGGCTGATCGCGCCTTCGTTTTCCACCGGGCCGCTCAAGTGAACGTGACCGTCCGCGTCCCAGCGCACCGGCAGATGCCCGCCATCGGCGATGATGGTGGCCGCGCGCCCTGTCAGAGCACGCCGTGATGCGGCGACCAGCGCGGCACACGCCCCCGTCCCGCAGGCGAGCGTCAGCCCCGCCCCGCGCTCCCATACCTTGAGACGGATCGTCTCCCGGTCAAGCACTTGCGCGAACCCGGCATTCACCCGTTCGGGGAAGAGCGGGTCGTGCTCGATTCTTGGCCCGATCTCGCGGATCGGCAGAGCCTCCACATCGTCCACGAAGAAGACCGCATGGGGATTGCCCATGGAGACCGCGCCCGGCCCGTCCAGCCGGCCACCGCCGGGCAGGTCGATACCGAAATCCAGCCGCACCGTATCCATGGCGCGCGCCAGCGGTATCTGGTGCCATTCCAGCCGGGCAGGCCCCAGATCCACCTCCGCAGAACCATCGGCCAGCGTGCGCGCGGCCAGCATCCCGCCTGCAGAGGCGAAGGTCAGGCCCGACCCGCCTTCCGCCTCGAACAGCAGGGCCGCGGCCGCGCGCGTGCCATTGCCGCACGCGCCGACCTCGCCGCCATCGGCATTCCACACCCGCAACAGCGCATCCGCCGCATCATGGCGCTCAAGCCCGATCAGCTGATCGAAGGGGTGCGCGGCATGCAGGCCCTTCAGCGCCGCTTCTGACAGGCGCAAGGGTGTGTCCGCATCGCGGGCATCAATGACGATAAAGGCGTTTCCCGCCCCGTTCATTCGCCAGGCTTTCATACGCTTTGCGATAGACCGGCGTGGGCCGGGCGGCAAGGGGATCAACCTTTCCGCTTTGTAATGTCGGGCGCTTTGACGATATCTGCATTGCCGGGTTGAATGCCGCCCCATATTTCGCTGAGGGGACAATTTCCTTGGGTCATTCCCGACTGACCATTTCCTGCGCCATCGCAGCCGTTAGCCTAGCTGCGTGTGATGGCGCGCCTGCCGGAGAGGCTGATATCATGCTGACTGCCGCCCATGCGGGCGAACCACGCGCGGTAAGTGACGAGGCGCGCGCCCTCAATGCCGCGATCCAGGCCGAAGAAGAGCGTCTTCTGTGGACCGAAGAGGTGGAAGGCGACGAAGCGCTGGCTTTCGCCACGGCGCAGAATGAGCGTTCACTGGCGCGCCTGCAGGCCGATCCGCGCTATCAGCAACTTTTCGACAGCGCGCTTGAGATCCTCGAGAGCGATGCCCGCATCCCCTATGTCGGCGTGCGCGGCGGCGAGCTGTGGAATTTCTGGCGTGACGCCAATAACAGGCACGGTCTTTGGCGCCGCACGACGCTGGACAGCTATATGAGCGATGCCACCGAGTGGGACATTGTTCTGGACGTTGACGCGCTTGCCGCGGCCGAAGGCAAGAACTGGGTCTGGCAGGGCTCCAACTGCCTTTCGCCGGAATACCGGCATTGCATGATCACTCTGTCTGATGGCGGCTCGGATGCCGCCCATATCCGTGAATGGGACATGCAAACCCGTTCCTTCGTGGAAGACGGGTTCGTGATCCCCGAGACCAAGGGCACGGCGAGCTGGATCGACGAGAACACGCTGCTCATCGCCACCGCGCTCGACCCCGAAGAGGTGACGACCTCGGGCTATCCTTTCGTGGTGAAGCGCTGGACGCGCGGCACACCGATCGAGACGGCTGAGACCGTGTTCTCCGGCGCGGCGGGCGATGTGGGCGTATGGCCCTCGCGCTTCCAGCAGGCCGACGGCACATTCTACCTTCTCGCCACACAGGCCGAGACCTTCTTTGAGAGCGTGTACTGGCTGCTGCCGGACAATGCGCAGGGCGAACCCATCGCCCTGCCTTTGCCGCGCAAGGTGAGCCCGCGGGCGCTCTTTGGCGACCAGCTAGTCTTCTCCATCGAGGAAGACTGGACGCCAGAAGGCAGCGCCACGACCTATCCCCAGGGCGCAGTGCTGTCGCTCTCCATGTCGGAGCTTGCGGCGACCGGTGAGCTGCCCGCGATCGAGACAGTGTTCGTGCCAAACGAGCGCCAGTCGGTCGGCGGCACGGGCGCGACGGCCAATCACCTCTTCATGGTGATCAATGACAACGTGGTCGGCAGCCTCTGGGCCTTCACCCGCGAAGGGGGCAGCTGGCAGCGCCGCCAGATCGAGACTCCGGTCAACACCTCGATCTCGATCGTCACCGCCGATGACCAGTCCGACCTCGCTTTTGTCACCGCGCAGGGCTATCTGACGCCCGATACGCTCTATGCGGTCAGCGAGGATGCCACGGAGCTGACGCCTGCGCGCAGCCTGCCGGACTGGTTTGATACCACGGGCCTTGCCGTTGAGCAGCGCGAGGCGGTGAGCCGCGACGGCACGCGCGTGCCCTATTTCGTGGTGCATAACCCGTCTGCCACCATCTCCGGCCCGCAGCCCACCCTGCTCTATGCCTATGGCGGTTTCCAGGTAAGCCTGAACCCGTCCTATTCAGGCACGATGGGCCGGCTCTGGCTGGAAAATGGCGGGGTGTATGTGCTCGCCAATATCCGCGGCGGCGGCGAGTTCGGCCCGGCCTGGCACCAGGCAGGTCTCACCGTGAACCGCCAGCGCATCTTTGATGATCTGATCGCGGTTTCCGAGGCGCTGGTGGAGGACGGCATCACCACTCCGGCCCAGCTGGGCGTGATGGGCGGGTCCAATGGCGGTCTTCTGACCGGTGTCATGTACACCCAGCGGCCGGACCTCTTCGGCGCGGTGATCAGCCAAGTGCCGCTGCTGGACATGATGCGCTTCCACACCATGCTGGCAGGCGCCAGCTGGCAGGCCGAATACGGGTTCCCGGACGAAAATCCGGAGGAGCGGGCCTTCCTGCGCTCCATCTCCCCGCTGCATAATGTGGACGCGGATACGCACTATCCCCCGCTCTTCCTTCTGACCTCGACGAAGGACGACCGGGTGCATCCCGCCCATGCCCGCAAGATGGCCTATCTGACCGATCAGCTCGGGCTCGACATGCTCTATTACGAGAACATGGCCGGCGGTCACTCGGCGGCAGCGAACCTGCGCGAGACCGCCAACCGCCTCGCGCTGGAATATACCTTCCTGATGCAGACGCTGATGGATGGGAACGAGTAGGCCGACTAAAGCCTGACACCTGAAATGAAAGGCCCCGCCGGAGCGATCCGGCGGGGCTTTTTGCTGGCCTGGCAACAGGTCAGGGATTATCCCAACGCCTTTTCCAGTTTCGCGATCAGGTCAGGGAACGCGTTTCTGGCGGCATCGGTGAGGAAGGCGATATCAACCCTGTCATAGGCATGGGCAAGACGGGTGCGCAGGCCTATGGCCTTCTTCCACGGGATGTCAGGATAGTCCGCCACTATACCCGGCTCGCTCTCGATAGCCGCCCGAAGGGCTTCGCCGACAATCTCGCAGGCGCGTTCAAGGGCTCGACGGGCGACAGGGTCGCTCTCAATCGCATCAGCGCCCCGCCCGGTGACGAGTTCGTGCGCAAACCGGGCTTCTGCCAACGCATCTGACAGACGCTTGCGAATCTGCACCCTCACAACACGATCCTCACGCCTGTTGCCCTCACCTCGCTGGCAAGCTCCGGCGAGAGGGAGCGGGCGTGGATCACGTCCACATCGCGCAGGAAGATGTCCTCCAGACGCTCGGCGACCGCTATCAGGGCATCATAGCCAAAGCTGTCTCCTGCCGTCTCGATGACCACGTCCACATCGCTCGCTTGGTGTGCCTTGCCGCTGGCTATCGAGCCGAAGAGGGTGATCGCCGTTACGCCAAGCGCGCGAAAACCGTCCCGCTCCGCGATGAGGCGGGCGCGGGCGTCGTCCAGCGTGGGTATGGCGAGTGCCGTATCCATGCATAAACAATAGCACGGTTCTGCCGCCGTCACCCTACCCCATGGTGGGGATGATGAAGGACTGGTCGGAGATTTCGCCGGACGGCCAGCGCTGGGTGACCGTCTTGATCTTGGTGAAGAAGCGCACCCCTTCCATGCCGTGCTGGTTGGAATCGCCAAACGCCGAGCGCTTCCAGCCACCAAAGGTGTGGTAGGCGACCGGCACGGGGATCGGCACATTGATACCAACCATGCCGACATTCACCTTCGCGGCGAACTCGCGCGCGGCGAGGCCATTGCGGGTGAAGATGGCAACGCCATTGCCATACTGGTGGGCGCTGGGCAGGCGGGCGGCCTCTTCGAGGTCCTTTGCCCGCACGATCTGCAGGACCGGGCCGAAGATCTCTTCCTGGTAGGAGCGCATGTCCGCGCGTACCCGGTCAAAGAGCGAGGGGCCGACAAAGAAGCCCTTCTCATGGCCCTGCAGCTCGAAGCCGCGTCCGTCGATGAGAAGCTCTGCGCCCTCTTTCACGCCCATCTCGATATAGCTCTCGATGCGCGCCTTGTGGGCGGCGGTGACTACGGGGCCATAAATAGCATCCGGGTCCAGGGAATGACCGGGTTTGAGCTTTTCAATCTCGGGGATCAGCGCCTCGATCAGCTTGTTGGCGGTGTCCTCTCCTACGGGGACAGCCACAGGCAGCGCCATGCAGCGCTCGCCCGCAGACCCGAAGGCGGAACCGACCAGATCCTTCACTACCTGATCCATGTCGGCATCGGGCATTACAATGCCGTGGTTCTTCGCGCCGCCCATGGCCT
The DNA here is from genome assembly GCA_022565665.1 of Glycocaulis sp. GTDB lineage: Bacteria > Pseudomonadota > Alphaproteobacteria > Caulobacterales > Maricaulaceae > Glycocaulis. The sequence goes on from JAIUMI010000002.1 coordinate 201,299, forward strand.
GTACGCGCTTGCCGTTCTCCGCACCCTTCACATAAACGTACTGGGCGATGTCGGAGGAACCGACAAAGCTGACGGCCTTGACGTCCGGGTGTTCCAGAATCGCGTCCACGACCTCCTTGTCGCCATGGACGACGTTCAGCACGCCATCGGGCAAGCCCGCCTCACGCATCAGCTCGGCAAGGCGCACCGGCACGGACGGATCGCGCTCTGAAGGCTTCAGAATGAAGGCATTGCCGCAGGCAATGGCCACGCCGAACATCCACATCGGGATCATGGCCGGGAAATTGAACGGTGTAATGCCCGCCACCACACCCAGCGGCTGGCGCATGGAATAGACATCGATGCCGGGGCCAGCCCCTTCGGTGTATTCGCCCTTCATCAGGTGGGGCACACCGCAAGCAAACTCGACCACTTCCAGCCCGCGCTGGATATCGCCCTTGGCGTCGGCAACCACCTTGCCGTGCTCGGAGGCCAGCATGCGGGCGAGCTCCTCCATATTCTCTTCGACCAGCGCCTTGAAGCGGAACATGACCCGGGCGCGGCGCTGCGGATTGGTCGCGGCCCAGTCGATCTGTGCGTCCCGTGCGATCTCGACGGCGGCGGCCAGCTCGGCCTTGGTGGCCAGCGGCACGCGCGCCTGCACCTCGCCGGCGCTTGGATCAAACACATCGCCAAAGCGGTCAGAGGCGCCCGCTTCGTGCTTGCCCTTGATGAAGTGCGGGATGGTGCGGATATCGGCGCTCATCGAACTGTCCTCCTATCGGCAGGCATGGAATTGCCCGTCCGTTTCTCGTTGCGATGCGGATTAGCCGCTGACGGGCGACTTGTCGATACAGCCTAGCGCGTGCGGCGCAGGCGGATGGGTGTGCCGGAGGCGTCCCGCCCGGTCCATTCGCCGTGCGGGTTCTGGCGCGCGGCCAGCACCGGTTCGCCAGCGGAATCCACGAGGATGAGACGCGGCTCCTCCTCTTCCTCGAACTGCCAGAACATGGCGTCGGCAAAGGCCTGCTCGCAGCCCGGTGACACGGCAGCGAGCCCCGCCGCGCCCGCCAGCGACATCATCGCGCCCTGCGGCCTGCGGGCAGGCTCCATCAGCATGACGACGCACATCTCGCCGGTTTCGGTCTCTGCGGTGTAATTGCCCGCAATGGCCGCGCCGGACGGAGTCTGGGCGGCAATCAGAAGGGCAGCAAGAAGCGTCATGGTGTCGGTTCCGGTCGCGGCTCAGGGCTGAGCCTAGCCGATCAGGCAAGCCACGTCGCCCGTCCCCCGCATGATTCACATGGCGCGCTGACCGACCCGTTTCGCCACGTCTGCGGCGCTTTCCTTGCGTTCGCTATACCGGTCCACGAGGTAATCGGCGCAATCACGGGTCAAGAGGGTGAACTTCACCAGCTCCTCCATCACATCAACGATCCGGTCATAGAGGGAAGAGGGCTTCATCCGGTCATGTTCGTCAAACTCCAGCCAGGCCTTGGGCACCGAGGACTGGTTGGGGATGGTGATGAGGCGCATCCAGCGGCCCAGCACGCGCAGCTGGTTGACCGTGTTGAAGCTTTGTGATCCGCCCGACACCTGCATCACGGCCAGCGTCTTGCCTTGTGTGGGGCGCACACCGCCAAGCGATAGCGGTATCCAGTCGATCTGGGCCTTCATGATGCCCGTCATCGCGCCATGACGTTCGGGCGAGCACCAGACCATGCCTTCCGACCACATGACCAGATCGCGTAGCTCGGCGACCTTGGGGTGACTGACATCAGCGTCATCCGGCAATGGCAGGCCGGACGGGTTGTAGATACGCGTTTCCGCCCCCAGCCGTTCCAGAATGCGTGCGGCCTCCTGCGTTGCCATGCGGCTGAAGGAGCGGTCACGTACCGACCCATAAAGCAGCAGGATACGCGGCCTGTGCGTGGCGCGCGCCGCAGGAAAGAGCTGCTCCGGCTCCACATCGCGGTAGCACTCCTCGTCCAGATGAGGCGTGGAACTATCATGGCTCATCAGGGTTACTCCGCAGGGAATTTCGCGCGTGTCCGGTTCGCGAGCGCGACCAGCGAGAGCATGACCGGGACCTCCACCAGCACGCCCACAACCGTTGCCAGCGCTGCGCCGGAATTGAGCCCGAACAGGCCGATGGCGACGGCTACCGCCAGCTCGAAGAAGTTCGAGGTGCCGATCAGGGCGCAGGGCGCGGCCACGTTATGTGGCACTTTCCACATCCACGCCGCGCCATAGGCCAGCGCGAAGATGGCGTAGGACTGGATGATGATGGGCACGGCGATCATCGCGATCACCAGTGGCTGGGCGAGTATGGTTCCGCCCTGAAAACCGAATAGCAGCACCACGGTGGCTATAAGGGCAGAGATGGAAACCGGCTTTATCCGGGCATTGAACCCGTCGAGCCGTGCCATACCGCCAGAGCGGATCAGCCAGCGGCGCACGGCGATACCAGCGGCCAGCGGGATGACCACATAGAGCACCACGGAGAGAACCAGCGTCTCCCACGGCACCGAAATGGAAGTGACGCCCAGTAGCAGCGCCACGATGGGCGCGAAAGCAACGACCATGATCGCATCGTTCACCGAGACCTGAACGAGGGTGTAGGCGGGATCACCCTTTGTCAGCTGCGACCAGACGAACACCATCGCGGTGCACGGCGCAGCGCCGAGAATGATGAGGCCCGCAATATACTGCTCGGCATTTTCCGGCTCGATGAAGCGGGCAAACACGCCCTCGAAGAACACCACCGCCAGTAGGGCCATGGTGAAGGGCTTGATGAGCCAGTTCACAACGAGCGTGATGATGAGGCCCTTGGGGCGCTCCCCGATGCGCGCGAGCGAGGCGAAATCCACATTCACCATCATCGGGAAGACCATCGCCCAGATGAGGATGGCCACCGCGAGATTGACCGAGGCATATTCCAGCCCCGCCAGAAAGCCGAACACGCCGGGCAGGAGTGTGCCAAGGGCGATTCCGGCAATAATCGCAAGGCCGACCCAGACAGAGAGCCATTTCTCAAACGGTCCGATACCGGCGGGTGCAGCGTCTTCGGGTGCTGTCATCGACACATCTTTCAGGGCTGAAAATCAGGCAGCGCCGCGCCTTCATGGGCGGCCTTCAGGACGGCTTTGAGCGCGGCGGGGTCTGTCAGATCCGCCTCTGCCGCGATCACCGCCTCGATGCGCGCTTTGAGGACCTGATAGGTCTGCTCGAACGCCTCCCGGCAGGCAGAGTCCGGCGTCACATAGGCGGGGTCGGGCAGGCCCCAATGCACCTGTACCGGCGCGCCGGGCCAGATGGGGCAGGCTTCGCTGGCCGCAGAATCGCACACGGTGATGACGCCGTGGATTTCAGGGGCATCGCCGCGCGCAAACACATCCCAGCTTTTTGAGCTGAGGCCCTCAATGGAATGACCGTGGCTGCGAAGCGTTTCCAGCGCAACCGGGTGCGGCTCACCCTTCGGCTTTGACCCGGCGGATATGGCGGTGATCCGGCCTCCGCCCAGCGCATTGAACAGGGCCTCGCCGATTATGGAGCGGGCCGAATTGCCGGTGCAAAGGACGAGAATGCGGATCATGGCGCGCGCTCCAGCGGGTTGTTGCGGCCTCTTTAGCCTTGACATTTCAATAATTCAAGAAGTATTGAAATGAAATGTCATATCGCACCGAACTGGCCGAACCACAGGCCTGCGCCCAGCTGGGCGCCCTCGCCCACGAGACGCGGCTGAAAATCTTCCGCGCGCTGGTCTCTGCCGGGCCTGTCGGCCTGCCTGCGGGCACGCTGGCAGAGAGGGTGGATGTCAGCCCCAGCAATCTGTCCGCCCACCTCGCCGTGCTGACGGGCGCGGGGCTGGCGCAGGTCAGGAAGGCCGGGCGTCAGCGCATCTATGCAGCCGATCTGGTGGCGACCGCAGAGCTGGTGAGCTTTCTGGTGGCTGATTGCTGCGGGGGTGACCCGGAGCTCTGCCGCGATGTCACCGCAAAGATTGCCGTGTCGGCCATGAAAGCTTGCAACTGACGCCATTGCGTCTGAACTAGAGGGCATGAATGATGCCCCGCCAGCCAGTAGCGCAACTGATCTGGACGCTCTGCTGCCGCCCCGCACGCTGGTCGACCAGCTGATCGAGGAGCGTGCGCCGCGCCTGCGCCGCCATCCTTGGCTCTGGAATATAGTGCGGCCCACCGCAGGCGCGCTGATGGGCTATCGCGAAGCCGTAGCCATGGTGGAGACCGTACGGCCCATGGGCGGGCGGGAGGCCTTTGACTGGGCCACTGACTATCTGGGCCTCACTGTGAACACGCACGGGCTGGAGGCCGTCCCCGAGACCGGCCCTGTGGTGATTATCGGCAATCATCCCGGCGGGATCGCGGACGGCATCGCCTTGTGGCAGGTGATCCGGGAGAAGCGCCCTGATCTGCGTTTCATGGCCAACCGCGATGCGCTGCGGGTCTGCCCCGGCCTTGCAGACATGCTGATCCCGGTGGAGTGGCGCAAAGGCGCGCGCAGCCGGGCCGGTGCCCGTGAGACTCTGCGCGGGGCGATGGAAACGCTCAATCATGGCGGCTGTCTTGCAATCTTTCCGGCCGGGCGCATGGCGCGCTGGCGCTGGAAAAGCTGGGGGCTGGTGGAAGAGCCCTGGTCGCCCACCGCCATCTCGCTCGCGCGCCGCTTCAACGCGCCCGTAGTGACGCTCGGCGTGCGCCAGTCCATGCCGCTCGCCTTTTATGCGCTTGACCAGATCCATGAAGAGCTGCGCGACATCACCGTGTTTCACGGGCTTCTGGCGCAGCGCCGCCAGACCTACCGCCTGCGTTTTGCCCCGCCGGTGCTTGCCCGCGACCTGCCCGGCAGCGAGGCCGACGCCAGCGCCGCCATCCTTGCGGCCGCCGAGCGCCTCGCCTGGGGGCGCTAACTCTGCCGTTCGACCAGCAATTCCTTGATATGGCCGATGGCTTTGGCCGGGTTCAGGCCCTTCGGGCACACATTCGTGCAGTTCATGATCGTGTGGCAGCGATAGAGCTTGAACGGGTCTTCCAGATCATCAAGGCGCTCGCCGGTGGCCTCATCGCGGCTGTCGGCGATCCAGCGATAGGCCTGGAGCAGGGCGGCGGGGCCGAGATACTTGTCTGAATTCCACCAGTAGGAGGGGCAGGCGGTCGAGCATGAGGCGCAAAGAATGCACTCGTAGAGCCCGTCCAGCTTCTCGCGATCCTCGATCGACTGGCGCCATTCGCCCTGCGGTGTGGGGGTGACGGTCTGCAGATAGGGTTTGATGCTGGTCAGCTGGGCATAGAAATTCGTCAGATCCGGAACGAGATCCTTGATCACAGGCTGGTGCGGCAGCGGCGAGATGGTGACGCTGCCCTTGTAGTCCTCGATGGCGGCGGTGCACGCGATGGTGTTGCGCCCGCCAATATTCATCGAGCAGGAGCCGCAAATCCCCTCGCGGCAGGAACGGCGGAAGGCCAGCGTGCTGTCGATCTCGTTCTTGATGAAGAAGAGCGCGTCGAGCACCATCGGCCCGCACTGGTCCATGTCCACCTCATAGGTGTCCCAGCGCGGGTTCTGGCCCATATCGGGATCATAGCGGTAGACCTTGAAGGTGCGGGTGTTGGTCGCTCCTTGCGGCTTCGGCCAGGCCTTGCCTTTTTTGACTTGCGAGTTTTTCGGCAGCGTCAGCTGGACCATGAGCTTTATGTCCCGTTTGCGAGCGGTCTAGTAGACCCGAGCCTTGGGCTCGATATAGGCGATGTCGTTGGAGAGTGTGTATTCGTGCACCGGACGGTCGCCAAGCGTGACCTTGCCGGTCCTTTCCTCATACCAGGCAAGCGTGTGCTTCATCCATTTCTTGTCGTCGCGCTCGGGGAAGTCCTCGCGCGCATGGGCGCCGCGGCTCTCCGTGCGTGCCGCCGCCGAGTTCACGGTGACGGCGGCCTGCGCGATGAGATTGTCGAACTCCAGCGCTTCGACAAGGTCCGTATTCCAGATCATGGAGCGGTCCTGAATCGCGATATCGCCAGAGCCGGAGATCACCTTGGCGATACGCTCCACGCCCTCGTCCAGCACGTCCTGCGTGCGGAACACGGCGCAGTTTTCCTGCATGGCACGCTGCATGTCGAGGCGCAGCCTGGCGGTCGGCGTGCCACCACTTGCATTGCGGAAGCGGTCAAAGCGGGCCAGCGTCGCCTCGCCCGCATCTTTCGGCAGTTCGGCCTGATTGGCACCACTCTGAGTGGTTTCCGCGCAGCGCAGACCCGCCGCACGGCCAAATACGACGAGATCGATCAGCGAGTTGGAGCCCAGACGGTTGGCGCCATGGACCGACACACACGCCGCTTCGCCGACGGCCATCAGGCCGGGCACGACATGGTCAGGATCGCCGCCGACTTTGGTCAGCACTTCGCCGTGATAATTGGTCGGGATGCCGCCCATATTATAGTGGACGGTCGGCAGGACCGGGATCGGCTCGCGTGTCACATCCACGCCGGCAAAGATTTTTGCGCTTTCCGAAATGCCGGGCAGGCGCTCATGCAGCACTTTGGGATCAAGGTGATCAAGGTGCAGGAAGATATGGTCCTTGTTCGGGCCCACGCCGCGCCCTTCACGGATCTCGATCGTCATGGAGCGTGAGACGACATCGCGGCTGGCAAGGTCCTTCGCGGACGGCGCATAGCGCTCCATGAAGCGTTCGCCTTCGGAATTGGTGAGATACCCGCCCTCGCCGCGCGCGCCTTCGGTGATGAGGCAGCCTGCGCCATAGATGCCGGTCGGGTGGAACTGGACGAACTCCATGTCCTGCAGCGGCAGGCCAGCCCGCAGGACCATGGCATTGCCGTCGCCGGTGCAGGTGTGGGCGCTGGTGGCAGAGAAGTAAGCGCGGCCATAGCCGCCGGTCGCCAGAATGGTTTTCTGCGCGCGGAAGCGGTGCAGCGTACCGTCATCGAGCTTCCAGGCGGTGACGCCCCGGCACACGCCCTCATCATCCATGATGAGGTCGAGCGCGAAATACTCGATGAAGAACTCGGTCGAATGGCGAAGCGACTGGCCGTAGAGCGTGTGCAGGATGGCATGGCCGGTACGGTCAGCCGCCGCGCAGGTGCGCTGGACGGGGCCTTCGCCATAATTGCGGGTCATGCCGCCAAAGGCGCGCTGATAGATCTTGCCCTCTTCAGTGCGCGAGAAGGGCACGCCCCAGTGCTCCAGCTCGTACACGGCGGCGGGCGCCTCGCGGCAGAGATATTCAATCGCGTCCTGATCGCCCAGCCAGTCCGACCCTTTGACGGTGTCGTACATGTGCCAGCGCCAGTCATCCTCGCCCATATTGCCAAGGCTGGCCGAGATGCCGCCCTGCGCTGCAACCGTGTGGGAGCGCGTGGGGAACACCTTGGAGATGCACGCGGTTTTCAGGCCCGCCTGCGCCGCGCCCAGCGCGGCACGCAGGCCGGAGCCGCCCGCACCCACCACGACAACATCAAACGTATGGTCGATCCACTTGTAGTCAGACATCAGCGTCGAACTCCTAGCGCGCGAGCGCGAGTACGGAATAGAGAACAGCGATCCACAAGCCCGCCGCCACGAAGGTGTTGAGGACCAACAAGGCCGCACGGGTGCCGGCCTTCGAAATGTAGTCCTCAATCACGGTCTGGAGACCGAGGCGCATGTGATAAAGCGCCGCAGTCATGGCCAGAAGCGTGAGGATCGCGCCAAAGGGCGAGCCGATCCATGCGGTGGCCGCCTCATAGCCCGCGCCCGTGTTCTTCGCGAGCTCCACCAAGAAGAGCGGCATGAGCACGACCAGCGCGAGCGCGCTGACACGCTGGGCGATGAAATGGCCGGTACCGGACTTGGCTGAGCCGAGCCCGCGAACGCGGGCGAGAGGCGTGCGGAAATCGCTCATTAGACCAGCCCTCCCACGATCCAGATAGCCGCGGTGATGATCACCGCGCCGCCAATGATGAGGATGGAGCGCAGGTTGGAGCCCTTGGCGTCCAGCCCCAGCCCGACATCCCAGGCCAGATGCCTGAGCCCGTTCAGCAGATGATAGACGACGGAGAAGGTGAAACCGATGAGAGCAAGCGTGATGAGGATGCCAAACGGCCCCGCTTTTACGCCTTCCCACATGCCATAGGCCTCGGGGCCGGAGGCGAGCAGGACCAGCCAGACAGACACGAGCACCGCGCCGATATAGTTCGCGACGCCCGTTGCCCGGTGGAGGATGGAGGAGGCCATGGTGGGGTGCCAGCGCCAGACCTGAACGTGTGGCGAGAGGGGCCGGGATGAGTTGGGTGCCATGGCGACAGATCCGCCTTGTTTGAAAGAAGAGGGTATAAGACCAGTCCGGCCGAGAAGGGCGGTGCTTTGCTTGCCGATGTCTTAACCGGCCTGAAACAGCCGCCATTGGCATCAGGCCCGCCCCTTTGGCCCTTGCGGCGAGACAATAATCCTCAAGCGTTCAAGGTCAATGTGAGGGGGCTGCTTGTCCCATGATATCTGGCAGCGCCTGCATTGACCGTTCCGCGCCCGCTTGCCACCGTGCGGGTGGAAAAGGCGGGAGGGCGGTTCATGCAGGATCTTGTACGCAGCGCGGTGGTGACCGGCACGTCCACCGGCATTGGCCGGGCATGCGTAGAGAAATTCGTCGCCGAGGGCTGGCAGGTATTTGCTGGCATACGCAAAGCCGAGGATGGCGAACGCCTGAAAGCCGAGATCGGCGAGGCGGTCATCCCGCTCATCTTCGATGTCACCGACGGCGAAGCGGTGGCCAAAGCGGGCGAATATGTGCGCGAGGCGCTGATGGGCTCCACCCTCGGCGCGCTGATCAATAATGCCGGTATCGCCGTTGCAGGCCCGCTGCTTCATCTGCCCGTCGAGGAGATGGAAAAGCAGATGGATGTGAACGTCACCGGCCAGCTGCGCGCGGTGCAGGCCTTTGCGCCGCTTCTGGGCGCTGACCGGAGCCTGTCCGGCGCGCCGGGGCGGATCGTGAATATCTCGTCCGTGGCAGGCTTCAGCGCCAATCCGCTGCTTACCCCCTATTCCTGCTCGAAATTCGCGATGGAGGCGTTCACGCAGGGCCTGCGGCGTGAACTGATGATGTATGGCATTGATGTCGTCGCCATCAATCCCGGCCCCATCGCCACGCCGATCTGGGACAAGGCCGAGGCGATGGATGCCGAGCAATATGCCCATACCGACTATATCGGCGCGATCAGGCGTATCCTGAGCTACATGCTGGAGCGCGGCCGCAATGGCTTGCCTGCCTCAAGGGTCGCCGACGCGGTCTGGACCGCGATCACCGCCAAACGGCCAAAGCTCAACACCGTCATCACGCCTGAACCCTTCACCCAGTTTCTGCTGGGCGCTCTGCCCGGCCGCATGTCTGACCGCCTGATCACCAGGCGCCTCGGCCTGACGCCTGAAGCGCTCGCCAAAACCGCCAAATGAGGAGATTACCCCATGCGCCAGCTCGCTGCCGGTATCGCCGCGACCTTGTTGCTGACCGCCAGCGCGTTGGCGGACGATAACAGCGCCTTTGCCACGCTTGTCGCCGATTACGAGGCCTGGCATGCCGAGCGCAATCTCTCCGCCCGCGCCCGTGACGGCGATCTGGAAGCCGCCCGGCTCTGGCGCGATGTGTCACCGGAAGGCGTGGCTCAGTATGACGAGGACATGGCCCGCTTTTACGCGCGGCTGCAGACGATCAGCCTAGACGGGCTGGACCAGACCGAGCGGGCCTCGTTCGCGGTGCTGGAATATCTCCTGCGCAGCGCCGTCGAGTTGCCGCGCGCGCAATCCATGCTGATGCCCTTCCTCAACGATTCCGGTTTCCACACCGAGGCCGAATATGCCGCCATGGGCGTGCGGGTGCGCAATGCGGCGGAAGCCGAAGCCTGGATCGACCGGCTGTCGGCCCTGCCGGACTGGCTCGATACGCATATTGGCTGGATGGAGCGTGCGATTGAAGAGGGCTGGACCCAGCCGCGCATCATCGTCCCCGGTGTGATCAGCCAGATCGACGCCCAGATCAAGGAGAACCCGGAAGAATCCACCTTCTTCATGCCGCTGGCGAACCTTCCTTCCAGCCTTTCAGCCGACGAACGCGAAGGCCTGCAGGCACGCGGGCGCGCGGCCATTCTCGAAGAGGTCAATCCCGCGCTGGAACGTCTGAAGAACTGGTTTGAAACGGTCTATCTGCCCGCCGCGCGAGAGAGTACCGGCATTTCCGAGGTGCCGGGCGGGCGGGCCTACTACCGGGCTCTGGTGCGCCATCACACCACGCTGGACGTGACACCGGAGGAAATCCACCAGACCGGTCTTGCCGAAGTGGCCCGCGTGCGCGCCGAAATGGATGAGGTGATCGCACGCACCGGGTTTGAGGGCAGTTTTGCCGAGTTCACGCATTACCTGCGCACCGATCCGCGCTTTTATGCGCAGAGCGAGATGGAGCTGATGATGCGCGCCTCCTATCTCGCCAAGCTCGCCGATGATGCGATGCCGGCCCTGTTCAATCACCTGCCGCGCCTGCCTTATGGCGTACGGCCCGTGCCCGCGGCGCTCGCCCCCACCTACACCACGGGGCGCTACTGGGCGGGTGATGCGGCTTCGGGCCGGGCGGGCGCCTATCTGGTCAATACCTATGCGCTCGACCAGCGCCCGCTCTACGAGCTGCCCGCGCTCACCCTGCACGAAGCGGTGCCTGGCCATCACCACCAGATCGCCATTGCGCAGGAGCTCGAAGACCTGCCCGATTTCCGCCGCCAGACCTATATCACCGCCTTTGGCGAGGGCTGGGGTCTTTATTCGGAGTTTCTCGGCCTCGATATGGGCTTTTATGAAGACCCGTATGAGGATTTCGGGCGGCTCTCCTACGAGATGTGGCGCGCCTGCCGCCTCGTGGTGGATACCGGCATCCATTATTTCGGCTGGACACGCGAGGAGGCCGAGGCCTGCTTCCTTGAGAACTCGGCCCTCTCCCCGCTGAACATCACCAATGAGGTGCTGCGCTATATCTCATGGCCGGGACAGGCGCTCGCCTACAAGACCGGCGAGATCATGCTGCGTCGGCTGCGCCGCGAAGGCGAGGAACGCCTGGGCGAAAACTTCGATCTGGCTGATTTTCACGACACGATACTCGAAGAAGGCGCCCTGCCGCTCTCCTATCTGGAAGAGAAGCTGGAAGCCTGGATCGCAGAGCGGGAGGGGTAATAAGCTCTACCGGCTGTCATGGCCCGGTTTATCCGGGCTCCCCATACCTAAGAGGCTACATTTCGGGCCGCGAAGCGGCCCGCAAGGGCGACCGCCCGCCCGCGACTTTTCGCGGAACATCGCAACGCGGATGCATTGCGGACCTCAAGAGGCATGGGTCCCCCGGACCGCTTCGCGGCCGGAGGATGACGCCCGTGATCCTCCAACAAAGAAAACCCCGGACGTTGCCGTCCGGGGTTTTGCATTTCTAAAGGGATAAACCCGCCTTAGGCCGCAGCGCGCTGGCGCAGCACGTAGTGCAGGATCCCGCCATTGCGGAAGTAATCGAGCTCATTCTCGGTATCGATGGCGGCGCGCAGAGTCACCGTCTTCACCGAGCCGTCCGCCTTTGTGATGGTCGCCTTGACATCGCCGCGCGGGGTGATGGAGGAGACGCCTTCCAGCGTCACGGTCTCATCGCCTTTCAGACCCAGCGACTCCCAGCTCTCACCATCCTTGAAGACCAGCGGCAGAACGCCCATCCCGATCAGGTTGGAGCGGTGGATACGCTCGAAGCTCTCGGTGATGACCGCCTTCACGCCCAGCAGGCGCGTGCCCTTGGCCGCCCAGTCACGCGAGGAGCCCGTGCCGTATTCCTTGCCGCCGAAGACGACCAGCGGGCGGCCCTCTTCCATGTATTTCATGGCGGCGTCATAGATCGGCATCTGTTCGCCTGACGGGTGATGGACCGTCACCCCGCCCTCAACGCCCGGCACCATCTGGTTCTTGATGCGGATATTGGCGAACGTGCCGCGCATCATCACATCGTGATGGCCCCGGCGCGCGCCATAAGAGTTGAAGTCCAGCGGCTCGACGCCATTGGTCTGCAGCCATTGCCCGGCGGGGCTTGCCGCCTTGATGGAGCCGGCCGGCGAGATGTGGTCGGTGGTGATGCTATCGCCAAACAGGCCCAGAATACGCGCGCCCTTCACATCACCGGGCGCGGTCACGTCGGTGGACATGCCCTCAAAGAAGGGCGGGTTGGCGACATAGGTGGAGTCCGGCCAATCGTAAGTGAGGCCCGCACCGGCCTCGATTTTCTGCCAGTAGGTATCGCCCTTGAAGACGTCGGCATATCGGCTGGCAAACATCTCCGGCGTCACGGCCGAGCGGACCACTTCGGCGATCTCTGCCGAAGTCGGCCAGATGTCTTTCAGATAAACCGGCTCATTGGCGTCATCATAGCCGATCGGGTCTTCGGTGAGGTTGATATTCATCGTGCCGGCGAGCGCATAGGCGACGACCAGAGGCGGGCTCGCCAGATAGTTGGCGCGCACGTCCGGATTGACCCGGCCTTCGAAATTGCGGTTACCCGACAGGACAGAGCAGGCCACCAGGTCGCCGGTCGAGATCGCCTTGGAGATCTTCTCGGGCAGCGGGCCGGAATTGCCGATACAGGTCGTGCAGCCATAGCCGACAAGGTTGAAGCCCAGCGCGTCAAGATCGTCCTGCAGACCGGCGCGCAACAGATAGTCGGTGACGACTTGGCTGCCGGGAGCCAGTGAAGTCTTCACCCAGGGCTGCACCTTGAGGCCACGCTTGACGGCATTGCGGGCCAGAAGCCCCGCACCCAGCATGACAGACGGGTTGGAGGTATTGGTGCACGAGGTGATCGCCGCGATCACGACACTGCCATGGCCGACCGAGTATTCTTCACCCTCGACGCGCACCTGACGGGCACCGTCTTCCAGTTTCTTGAACTCGGAATCGAGCACCTTGGCGAATTCGTCAGCCGCATCGGCGAGCGCGACGCGATCCTGCGGACGCTTCGGTCCGGCCAGAGACGGTTCAACCGAGGCCAGATCAAGGTGCAGCGTATCGGTATAGACAGGATCGTCCTTGCGCTCGGGGCGGAACATGCCCTGCGCCTTGGAGTACTGCTCCACCAGCTTCACGCGCGCGGCGTCGCGGCCGGTGGAGGCAAGGTAGGCGAGCGTTTCGTTGTCTACGGGGAAGAAGCCGCAGGTCGCGCCGTATTCCGGGGCCATATTGGCGATAGTGGCCGCGTCTTCCAGTGACAGGCTATCAAGGCCCGCACCATAGAATTCCACGAACTTGCCGCCCACGCCCTTCTTGCGCAGCATCTGCACTACGGTGAGCACGAGGTCTGTCGCCGTCGCGCCCTCGGGCAGCTTGCCGGTCAATTTGAAGCCGATCACTTCCGGGATCAGCATGGAGACAGGCTGGCCGAGCATGGCCGCTTCAGCCTCGATGCCGCCCACGCCCCAGCCGAGCACCGCAAGACCGTTGATCATGGTGGTGTGGCTGTCGGTGCCGACCAGCGTGTCGGGGAAAGCGTAGGTGACGCCGTCCTCATCCTTCGTCCAGACGGTCTGGGCGAGGTATTCAAGGTTCACTTGGTGGCAGATGCCCGTGCCCGGCGGGACGACGCGGAAATTGTCAAACGCGCTCGCGCCCCATTTGAGGAACTTGTAGCGCTCGCCATTGCGCTCGTATTCGCGCTCCACATTGCGCTGGAAGCTGTCAGCGCCACCGAAATAGTCCACCATCACCGAGTGGTCGATCACCAGATCAACCGGCACCAGCGGGTTGACGCTTTTCGGGTCACCGCCCAGCGCCTTCGTGGCGTCGCGCATGGCGGCCAGGTCCACCACCGCCGGCACGCCGGTGAAATCCTGCATCAGCACGCGCGCCGGGCGGTACTGGATCTCGTGGTCAGACTTGCCGGTCTTCACCCATGCGGCCACCGCCTCGATATCGGCCCTGGTGACGGTGCGCCCGTCTTCAAAGCGTAGCAAGTTTTCCAGAAGGACTTTGAGCGTATAGGGCAGCTTCGACACGCCGGAGAGGCCGTTTTTCTCGGCCTCTTTCAGATCGAAATAGACGTAAGTCTTGCCATCAACGCTCATCTCGCGGCGGCATTTGAAGCTGTCCAGGGAAGCCATGCTTGCATCCTTCATCAAGGGGCCGGGCCTGCCTTGAGCCTCCGGCGAAGAGGGAAGCCGGGAGGGCGGGGCAGGTGGAAGTGTGACGGGGCGGGCCAGTGGCGCTACCGGACACTGCAAATCCCGCCTTCGGCGGGCCTTTTAGCCCTGTCACGCGCGCGCCGCAATGCCACGCCCCCATTCCGTACACGCGGCTTTCACGCTAGGGCTTTTGCGATGAGCATGCCTGCCGCCCTCCAAGTCAGCAATCTTGCCCTCTCGCGCGGCGGGCGGACCCTGCTGCGCGGGCTGTCGATTATGCTTGAAGCCGGCGAGGCGCTGGTGCTGACCGGGCCGAATGGCACCGGAAAAACCACGCTATTGCGCGCCATTGCGGGCCTTGTCCGGCCTGATGAGGGGGACATCATCGCTCCGCCTCTGGCTTATCTGGGTCACGGCGAGGCGCTCAAACCCTCAGAGACCGTGATCGACGCTATCAGCTTTGCTGCGCGCCTGCACGGCCATGTCTGGGGAGACGGCAAGGGCGATGTGCGTATGGATGCGCTGAACGCCATGGGGCTGTCAAAGCGCGTCCTGCACACTTGCGGCCAGCTATCGGCCGGGCAGAAGCGCCGCCTCGCGATCGCGCGCCTGACCCTGCAGGAAGAGGCGCGCCTTTGGCTGATGGATGAGCCTGCTGCGCCGCTGGACGCTGCTGGCCGCGCCCTGCTCGCTGATCTGGTGGCGGATTTCCGCAAAGGCGGCGGCATGGTGATCGCGGCAACGCATACCGGTCTTGGCTGGACGGATGCGCAGGCGCTGGAGCTGCGCCCATGAAGGCGCTCCGGGCGGTGTTCGTGCGCGAATGGAGGCTTGCCAGCGCGGGCGGAGGCGGACCGGCCGGTCCTGCCGCCTTCATGCTGGCCGCATTGGCACTGGTGCCGCTGGCAATTGGCCCTGACCCGGATATCTTGCGCGCCGCCGCGCCCGGCGTCATCGCCTTTGCCGCGCTGCTGGCGAGCCTTCAGGGCGCAGAGCGTATGTTCGGCGATGATCTTTCCGACGGCACGCTGGAGCTCTATGCCCTCTCTCCGGTCTCCCTGACCGCCCTCTCCGCCATCAAGGCAGCGGCCTATGTCAGCGCCGTGCTCTGGCCCGCGCCGGTGATCGGGTTTGTCGCCGCCATGGCCTATGGCATGGACGGGCCGTCCGCCGGAGCGCTCAGTCTCGGCCTCGTCCTCGCCCTTCCCGGCCTAGCGCTGGTTTCCGGCTTTGCAGGGGCGCTGGCGGCAGGGGTGAAGCGGGCAGGCCTGCTCATCGCGCTCATCGCCGCGCCGCTGCAGGTGCCGCTTCTCGTGTTCGTGGCAGGAGTCGGACGTGCCGCGCTGGAAGGCACAGGCCTCGCAGGCGCGAACCTGATGCTGGCGGGGGCCTTTTCGCTCGCCGCCCTCGCGCTCGCCCCGTTCGGCATGGCGGCGGCGCTGAAAGGGCGGCTGGAATAACGCATCACATGTCATCCTCCGGCCGCGTAGCGGTCCGGGGGACCCATGCCTGAGAGGTTTGAGCAAGCGGGCTCTTTGCAGGCATGGGTCACCCGCATGAAGCGGGTGATGACAATTCAATCGTTCTGCGCTCATCCCGGCGTGCAGCGCCGCAAGGGCGACCGCCCGCCCGCAGCGATAGCGAGCCTGCGAGCGGCAAGCGAGGACCGGCCCCACGGATGTGGGGACGGACAAAAGAAACGGTGCGGCGCTGCGCCCGCTTGCGGATGATCGATCCTCAGACTAGGTGAACCCCCATGTGGAGCGCCTTTGCCAATCCTGAGCGTTTTGAGCGTCTGGCCGCGCGGCTGGTGCCGTGGTTCGGCTGGGGCGCGGTGATCCTGTTTGCCATTGGCCTGCCCTGGGCGCTGATCATTTCACCCCCGGACTATCAGCAGGGTGACACGGTGCGCATCATGTATGTGCACGTGCCATCGGCCTGGCTCTCCATGGCCGCTTATGCGGGGCTGGGCGGGGCAAGCTTTGTCTACTTCATCTGGCGGCACAATGTCGCGGATCTGGCCGCGCAAGCGCTCGCGCCCATCGGGGCCGTATTTGCCTTCCTGACGCTTGCCACCGGATCGCTCTGGGGCCGGCCCATGTGGGGGACGTGGTGGGAATGGGATGCGCGCCTGACCTCCATGCTGGTCCTGTTCCTTCTCTATCTCGGATACATGGCGCTCAGAGCCGCCATCGAGGATGAACGCCTGGCCGCACGGGCTGGCGCGATCCTCGCCATGGCGGGCCTCATCAATCTGCCGATCATCAAATTCTCCGTGGACTGGTGGAATACGCTGCATCAGCCTGCGAGCGTCATCCGCCTTGATGGCCCGACCATTCATGCCAGCCAGCTCTGGCCGCTTCTGGTGATGGCGCTGGCCTTCACCGCGCTGATGACCGCGCTCGTCTTCATGAATGTGCGCAATATGAGCCTTGCAAGACGTGCCGAGGCCCGCGCCCGGCGCAAGATTGAAGGGGGAGAGGGCTGATGGCCGAATTTCTCTCCATGGGCGGCTATGCGGTGTTTGTCTGGGGCAGTTATGGCCTCACGCTTGGCGGCGTCGCGCTGATCGTGTGGCTGGCCGCACGCCAGCGGGCAAAAGCCAAAGCCTGGCAGGCCATGACAGGCGAGGACCAGCCATGAATCGTATCGTGCTCTGGGCGCCACTGGCCTCAATCGCCGTATTGCTGGCGGTATTCGCGATTGCGCTTCTGGCCCGGCCCGAAGGCACGCCCGGCGATCCGATGACGGGCCGGGAAGTGCCGCCCATGGCGCTGCAACCTGTCAGCCCGGACTTCGTGTTCTTCGATCCGGGGACGATTGAAGGCCCTTACGTGCTGAATATCTGGGCGAGCTGGTGCGCGCCCTGCCGGATCGAGCATCCGTTACTGACCGAGCTGTCGCAGAGCGGTATTCCGATACACGGCATCACCTATGCCGACCGGCCGGAAAACAGCCGCGCCTTCCTGCAGCAGCTCGGCAATCCCTTCACCTCGCTCGCCAGCGATCCTGACCGGCGGGCCTCGCTTGATCTGGGTGTCACCGGCGCGCCGGAAACCTTCGTGGTGGATGGTAATGGCGTGATCCGCGCGCGCTGGCGCGGGGCAATCACCGAGACGATCTGGGAGCGGCACATGGCCCCGGCCTGGCGGGCCGCCAGCCGGGAATGGGACGAGCGGGCGGGGAGCTGAAGCACGGTCCGGCCAGCTACTTCTTCTTTTTCTTCTTCTTTTTCTTGTCCTTGCCGTCCTTCTTGGACTTCTTGGCCTTCGGATCGGCCTCCGGGTCGAGCGCCCGGGAAATGCGCATCAGCGCCTCGACGAAATTGGCCCGCTTGTTCTTCGGCAGAGCCGACAGGATGGCTTCATCGGCCGCTGCAGCGCCCGCAATCGCGGTAGCGTAGAGCGCCCGGCCCTCATCGGTCAGCTTGACGGCATTGGCCCGGGCATCACCGGGCGCGCGTTCGCGTGCAACGAGCCCTTTCGTGGCCATGCGGCTGACCAGCTCTGCAAGGGTGGACCGGTCGATTCCGGTGCGCTGGACAAGAGCGGTCTGGGTCTGTCCGTCTTCCTCGCTCAGCGCGCTAAGGAGCGCAAACTGGCGCTGGGTGATCTCCACCCCGCCTGTCGCGGTCGAGAACTGCTCGGACGCAAACTGCTGCGCACGGTGAAGGAGCTGGCCGGGCGAGGCGGCGAGGTCGAAAGACTTGCTTTCAGCCATAACTTTCCCTTCATCCGATGACTGACCTTTCTTTAACCTACACCCGAAATGTATCGGTTCAATGTCAGAACCTTCCCGATACGGATTGTGGTATTATGGCCGCGTTTCCCAGGAGATGGTGATGCCCCCAGCCAAGCCCGACTTCCACGCCGCGATCCCCGAAGGCGATAACCGGGAACGGCGCATCTGCTCCACATGCGGATTCATCGACTATGTGAACCCGAAAATCGTGGCAGGCGCGGTCGTCACCGATTGGGAGGGGCGGGTGCTGATGTGCCGGCGCGCGATAGAGCCGCGCTCCGGATTCTGGACGCTGCCCGCCGGCTTCATGGAACAGGGCGAAAGCGTGGAAGAGGCCGCCGTGCGCGAAGCCTGGGAGGAGGCCCGCGCGCGCATCGAGATCACCGATATTCTCGGCGTTTATTCCGTGCCCCGGATTTCACAGGTGCAGATCTTCTTCCGCGCAAGGCTGATGGAGCCCGCCATCAGTGCGGGTCCGGAGAGCCTGGAAGTCGGATTCTTCGCGCTGGATGCGGTG
The DNA here is from genome assembly GCA_022565665.1 of Glycocaulis sp. Taxonomy (GTDB): domain Bacteria; phylum Pseudomonadota; class Alphaproteobacteria; order Caulobacterales; family Maricaulaceae; genus Glycocaulis. Next base: position 219,725 of record JAIUMI010000002.1, read on the forward strand.
CCGGAAGACGAACTGGCCTTCCCGTCGGTACGCTGGGCGCTGGATGATCATATGGCCCGGCTGGGCCAGCAGCGCCCCGCCGCGGCTCTGCGCACCCAAACGAAAACCATCACGCCTTACTGAGCTTAGAGTCCCTCATAGGCCGCATTGATCAGGCGTACGGCGCGTTCGTCACCCACCAGCACGTCCATCTGCCGGTTCATGACATAGGCGCCGGACAGGCCTGTCACCGGGTCTGCAAAGGCGCATGAGCCGCCAAAGCCGTAATGGCCGACCGCGCTCGGTTCCGGCCCGAACCAGCCGCTATCACGGTTCACATTCACGCCCGCGCCAAAGGCGATGTCGAAGGGCAGGACCCGATCCTCGCCTTCCACCCGTATCGCCATTGCCTCTTTCACGACCGCTTCGCTGATCAGGCGCTCCCCGCGCAAGAGCCCGCCCGTGGCGAAGACGCTCATCAGCTCAGCAAGACCACGCGCCGTGGCGTGGGCGTTGGCGGCGGGAAACTCGGCCGTGCGCCATTCGGCTGGGCCTCTGCGCCCGGGCGAGGACCAGGGTTTGAGGAAGGCGGCTTCCTTCTCGGCGTTGATCTTGCCCAGATGCGGGGCGCGCGGCGGCAATACATGCTCGCCCGCCCGGCCATGCTCGGCCTCGGGAAGGCCGATCCAGACATCAATGCCGCGCGGTCCGGCGATAATGTCTTTCAGGAGCTGACCCACGGTGCGCCCTTGCGGTTCGGCGCGGCGGACCGCGCCATCCGCCAGAAAGCCGAACGTTATCGGGTGATAGCCGGAGCCCTCACCCAGAGGCCACATGGGCGCCATGGCGGCAAGACGCGCCTCGATGAGATCGCGGTCAAACCAGTCACCCGGCTCCATCTGGTCTGTGATGCCCGGCAGGCCCGCCTGATGGGAAAGGGCCTCGGCGAATGTGACCCCCGCCTTGCCTGCCGCGCCAAATTCCGGCCAGAGCGAGGCGAGCGGCGTGTCGTAGGACAGCCAGCCCTGATCGACGGCATAGGCGGTCACCAGCGCCGTGATCGCCTTGCCGGTGGAGAAGACCGGGATCAGCGTATCGGCCTGCCAGTCGCGCTCGCGCTTGCGGTCGGCATGGCCAGCATAAATGTCGATCAGCTTTTCGCCGTGCCGGTAGAGCGCGAAGGCCGCACCGATCTCGTTGCCGCCTGCGAAATTGGCCTCAAACGCGTCTGCAACCGCGTCAAAGCCGGGGGCAATGGTGCCTTGGATGTCTATGGTCATGGAAACTGGCCCTAGCCCGCTGCCTTCGTCTGATCAAGTGCCTCCATGATCAGATCCTCCGCTCCTGCGGCGAGTGTGCGGCGGATCACGCGGTCGCAGACCTGCGCCAGATGCCCGGCCATCGGCTCGAACCCCATGCCGCCAAGCCGGGCTGTTAGGGCTTCGGCGGCGAGAAGGTCGCCCGTGCCGTGCGGCACGCCCTCAAGCCTGTCCACCTCGCTGGTGACCACCGCGTTGCCATCCACTGCGACCACAGCCAGACGCCCCGGCCCGGCGGGCACCGAAGTGGCGATGACCGGCTTGTTCAGGGTGCGGGCCGCAACCGCCGCCTCATCCGGGCGGGCAGCAGACCGGCCCGCCAGAAAGGCCAGCTCGAACGCATTGGGTGTGAGACAGTCCGCCAGCGGCACCAGACGAAGTTTGAGCGCCTGCGCGGTATCCGGGTGGATATAAAGCCCGTGCGCACTGCCATCGGGCACACCATCCCCGCAGATCGGATCAACCAGTACGAAGATGCCGGGCGCGCGCTCGCGCCCGCCTTCAATGAAACGCGCGGCCGCCTCCACCTGTGCGGGAGAGGCGAAATAGCCGGTCAGTATGGCGGTACAGGCGTCTATACTGCCGGAGCGGAGCAGTCCGTCGAGCGCACTCTGGAACACATCATCACTTACCGCCCCGCCACCGGGCGCGCCGAGTCCCGGATGGCGGCCGAACACTACCGTGGGCACATGGGCAGGGGTGAAGCCTGCCCGCGAGAGCACATGCGCACTCACCCCGCCGCCGACCCGGCTGCCGGCGACCAGCGAGCTGAGAACAATGATGGTCTTGTCCATTGCGACGGTCAGTTCGCCCGTTCCACACGGACCGAGAGGCCCAGCCGGTCAATATCGAAATCCCCCGACGGGCTGGTCAGCGTGTTCATCGGAACCGGCGCAGGCGGATCGAGGGTGAGCACCAGACTGCCCCCGTCACGGACAAACTCCGATAGGGGCATGGCGATGGCGTTCAGGAAGCTGCGTGGCACTTCGCGCGGAGCGGCTGACAGGCCCAGCGTGACAAGGGCGGAGGCCTGCAGCCGCGCCTGAGCCGGGTTCATCCCCAGCATGGCACCATAGGCGGTGAAGCTGCGTTCCAGCAGGGACTGGTCCTCCAGCCGCATTTCGAAACTGTGCAGCAGCAGGTGGCGGTCAAGCCCTTCCATCACGGCATCGCCGGTCTTGCCGGCGGCCTGTGCGGCCGCTACCGCCTCGCCATAGGCGGCGACACCGGAAATCTCCTGCCGGAAATCCAGCGTCAGCCCGTCACGCCAGATGAAGCGGTTGGTGTTCTGGGTACGGGCAGTATCGCTTGCCGGATCATAGATCGAGTCGGATTCCAGGCTGAGCACCACGTCCTCATAGCCGAGAAAGGCCAGCGCACCCTCGATCTGGGCCCCGGCATCGCTATTGCGCTGAGCGGACAGGGTAAGCTCGGGCATGTGGATGCGGGTGCGGGTGCCCTCGCGCACATCGCTGACATCGACCCGGAAGGTTTCCATCGCGAAGGCAAGTCCGCTGGCCGTGCCCGCCAGCCCGTCAAGCCGCAGGGCGCGGTAAAAGTCCGCCGGGTTGGCCGATACGGCAAGATTGAGCGGATTGGCCGCCTCGCCCGCCACAAGGGCAGCGATGAAGCGCGCGCCTGCGCCATCAATACGGGCCTGTTCGATCGCCAGTTCCAGCGGTTCATCCCCATGGGACTCCATCCGTAGCCCCTCGATACGCGCGCTTTCCAGCCCGTCGGCATCCAGCTGTTCCAGAATGATGGCCCCGGCCTGCATGACCCCGTCGAACTCGCCGCCCGACAGGGAGAACCCCGTCAGGGAGAGTTCGCGGAAGCTATAGGCGTCCAGATTGCCTGCCAGATCGGGCAGCGCAGCCTCCTCAACGGTGAAAGACGCCGCCACGGAGCGGGACAGTTCCGGCCCCGGCCGGTCGATCACCAGGCGTTCAAAACGCGCCTCAGCCCCGTCTTCGCTAGGCAGGGTGCCGTTCTCCAGCACCAGCCTGTCAAACCGGACGATCCCGTCCTCAAGGCGCGGGGCAGCAATTTCCATCGCGTCTGCGGTGATGACCAGCTCACCGGCCTCATCCAGCACAAGCGAGAAACCGGTGAAGCGGTAGATACCCCCGGAGAAGCTGCGTTCCTCCCAGCTGGCCCGGCCCGGCTCCTCAAGGCCTAGCAGAGCCGCGCCTTCAGCCGCCTCGTCGGCGGTGACGCGCGTGGGCTGGGGCGCATCGGTCCGCTCTCCGCATGCGGCCAGCAACAGCGCGGCAAGGGCGCACAGCACACTCGTGCGAACAAACAGCATGGACAGCTCTCTCCGTGAAATCTTGCAGCCTTGCTGCAACCCTAGCCGCTCGCCCGTTGAGGGGCGAGTCCCGCAACGCCGCGATCAGTCGCCCGACTGCCCCGGCAGGCGCGCCAGAAGCCCCGCAATCGGGTCATCCCCCGCTGCCGGCTCGTCCGTTGCAGCCTCGTCCGGCGTGCCGGCCACTTCTGAAGGCGGCGGGGCAAACAGGGTCTCATCTTCCAGCGCCGCGAGCAGGCCGGCCAGCCGGTCAGGATCCGGCGCGGGCGGTGTAGCGGCATCACCCGGCGGGGCAATCACCGGCGCAGCAGCAATGAAGCTGGAGAAGATGCGGGCAGGGCCTGTACCGCCAGAGCCCGCCTCGGTCGGCCGGTTATCATCATTGCCGGTCCACACCACGGCCGTCAGGCCATCCGTCCAACCGGCAAACCAGGCATCGCGGAAGCTGTTGGTGGTGCCGGTCTTGCCGCGCACCTCCCGGCCGGGCACGGCGGCCGCCCGGCCCGTGCCATAGCGCACCGTGGCGGCGAATATCTGGTCCATCTCGGCAACAACACGCGCGGCCAGAACAACCGGGCCCTGCGTCTCCTCATACTGCCAGACCAGCTCGCCCGATGGTGTTTCCAGCCGGGTCACAGCATGGGCCTGCACGCTGCGCCCCCCGTTCATGAACGGCACATAGGCGCGGGCAAGTTCCAGAGGTGTCACCTCATAGGCGCCCAGCGTCAGCGCATAGGTGTTTTCCATCGGGCTTTCCACGCCGAGGCGGCGCGCCGTGCGCATCACATAGGCCCGCCCCGTGGCCTCTGCGAGCTGGACCGCGATGGAGTTGGAGGAGCGGGCAAAGGCGCGCTCCAGCGTCATCTCGCCCTCATACCGGTTTTCCCAGTTGGCGGGAGACCAGTTCCCGTAGCTGACCGGCTGATCGGTCATCATATCGGCGGGCGACCAGCCGGCCTCGAAGGCAGAGGCATAGACAAAGGGCTTGAAAGCAGAACCCGGCTGGCGGCGGGCCTGCGTGGTGCGGTTGAAGGGCGAGCGCGTGTAGTCGGTCCCGCCCGCCATGGCCGCGATCCCGCCCTGCCCGTCCAGCGCCACGACCGCGCCATTGCCCGCACCGCGCGCGATATCAGGATCTGCAAGCCCGCTGGCAAGGGCCCGTTCCGCCGCGCGCTGCACCTCCACATCCAGCGTGGTGCGCACTACCAGATCGCCTTGATAGTCCGGCGCGTAACGGGCCAGAATGGCGCGCACCTCGGTGGAGGCGTGATCGGCAAACCAGCCCGCGCCGGGGCTGGACGAACCGCGCGACACCCGGATTGGAGCGGAGGCGGCGGCATGGCGTTCGGCCTCCGTGATGCGTCCGGTGGCCAGCATCAGGTCCAGCACGACGGTGGCCCGCACGGCGGCACGCGTCGTGTCATTGGCCGGAGAATAGCGCGAGGGGGCTTTCAGAAGGCCCGCCAGCAGGGCGGCCTCGCCGATATCAAGCTCATGCACGCCCTTGCCGAAATAGCGCCGCGAGGCGTTCTCCGCCCCCCACGCACCTGCGCCGAAATAGACGCGGTTGAGATAGAGGGCGAGGATCTCGTCCTTGGAAAAGCGCGCTTCCAGCCAGAAGGCGAGCATCATTTCCTGCGCCTTGCGGCGCATCGTCCGGTCTGGCGTGAGGAACAGATTCTTGGCCAGCTGCTGGGTGATGGTGGAACCGCCCTGCACCACCCGGCCTGCGCGCAGATTGGCCAGCGCCGCGCGCGTGGTGCCGATCAGATCGATCCCGAAATGGCTGTAGAAGCGGCGGTCTTCCACCGCCAGCACGGCATCTGTCAGCGCCTCGGGCAGGCTGTCTGCCGTGATCACCGCACCTGCCGTGCCGCCCCTGCGGGCGATGACCCGGCCCTCACGGTCGAGAAAGGTCATCGAGCCACTGGCCGGGGCCATGACGAGGGTGGAGGTGTCGGGCAGGTCGCGCGCCAGATGGATCAGCACTGCGCCTGCCGCGAGCGCGGCCAGCACGCACAGACCCGCCGCCAGCCGCACCAGGCGGGGCCAGAGGGCGCGTTTGCGCGGCGCGCGGCCGACAGGGATGCGAATGGAGCTCATGGGCGCGATTGATCCGGGGTCAGTACCAGTGCGCGAGCTAACCGGGTTAGCGTTAAGGCCGCGTGAACCCTGCATGCTGGCGCCGCAGGTAATCGGGCCTTGCCAGTGGGCGGCGTGGCGGTGATCATGGGGAAAGCCAGAAGGAGCCCGGCATGTCCCATCGATCACGCGCACCGCGCATTGCCACGACTCTTCTGGCCGGTCTTGCGGTCAACGTGCTTGCGGCCTGTGCCAATATTCCCGATGGCGAAACCGTCTGCCCGGAGCGCGGGCAGGGTTCGGGCAGCTGGCCCTATTGCGCCCCGTCCGATCCCGGCGGCATGCGGGATGACCGGATAAACCCGGCTGGCGGGCGCAACTGATACGCAAGGCCGCCCGCACTTTTGCTGAAGGCGTCTGGCCATGGCGGCTCTTCCTCCCGAACTACAGGTATTTGCAATCGCGCTGGCGGCCAGCCTGATCATTGGCCTGCCGGTGCGCATCGTTGGCTGGCGCGCCAGCGTCATTGCGGCGCGCGGTGTCTGGAGGCTGACCCGGCGCTACCGCATCTGGATCATGCTGATCGCGCTCATCGGTGTTCTGGCGGGCGCGTGGAGCTTTGACAGCGTACGCAGCCTGGTCTTCGGCTGGTTCGGCTAAGGCCTGCATCGCCGTCATTGAATTGTCACTGCCATGGCCGGACAAGGCGCGCTAACGTCCGGGCAATACAGCCATATCGGGGGTCATCATGCCGTTTCTGCGCACCAGCCTTGCCGCCTTCGCCGCTCTCGCCCTGGCCGGTTGCAGCCCGGCCTCCGAGCCGGAAGCGCCGGAAACACAGCCCGAAGCGGCCACCCCCTTTCCGACCCTGACCGGTGAGCTGCCGGCCATCGTCGCCCACCGGGGCGCGAGCGGGTATCTGCCTGAACACACCGAAGCGGCCTTCCAGCTGGCCTTCGACCAGGGCGCGGACATTCTTGAACCCGATCTGATGGTCTCGCGCGATGGTGTGCTGATCGTGCGCCACGACCCCTATCTCTCCACCAGTTCTGATGTCGCAGACCGGCCCGAATTTGCCGACCGCCGCCGCGAACTCATGGGCCGTGAGGACTGGTGGGTGATCGATTTCACCGCCGGGGAGCTGCAATCGCTCAATGCGCGGCAGGTCTTCGAGGACCGCCCGCAGGAATATAATGACCAGTTCCCGATTATGACCTTCGGTGATTTTCTGGACATGGTCGACGCGATGCAGGCACGCTGCAATTGCGACATCCCGGTCGAACCGGAAATCAAGCTGCCGGCAGAACATGCGGCCATGGGGCTTGATCCTCTGCCCATCCTGATCGCGGAGCTGGAGGCGCGCGGCCTCAATACCGAAGACTCGCTGGTTATCATCCAGTCATTCGATGCACCCTTCCTGGAGCGTCTGCGCCCGCTCACCCCGCTGCCTCTGGCCATGCTGCACTATGGTGATGCGCCGGGCGGGGACATGAACGGCTATTCGCTGGAACAGGTAGCGGAATTTGCCGATGCCATTGGCCCATATAAGGGCCTGCTGCTCAATCCTGACGGCTCCAGCACCGGCTATGTGGAGCGGGCCCACGCGCTGGGCCTTGTCGTTCATGCCTGGACCCACCGCGATGACCGGCCTTCAGTAATTGAAGGCGGAACCAGCGATGACGAGCTGCGCGCCCTGTTCGCGCTGGGCGTCGATGGGGTGTTCACCGATTTTCCCGATACGGCGGTGCGCATCCGCGACGACATGCTGCGCGGGGAATAGATTTTTCACGCCTGTGCGGGCAGGCTTCCTGCCGGATAACCGGCAGGGAACGCAAAACGCATGGATCGCCGCTCGGCACTGAAACTGATCGCGGGCGCGGGGCTGGGCATGGGCGCCGCCCCGCTTGTCTCCGCGCGCACGCCTTCGCTCGATCAACCACCAAACTTCGTACCTGCCGACATCTCGCCCCGGCGCATTATCCGTCAGGTGGTGGGCCTGCGCCCGTTCCGCGAGCAAGGTTATGTGGTGCGCGCCGAGCGCTTTGACCGGCGCAAGACGCTCGTTCACCATTACGGTCATGGCGGAGCGGGCGTGACCATGAGCTGGGGCACCGCCGTTGAGGCTGAGCGCGCACTTCTGGCCGCCACCAATGAACGCTCTGTCGCCGTGCTGGGCTGCGGCGTGATCGGGCTGACCACCGCCCTGCTTCTGCGCCGCCGGGGCATGGACGTGACCATCTATGCCGACGCGCTGCCGCCACACACCACGTCCAATATCGCAGGCGCGGTGTGGGGGCCGTCCAGCCTCTATCGCCGCCACGCGGTGGACGAGGCGTTTGTGGAGCGCTTCGTGACGGCGGCGCGCGTCAGCCAGCGCGCCTTCCAGCACTATGCCAACGATCCGCGCTACGGGGTGTACTGGCTGCGCCAGTATGATTTTTCCTTGCGCACGCCAGAAGGCGAGCGCACCCCATCTGTCCTGGATGATCTCTATCCCGGCCTCATCCGCCATACCGATCCTGACCGCTGGTTCGGCTATCCCAGCGTGGTTGAAAACCATGTACTGATGATCGATCCGGATATTTATCTGCGTGCCCTGATGGGCGATTTCGAGAATGCGGGCGGGCGCATCGTGACGGCCCGGTTCGAGGATGCGCGCGACATATCGCGGCTCTCCGAACGCGTGATTGTCAACTGCACCGGGCTCGGGGCACGTGAACTCTTCGGCGATGATGAGCTGCGGCCCATGGCAGGCCAGCTGACCATGCTCCTGCCCCAGCCGGAGCTCGATTACGCCTATTCAGCCTTTGAGGGCGGGATACTCTACATGTTCCCGCGCAAGGGCTCTGTGGTGCTCGGCGGTACGACCGATCTGGATGTGGCCGATACTGTGCCGTCAGCGGAAGAAACCGCCCGCCAGCTGGAAGGCCATGCCCGGATTGCGCGGCGGCTTGCGGGGCTGGAGCGGGTAGGGGGTTAGGGCGCTTTGAATGGATCCTGCATCAGGATCACGTCCTCGCGTTCCGGGCTGGTGGAGACCATGGCCACGGGCGTTTCGATCAGCTCCTCGATCCGGCGCACATACTTGACCGCCTCGGCCGGCAGATCGGCCCAGGAGCGCGCGCCTTTCGTGGAGCCGCTCCACCCTTCCATCTCTTCATATACGGGCTTCACGCGCGCCTGTTCGGCCGTGGAGGCGGGCAGACGGTCAATGACTTTCCCGTCCAGCTCGTAGGCGACGCAGACTTTCAGCGTTTCAAAGCCGTCCAGCACATCAAGCTTGGTCAGGACGATGCCATTGAGCCCGTTGATCTTGGCCGACTGGCGCACCAGCACGGCATCGAACCAGCCGCAGCGGCGCTGACGGGCGGTGACGGTGCCGAACTCGTGGCCCTTCTCCCCGATCAGGCGCCCGGTCTCGTCGGTCAGCTCGGTCGGGAACGGGCCTTCGCCGACGCGCGTGGTGTAGGCCTTCACAATGCCAAGCACATAGCCCGTCTTGCCAGGGCCGACACCCGTACCGGCAGCGGCCTGACCTGCCACCGTGTTGGAGCTGGTGACGAAGGGATAGGTGCCATGATCGACATCGAGGAAGGCACCCTGCGCGCCTTCGAACAGCACTTTCTGGCCATCGGCGATCGCCTCGTCCAGCAGACGCCAGACCGGCGCGGCATAGGGCAGGATTTTCGGCGCGATCTCCAGAAGCGAAGCCACCAGCTCGTCCGCGGAATATTCCGCCTCGCCATAGCCCCGGCGCAGCGCGTTATGGTGATGGAGCAGGTCGGCAATGCGCGCGCGCAGGCCCTTTTCGTCGGCCAGATCAATGACGCGCACTGCCCGGCGGCCCACCTTGTCCTCATAGGCAGGTCCGATACCGCGGCGCGTGGTGCCGATCTTCATGCCGTCATCGCGATTCTCGCGGAAGCCATCAAGGTCGCGGTGGACAGGCAGGATGAGGGCGGCGGTCTCGGCGATCTTGACCAGGCCGGGCGTGACCGCCACGCCTTGCGCACGGACCTTCTCCACCTCGGCGAGGAAGGCCCAGGGGTCGATCACCACACCGTTGCCAAGAAGCGAGAGCTTTCCGCGCACCACGCCGGACGGCATGAGCGAGAGCTTGTAGGTGATCCCATCGACAACGAGCGTGTGGCCGGCATTGTGACCGCCCTGGAAGCGTGCCACCACATCTGCCCTGAGGGACAGCCAGTCCACGATCTTGCCCTTGCCCTCGTCACCCCACTGGGCGCCGACGACGACTACATTGGCCATGAGAGTAGCTCCGCTGGATTTGCGGAATGATGGCTTAAACGCCCCTTGGCACCGGGGCAAGCCTGCTTGGCCGCTGGCCCTGAATCAGGTTTGCCTCTTACCCGTGACAGACATGGAGAAAGATATGAAATTCCGTATCCGGACTATTGTCCCGGCAATCGCAGGCAGCGTGCTGATGGCGTCAGGGGCCAGCGCGCAGTGCGATACCAGCCAGCTGGAAGAGCTCGCTTTCGTCAATGGCAGCTGGAACGCCTATGCATGGGACGGCAGCTTTGCCGGTCAGCGCTATTTCGTGCTGGACGCGGATGGCTGCGGCGCGGTGGAACTAGCGGTTGAGGACGAGATGTTCAGCCCGCACCGCAATCTCGGCCTTAACAGCCAGGAAGGTCTGTGGATCGAGCGCGGCATCATGGATGGTGCCAGCGTGGAGATGTCCGGCCCGCTCGGCGCGGACGGTGTGCTGGCCATGGAGGGCCTGCTGACCGAAACGGATGGACGCGAGATGCCGGTGCGGGCCAGCTGGGCGGCGCGCGATGACGGCACGATGATCCACAAGCAGGAAATCCGTTATGACAGCGACCGGACGTGGAGCATTTTGCGGGCCTATACCTATGTCCGGCCCGGGAACGACCCCAACGGAGCCGAACCCGGCATGAACGCCATGGGGCCGGAGCTGGGCGAGGACGCGTTCGGGGACTAGCGCCCGAAGCGCCAGGAGATGCGCGCGCCGATCTCGTCGAGGCCCTGATTGCGGCCCTGTCCGAGTATCTGGCCGTTGGAGAAGTGCTCGTAATACACTCCCACGGCGAGATGGCGCGTCACGGCATAATCCAGCCCGATCTGGGTGTGGAACAGATAGCGTGAACCCAGGAGCGCGCGCGTCTCAGCCAGCCGGATGCGCACCGGATCGTCGGGCGGCAGGTCGGAGATATCCAGCGCGCCATCGTGATAGGCGATGCCAAGGCCCAGATCGAGCGACCAGTTCTCGGTGAAATTGCCCGTCCATAACAGGCCGGCCGCACCCAGATTGGTCAGCCCGTCGGAATTGAACGAACCATAGAGATAAGGGCGCGGTGAAAAGGCGAAGGAGAGCAGGTCCGGGCTGTCAAGGACGATCTGCCCGGTAATCTGGACGCCCGTCTCGGTATTGTTGTGCAGGTCATGACCCGCCACGCCGAGCCGCAGCTCGCTGATCTGGGCGTGAGCCGGACCAGCCATCAGCAAAAGGCCCGTACAGGCAAGAAAAGCAGCGCGCATGGATAATCCCCCAAGGACAAGCTGCGCGCACCTTATGGCGTAACGCGGATCAGGAAAAGCGGGAGATGCGGGGACGGTGTGGGACCCGCCGCGGAGCCGCGCTGGCGCTCCATCGCCCCCCTCAGTGCGATTTATGTGCCGCGCTGGGACATCCGGGCGGATCCCGGCCCACACCCCGCAAGAATGATGCTGGCAGAGCGTGTGCCGCCGGGTGGTCAGGGCCCGGCTCCTACCTGGTTAGGGGCAAAGCGTGGCGGTACGGGTTCACGAATGGGGCAATTGCGCGGCGCGGCAGAAAGCCGGGCTCAGGGCCGGTAGGGCGTGATGGAGTCAAGCTCGAGCGTATAGGCCACAGCCGCAAGATCGGTGTCCTGACGCTGGATGCGCATGACGCCCTCAGCAAAGACCGGGTCCCACAGGCCTGCCACCTCTATCGGTTCGGAGGTTTCCACATAGACCAGCTGGTTGGGCGGGGGCGGCGGCACGTGAATGCATGCACCCACATAGGGCACCAGCAGGAAGCGGCTGACCCGCCCACCGGAGAAGAAATCAAAGGGCAGGATATAGCCGCCAAGGCGCACGCGCTCGCCATCGAGCTCCTCGACCACGGCAAAGCTCATGATCTGGGGAAACTGCTCGGTGCCGAAATGATCAAACCCCATCTCGACAGCCTGCATCTGCTGCAGGCGGGCAAGCCTTTGTGCCTCGCCTTCGGGCAGGAGATCAGCCCAGGTCAGCGAGCGCGCATCACCAGCGTTTCCGGCCGAAGCGGGCGGAGCTGCCAGCGCGATGGCCAGCACCAGACAGGGCAGAAGGGCGCGCAACAGGGTCATGCGCGCAAATGTGTGGTGCAGGACCTGCCGGAGCAAGTCCCGCTAACACGTTATAGTATAACACCAATCCTAGCGGATGGAGAGCCGCGAGGCAGACGGCGTTAGCGTTCCCGAGGCCGCACGCGTACCGTCGAAGAACTGCACATTGACCCGCTCAAGACGCTCAAATGCCTCGAACAGGGCAGCAGTGTCGATGGCGGTCAGGCGCGCCGGGCTGGCGCAGGTGAAGCCCCAGGTCACAAACCCGTCCGAATAACGCCCGCCATGGCTATGGCCGTGATCGTGAGAGTGCCCGTGGCTGTGCCCATGATCATGGTCATGATCATCGTGCCCGTGATGGTGATCATCACCGGCGCCGTGATGATAATCCTCATGCTCGTGATCATCGCCGTGATGGTGATGATCATCGTCATGGGCGTGACCGTGGTCGTGATCATGGGGATGATTGTCACCATGCGCACCGTGCTCATCATCTGCGGCAGGCGCATCGGCCAGCGGGAAGCCTTCCAGCTCCACGCTGTCAAACACGCATCCCGCTTCCGAATTGAAGGCCGGCCAGGCCCCGTCACGCAGGGCATTCTTGGCCGCCCTGACCAGCGCCGCTTCGGCCTCGTTGCGCGGTGCGCGCTCGAACCCGGCCAGATTGTAGAGCGGGCTCTCCAGCTCGGCGAGCAGCGTGCCATCAGAATCGAGCGCGATGGCCAGCTCGGCAAGGCCGTGCACATGGGCGCCAGCCTGGCGCGGCTCGTCAGCCAGCGCAGCCGGTGCGGCAGAGGCCATGAGAAGGGCGGCGATGCAAGAGCGTTTCATGACGTATCTCCCTTATCTGAAAAAGGCGCGGGCGACAGTGCTCAGTCCGCGCCCTGACGGTTCGATGATGGCCCGCCGACAGGGCCGAAATGCGGCGAGAGCCACGCCAGCTCTTCAGAGCCGTGATGATCGTGCTCGTGATCATGATGGTGGTGGTGATGACTATGATGATCATGCCCGGCTTTGTGCGCGGCTGTCAGGCCGGTTGCCGCTACAATCCCCAGCGCCACCATGGGCGCCGCACGGCGCAGACCGCCGGAGCGGGCATGGCTGAACAGATGCGCCGCCGAGACGTGGATCATGACGCCGGCCGCCAGCCCCAGAAGCGCAGCCACCAGGGCGGGCGAGAGCGCACCGGCAAAGGGCGCTGTACCGGCGGCGAACAGGAGAGTGGAAAGCCCGGCAGCGATCAACGACCAGAGCATGGCGCGCCCGTCAGACAGGCCCGCACGCTGCAGCAGGATGAAGCACACGGCAGCGTCTGCTGGCTTGTGCAGCAGCAGCCCTGCCCCGGCGGCCAGGCCACTGAAGGAGTCCGAGGCAAACGCGATGGTATAGGTCAGCCCGTCCAGCCCGGCGTGGATGGCGATGGCGAACACCGGCGCCATGGCTGCGGCCCTGTCGGCGTCTCCGGCAAACCGGCGCACGGCGCGGTGCAGGACGAAGCCGAGGCCGAGACCCCCGGCGACCATCCACAGCGCGATCTGTGAGCCTTCCATCGCTTCGGGAATGAGGTGGAGCACTGCAATCGTCAGCAGGAGGCCGGCTGCGAACGCCGCCATGAGCGGGGAATGCGCGCGCGTGAACCCAGCGGCAAAGCGCAGGCCGAGCAGCGTCGCCATCACCACGCCGGTGGCGAGCAGGGCAAACACGAGGGTGAGCAGTGCGGGGCTCAAGAAGGCTCCAAACCGGCCGCGAGGCCGCAGCGTTATTTTGTAACAAGGTCTGGATTTAGCGGTTCAGCCTCGCCATGGCAAGGCGGGAAGCAGAAAACCGGCGGAGGCCGCCAGTGCGAGGCGCGTCTACTCAGCCGCCATCGCCATTTGCTGCCCGGCGCGGATGAGGCGACCGGGACGGGCGTCCGTCACCATATCATCGCGCACCACCACCTCGCCGGAAACGATAGTGGCGCGATAGCCGGTCGCGCCCTGTAACAGACGCTGACCGCCCGCAGGCAGGTCGGCGACCATGTGCGGGGCTTCGAGTTTGAGATTATCGAGATCAATCACATTGAGATCGGCTTTCAGGCTCGGCCTGATCCGGCCCCGGTCGGTGAGGCCGAGAAAGTCCGCGATATCGCTGGTGAGCATCTGCACGGCGCGGGGAAGGGCAATGCGCTCGCCACGGGTGCGTTCCTGCGTCCAGTATTTCAGAAGATAGCTGGGGAAGCTCGCATCGCAGACCGTGCCGACATGCGCGCCGCCATCGGAAAGCCCTATCAGGGCCTGCGGGTGGCGCATCATGGTCAGCACATTCTCATAGCTCATCTCGGTGTAGTTATAGATCGGCAGATAGATGAGCTCGTGGCCATCGCGGGCGATGACGATGTCGTACAGCTCCTCCCACACCGATACGCCGCGCGCACGGGCCTTTGCCGCGATGGATTGCTCGCCGGACTGCTCGTAATCGGGATCGTCGCTCAGCATGAAAAGCTTCTCGGCGACGAACTCCATCGCTTCGAGCATCACATCGGCTATAGGCGGCACCGAGGAACCCTCCACCGCCACCTTGTCCGGCTTTTCAGAGAGCATCTGCGCTTTGACGGACAGGTCCTTCATCCGCGCAACGCGCTCCGCCAGCGGCAGATGCGCGATGGCCTTGTAGGCGGGATGACCCATGAATGGGTGGAAGGTGCATTGCAGGCCCAGAAACACGCCGATCGCGCGCGGGGCAACCTGAACGCGCATGTCGAACCCTTGGGCATTGAGGTTCTCGACGCCCTTGAGGATGTCGCGCCACTGATTGGGGGCAAGATCACGCTGCATGAGGGAGATGGAGGCCGGGCGTCCGCCGCCGGCCTTCACATATTTCTCCACCACCTCCCATTCCTTCGGGAAAGCCTCTTCGGAGCGCTGAAGGTCAAAATCGGAGACCGCCTGCAGCACGCCATGGGTGAGGCCGTGGAACGCTTCGGCAATGCCGGTCAACTCCTTGGCGGTGGCTTCGGAAGCCGGCGTCCACTCGCCATCTGCCGTGCGGTGGAGATCAGACCGGCCGGTGGAGAAGCCGATGGCGCCAGCCTCCAGCGCCTCGCGCACCAGACGGCGCATTTTCGCAATGTCCTCGTCGGAGGCCTGGGCATCAAAGCTCGCGCGCTCATCCATCACATAGACGCGCAAAGGGTCATGCGTGATCATCGCGGCGACATCGAGGGTGCGCGGCATGGCTTCCAGCGCATCGAGATAGTCCGGGAAGCTCTCCCAGTTCCATTTCAGGCCCTCATGCAGGGCGGTGCCGGGAATATCCTCCACTCCCTCCATCAGGCGCACCAGCCGGTCATGATCGTTCCTGCGCACAGGCGCGAAACCTACCCCGCAATTGCCGAGAATGGCGGTGGTGACGCCATGGCAGATGGACGGCTCCATGCGGTCATCCCAGGTGGCCTGCCCGTCATAATGGGTGTGGATGTCGATAAAGCCGGGGGTGACGATGCAGCCTGCCGCGTCAATCACGTCTTTCGCATCGCCGAGATCTGTGCCCACCGCGCTGATACGGCCACCATCAATGGCAATATCGGCCCGGACCGGCTCAGCTCCAGAGCCGTCGTATACAAGCCCGTTCACGATTTTCAGCTGATGGGTCATGGAGTTCCTCCGGCCAGTCTCTTGTCTCGCCAATGGTCGTTCAGGCGGAAGGCGCTGGCAAGGGTCAGACGAATTTCCCGCACCGCTTGGCTGGTCAATCGGGCTGTGGAGCAGGGACGAGGACAGTTTCCCCCCGCCGGGTTCCGGCCTCGAAATGCCAGCCCTCTTCAAGAGCCAGTGTCCAGCCCGGCCCCTCTACGGTGGAGCTGGCTTCAAGCGTGTCAGGGGCTGCAACCCGGGCCATCGTACGGTCCGCTGGCGCCAGTGCCGCTCCGTCATGCAGGGTAAGCCGGCCCCAGGGACCCATGAGGATGGCTCCCGGATACACCGTTCCGTGTTCACCTAGCGACAAAACCGTGTTGGGATTGAACAGCAACAGGCGCTCAGGGAGATTCAGGATAAGCACACTTCCTTCCACGAGCGCCTCACGATAACGCTCCCGCTGGGCCGCAAGGTGTTCTGCCCGTTCCTGCTCCTCGTCCTGCACCGCGTCCAGCCCATACAGACGCGCGCGGTCAAGAACGGCAGGCCGAGAGACTTCCGCAGGCGCGGACAGAGCCGTGAAGAGTAATTGCCCCAGATCAATGGCTGCAGGGTCCAGATCGTCACGCCAGCCAGGCTGATACCGGTCCAGCAGGAGGCCGAGAGCCGGTCCTGTGCCATAGCCGAGTGAACGGACATAGGTGGGGCGCTGCTCGAACCGTCTGATCAGGTTGGCTGCGCGTCCTTCCCCCTCGCCGGTGGCGTCCATGGCGAACCGGACGCCGGTATACTCGGCTAGACCTTCATGGGCTTCGAGCTGCCGCTCGACTTCCACCGCTTCGGGATAGAGGCTGTGGCGCATGGCGCGGAACGCCAAAGCGTCCAGTGCCGCAGCGCGCGCATCATCTTCCGCCGCGTCCAGGGCCTGCGCGTACGCCCTGAGTTCCATACGAAGCCAGATGCGGCCATCCATCTCATCAAGATGGGCTGCCATCGGATCGGCCACGGTATGGCCGAGTTCAGGCTGTATGCGGTGAAAGGACTCGTGGGCCAGCAACTGCAACCGGTCGAACCGGTCGCCCCTGAGCGGCAGCATGACCATCGCCCATTGCTGGCCTTCCCAGGCAAGGGCGGTGTTCGCCACCGGCATGTTGTCGGGCCATTGGCCCAGATACACGCCATTATCGCCTTCAAACAGGCCATTCGCGTCAGGCTGGTTGGTCACGGCATCACGGGTGGCGGGGTTCACCAGGATAACCGGACCGCACAAGGCTGCAGGCCAAAGCTCCTCCACGTGCTGGCATGCGGTTTCCAGCTCCGCCAGCGCCTCGGCGGGGCCTGCGGTGTCCTGCGCGAGGAGAGGCGATGCCAGCGCACTTGTCAGGGTGGCGCTGACCAGTGAGACGACACATGGAAGCGCGCCGATTTTCAGCTGGAAGGTCATCACTCTTCTCCTCGCTTTGGCCCTCAACCTGCCGGGCGCTTTTCATATGCCTCCTGAGGCAGGCCTGATCGTCTTTTTCTTCTGCCAATGGTCGTTCAGGCGAAAGGCGCTGGCAAGGGTCAGCCCGGTCAGCAAATGCCACACGCCCCATAGCGCAATGATGGCCGCTGCTCCGCCCAGCCCGCCGAGCGCGCCCAGCAGGATGACAAGGCCGAGCCCGGCATTCTGGATACCGATCTCGATCGTCATGGCCCGCCGCCCGCGCGCATCGAAACGCAACAGCCAGCCCATCGCATAACCCAGCGCCAGTGCCATCGCATTATGCAGGATCACCATCGGCATGACAGTGAGCGCGCCCAGGGCCAGAATATCGGCATTGCCTGCCAGGCTGGAGACGATGATCAGCACCAGCAGTGCCATGGCGAGCCACGACATGGGCCTGCGCAGGCGGCGCGCAAACTCCTGCCGGAAATGCGCAATCGCCATGCCGGCTGCCAGCGGCACGGCAAGGATGATCGTGGTCTGCACGATGAAGGGCAGCGCATCGACCTCAAGCGTGTCCAGAAGCGCGTCCGTGGGCGCGTAGAGCCCGCTCCAGAACAGGATGGAGACAGGTGTCGCCAGAGCCGCCAGAAGCGAGGAGGTGGCGGTCAGCGAGACAGAGAGCGCGGTATCGCCGCGCGCCATATGGGTGAATAAGTTGGACATCGACCCACCGGGGCAGCACGCCACCACAATCATCCCCAACGCGATGGAGGGCGGTGGATTGACCACCATCACCAGAAGAAGCGTCGCCAGCGGGAGCACGAGTATCTGCGTCGCCGCCGCGCCGAGAAACTGCCAGGGCCGGTTTTTCAGCGCGATGAAATCGGCCACGCGCAAGGACAGCGCCACCGAGTACATGATCAGCGCCATGATCACCGGCAGCACGCTCTGAAAGCCGGGGCCCAGGCTGATACGCACACCGTCAAGGCTTGCCGGATCGGTCATCATGTCTCGCTGGAAAGAGAAGAGAAGGGACAAGGAGAGCTTGGCGGAGAAACGGCGCCAATGTCGAGGGCGGTGCTCAAGCCTTCCCCATCGGGACCTGAAAGGGCATGTTAGGGGAAACAGCTAAACCCTTGGGAGGGCGTTATAATGTTACGTTTTGTCACCCTGGCCGCGACAGCCGCATTGCTGGCGGCCTGCGCCGAGCAGGCGGTCGAAGAGGAGGCGTTCGAGACCTCCGGCATGAATGGCGGAGCCGACGAAGCCGCCGGCATGATCGATGAAGCCAGTGAAGACACCGCAGAGCCGGAATTCGTCGAGGAGGAAAGCGACTGGCCGCCTGTGGGCGATACCAGTCCGGAGATTACCGAAGAGGACCTCCATTTCCGCATCCGTGTGCTGGCCGATGACCGGTTCGAGGGCCGTGCGCCCGGCACCGAGAGCGGCGAACGCTCCGCACAGTGGATTGCCGATGAGCTGGCCCGTGTGGGCGTGCAGCCCGGCGGGGTGGACGGCACCTGGTATCAGCCCGTGCCATTGATCGAGGCCATTCTCGATGAAGAGACCTCCAGCCTCGACATCAGTATCAATGGCGAACCGATGGGCCTGATGATGGGCCGCGACACGGTGTACTGGACAGAAAATCCCGAAGAGCGCGTCGCCATTTCCGACACCGATCTGGTCTTTGTCGGCTATGGCGTGGTCGCGCCGGAATATGGCTGGAACGATTATGAGGGGATCGACGTCACCGGCAAGACGGTGGTGATCCTCGTCAATGATCCGGGCTATGCCCACCCTGATGCCGGCCGCTTCAATGGCGAAGCCATGACCTATTATGGCCGCTGGACCTACAAGTTCGAGGAAGCTGGCCGTCAGGGCGCTGCGGGTGCCATCATCGTCCACCAGACCGAACCGGCAAGCTATGGCTGGGACGTGGTGGCGTCTTCATGGCGCGGCCCGCAATTCACGCTCGACATGCCGCCCTCTGATCTGGTGCCCGTTCAGGGCTGGGTGCAGCTGGACGTGGCACGCCGCCTGTTTGAAGCCACGGGTCATGATTTCGATGCGCTGGCTGAAGCCGCGGCCCTGCCGGGCTTTGAGCCGGTGGCGCTCGAAGGCGCGCAGATGAGCGCGGAGCTGCACACCGCGCTCGACCGGCTGACCTCCAACAATGTGATCGGGCTGATCGAAGGCTCCGAAGCGCCGGATGAATACGTGCTGCTGATGGCGCACTGGGACCATCTGGGCGTGCGGCTGAACTTCGCCGCCGACAATGACATCTATAACGGGGCGGTGGACAACGCGACCGGGACAGCCGCCATCATGGAGATGGGCGAGGCCTTTGCTCTGGGTGAGCAGCCGCGCCGCTCGGTGCTGGTCGTGGCCGTGACGGCAGAGGAGCAGGGCCTGCTGGGCTCGGCCTGGTTTGCCGCCAACCCGACCGTGCCCTTAAGCTCGATTGTCGGCGGTCTCAACATCGATGCCGAACTGCCCGTGGGCCGCACCGAGGACGTGGTCGTGGTCGGCTATGGCGCATCCGAGCTGGAAGACATTCTGCGCGAGGAGGCCGCTGCCCAGGACCGCTATCTCACCCCTGACCCGAACCCTGAGGCCGGGTATTTCTACCGCTCCGACCATGTGAGCCTGGCCCGCGTCGGCGTGCCGATGATCTATGCCGGTGGCGGCTCGGTGCACCGCGAATATGGGCGCGAATATGTCGAGCGCGCGGCGCTGGCCTACCGGGTGAACCGCTATCACCAGCCGGCTGACGAATATAACCCCGACTGGGATCTCTCCGGCATGGAGGAAGATATCCGCCTGCTCTATGCCGTCGCCCGGCGCCTGGCTGACAGCGATGAATGGCCGAACTGGTATGAAGGCAATGAGTTCCGCGGCCTTCGTGACGCGATGATGGCGGGCCGCTAGGCCTGCTCTCACCGGCCACAAAAAACCCCGGACGGTGACGTCCGGGGTTCTTCTTTTCAAGCTTGAGAGAGACGCTTAGGCCGCGTCATCCCCGGCGATTTCCTCGCCGCTATCCTGGTTCACGACTTTCATGGAAAGTTTCACCTTCCCGCGATCGTCAAAGCCCATCAGCTTCACCCATACGAGGTCGCCTTCCTTGACGACATCGTTGGGGTGATTGACGCGCTCGGCTTTGAGCTGCGAGACGTGCACAAGGCCGTCACGCGCACCGAAGAAGTTCACGAAGGCGCCAAAATCCATGACCTTGACCACCTTGCCCTGATAGATTGCGCCCTGTTCGGGCTCGGCCGTCAGGGAGTGGATCCAGTCGCGCGCCGCCTTGATCGAGGACGCGTCGGCCGAGGCGATCTTGATCGTGCCATCGTCTTCGACATTCACCTTGGCGCCGGTCTTCTCCACGATCTCGCGGATCACCTTGCCGCCCGTGCCGATGACGTCCCGGATCTTGTCGACCGGGATCTTCATCTGCTCGATGCGCGGCGCGGTTTCGGCGAGCTCGGTGCGGGCACCAGTGAGCGCCTTGTTCATCTCCTCGAGAATGTAAGCGCGCCCGGCATGAGCCTGATTGAGCGCGGTTTCCATGATCTCGCGGGTGATGCCGGCGATCTTGATATCCATCTGCAGCGAGGTGACGCCCTTTTCGGTGCCGGCCACCTTGAAGTCCATGTCACCCAGATGGTCCTCGTCACCGAGGATATCCGACAGTACGGCCACGCCTTCAGGATCCTTGATCAGGCCCATGGCAATACCCGAAACCGGGCGCGCGATCGGCACACCGGCATCCATCAGCGCCAGCGAGGCGCCGCACACGGTCGCCATGGAGGACGAACCGTTGGACTCGGTGATCTCCGATACCAGACGGATGGTGTAGGGGAATTCCTCTGCGCTCGGCAGAACCGCGCGCATGGCCCGCCAGGCCAGCTTGCCGTGACCGATTTCGCGGCGGCCCGGAGCCAGACGGAAGGAGGTCTCGCCGACCGAATAGGGCGGGAAGTTGTAGTGGAGCATGAAGCGCTCCTTATACGTCCCGGTCAGGTCGTCGATCATCTGCTCGTCTTCACCGGTGCCGAGCGTGGCGACCACGAGGGCCTGCGTCTCGCCGCGGGTGAAGAGGGCCGAACCGTGCGTGCGCGGCAATATGCCCGCTTCGGACACGATGGCGCGCACATCATCCAGCTTGCGGCCGTCAATGCGCTTGCCGGTCTTGATGATGCCGCCGCGCACGACAGACGCTTCCACGTCTTTGAGCACGCCCTTTAGCACCACCGGGTCCGCACCGTCAGGATTGGCTTCCGAGACGGCGAGTTCAGCAATGGCCTTTTCCTTGGCCGCGCCAACTGCCGCATAGCGCTCCGTCTTGTCCTTGATGGTGTAGGCCTTGGCAATGTCCTTGCCGACCAGCTTCTGGACCTTGGCTTCCAGCGCGGAATGGTCTTCCGGCACGAAGTCCCACGGCTCTTTCGCCGCTTTTTCGGCCAGACGGATGATCATGTCGAGCACGGGCTGGAACGCCTCGTGACCAGCCACAACCGCGCCGAGCATGATTTCTTCGGTCAGTTCCCTGGCTTCGGATTCCACCATCATCACCGCATCGGAGGTGCCGGCGACAACGAGATCAAGCTCGGAGTCTTCCATCTCCACGACGGTCGGGTTGATGATGTACTCGCCGTCCTTGTAGCCCACGCGCGCAGCGCCGATCGGGCCAAGGAAGGGCAGGCCGGAAATGACCAGAGCGGCAGACGCGCCGACCATGGCAACGATATCGGGATCGTTTTCCATGTCGTGCGACAGCACGGTCAGCATGACCTGGGTGTCGTTTTTGAAGCCCTTGGGGAAGAGCGGGCGGATCGGCCGGTCGATCAGGCGCGAGGTCAGCGTCTCTTTCTCGGTCGGACGGCCTTCGCGCTTGAAGAAGCCACCGGGGATTTTCCCGGCTGCGAAGTATTTTTCCTGATAGTTCACGGTCAGCGGGAAGAAATCGATGCCTTCCTTGACCTGTTTCATCGCCACGGCGGTCGCGAGCACTGTCGTGTCGCCGTAAGTGACGAGGACGGCCCCGTCTGCCTGGCGGGCCATGCGGCCGGTTTCAATGGTGAGCTGGCGTCCAGCCCATTCGATCGTCTCTTTGTGGATATTGAACATGTTCTCTCGTACGTACGGACAGGGCCATGACCATCACGGCCCATAGGAAAACGCCGGTCACCTGATGGCGACCGGCGTGAAGGGTACAAAGCCTAGCGGCGCAGGCCGAGCTTTGCGATGAGGACCCGGTAACGCGGTTCGTCAATCCGGGCCAGATAGTCAAGAAGGCGGCGGCGCTGGGAGACGAGCTTGAGCAGGCCCCGGCGCGAATGATTGTCCTTCTTGTGGGTCTTGAAATGCTCGGTGAGGTTGGCGATGCGCTCGGAGAGCACGGCCACCTGGACCTCCGGCGAACCGGTGTCGTTGGCCTCACGGGCATATTCCTTGATGAGCGCAGCCTTGCGCTCGGCAGTGATAGACATGGATGTCATCTCCACGGTGCCGGTAAGAGCCGGCCTTGCCAGGGCACCGTCCAGCAAGGTCGGCAGTCAATGCGCGGTGCTTATGACCGCAAAGTGCGCCAATAGCAAGGCAGAGCGTGCGATCAGGCGCTCACGAAGACGCGCCAGGGCGAGAGCTTGCCCGCCTGCAGATCGCCAATGGCCACCGGTTCCTCGCCATCCAGCGCCAGCACCGAGCGCGAGCAGTCCCGGTCCCCGATCCAGCGCTCCTGACGCAAGGCCCGCAAGGCATCGGCCCGGCGCGGCGGCACGACAATAGCCCGGCCCTGCCGCAAGTATGCCGCCTGATCGGGCGTCACATCGAGAACCGGCAGATCGCTGGCCGCGGCGTGAAGCGGGCGCAGGGCCTCGCCCTGACGGCCCTCTTCCTTCAAGGCGTCGAGGTCTGCCAGGGTGATCGCATCTTCGATCGCAAACGGACCGACCCCGATCCGGCGCAGGGCCGCGACATGACCCTCAGCGCCCAGCCGGGCGGCCAGGTCGCGTGCCAGTGAGCGCACATAGGTGCCCTTGCCGCACACCATTTCCAGCACGCTCAGATCGGCTGACGGGGTGGATACGAGCGTAAGTGCATCAATGCGCACCTTGCGCGCTTCAAGCTCCACGGTCTCGCCCGCGCGAGCCAGATCATAGGCGCGCTCGCCATCAATACGGATCGCGGAGAAGACGGGCGGCACCTGCTCCACATCGCCGACGAAGGCGGGCAAAGCGGCCTCGATATCGGAAGGTGAAGGACGCACATCGCTGGTGGCGGTCTCTTCGCCTTCCGCGTCCAGCGTATCGGTGGAGATGCCCCAGCGAATGGTGAAGCGATAGGTCTTGGTACCGTCCTGCGCAAACGGCACGGTCTTGGTGGCTTCACCCAGCGCAATCGGCAACAAGCCCGTGGCCAGCGGATCGAGCGTGCCGGCATGACCGGCTTTTCGCGCATTGAAGATGCGCCGCACCGCAGAGACCGCCTGCGTGGACGTCATCTCGGCCGGCTTGTCGAGCAGGACCCAGCCATCGACCGGATCACCCTTTTTCCTGCGTGCCATTTCCGCTCAGTCCAGATCGCGTTTCACGTGCGGGCGGGACAGCACCTCATCGACATGGGCGGCCTCGTCGAACCGGTCATCGGCCTCAAAGCGCAGCTTCGGGGTGAAGCGCAGATCGATCCGCCGGGCAAGCTCGCGCTGGAGATAGCCCGCCGCATGATCGAGCGCCTTGGCGAGTTTCGCCCGGTCGGCCTGGCCCATCGCGGCGACAAAGACGGTCGCATGGCGCAGATCCGGGCTCATGCGCGCCTCGGTCACGGTGATGGGCACGCCCGCCATCGCCGGATCATGGATCGCGCCTTCGGCAATGATATCGGCCAGCGCGCGCCGGACGAGTTCTCCGGCACGCAACTGACGCTGGGACTGAACCTTCATGGGCAACTACCTCGTTTCCGTGCAGGACGGGCCGGGATTGAACCGGGACGCCCGTGGAAAGGGGGCGGGTGATACGCGCAGAAGCGCGCGCTGGCAAGCCGCTCAACCGCGCACCACCATGATGGCACCGGCGACCAGCAAGGCAACACCGGCCAGACGCACCAGATTGGCCGGGCGCACATCAAGGCCCAGAAGACCGAAATGGTCCATGGCCAGCGCCGCGATCAGCTGGGCGGCGATCAGCACTGAGAAGAAGGCACCCACACCGATCTTCGGTGTTGCCCAGGCGGCTGTCGTCACGAACAGCGCGCCGAGCGCCCCGCCTGCGATCCACAGATGGGGCGGAACGGCGGCGAGGGTCTCGCGGCCCGGAAGGCCGTTCCTCAGAGCCAGCACGCTCACCACGCTCAGCATGATCAGTGCCCCGGCGCCGAAATTCACCAGCGCCGCGCGGAAGGGCGATTGCAGCAGCGCTGCAAGCTGGGCGTTGAAGGCGGGCTGCGTTGCCACCGCCGCACCAGCAATGACGGCCATGAGAATCGGGAAGGCAATGGCGGCGTTCATGCGGTTTCCTTGCAATTTGCCAGTCATGCTTCAACCCTGCCGGGCGGGCCGGCGTTCCATGACCCTTTGCGCCCTCCGGCCGCAAGCGAAAGACCCCGGCCGTTGCCGGCCGGGGTCTGTTGGTCTGCACTCAGACTGTTGCCCGTCAGAGCTTGCGCTCGATCTCCTCAACGGTGAAGCACTCGATCAGGTCGCCCTTCTGCAGGTCATGATAGCCGACAAAGCCCATGCCGCATTCGGTACCGGCGCGCACCTCATTGACCTCGTCCTTGAAGCGCTTGAGCGTGGAGAGCTCGCCTTCATGGATGACGGTATCGTTGCGCAAGAGGCGCACACCGCAACCGCGGCGCACCACGCCCTCGGTCACGCGGCAACCGGCCACCTTGCCCAGCTTGGTGATGTTGAAGACTTCGAGGATCTCCGCATAGCCGATGAAGGTTTCGCGTTTCTCCGGCGCCAGAAGGCCTTCCAGCGTCTTCTTCACGTCATCGATCACGTCATAGATGATCGAGTAGTACCGGATCTCGACCTTTTCGGCCTCGGCAAGGTCGCGCGCCTGCTTGTTGGCACGGACATTGAAGGCGAAGATCGGCGCGCCGGAGGCTTTGGCCAGCTGCACATCAGCTTCGGACACACCGCCCGGTGCAGAGTGGATAACGCGGGCGCGCACTTCCTCATTGCCCGCCTTTTCCAGCGCCATGGTCAGCGCCTCCGCAGAGCCCTGAACATCGGCCTTGATGAGGATGGGCAGCTCCTGCACCTCGCTCTGCTGCAGGCGGGCCATCATCTGTTCCAGCGAAGTGCCGCCACCACCCGTTCCGGCGCTCTTGTTGCGGCGCTGACGCACGCGGTAGTCGACGATCTCGCGGGCGCGGGCCTCGCTCTCGACAACAGAGAACGCTTCGCCGGGTTCCGGCGCACCATCCAGGCCGAGAATCTCGGCAGGCAGAGACGGGCCGGCCTCGCTCATCTGCTGGCCGCGCTCATTGGTCAGGGCGCGTACCTTGCCCCACTGCGCGCCGGCTACAACGATATCGCTGCGCTTCAGCGTGCCGCGCTTGACCAGAACGGTGGCGACCGGGCCGCGGCCCTTGTCGCCCTGGCTTTCAATGACAATGCCTTCAGCGGAGCGGTCCGGATTGGCTTTCAGCTCCAGCATTTCCGCCTGAAGGCTGATCGCCTCGGTCAGCTCTTCCAGACCCGTGCGCTGCTTGGCAGAGACCGGAACGGCCTGCACGTCACCGCCCATGGATTCCACCACGATCTCGTGCTGGAGCAGGTTGTTTAGCACCTTGTCCGGCGTGGCATCCGGCTTGTCGATCTTGTTGATCGCCACGATGATCGGCACACCGGCCGCCTTGGCGTGATTGATCGCTTCGACCGTCTGCGGCATTACGCCGTCATCGGCGGCCACAACGAGAATGACGATATCGGTCGCCTGCGCGCCGCGGGCCCGCATGGCCGAGAAGGCCGCGTGGCCGGGCGTGTCGAGGAAGGTGATCTTGTCACCGCTCTTGAGCTGCACCTGATAGGCACCGATATGCTGGGTGATGCCACCGGCCTCACCGCCCGCCACGTCGGTTGACCGCAGCGCATCGAGCAGCGAGGTCTTGCCGTGATCGACATGGCCCATGACCGTGACGACCGGCGGGCGCGGCTTCTTGGTGTCTTCGGGATCATCAGCGGAGATGAAGCCCTCTTCCACGTCGGAGTCGGCAACCCGCCTCACCCGGTGGCCGAACTCTTCCACGATCAACTCGGCATCATCGGCATCAAGGAAGTCGACGGCGCGGACCATCTGGCCCTGCTTCATCAGGAATTTCACCACATCGGCGGCGCGCTCGGCCATGCGGTTGGCGAGCTCCTGCACCGTGATGCTTTCAGGGACGACGACCTCACGCGAGACCTTTTCACGGTCGCTGCCGCCTTGCGTGCGGCGCTGCTTCTCACGCTCACGCGCACGGCGCATCGAGGCGAGCGAGCGCTGGCGGTCCTCATCATCCTCGACCAGGTTCTGAATGGTCAGACGGCCCTTGTGCCGGCGTTCACCGGCATCCTTGGAACGCGCCGGCGCAGCCTTGGCCGCAGGGGCAAGCTTCTTCTTGCCGCGTCCGTCATCCTCGTCGCCATCAGGTGCGCCCTTGGCGCGCGCATCCTTTTCAGGCGCGGCCTTGCGCTGCGGCTTGGCGGTATCGGGATCGGCCGGCACGGGAATGGCGGCCGGATCGATGACAGGCGTTTCCTCGACCGTACGGGCCTTGCGCTCCACGGCGGCCTTGCGGGCCTCCTCCTCGCGCTTGCGCTGTTCTTCGAGTGCCTTGCGGTCTTCCTCGGCCTTGCGGGCAAGCTCTTCCTCTTCCGCCTTGCGCTTGGCATCGCGTTCAGCGGCTTCGGCGCGCGCGCGGGCAATCGCGCGCTGGCGCTTGATCAGCTCTTCTTCCGACAGGCCCAGCTGCTTGGCCTTGGCGGCAAGGGCGGCACGGGCCTTGTCAGCATCGCTGACAGGCTTGCCGGACGGGCTGGCCGCCGGGGCTGCGCCCGCTGCCGGGGCACCGGGAGTGCCCGGCGCCACGCGCTTGCGCTTTTTCTCCACCACGACAGCCTTGGAGCGACCGCGCGGGAAGTTCTGCTTCACCGTGCCGGCGCCAGCCGTACGGCTGCCGAGTGTGAGGGGCTTGCGGCCCGAAGGATTGCGTTCGTCAGCGTCGCTCATAAACGTCTTTCATCGCGGCCTGTCGTCAAAGGCATTCTTGCCGGAGTGCGCCGCCACACCCTGACTGCCCTGTCCATCACCGGCTCCGGCGAAAGGCCCGCTAAACTAGCGGCCTTGCCTGCCGTTTCAACTCCCCTGGTGCCCTCGCGCGCATCAGCCGCGCCCGGCACCGCTATCCCTGTCTTCGCCCGCGGGCAGAAAACCCGCCAGCTTGCCGGCCAGCACCGTGATCCGGCGCGCTTCCGGCCCCTCAGCCAGCACCAGATGCACCACGCCTGACCGTCCCAGTGCCGCGCCCAGCGTTTCCGCGTCGAAGGCCTCCAGAACCGGAAGCCCCGGGGCGGCGTTGAAGGCCAGCGCGTCTACCTTGCGCCGGCCGTCGCTTGCCCCGTCACTGGCCTCGATGCGCCAGGCCGGTCTGGCTGCCTGTGCCAGCCCCTGCCTTGCCGCATCATAGCCTATCGCGAGCCGTCCCGCGCGCCTTGCGAGCCCCAGCGTCTGCAAAATCGCTTCACGCAGCTGACGCTCGAACATGCCGGCAAGGTCTTCCGGCACCTCCACCGGGCCTTCAAACGCCCGGAAAAAAGCCTTCTTGCGCACCGCCAGCTCCACCGCCTCGCGGCTGGCGCTGACCCAGGCACCGCGTCCGGGCAGCCTTGCGGCCAGATCCGGCACGATCACCCGGTCCGGGCTCAGCGCGACCCGCAAAAGCTGGTCTTCATGGGCGGTTTCACCCGTCACCACGCAGCGCCGTTCCCTTGGCGTCTTCATGCGGCTGGCCCTGGCGCCCCGGCTCACTTGTCCTCGTCTTCCTCCCCGCCGGCCGTCTCGTCACCACCGGCATTGATCAGCGTTTCGAGATCGACGCCCAGACGCTCGGCCTCGGCTTCCAGAGCGGCCAGATCGAACTCGCCGGCTTCCGCCTCAAGCTCTTCCTCGCTCATCTCTTCCACCGGCGCAGCTTCCTCGGCAGGCGCTTCCTCAACCGGAAGGTCGTCCTCGGAAATCCAGCCTGCGGCCACCCGGGCGCGCATGATCATGCGTTCGGCATCCGCCGCATCGACATCAAAGCCGTCAAGAATGCCCGGCTCCCGTACGCGCTCGCCATCACGGGTCTCGTACCAGCCGCGCAGATCGTCCGGCGTCATGCCGGCCAGATCGTCGACCGTGAACACCTCGTGCTCGCCGAACTTGACCGCCATGGGCAGGGTTACACCGGCAATTTCCAGAACAGCGTCCTCGACGCCCAGCTCCTTGCGGCGGGCATCCTGCTCGGCGGCCTGACGCTCGAGGAACTCCTTGGCGCGGGTCTGGATCTCTTCGGCTGTCGCATCATCAAAGCCTTCGATGATGGCAATCTCGTCCAGCTCGACAAAGGCAAGGTCTTCCACATCGGTGAAGCCTTCGGTCGCCAGCAGCTGGGCAATGACCTCGTCCACATCAAGGGCTTCCATGAAGAGGGCGGTACGCTCGGTGAACTCTTTCTGGCGGCGCTCGCTCTCTTCAACCTCGGTCAGGATGTCGATCGACCAGCCAGTAAGCTGGCTGGCAAGGCGCACATTCTGGCCGCGCCGGCCAATGGCCAGCGAGAGCTGGTCATCGGGCACAACCACCTCGATGCGCTGGTTCTCCTCATCCAGCACGACCTTGGCGACCTCGGCCGGCTGCAGCGCATTGACGATGAAGGTCGCGGGGTCCGGATTCCACGGAATGATGTCGATCTTCTCGCCGGCAAGCTCGTTCACCACGGCCTGCACGCGGCTGCCGCGCATACCCACGCAGGCGCCGACCGGGTCGATCGAGTTGTCATTGGAGATGACGGCGATCTTGGCCCGGCTGCCCGGATCCCGCGCCACGCGCGGGATCTCGATAATGCCTTCATAGACTTCCGGCACTTCCTGCGCGAACAGGGCGGCCATGAAATCGGGGTGCGCGCGCGACAGGAAGATCTGCGGCCCGCGCACCTCGGTGCGGACATCATAGATATAGGCGCGCACGCGGTCATTGGGCTGGAGAGCTTCGCGCGGAATGGAATCGTTGCGGCGGATAATGCCTTCGGCCTTGCCCAGATCAATGATGGCATTGCCGTACTCGACGCGCTTGACCACGCCATTGACGATCTCGCCGATGCGGTCCTTGTACTCTTCGTACTGACGCTCACGCTCGGCCTCGCGTACTTTCTGCGTGATCACCTGCTTGGCGGTCTGGGACGCGACCCGGCCGAACTCGATGGGCGGAAGCTCTTCCTCGAACACCGTGCCGATCTCGGCAGCCGGGTCGATCGTCTTCGCCTCATCCAGCGTGATCTGCTGGGAGTCGTTTTCCACCTCTTCCACCACCGTGGTGTGGCGCGTCAGGCGCATCTCGCCGGTCTTGGGGTGGATGGAGCAGCGAATATCCAGCTCGCTGCCATAGCGCGAGCGGGCCGCTTTCTGGATCGCTTCCTCGATAGCGGCGAGCACGAGCGGCTCATCAATCATCTTCTCCTGCGCAACTGCGCGGGCAATCTGCAGAAGTTCCAGCCTGTTGGCGCTGACCCCGATGGCCATGAGCGTAAATCCTGTTGTCTGTTGGTCTTGAAAACTTAAGGGTTGGTCTTGTCGGTCGTGTCAGTCTCGTCTGCCGTGTCCGCGCCTTCGGTCCAGACCGGGGCTTCTCCGCCGCGCCCTTTCAGGGACTCGGTGATCAGCGCATCGGTCAGGATCAGCCGCGCTTCGGCTATCCATTCAAACGGCAGAAGGGCGGTTTCTTCCTCGCCCTCAAGATCGATAAGCACGTTTTCGCCTTCGATGCCGGCCAGAATGCCGCGGAAACGCTTGCGTCCCTCGACGAGGCGGTCCAGCTCGATCTTGGCTTCAAAGCCTTCCCAGCGCGCGAAATGCGCCAGCGCGGTCAGCGGCCGGTCAATACCGGGCGAGGACACCTCAAGCGTATACTCGCCGGAAATGGGATCAGCCGCTTCAAACACTTCAGACAGGGCGCGCGACAGCTTTGCGCAGTCTTCCACATCCATCGTGCCATCGGCCTTCTCGGCCATGATCTGCACGATCTGACGCTTGCCGCCCTGCACCCGGATACGCACGATCTCATAGCCCAGCGGACCGGCCAGCGGCTCGGCAAGGGCAAGGATCATTTCGTCTTGTGAGGTGCGGGTCTTCAAGCAGGGCTCCAAGCAAGCAATGAAAAAGGCGGCCCCCGGTAGAGAGCCGCCCGATAGCGCCATCCAGCGCATCGAACCTGTTGGGCGGTGATATACGCGCTAAGCGGCGGCGATGCAATGGGGCAGCACCCTTGACCCCTCACCCCGGCGCATGGCGCATTTCATGTCATGGCCTTACGTGTCTTTGCCGCCCTGCCTGTGCCTGAGGAAATCGCCGAACGGGTGAGCCCGCTCCTGAAAGGCGTGCCGGGAGCCAAATGGCGTCCTGAGGAGAACTTCCACATCACGCTCGCCTTCTATGGCGAGTGGCCGGAAGACATGATCGCGGAGCTTGATCACGAGCTGTCCCTGATCCGTATAGCGCCGTTCGAGCTGCGCCTGAAAGGCACCGGTCATTTCGGCAAGGCGAGCCCGCATGCGCTATGGCTCGGCGTAGATGGCGGGGAGCCGCTGGAGCGCCTTGCCCGCCATTGCCACCGCGCCGGGGTGAAATCCGGCATGGATATGGAAAAGCGCAACTACACGCCGCACCTGACAGTGGCCTATCTGAACATGGCCGAGATCGTGCGGGTGCAGAAATTCCAGGAGCGGCTGAATTTATGGAAGTCGGAACCCTTCCTCGCTGACCGGTTCCATCTCTATTCCAGCCATGCGCGCGGGCGCGGCCCCAATGCCTATGAGATCGAGGCGGAATACCCGCTGATGGGGTGAGGCGCGCTTGGGCGTGAGCGAAAAACCTGGCCACAGGCCTGCAAGGGCGATCGACCGCCCGCAGCGATAGCGAGCTTTAGCTAGTGACAGTCGAGGGCTGACACCACAAATGTGGGGGAGGAGAGAAAGACAACGCGCGCTCACACCCGCTTAATCAGGCCCTCGACGCCCTTCTCGATCAGGTCGAGCGCATGCTCGAAGGCTTTTTCATCGCCATAATACGGGTCGGGCACGTCCTTGCCGGCCATGCCCACCGACCAGTCGAGCAGCAGCGAGACGGGCCGTTCGGGCAGGCGGCGCGCATCGCGCGCGGTGAGGAGCCATCTCTTGTGTCCGCCATCAAGGCCCACAATGTAGTTGAAACGCGCAAAATCCTCATCGCTGACGGCCCGGGCGCGCTGGTCTGCGATGTCATAGCCGCGCCGTGCGGCAGCAGCAGCCGCACGGGCATCGGGTGCTTCCCCGGCATGCCAGTCACCGGTGCCGGCAGAATCAAACATCATCGCCTTATTGTGGCGGGCGGCCATGGTCTCGGCAACGCCTTGCGCCATGGGCGAGCGGCATATATTGCCCGTGCAGACAAACAGCACTGAAACGACACGCTGATTCATCACCATTCCCTCAAGGCGTCAGGCGCCGGGCGAAGGATATCGCGCCAGACCCATCCTGGTAACAGCGCTGTGAAAATGCGGTTAACCGCCCGCTTTCGCCCGTCCGGCGATCAGTTCGTCCACCACGCCGGGATCAGCCAGCGTCGAGGTGTCGCCCAGCGAGGATAGCTCATTCTCGGCGATCTTGCGCAATATGCGCCGCATGATCTTGCCTGAACGGGTCTTGGGCAGGCCGGGCGTAAACTGGATGACATCAGGGCTCGCCACCGGGCCGATTTCCTTGCGTACCTGGTCTTTCAGTGCCTTTTCCAGCGTGTCGCTGGCCTCGATGCCCGCTTTCAGCGTCACATAGCACCACACGCCCTGCCCCTTGATGTCGTGCGGATAGCCGACAACAGCGGCTTCCGCGACATCCGCGTGAAGCACTAGCGCGCTTTCGATCTCCGCGGTACCAAGCCTGTGGCCGGAAACGTTCAGCACGTCGTCTACCCGGCCGGTAATCCACCAATACCCGTCCTCATCGCGGCGCGCGCCATCGCCAGTGAAGTAATAGCCGGGATAGGTGGAAAAATACGTGTCGAAGAAGCGCTGGTCATCGCCATAGACAGTGCGCATCTGACCCGGCCACGAGCCGGTCAGCACCAGATTGCCCTCCGCCGGGCCGCTATCGGGCAGGCGCTTGCCCTCATTGTCCACCAATGCCGGCTTCACACCAAACATCGGAAAACTCGCCGAGCCGGGTTTGAGCCCGTGCGCGCCGGGCAGGGGCGTGATCAGATGGCCGCCGGTCTCGGTCTGCCACCAGGTGTCCACAACGGGGCAGCGCTTCTCACCGACCACTTCGTGATACCAGCGCCAGGCTTCGGGGTTGATCGGCTCGCCCACGGTGCCGAGCAGGCGCAATGACGAACGATCGTGCGCTGTTACCGGATCATCACCCAGCCGCATCAGGGCACGGATCGCGGTAGGCGCGGTGTAGAACACGGTAACCTGATGTTTTTCAACAACCTGCCAGAAGCGGGACGCGTCCGGCCAGGTCGGTATGCCCTCGAACATCAGGCTGGTAGCGCCGTTCGAAAGCGGGCCGTAGACGATGTAAGAATGGCCCGTCACCCAGCCGATATCGGCGGTGCACCAGAAGATGTCCTCCTCCTTCGCGTCGAAGGTGAGGGCATGGGTCATGTTGGCCCAGAGCAGATAGCCGCCGGTCGTGTGCAGCACGCCCTTGGGCTTTCCGGTGGAACCGGACGTGTAGAGGATGAAGAGCGGGTCTTCCGCGCCCATCGGCTCGGGCGGGCAGTGGGCATCCACCTGCAGGGAGAGGTCGTGATACCAGTGATCGCGCCCGTCCTCCCAGTGCACATCGGCCCCGGTATGGCGCACGCACAGCACGGCCTTGACACCCGGCGCGGTTGTCAGCGCGGCATCGACATTGTCTTTAAGGGGCACCGCCTTGCCGCCGCGCACGCCTTGATCAGCGGTGATCACATACTCGCTCTCGCAGTCATTGATGCGCCCGGACAGGGCTTCGGGCGAGAAGCCGCCAAACACCACCGAATGCACCGCGCCGATGCGCGTGCAGGCGAGCATCGCAAAGGCCGCCTGCGGGATCATCGGCATGTAGAGCGTGACACGGTCACCCTTCTTCACGCCGAGCTTTTTGAGCACATTGGCAAAACGGCATACATGGTCATGCAGTTGCCGGTAGGTGATCGCATGGTGATGGGCCGGGTGGTCACCCTCCCAGATCAGCGCAGGCTTGTTCGCGCGCAGCTCCAGATGCCGGTCAATGCAGTTGACCGAAACGTTGAGCACCCCGTCCTCGAACCAGCGAATGCGGAAATCGTCTTTGTCGAAGGACACATCGGAGATCTTTTCCGGGCGCTTTATCCAGTCCAGCCGCCCCAGCTCCTCGCGCCAGAACGCGTCGGGCTCCTTGATGGAGCGGGTATATTGCGCCTTGTAGCGCTCGGCATTCATGGACGAACCGGCAAACCCTGACGGAACCGGAATGATCTCATCGGTCATGGTGTTAACGCTCCCTGCCGCGCTTCCTCTGACTGGAAGGGAGCTTGAACGAAGGGGGTGTGCGGGTGCAAGCGGGCAGGCCATCTGCGCGAACATACTTGCATGCGTGTCCGGGATCGGCTGATCTCCCTCGCAAATTCCTTCCCCTCCATCCGGGAGACATGCCGACATGCAGCTCAATCAGGCCAGCTGGCCCGAAGTCGAAGCCTATCTGAAGAAATCAAAGGGCATCGTCATCCCGATCGGCTCCATCGAGCAGCACGGGCCGAACGGCCTTCTGGGCACCGACGCGATCTGTCCGGAAGTGATCGCGAAGGAAGCTGGTGACGAGGCAGGCTTCCTTGTCGGGCCGACCTTCAATGTCGGCTCCGCGCAGCATCACTTAGGCTTTACCGGCACGGTCACCCTGCGCCCGACGACGATGATCGCCGCGCTCAATGACTGGATCGACAGCCTGCACCGGCACGGCTTCAAGCGCATTTTCTTCATCAACGGCCATGGCGGGAATATCACCACCATCGATGCCGCCTTCGTGGAGAGCTATGCCGCCTGGTCGCTGGATGGCGAGGCCTGCCCCTACAAGCTCAAACAGACCTCCTGGTGGATGTTTCAGGAGGTGGCGCAGGTCTGCAAGGAGCTCTTCCCCGAAGGCGATGGCAGCCATGCCACGGCCTCGGAAGTCGCCGTCACCTATTACGCCTACCCCGATGCGGTGAAAAAGGTGGATATGAGCCCGAAAGTAGCGCCCGAAGGCCGGTTCACCGATGCTGCCGACTATCGCAAAGCCTTCCCCGACGGCCGGATCGGCTCCGATCCCTCGCAGGCCACTCCGGAGAAGGGCAAGCGGATCGTGGAGGTGGCCAAAAAAGCGCTGATCCGCGAGGTCGAAGCCTTTTTCGCCAGCTGATGCAGCGCACCATCACCAAGCTGTGATTCCCGGCCCGGCGGCTTTTGCCGCCATTCTGCCGCCGGGAGGACAGCTCATGACACAGTTCATCACCCCTGCCTGCCTCATGCCTTCGGCGCGCTATGCCTTTGCTCTCGCGCTGGCAGGGCTGGGCCTGACCGGCATGGCATTCGGGGATTTCGCCCTGCAATGGCAACCGGTGCCCGAAGGCATACCCGGGCGAACCCTGCTCGCCATCCTGACCGGGGGCGGGCTGGTCATCCTGGCGGGCGGGCTCGCCTTGCGGTCCGCCGCGCCTTTCGCCGCCCTTGTGCTGGTGGCGGTGATGGCGGTCTGGACGCTTCTCCTGCACCTGCCACGCGTGGTGATGAATGTGCCATGGGCGTGGCTCGGCTTCTTCGAGTTTGTGGCCATTGCCGGCGCAGCCCTGATCCTGGCCTCGGCGCTTTGGCAAGGACGCGAGGGTGCGCTGGCGCGCTTCACCGGACCGGGGGTGGCGCGCATCGGTCTCATACTCTTTGCGGTCTCCACGCCCTTTTTCGGCCTCTCTCACCTGATCTCGGTGGAGGGAGCGGCACGCTTCGTGCCGGGCTGGCTGCCCTTTGCGGAGTTCTGGGCGGTGGCGACGGGAATCGGCCATGCCGCAGTTGGTCTGGCCCTGCTTGCCGGCATCCTCACCCGGCTCGCAACGGCGCTATACGGCGTGATGGTCGCAAGCTTCGTCCTGACCGTGCACGTTCCCGACCTGATCAGCGATCCGGCGCGTCACCAGTTCTGGGTCATGGTCTTCGTGGCCCTGCTGATTTTCGCCGCCGTGCTGACGCTTGCCGCCCATGTCTGGACGCAGCGGCCCGGGCTGATGGGGCGCGTGCCCGCGGCAGCAGCACAGTGACAATGTAACGGCGCACGCCTATATCGGCGCCATGAGCGCGCCCGTGACAGAAACCGAAGTGACCAAGCCGCAGGCCGGGCCGGGGCGCATGGATCCGGCTGAGTCCCAGCGTATCAACACGCTGGCGACCGCGCTGTCGGTCAGCGTGGCGAGCATTCTGGTCGCCGCCAAGCTCTGGGGCTGGTGGGCGTCCGGCTCTATCGCCCTGCTGGCGAGCTTCTTTGACTCGCTTCTCGACCTTGCCGCCTCGATCACCGCCTTCCTCGCGGTGCGCTATGCGGCCCGGCCGGCCGACAATGAGCACCGCTTCGGCCATGGCAAGGCGGAGGCCTTTTCCAGCCTGTTGCAGGCCGTTCTGGTAGCTGCCTCGGCCATCTTCCTCTTTGTGGAGGGCACGCGCCGCCTGATCGACCCGCAGCCTGTGGAGGCCGGCGGCTGGGCGCTGGGCGTGATGGCGCTTTCCCTGGTTCTCACTCTATTTCTGGTGCGCATGCAAACACTGGTCATCCGGCGTACCGGCTCCATCGCAGTGACCGGCGACCGGGCGCACTACACCGCCGACATATTGTCAAACCTCGCCGTGATGGGCGGAATCGCGCTGGCAGTCTTTGCCGGGTTTGACTGGGCCGACCCTGTGCTCGCCCTCTTTGTCGGCTTCCTGCTGGCGAAGTCCGCCTATGAGCTGGGCCGGGATTCGGTGAACCAGCTGCTCGATCGGGAACTGCCCGACGCCACGCGCGCCCATATCGAGGCGCTCCTGACCGACGATCCGCGCGTGCTCGGCATTCATGAACTGCGCACGCGCGCGGCCGGGCCCCTCATCCACATCCAGGTTCATATGGATCTGGAGCCCTACCAGTCGCTGAAAGACGCGCACGATGTGGTAGTGGACGCGGAGAACCGGGTGCTGAAACACTATCCGGCAGCTGATCTCCTCATCCATTCAGACCCTTATGGCTATGGCGAGGCGCACGGGCGCGGCTTTTTCGACGCCGATCCCGAACCCCATGATGGCGGCACACGCCGGACTGACACCGATACGCCAGACGATGGCAAAAGCGCTTAAAGCGGCCCGCAAAGCGCATTAGAGCGTGGGGTCATGATGATCCTTCACCACTGGCCCCTTGATCCCTGGTCGCGCCAGGCCCGCCTCGCGCTGGCCGAAAAGAGCTGCAAGGTGGAGCTGCGCTTCCAGCGCTTCTGGGAGCCGGATGAAGAGTTCTACGACCTCAACCCGGCCGGTCTCACGCCCGTGCTTGAGGACCGCTCAGGTGATGAGACCATCGTGCTGGTGCAGGCAGACGCGATCCTCGCCCATCTTGAAGAAATCCGGCCCGAACCGCCGCTACTGCCCGCGAGCCCCGCAGGGCGCGCCGAAGTGCGCCGCCTCGTTACCTGGTTTGACCGCAAGTTCGATGCGGAGGTGAACGCCTATCTGCTGCATGAAAAGCTGGAAAAGCGCATGCAGGGGCTCGGCGCGCCCGATGCCGACATGATCCGGGTGGGCCGCGATTATCTGCGCCGTCATGTCGATTACATCTCCACCCTGCTGGAATCGCGGGACGGGCTGGCCGGGCCGCGCTACTCGCTGGCCGATCTTGCGGCGGCGGCCCATCTCTCCTGCATTGATTATCTGGGCGATGTGCCGTGGGACAGCTTCCCTTCGGCCAAGGCCTGGTATGAGCGCATCAAGTGCCGGCCGGCCTTCCGCTCCCTGCTGGATGACCGCCTGCCGGGCATGCCGCCCGCGCGCTGGTATGCGGATCTCGACTTTTGACGCAGCTCAGTGTGCTTCGTTAACCACACCTTCTTGCAAACTTACCACAGTTTAATCTGTTTCGGCTTGGCCTCCCGGACATCGAGGTGTAACAGAAGCGCCCGGCGGCAGCGCGTGTGGGCGCACCGCGTATCAGGAGGTCTCATCAGGCCCATGTCATTTGAAATCTGGAGCGCCCTTTCGCGCAAGCGGTAGCGTAAAGGGGCACGAGGTCAGCGCGACGCCGGAAGGCCGCCTGCCCGTAACACTCCCCGCTATCCGCATCTTAGCCAGCTTTCAGACATTTTCGAGCGCCGTGCAGTTCGCCCGCACGCGCTGACAAGCCTTCGAGACCTATCATGAGCGAGCATTTTGACGACGACGCGCAGGGCGCGCGCGTGCTTTCCAACTCCGCTGTTCTGGCCTTTCTGTGGCGGCAATGGCGCCGCCGTCCCTGGCTGTTTGCAGCCCTTGTGGGCTTCACGCTTGTGGCCACGGCCGTGGACGTGTTCATCCCCGTCGCCGCAGGCCAACTGATCGATACCATGACCGGCGGCAGCGATGGCGGCCACTGGGCGGCCTTTGCCGTCTTTCTGGGCCTTGCCATCACCTTCCACGCCATGCGCCAGATCGCGGTGCGCTTCGAGATCCGCTTCTCCAGCGCCAACATGGCCGACATGACGACTGAGTCCTTCGCCAAGGTGCAGCGTTTCGCGCTGGACTGGCACGCCAACACGTTTGCCGGCTCGGTCGTGCGCAAGATCACGCGCGGCATGTGGGCCTATGACACGATCACCTCGACGCTCTGGTTCGGGCTGATCCCGTCTGTCCTCGTGATGGTGGGGCTGAGCGCGTACATGCTGTTCACCTGGCCGCTGGTGGGGGTTTATGCGCTCGTGGTCACGGCCATCTTCATGGTCGCCTCAGTGGCGATGTCCGCATTTTATGTACGTCCGCAAAATCTCCGCTCCAACAGGATTGACTCCGAGCTGGGCGGGGCAGTGGCCGACGCCGTGTCGGGGATTGCGACCGTCAAGAGTTTCGGCGCGGAGGCGCGCGAGGACCAGCGCTTCCATACGCTTGCCTGGCGCTGGCGGCGCGAGGTGAAGAAGACCTGGCTCAGATTCGTGAACACCTGGCTGGTCCAGATTGTCGCCGTTCTGGCCTTGCAGGCCGGCCTTACGGGGCTGCTCATCAATCTTTGGCAGCGCGGCGAGGCCAGCCCTGGCGCGGTGGTGTTTGCCATTACCGCCTTCATGCTGATGGCCGGCTATATG
Source organism: Glycocaulis sp. (assembly GCA_022565665.1). GTDB lineage: Bacteria > Pseudomonadota > Alphaproteobacteria > Caulobacterales > Maricaulaceae > Glycocaulis. Next base: position 258,359 of record JAIUMI010000002.1, read on the forward strand.
CGCCGCTTCGGCGAGGAGGTGCAGAACGTCCAGCGCGGACTGGACGAAATCCAGGATATCGCTGCCTATGCACAGATGAGCGAGCAGATAGCCGATATCCCCGGTGCGCCGGACTTCATCCCCGGCGAGGGACGCATCGCGTTCGACGGCGTGCGCTTCACCTATGCCGGCCAGAACCAGCCGCTCTATGAGGATTTCTCGCTTACAGTCGAGGCGGGCGAGAAAGTCGCTTTGGTCGGGCCCACCGGCTCCGGCAAATCCACTTTCGTGAAGCTGGTCCAGCGTCTTTACGACATTGATGCGGGCGCGATCCGCATTGACGGGCAGGATGTGCGCGAGGTGACACAGGCAAGCCTTCGCCGTGCGATCGCGCTGGTTCCGCAGGATCCGGCGCTGTTCCATCGCACGATTGCGGAGAATATCGCCTATGCCCGCCCGGATGCATCCTCCGCGGAGATTGTGGAAGCGGCAAAACGTGCCCGCGCCCATGACTTCATCATGCGCCTGCCCGGCGGCTATGACACGCTGGTTGGCGAGCGCGGCGTGAAGCTCTCCGGCGGGGAGCGCCAGCGCGTGGCCATTGCCCGCGCGGTGCTGGCCGATGCGCCCATACTCATCTTCGATGAAGCCACCTCCAGCCTCGACAACGAGACCGAGCGTGAGGTGCAAGAGGCCATGGCGGACGTCATGGCGGGCCGCACCGCCATCATCATCGCTCACCGCCTGTCCACCATCCGCGATGCAGACCGGATTCTTGTCTTCGATCAGGGCCGTGTGGTGGAGCAGGGCACCCACCGCGAGCTAAGCGGTCAGGGCGACGGGCTCTATGCGCGCCTTGCCGCACTGGCAGCGGCGGAGTAGGCGCGATGATGATACGCGCAGAAACACCGGCCGATCATGACGCTGTGCGGGAAATTACCCGCGCGGCGTTCGGGCGCGAGCCGGAGGCAAAGCTGGTCGATCTGGCGCGCGCCAAGCTGGGTGACCGGGCAATATCGCTGGTCGCCGAACAGGCCGGAAACGGGCTGACCGGCCATATCCTCCTGACCCCCGCGAAGATCGAGAGCAAGGCAGGCACGCAGGAAGCGGCCGGCATGGCACTGGGGCCGGTCAGTGTTGCCCCTTCGGTACAACGCTCCGGAATCGGCTCGGCGCTCTGCCGCTCGGCCCTGTCTTGCGCGCAGGCGCGCGGAGCACCCTTCGTGATCGTGCTGGGCCATCCGGCCTATTATCCGCGCTTCGGATTTGTTCCGGCAGCACCGCTGGGCATTGCGTGTCCCTATGAAGGCGTGCCTGAAGCCGCCTTCATGATCGCACGGCTGGACAGGGCCGCGATGGGCGGTATTGCCGGAACCGCCCGATTTGATCCGCTGTTCGAGACAGTTTGACGTCTGCCCCTGCCACACACCTGCCGCGTTCATCGCCGATACAGGCGCAAGAGGCGATGGAAAGGGCAATGCAGGTCCGCTACCTTTGCAGGGTGGGACCGCGACGCCTCCTGGAGACGTGTCACATGAAACTCAAGCTCACAGCATCCGCCGTCCTCTTGGCGGCCATCATGCCGGCCCTTCCTGCCAGCGCGGACAATAATGCCGTAACGCGCGCCGATAATGGTGCGCGCATGAGCGCACCGCCCGCGGGACTCGTCGTGCAATATTCCGGCTCGCTGTTCATGATCCCCGTTGCCAATATCGCGATCAGTGCGGTCTGGCCGGGAGAGACCTATTCGGCGACCGCAGTCTTCCAGTCCGGAGGACTGTTGCGATGGTTTGACGATACCAATATCGAGGCCGGCGTATCAGGCTACGTCCAGGAGAACGAGCTGGCGCCGTGGCGCTATCAGCACCTTAATCATGCCAGCGGCAAGGGCCGCATTGTCGGCATTGATTTCGTTGAAGGCCGCGCCGTGCCGGATGTCGAACCACCGTTCGGCTCCATGGGAGATCCGCCCGCCAGCGATGAGGAGCGTGAGGGCGCGGTCGATCCGATTTCCGGCATTCTCAGCATGATGCTGGCCGCGCCGGCGACCGCCAATGGCAATATCTGTTCAGGCCGTGTGCCAATTTTTGATGGCCGGGCACGATACAATCTGCGGCTTGAAAATGGTGGCATGTCAGATGTGTCCACCCGCGCCTATCGCGGTGAGGCCATGGTCTGCCGAGCCTATGTGGAACCGATCAGCGGCTATGAGGACGGCAAGCGCCCTACCGAGGACGATACCGCCCGGCCCGTGACGATGTGGCTTGCACCGATAGAAGGTCTGTGGGTGCCGGTACGCTATCGTGCCAATACGCGGATCGGCAATCTGACCATTAATGCGGTGCGCCTCAGCGTGGATAACGGTTAGTCGAGCCTCGGGTTCAGAGCCAATTGATCAAGAACACGCCGCAAGCGTTTGCCGCGGGTCCAGAGACCGCGCGCTCCGCAAATTAGGGCGGAGGCGGCCAGATGGGCATCGACATAGCCAATCCCGCTGCCGGGCAGGCGGTGCACGTCGATAAGCCGGCGCACCTCTGTATCCGAAGCGGTAGGCGCCGCCGGAAGGTTCTCAAGATCATTCAATATTGCGGAGCGATTGGTGAGCTGCCCCAACGCCAGCTCACCAATGATGAAGGGGTGGCAGAGAACATTCTGCTGAGCCAGCAAGCGCACCAGCTGCTCATCACCGGAGCGCAAATGGTCCACCCACACCGACGTGTCGACGAGGATCACTTCCCGCTGCCAGTTTGACGCCGGGGTGGTGTAACCAGATCCGGCTCGCTACCGCCAAGCGCCGCGAGGCGTTTCGCGCTTTCCCGTTCTATGAGCGCCTTGAGCGCCTCACGGACCAGCGCAGCGCGTTCGCCAATCCCGGTGAGCCCGACCGCCTTCTCCACAAGAGCATCATCAAGCGTAAGTGTGGTGCGCATGGCCAAATCCTCCTTATCGCATCAATTATAGCATCAATTGATGCAGCTAACCATGCCTGCCATCGCCCCTTAAACCTGCCTGCAACGCGGCCTATCTTGACGGGTACGGCAAGGAAGCACGGCCATGGCCTCTCCGGGCGAGATCACTGCGGTCCTGGGACCGACCAATACGGGCAAGACCCATCTTGCTCTGACCCGCATGCTGGGGCGCTCCTCCGGCGTGATGGGGCTGCCTTTGCGCCTGCTGGCCCGGGAGCTTTACGACCGGGTCGTGAGGGCCAAGGGGGCTGGCGCCGCCGCGCTCATCACCGGCGAGGAAAAGATCGTGCCGCCCAAGGCGCGCTATTTCCTGTGCACGGTGGAGGCGATGCCGCTCGACATGCGCCCCGCCTTCCTGGCGATTGACGAGATACAGCTGGCGGCCGACCCGGACCGGGGCCATGTGTTCACCGACCGGCTGCTTCATGCGCGCGGGCGGGAAGAAACCATGCTGCTGGGCGCGGCCACCATGGCACCCATGCTGTCCAGGCTGGTGCCCGATGCGCGGCATGAGCAGCGCGAGCGTTTTTCCACCCTCACCTATTCAGGCCCGAAGAAGCTCTCCAGGCTGCCGCGCCGTTCGGCGATTGTCGCGTTTTCGGCCGAGGATGTTTACGCCATTGCCGAGCTGATCCGGCGCCAGCGGGGCGGAGCCGCCGTGGTAATGGGGGCGCTCTCTCCGCGTACCCGCAACGCACAGGTCGAGCTCTACCAGTCCGGCGAGGTCGACTATCTGGTTGCGACCGATGCCATCGGTATGGGTCTGAACATGGATGTCGACCATGTTGCTTTCGCGGCCCTGTCCAAGTTTGACGGCCACCGCCGGCGCCGCCTCACACCGGCCGAGATCGGCCAGATTGCCGGGCGCGCGGGCCGTTTCCGCACTGACGGCACGTTCGGCGAGACCGGTGATGCCCGGCCGATGGAGGCCGAAACCGTCGAGGCGGTGGAAAACCATGAGTTCGCGCCCGTAGGGTCGCTGGTCTGGCGCAATAGCGCGCTCGATTTCTCCAGTCTTGCTGCCTTGCGCAATTCGCTTGCCGCGCCACCGGGCATACGCGGATTGAAGCGGGTGCGCGGAGCGGTGGACGAACAGGTGCTCGAGACCCTCGCCCGTGACCGCGATATCCAGGACATGGCCCGCATGACGGGCGGGCTGGAAAGGCTCTGGGATGTTTGCCGAATCCCCGATTTCCGCAAGACCACCGTGGAGGAGCATGCCCGCCTGGTCCAGCGCATATACACCTATCTGATGAGCCCGGACGGCGTGCTGCCCGATGCCTGGCTGGACGCCCAGCTTGCCCGGGTCTCCAAACTCTCCGGTGATGTGCACGCGCTATCGCAGCGCCTCGCCCATGTGCGCACCTGGGCCTATGCGGCCAACCGCGCGGACTGGACCCGTGATCCGGCCGGCTGGCAGGCTCGCACCCGCGAGGTGGAAGACGCCCTGTCAGACGCGCTGCACGAAGCCTTGATGAGCCGGTTTGTCGACCGGCGCACCTCCGCTTTGGTGCGGGGCCTGCGCGAAAAGGGCGATCTGGCCGCCGGGGTGGACCATCAGGGCGAGGTGACGGTGGAAGGTCATTTCGTAGGCCGTCTGAAAGGCCTTAGCTTCAGCGCGGACGCCGCCGCCACACCCATGGCGAGGCGCGCCGTTGCCGGGGCAGCCATGAAGGCCGTACGCCCCGAGATCAACCGGCGCCTCGGCATGCTGGCGCGAGCGACGGCAGATACGCTGAGGCTCCAGGAAGACGGGCTGGTGCTGTGGGATGGCGAACCGGTGGCCCGGCTGGCCGCCTCATCTGACCCCTTCCGGCCCGCAATCAGTCTGATTGGCGGTGAGCTGGGCGCCAGCGAGGCCGCTGCGCGTGCCATCACCCGGCTTGAAGCCTTCGTGGCAGAAGAAGCAGCCACGCGCCTGAAACCCTTCCTTGCCTTGCGTGAGGCGCTGGGCGAAGGCCAGATGGAAGGTCTGGCGCGCGGGATAGCCTTCCGGCTTCTGGAGGCAGGGGGCGCAGCGGCGCGCGCGCCACTGGCCGAGACCCTCTCCCAGCTTTCCACAAGGGAGCGCCGCCAGCTGCGCGCGGCCGGTGTGCGTATCGGGGAGTATGCGGTCTTCATGCCCGCACTTCTCAAACCCTCCGCAGCGGCGCTCAACGCCTTGCTGCGCGCCGTCCATGCGGGCGATACGCAAAAGCGGTTTGCGCCCCCACCCGGACGGGTGAGCCTTCCTGCCCCGGGAACGGTGAGCGCGGCGGATCTGACGGCTGCAGGCTATCGCCGCTGCGGCACGCTGGCGGTGCGCATCGACATGCTGGAACGCCTCGCCGACCTGATCCGGGAGGCACGCAAACCTCACAAGCGCGGCTGGTTCACACCCTCGCCGGAGATGATGGCGCTGCTGGGCTGCACGCCTGATGCGCTGGAAGAGGTCTTGAGTGCGCTTGGCTACCGGCGTGTGCAGAAGGCCGATGAAGACAGCCCGGTCTTCTGGGCCGCAAGGCGCCAACGCAGCCGCCCGGCCGTTGCAGGAACGCCCGCGCCAAAGCCCGCCGATACACCCTTTGGAGCACTGGCTGAACTTAAACTCGCCACGCCGCGCACACGCCCGGACCCGCGCAAGGCAAAGACGGCTGGCCGGACCCGCCAGCGCAAGGCGCGGCCACAATGAGCGAGGCCCGCCAGCGCGTTGATGTCTGGCTGTTCCAGGCCCGCTTCCTGAAATCACGCGCGCTCGCGGCCCGTTTCGTGTCGGACGGACAGGTGCGTCTGGAACGCGCAGGCCTGATATCACGGCTGGAAAAGCCCGCTCACCCGGTCCAGCCGGGCGACATACTCAGCTTTGCCCATGGCGGGCTGATCTGCAGGGTGGAAATAAGGGCGCTGGGTGTCCGGCGCGGGCCGGCGGCCGAAGCCCGCCTGCTGTATGAATTGCGCTGAAACGCCTGCAGGACGCACCGCAACAATTGACAAATGCCCGGCCGGGTACCATGTCGCGGTGGCCTGCCCCGTTGAGAAAGCCCGCCCGCCTCCATGACCTATATCGTCACCGATGCCTGCATACGCTGCAAGTTCACCGATTGCGTGGAAGTCTGCCCCGTAGACTGCTTCTACGAAGGCGAGAACATGCTCGTCATCCATCCTGACGAGTGCATCGATTGCGGCGTGTGCGAACCGGAGTGCCCAGTAGAGGCGATCAAGCCCGACACTGAAGACGACAGTGACGGCAAGTGGCTGGCTCTGAACTCGAAGTATGCGGCAGAATGGCCAAACATCACCAAACGCAAAGATGCGCCTGCTGACGCTGCCCAATTTGAAACGGAAACCGGGAAACTGGAGAAGTATTTCTCCGATAAACCGGGTTCCGGCGATTAGATTTGTAGTTACTTGAAAAAACGCTCTCTTAACGCTTCGCAAACGCAGCAATTGAAATTCTGTCACGTTTATGTTAGCTTAACATTCTTCGATAACCGCGCTTTTGCGGGCCCGTCAGGGAAATTGCGTTGATCTGATCTCTCGTCTTTATGCTGTCCACTCCGGTTTCACCGGTGGGGGCACTATTGACGGTTTTCCAGCGCCCTGATCGCCCCTCAAGGCTGGCCAAGAGAGTGTCGATGACCAAGAAAACTGCCAATGACAACAAGACCTTCAAGAAGGGTGACTACATCGTTTATCCGGCCCATGGCGTTGGCCGGGTAACCGGGGTGGAGAAGGAAACCGTCGCAGGCTTCGATATCGAGGTTTATGTGGTGTCCTTCGAGCAGGACAAGATGACACTGCGCGTGCCGACCGCGAAAGCGATCGCCTCGGGCATGCGGCCGCTGGCCAATGACAAGGTGCTGGCCGATGCGCTGAAAACCCTGCGCGGCAAGGCCAAGGTGAAGCGCACCATGTGGAGCCGCCGCGCTCAGGAATACGAAGCCAAGATCAATTCCGGCGACCTTATCTCCATCGCCGAAGTGGTGCGCGACCTGCACCGCCATGAAGATCAGCCCGAGCCCTCCTATTCGGAGCGCCAGCTTTACGAATCCGCGCTGGACCGCATGGTCCGCGAAGTCGCGGCCGTGGAGAAGGTGGACCGGGAGAAGGCTCTGGAAATCCTGTCCTCCTCACTGCAGAAGAAGGCAGCCTAGGGATCAGGCTTTCATGGCCGATCTGCTCAAAGACGCCCCGCCCTCACCGGCGGGGCGTTTTCGTTCCGCCTGCGCGCCGTGTGCAGGGAATGTGGCGCAAATGTGATCCGGTGAACGGTGTGCGCGCGTATATCTGACAAATACACAGCAAGCCCCTTCCAGATGCGAAAAGGCGAGCATAATGGCACAGACGTCGCAGACCGCTTCCCGCCGCAGCGTGGACCCCGACCGGGCCTTCATGAAAACGGCCATGGCCGTGCCGCTTCTCGAACGCGAGGAAGAGCTGGAACTGGCGATTGCGTGGAAGGATGAGCGCGACGAGCAGGCCCTGCACAAGCTGACCACCGCCTATATGCGCCTCGTCATCGCCGTGGCGGCGAAGTTCAAGCATTACGGCCTGCCCTTCGCTGATCTGGTGCAGGAAGGCAATATCGGGCTGATGCAGGCGGCCGCCCGCTTCGAGCCGGAGCGCGGCGTGCGCTTTTCCACCTATGCGGCCTGGTGGATCCGCTCCTCCATTCAGGACTATGTGCTGAGGAACTGGTCCATCGTGCGCACCGGTACGACCGCCGCGCAGAAATCCCTCTTCTTCAATCTGCGCCGCCTGCGCGCCCTGATCCGCGACACCGGTTCAGGTGCGCTCAGCCCGGAAAACCGCGCCTATGTCGCCCAGGCCCTGAAAGTGGGCGAGGACGATGTGGACTCCATGGCCGCGCGCCTCTCGGCTGTGGACCGCTCGCTCAACGCGCCCTTTACCGAGGAGGGCGATGGCGAGTGGCAAGACCTGCTGGCCGATGAGCGCCCTGATCCGGAGGCCGCCGTCATGGATGAGCGTGACACTTCAAGGCGCAAGGCCTGGCTCGCTGATGCGATGGACCGTCTGTCCGCGCGCGAGCGCCATATCATCGCCCAGCGGCGGCTGACCGACGACTCCGTCACGCTGGAAAAGCTGGGTGAGGAGTTGGGCATCTCGAAAGAGCGCGTACGCCAGATCGAGCATCAGGCCCTCATAAAGCTGAAAAAGGCGCTCACCGAGATCACCGGCGACCCGGAAGAAGCCGGCCTGATCCCGGCGGGCTAGCGCCCGGGCAGCGGAGCCGGCTCTGGCGCATCGATAAGTTCCAGCGCCTGTGGATGATCGAGCGTGATCATCGGCCCGTTCTCCTCATACATCCAGCCGCGTACGCGCACGATCGTGCCCGCAAGCGCGCGCAGATCGATGTCCTCAGCCTCGAAGCGGCGCTGATCGCGGCGCATGATCTGAACCGTGAAATCAGTGCGCCAGTCCGTGCCGAAATTGAGATAGATGCGCCCGTCACGCGCCTGACCGGTGGAAATGACCCGGCCTTGCACGATCTGCACACTGTCAAGATAAGGCGCAAGCGCATTGGGGTCGGTGGTGTGGACCAGAAGATCCCGCAAGCCCCATGCACCAAGTCCTGCGAGCCTTGCTTCCTCCTCCAGCATCAGGAGCCGGGGGGTGTGGGCGGTGTTGTCGGCATAGCTGTCGACGGCAGCGAGGCCTTCGGTCACCAGCATTTCCTGCAGGCTGGAGCCGTCGGGCAGGCGGGCGGTGACCAGCCAGACGCCGTGCCGGTTGCGTCCCGGCCCGGCAGGAACCAGCTCCAGCGCGCCGCCGACTTCAGCCAGCAAGGCCTCCAGTCGCGCGCGGGCAAGCTCTGCAGACGGCCCCGAGCGCGGCGCGCGGATACCGGCAAGGCGTACCTCGCTGCGTTCATCTTCCTGCCAGTGGATGAACCGGTCCCCCGAGAGCGTTCTGGCCGCGCCAGGCGCGGTGTCCACAGCCAGAGGCGCAGGCTCGCTGGCGCGCGGTTCGCCACAGGCCGCGAGCAGCCCTGCCAGAGCCAACCAGATGCCTGCCCGCAAGGCGCACGTCTCCCCGTCCCGCTTCACCCCAGTCTGGCAAGACGCCGGAGCGGAGTGAAGCGCAAACGGGTGTGAACCCCCCTAAAAGAAGATTTCGGCGGCAAAGAAGGCGAAGAAGAAGCCCACCGCCCAGACAATGGCGGCCGAGACGAGCACGATACCGCCCCAGCGGCGCATCCGGGCGCAGGCCGCCGCCTGTTTGGGGTCAGCCGGGCAGGGCGCATTGCGGGTGAACCAGCGCATGGCGAAGGCTCCCAGCAATAACGCCCCCGACAGGGCAAAGAGCGGCCCCTTCCATGCGGTGAAGGCGACAAGGCCCGGCACATTGGCCACCAGCCCTGCCATCACCGCCCCGGCCCCGATGGTGACCAGAAGGGCGGGCAGCGCACAACAGATGAGCGTTGATACGCTGGCAAACAGGGCGATGACCGGTGCCCCCGCCTCACGCAGGGCAAGGCGCATTAGCGGGCCTCCGCGCGGCGGATGCCGTTTTCCTGATAGCCAGACCGCCGGATCAGATCGGAGATGGCGGCATCTTCCATCTGCGCGCCCTCACGCAGCACGAAGGTCAGCGTCTTGGCATCAAGATCGACCGTGGCCGCCGCCACTTCAGCGCGCCGCTCGAAGGTGCGCGTCATGGCGAGGGCGCAGAAATCGCACACGGCGCCCAGCACGTCGACGATGACCAGCGAACCGCCTTCATCGAGGGCAGTCTGCATGGCCGGTGTGATCTGGGCTTCGGACAGCTCTTCCTGGGCCATGGCCAGCGGCGGCGCCATCAGCGGCACCGAAACGGCAAGAGCGACGGCAAGGGCAAGATTGCGGATAGACATGGAATGTCTCCTATTAAATGAGGTTTGACCGCTTCAGAAGCGGTACTGGAACTGGAGGAAGGGTTTGTCGTCGGTGACCGACCAGCCGAATTCGGCCATGAGCGGGCCCTGGAAGAAGCGCACCAGCGGCGTGACGCCAACCGGATTTTCCGCTTGCGGGCTGTGCTCCACCTGCACCATCAGCCAGGTGTGGAGCGCGCCGTAATTGGCCACGTAAGGGGCAACGCCCAGCCTTGCGGACTGCATGGCCTTCTCCCCCACCGTGTCGCCGGCAAAGCCTCTGGCCATGTAGGAAACGAACCAGCGGCGCGTCTCCCAGTCGGCCATCAGCCCCAGCGAGCCGGCCGCACCGGTGCCTGCCGGGTTGTCATCCACGCCATAGGCTAGGCCCGCCGCGCCAGACAGATAGAGATTGGCCTGATAGTCCGCACCGAACCAGCGTTTGGCGAGCCAGGTAAGCTGGGCGCCGTGAAAGGCGTGATCGTCCTCACGGTGCCACTCCCCGCGATAGCCGATGGAGTAGCGGTGATGGGGCGTGTAATGCGCCCAGATGGCGCTCATGTCGCGGTCATGCTCGGTGATGAACGTGCGGCCGCCTTCATAGGATACCGGACGGGCATCGGCGATGCCGCCGGATGCAAGCGCCAGTGCCGCGCCTGCAAATATGTATTGTTTCAAGGGGTTTTCCTTCCCTTCTGATCGTTCCGCCGGACGCGGGCGAGCGCCCGTGCCATCTGCTGGAAGGATCAGGCCCGGGGAGGGGGCGGGTCGTGGGCAGGCGCGAGAGAGAGAGCCGTCTTCACGGCGAACAGGCGCGGCGCGCCGTGCAAGGCGGTTCCGGCAACCGGAACCATGTCCGCCGTCAGGCCGATGCCGAGCGCACAATCAACACAGGCCGCACCGCCCTGACAGGCAGCCTCATCTGTAGCTTCGGCAGGTTGTCCGGCCTCCGGATCAAATCCGGCAGGCCAGTGACAGGGGGGAAGATGGGCGTAAGCATGCGCCTGCGCATCTGCCTCGCCCGCACCTGCGCCCGATTGCGCAAGCGCGCAATTGGCGGTGCCGGTGACCGCAAAGGCGAGCATGACAAGGCTGGTGAGAAGCGCGCGCATGGCCCTTTCATATCCGCCTTGCCCGTTCAGGGCCAGTCACAAGCGGGTTACTCCGCGCCGCGCGCGAAAAAGAAAGGGCGCGGAAGGTGTCCCCTCCGCGCCCCGCTGGCAGTCTTTTGATCGGCTTGGCGCCTAGTAGCTGAACCGGGCACCGAGGAAGAGGGTGTAGCCGAACGCTTCGCGCTCATAGACGCGCTCGCGCACGCCCTGATACCGGACACCATCGGTATTGGTCAGGTTTTTCGCCTCGAAGAACAATTCGAAGCTGTCGGTAAACTCATAGGCTGCCGTGAAATCGAGCTGACTGCGGCCTTCCCAGTAGATATCGAAGTCAGGCCCCGACGTGCTCACGCTGTCAAGATAGTCGGACCGGTCATTATAGGACAGGCGCGCGTTGAAGCGGTCCGTCTCATAAAACAGGGAGACATTGTAGACCGTATCGGACTGACCTTGCAGCGGGAACGCGCTCCGCCCGCCGACCGTGCGGCCGATATCCATCTCCGAGTCTGTCACCGTCAGGTTTGCGAAGATGCCGGTATTGCCAAGCAGGCCGGGCAGGAAGCTGAAGCCCTGCTGCCAGGTCAGTTCCACGCCGCGAATATAGCCGTCAGGCGCATTCTCCGCCTGAACGAACGTGGCCGGGAGCCCTTCGAATTCGCCGGGCGTGCGCAGCGTGAATTCGTAGTCCTCCAGATCCTTGTAGAAGACGTTCACGGCGAGCAGGCCAAGGGTCTCCAGATAATACTCCAGACCCGCGTCCACATTGTTGGCCAAGGTGGGGTTCAGATCGGGATTGCCCCGCCTTACCGTCAGCGGCGCGGTGTCGCCGGCAGAGATGCGCGCCACGACATCGGGGTAGTTGGGACGGGAGATGGCGCGGGTCAGCGCGAAGCGGCCGACCAGGTTCTCGGAAAATTCGTGACGCACAGTCAGGTTCGGGAACCAGTTCGTGTATTGCCGCGAATTGCTGTTCGCCACAGCTTCATCCGTGTCTTCGTTGAACCGGAACGCCGTGGACGAAAAGTCGGTGTGCTCCACGCGCAAACCGGTGATGACGCTGGTATTGCCGAAGTCGAACTCTGTCATCCCGTACGCGGCATAGATATTCTCGTCGACAGAATAGTCGCCCGTGATCGATTGCGACGCGCGCACATTGCCCGGCTGCCGGACGGCGGAGCGGAAGCTGCCGTGCCATTCGCCCTGGCGCCCCTGATCAAATTTATTGCCGAGGAAATAGCCGAAGTTCTGCGAGGGCTGGTCGCCCAGCATACCGGCCAGACCGAGCGGCGGCGCGAACGAGTTGTCGCGGCTGCGCCAGCGATTCTCGTCCGTGGTGGCGTCGGTCAGACGGGCCGACGCGCCGAACCGGTGCTCTGCAGCCTGGCCGAACAGGCCGCCCTGGAAGGTGACATTGGCCCGCGCGGCCCATTCATCCTTGATGGTGTCCTGCTCGCGTTCGTCAAACTGGCGGAAGGCGTAGGCGCCCAGATCAAGATGCTCATTGGTCTGGAACAGGCTGATCGCCGGCTCGTCGAAATTGGTGTAGTCGTAGCTGACCTCCGGGCGCAGCGAGGACCGGTACCGCAACTGGTAACGCGTGGGATAGGTCTGCTCGGAGCGATTGAAGGACAGTGAATAGTCCAGCTCGAACCCTGAGAAATCGTGCTCGCCCCCGGCAGACATCGTCCAGATCACGTTCTGGACGATGCGGTGGCGGACTTCCTTCTGGAAGCGTGCCCGATCCCAGGTGGCGGTGGTGTTGTTCGTGGCCGCCAGCAAATTCCCGGC
>JAIUMI010000003.1 GCA_022565665.1 Glycocaulis sp.
GACACCCCCTCCGCCATTTTCCGCGCCGGCTAGAGCGGATCGGATTGATCGGCAAGTGTCCAGATCGGCCGGCGAGTGTCGCGGCGCTGGCGAAGTTGCCAGCGGACCGGGCCGCCACGGTGACGTATCCCTGCGCGGACCGTATCGTTCAGGTCACGGACCTCGTAATACCCGGCTTCGAGGTCACGCAGGGCGATCATGCCGCGCCTGTCCGTGGTCAGCTGGGCGACACCGCTTCCGGGCGGCACCTTCTCCACCACAATATCGATATGCGGGATGGGATCTTCTGCCTGAGCCTGGAGTGCAGACCCCGCGCCCCCTGCGCCAAGAACGCCAAAGGCGGCAAGGCCTGCGGCCATGCCTGACCTTATCAAATCTCTTCTGGACGGTTTCATGCTGTCCTCCCCTGTCCGAGAGGATAGCACGGTGCGCCGCGAAACATGACCGCAATATGAACGGCCTCAGGACTGAGGAGGCAGCACTGTCTGCATTTACTCCCGCACCGCCAGAATGCGTCCTTCGCCAAGGCTCAAGGTTCCATCCTCGTCGATATTGGCCGGCAGGCTGCCCTGGAAGCTGTCGAGGAATACGTTTTCCAGCGACATCAGCTCGGCCACGCACGCCATACGGGTGGAAATGCCCTGCGAGATCACAAGCCCCTCCCCGGTCAGCTGATAGCTGGCTGAATAGCGGTTGCACGGCCCCTGCCCGGCGACCCGGCCTTCCCCGTCAAACTCCATGGTGACCGCGCGCGGCCCCGGCACTTCCTCACCGGCGATATGGGTGACGGTCCACGCCCCGCCGGTCAGCAGGCTTTCGGGGTCGCCGCCACAGCCCGAATAGTGCTCCTCTCCGAGCGTGATCGTCACCGTGTCAGGATAGGTCAGCCCGGTCATCGTATCGCTGCAGCGGCGTGCGGCGATTTCCGCGACGAGGGTGATGGCATCTGCCGCCTCCACCGTGAGGCGCGTCACGCCCTCTTCAAGCGCTTCGCGCGTGCTGACCGTGCCGGAAATGCGCACCTCGCCGTAATTGCCGAGATACTCCGCCGCGTCGCCATCAAGGCGCAGCAGCCAGCCCGGTTCGTTGCCGCGCGCGGAATAGGTCGTGTCTTCGGCCGCGGCTTCCGGCTGCACTTCCTCCGGCTGCGGTGCAGGCAGCGGGTCAGCGTGGCAGGTGAGCGGGTCCTGAAACGGCAGCCCCAGCATGGCGAACTGGCCCCGGCTCCAGAACATGATCCAGTCATCGCCCTCGCGGTCGCCTGCCTCGAACCGGGCGCCAGACGCCGCGACCACCGGAGACAGCGTGCGGGTTTCGCCCTGCCATTCCAGCTCCAGGTCTGGGTCAAGCCAGCTCACGGTCAGCACGCTGTCATCGGCGCAGGTATAGGTGCGCGCCGGGCCGGCGCCATGACCGGACCGTTCCAGCATGATCATGCCAAGCTCTGCGGTGCGATTGGCGGCAGAAAAAGTGGCCTCCTGGGGCATCACCCAGACATGGCCCTTTGCCGGATCGATGATCCGTCCAACCACGGCCAGTTCGGCGTTGGAGGGTACCTCGGACGGTGCGTATTCGATGGTCAGGGTCAGGGGGACCTGGCGGCCGTCGAATGCCTCCCGCGCCATGGCGATCACCACCGGCGCATCAGCACCGTTATGTGTGGTGACAAGGTCGGCCTCGGCCACGGCCTCCCCGCTCAGGGCAAGGCGCTCGCGGAAGGACAGGGCCACCGATACGCTGGCCGTTTCCACCGCGCGGGCCGGTGCGTCCTCGCGGATGGTGTCATCCGGGCTGCCGCAGGCAGCCAGAACGACAGTGGCGAGCAGTGCGGAGCCCATGAGGTCTTGTGTGCGCAAGGGGTACGCCTCCACGTCTATGTTGAGCCGCATGATTACACGCTAGTAGTGGGCGCGGAAAGCCAAACTGTGCCGCGCGGCGTTTCGCACTGGCGATATCGGCCGGTACGGTGTTGCCGGTGATGGCGCGCGCCTGTAAGCCGGATGCAAGGGTGATCAGGACAGGCAGATGAGCGAACATTTCCAGACCTCGGTCGATCTTGAAGGCGAGGACATACACTGGTCGCCGGAGGGCGGGCTATCCTATGGGCGCTACCTGGCGCTGGACGGTGTGCTCTCCGCGCAAAAACCGCTGACCGGCGAGCATGACGAGATGATGTTCATCATCATCCATCAGGCCAGCGAGCTGTGGCTGAAGCTGTGCCTGCACGAGCTGGAGGCGGCCATCGCGCATGTCCATGCCGGCGAGACGCGCCCGGCGATGAAGATGCTGGCGCGCATTGCCCGCATACAGGAGCAGCTCACCCAGTCATGGGCCGTTCTCTCCACGATGACACCGTCAGACTATCTGAAATTCCGCGATGAACTCGGCCAGAGTTCCGGCTTCCAGTCCTGGCAGTACCGCGCGCTGGAATACCGGCTGGGCAACAAGAATGCCGCGCTGGCCAAGGTGCATGAGGCTGACCCGACTGCGCATAAGTTTGTTCTGGAAGTGCTATCTAAACCAAGTCTTTATGATGAAACCTTGATGTTCGCTGCGAGGTCTGGCCTGGCCGTGCCACAAGCCACCTTGAAGCGCGACTGGAGCGCGCCCTATGAGCCGAGCGACGCGGTGGAGGCAATGTGGCGTGAAGTGTATCTGGACACGGCGCGCTGGTGGGAGCTTTACGAGTTTGCGGAGAAACTCGTTGATCTGGAACAGAAATTCCAGCAATGGCGCTTCAATCACATGAAGACGGTGGAGCGCATTATCGGCTTCCGGCGGGGCACGGGCGGGTCCGGGGGCGTGTCCTATCTGGTCAAGGCGTTGGGCTTGCGCCTTTTCCCCGAGCTCTGGACCGTGCGCACAACGCTCTGATTACACGAGGACAATCGCCATGCGGCAATTCTTCATCTTCATCAAATGCGAGCTGGGCAAGACCTATGACGTCGCCTCTGCCCTCGTCGATACGCTCGAGGAGACACGCCAGGTCCATTCGGTCTCGGGCGCGTTCGACCTGCTGGCCCAGTTTGCGGTGGAATCCGAAGCCGATATCGGCCGGTTCGTGAACCAGAAGGTGCAGACGATTGCCGGGGTGAAGGACACCCAGACCATCATCTGTTTCAACGCGTTCACCCGTGATCGCGGCCTTGGCGACTAAGGGTCTGCCCTCAACTATGGTTTGGAGCGCGATATGAACAAAAATCGTTCAGGTCAAGGAGCAAACCCGCCGGAATGGCTGCCCCCTTTCAAGGGTTTGCGACGCCGAAATGGGGAATTTTTGCCATACCTCGAAGAGGCGCGGGCAATTTCGTCCCTGAACACGTCGAAAATGCTCGAAAGTGGGTCACACTTCCTTGCGCTTTTCTCCTTTTCAGGGACGAAATTTCCATCGCGTCGCGCCCGAACCCATAGTTGAGGGCAGACCCTTTCATGCATTTCGGCGTTTTCGACCTTTTCAAGATCGGTATCGGCCCGTCCAGCTCCCACACGGTCGGCCCGATGAAGGCCGCGCGCTTGTTTCTGGAGCGCGTTGACGCCGAACAAGGGCTGAAAGCGATTACACGCGTCAAGGCAGAAGCCTATGGCTCGCTGGCGCTGACAGGCGCCGGCCACGCGACCGACAAGGCGCTGATCTGGGGTCTGGCGGGCGAACATCCCGAAACAGCCGATCCCGACGCCCTGCCCGGGATTATAGAAGAGGTCGAGAACTCCGGCACGATCCGGCTGCTGGGCCGCCACCCGATCGGCTTCAACCGCGATACGGACCTGATCCTCGACGGGAAAATCCGCCTGCCCTTCCATTCCAATGCCATGCAGTTCACTGCATTCGACGTGAATGGTGAAAGCCTGTCCGAACAGCTCTGGTACTCGATTGGCGGCGGGTTTGTGATCGATGAGGCCGAGGCCGGGCGCAATTCTGCCGCCGAAGCGCCTGAGGGCGAGCCCTACCCGTTCGACAATTGCAATACGCTAATCGAGATCGGGGACCGCGAGGGGCTTTCCATCCCTCAGATCATGCTGGCTAACGAGACGGCGTTTCGAAGCGAAGCCGAGGTGCGCGAGCGTATCAACATCATCTGGCAGGCCATGGAAGACTGCATCGAGCGCGGCACCGCCGGTGATGGTGTGCTGCCGGGCGGACTGAAGGTGAAACGCCGTGCGCCTGCCATGCAGCGCCGGCTGGAGGAAGATCCGGAGCGCGCCACCCGCGATCCGCTGTCGGCCATGGAATGGGTCAATCTGTGGGCGATGGCGGTCAATGAGGAAAACGCCGCTGGGGGCCGCGTCGTCACCGCGCCGACCAATGGCGCGGCCGGCATCATTCCGGCTGTCGCGCGCTATTTCGACCGCCATTGCAAGAAGCCCGGCGATGAGGACGCGATGGTGCGCTTCTTCCTGACCGCTTCGGCCATTGGCGCGCTCTACAAGAAGAACGCGTCCATATCCGGCGCGGAAGCGGGCTGTCAGGGCGAGGTGGGCGTTGCCTGCTCCATGGCCGCGGGCGGCCTCGCGGCGGCGCTTGGCGGTTCAAACCGGCAGATCGAGAATGCCGCCGAAATCGGCATGGAGCACAATCTGGGCCTGACCTGCGATCCGGTGGGCGGGCTCGTTCAGATCCCCTGCATCGAGCGCAATGCCATCGGTGCGATCAAGGCGATCAATGCCGCGCGCCTCGCCATGCTGGGCAATGCCGAATACAAGGTGCGCCTTGATCAGGTGATCGAGACGATGCGCCAGACCGGCCTCGACATGGCCGACAAGTACAAGGAAACCTCCGAAGGCGGGCTGGCGGTCAACGTTCCGGTGTGTTGATTACCCCCCGCAAACCTTGCAGGGCTTCACATCTGGATAGCCGGTAGACTTGGCAAATGCGTTTGCAAGTTCTCGGGTTTCAAACGATCGCCAATAGCCGTTCGCGCGTTGGCCACCGCCATGAAGGCCCCGGCCGTAATTGCAGTGGCTACAGCTGGCGACGTGTATAGCCCCACGCTTCCGCAGGTCGTTTATGTAAACCCAAAAAGCGGAGCTATCGGCACTGACAACATTGCCAGCGTCATCGCCGGATGCAGGATGACTGATGGTCCCAGTTCTGGGGGGTAGTGAAGCGATCCTTTGCCGGGGTTTACCCCTCTTGTTCCATACAGGCCGCACCAATGTGATCAGCGCGGACTCGATTCCGGCAACTGTATCTACTGGAAGCCCGTTCCATTCTGACTGATCTGGCCAGATCGCAACCACTTCGATGATTTGGTGACTATCAAGTGCGCCCAACAGCAACAGCTTAAGCCTTTGGCTTGTCGTCTGCGTTGGGCCCGGTTTCGAATAAAACCGGAGCCGTTGGCTGAGAGGCCGCTGAGCGACACCGATGTAAACTACATGCCCTTCGGCAACGAAGGCATAGACTGCGCCGGGCCGCTTGAGGTCTACGGAGGTTTCAAGAACGAGGTCGCCGCCGTTGCTGCGCCATTCCCCGACTTTCTCAAACCCCGCATCGAGTAAAGTCTGCAGGTCCATCGTTAGAGGCTAGAGCAACTGATGGTGTGGTCAACAAGTTCCCCTACTCCGCCGCCGCCAGCGCTCCGGCTACGGCACATTCCGCGCGGGTGGCGCGGCCACACCGTTTCAGCGAGGCTTCCAGTCGCGCCTCAATGGCGCGAAGGTCCGCGATTTTTACCCGCACCTCTTCGAGATGCTGTTCGGCCAGCGCGTCGATATCGCTGCAGGTGGCGTCGCGGTCCTCCAGAAGGTCCAGCAAGCCTGCGATCGTTGCCAGCGGAAAGCCGAGGCTGCGCCCGCGCTTGATGAAGTCCAGCCTGCGCAGATGGGCAGGCGTATAGGCGCGGTGCCCGCCCGATGTCCGTTCCGGTTCGGGCAGCAATCCCACCTGCTCGTAATAGCGGATGGTGACGACCTGGCAGCCGGTGCGGCGGGCCAGTTCTCCAATACTCAGCGTTTGGTGCATGACAGGGCTTGAACCTATAGCGGCTATAGAAACCAGAGTGCGTGTCAGACTGATTCCGGCTGGGCCGGAAACGCCAACCCTTCAGGATGACCGCCATGAGATCACGCCGTCCTGCCACCCGCAATGCCCGCTTCGTTCTTGGAGGCGCGCCCGCCGGGCTTGCCCTCTTGTTGTCAGGCGTCTGCCTGCCTGCACCCGCATGGGCGGCGAGCCCGCACGCCGACGAGATCGACACCATCGTCGTCTCGACCACCCGTACGCGTCGGCGCGTTCAGGACGAGCCGATCCGGGTGGAGATCATTCTGCGCGAGGAGATTGAGGAAAAGGCCATCATGGCACCCGGCAATATCGCCATCCTTCTGGCGGAAACTGGCGGGCTGTGGGTGCAGGCAAACTCGGCGGCCCTGGGGTCTGCCGGCGTGCGTGTACAGGGCATGAGTGAGCGCTATACGCTGCTTCTGGCTGACGGCCTGCCGCTCTATGGCGGACAGGCGGGCTCTATCGGCCTGTTACAGATCCCTCCAACTGATCTCGGGCGTGTCGAAGTGATCAAGGGCGCATCCTCCTCGCTTTATGGCGGGGCGGCGCTTGGCGGGGTGATCAATCTCGTCACCCGCCGTCCGTCAGATGTGATCGAGGGCGAGGTGCTGGCCAATGTAACCGGCCAGCGCGGGCAGGATCTTACCGCCTACGCCTCTGCCCCGCTCGGTCAGCATTGGAGCTACTCGCTGACCGCAGGCGGGCACTGGCAGGAACGGCGTGATCTGGATGATTCCGGCTGGGCGGATATCCCCGCCTATCGGCGCTACACGCTGCGCCCGCGCCTGTTCTGGGAAGGACAAAGCGGTGGCGAGGCACTGATCACCTTTGGCTTTACCGAGGAAACCCGCAGAGGCGGCACCCTGCCCGGCAGCCAGGTGCCCGCAGGCGGTGCTTTCGCGCAGGGGCTCGATACCCAACGGCTCGATGCCGGGCTCAATCTCGACCTGCCGGTGGGTGAAGGGTGGGGCTTTGGCGTGCGCGCGTCCACCATGCAGGCGCGCCACCGCCATCTTTTCGGGCCGGAGGTCGAAAATGACCGCCATCGCACCGGTTTTGTGGAAGCCTCCCTCACCCGCACATCAGGCCGCCACACGCTGGTCGGCGGGCTGGCCGTGCAGGTAGACGATTATCTCTCCGGCGATTTTCCCGCCTTCGATTACCGCTTCACCGTGCCGGGCGTGTTTGCGCAGTACGATGTGGATGTGACGGACGATCTGACCGTGTCGGGCAGTATCCGCGCCGATTCCCACAGCGAATATGGCGAGTTCGTCAGCCCGCGCCTGTCCGCGCTCTGGCGGGCAGGCCCGTGGTCGTTGAGAGCTTCAACGGCGCGTGGCTATTTCGCGCCCTCTCCCTTTATCGGGGCAATCGAGGAAACCGGTCTCTCCCGTCTGGAGCCGCTGTCCGGCCTGGTGGCCGAAGAGGCCGATACGGTGTCGTTTGATGTCGGGCGGCGTTTTGGCGCGCTGGAGACGAATGTGGTGCTCTTCCGCTCGCGTGTCAGCGATGAGGCCGCTCTGGTGCCCACCGGTAACATCCAGCCGGACGGCACGGACCGGATGGCGATCATCAACGCGCCGGGCACGAACGAGACCTATGGCAGCGAGCTATTGCTGCGCTATCGCTATGATCATTTCGTGGTGACGGCGAGCTATATGTATACCCGCTCCAGCCGCACTGATCCGGTAACCGGCGTTCGCGCGCAGACGCCCCTCACCCCGCGCCATTCGGCCGGCTTCGTGGCGATGTGGGAGGATCACGACCGGGGACGGCTGGGCTTTGAGGCCTACTATACCGGCGGTCAGGACTTGGAAGACAATCCCTACCGCGCCCGCTCACGCCCTTTCGTGAACATGGGGATACTCGCCGAATGGATTGTCGGCGATTTCAGCGTTTTCCTGAATGCGGAGAATATCCTGAATATCCGCCAGAGCCGGTACGACCCGTTGGTGCGGCCCGCCCGCGCTGCCGATGGCCGCTGGACGGTCGATGCCTGGGCCCCGACCGACGGCTTCGTGGTCAATGGCGGGGTGCGCGTGAGGTTTGGCGGCGGGCACCATCACGGGCATTGATCGGGATTGGAGATTTGGATCCCGGGTCAAGCCCGGGAACCCGGCTGAGAGGTGAGGGCCAAACACCGGGGTCCCGGCCCCCGAGCCGGGATCCATTTTCCTGGGCACCGGCTTCCGCCGGTGAAACGTATGGTTATTCAAGCCGCGAGCTTCGCCGCCACGCGGTATTTCGCTTGCGTGGACTTGGCGATGTCATCGAGCGTGACATCAGGCGCCAGCTCGACCAGCTCGAGGCCATCCTCGACCACGTCGAACACGCCATAGGTGGTGATCACGCGGTCCACGCAGCCCTTGCCGGTCAGCGGCAATGTGCATTCCTTCAGCAGCTTCGGCGAGCCGTCCTTGGCGGTGTGTTCCATGATCACGACCACGCGCTGGACACCGGCGACGAGGTCCATTGCGCCGCCCATGCCCTTGACCATCTTGCCGGGGATCATCCAGTTGGCGATATCGCCCTTTTCGGAGATCTCCATCGCGCCAAGGATGGACAGGTTGATATGCCCGCCCCGGATCATGGCGAAGCTGTCGGCCGAGCTGAAATAGCTCGTCCGGCGCAGCTCGGTAATGGTCTGCTTGCCCGCATTGATGAGGTCGGGATCGACCTGGTCCTCGGTCGGGAACGGGCCCATGCCCAGCATCCCGTTTTCCGATTGCAGGGTTACGTCCATGTCCTCGGGAATGTAGTTGGCCACAAGCGTCGGAATGCCGATGCCGAGATTGACGTAAAAGCCATCCTCAAGCTCTTTCGCGGCGCGTTCGGCAAGCTGGTCGCGGGTCCATGCCATGGTGATTATCTCCCTTAATGCCGTTTAAGCCGCGCGAACCGTGCGCTGTTCAATGCGTTTTTCGTGCGTGCCCTGGATGAGGCGATTCACGTAAATACCGGGCGTGTGGATGTTGTCCGGATCGAGGCTGCCGACCGGCACGATTTCTTCCACCTCGGCCACCGTCACCTTGCCGGCCGCGGCCATCATCGGATTGAAATTGCGGGCGGTCTTGCGGAAGACGAGATTGCCTTCGGTATCGGCCTTCCAGGCCTTCACGATGGACAGATCGGCGCGCAGCCAGCGCTCCATCACATAGGTCTCGCCGTCGAAATCCTTGTGTTCCTTGCCTTCGGCGACCAGCGTGCCCACGCCGGTCTTGGTGAAGAAGGCGGGAATGCCTGCGCCGCCCGCGCGGATGCGTTCAGCCAGCGTCCCCTGCGGATTGAATTCCAGCTCCAGCTCGCCGGAGAGGAACTGCTTTTCGAAGGTCTTGTTCTCGCCCACGTAAGAGGAAACCATCTTGGCGATCTGGCGGGTGTGCAGCAGCAGGCCCAGCCCGAAATCATCCACCCCGGCATTGTTGGAGATGACGGTGAGGTCTTTCGCGCCGCTATCGCGCAGGGCCAGGATCAGGTTTTCGGGAATGCCGCACAGGCCGAACCCGCCGGCCATCACGGTCATGCCGTCAAAGGTCAGGCCTTCCAGCGCGGATTTCGCATCAGCAAAGACTTTTTTCACGGGACAGGCCCTCCGCCATCAATTTCAACGCTTGTTGTATAATGTCCCCGGCGCGGCAAAGCCAAGGGGCAAACCGCACCGTGAACATCTGTGAGAGGGGATAGCTTATCGCGCGGCTCCGGTCCATGCGGCGCGCGGGGGGCAGACAGCAAGACGCCGGCAGGACCGAAAGGGCCATACCGGCGTCCGCTTGAGGAATTTCTGCCTCACCGAAGCCTGAACCGGGCGAGGGACTGGGAACACAAGGCCCAAGCTTCGAGCCTGAAGAAAGCAAATCCAATCTGAACCGTTCCTGAACGGGGTCAGTTGCCGTTTTTGCGAAAGTATTCCTTGTCGGTTTCCACGGCTATGGCCCCGCCGAAGAACAGCACATAGGCCGCCCAGTAGATCCAGATCAGGAACACGATCACGGCGCCGAGCGAGCCATAGATCGAGGCGTTCACGAAGGCCGTGACATAGCCGGTAAAGCCGGCCGACAGGGTCAGCCAGAGGACGGTGGAGGTCCCTGCCCCGATCAGACAGGCCGCCCAGCTGGTCTCGCCCGTGCGCTGCATCACGTAGCGGTAAAGCAGCACCAGAACGAGGAACATGCCGCCCACCGACAGCGTCACCGGATTGATCAGGAGATTGGCCTCGGTGCCATCAAGGCCCAGCATATCCAGCACGGGATTGAGGATGGCAGGAACGAAGATGACTGTGAGATTGGCCGCGATCAGCAGGCCGATCCCGACCAGTACGGCCATCAGAGCCACGAAATTATAACGTACCAGCGAGCGCAGACCCTCGCGCCCGGCAATGGAGTTGAGCCCGGTAATCACGGCCTTGGTGCCGCGCGAGGCGGCAAAGAGCGCAATCAGCAGCGCGATGGCGCCTTGCAGGGTCAGCGCCGTGGAGGAGGTGGTGGCCAGAAGCGCGAGCTGGTTCATCAGGAAGCGGCCGACATCGGGCGGCAGCAACTCCGCCATGCGGTTTACCTGCTCATAGGCTTCCGCCTCATCATGGATCAGCCCGTAAACCGAGGCGAGCACCGCAAAGGCGGGAAACAGGCCCAGAAGCGCAAAGAAGGAGGCACCGCCCGCAAACAGCATCACCTCGCGCTGGATGATGCGGTGAAAAGCGCGCACCGGGATTGCTACCGGGCCGATGCGCATGATGGCCTCGGTCAGGGGCTTGAGACGGTCTAGCTGTACTTTCAGCACGATATGGAGCCTTCCGGTTTCTGCCCTTGTTCTACGGCGAAGGCCGGGCCGGTTAAACAGGCTAGCTGCGCTGCCCGAACGCGCCCTTGCTCACCAGCGCCGTGATATCGGCTTCGCCAAAGCCCCAATCGGCCAGGATTGCCTGGGTATCCGCGCCGGGCCTTGGTGCCGGTCCCTGAATGGCGCCGGGCGTCTTTGAAAAGCGCGGTGCGGGCGCGGCCATGCGCACCCCGTCCACTTCGGTGAACACGCCGCGCTCTGTCATGTGCGGGTGGGTGGCGGCCTCGTTCGTGGTCAGCACCGGCGCAAAGCAGGTGTCGGTACCTTCCAGCAGCGCCGTCCATTCCTCACGGGTCTTGCTGGCGAACGCGCGCGTCAGGCGCTCACGCTGGCCCGGCCACTGGCTTTCATCATACGGGTTGGCCATGACGGGATCGCCGGTCATGTCCAGCTTCTCCAGAAGCAGGGTGTAGAATTCCGGCTCCAGCGGACCGATGGAGATGAATTTCCCGCACGCGCATTTATAGGTGCCGTAGAAGGGCGCGCCGCCATCGAGCAGGTTTTCTCCCCTGCCCTTGTTCCACACGCCCATGGCCTGAAGCTGGTGAATGGCAGCCATTAGCGAGGTAGCACCGTCCACGATGGCCGCATCGACCACCTGACCTTCACCGGTGGCGCGCGCATGGGTCAGAGCCGCCAGCACACCAAAGGCGAGATAGAGCGAGCCGCCGCCAAAATCGCCGACCAAATTGAGCGGGATGGCAGGGCTGTCGGGCGAACCGATCCCCTCCAGCGCGCCGGTCAGCGCGATATAGTTGATGTCATGGCCCGCCGCATGGGCCAGCGGCCCGTGCTGGCCCCAGCCCGTCATGCGGCCATAGACGAGGGCAGGATTGCGTTTCAGCGCGACATCCGGTCCCAGCCCCAGCCGCTCCATCACGCCGGGGCGATAGCCCTCCAGCACGATATCGGCACGGCTGATCAGTTTCAGGCATGCCTCGACCGCATCAGGGTTTTTCAGGTCGAACGCGGCGGAGCGCCGCCCGCGTGCGAGGATCTCCGCTGCACCACCGCCGCCCGCACCCGGCCGGTCGATGCGGATCACGTCCGCGCCCAGATCGCTCAAAAGCATTGCTGCAAAAGGTGCCGGCCCCAGCCCAACAAATTCAATGACTTTAACCCCGCGCAAAGGGCCTTGTGCGTTCATGGGCAACTGCTCCGGCATGAGAAAAAGCGTCAAAACGAAGGAAACCGGGTTGTGACACTGAAATTACACAGACACAATGGCGGCCCTGTCAGGACGGGGGGATTGATGGGGCGCGCTGTCACGCTACTGGTTTGCGGAGACGCACAGGCGGCCGGCGAGTTGGCCTCCGATCTGTGCGGGCTAGGCCTTGCCGCCCGCCCCTGCCCGGTATCCCACCTTGCCCGGGCGCTCGACGATGAACCTGCTGATGCCATCATTGCGCTGGAAGCCCTGCCTCTGGATATGAGTGCGCGCGTGCGTGCGGTGATCTCGCTGGCCGGCCCGTTTGACGGCGCCGGAGCGGCGGTGACGGCCCCGGCCCACCCCATACAGATCGCAGCGCGGGTGCGCTCGCTTCTGCGCCTCGGCGTGCTGGAGGAAGCGGCCCGTCTGCGCCTGAGCGATCTGGGCGATGCCGGTCATGTCCTGCCGGCGAGCGAGTACAAGGGCGGACCTGTATCGGTGCTCTATGCCGGGCCGCCCGACCCGTTCTATCTGCGGCTGAAACATGCGCTGGACAGTGCCGGCACAGAGCTGACGGCCGCCTTCTCCACCTTCAACGCCTTCGACTATCTGCACGAATGCGCGTTTGACGCCGTGGTTCTGAACACAAGGCCAAAGCCCGATATCGCCCACACCGTATGCTCTGCCATGCGCCGCAATACGCGCCTCTATCACACGCCGACGGTGCTGGTGAGCCATGAGGAGGTGTACGCGGCGGCCGACGAAGCCTTTGCGCGCGGCGCCTCGGACATATTGTCCGCGGCGCTGGAGCCGGATGCGCTGGCGGAGCGGATCAACACGCTCGCCCGTGAGCGCCGGCGGCGGCGGGTATCGAAGGGGCTACTGGAGTCCTGCCGGGTATCGGCTGTCCTGGACAGCGAAACCGACCTGTTCAATGATGCCTTCGGCAAGCGCCACCTTGCCAGCCTGATCACGCTGGCGTCCCGGCGCGGCCTGCCGCTCTCGGTCATCGCACTGCGGGTGGAAACGCCGGTGGAGCGCAGCGGTGGCGGCAGTCATGCCTCAAGCGCGCTCAACCAGTTCGCGTCCATGCTGCGCCATTGCGTGCGCGCTGAAGACCTCGCCGTGCGGGTGAGCAATTCGACCTTCTATCTCGCCCTGCCCGGCACCGGAGTTGCCGATGCGCAGGTCGTGGCCTCGCGCGTTGCGGCGATTGCGGAATGCACCGCCTATGAAGGCGCCGACCCGAATGCACCCTTCCGTGTGGTGCTGCGCCACGACGCGGTGGAAGCCCGGCGCGGCGATACGGCCTCTGCCCTTGTGGCGCGTGCCTTCGATGCCATCCCGGAGCGCCTTTCGGCCATGGCGGCTGTGTAGCCAGGCATCACGCCGCCCGCTGGCCTCTATTGGCTGCATCCGCAATCGGACTGACGAGGCGCTGTATACCCTTCAGGCGCGCCGCCACATCATCAAACTCGCCGCGCAGCACCATCGTGTTGTCTGGCCGTAGCTTGTAGTCCGCCGGACGGCGGTTCATCAGATCGATCAGCGCCATCGGATCGGTGAAGGCATGATCGCGGAACGTCGCCACAGCGCCCTTCGGCCCGGCATCGAGCTTCGCAATGCCTGCGCGCTTGCACAGCGCCTTGATGGCAACGACCTGCAACAGGCTTTCCACCTCGTCGGGGAGCGGTCCGAACCGGTCGATCAGTTCGGCGGCGAAAGCCTCGCGTTCCTGCTTCGTGTCCAGCTTTGACAAACGCCGGTAAAGCCCCATGCGGACGTCCAGATCGGGAACATAGTATTCAGGGATCAGCACCGCCGCGCCGGTATTGATCTGCGGCGACCAGTCGCCTTCATCCAGCGCCGGGCCATCGGTTTTCAGCGAGGCGACCGCCTCTTCCAGCATGGCCTGATAGAGCTCCACCCCGACATCGCGGATATGGCCGGACTGCTCCTCGCCGAGGAGATTGCCGCCCCCGCGCAAATCGAGATCGTGGCTGGCGAGGGTGAAGCCTGCGCCGAGGCTGTCGAGCGATTGCAGGACTTTCAGGCGCTTTTCCGCGCCTTCGGTGATCTTCTCGCGCGCTGGCGTGGTGAGATAGGCGTAGGCGCGCGCCTTGGAGCGGCCCACCCGCCCGCGCAGCTGATAGAGCTGGGCGAGGCCGAACCGGTCCGCCCGGTGGACCACCAGTGTGTTGGCGGTCGGGATGTCGATGCCCGATTCCACGATCGTGGTGGAGAGCAGCACGTCATACCGGCCCTCATAGAAGGCGGTCATGATGTCTTCCAGCGCGGACGCGGCCATCTGTCCGTTTGCGGTGGCGAACGTCACTTCAGGCACGCTCTCGCGCAGGAATTCACCTGTCTCCTCAAGGTCTGCGATGCGCGGCACGACAAAGAAGCTCTGCCCGCCGCGGTATTTCTCGCGCAGCAGCGCTTCGCGGACCGTCACGGGATCAAACGGGGCGACATAGGTGCGCACGGCCAGACGGTCCACCGGCGGGGTGGCGATGATGGAGAGATCGCGTATCCCGCTCATCGCCAGTTGCAGCGTGCGCGGGATCGGCGTGGCGGTCAGGGTCAGCACATGCACGTCGGTGCGCAGCTCTTTGAGGCGCTCCTTGTGCTTCACCCCGAAATGCTGCTCCTCATCGACCACGAGCAGGCCCAGGTCAGAGAATTTCACGGCTTTTGCCAGCAAAGCGTGGGTGCCGACCACGATCTCGCAGCGCCCCGCCTCCAGCTCCTTGCGGGTCTCGGCAGCCTGCTTGGCGGGCACGAGTCGCGAGAGCTGGCGCACCTTGACCGGCCAGCCCTTGAAGCGTTCGGAGAAGGTGTTGAAGTGCTGGCGCGCCAGCAGCGTGGTCGGTGCAACGACGGCCACCTGCTTGCCGCTCATCGCGGTGATGAAGGCTGCGCGCAGCGCCACCTCGGTCTTGCCAAAGCCCACATCGCCGCAGATCAGCCGGTCCATGGGCCGCCCGCGCGCCAGATCGCCGAACACGTCCTCGATGGCCGCCAGCTGGTCTTCGGTCTCGGCAAAGGGGAAGCGGGCGGCAAACTCGTCATAGAGGCCTGAAGGCGGCTCAATCACGGCACCTTCGCGGGCATTGCGGGCCGCGGCGATACGGATCAGCTCGTCTGCCATGTCGCGCAGGCGCTTTTTCGCCTTGGCCTTGCGGGCCTGCCAGGCCACCCCGCCCAAGCGATCCAGCTGCGCCGTCTCGCTGTCATTGCCATAGCGCGAGAGCAGTTCGATATTTTCCACCGGCAGGAAAAGCCGGGACTCCCCGGCATATTCCAGCTCCAGACAGTCGTGCGGCGCGTCCTGCACGGTCAGCGTTTTCAGGCCCAGATAGCGGCCCAGCCCGTGATCGGCATGGATCACGAGGTCGCCCGGAGACAGGCTGCCAGCCTCCGCGATCACATCGGCGTTCTTGCGCCGCTTGGCGCGCTTGGCGAGGCGGTCGCCCAGAATGTCCTGTTCGGACACGATGGCGAGGCTCTCTGTCTCGAATCCGCGCTCCAGCGGCAGGACGATACGGCCGATGACATTCTTCGCCAGCGCGCCAGCCGCCTTCCAGTCCACGGCGGGCTGGATGGGTGAGAGGCCGTGTTCGCCGAGCACGCTGCCCAGCCGGTCTGACGCCCCCTCGCTCCAGCCCGCGATCAGGACGCGCCGGCCGGACTGGCGCAGCGCGGAGATATGCTCGCGCGCGGCCTCGAACACGTTGTGCCCGGCCTGGCGTTCCGCCGCAAAGCTGCGCCCGATCTTTCCTGACAGCGTGACGACCTGATCGCCCGGCTCATTCATCGCGGTGTAGCGGCGCGTCGTGTGGCGAGCGAGCAGGGCTTCCCATTCATCACCGGTGAGGTAGAGGGCTTCAGGCTCCAGCGCGCGGTAGACCGGCGCCGAAAACGCGCCCTTCCCTGTGGAGGCAGC
Organism: Glycocaulis sp.; assembly: GCA_022565665.1. Classification (GTDB taxonomy): domain Bacteria; phylum Pseudomonadota; class Alphaproteobacteria; order Caulobacterales; family Maricaulaceae; genus Glycocaulis. The sequence goes on from JAIUMI010000003.1 coordinate 15,937, forward strand.
GGCTGCGTCCTGGCGGGCCTGATAATAATCGGCGATCTGCGCAAGGCGCTCCTCGACCGCGTCGCGCGTCAGCGGGTCGTAGGCGATCAGTGCGCCCTCTCCCACATAGTCGAACACGGTGTCCATGCTCTCGTGGAAGAGCGGCAACCAGTGTTCGGCCCCTTGCGGGCGCGCGCCTGCGCTCACCGCATCATAGACAGGGTCGCCCGACACCGCTCCGCCAAACCGGCGCAGGAAACCGGCCCGGAAGCGCGAAATGCTCGCCTCATCAATCAGGATTTCGCTGACCGGGGTGAAGCTCACTGATTTCAGCTGTTTCGTCGTGCGCTGGGTTTCGGGATCAAAGCTGCGCACCGTCTCCAGCGTATCGCCGAAGAAATCGAGCCGCACCGGCTCCTCGGCATTGGCCGGAAACACGTCGATCACCCCGCCACGCACGGCAAAATCGCCGCGCTCGGTCACGGTGGCGGTGCGCGCAAAGCCGTTCGCGCCGAGATAGGCCTTGATGGCTTCGGCATCGACGATGGCCCCTGCCTTGGCCTCCACCCCGGCACTCGCCATCACGGCGCGCGGCGCGACGCGCTGCAGCACCCCGTTCACGGTGGCGATGAGGATCAGCGTCCCGTCCTTGGCCGCGTTCCAGTGCGCCAGCCGATGCAGCACCCCGGCCCGGCGCGCGGCCGTGCGCGGGCTGGGGCTGATCCGGTCATAGGGCTGGCAGTCCCACGCAGGCAGGCGCACCCGCGCCAGGTCCGGCCCGAAGAAGGCGCAGGCCTCAGCAAACGCCAGCGCGCGTACCTCGTCAGAGGCTATGAACACATTGATCCCGCCGCGCAGGCGCGCCGCATCGCAGAAGACCAGCGCGTCAAACCCTTCGGGCGCACCGCATACGGCAAGGGCTCCCGGCGCGGTGGCAATGCGATTGAGATCCGTCACGTTTTCGCGCCTTCCCATAGGTCTATGCCCGCACGGGCGTTTTTACGGCCCCATGCGGGTTTAAATTTTCTGCTCTCGTTTCATCGGCTTAAGCCGGTGAAACGAGAGTAAACTACTCCCCCGGACCGTCGCTGACGCTGGCCTCGAAGCGAAAGCCCTTCAGCGCGTCCAGCACCGGGCCGTCATAGTTGGCAGGCGTTTCCGCCCGGCCCGTGATCCACGCATAGACCTCGGTGTCCGGCGCGTCGAGCAGGCGCTCAAACTCGTCCAGCTCGTCAGCGCTCAACCCCTCAAGGCGCGCTTCGGCGAACCGGCCCATGATCAGGTCGGCTTCCTTCAAGCCGCGCCGCCACGCCCGGAAGGTCAGGCGCTTCTTGCGGTCGCCCGCATTGATGGTGGGGTTCGGGTCGGAAAACGGATCATCACTCATGGGCGCCGGATATAGCGGGCGGAGGGTACGAGGCAAAGCGTGGTTTCATCGTGTGCTTTTCCCTCGTCCTTCGAGACGCTCGCTTCGCTCGCCCTCAGGATGAGGAGAAAATCACAACCCAAGCCCTCATCCTGAGGAGGCTTCGTTAGAAGCCGTCTCGAAGGACGAGGGCTTTAGCCGCATCTCCCCGCGTCATCCCCGCGCAGGCGGGGATCCAGAGATCGTAGGGTGATGCCGGTGCCAAGCGGCTCTGGGTTCCCGCCTCCGCGGGAACGACGAAAGAGAGACGGCGTTACCACCCTTCCCTCAGCCGTGCCCCCGCGCGAAACTGCCCCCATGCGCCCTGAGTCCCTCTTTCCCCTGTTTGCCGATCTGACGAGCCTTACAGGTGTCGGGCCGAAGCTGGCTGCGCTGCTGGAGAAGGTGTTTGGCGGCGGGCGCGTGAAGGATGCCGTTTTCACCCTGCCGACCGGGATTATCGACCGCTCCCGGCGGGTGACGATTGCCGAGTGCGGTGAGGGCGGCGCGTCCGGCCTCGTCACGCTGGAGGTGATGGTCGAGGCGCATGTGCCCGGCGCGACGCTCAAAACGCCCTATAAGGTGCGGGCGAGCGATGAGAGCGGCTTTCTCCATCTGGTCTTCTTCCACGCCCGCAAGGACTATCTGATGCGCACCCTGCCGCCCGGCGAAAAGCGCATCGTATCGGGCAAGGCGGAGCGCTTCGGCTCCGAGATACAGATCGTCCATCCGGACCTCGTGGCCAAACCCGGCGAGATCAGCGCCGATGACCTGATCCAGCCGATCTACCCGCTTACCGCAGGGCTGACCGCGAACACCGCCAGAAAGGCCGTCAGAGCCGCGCTGGAGCGCGTTCCTGACCTTCCCGAGTGGCGAGACGTGGACATGCCCGAAGCGGCCTCCTGGCCCCTCTGGAGGGCCGCTATCGAGGCGGCGCATGCCCCGCGCTCGGCCGCTGATCTGGAACCCGGCAATATCGCGCGTACCCGGCTCGCCTTTGACGAATTGCTGGCCCATCAGCTGGCTCTCAAGCTCGCCCGCGCCAGCCGCCGCGCCCGCAAGGGCCGTGCGCTAACCGCCACAGGCGAAAAGGTGCAGGCTGTCATCAACGCTGCCCCCTTCACGCCAACGGGCGCGCAAATGAGGGCCTTTGAGGCGGCCAAGGCCGACATGGAAGCCGTCACGCGCATGATGCGCCTCGTCCACGGCGATGTGGGCTCCGGCAAGACCTTCGTCGCGGCCCTCGCCGCCGCCCACGCGGCAGAGGCGGGCGTGCAGACCGCTTTGATGGCCCCCACCGAGATCCTCGCCCGCCAGCATGCCGCCGTGCTGACGCCTCTGCTGGCGGCGGCCGGCATTCGCGTGGTCACGCTGACGGGCCGGGACAAGGGCCGCGCGCGGGCAGAGATCGCCGAAGCAATCGCGGACGGTTCGGCCCATGTCGTGTGCGGCACCCACGCCCTCTTTCAGGAGGCGGTGGCGTTTCATGATCTGGGCCTCGTCGTGATTGACGAGCAGCACCGCTTCGGCGTGTCGGACAGGAAGCGTCTCGCCGAAAAGGGCCTTGCGCCTGACACGCTGGTGATGAGCGCCACGCCCATTCCCCGCACGCTGACTTTGGCCGTCTATGGTGATCTTGATGTCTCACGCCTTGATGAGAAACCGGCCGGGCGCATTGCGCCCACCACGCGCGTCATCCCCGGCGAGCGGCTGGACGATGTGATTGAAGGCCTGGGGCGGGCCGTCGCCAAGGGCGAGCGGGCCTACTGGGTCTGCCCGCTGGTGGAAGAGAGTGACATCTCCGATCTCGCGGCGGCAGAGGAGCGCTATCACCTTCTCTCCAACAGCCTTCGTGCCCGCATTGGCCTCCTGCATGGCCGCATGCCCGCGCGCGACAAGGAACGCATCGCTAGCGCTTTTCGAAATGGCGAGATCGACATTCTGGTCGCCACCACCGTGATCGAGGTGGGCGTGGATGCACCGGACGCGACCATCATGGTGATCGAACATGCCGAGCGCTTCGGCCTGGCCCAGCTGCACCAGTTGCGCGGCCGGGTGGGGCGCGGCGACAAGCCCTCCTCGTGCCTGCTCCTCTATCACGGCAGACTGGGTGAGACCGCGCAGCGGCGCCTGGAGGTGATGCGCGAGAGCGATGACGGCTTCTTCATCGCCGAGGAAGACTGGAAGCTCAGAGGGTCTGGCGATCCGCTGGGCCTGCGCCAGTCCGGCCTGCCGGACTATCGCTTTGCAGACCTTGCCGCCCATGCGGGCCTCTTACCCATGGCGAGCGATTACGCCAGGCTCATCGCCGCGCGCGAAAACCCGTTCGATGGCGAGAAGGGCGAAGCGCTGCGCACGCTCCTTTATCTTTTCGAACGCGATGAAGGCGTGAAGCTGATGCGCTCTGCCTGATCAGTCTGGCTAGTCGCTCTGGCGGGGTGGCTCGCCTGCCGCCTCACGCGCCTTCGCCTCGGCCTCTGCGTGGTCAAGTGTCTCGCCAGCAGGCAGCGCGCCTTCCGGAAGGCGGTCAGGCGTAACAAGGCCGAACGAGATGATCAGCTTGGCCGCTTCCTCGACCGTGATATCCAGCGGAATGGCGCGTGATCGCGGTACGAAGAGCAGGAATCCGGAGGTGGGGTTGGGTGTCGTCGGCACGAACACGCCGATCACCTCTTCGGTACCCTTGCCGACATGCTGGCGGATCGCGCCCTTGCCGTGCGAGGCAACAAACGCCACCGCATAGCTGCCCGCCATCGGATATTCGACCAGCACCACCTCCTTGAAGGCGTTGTTCTGGCCAGCCAGCACTGTCTCGACGAGCTGTTTGAGCGCGCCATAGATATTGCGGATCAGCGGCACGGTGTTGACGATGCGCTCGCCAATCGCCAGCAGCGACCGGCCAAAGATGTTGGCCGCCAGCGCGCCCAGCAGGGTCAGCGCCAGCACCGCGATGATCAGCCCCATGCCCGGCAGGGCGAACGGCAGATAGGTTTCAGGATTGTAACGGGCCGGGATGAGCGGCTTGATGGTAGAGTCCACGAACGTGACGAAGACATAGATCAGCCAGAGCGTGACCGTGACCGGGGTCGCGACCACGATGCCGGTCAGAAAACTGTTGCGAAGCCAGCGCAGCACGAAATTGCCTCTCTTACGGAATTTGGGGTTACCCCGCCCGGCGCGATGATGGCAAAGTTCGGATCACGCTGCCAGCGCGGCTGGCGGTAATGCCTACAAGGAGGATGCGTTTCATGATCGGTACCCGCAAACGCCCCGGCCTCCTGACCCTGGCAGTGCTGGCGTTTAGCGCTGTGGTGCTGGTGCTGGCGGGCATTGCGGCGTGGATCATGCGCGACCAGATCTATTCGGCCTTCCTTGACCCGGGCGTACCTTTCCAGACCTATGAACCGCCGCCGGCGCCCGACTACACGCAGGCCGAAAGCTGGGCGGTACGGCCCTTCATCTCCGCGCTGGACGAGGACGAGCCGGCCGTCTTCTTTATCCATCCCACGCTTTATGATGGCGGCGAGCACTGGAACGCGCCCTTTGATCGTATCAGTCATGGCGAACAGCTGGAGCGGCTTTACCTGCCCAATTTTGCCGGCCCCTTCGCCGCCAATGCCGCCGTGTTCGCGCCGCGTTACCGCTCGGCATCGCTCTACGTATTCCTCAACAACCGGGAGGATGGCCTGCTGGCCCGGCGGCTGGCCTATTCCGATGTGCGCGCCGCCTTCCGCCGGTTCATGGACGATATCGGCCCGGACCGCGCCTTCATCATTGCCGGTGTCGAACAGGGCGCGCTGCACGGGCTTGGCCTGCTGATGGATGAAGTGGCGCCCGACGAAAACAGACGCGCGCGGCTGGCTGTGGCGTATCTGACCGAGTTTCCCGTGCTGCAATCGGTGTTTGCCGGTTCGCTGGAGGACATCGCGCTGTGCAATGCGCCTGATCGCGTGCGCTGCGTGGTGACGTTCGCGCCCTTGCGCGCTGATGAGGGCGAACGGGCTGACGCACTGGCCGCGCGTAGCTCCACCTGGAGCGCGCCCGGAGAATTTGCGCTCACCGACGGTCAACCTCTGGCCTGCGTCAACCCGCTGAGCTGGCAGGCGGACGAGGTTTACGCCCCTGCCCGCCAGCACCGGGGCGGAGCGGCCGCCGAAGGCCTGATGCTCGGCGAACGCCCTTCGCCGCTGGCCAACCAGACCGGCGCGCAGTGCCAGGACGGATTGCTGATTATCGAGCAGCCGCGCTCACGCTCCCTGCGCCGTCCATCGCGGCTGGCGGAGGTGCGCCGCGCGCCGCCCTTCAACCTGTTCTACGCTGATATCGAGGCTGATGCCGAGCGGCGGCTGGCGATCCACGCCGAGATGCTGGCCGAAGAGCGCCGCTGGGCCCCGGACCTGCCCGAAGCCGAGGAAGTGGAAGTCGTTCCAGTTCGCCCGGTAGATTAGAAAAATGCTATCAGGCCTTGGCCTGCTTCATCTTTTCGACGAGCGCTGTGGTCGAAAAGCCCGGCTGTAGCGGGGCGATGACGACCTCGCCGCCGCGCGCCTTCACGAAGGCAGCGCCGGGCAGGTCATCGGCCTTGTAGTCCGCGCCCTTGACCAGCACGTCAGGCGCGATCGCCCGGATGAGCTCTTCGGGCGTGTCCTCTGCGAACACGACCACCCGGTCCACGCTTTCCAGTGCGGCCAGCATGGCGGCGCGATGGGCAGCAGGGTTTACCGGCCGCTCCGGGCCTTTCAGGCGGGACACGGACGCATCGGCATTGAGGCCCACCACCAGCCGGTCACACACCGAACGCGCATGGCGCAGGGCAGAGAGATGGCCGGGATGGAGAATGTCGAAACAGCCATTGGTGAAGCCGACCCTCAGCCCCTCGCGGTGCCAGGACTGGATCACCTCGCGCGCCTTGTCCCTGCTGATCACGCGCCAGTCGGCATCGTCTGCGCCCTGCACGGCTTCTTCCAGGATTTCTTCCGGCGATACGGTGGCAGTGCCTGCCTTGCCGACGGCGGTACCTGCGGCGAGGTCTGCCAACGCCATCGTGTCGGCAAGGGCAAGCCCCGCCGCAACACCCAGCGACAGGGCGGCGAGCGCCGTATCGCCCGCACCTGACACATCGTAGACCGAGCGCGGACGCGAGCGGTGATGGATCACCTCGCCGCTGGAGATGAGGCTCATCCCCTTCCCGCCCCGGGTGACGATCAGGCTGGCTGTGGCGGTCAGGCGTGCGTGGAGTGCGCGCAAGGCCGTTTCGGCATCCTCATCGCTGCGCACGGGCATACCCGTCTCGTCGCTTAACTCCTGCGCGTTCGGCTTTATCAGGAAGGCCCCGTCATAGCGGGTATAGTCGGCCCCGCGCGGATCAACACAGACCGGCTTGCCGGCGGCATTGGCGGCCTCGATCACCGCCTTGCAGACCGCGCGGGTCAGCATGCCCCGGCCATAATCGGAAAGGATCACCACATCATGGCCTGTAACGGCCTTGCGTGCGGCGGCGGCGATGGCCGCTTCGCTGGCCTCGCTGGCAGGCTGATCGGGATTGCGGTCCACGCAGAACATCTGCTGGGAACCGGAGACGTAGCGCGTCTTGGCCGGGGTGATGCGCCCGTCCTGGCGGATCAGGTTGACCCGGCCCGGCGCGCAGTCTTCCAAGAGGCCGGCCACCGTCTGGCCCGCCTCATCATTGCCAGCCAGCGTGATGATGGAGGGCGTCCCGCCAAGGCTCTCGATATTGCGGACCAGATTGCCTGCGCCGCCCAGCATCAGCGAACGGCGCGTCTCTGACAGGATGGGTACAGGGGCCTCACGCGAAATGCGCGTCACCTCGCCATAGACGAACGCGTCCAGCAGCACATCGCCGATTACCAGCGCGCGCTTGCCGGCGATCGCGGCGAGGAGGATGGAGGCTTCCTGACGCTGCATGCCGGACCTAGAGCGCCATCACCGGACGGGCCTTGGCCATGCGGTCAAACTCCAGCAGATCGCCCGCAATCGCTTCAAAATGCTTCAGCGGGATCATGTTGGGGCCGTCTGATGGCGCATTGTCCGGATCGGGGTGGGTCTCCATGAAGACCGCCGCCACACCGATGGAGACAGCCGCGCGCGCCAGATACGGCACGAACTCGCGCTGGCCGCCAGACGAACTGCCCTGCCCACCCGGTTGCTGGACCGAATGGGTCGCATCGAACACCACCGGGCAGCCGATTCCGGCCATGATCGGAAGCGCGCGCATGTCCGAGACCAGCGTGTTGTAACCAAAGCTTGCCCCGCGCTCGCAGGCCAGCACGTTCGGGTTGCCCGCCCCGGTGATCTTGGCGACGACATTCTTCATGTCCCAGGGCGCGAGGAACTGGCCCTTCTTCACATTGATCACGGCCCCCGTCTGCGCAGCGGCGATCAGAAGATCGGTCTGGCGGCAGAGGAAGGCCGGTATCTGCAGCACATCGACCGCCTGGGCGGCGATGGCGCACTGCTCTGCGGTGTGGATGTCGGTCAGGACAGGCAGGCCCGTCGTCTCGCGGATTTCGGCAAAGATCGGAAGGGAATCCTCCAGCCCGATACCGCGCTGGGCACTGGCGCTGGTCCGGTTCGCCTTGTCGAACGAGGTCTTGTAGATGATCTGGCAGCCCAGCCGCTCACCGATTTCCTTGAGCATCGCCGACACTTCCAGCCCGTGCTGACGGCTTTCCAGCTGGCACGGTCCGGCAATGAAGGTCAGCTGCCCGGAATTGCTGATCTCGTAGGGCGCACCGCCTTTACGGGAAATGGTGACGGTGGAATTGGGTGAGCTCATGGGCGCTTCGGTCTTTCTGCTAAGGCACGGACAATCTGGCTGATCCGCCCGGCATCTGGCGTCGTATTACTGCACATAGGCATTTTCGTCATCATTGCACTGCGGCGTATCTCCATCGTGTCATCTTCCCCGTCTTCATCTGAACGGCCCGTCATTGTCTGGTTCCGGCAGGATCTGCGCCTTGGCGACAACCCTGCCCTGATGGCCGCAGCCGATGACGGTGCGCCGCTGATCGCCGTTTATGTGCTCGATGACGAGACGCCGGGCCAGTGGAAGCGCGGCGGTGCCTCGCGCTGGTGGCTGCACCACAGCCTTGAAAGCCTTGGCGCAGACCTCGCCCGTCACGGCGTAACGCTGATCCTGCGCAAAGGCCGCGCCGACAGCGTGATCAGGCAGCTTGCCCGCGAAGCGGATGCGCAGGCCGTCTACTGGAACCGCTGCTATGAGCCGTTCGCGCGCGGACGCGATACCAAGCTGAAAGACGCCCTGAAAGACGAGGGAATTGAGGCGCATTCCTTCAATGGATCACTGCTCGCCGAGCCGTGGACGCTGAAGACCAGGGATGGCGGTCCGTTCCGCGTCTTCTCGCCGCTCTATCGCGCGCTGGAACCCACGCTGGACAATGTCGCGCCCCTGCCGGCGCCAAAGCGCCTGAACGGTTTTGAGGGCGGTCTGGCCAGTGATGCACTTGAGAGCTGGAAACTGCTGCCTACCGCGCCCGACTGGGCGGCAGGCTTTGGCGAGGTGTGGACCCCGGGCGAGGACGGCGCGCACAAGCGCCTGTGCGCCTTCGTGAAGGACCGCGCGAAAGACTATGCCGATACCCGCAATCTCCCCGGCGTGCCGGGGACGTCCGGCCTGTCGCCGCATCTGCATTTCGGGGAAATCTCGCCCCGGCAGGTCTGGGCGCGCGTGGTCGCGGATGTACCGGCCGGCAAGGGGCGGGAGACCTTCTGCAAGGAGCTGGGCTGGCGGGAATTCTCCTACCATCTGCTCTATCATTACGAAGACCTGCCGGAAGCCAATTACCAGAAGAAATTCAACCAGTTTCCATGGGGTTTTGATGCAGGCGCCTTCAAGGCCTGGACGCGCGGCCAGACCGGTTACCCCATCGTCGATGCGGGTATGCGCGAGCTGTGGGCCACGGGCTGGATGCACAACCGGGTGCGGATGATCTGCGCGTCCTTCCTCACCAAGCATCTGCTCATTGACTGGCGCAAGGGGGAGACATGGTTCTGGGACACGCTGGTGGACGCAGACCTCGCCAACAATTCGGCCAGCTGGCAATGGGTTGCCGGGTCCGGCGCCGATGCGGCGCCCTATTTTCGTATCTTCAATCCCGTCACGCAGGGCGAGAAGTTCGACGCCGGGGGCGAGTATGTCCGCCGCTGGGTGCCGGAACTGAAAGACCTGCCGGCCAAATATCTCCATGCCCCGTGGGACGCGCCAGAGCCCGTTCTGAAGCGCGCTGGCGTCTCGCTGGGCTCCACCTACCCCAAACCGATTATCGACCACTCCACGGCCCGTGAGCGCGCTCTGGCGGCCTTTTCAAGTATCAAGGAAGCCGCATGAGCGATATCCAGCCCATCCTTACGCGCCGTTCGCGCATTGCCGTCATCGGCGCCGGGATTTCCGGCCTCGGTGCGGCGTGGGCGCTGCGAAGCTTCCATGATGTGAGCCTTTACGAGAAGGAGTCCCGGCTGGGCGGGCACGCCAATACGGTCACGATCGACTATGAGGGCCGGTCCATCGACGTCGACACGGGATTCATCGTGTTCAACACGCTGAACTATCCGAACCTGACGCGCCTGTTCGACCATCTGGGCATCGAGACTCATCAGACCGATATGAGCTTCGGCTTCAGCCTGGATGGCGGATTTGAATGGTCCTCCAACGGGCTGTCCGGCCTGCTGGCACGAACCTCCAACGCCTTCGATCCGGGTTTCCTGTCCATGCTGCGCGATGTTCTGCGCTTCAACCGGATGGCGATTGCTGATCTGGACGCAGGCAAGCTCGCCTCGCTCTCGCTCGGCCAGTATCTGGAGCTATACGGCTATGGCGCACGCTTCCGCTCTCACTATCTCCTGCCGATGGGCGCGGCGATCTGGTCGTCCAGCGAAGGCGAGATGGCCGATTACCCGGCCGAGGCCTTTGTGCGCTTCTTCAGGAACCACCGGCTCGTCAACGCCACGCGCCCCAAATGGCGCACGGTGAAGGGTGGCAGCCGCAACTATGTCAACGCGATCTGGCGCGATCTGGATGCGGCGGGTGTCGCACGCAAGCCCGGCGCGGTACGCGTGGAGCGACTGATCAGTGGCGGCGTGCGTGTGTTCGATGAAGCCGGCAAGGCCGAGCGCTATGACGAGGTGATCCTCGCCTGCCATTCCAACGAAGCGCTGGCGCTGCTGGCCGATGCCGATGCGGACGAGCGCGAAATGCTGGGCGCCATCCCCTATTCGGCGAACCGCGCCGTCCTGCACCGCGATGAGAGCCTGCTGCCCCGCCGGAAAAATGCCCGGGCGGCGTGGTGCTATCTGCGCGAGAGCGGTCAGGACGCGGCGGCGGTCACCTATGACATGAACCGGCTGCAGGGCATTGATCCGGCCTGCCCGCTGTTTGTGACGCTGAACCCGGCGCGTGAGCCTGATCCTGCGCTGACCTTCGGCAGCTTTGCCTATGATCACCCGCAATTCAGCCGGGCCGGCATGGCTGCCCAGCGCATCTTCAACCGCGTGCAGGGCGTCCGGCACACCTGGTTTGCCGGGGCGTGGCTCGGCTATGGCTTCCACGAGGACGGCTTACGCTCCGGACTGCGCGTGGCACTGCGTCTTGGCGGCGCGCTTCCATTTGCATTTGCCGAAGGCGATGTAAGCGGGGGAGAATGGGGTATCAGGCCGGGCGCCGCGGCACCCGCCAGCCGGCTGGCCGTTGCGGAGTGATCATGACCGCGCCTGCCCAACTCTATACCGGCCACACCGTGCATGAACGGCGCGCGCCCTTCCTGCACCGCTTCCGTTACCGGCTGGCGCTGATGGCGATTGATCTGGACCGGCTGGACGAGGCCGGGCGGCTTTCGCGCCTGTTCTCGGTGGAAAGGTTCAATCTTTTCAGCTTCCGCGCCCGTGATCATGGCGCACGTGACGGTTCATCGCTGAAGGACTGGGCAGAAACCCAGCTGGCGGCGGCCGGAATCGAAGGGCCGTTTGAACGGATACGCCTGCTCTGCTCCCCGCGCGTGTTGGGCTATGTGTTCAATCCGCTGTCGATCTACTTTGCCGAAGCACCCGGTGGCGTTCTCCGGGGGGTAATTTACCAGGTGCATAATACGTTCGGTGACGCCCATGCCTATGTCGCGCGGGTGGAAGGCGATGCGCCCTGGCATCATTCAGCCGACAAGGTGTTTCACGTCTCCCCCTTCTTCGATGTGGCGGGGCGCTATGACTTCACCTTGCGCGAACTGGGCGACACCTTCTCCATGTCGATCCTGAAGGCCCGCGCGCAAGGCCCTGATTTCTATGCCGGCATGCAGCTTGCCGCCCGGCCGCTGACGAGCGGGACGCTGGCCAGGCTTTTTGCCAGCCAGCCCTTCTCCACGCTGAAGACCATTCTGGCCATTCACGGCGAGGCGCTACGCCTCGTCTTCAAGGGCGCCCGCTATCACCCCCGGCCCGAGCCGCCGGACGAGCCCAGCTTCGCCCTGCCGGACAGGGATCGTCCGGTAGTCCTTGGACGTAGTTCTGATTGACCCTATATTCACTAGTGTCATTGCCGTGACCTTGAACCCCTCGGAGGCCGCATGACGGACGCACCTTTGGATACTCTTGACGCTGGCGGCGTATTGCCTGCCAGCCGGGACACGATCTCGCGGCTGAGCGGCGTGCCGCGCCTGTTCAAGGCCGGGCTGAACCTGCTTCTGAACTTCGGCGAAGGCGTGCTGACCGTGGTGCTGCCCGACGGGCGGCGCATCCGCTTTACCGGCGCGCATCCGGGCGTCCACGCGACGATGGAAGTGGTCGATTACGCGATGGTACGGCGGATTTTCGCTGGCGGGGATGTCGGTTTTGCCGAGACCTATATGGACGGGCAATGGACCACATCCAATCTTGCGGCAGTACTCGAGATATTCTCCGCAAATCTCGACAGAATAAGCGATATCGAGAAAGGCAAGCCCCTTACCCGCATGGCCCACTGGGTCTGGCACCGGCTGCGCGCGAATACCAGGGCGCAGGCGCGCAAGAATATCGAAGCCCATTACGATCTCGGCAATGCCTTCTACGAGCTCTGGCTTGACCCCTCCATGACCTATTCCTCTGCGCGCTATCGCGCCCCGGATATGGGCCTGGAGGCCGCGCAGAAAGAAAAATACGCCTCGCTCGCCCGCTCGATCGGGCTGGAGCGCGGCATGAGCGTTCTGGAGATTGGCTGCGGCTGGGGCGGATTTGCCGAATACGCCGCAGCCGAGATCGGCGCGCAGGTGACCTGCCTCACCCTATCGCCTTCCCAGATGCAATACGCGCAGGAACGCATGGAAAAGGCCGGGTTATCGGACCGCGTCACCATCAAGCTGCAGGATTATCGTGACGAGACCGGGCAGTATGACCGCATTGCCTCCATCGAGATGTTCGAGGCCGTGGGCGAGGAATACTGGCCGAGCTTCTTTTCACGCGTGCATGACTGCCTGAAGCCGGGCGGCAAGGCAGGCCTGCAAATCATCACCATCCGCGATGATCTGTTCGACCGCTACCGCAAGCGCGCGGACTTCATCCAGCGCTACATCTTCCCCGGCGGCATCCTGCCGAGCGTGGAGCGGCTGAATGGCGAGTTCGCCCGTGCAGGGCTGAATTTCGACGGCTCGGAGATGTTCGGCGTGGACTATGCCGACACGCTCAAAGAGTGGACGACGCGCTTCCGCGCGGCCTGGCCGCAGATCGAGCCGATGGGCTTTGATCTGCGCTTCAGGCGCATGTGGGAGTTCTATCTTGCCTATTGCGAGGCGGGCTTCCGCACCGGCCGGATCGATGTCGGCCAGTTCGTGCTGTCGCGTTAGGCTGTATCGACATTCAGGTTTCGGGCGTGACGCGTAGCGGATTTTGCGCCTCAAAGAGGTATGGCGAATAATCGCCCATTATGGCGTCGCAAGACCTTGAAAGGGGACAACCCTTCCGGCGGTCTTGCTCCTGATACTGAACGATTTTCGCGCATATCACGTGCCAAAACTGAATGTCGATACAGCCTAAACCGGTTTGTCCCAGCCGGTCTGTTTCCTCACCAGCGGCAGCGACCAGCCATAAGGCAGCGCATACATGGCCTTCAGCGCCCAGGTGAAGCGGCGCGGGAAGGTAATCTCGAAGCGCTTGCTCTTGAGGCCTGATGCGATGCGCCTGGCCGCCGTCTCCGCGCTGACCATGAAGGGTTTGGGGAAGGCGTTGTCGTCCTGTGCGGGCGTTTCCACAAAGCCGGGCGTGATCGCCTGCACAAGCACGCCGTGGCGATGCAGCTCGATCCTGAGGCACGCCGCCATATTCACAAGGGCCGCCTTGCTGGCCCCGTAGGCCGACGCCGTGGGCATGCCGCCAAAGGACGTAGCAGAGGACACAATCGCAATCTGGCCGGTCTTGCGCGCGCTCATCCGGGGGGTGAGCGCGCAGATGCAGGCCGCCGTGCCGGAGAGATTCACCTCAAACGTCTTCCGGTAATCCTCAAATTTCGGGGCTTCGGCCTGAACGGGCAGATAGATACCTGCGTTCAGCACGGCGAGCGCAATCGGGCCCTCGCGCTCTTCCAGCCCGGCAATGGCCGCCTCTACGGCTTTCGCATCGGTGAGGTCCACTGGCACCGCGATGATCCGGCCCTTGCCGGAAAAACTGGTGACCTCCTCCAGCTTGTCCTTGCGCCGGGCGGAAATGGCGACCGTCCAGCCCTGACTGGCAAGGCGGCAGGCCAGCGCCGCGCCGATGCCCGAGCTGCCGCCCGTCACCCAGGCAATGCCGTCAGAGGGTTTCATTGTGCGCGGTGTCATGAGGCTTTCCTTCTGGCAGGCGCCATACCGGTCTCTTCAAAGAAGCGCTGCGCGTCGGCCCGGATCTCCGCGCGGCGCGCATCATTGAAGCGGTCCAGATTACGATAGGCGTGCGCGAGGCGCTGATTGCCGCGCAGCCGGTCTTCATTCTCGATCATGAAATTCCAGTATAGATAATTGAACGGACAGGCCTTTTCGCCGTTCTTGGCGTTCACCGAATAGCGGCAATCCTTACAGTGATCGCTCATGCGGTTGATATAGGCGCCGCTCGCCGCATAGGGCTTGGTCGCCATGATCCCGCCATCGGCATAGAGCGCCATGCCGTGCGTATTAGGCGCCTCCACCCATTCAAATGCGTCCGCATAGACCAAGAGGTACCATTCGTTGACCTCGGCAGGATCAATGCCGGCCAGCAGCGCGAAATTGCCCGTTACCATCAGGCGCTGGATGTGGTGGGCATAGGCGTGCTTGCGCGTGGTACTGATCACATCGGCTAGGCAGGCCATGCCGGTCTCGCCTGTCCAGTAGAAATCCGGCAGGGGCCGCGTGGCGTTCAGCGCATTGCGCTCCAGATAGTCCGGCATGAAGTGCCAGTAGACGCCGCGCACATATTCGCGCCAGCCAATGATCTGGCGGATGAAACCTTCCACCGCGTTCAGCGGCGCATGACCCTCGTGATACGCCGTTTCGGCCGCCTCGCACACTTCCAGCGGGTCCAGCAGACCCACATTCAGATAGAGCGACAGGACGGAATGGAAGAGGAAGCTCTCGCCGGTTTTGAGCGCATCCTGATAATCGCCAAAGTGCGGCAGGGCATGGGTAATGAACCATTTGAGATGCCGTAGCGCATCCTCGCGCGTCACTGCATAGCCGAACGGCTCCAGATCACCGAAATGATCAGAAAACCGGTCTGCGACGAGCGCCATGACCTCCTGTGTAACCGCATCCGGCTCAATCCAGTCGCGTTGGGGGATGGACACGGCTGCTGGCAGCGCCTTGCGGTTCTCGGCATCGAAATTCCACTGCCCGCCTGCCGGTTCATCATCGTCCATCAGCAGGCCGGTCTCGCGGCGTATTTCGCGGTAGAAATACTCCATGGTCAGGCGCTTCTTGCCCTCCGCCCAGCGGGCGAAATGCTCGCGCGACGCCACAAAGCGGGTGTCGCGGCGCATTTCCACCGGCACGTCGAAACGCTCCGGCCACGCCTTCATGATCTCCATCAGCCGGTATTCGCCAGGTTCCGTATGCACCAGCCGCGTCAGGCTGGGATCCTCACCAAGAGCGCGCGCGACCTCGCCTTCAATGTTCTGGCTGTTGTCAGGGTCATCAAGGCGCACATAGCGCACTTGAAGCCCCCTCGCCTCCAGACGCTGTGCGAAGTGGCGCATGGCCGAGAAGATGAAGGCGATCTTCTTCTTGTGATGACGCACATAACCGGTCTCGGCGGCGACCTCCGCCATCAGCACGGTGTCGCCATCCTGCGGCCCTTCAAGCGCCGACAGGCTCTCGCTCAGCTGGTCACCCAGGACAAGCCGGAGCGTGGCCATCAGGCGCTGGCCGGATTGGCCCGGCGCACATAGCGGATCTGCTGGCCGCGTGCCTCGAACTCGCAACCTGCCCAGAAGCCGTTCTCGTCATACCAGAGATCGACGGTGAGCGTGCCTTCCAGACGGATGCGACGGGCCTGGATTGTGGTGCCATCGGCCTCGATCTCGTCCATGCCGAGATCGGTGATCCTCACCTCCATGGCATCGCCGTGCTCGGTATTGAGGATGCGCTCCAGATCAGGCTCATAGCCGCGCCAGTGCGAGGACGGGGTCACGTCCAGCGGAAATTCCGCCTCATGCGCTTCACCGCCGGGCAACACGCCTTCCACTTCGAGGGCGCGGCCATTGCGGCACGCTTCCACGCGGTAGGTATTGCCGTCCTTGACCGTGCGGGCGGTCTTTTCCACCAGATCGCCATTATTCCAGCGTTCGGTGGCGTCGTGTTCATAACGGAACACGGTGACCGGACCGAACCCGGCGCGCAGGCGCACTTCGATATTGGCCACCAGCTCGTCGCCATTGCGCTCGAAGCGCACTTCATGCGTGCCGAAGCTGGAATTGCCGCGATAGACGTCAAACGCGATCACCTGACCGTCGCGGGGTTCTGGCGGCGGGGTGACAGCCAGCGCGGACGGGGCGGCAATACCGCCCAGAAAGGCCAGCGAAGCGATAAGGGAGCGGATCATGATCATACTCCTTTCAAGGGGCGTTTCGGGCGTGTGAGGCGGTCTGCCACGCCGTAAAGAGGATTAGCCGGTTTCCACGGTGCGAGACTTACCGCGAGGCAGATGCACGGCTCGTCGCCCCTCACCCGCGGCCGGTGGCGCGTGCCGGGCGCTGCGCTGCACAGATCACCTGCCCGGTACAACGCCCGGCCATCGTGAAAGGCTCCCGACAGGATAAGCGTCAGCTCCTCCCCGCCATGATTGTGGTCGGGAATGCCGCCGCCGGGCATGAGCTGGATGAGGCTCGCCTCGGTCTCGCCCTCGCAAAGCTCTTCCAGCACGATCTCGCGTACACCGCCGAGGCGGCGATGCCAGCGCAATTCCCCGCCTGTCTGGCGGTTGAGGATGGTCTGCAGGGGCGCCGGAATACCGTCCTGCGCGATTGCTTCGCCAGCACGCTCCGCCTCGCCGAGATGGCCCAGCACGTCCGAGAGCGCGTCAGGGCGAAGGCTTGCGGGGCCCAGCTCGTCCAGCATTGTGCCAAATACTGCTTCAGCGGCCAGCGTGCGCCCGCCAGCGACAGGGTTTATTTCCGACTGGCATTCGGCCAGCAATTGCAACGCGCGCGGGCCGTTACCCGCAGCGTGATCGAGAAGAAGGCCATCATCAATGGCAGGCATGGCTTGTCCGTCCTGTATGGTCTTTGCTGTTTTTACGCTGACAGGCCTTGACCGGATCATCTGGCAGGCTAGCCACGAACACTCAATTCGATCTGCCCTGGAGGCCCCATGCCGTCCCCTGCCCGCTCCATCATCGACCTTATCGGCAACACGCCCCTGCTCCGCCTGAATGCGGCCAGCGAGGCGACGGGGTGCGAGATCCTCGGCAAGGCCGAATTTCTCAATCCCGGCGGGTCGGTGAAGGATCGCGCCGCGCTGGGTATTATCCGCACGGCTGAAAAGTCGGGTGCGCTCAAGCCCGGCGGCACGATCGTGGAGGGCACGGCGGGCAATACCGGGATCGGCCTTGCCATGGTGGGCAGCGCGCTCGGATACCGCACCGTCATCGTGTTTCCGCGCACGCAGAGCCGGGAAAAGCGCGATGCAATCCTGCTGGCCGGCGCAGAGCTGATCGAGGTCGATGCGGTGCCTTACGCCAACCCCAACCATTATGCGCGCTATTCCGGCACGCTGGCCGCGGAGCTGAACGAGAGCGAACCGAACGGGGCCATCTGGGCCAACCAGTTCGACAATGTTGCCAACCGGCAGGCCCATTTCGACACGACGGGGCCGGAAATCTGGGAGCAGACCGGCGGCAAGGTGGACGGCTTCATCTGTGCGGTCGGCTCCGGCGGCACGCTGGCCGGTGTCGGCATGTATCTCAAATCACGAAGCGAAAAGGTCCAGATCGGCATCGCTGATCCGGGCGGCGCAGCGCTCTATGGCTATTACGCCCATGGCGAGCTGAAAGCGGAAGGCAATTCCATCACGGAAGGCATCGGCCAGAGCCGGATCACGGCGAACCTGGAAGATGCACCCGTGGACCATGCCTTCCGCGTTCCCGACGAGGAAGCCCTGCAGGTGCTCTACGAGCTTATCCAGCATGAAGGCCTGTGCCTTGGCGGCTCGGCGGGCATCAATATCGCCGGCGCGATCCGGCTGGCGCGCAAGATGGGTCCCGGCCACACCATCGTGACCATGCTTTGCGATCACGGGGCGCGCTATCAGTCCAAGCTCTACAATCCGGACTTCCTGCGCGAGAAGGGCTTGCCCGTCCCGCCCTGGATGGAGAAAACCGCTTAGCTGAAGGGCGGGGCGTAGAGCAGGCCGCCGCGCGTCCACTGATCATTGAGGCCGCGCTGCAGGCCGAGCCCCGGCTCCGGCCCGAGATGGCGTCCGAATATCTCGCCATAATTTCCGCCTGCCTGGATGGCGCGCAGGGCAAAGCCCGCATCAAGGCCGAGGCGCTCTCCGATGGCGCCTTCCGCGCCCAGCAGGCGGCGCACTTCCATGGCGCGCGAGTTTTCGGCCATCCCGGCTGCATTGGCCGCCGTCACGCCATACTCCTCCGCCGCGATCAGCGCATGGAGCACCCAGCGCACCGAATCGGCAAACTTCTGATCGCGCGAGGCCACCACCACGCTCAACGGCTCCTTGGAGATCACATCGGGCAGGATCACATGGGCATCCGGCTCGGAAAGCGTCATGCGCATGCCCGCCAGGGCGGAGACATCATTCGTCACCGCATCGCACTGGCCGCGCCCATAGGCATTGGTCGCCGAGCGTACCGTGCCGAACTCGACGAGCGTGAGATTGAGATCGTGAATGGCCGCATAATCGGCGATATTGGCCGCTGTGGTGGTGTTGCGAAGGACGCATAGCCGCGCGCCATCCAGCTCCAGCGCGCTGGTGACGCCAAGATCACGCGGCACCATGAAGCCCTGCCCGTCGTAATAATAGATACCGGCAAAGCTGACATGCGGCTCGGCATCGCGCGAAAGCGTCCAGGTGGTGTTGCGCAGGAGGATGTCCACCTCCCCCGCCGACAGCGCTTCCAGCCGCTCCTCGGTGGTCAGGGGCACGAATCGCACTCGCTCGGGATCGCCCAGAAGGGCCGCGCCATAGGCCCGGCACAGATCGATCTCGAAACCGGACCAGTTGCCGTCCTCATCTTCGCGCGCAAAGCCGGCCAGCCCTGTATCCACGCCGCAGCGCACATGGCCGCGCTCGCGTATCTCGTGGAGCTGAGTGCCGATATCCTCCATCTGGCTTTGCGATACCGTAAAGCCCAGCGCAAAGGCTGCCGCCGCGCGCGACAGGCGGCGCGGCATGAGAAAATCGAAGAAACCTGCTGGCGTCATGGCAAAAGCCGACCTAAACGCTGATAGGTAAGGGGTTTACCCAAGCTGAAGGGCGGCGTCGACATGAAACGCACCACGCGCATCATCCATTCAGGCCGGTCGGACGAGGGCGACGGCCTGGTCAATCCGGCAATCAAGCGTGCGTCCACCGTGCTCGCCCCTTCAACTGCGGAACTGTATCATCCCACCGGCACGCGGCGTCATTATGGCCGTGGCGGCATTGCGCCTAACGCAGAGCTGCGCGCGGCCATCGCGGCGCTTTATGAGGCCGATGCGTGTGCGCTCGCCCCGTCCGGGCTGGCGTCAGTGATCCTGGCCATCCGCACCGCGCTAAAGGGGCCGGGAGAAGCCCTGATCACCGACAGCGCGTATGGCCCGGTGCGCCGCTTCTGCGATGAGGAATTGCCGCGCCTTGGCGTGACGCCCGTCTATTACGATCCGCGTATCGGGGCGGAGATCGCTTCGCTCATCACATCAAAGACGTCTCTTATCCTGCTGGAATCGCCGGGCTCCCTCACCTTCGAGGTGCAGGACGTGCCGGCCATAGCGGCAGTGGCGAAGGCGGCAGGTGTGCCAACCGTGATCGATGACACCTGGACCGCAGGCGTGCTGATGAACCCGCTCGACATGGGCGTGGACTATGCCGTCCAGGCGCTCACCAAATATGTCGGCGGGCACTCCGACTTCCTGATGGGCTCGGTCACAGCGCGCGGGGGTGCCGCCAGGGCCGTGCTGGAGCGCGAGAAGCTCTATGGGGTACATGTATCGCCCGATGATGCCTTCCTGGCTCTCAGGGGGCTACGCACCCTGCCCCTGCGGCTGGAGCGCGCGGAGGCGGCGTCGCTGGAGATCGCACGGCGGCTGGAAGCCCACCCCAGGGTCAGCCGTGTGCTCCACCCGGCTCTGCCCTCCCACCCCGACCATACGCTCTATAAGCGCGATATTTCCGGGGCAGCAGGCTGCTTTGCCTTCGTGCTGGACGGCATTCCTGCGAAAGCGGGCGAAGCGGTGATCGACCGGCTGAAACTGTTCGGGATCGGCTTCTCATGGGGCGGCTATGAAAGCCTCGCCCTCTCCTGCGATCCGCAGATCAAACGCACCGCCGTGCCGTGGAAGGCTGAAGGCGCACTGCTGCGCCTCTCCATCGGGCTGGAGGATATCGACGATCTCTGGGCCGATCTGGAACAGGCGCTGGCGGCATGCTGACCAACTGAAAATTCGCAAGAATCGGGTCGAATGAACCACTGACACACCGATAGCTACGCCTCATCAAAGGAGGTGAGCTATGCGGTTACAGGGAAAAACAATAATCATCACCGGGGCCAGCAGCGGCATCGGAAAGGCGGCCACCCGGCTGTTTGCGAAAGACGGCGCCAACGTCGTGTTGAGCGCACGCAGGGGAGAGTTGCTAGCGAAGCTGGCTACCGAGATTTGCGATGCTGGCGGCCAGGCGATTGCCGTAGCTGGTGATATTCGGGACGACGATCATGCAGCGAGCCTGGTTGAAGCGGCCGAAAGTACCTTTGGCGGACTCGACGGGGCATTTAACAATGCCGGGGCGGTCGGAACAATGGCGGCTGTTGCGGATCTCGACGCGCTGACTTGGGACACTGTGTTGGACACCAATCTCAAGGCAGCCTTCTTCTGCGCGAAGCATCAGGTCAAGGCGATGATGGAGCGGGGCAGCGGCGCCATCGTATTCACCGGCTCATTTGTAGGTGTGACGATCGGGTTGCCGGGTATGGGGGCCTACGCAGCATCCAAAGCAGGTTTGATCGGCCTTACCCAAGTAATGGCCGCCGAGCTGGGACGCAGTGGAATCAGGGTCAACGCGCTTCTGCCTGGCGGTACACGGACGGAGATGGCAAGTTCTGACCCAGGCACTCTCGATGCGATCGCGTCCATGCACGCCCTGCAACGTATTGCGGAACCAGAAGAAATCGCCCGGGTGGCCGGGTTTCTTCTTTCAGACGAAGCCAGTTTCATCACAGGAGCCTCCATCTGTGCCGATGGTGGCAATTCAATCTTTAAACTATAGGCCCCGCCTGTCGATGAATTAGACCATCTGAAACTGGCGACCCCGGCAGGATTCGAACCTGCGACCATTCGCTTAGAAGGCGAGTGCTCTATCCAGCTGAGCTACGGGGCCGGTAAGGTGGGTCTTGGCGCTGCCATCAATCTGGCCGCGCGGGGCCTCAGGCGCAATGGAAGAAGAGGGGTGCAGGCGCTTTAGTGCGACCAGGGCTCTTTGCGGTCAGACGCGAAATTGGAGGCATAGGTCTTGATGATGCGCGGGGTCTCGCGGGCCTCGCGGATCTGGAAGGCGATGCCATAGCGCTTGGCATAGGCCACCGCCTCGTCCCGGCTCTCGAAATTCAGGCGCACCTGACGGCGCGTATCGCCCGTGCTGGCCCAGCCCATCAGCGGATCGGGGCGCTTGGCCATGGCCGGTTCAAATTCCAGCACCCAGTCTCTCGAGCGCGCACGGCCCGACTGCATGGCATTCTTCGAGGGCTGGTAGAT
This sequence comes from Glycocaulis sp., assembly GCA_022565665.1. Taxonomy (GTDB): domain Bacteria; phylum Pseudomonadota; class Alphaproteobacteria; order Caulobacterales; family Maricaulaceae; genus Glycocaulis. The sequence goes on from JAIUMI010000003.1 coordinate 37,731, forward strand.
CCGCGCGAACATGGCTCGTTTCCCGTTTCCAACACCGTTTCATGGTCGGGGCGGCAAGATTCGAACTTGCGACCCTCTGCTCCCAAAGCAGATGCGCTACCAGGCTGCGCTACGCCCCGTCCTTATGCGCTTTCGTTTAGGCAAAGCCGCGAGGGCGCGCAAGTGGCCTACTCTGCGGCCTCTTCGACGGGTTCGCCGGCGTCCTCGCCGGGCTCGTCGTCAGCGTCCGTTTCGTCCGCCTCTTCAAGGCTGGCCTCGCCAGCTTCCCACGTGCCGAAAAGCGCGTGGCGGACCAGATCGCCCGGCGCAATGCCCAGCTCTCCGGCGCGTCCGCCCGCAATCTCGATCACGCCCAGCACCGGGAAGTCCGATGGCAGGGAGCGGCGCGAGAGCGGCTGGGCGTGCGCGATGATCTTGGCGATCGTGCCATCGGCGCGCACGTAAAGGATGTCCAGCGGGATCAGCGTGTTGGCCATCCAGATGGCCACCGGCTGTTCCACTTCAAAATCAAACAGCATGGCCTCGTTCGGGCCGATGGATTCGCGGTGCATCAGCCCGCGCTGCCGGCTGGCCTCGGTATCGGCGATTTCGGCGACGAGCTCGACCGGGCCCTCCGCCGTCTCGATGATGATCGGGTCCGGCCCGCCATACTGGACGACCGCGTCCGGATGGGTCGGATCGCTGGGCTGGGCATGCGCACAGCCGATAAAGGCGAGCGCGGCGAGCGGGGCGGCAAAAGCTGCTATCATGCGTATCATCATGGCCGCACGCTAGCCAAGCGCGCGCGCGCGCGCAATCGCGCATGCAGGTCGGTGGCCCCGCGTTGTGCAGTGCAAAAAACGGGTTGCACGCCGCGCCATGACCGCTATCAAGCGCGCCAGCAACACGAAAACGCCCGCAAAGGAAGCCTCCCATGCGCATCGACCAGATTTCCGCCGGCGCCAATCCCCCGTCCGACATCAATGTGATCATCGAAGTGCCGGTCGGCGGCGAGCCGGTGAAGTACGAGATGGACAAGGCTTCCGGCACCGTTTTCGTTGACCGCTTCCTGCACACGCCGATGCGCTATCCGTGCAATTACGGCTTCATGCCGCACACCCTGTCGGATGACGGTGATCCGGTTGACGTGATGGTGTTGGGCCAGACGACGCTGGTGCCGGGATGCGTTGTGCGCGCCCGCCCGATCGGCGTCCTCATGATGGAAGACGAAAGCGGCATGGACGAGAAGATCCTCGCCTGCCCGCACCCCAAGCTCACTCCGCTCTATGACGACATCACCTCCTACACCGATGTCACCAAGGCGCAGATCATGCGCATCACCCACTTCTTCGAACACTACAAGGATCTGGAACCCAATAAATGGGTGAAAATCCATGGCTGGCAGGGGGTGGAGCGCGCCGAACAGCTCATTCTCGAGGGGCTGGCACGGGTAAAGGGCTGACATAGCGCTTGGGCAGACGTCAAAGCCATGCTGGAATGCGTTCCCAACAGCATGGCTTGAAGAAGATGGACAAGAAAAACCCTGTCAGTGAAACGCTCCCCGGTGATCCGGTGGAGGCCTACAACAATACCGAGTTCATGGCCTCGGTGGATGCCCGCCCCTTGCGCATCCTGGCCGAATACCTGCACCCCAAGCAGAAATTCGAACGTCACGATATCGACGACACGATCCTGTTTTTCGGTTCGGCGCGCGTGAAATCGCGTGAAGACGCCGAACGCATGCTTGAAGAGGCGAAGGCCGGCCGGGGCGATGTGAAGGATGCCGAGCGGGCGCTCGCCATGTCCCGTTATTACGAGGACTCGCGCGAGCTTGCGCGCCGTCTGACCGAATGGTCGCTCAATCTCAAGGACTGTCATGGCCGCCGCTTCGTGGTTTGCACCGGGGCTGGCCCCGGTATCATGGAGGCCGCGAACCGCGGCGCGCGCGAGGCGGGCGGCGAGACGATCGGGCTGGGCATCACCCTTCCCAAGGAAGAAACCAACAATCCGTATGTCAGCCCGGACCTCAATTTCGAGTTCCACTATTTCTTCACGCGCAAATTCTGGTTCCTCTACCCTGCCAAGGCGCTGGTGCTGATGCCGGGCGGGTTCGGCACGCTGGACGAGCTGTTCGAGACGCTCACTCTTCTGCAGACCCGCAAGATGAAGAAGCGCCTGCCGGTCGTGCTGTTCGGCACCGAGTACTGGGACAAGGTATTCAATCTGGAGGCGCTGGCCGAGTTCGGCGCGATCAATCACGAGGATCTCAGGCTCATTCACCGCACCAGCTCGGTCGATGAGGCGTTCGAGTATATTGTCGACGAGTTGTGCAAGCATGCCCTGCCCAATCCCGGCACGGGGCTGTAAGCGGCAGTGCTTGCCGGCATGGTCAGAACAGAAAACCCGGCAGCGCACGCTGCCGGGTTTTCTTCCTAACCGAGGCGGCAGGGCTTACTGGCTGTAGAGCTCGGAAATGTGAAGCTGGGCGCTGGCGTTGGACGCAGAACCCCAGGTGCCGATCCAGATATCGTACTGGCCGGACATCGGGCTGCCCCAGCGAATCGACGGGTTCAGGCCGTTGCCGCCATCATCATCGCAATACCAGCGGCCATCGGGCGCATTGATTACGAGCGTCGTGTCGGCCGAAGAGTTTACCGAAATGATCAGCGGCAGGCTGCCGGCGCTGAAATTGAGGCGCACGTCCGGCGCGTCAGCGATATAGCCCACGCACGCGCCGCCAAGTGTCTGAGCGGCATTGATCGTGCCGCCGGACTGCACGTTGATGACGTAGGGGTCCGGGGCAAAGCCGCCAGACAGGTTCACCGTGCCGTAAAGCGGGTTCAGGCTGTAGTTCTGGGCAGAAGCGCCGGCGGCCAGAATAGCCACGCCAAGAATGGCGGTTGCAGCAGTGCGAAGCATTACAATTATCTCCAAAAATGCAGCCGGCTTGGCTCCCCGCCCCGGCCTAAGTCCCTCATGCCAGAGTAGACGCTATCCCTGCTTTGCAACATCGTAAAGGCGAATCTCGGCCTGATTTAATGCAGGGTGGTTACATGACGCTGAATGTCAGAAAAGGCGGTGAGTTTCGTTACCGAACACAAATCGGCACCGGCGCAGCTACTGACTTTGGAGAATGCGGAAAGCGCGGTGGCAGGCCCTAGGGGAATCGAACCCCTCTTTCCAGGTTGAAAACCTGGCGTCCTAACCGATAGACGAAGGGCCCGCATCAGCGCGAGAGCGGTTCTATATCCAAGCCGAATCCGCCATGCAAGCCCTTGGACGCGCTTTATGCTGCAGATTTCCGCTCAGTCAGCGGCAGCAAGGTCTTCCAGATGCAGTTCGGCCTTGCGCCCGAACCGGTTGTCCTCGGCCTTCACCTTGCCTGCCGCATGCCAGAGCCGGTCTCTTGACGCGGTAAGCGCTTCGCCGAGGGGGGAGCCCAGAGCCCGGAAGGCGATTCCCGAGAGCTGCGCCCCGCCCCTGTCCTCCAGCGTGAAGCGCAGATGGCCGGTGCCGACCTCCTTTACGAAGGCGACGCGCAGGCTGGAAAAGGCAAAGCGTGGTTCGGGATTGCCCATGCCGAACGGGGCCGCAGCTTTCAGTGCATCGCCGAACGCGAAATCGACCGCAGCCGGGTGGGCGACAGCATCAAGGCGCAGCGTGCGGGCCTCGTGCGCGGCCTCCCATTCCGGGGCGAGACGCTCCTCCAGAAAGGCACGCAACGCATCAATGCGGCCTGATTCGACCGTCAGTCCGGCTGCCATGGCATGCCCGCCCCCGGCGATCAGCAGGCCGGCCTCGCGCGCGGCCGCGATGGCCTCGCCAAGATTGACCCCGGTGCAGGAACGCCCAGATCCCTTTCCTGTGCCGTTTTCCGTACCGATCACGATGGCCGGCCTGTTGAAGCGCTCCTTGATGCGCCCAGCCGCGATCCCGATCACGCCGGGATGCCAGCCCTCCCCTGTGGCGATGATGACGGGGCCGTTGGCTGCGATCTCGCCGCTCTCGATCTGCGCCATCGCCGCGTCCAGCACATCCTGTTCGATGGCCTTGCGTTCGGCATTCAGCCGGTCGAGTTCACCGGCGAGCTGGTGCGCCAGGGTCCTGTCCTCTGTTGCCATCAGCTCAAGGCCCAGCCCGGCGCGGCCCACGCGTCCACCGGCATTGATACGCGGGCCGATCAGGAAGCCGGCATGATAGGGCGTCGCTGCGCCGGAGAGCCCTGCCACCTCCGCCAGTGCTGCGAGGCCTGCCTTGTGCCAGCCGCTCATCACTTTCAGCCCCTGCGTCACGATGGCCCGGTTGGGGCCGGTCAGCGGCACCACATCGCAGATCGTGCCCAGCGCCGCGAGATCAGTCATCGCCACAAGGTCAGGCTCGTTGCCATTAAAGGCATTGCGCGCCCTGCCCTCACGATTGAGCGCGGCGAGGAAGACCAGAGTGACACCGGCCGCTGCCATATGCCCGCAGCCAGAGGTGTCGCCGGGCTGGTTGGGATTGACCAGGGCAGCGGCGGGCGGTGGCGGCCCGTTCATCAGATGGTGGTCGATGACCACTACTGGCAGGCCCATCCCCGCCGCGCTTTCCAGTGCGTCATGGGCTGCCGCGCCGCAATCGACCGTGATGACAAGGCCGGCACCGGCCGCCTTCAGGCTGGCAAACGCCTCGGCAGAGGGCCCGTAGCCCTCCTCGATCCGGTCAGGCACATAGGTGAGCGGATCACGGCCCAGCTGACGCAGCCAGCGCACCAGCTGCGCGCCGGATGTCGCGCCGTCCACATCATAGTCAGCGAACACGGCAATGCGGGTGTCCGCCTGCATGGCGCCCCAGACCACGCGGGCCGCCTCGTCCATGCCCAGAAAGCTCGACGGGTCAGGGAAGCTGTCGCGCAGGCGCGGTTGCAGGAAGCCCGGCGCGCTGGACGCATCCAGCCCGCGTGCTGCCAGAAGGCGCGCCAGTGCATCGTGACAGCCCGTGACGCGCGCAATTTCCGCTGCCAGCCCGTCCGGCGCCTCGCTGAGCGCCCAGGCCTTTCCGGTCACCGAACGCTCTACGCCGAAGAGAGGGACGCGGGCGGTCATGGGCGGGTCAGATCTGCTCCGCCAGACGCTGGGTGGTGATGACGCGGCGCGTGCGTCCGGCAGACGACAGGAGCAGAGTCTGGGTGGAAATGTATCCGGGTGTCTCACTCACAGGCAGGAGCAGCTGCCCGCCCGTGACGCCGCTAGCGATGAAGAGGCAATCCTTGGAGGCGAGTTCCGCGCCGGTGTATTTGCGGTCGAGATCCTTGATGCCGGTCTTGGCGGCGCGTGCGCGTTCCTCGTCATTGCGGAAGAAGAGCCGGCATTCGATCTGGCCGCCAAGACAGCGCAGTGCGGCAGCCGACAGGACGCCCTCCGGCGCGCCGCCCTGCCCGATATACATGTCCACCGGACGGGTGGGGTCGGAGGCGGCGATCACAGCCGCCACATCACCGTCAGGAATGAGCACCACGCGGGCACCGGCGCGGCGCACCTCGGAGATGATCTTCTGGTGACGCTCGCGTTCGAGGACGCACACCGTCACCTCGGACACCGGCACGCGCTTGGCGCGCGCCACGGCGGCGACATTGTCCTCCACCGGGCGGTCCAGATCGATCACGCCCTTGGGAAAGCCGGGGCCGACCGCGATCTTGTCCATATAGGTGTCAGGCGCGTGCAAGAGCCCGCCGCGCGGAGCCAGCGCCAGCAGCGTCAGCGCTTCGGGTTTGCCGCCTGCGGTCAGGTCTGTGCCTTCCAGCGGGTCGAGCGCGATGTCGATTTCCGGCCCCTCGCCCGTACCGACCTCCTCGCCGATGAACAGCATGGGCGCTTCATCACGCTCGCCCTCGCCGATCACGATGCGGCCTTTCATCGGCATATCGTTGAAGGCCTTGCGCATGGCGTCGACAGCGGCCTGATCTGCGGCGATCTTGTCACCGCGTCCGGCCAGCCGGGCTGCGGCTATGGCAGCACGCTCGGCGGCTTCCACCGCGCCAAGGGCAAGGTTTTCAAGGGCATTATCCGGCATTGTCTGTCTGTCCTTCGGTCAAACGGCTAAATCACTAATCAGTCGCGCACCGGCGGCGGTGGCGGCGTGGCCCGTTCGCGCGCCTGCTGACCGAATTCCAGCGCTTCAGGCTGTGGCAGCTCCAGCAGGTCGCGTACATTGATCATCACATCGCGGGTATCGGCCAGCGCGCGGGCGTGGGCGGACATCATCCAGCTTTGTGCGACGGGACGGGGTATCTCCGGCACGTAATGGGGCGCAGGACGGCCGCGGTCATCGGCGATACGCGCGTCTGTCCAGCTCGGCTCTGATTGCGGCCCGAGAACGGCGCAGCCCGCCAGCATGACTGCAGGAAGGCCGGTTGCGAGGATCGGGAGGCGGCGCAAGAGCTAAGCTTCCTCTTGAGAAGTGGACGCGATCCCTGCTTTCTATACGCTTAGTTCGACCACTGTCACCTGTACCGGGAAGGCTTGCCGCATATGGCCGGAAAAAAAACACCCTCCAAGCCAGCAGACGGGGCCAAACCGGCCCGTAAAACGCCCCGGAGCGACAGCAAGGCCGCCGCGAAACCAAAGCCGGCTGGCCGTTCAGCCAAAAAGCCTGCCGTGCCGCCCGAAGCGCCAAAGGCACCGGAAGGCGCAAGCGATTTCGCTGCCCTTCTGCCCCAGGCCGATCTGGAAGCGCTGGAGACGATTTCGCGCAATGTCATGCAATCGGCCCTGAAGAGCCAGAAGCTCATGGCCGACGTGATGCGCCGCTCGCTGGAGGGTGACACCTCCCTCATGCCGAAGGCAGACCCGCTGCACGCCACGCCGGAACTGGTCCACACCTGGGAAAAGGTGCTGGCCGAGCCGGAAATGCTGCTGCAGGCACAGTCCGACCTCTATCGCGGCTATCTGGACCTGTGGGCCTCGGCCACCAAGCGCGTGATGGGTGAAGAGGCTCCGCCCGCCATTGAACCGGAAAAGGGTGACAAGCGCTGGCGCTCGTCTGAATGGAGCGAACACCCCCTGTTCGATGCGATGAAGCAGTCCTACCTGCTTAATCAGCGCTTCATCCTGAGCCTTGTGAACAACGCGCCGGGCGTGGACGAGGCGACCAGGCGCAAGGTCAATTTCGTGACCCGCCAGATGATCGACGCCATGGCGCCGACCAATTTCGCGCTGACCAATCCGGATGTACTCAAAGCCACGTTCGAGACCCGCGGGGAGAACCTGACGCGCGGGCTGATGAACCTCGTCAATGATCTGGAACGCGGCAATGGCCGTCTCGCCCTTTCGCAATCCGATATGGACGGGTTCGAGGTCGGCAAGGACCTCGCTTCCACGCCCGGCGAGGTGATCTGGCGTAACGAGATCATGGAGCTGATCCAGTATGCGCCGGCGACGGACACCGTGCGTCAGCGCCCGATCCTGATCGCGCCGCCCTGGATCAACAAGTTCTACATTCTCGACCTGCGCCCGCAGGGCTCGATGATACGCTGGCTGACCGAGCAGGGCTTCACTGTCTTCCTCATCTCCTGGGTGAACCCCGCCCCTGCCCTTAAGGACAAGACCTTCGAGGACTATATCCGCGCCGGGCTTTTCGAGGCGCTGGACAAGGTGGAAGAAGCCACCGGCGAGCGGCAGGTGGACGCGATCGGCTATTGCATTGGCGGCACGATGCTGGGTAGCGCCCTCGCGCTGATGGCAGCGGAAAACGATGACCGGATCGCCTCCGCCACCTTCTTTGCCGCGCAACTCGATTTTTCACTCGCGGGAGAACTTCTGGTCTTCATCGACGAGGAATGGTTCCGAGAGATCGGCCGGCTGATGGACGCGCAAGACGGCGTGCTGGACGGGCGCACCATGGCCGACACCTTCAACATGCTGCGCGCGAACGACCTGATCTGGTCCTTCGTGGTCAACAACTATCTGCTCGGCAAATCGCCCCAGGCCTTCGACCTGCTCTACTGGAATGCCGACCAGACGCGCATGCCCAAGACCCTGCACCTGTTCTATCTCGACACCTTCTACCGCAATAACCGGCTCTCAAAGGGTGAGCTGGAGCTGGGCGGGCACAGGCTCGACCTGAAGAAGGTGAAAATCCCCGTCTTCATGCAGGCCAGCAAGGAAGACCACATCGCGCCTGCCGATTCAGTCTACTGCTCCGCGCGCCTGTTCGGCGGCAAGACGCAATACATGATGGCAGGCTCAGGCCATATTGCAGGCGTGGTGAACCACCCCGACGCCAACAAATACCAGCACTGGGTCAATGAGGCCTTGCCGGAATCCCGTGAAGAATGGCTGGCGGGCGCAAAGGAACATCCCGGCTCCTGGTGGCCTCACTGGAAGGCCTGGCTCCTTTCGATGAACGACACCCAGGTGCCCGCGAGGAAGCCCGGCGGCAGCAAGCTCAAATCCTTGTGCCCGGCACCGGGCGAATATGTGAAGGTGCGGAGTTAGGTCCCCCAAGCGAAAACGGGCGGTGCCATGTGGCACCGCCCGTTTCGTGTGATCGGCATGGGTCCCCGCCTGCGCGGGGACAAGCCTTAGCGCTTCGAGAACTGGAAGCTGCGGCGGGCTTTCTTCTTGCCGTATTTCTTACGCTCGACCACGCGGCTGTCGCGGGTGAGGAAGCCACCGGCTTTCAGCACGCCGCGCAGGGCGGGCTCGTAATAGGTCAGCGCCTTGGAGATGCCGTGACGCACCGCGCCGGCCTGGCCGGAAAGGCCGCCGCCAGTCACCGTGGCGTACACGTCGTACTGGTTGACGCGCTCGGCAGCCTCGAAGGGCTGGGCGAGGATCATGCGCAGCACGGGGCGTGCAAAATAGACCTCTTCCTCGCGGCCATTGACCACGATCTTGCCGGCACCCGGCTTGATCCAGACGCGCGCGATGGCGTTCTTGCGCTTGCCGGTGGCATAGGCGCGGCCATGCTCGTCGATCTTCGGCTCGGCGAGGACTTCCTCTTCCGGGGTAGCGGCAACCGGAGCGTCGGCCTGCTTCATGGCCGATTTGAGGTCTTCAAGAGAGCGTGCTTGTTCGGCCATTATGCGCTCCGCACGTTTTTGGTGTTGAGGGATTTGAAGTCGATGACTTCAGGCTGCTGGGCCTCGTGCTTGTGGTCAGGGCCGGCATAGACGCGCAGCTTGGAGAACTGGGTACGGGCCAGCGGGCTTTCCTTGGGCAGCATGCGCAGCACAGCGCTTTCAACGACGCGCTCAGGGAATTTGCCTTCCATGATCTTGCGCGGGCTGGTTTCCTTGATGCCGCCCGGATAACCGGTGTGGCGGTAATAGCGCTTGTCTTCGTACTTGCGGCCCGTGAACACCACCTTGTCGGCATTGATCACGATGACATGATCGCCGCAATCGGTGTGCGGGGTGAAGTCGGGGCGGTGCTTGCCGCGCAGACGGGTGGCGACATAGGCTGCCAGGCGGCCGACAACGGCCCCTTCAGCGTCGATCACGACCCATTTATGTTCAACGTCTGCGGGCTTGGCGGAGAAGGTTTTCATCGCGTCGGCCTTGAAACTGTTCGGGGGCGGAACCGCCCGCCCCTCTTTACGGATGCGCGGCTCTACGCGGGGTTTGCAATCAAGTCAACAGGGCTTGTGAAAAAGACATTAAATCAGCCGGTTACATATGCGGTATTTAGTTACCTTATAAATCAGCAGGCGTCATGAACTCATCGGCAATGCCTGCGCCGGCCCGAAAAACGGCACTGTCACCGCATACTTGCCGTATAACCGCCAGACCGCCAGTTTATCAGGCGAATTCGTCAATGCCCCTGACGCTGCAGCGACAAGCGAGACAAGGCCCCATGCTTACCATCCGCTCTTCCTCCCAATCTTCACGTTTTGCCCTCGTGGCTCTGGCCGGTGCGTGCCTTGGCCTGGTACTCGCAGCCTGTGAGGAGCCGCCGGCCGAGCGCGAGCGTGATGAGAGCCGGATTGAAACCACGCAGACGCGCGCCGTGCCTGCCACAGGCGCGACCCAGCAGGCCGGGCTGGTGGAACATCTCGCTCTCCTGCCCGATGCCGACTCGCGCGGCTCCGGCGTGATCATGGCGGCCATTCGCGGCGGCGGGTTCGATGCCTTCAACGATTTCGGCGAGCGCGTGCTCCAGTCCTCCGGCCCTGCGCTCACCAGCCTTGCTGCGGTGCCGGCCTTTGATCTGCGCGGTACCCGTCTTGCGCTGATGTTCGGCACGGATTCAGACCGGGCCTTGCGCGGGTTTCTGGTTCTGCCCGGCGTCACTTCGGTGGAAGACCTGCCGCTGGATACCGATGGCATTGCCGATCCGGTGGAGGGTGTGTGCCTGTACCGTCAGGGAACCGGCTTTGTGGAGCTGGCCCTTCTGCATGCCGGGCGCCGGGCAAGCCTGTGGCGGATGACTGATGGCGGGGGCGAGCGCCTGTCCCTCACGCATTCGGGCGAGATCGCCCTGCCCTTTACTGCGGAGCGCTGCGCGGCCGCTGATGGCGATCTGGTGATTGCCAGCATGACGGGCGGCCTTGCCCGCGTGAACACCGACGGTCAGGTGCGCGCCGACCGCGAGGGCGTGGCGGTGGAGAATTTCGCCTTTGTGGAGCTCTATGGCCGCCCGGTCGTGATGGTGTCCTTTCCCGATCAAGGCGTGCTTGGCACGTTCGACGCGCGTGATTTCTCCGAGATCGCCAATATCGAGGTGCGAGAAGAGCTCTCCATTCCCGGCCTGCGCCAGCCCGGCGCCATCGTGGTGAGCGATGCGCCGTTCTCCGGCATGGGCTTTTCCAACGGGCTGGCGGCTGTCTATGACCGGGGCGATAACCGCATCAAGCTGGTCACGCGCGACGTGCTGGCCCGGGCGGTTACCTCGCCGGAATAACACTTCCTTCCGTCCGCGCCGTCAGCCATGCGGTATAACCGGCCATCCCGAACAGGATGATCGCGCCTGCCTGGTGGGCGAGCGAGAGGCCGAGCGGCGAGGCCGAGACCAGCGTCCAGATGCCAAGCCCCACCTGCGCACCGATCAATACGGGCAGGATCGTGCCGGCCCTGCGCAAATCCTCCGCGCCGGAGCGCCAGAGCCGGAAGGCCAGCACGCAGCCCAGTATCGCGAGGCCATAGCCCACCCAGCGATGCTGGAACTGGATGGCGGGCAGGCTTTCAAAAACCGCCTGCCAGAGCGGCATGCCGGATAGGTAGTCCGCAGGGAACAACTGCCCCTCAAAGCCCGGCCAGGTGGTGAAGATGCGCCCTGCCCCGGTGCCGGCCACCAGCGCGCCCAGTGCAATCTGGAACAGGACCAGCCCCCAGAACGCCCCGGCGAGCGGGAACAGATGCCCGCGCTTCAACAGCGCTGTCTTGCCGTATCGCAGTTCCAGCATGGTCCACAGGATCAGGCCGAGAATGGCAAACGCCATGATGAGGTGGGTGGCGAGCCGGTACTGGCTCACCGCGACGCGCTCTGTCAGCCCGGAGGCCACCATCCACCAGCCGATCGCGCCCTGCAGCCCGCCGAGCGCGAACAGTACCCAGAGCCGCACTTTCAGCCGGTCCGGCACGCGCTTGGTGAACAGGAAGAAGAAGAAGGGCAGCGCGAAGGCCAGGCCCAGGAAACGGCCCAGCTGGCGATGGCCCCATTCCCACCAGTAGATGAACTGGAACTCGCCCATGCTCATCCCGCGATTGAGGAGCTGGTATTGCGGGATCTGGCGGTATCTGTCGAACTCTTCCTGCCAGCCCTGCTCCGTCATGGGCGGGATGGCGCCCGTCACGGGCCGCCATTCGGTGATGGAGAGGCCAGAGCCGGTCAGGCGCGTCGCCCCGCCCACCACGATCATCGCCATCACCAGAAGACCGATGATCATCAGCCACCAGAACAGGGCGCGGCTGGTTTCCGGCGCGGTGAAGGGCTGGGGCAGTGCGGTGTGGGCAACAGTCATGAGGATACCCGGCTCATTCTGGGCAGAAGGGATTGCGCCGCTACATACTCCAGCGTGGCCCCGCTGCAAGCAAGGCGCGCGCTTTCGCCGCGCCTTTCGAAGATCGGGGATGGAAAACGGGGCTGGTCTTGCCATCACGTCCGGCCTAACCTTGACGTAAACGTCAAACGGGAGGAGCGCGCACATGTCGCTTGAAACATTCCGCACCGAAACCAGAGCCTGGCTGGAGGCAAACTGCCCTCCGGCGATGCGGGTGCCGGCCAAGGGTGAGGCTGATATCTGCTGGGGCGGCAAGAACTGGACCTTTGCCAGCGATGACCAGCGTATCTGGCTGGAGCGGATGGTGGAGCGCGGCTGGACCGTGCCCACATGGCCCAAGGAATATGGCGGAGGCGGCCTCTCCAAGGAAGAAGCCTTCATCCTCAAGGAGGAAATGAAGGCAATCCGGGCGCGTTCGCCGCTCGACAGCTTTGGCATCTGGATGCTTGGCCCGGCTTTGCTCAAATACGGCAATGAGGAGCAGAAGCGCGAGCATCTGCCCAAGATCGCACGCGGCGAAATCCGCTGGTGCCAGGGCTATTCGGAGCCGGGCGCGGGCTCTGACCTTGCCTCTCTGCGCACCAAGGGCGTGAAGGACGGGGATGAGTACATCATCAACGGCCAGAAGGTGTGGACCTCCTATGCCGACAAATCCGACTGGATTTTCGCCCTGGTGCGCACCGAGGCCGACGCGCCCAAGCATCTGGGCATTTCCTTCATCCTGATCGACATGGATACGCCCGGTGTCTCCACCAAGCCGATCAAGCTGATTTCCGGCAAATCGCCCTTCTGCGAGACTTTCTTTGACGATGCGCGCGCGCCGGTGGCGAACGTTGTCGGCAAGCCGGGTCAGGGCTGGGAAATAGCCAAATATCTCCTGAGCCATGAACGCGCCGGCATCGTGTCGGACACGGTTGCGGGCGGGCTTAATCCCGTCACCGCTTCCCATCAGGTGGGCGAGGTTGATGAACACGGCCGCATTGCCGATCCGATCCTGCGCGGCGATGTCGCCCGCCTGACTATCGATGCGCTGGCCTTCGAGGCGACCATGCGCCGCGTGAAGGATGAGGCCGACCATGGCGAGGGTGTCGGCGCGCGCGCTTCGATACTGAAGTATGTTGGCACCGAGCTGAACAAGCGCCGCCATGAGCTGAACATGTCCGCGCTGGGCTCTGATGGCCTCCTCTGGGAAGGCGAGAAGGAAGAGGACGGCGATCCGGCCCGCAACTGGCTGCGCAGCCGCGCCAATTCCATTGAGGGCGGGACCAGCGAGATCCAGCTCAATATCGTGGCCAAGCGCGTGCTTGAGCTGCCCGGCACCTGATTTTCAAGAAGGCATTTGAACCGATGAGCTTTGTGCTGAACGAAGAAGAACAGATGCTGCGTGACAGTGCGCGCAGCTTCCTGTCCGAAACCGCCTCTGTCGCTGCCCTGCGGAAGCTGCGCGACGAGAACAACCCGGAAGGCTTCTCGCGCGATCTATGGGCCTCCATGGGCGAGATGGGCTGGTGCGGCATCCTCGTGGAGGAAGCCTTTGGCGGGGTCGATATGGGCGTCTCTGCGGCCGGCTTCATACTGCAGGAGATGGGCAAGGAGCTGACCTCCTCGCCCTTCCTCTCCACCTCCGTGCTCGCGGCGACCGCCCTGCGCGTGGCGGGCACCGAGGCGCAGAAAAGCGCCTGGCTGCCGAAAATCGCGGAAGGCAAGGCCGTGATCGGCTTTGCGGTCGATGAGCGTGCGCGTCACAACCCGGACGCCATCAACACGGTGGCCGCCAAGGACGGGAACGGGTTGCGTCTCAATGGCACCAAGCGCTTTGTCGCCAATGGTGCGGGCGCTGACGTACTGATCGTGGTCGCCAAGACCGAAGATGGCGCGCCCTGCCTCGTCATGGTCGACCCGAAAGCCGATGGCGTCTCTGCCACGCCCCGGCGTACGCTCGACAGCCAGGTGCCCGCCGACTTCACCTTCAAGGATGTGAAGCTGGACGGCGATGCGCTGATGAATGGCGCGCAAGATACCGGCAAGGCCATCGCCCATGTGCTGGATGTTGGCCGGGCCTGTCTCGCCGCGGAAAGCCTTGGCGTTGCCGAGCGCGCGTTCGACATCACCATCGACTACATCAAGGGGCGCGAGCAATTTGGCGTGCCGATCGCGAGCTTTCAGGGGCTGCAGCACCGCTCCGCGCACCTGCTCTCCGAGATTGAGCTCGCCCGCTCCATCGTTCTCAAAGCGCTGCGTACGCTGGACGAAACGCCCTCACAGGCGCCGATCTGGGCCGCTGCAGCCAAGGCCAAGGCAACCGCCGTGTCGCGCCTGGCGACGTCTGAGGGCATCCAGATGCATGGCGGCGTCGGCATGACCGACGAATACGATATCGGCCTCTATTACAAGCGCGCGCAGGCCGCCGGCGAATTCCTTGGCGACGATGCCTGGGGCGCCGGTCAGGTGGCCAAGCTTTCAGGGTATTGAGTAGTTAGCTGTCATCCTTCGAAACGCTTCTAAGGATGTCATGGCCCGGTTTATCCGGGCCACCCATGCCTGGGGGTTCGCAGCTGACCGAAACTTGCAGGAATGGGTCCCCCGCACAAAGCGGGGGATGACAGCCCGGCTTCTCTACCACGCCACCATGCCGCCACAATTCGCCCCGACCCTGTAAACCATGGACGGGCGGGCTGATCCTCACGGAAATGGCGGTGCGCTGGCGCGTGGCCTCATCGCGCTCGGTCTCGTCCTGTTTCCACCAGGCATTTTCCTGCCCATGCTGGAGACCACGCGGTTTCTTGTCCTGACCGAGCAGTATTCCCTGCTGGACACGCTCGCCGCCCTTCTGGCCGCGCGCGAGCTGGGCCTGTTCCTGCTGATCGGCCTGTTCTCGATTGGCACACCGCTTCTGAAAGCCGCCATTCTCATTCTGGTGCACCGCCTGCCTGCAGAGCAGATCACGCCCTATGCCATGCGCGCCATAGAGCTTTTGGGCAAATGGTCGCTCACCGATGTGCTGGTCGTGGCGATCTTCATCGTCCTGTGGTCCAGCGGACCCTTTATGGGCGCGGCCAGCCTGCCGGGCCTCTGGTTCTTTGCCGCCAGCGCCGTATCGCTGATGCTGGCATCAGGCGTCATTGCGCGGGATGTCCGTGCGGTATTGCCTGTATCTGGCTGAAGAAAAATGGTCGGAGCGGCGGGATTTGAACCCACGACCCCTGGTCCCCCAGACCAGTGCGCTAACCGGGCTGCGCCACGCTCCGACTCGTCATGCGCCTCCGCAAGGGGGGTAAAGCGAAGGAGCGGTCTTATAAGCTGGCGATTGCGCGCTTGGCAACACGCCAGAACAAGCTGCGCCTATCGGCGTGCAGCCAGCGCGGCATCAAGGCGCGACCGGGCCTGCTCCACCTTGGCCAATGCAGCCTCCAGACGCCCGGCAATCGCCGGATCGCCTGTTACCTCTGGCGCGGCGTTCGAGGCGTCGGCTGATCCTGTCGGGGACGTTGCGTCATTGCCCTCGCTGGCAGGAAGCGGAGCCTGTGGCTCGCCGCCTTCGCCAAGTTCGATCACGGCGGACACGCCATGGTCGCGCAGATATTTCTGCACGCCCTTGATCGTATAACCTTCCTTGTAAAGAAGCCGGCGCAAGCCCTTGAGAAGCAGGACATCCTGCGGGCGGTAGAGGCGGCGTCCGCCCTTGTGCTTGACCGGTTTGAGCTGGGTGAACTTGGATTCCCAGAACCGCAGGACGTGGCTGGGCAGATTCACCTCGGCGGCAGCCTCGGAGATAGTACGGTAGGCGTCTGCGGACTTGTCCACCGGGAAGACCTTGTTTCGGCGGAACGCTATCTGGACAGGGCGCCGTCAATGCGTTCCTTGAGCACCTGGGAAGGCTTGAAGACGAGCACGCGGCGCGGCTCGATCGGCACTTCCTGGCCGGTTTTCGGATTGCGCCCTATCCGGCCATTCTTGTCCCGCAGCTGGAAGGAGCCGAAGGAGGAGAGCTTGACAGTCTCGCCCTGCACCAGCGTATCGGAAATCATGTCGAGCACGGATTCAACCAGCGCGGCGGATTCCTGCCGTGAAAGACCTACATCGCGGTGAACGGCATCGGCCAGATCTGCACGCGTAAGCGTCTTGCCTGTCATCGAAATCTCCCCGTTCTGACTGCCCGGTTGTGACGTTATGCCGGGCATGGCGCGCCGGTCAATGTTAACTAAAGATTTATAGTCAATATCGCGCTAATGCCGCGCCCCAGGTGAAGCCGCCGCCCAGCGCTTCCATCAGCACCAGATCGCCGCGCTTGATGCGTCCATCCTGCACCGCAGCGTCGAAAGCCAGCGGAATGGATGCAGCCGATGTATTGCCGTGGCGCCCCACGGTGGAGATCACTTTCTCCACCGGGATGGCGAGCTTCTTCGCGACGCCTTCGAGAATGCGCTGATTGGCCTGATGGGGTACGAACCAGTCGATGTCGCTGATCGGGACGCCCGCCATGCCGGCCAGCTCTTCCATGGAGCCCGCGATCTTGCCTACCGCATGGCGGAAGACCTGATTGCCCTGCATGCGCAGATGACCCACCGTCTTGGTGCGCGACGGGCCGCCATCGACATAAAGCAGGTCGCAGAACTGGCCGTCAGAGCGCAGATGGGTCTTGATCAGCCCCTCGCCTTCGCCCCCGGCAGACAGCACCATCGCCCCTGCCCCGTCGCCAAACAGGACGCACGTGGTGCGGTCAGTCCAGTCGAGGATACGCGAGAAGGTCTCTGCGCCAATCACCAGTGCGTTCGTGGCCTGCCCTGCCTTGATGAAATTGTCCGCCACCGCGAGCGCGTAGAGGAAGCCGGAGCACACCGCGTGCACGTCAAACGCCGCGCCGTGATGGATGCCGAGCTTGTGCTGCACGATGGTGGCGGTGGCGGGGAAGGTCAGATCCGGCGTGGCGGTGGCCACGATGATCAGATCGATGTTCTCCGTGCCAAGGCCCGCATGCGCCAGCGCGGCGCGCGAGGCCTCCACCGCGAGATCAGAGGTATATTCGTCATCGGCGGCGATATGGCGCTGGGCAATGCCGGTACGCTCGCGGATCCACTCATCGGAGGTGTCCACCAGAGCGGACATGTCCGCATTGGTCATGATGCGGGTGGGCAGATAGGTGCCGATACCGGCAATGCGAGAACGGTGCTGTGTCACGCCGTCTCCTGTTGAAGCGCAGCCTGTCCGGTTTCGCTGTCTTCCTCCTGGGCTGCGGCCAGAAGGGAGAGATTGTGTTCGATCTGGTTCAGGAAGGCGCTGTCAGCCATTTCCAGCGCGATACGCAGGGCCGTCGCGAAACCGGCCGCATCCGTGCCGCCATGGCTTTTGACCACGATACCATTAAGCCCCAGGAACACGCCGCCATTGACGCTGTTCGGGTCCATCTTCGCGCGCAGCTGATCGAGCGCGCCAAGCTGGAGGAGAGCTGCACCCGCCTTGGCGATGACAGAGCTGGTCAGCGCCTCGCGCACCCAGCCGGCCACCAGCCGGGCGGTGCCTTCAGCCGTCTTCAGCGCCACATTGCCCGTAAAGCCGTCCGTGACCACGACATCGGTGGTTCCAAGGGAAATGTCATTGCCTTCCACAAAGCCACGATAGTCCATCTCAAGGCCGGCCGAGCGCAGAAGCTGGTCGGCATCGCGTACCACCCCGTTACCTTTGAGCTCCTCCTGGCCCACATTCAGCAGACCCACCGTGGGACGCTCCACGCTGTGAAGCGCGCGGTGGAAGGCCTCGCCCATAATGGCGAATTCGACGAGCTGGGCAGGCGGGCATTCCACGTTCGCGCCGACATCCAGCACGGTGGTAAAGCCCTTCGGGCCGGGCCAGCTCGCGGCAATGGCCGGGCGGTGCACGCCCTTTTTCATCCGCAGTATGACCTTGGAGATAGCCATCAGCGCGCCGGTATTGCCGGCTGAAACGGCCACATGGGCCTCACCGCTGCGAATGGCCTCGACCGCATTCCACATGGACGATCCGCGCGAGCGCCGCACCGCCTCGGACGGCTTGGCGGACATGTCCACTTCGCTGTCGGTATGGCGGATCTCGCACAGGGCTGACAGGCCCTTGTGCGCATCGACCAGCGGTTTGAGCTGCGCTTCGTCTCCATGCAGCAGCAGCCGGACCTGCCGCTTGCGGCCTTTGAAGAACAGCGCAGCGCCGTCCACTACAGCCTGCGGCGCATGATCGCCGCCCATCGCGTCAAGGGAAAGAACCAGCGGTGATGTCATAAACCGATCCGAAAAAGACAATCCTGCCCCCCGCCGGGCAAAATCGGTCAGCCTGCCCGCCGTGAAGGCCCGCAACTTACCGATTGAACGCAATGATGCAACACGCGGGCGCGCTGACAGAGCGCTCAGCGGGCACCCTGCAGCACGGGAAGGCGCGCTGCCTGGAACGCGTCCATCGGCGTTCCGGCCAGACGGGCATCGGCTGCCATTGCGTAGTCCGCAAGGCGGCTGGCGGCGGATTCCCGCTCCGGGGCGCTGTCGAAGAGATTGCGCCAGAGCGCGTCTTTCAGCGCCGCCGCATCACCTGCTTTCAGGGCGGTGTCATAGGCGGCCGCGCGCCCATAGAACGCCTCGGCCATGGCCTTGATCTTCTTGCCGACACTCAAGTCCCCGATACCCATTTCCCGCAAGGCGGCGTCCATGTCGTCAAACATGCGGGCAAACAGCGCCTGGGCGAGGCGCTGGCCCTCCTCGCCTTCACCGCGCAGATGACGCATGATCAGAGAGGCGTGGAGCACGATCAGGTCAAAGCGTCCATCGACCGTGTCCGGCGCGCCCTCATCGCCATACAGGGAAGGCTCCCGCGCCCGCTCCAGCATGGCCCGGTAAAGCGCGGCGGCCTGCGCCTTGACGGGGTCCTTGCGGAACAGTTTCAGCAAAGATGGCATTGGGTACTCCCTGAAGGCGGGACTGGACGTTAGACTGTGCGACAGGTAGGTCAAAAGAGCGGCACATGCCAGCGCGCGTGCTGCCGCACCTGCCGGCAAGGCTTTGGAGGCCAGAACCGAATGAATCGCAAGTCCCTGCGCATGCTGACCGTGGCGGGCATCACGCTCGGCGCGCTTGTCATCACCGCCTGCAACCCGACCCTGCGCACGCATGGCTACCGCTATACCGATGGCGAAGTGCCGGAAATTCTTGTCGGCGAGGACAGCGAGGCCACGGTGCTGGCAACGCTCGGCAGCCCGTCAGTGCGCGGCACGTTTGAAGAGAACACCTGGTACTACATCACCGATACGCGCGAATACCTGTCCTATTTGCGCCCGAACACGCTGGCACGGCGCGTCATCGCCATCCAGTTCGACGAGAACGGGACGGTGGCACACGTGGAGGAGTTCGACGCTTCCGACTCGCGCCGCGTGAGCTATGTCTCGCGTACCACGCCCACACGCGGGCGCGAGCTGACCATTATCGAGCAGGTGCTGGGCAATGTCGGCCGTCTGCCGACTGACCAGATTTCGGGCCAGGAAAATCTGCCCGGTGGTGCGGGCGGTCCGCGCCGGCAGTAGCGGCTTACCTTGACATTCCAGACATGAAAAAAGCCCCGGCATCGCTGCCGGGGCTTTCTTGGTTGCTATCGAGGCGGTCAGGCGCCGGCGGCCAGAACAGCCAGCAGCAGCAAAGCCACGATATTGGTGATCTTGATCATCGGGTTCACGGCAGGGCCTGCCGTGTCCTTGTAGGGATCGCCCACCGTATCGCCGGTCACGGCCGCCTTGTGGGCTTCAGAGCCCTTGCCGCCATGATTGCCGTCCTCGATGTACTTCTTGGCATTGTCCCATGCGCCCCCGCCGGAGGTCATGGAGATCGCCACGAACAACCCGGTGACGATGACGCCGAGCAGCATTGCGCCAACTGAAGCCAGGGCGTCCGCCTTGCCCGCATCGTTGAAGCCCATCTCATTGCCGCCTACGAACCAGATCGCGAAGAACAGCACGATGGGCGACAGCACCGGCAGCATGGACGGCACGATCATCTCGCGGATGGCAGCCTTGGTCAGCAGGTCCACCGCCCGGCCATAGTCGGGCTTCGTCTCATAGGTCATGATGCCCGGGTTTTCGCGGAACTGGCGGCGCACTTCGGCAACCACCGATTCAGCCGCCCGGCCCACGGCCATCATCGACATGCCGCCAAACAGGAAGGGCAGAAGACCGCCGAAGAAGAGGCCGACCACCACATACGGGTTGGACAGGGCGAAATCGACCGACACACCGGCAAAGAACGGATACTCCGTCGGGTTCTGCGCGAAGTAGGACAGATCCTCGGTATAGGCCGCGAACAGCACCAGCGCGCCGAGGCCCGCAGAACCGATGGCATAGCCCTTGGTGACCGCCTTGGTCGTGTTGCCGACCGCGTCCAGAGTGTCGGTGGTTTCACGTACCGAGGCATCGAGATCAGCCATTTCGGCAATACCGCCGGCATTGTCCGTAACCGGGCCGAATGCGTCGAGCGCGACCACCATGCCCGCCAGCGCCAGCATGGTGGTCACCGCGATGGCAATGCCGAACAGGCCCGCCAGATTGAAGGTGACGAGAATGCCGATAATGATCGTCAGGGCAGGCAGAGCGGTGGATTCCAGCGAGACCGCGAGACCCTGGATCACGTTCGTGCCGTGACCGGACTCAGAGGCCTTCGCCACCGATTTCACCGGACGGAAATCGACGCCGGTATAGTATTCGGTGATCCACACGATCGCGCCGGTAACCAGAAGGCCGGCAACACCGCACAGGAACAGGTCAAGCCCGTTGAAGCTGGTCCCGGTGGAGGTCGTGATTACGGTGTCAAAGCCGATCAGCGACCAGGTCACCGCACCCACGCCGATCAGCGACAGCACGGCCGAGGCGATAAAGCCCTTGTAGAGCGCGCCCATCACATTGCGTGAACCTTTGCCAAGGCGCACGAAATAGGTGGAGATGATCGAGGCCACGATACACGCCGCGCCGATGGCGAGCGGGTAGAGCATCATCGTGCCGACGGTCACATCGCCCACGAGACCCCGGAAGAAGATCGAGGCCAGCACCATGGTGGCCACAACCGTCACCGCATAGGTTTCGAACAGGTCAGCGGCCATGCCGGCGCAATCGCCCACATTGTCACCGACATTGTCCGCGATGGTGGCGGCGTTGCGGGGGTCATCCTCCGGGATGCCCGCTTCCACCTTGCCGACCATGTCACCGCCGACATCGGCACCCTTGGTGAAGATACCGCCGCCGAGACGGGCGAAGATCGAGATGAGCGACGCGCCAAAGCCGAGCGCGACCAGAGAGTCGATCACCGGACGGCTTACCGGTTCAAACCCCATCGGCCCGGTCAGCAGCGCGTAATAGCCCACCACGGACAGGAGGGCCAGGCCGGCCACGAGCATGCCCGTCACCGCGCCGGACTTGAACGCCAGGTCGAGGCCAGCCGCCAGCCCGGAGCGCGAGGCTTCGGTGGTGCGCACATTGGCGCGGACCGAAACCAGCATGCCGATAAAGCCGGCTGCGCCCGACAGAATGGCTCCGATCAGGAAGCCGACGGCCACCTGCCAGCCCAAGAGGAAGAACACCACCACACACACCACCGCGCCAACAATGGCGATGGTGGTATATTGCCGCTTCAGATAGGCGTTCGCGCCTTCCTGAATGGCCTTCGCGATTTCCTGCATGCGTTCATTGCCCGCGCTGGCGGACAGGATGGAGCGGATCGTTACCGCCCCGTAGATGAGAGACAGCAGGCCGGCACCTATGACCAGCCAGAGCCACAGCTCGATGCTCATGTTTTAAAATTCCCCGTTTTTGCGTTTTCTTTTTTTACCGGGGGAAGGCCGCGAGGTCCGGCAGCGACGAATCGTGCCGGATGCAGCCCCTCCCTTAGACGGGAAGGACTATGCCCAAAGGGGTGTGCAAGCGCAATGAAAGGCTTTTGGCTGGAGGGCTAGCTTCGCAACAGGCGCATATCGCCGCCCAGAATTTCGAGCCGCTCCATACGGTCGCGGGTCAGACGCTGCGACAGAGTCTCCTCCCACAGCGCGCGGGTAGGTTCAGCCTCGAAGCTGGAATAACCGGTGCGTACGAACGGTGTGGCGTGGGAAATGCTGGTGAGGTCGTGCATCAGGAAATGGGCCTGTTCACGCACCCGCCACTCATTGGCGTTGGCCGCCAGATGCAGCCGGATTGTCACGAAGGCGTAGGCGACCAGCCGGTCCCGCTCTGTAACCGGCACCACGACGGCCGGAAGGTCGACATAATTGCTGCCCGGCGGAGCAAATTCCTGTTCTGCCGCCTCGGTGAACGCCCGGACATCATTGGGCACTTCGATCTGCGCGCGCAGATGGCCCGGACGCGGCTCGCTCTGCGCAAGCGCCGGCTGCGTGCCGGCAAGGCATAGCGCGGCCGTGGCGGCCAGAAGGGTCAAAAGGCGGATCATGGGAGACTTGTGCCACACAAGCCCTCAAAAATGGGTGAATCCCGGCGCAGCGATGTCCAGCACCTCGTTCTGGAAGATGGTGCGGGCCTCGCCGCCTTCCACAAAGCCACCCACGATGGCTGCTGGCACGCCTGCGGCCGCGCAGGCGGCAGCAAATGCCTCCTCGGTGCCCGGCCGCACGGCCACGGCCAGTTCGTAATCATCGCCCGCAGTGGCCAGGAACACCCGCGCGGCTGCCTCATCGCCCTGCCCGGCCAGCCAGCGCGAGGCAGCAGGAGAGAGCGGCATGGCGGCAAGGTCCAGCTCGAAGCCAAGCCCGCTGGCCCGCGCGACATGCCCGGCATCGGCCATCAGTCCATCGCTGATATCGGCGCAGGCGCTGGCAAATTCGCGCAGCGCGGCGGCGAGTGCCAGTCGGGGCTCTGGCAGGTGCAGGCGTTGCAGGACGTGTTCGTGGTCATCAGACGGAAGGTCCAGCTCGCCCAGCGCGCATTTCAGGCCCAGCCCGGCGTCCCCGATCGTGCCGGTGATCATCAGCGTGTCGCCGGGCTTGGCGCCGGAACGCAGAACCGCCGCCCCGCGCGGCACATGACCCAGCGCCGTAATACTGATCGTCCACGGGCCGTCAGAGGCCGTTATATCGCCGCCCAGGAGGCTCACGGCGAACTCGCGCTGGTCGAGGGCCAGGCCGTCCGCAAAGCCCTCCTTGAGGCCTTCAGGGCCGTTTAACGGCCATGTCACGCAGGAGAGATAGCCGAACGCATCTGTGCCCATCGCGGCGAGGTCGGACAGGTTCACCCGCAGGGCTTTTCGCGCCACCAGCGCGGGATCGGTTCCGGAAAGGAAGTGGCGCCCCTCCACCATCGTGTCGGCGGTGATGACAAGCTCGCGGCCATCGGGCACCGAAAGGATCGCTGCATCGTCGAGCAGGCCCAGCGCACCGGGCGCATCCTTCGCCAGCGGGGCGAGGCGGCGGGCGATATAGCCAAACTCCCCTTCCCCGCTCATGGCGTTTCTCCTCAGGCTGTGTCCGTGGCGGCGCGCGCGGCTTTGGCGAAAGCGTCCAGCGAGGCGTTCACGAAAGCCGGTTCCGGCCCTTCGAAGAAAGCATTGGCGATATCTACATACTCGTTGATCACCACCTTCGTGGGCACGTCCGCGCGTTTGAGCAGCTCATAGCCGCCTGCGCGCAATATAGCCCTTACGGTGGCATCAAGCCGGGAAAGTTTCCACCCCTCCTTCAGGGTGGAGGCGGTCATCTGGTCCACCTCGTCCTGCGCGGAGACCACCCCGGAGAGCAGGTCTTCAAAGAAGTCCTCATCGGCCTCGATATACTCGCCGGGTTCGCAATCGTGGCCAAAGCGATGATCACGGAACTGCCTGATCACCGACTTTGCGCCAGCGCCCGTCAGCTCCATCTGGTAGAGCGCCTGCACGGCGGAAAGCCGCGCCGAGCGGCGCAGACGCGCGCGCTGGTCTGAAGCGTTTTCGCTCATCTAGCGCGACCCGAACCGGCGGGCGGTGGCGATCATGGCCAGCGCGGCTTCCGCCGCGTCCTTGCCCTTGTTCTTCTCACCGACATGGGCGCGCACGCGCGCCTGACGGATATTCTCCACCGTCAGTATGCCATAGCCGAGCGGCACGCCCTTCAGGGACAGCTCCATCAGCCCGCGCGCGGACTCACCGCATACATAGTCGTAATGGCTGGTCTCGCCACGGATCACGCAGCCCAGCGCCACATAGCCGTCATACGGGCTCTTGCCCGCTTCGGCCATGGCGATGACGCCGGGAATTTCGAACGCGCCGGGCACTTCGAGAATTTCGAACGCGGCGCCTGCTTCCGTCAGCGCCGCGCTTGCGCCTTCGACCAGTTGCTCGGTGATGTCCTCATAGAAGGGGGCAGCAATGATGAGCAGTTTGGGTGTTGCGGCCATGCTGGCCTCCTTCTCGTTATTCCGGTTTCGCCAGCGCCTGCTGGCCGGCGATCTCCAGCCCGTACCCGTCCAGCGCGACAATGGTCTGCGGCGCGGTGGTGAGCAATTCCATGCGGCGTATACCCAGATCAATCAGGATTTGGGCGCCAAGGCCGTATTCGCGCAGGCGGCGTGCCTCGCGCGTATCGGGCGGGTCGGACGGGCTGGCGCCAAACCGCTCAGTGATCGCGGACGGGTTGGTCTCGCGGATGAACACCATCACGGCAGGGCCATCGCTCCGCCCTAGCGTGGCAATTGCCTCTTCCACCAGCCCTGCCCGGCCGCCCAGTGCGCCCAGCACATCGTCGGCAAAGCTCACCTTGTGCATACGCACCAGCGGCACGGCGCCCGGCTTGATCTCGCCCTTGATGAGCGCGACATGCTCCACCGCGTCGACCAGCGAGCGGTAGACGACCAGCCTGAACGGCCCGCCATGGCGGGTTTCCACGGTCGTTTCGAGACGGCGTTCGATGAAGCGGTCATGCTGGCGGCGATAAGCAATGAGGTCGGCAATCGTGCCGATCTTCAGATCATGAGCTTTTGCAAACTCCACCAGCTGCGGCAGGCGGGCCATGGTCCCGTCCTCGTTCATGATCTCGCAGATCACGCCGGACGGGTTGGCACCGGCCAGGCGAGCAACATCAACGGCAGCCTCGGTATGGCCAGCCCGTACCAGTACACCGCCATCGCGCGCCAGCAGCGGGAAGATGTGGCCGGGGCTGACAATGTCCTCCGGCCCCTTGGTGGGATCGATGGCAACCGAGACCGTGCGGGCGCGGTCATGGGCGGAAATACCCGTCGTGATCCCTTCGCGCGCCTCGATGGACACAGTGAAGGCGGTGGTGTGGCGCGAGCGGTTGCGCGGCGCCATCGGCTGCAGGTGCAGCGCCTCGGTACGCTCGCGCGTCATGGCGAGGCAAATCAGGCCCCGGCCATGCTTGGCCATGAAGTTGATAATGTCCGGTGTCGCGAACTGGGCGGGGATGACAAGATCGCCTTCATTCTCGCGGTCCTCGGCATCAACGAGGATGAACATGCGCCCGTTGCGCGCTTCTTCGATAATGGCCTCGGCGGAGGCGAGCTCAAACCCGTCCGTGGTCATGATGGTGTGCTTTCCGTGGCCGGATATTCGATCAGACGCGCGGCGTAGCGCGCCATGATGTCGACCTCAAGATTGACCCGCACACCCGCGGCAGCGCGCGAGAGCGTGGTGACAGCGGCCGTATGGGGAATGATCATCAGCTCGAACACATCGCCCTTCACGCCATTGACCGTGAGCGAGACGCCATCAACGGCGATGGATCCCTTCTCCGCGATGAAGCGGGCAAGATCGCGTGGAGCCCTAACGCTCAAGGCCATCCAGCCATTGGTATCGGTGCGGGTGACGATCTCGCCTACGCCGTCGACATGGCCCTGCACGATATGGCCGCCCAGCTCGTCCCCGGCTTTCAGCGGGCGTTCCAGATTTATCTTCGTGCCAACCTGCCATCGTCCCAGCGTGGTGCGGTTCAGTGTCTCAGGGGACACCTCAACCGCGTAGCGCGCGCCTTCGGGCCGGGCGGCAATGTCCACCAGGGTCAGGCATACACCGTCATGGGCGACCGATGCGCCCAGCGTCAGCTCCGCGGCAGGCCAGGGCGCATCAATGGTGAAACGGCGCACCGGGCCGTCATCTATGGCCACCAGCTCGCCAAGGGCGGTGACTATGCCGGTAAACATCCCGTCTAATTGCCTTCGCGCTCATAGCTTTCATGGATATCGCGCCCGAGGACGCGCAGGGAGACACGCCGGAACTGGGGCGCGGCCTCCAGACTTGCAAGGCCGAGCGCTGAAAACACGTCCATGCCGTCCCCGCCAATGATCATCGGCGCACGGAACCACTCGATCCGGTGGACCAGGCCCTGACGTAGCGCCGATCCGGCGAGCGTGCCGCCGGCTTCCAGCAGGATGCGGCCCGCGCCTGCGCTGACCAGATAGCGGATTGCCTCTTTAAGGCTCGCCCGGCCGTCTGCATTGGCGTTGAGGCGTACAGGGCTGCCACCGGCCCTGGTCAGCGTTTCAGCGCGGCTGGTATCGTCAGACGCGTGGAAGAAGGTCACAGGCCCCTCCTCCAGCAGCTTGGCGGTAACGGGGGTGCGTAGCCGCGAGTCCATCACGGCGCGCAACGGCTGCTCGGCCGCCTTGTGTCCGCCCGGCCGGACCGTCAGGCGCGGATCGTCGGCGAGCACCGTGCCGATACCGGTCAGGACGGCATCCTGCTTCGATCTGAGGGCATGGACCGCATCACGGGCCTCAGGCCCGGTGATCCATTGGGACTGGCCATTGGCCAGAGCGATCTTGCCATCCAGAGATGTCGCCAGTTTCAGTGTAACGCGCGCAAACCCGCTCATCAGTCCGCCCCGTCCTCTTCCTCGTCGGATTCATCGGCCAGCTTTTCGCCCCGGATGAACTCGGAAAAATCTGCCACTTCACGGAAATCGCGATAGACCGAGGCGTAGCGCACATAGGCGACAGGATCGAGATTGCGCAGGCCTTCCATGACCAGTTCGCCGATCCGCTTGGACGGGATGTCGGGATCACCGCCGCTTTCCAGCCGGCGGATAATCCCTGACACCATCTGCTCGATACGCTCGCGGTCAATGGTGCTCTTGCGCGCAGCCAGAAGCACCGAGCGGACCAGCTTGTCGCGCTCGAACGGCACCCGCTTGCCGTCGGACTTGATGACCTGAAGGTCGCGCAGCTGAACCCGTTCAAACGTGGTGAAGCGGGCCCCGCAGGCCGGGCATTGCCGTCGCCGCCGGATCGCCTGCCCGTCCTCGGACGGGCGGGAGTCCTTCACCTGCGTGTCCGGATTGGAACAGAACGGGCAGCGCACCCTGCGTCTCCTACCCCAGCGCCGGATAGATCGGGAAGCGCTGGCACATCGCGATCACTTCCTCGCGCACCTTCGTTTCCACGTCCGGATTACCGTTCCGGTTCTCCGCAAGCGCGTCCAGCACTTCGGCCATCATCTCGCCGACCCGGCGGAACTCGTCCGCACCAAAGCCGCGCGTGGTGCCTGCAGGCGCCCCGATACGCAGGCCGGAGGTCACCATGGGCTTTTCGGGATCGGACGGTACGCCGTTCTTGTTGCAGGTGATATGGGCCCGCTCCAGCGCCTTCTCGGAGATGTCGCCGGTCAGCTTCTTGGGCCGCAGGTCCACCAGGGCCAGATGGCTGTCCGTACCGCCCGATACCAGGTCATAGCCCGCATCCGACAGCGCGCCGGCCATGGCACGGCAGTTTTCGACCACGTTCTGGGCATAGGCCTTGAACTCCGGGCGCAGCGCTTCGCCGAACGCCACCGCCTTGGCCGCGATCACGTGCATGAGCGGGCCGCCCTGCAGGCCGGGGAAGACGGCTGAATTGATCTTCTTGCCAATATCCGCATCACGCGAGAGCACCATGCCGCCGCGCGGGCCGCGCAGCGTCTTGTGCGTGGTTGTCGTCACCACATCGGCATAGGGCACGGGGTTGGGATAGACACCCGCCGCCGCCAGACCGGCGAAATGGGCCATGTCCACCAGCAGCAGCGCACCGACATCATCAGCGATTTCGCGGAACACCTTGAAATCGATCACGCGCGGATAAGCTGAGCCCCCGGCAATGATCATGTGAGGCTTCAGCTCGCGGGCCTGTGCGTGGATCGCGTCATAATCCATCAGAGCATCGCTCTCGCGCACGCCATAATGATGCGCGTCAAACCATTTGCCGGACATGTTCGGCTTCGCACCGTGGGTCAGGTGTCCCC
The DNA here is from genome assembly GCA_022565665.1 of Glycocaulis sp. GTDB lineage: Bacteria > Pseudomonadota > Alphaproteobacteria > Caulobacterales > Maricaulaceae > Glycocaulis. The sequence continues at coordinate 65,888 of JAIUMI010000003.1, forward strand.
CAGCGGCCAGATCGAGCCCAAGAATACGGTTGCCGGGTTTGAGAAGCGCCAGGAAGACCGCCTGATTGGCCTGACTGCCGGAATTGGGCTGCACATTGGCGTATTCCGCGCCAAACAGTTTCTTTGCACGCTCGATCGCCAGTTCCTCGGCGATATCAACGAACTCACACCCGCCATAATAGCGCTTGCCGGGATAGCCTTCCGCATACTTGTTGGTCAGCGGCGAACCCTGTGCCTCTAGCACGGCGCGGCTGACAATATTTTCAGACGCAATGAGCTCGATCTGCTCTTGCTGACGCGTGATCTCGCGGGCGATGGCGCTGGCAATCTCGGGATCGCGGCTGGCCAGGGTTTCTGCGAAGAAACCGTCCCGTACGGTGTCATGGGATGTGTCAGGCATGCTCGACTCCCTTCTGCCATGTCTGCTGGCCTTTCAAATACGCTCTGCCACGCCCGATCACAACCACGCACGTGCGCCAGACAGGACATGACGTGCTGCGCCTGCGGAAAACCGAACGGTTACACAGAAGTAATTATGTCATTCATCATAATGTGGAGCACGATAAGCTTTCGACCATGATTACTGTTATTCGCAATCTTGTGATTGTACGAATTACTTGTTTCGCCTGTTTGTCCAGTATAAACGTGGGACGAGAATCACAACGGTTCCCTCGAAACCCCGAATATCAGGTAGATCCATGAGCGACGAAAACACTCCCCAAATCGATCAGGAAGAAGTGCTGCGCATGACCACGGATATCGTGGCGTCCTTCGTGTCGAACAACTCGGTTTCCGCCGATTCCATGCCGGACATGATCCGCTCGGTTCATACGACCCTGCGCGAGCTTTCGGGCGGTGAAGCCAAGCCTGAAGCCAAGGCCAAGCCGGCTGTGCCGATCTCCAAGTCCGTGACTGACGATTACATCATCTGCCTGGAAGACGGCAAAAAGCTGAAAATGCTCAAGCGCTATCTGCGCTCGCAATACGACATGTCGCCGGAAGACTATCGCCGCAAATGGGGTCTGCCTTCAGACTATCCTATGGTGGCTCCGGCCTATTCGCGCCGCCGCTCCGACTTTGCCAAGGAAATCGGCCTTGGCCGCGGCGGCCGCAAAGCCCGCAAATAGGTTTTGCGCAGTACCGCTAGACAATGACGCCCCGGCCCTTCGGCCGGGGCGTTTTTTCTGTACCGTCCGCATTAAGGCCCAGCCGCCGCTCCAGCTTTCTCAGCGCAACACGTTCCAGATCGTGGCGGGCGACGTGCGCCGGGCCAAACACGATCACTTCCGTACCGGTTGCAGCGTCAATCGCAGCCAGGCGTACCGAATCAGCAAGGCGCTGATATTCGAAAATGATCTCCCGGCCCGGCAGGATGCCGCGCCCGGCCATTACGCCACCTTCGTCTTCGCGTATTTGGCGTAGACAGTCTGCAACGCGGTGATCAGCTGATCGAACATTGCGTCGGTGTGCAGTGGCGTCGGGGTAAAGCGCATGCGCTCGGTGCCCTTCGGCACGGTCGGGTAGTTGATCGGCTGGACGTAGATATCGTGTTCTTCCAGCAGCGCGTCGGTAATCCGCTTGCACAGTACCGGATCACCGACATGGACTGGGACGATATGTGTCTCGGACTCCATCACCGGCAGTCCCGCCTCTTTCAGGCGCGCCTTGAGTGTGGCCGCGCGTTCCTGATGGGACTCGCGCAGCTGGTTCGCGCTTTTTAGATACTCCACGCTCGCGCGCCCCCCGGCCGCCAGCACAGGGGCCAGCGAAGTGGTGAAGATGAAGCCCGGTGCCCAGGAGCGGATTGCGTCGCAGACCACCGCGTCAGCGGCGATATAGCCACCCATCACGCCATAGGCCTTGCCGAGCGTGCCTTCGATAATATCAAACCGGTCCATCAGACCGTCGCGTTCGGCTACGCCGCCGCCGCGCAGGCCATAAAGGCCTACCGCATGGACCTCATCGAGATAGGTCATCGCATTGTACTTGTCGGCGAGATCGCAAACCGCTTCGAGCGGGCCGATATCACCATCCATCGAATAGACGGACTCCAGCGCGATGAGCTTGGGCGCATCCAGCGGCGCGGCTTTGAGCAGTTCCTCAAGATGGGCCACATCATTGTGACGCCAGATATGCTTCTCACAGCCGGCCTGGCGCACGCCCTCGATCATGGAGGCATGGTTCAGCGCATCGGAGAAGATGACGAGGCCAGGCAGGATCTTGCCGAGCGTCGCCAGCGTCGCCTGATTGGCGATATAGCCGGAGGTGAAGAGCAGCGCGGCTTCCTTCTGGTGAAGGTCAGCCAGCGAGCGTTCCAGTTCGACATGGTAATGCGTGGTGCCGGAGATATTGCGCGTACCGCCAGAGCCCGCGCCGACATCCTCGATCGCCTGCTTCATCGCGCCGGTCACGCACGCGCTCTGGCCCATGCCGAGATAATCGTTCGAGCACCAGACCGTCACCTCGCGCGCACTGCCGTCGGCGGCGCGGTAGCGGGCCTTGGGAAACTCGCCCTTCTTGCGAAGCAGGTCAGCGAACACACGATAGCGTCCTTCCGCACGTACACGGGCGACCGACGCCTTGAACGCTGCCGTATAGTCCATGATGGTCTCCTGCCCGCCCGTGCGGCGCTATCTCCAGCCGACTCACGACGGATATATGTCCTGTTTACTTTTCTACCGGAAGGCTGACCGATTGTCGCGCCTTCTAGTTGAAACTGCTTCGCAACTACAAGGGCTTCGCTATCTTGCGCGACCGTCCGCGATCATCCGTATAATGCCGGAAAAATCCTTGTCGGCCCCGTCGCCTTCGGTGAAAGCGGTGTAGAGCGCTTCGGAATGGGCGCCCAGCGGCAGCTTCGCACCGACTGACCCCGCTGCCTCCATGGCAAGGCGCAGATCCTTCAGCATGAGCGGAGCGGCAAAGCCGGGCTTGTAATCGCGGTTTGACGGCGCGGCCGGCACCGGACCCGGCACCGGGCAGTAACTCGTCATCGACCAGCTCTGGCCGGAAGCTTTCGACGAGATATCGAAGAATTTCTGCAGATCGAGGCCCAGCTTTTCAGCCAGCACGAACGCTTCGCACGTACCAATCATGTGGATGGCCAGCAGCATGTTGTTGCAGATCTTGGCCGCCTGCCCCGCCCCGGCATCACCGGCATGGATCACGGCCTTGCCCATCTTTTCGAGATAGGGTTTTGCCGCCTCGAATGCCGCCTCCGGCCCGCCAACCATGAAGGTGAGCGTGCCGCCTTCTGCCGCTGCGACACCGCCCGATACCGGCGCGTCGACAAACTTCACGCCTGCCTTCGCCGCTGCCTCACCCACCGCGCGCGCTGAATCCACATCGATGGTGGAGCAGTCCATCAGCACGCAGTCCGGTTTCACCTGCGCGATGATCCCTTCATCGCCTTCGTAGACCGAGCGGACATGCTTCGCGGCGGGCAGCATGGTAACTACGGCATCGGCGCCCGTAACCGCTTCGAGCACGCTTGCAGCCGGCTTGCCGCCCTTGGCGGCGAACGCGTTGACCACATCCTTGTTGAGATCAAATCCGCGGACCGAATGGCCGGCCTTGACCAGGTTCACGGCCATGCCCGAACCCATGTTTCCCAGCCCGATAAAGGCGATCACAGCCATATTCCTGTCCTCCAGATTATATTTTGTTCAACGCGTTACGAGAGAAAGCTCATCTCGCGCTCGGACTCCAGCGGGGCAAACATCGCCACCACGTCTTCAGGGCGCATTTGCGGGTTCCACTTGGGCGCATTGTCCTTGTCGATGATGACCGCGCGCACGCCTTCGTAGAAGTCTGACCCGTCGGCCAGCAAGCGCATGGAGACGCGCAGATCCTGCGCCATGACCTCACGTAGTTCCAGCCCCGCCCCCCGGCGCAGCGCCTCCAGCGTCAACGCGCAGGAGGTGGGCGATTTCGCGTTGAGGATGGAAAGCTGCTTCATCGACCAGCCATCGCCCGCGGCTTCGAGGCGTGCCTTCATCTCCGCCAGATCATCACCAGCAAAGGCCGCATCGATGAGCCCGCCCAGAAGCGCCAGATCAGACGCGCCGGGATCACCGGCATGGGCCTCGAGGATGTTTTCGACGGCCTCGCCATCGGCGTCGAGATCGGTGCTTTCCAACGCCGCGATAAGGGCTTCCTGCCGGTCTGACGGCACATAGTGTGTGGCCACGCCCGCCGCCAGGCTGTCAGCGGCTTTCAGGCGAGCGCCCGTCAGGCCCATCCACATGCCGGTCTCGCCTTTCAGGCGCGGCAGGAAGTACGCGCCGCCGACATCCGGGTGAAAGCCGATGCCCGTCTCCGGCATCGCAAACATCGTGCGATCACCCGCCACGCGGTGCGAGCCGTGAACGGAGATTCCAACCCCGCCGCCCATGGTGATGCCGTCAATCAGCGCGATATAGGGTTTCGGATACTCAAAGATCAGCGTGTTGAGTTGGTATTCATCGCGCCAGAACTTCCACGCTTCTTCGCCGCCTGCCTTGCCACTTTCCGCCAGCATGCGAATATCCCCGCCCGCGCAGAAGCCCTTGCCCCCTGCCCCGTCGACGACCACCGCCTTCACACCGTCATCCTCGCGCCAGGCGAGCAGCGCCTTGATGAGCCCGTCCACCATTTCCTGATTGAGCGCGTTCAGCGCCTCGGGACGGTTGAGCGTGATACGGCCTACGGAGCCGGTCTTGCGGGCGTGTATCAGGGAGGTCATTTCAATACATCCTTCGCGATGATGACGCGCATGATCTCGTTGGTGCCTTCAAGGATCTGGTGGACCCGCAGATCGCGCACGATGCGCTCGATCGGATAGTCCTTCAGATAGCCATACCCGCCATGCAGTTGCAGGGCGTCATTGGCGATCTTGAAGCCGAGATCGGTCGCGAAGCGTTTGGCCATGGCGCAGTATTTCGGCGCTGAGGGGTCATCGGCATCGAGCGCCGCTGCCGCGCGGTAGAGCATGAGGCGCGAGGCTTCGAGCTCGGTTGCCATGTCAGCCAGCTTGAATTCATTGGCCTGGAAAGCGGAGACCGGCTTGCCAAACTGCTTGCGGTCTTTCGCATAAGCCACTGCCAGATCGAAGGCTTCTGCCGCGCCGCCGAGCGAGCATGCACCGATATTGATGCGCCCGCCATTGAGGCCCTTCATAGCGAGGGTAAAGCCCATGCCCTCCTCGGCCAGGCGGTTTTCCACCGGCACACGGCAGTCTTCGAACGTCACCACGGCCGTAGGCTGCGAGTTCCAGCCCATCTTCTTCTCGTTGGCACCAAACGAGAGCCCCGGCGTGCCCTTCTCGACCACGATGGTGGAAATGCCCTTCGGCCCGTCCTCGCCGGTTCGGCACATCACGACATAGAGGTCTGACACCCCGCCGCCGGAGATGAAGGCCTTCGAACCGTTCAGCACATAATGATCGCCATCACGCACAGCCTTGGTGCGCAGGCTGGCGGCGTCCGAACCCGCGCCCGGCTCGGTAAGGCAGTAGGAGCCGATAATCCCCATGGCCGTCAGGCGCGGCAGCCAGCGTTGGCGCTGTTCCTCCGTGCCCCATGTATCGATCATCCAGCTGACCATGTTGTGGATGGAGATGAAGGCGGCGGTCGATACGCATCCGCGCGAGAGCTGTTCAAAGATGAGCGCCGCATCGACCCGGCTCATGCCAGAGCCACCCACATCATCGCGCGTATAGATGCCCGCAAAGCCCATCTCGGCGGCTTCTTTCAGGACATCGACTGGGAAATGCTTTTCCTCGTCCCAGCGCGCGGCATGGGGCTTCAGACGGTCAGCAGAAAACTTGCGTGCGGCGTCCTGAATCAGCGCCTGCTCTTCCGTCAGCTCGAAATTCACGGCAAACCTCCCGGCAGATCATTATCGGCTCTGGCACGCGAGATAGACGAAATGGCCTTCTTTCCCAATACCCGCCTGCGGCGCACGCGCAGCCAGCCCTGGATACGCGATCTGGTGCGCGAGACCCACCTGACCCCGCATGACCTGATCTGGACGATAGTCGTATCAGACAGTGCCGACCCCATCGAGCCGGTCGCCGCCATGCCCGGCACCGTGCGCATGAATGTCGCCGAAGCGGCCAAGGCCGCAAGGCGCGCGCGCGATCTGGGTATCCCGGCCATCGCCGTCTTCCCGCATATCGATCCCGCGCTGAAGGATGGTTCGGGTACCGAAGCGCTCAATCCCGACGGCCTCGTCATGCGAGCGGTGAAAGCCATGAAGGATGCCGCGCCGGAGGTGGGGATTATCTGCGATGTCGCGCTCGATCCCTTCACCGATCATGGCCATGACGGCGTGATGGAAAAGGGTGTCATCCTCAATGACGCGACCGTTGATCTGCTGGTTCAGCAGAGCCTTGCGCAGGTTGAGGCAGGCTGCGATGTCCTCGCCCCGTCCGACATGATGGACGGGCGCATCGGCGCGATCCGCAATGCGCTGGAAGAGGCAGGCCATACCGATACGCTGATCCTCTCCTATGCTGCGAAATACGCATCAGGCTTCTATGGTCCCTATCGTTCGGCCATCGGCTCGGCGAAGCTGCAGGGCGACAAGAAGACCTATCAGATGGACCCGGCCAATAGCGACGAAGCCTTGCGCGAAGTCGCCATGGATATCGAGGAAGGCGCCGACATGGTGATGGTCAAGCCCGGCCTGCCCTATCTTGATATCGTCACCCGCGTGAAAGAGGCGTTCGGCGTGCCGACCTACGCCTTCCAGGTGTCCGGCGAGTACGCGATGATCATGGCGGCGGCGCAAAACGGCTGGATTGATGGCGAGCGGGTGATGATGGAGACCCTCACCTGCTTCAAGCGCGCAGGCGCGGACGGCGTTCTCACCTATTTCGCACCCATGGCGGCGGAGATACTGGGGGAGTAGCGCGTCCCACTCAATCCAACTTCCCGATCGGCGGCAGGGACCAGCCAAAGAGGATCGCGGCTCCGCGGATCATGAAAGCCAGCAGCGCTGCTCCGAGTGCGGCGACGCTAGTCATCACGCCCAGCTGCACCGCGATGATATAGGCTGACGCCCCGGCCAGCGCGGCAAGCGCATAGATTTCCGCGCGCAGGACCAGTGGCACCTCGTTGACGATGATATCGCGCAGCAGCCCGCCAAAGGCCGCGCTCATCACGCCGGTCAACGCGGCGATGGACCAGTGCGCTCCGGCGGCAAGGCCGGCCTGCGCACCGATCACACAGAAAACGCTAAGGCCCGCCGCATCGGCCCAGACCAGCGCTTTCATGCGTATGCCTTTGCCCGACGTGACCAGCGCGGAGCCGTAATAGCCTGCAACGCCGCCGATCAGCGCCAGCGCGAGATATTCCGGCGCGTTGACCCAGTAGACCGGCAGGCTGCCCAGGATCATGTCGCGCAGCGTGCCGCCGCCCATGCCGGTGACCGCGCCAAGAATGGCCGCCCCGAACGGGTCCAGCTGCTTGCGTGCCGCGATGATCCCGCCTGAGACGGCGAACAGGAACACGCCGGCATGGTCGAGAATGGAAAAGAGGAGCTCGACGCTCATTCGCGGTTCAACCGCGCAATGAGGCTCGATGTATCCCAGCGCTTGCCGCCCATGGCTTCCACTTCGGCGTAGAACTGATCGACCAGTGCGGTGACCGGGAGCTTGGCACCATTGGCGCGCGCTTCCTCAAGTGCAATGCGAAGGTCCTTGCGCATCCATTCGATTGCAAAGCCGAAATCGAACTTGCCCTGATCCATGGTCTGCCAGCGATTTTCCATCTGCCAGCTCTGCGCCGCGCCCTTGGAGACTGCGCTGATGACAGTTTCCACGTCCAACCCGGCGGCCTGCGCGAAATGGATGCCTTCGGAGAGACCCTGCACGAGACCGGCAATGCAGATCTGGTTGACCATCTTGGTCAGCTGGCCTGCCCCGGCGGGGCCTGCATGAACGATGGCCTTGGCATAGGCCTGCATTACCGGCTCGGCTTTCGCGAACACATCCGCATCACCGCCGCACATGATCGAAAGCTGGCCGTTCTCCGCACCCGCCTGCCCGCCCGAAACCGGCGCGTCGACAAAGCCGATGCCGCGCGCGCTGGCCGCCTCGTGAAGCTCGCGCGCCAGCTGGGCCGACGCCGTAGTGTGATCGACGAGCACCGATCCGAGCTGCATTTCCTCCAGTAGCGGCAGCGCCACGGCGCGTACGTCCGGATCATCACCGAGGCACATGAAGACGCAGTCGGCGCCTTCAGCGGCCTCAGCCGCGCTTGCCGCCGCTTTGCCGCCATGACGTCCCGCCCAGCTTTGCGCCTTGGCTGCCGTGCGGTTCCACACGCTTACTTCATGGCCCGTGGCCTTGAGATGGCCCGCCATCGGAAAGCCCATCACGCCAAGGCCGAGAAATGCTGTGCGTGCCATGAAATCTGCCCCCTAGCTGCCGGTATTGGCGAAAACCGAGCGGTGAAAGACGAGTGCTGCATCGTGGCGCGGCTGATCAAACGCCAGCACCCGCCCTACGATGATGATGTGATCCCCGCCTTCATGCACGGCCTGCAGCGCGCATTCAAAGCGCGAGAGCGCGCCATCGATCAGGGCCGCGCCTGTCTGCCCGGCCGTCCAGCGCCCTCCGGCATCTTCAAGATTGTCGAGGCGTGCGCAGGCCATGGCCAGGGCTTCCTGGTCGGCGGCCAGCACGTTGATCGCGAAATGGTCGGCATGGGCGAACTGCGCATAGCGCTCGCTAGCCCTGTCCAGCGACCAGAGCACCAGGGGCGGGTCCAGCGAAACGGAGGCAAACGAGTTGATGGTCAGCGCCCTGGCGGCGTTGTCATCACGGACCGTCACTATCGCCACGCCTGTCGGATAGCACGCCAATGCGTCGCGGAAGGCCCGTGCCTTGTCCAAATCTGCCTCCCGTTCACGGCTTCAACCCGGTCTTAACCCTGATCACGTAGTGTTTGGCAAAACAATACCAATGGGCGGGTGTGAGATGGCTAACGGTCAACCGATCATCATCAAGAAAGTCAAGAAGGGCGGGCACGACCACCATGGTGGTGCGTGGAAGGTCGCCTATGCCGATTTCGTGACGGCGATGATGGCGTTCTTCCTTCTGATGTGGCTCATCAATACCGCCAGCCCCGAACAGAAGCGCGGCATTGCCGACTATTTCGCGCCCGCAAGCGTCAGCCCCTCCACATCCGGCTCCGGCGGCATTATGGGCGGGCGCGAGTTTGGCGAGGACGGCGCGCGCTCGCGCGGTGCCTCGGCTGTGGTGGAGCGGCTCGCGCCGCAGCCGCAGCGCGTGCTGAGCCCTGATCAGCGCCAGAATCCCGACGCGCGCGAGGACTCTGAAACGCCGGACATCTCGCAGACCGCAATCGCCAGCGCGATGGCGCGCCGCGAAGCCGCCGAGTTCCAGAGCGCGGAACTGTCCCTGCGCCAGGCCCTGCAGGACATGCCAGAGCTGGCTGAGCTGTCGCGCCATGTGATCATCGATCAGACACCGGAAGGCCTGCGCATCCAGCTGATCGACGAAGAAGGCCGGCCCATGTTCAACCCGGGCGCCACCCGCCCGAACGAACGGGCCATCGTGCTCCTGCGCGCCGTGGCCGACATTATGGGCCAGCTTTCCAACCGCATTACCGTTTCCGGCCATACCGACGCATCGCCGACGCCGTCCACCGGGCCGTCCAACTGGGAGCTGTCCTCCGCCCGCGCCAACGCGGCCCTGCGTATCCTGCAAGAGCGCGGCATCAGCGATGACCGTGTGGCCGATGTACGCGGCAAGGGCGCGTCCGAACCCCTCTTCCCGGACGATCCCTACATGGCGGGCAATCGCCGCCTGTCCATCGTGCTGCTGCGTGAGGCACCGGTGCTGCCGCCGGGTGGCGCGCTCTAGCGAAAGCTCGCGGGCAACACACAGCCCTGTTCCGAAAGCCCGATTGTGCCGCTACACTTCTTGCCAGACGGGCGGATTCGCCGCCCGGCCGTGAGGGGTTTTGAGTGGACCGGTGACGCATCCGTTTACTACCCGCCAGCTGCCATTCTTTCTGACGGCACCGACCCCGTGCCCGTACCTGCCCGGGCGGCTGGAGCGCAAGGTCTTTACCCGTGTCGATCCGGCAGAAGGCCCGGGCCTAAATGACGCGCTGACCCATGCGGGTTTCCGGCGCTCCCAGTCCATTCTCTACCGCCCTGCCTGCGAGCTGTGCTCGGCCTGCAAGTCGGCGCGCATTCCGGTGGCCGATTTCATTTTTTCGCGCTCCCAGCGGCGGATATTGAAGCGCAATGACGATCTGACCGTGGAGATCAAACCCGCTGAGGCCACGCCGGAGCAGTTCGGCCTGATGAGCCTCTATCTGGAATCGCGCCACGGCGATGGCGATATGGCGGGTATGGATTTCTTCGACTACGCCACCATGGTCGAAGACGGTATGCAGCGTACCCAGATCGCCGAATACCGCGACCCTGACGGCGTTCTGGTCGCCGCGGCCCTCATCGACGAGCTGGCCGATGGCTATTCGCTGATCTACAGCTTCTACGACCCCGCGCGCCAGCCGGGCAGCCCCGGCACCTTCATGATCCTGGATCATGTGCGCCGCGCGCAGGCCGCCGGACTACCCCATGTCTATCTAGGCTACTGGGTCGAGGGCAGCGCGAAGATGGACTACAAGGCGCGCTTCTCGCCCCTTGAAATCCTGGAGCCGGGCGGCTGGCGGCCCATGAATGACGGCCCGGCCTGATACACACGGCATTGCCGGAATCGCTTGAAAAACCCGCGCCGCATGGCAAGACGGGTCATAACGAGACTGAACACGGGGAGACAATCATGGATCGGCGCAAGTTTATCGGCGGCGCGGCCGTCGCCGCTGCGGGCACGCTGGCAGCCTGCGGTGACGGTAATGGCAATGGCGAAGCCTCAACCGTTGCGGCACCGGCGGTAAACCGTAACCGTACACGCCGGCTGCGCATGGTCACCACCTGGCCCGCGAGTTTCCCCGGCCTTGGCACGGCAGCAGAAGCCACCGCCCGTTATGTGCGCGAAATGTCCGGCGGCGCGCTGGAAATCCAGGTCTATGGCGCGGGCGAGATTGTCGGCGCGTTCGAGGTCTTTGATGCCGTCTCCAACGGCGTGGCGGACATGTATCACGCCGCCGAGTATTACTGGCAGGGCCGCTCCCCGGCCTTCAATTTCTATTGCGCGGTGCCCATGGGCATGACCGCCTGGGAGATCATGGCCTGGGTGGAATATGGCGGCGGGCAGGAGCTCTGGGAGGAGCTGTCCGGTCAGTTCAACATCATCGCCTTCCAGGCCGGCAATACGGGCCACCAGATGGGCGGCTGGTTCAAGCGCGAGATCAATTCTGTGAGTGATTTCCGCGGGCTGCGGGTCCGCATGCCGGGCCTTGGCGGAGATGTGATACGCGCCATGGGCGGCGCTGCAGTTGCCTTGTCCGGCGGGGAGATCTATCAGGCCCTGCAATCGGGCGCGATTGACGCGACCGAATGGGTCGGTCCGTGGAATGACATGGCCTTCGGCTTCTATCGCGAGGCCCCCTATTATTACGGCCCCGGATTCCACGAGCCGGGCTCGGCGCTCGCCGTCGGCATAAATCGCGATGTGTGGGACAGTCTTCCCGCAGACCAGAAAGCCATCGTCAAGGCGGCCTGCCGTGCGGCCAATAACCAGTCCGTCGCGGAATTCACCCACCATAACGGTATCGCGCTGCAGACGCTGGTGGAGCAACATGGCGTGCAGCTGCGCACCTTCACCGACGAAATCTGGCGCGAGATGGGCCGGGTCAGCGAGGAAGTGGTCGCCAATGCGGCCAATGCCGATGCCATCACGCGGCGTGTCTATGACAGCTATATCGCCTCGCGCCGCCGCTCGCGCGAATGGGCAAACGTGTCCGAAACGCCCTACCTGCAGATGCGCGAACTCGTGCTCGGGGGGTAGCGATGCGCGCCGGGGACTGGCTGCTCATCGCCATTCTGGCCCTGACCGGTCTGCTCATGCTCGCCGACATGGCGACGGGCGGCGGCGTGCAGGGCTGGATCGCGTCTGACCTCTCTATTCGCGGGCGCGAGCTGGGCATTGCGCTCGGCTGGGCAGGCTGGGGCCTGACGCCCGTCGTCGCGCTTCCCCTCATCGTTGCTCTGTGGGCGGTCTTCGCCTCGCCTCCGGCCATTGTGACGCATGCGCTGGAACGCATCTGCCAGGTCATCGATGCAGTAAACCGTGCGATCGGCGACGCGGTGCGCTGGTTTGCGCTGGCGCTGGTTCTTGTAACCAGTCTGATCGTGATTCAGCGATATGTTTTCGGTGTTTCCATCACAAAGCTGCAGGAAAGCATGATCTATTTTCATGCCCTGCTCTTCCTGCTCTCCAGTGCCTCGACCCTTCTGGCCAATGGGCATGTGCGGGTGGACATCTTCTATTCCCGGCTGAACGCGAAGTCGAAAGCATGGACCGATATTGCGGGTGTCTATCTCGCCCTCATTCCGATGTGCTGGCTGATCCTTGACACTTCGCGCTCCTATGTCGGTGGTGCGTGGCGCATCCTTGAGCGCTCGCGAGAGGGTGACGGCCTGCCTCTGGTCTTCGCCCTGAAGACTGCCATTCCCGTCTTCGCCGTGATGATGATCGCTCAGGGCGTGGCAATGGCCGCCAGAGGCGCGCTCACACTGGCAGGCAAAGACACGCCCGATGAGGGCCTGCGCGAAGACGCGCCCAAGGGAGCCCTTTGATGGACTTCCTCCTGCAGATCCTGCCCTTCCTGATGTTCCTGGCGGCGATCGCGGCCCTGCTGCGCGGCTTCCCGGTCGCCTTCACGCTGGCCGGTGTGGCGATCCTCTTTGCTTTGATCGGTCTCGCGCTCGATGTCTTCGATCCGCTGCACCTGCGCGCCTTCCCGCAGCGCATCTACGGGAACATCATGGAGATGGACAAGGCGATCCTCGTCGCCGTCCCGCTCTTCGTCTTCATGGGCGTGATGCTGGAAAAGTCGCGCGTCGCTGAGGAGCTTCTCGAGGCCATGGGCGCGCTCTTCGGATCGTTGCGCGGCGGGCTCGGCATCTCGGTCGTGGTGGTCGGCGCGCTGCTGGCGGCGTCCACCGGCATTGTCGGCGCGACCGTTGTGACGATGGGGTTGCTCGCCCTGCCGACCATGCTGCGCCGGGGCTATGACCCGGCCCTTGCCACTGGCTCCATCGCGGCATCGGGCACGCTGGGCCAGATCGTCCCGCCCTCCATCGTGCTGATCCTTCTGGGCGACCAGCTCTCCAGCGCCTATGCCAGAGCGCAGCGAGAGCAGGGCATTTTCGCGCCCGACATCCTGACGGTGGGCGATCTCTTCGCAGGCGCGCTCATTCCGGGACTGATGCTGGTCGGGGCCTACATCCTATATCAGGCCTTCATCGCGATCACCCGGCCCAATGCCTCGCCCGCCATCCCGAAGGATGAGCTGAATGCCGACTGGGGGCTGATCCTGCGCGCGCTCCTGCCGCCTCTGGCACTGATCGTGGCGGTGCTGGGCTCGATCCTGGCGGGCCTTGCCACGCCCACAGAGGCTGCCGGTGTCGGGGCGCTCGGCGCCATGCTGCTGGCAGGATTCAGGAATGCCGGAGCGAGCGCCAATCCGCTCCCGGGCCGCGTTCTGACCGCTTTGGGCGCCATCGGATTCATCGCCCTCATCGCGGCGGCCATGCTGCTTAACCTGCGTGGCGGCACTGAAGGAGCAACGCGTGTCTTCGCCCTCTCGCTTGCCGCTATGGCCGCGCTGGGCACGATTGTCGCCGTTATCCGCCTCTACCGCTCCGGCGTGCTGGACGAGGTCATGGTGCAGACCGCGCGCATCTCCGCCATGGTGTTCGTGATCCTGATCGGCGCATCGCTCTTCGCGCTGGTCTTCCGCGAGCTCGGCGGCGATACCGGTGTCCGTCAGGTGCTTGAGGCGGTGCCGGGGGGCGTGTTCGGCGCGCTGGCCCTGGTCATGCTGATCATGTTCATCCTCGGCTTCTTCCTCGACTTCATCGAGATCACTTTCGTGGTGGTGCCGATTGTCGCCCCCATCCTCTTCCTGATGGGCGTGGATCCGATCTGGCTGGGCGTGCTGATGGCGCTGAACCTGCAGACCAGCTTCCTCACCCCGCCCTTCGGCTTCTCGCTCTTTTATCTGAGGGGCGTGGCACCGCCATCGGTGCCCACGGCGGCGATCTATCGCGGGGCCATACCCTTCGTTATCATCCAGCTTATCGCCATCGCTGCCGTTGCAGCACTCCCCTGGTTGGCGACCGCGCTGCCACGAGCCCTTTATGGCTGACGAAACCGGACCTTACATGCCCTCGCCCCAGACACGCGCCGCGCTGCAGCGCGTGGTCATTCTGGTGATGGCGCTGACCATCTCGGTCGTTTTCGTCTGGATGGTGAAGGACTTTCTGGGCGCGGTGTTCCTGGCGGCGGTTCTCGCCCTGCTCCTGACACCGCTTCAGGCCGGTCTGGCGCGCAGAACGGGCAACAAGCCCCGGCTAGCCGCGGCGCTTCTGCTGATCGCCACCATCCTCATCGGCCTGTTGCCGTTCGGCTTTCTGGCGGCGGTGGTAATCCGCGAGGCGGTGCAGATCAGCGAGGCGCTCACCCCCTTCATTCAGGAGCAGGTGAGCCTGTGGCGCGAGGCCGGCGGCGGCATACCCGAATGGGTTCCCTATCGCGAGCAGATCATCACCTATCAGGCCGAGATCGCAGGCCAGATCGGCAATTTCGCCTCCACGGCGGGCCGGGTGATCATCAACGCGCTGACCAGCGCGGCGGGCTCTACCTTGATGCTGTTCCTCAACATCATCGTCTTCCTCTACGCGCTCTATTTCTTCCTCGTCCATGGCCGCACCATGACCGGCACCACGCTGAAGCTCCTGCCCATGCGCCCGCGTGACCGTATCCTGCTATTGGGACGGGCAATATCCACCATCCGCGCAACCGTGAAGGGCACGCTGGTCATCGGCATCGTTCAGGGCAGCGTGACCGGCATTGCGCTCGCCATTGCAGGGGTACCGGGCGCGGCCTTCTGGGGTGCGCTGGCGGGGCTGCTCTCGGTCATTCCGGGCATCGGCACCCCGCTGGTCTGGGGACCGGCAGCCGCCTGGCTGATCTTTCAGGACGAAATGGTGGCGGGCGTTGCGCTGACCGTATTCGGCTTCGTCGTGATCATGAATCTGGACAATTTCCTGCGCCCGCGCCTCGTTGGCCGAGACGCGAGGATGAGCGACCTGATGGTCCTCATCTCCACGCTCGGCGGGCTGACCCTGTTTGGCGCCATGGGGATCATTATCGGTCCGATGATCGCCGCCCTGTTCAGCGCGGTCTGGCATGTCTATGCGCGCGCCTATGCGCCCCTGCTCGGGGAAAGCCCCTACACCGCCGGCACAGCGCCGGAACGTGGCGGAGGCCGGTTACCACCCGCATAACGCTCCAGCGCCGCGATACGCTTGTCCATGGGCGGGTGGGTCGCGAACATGCCCGCGAAACCGCTGGAGCGGTCATGCAGGAACATCTGGCGCACCTCGGCGGGTGCGCCCTCCACATCGGGGTTGCCGGACACCTTCATCAGGGCGGAGATCATCGCGTCCGGGTTCTTGGTCAGTTCCACCGCGCCCGCGTCGGCCATGTATTCGCGCTTGCGTGACAGAGCAAAGCGGATCGCGATTGCCAGCGCCCAGGCGAGCGCCGCCATGGCCATCGCCACAAGGATGAACACGCCCGCATTGCCGCCCGAGCCGCGCCGTCCGCCCCCTGCCCGGCCGATCGCGCCGTGCAGCATGCCGCGCACCAGTATCTCCACCGTGAAGGAGATGATGCCGACAAAGATGATGGAGATGACGAGCAGGCGCACATCGCGGTTAAGGATATGGGTCAGCTCATGGGCGAGCACCGCCTCCATCTCCTCGCGGTTCAGTGCGCCCATCAGGCCGCGCGTGACGGTCACCGTGTACTGCTTCTGCGTCAGGCCGGAGGCATAGGCATTGAGCGCCGGGCTTTCGATGATGCGCAAGGACGGCATGGTGATACCGCGCGAGATGCACAGGTTTTCCAGAAGGTTATAGAGTTCCGGCTCATCATTGCGGGAGACGGGTTTGGCGCCCGTAGCCGCATCGATGATCGCCTGATGGGAAAACCACGCAATGGCAAACCAGATCGCGACCCCGATCATCACCCAGGGCGTGACCATCGGCATGGCGTAGAGCGCCTCGCCAAAGGCAGAGCCGAGATCGGGCTCATGGCTGGCATAGCCGATGAACAGCACCGCCCCGGCATAGACCAGGGCGAGGATCAGGAACGGGAATCCCGCCAGCAGCAGGACCGATTTGAGGTTATTGTTCCAGATATGGCTGCGAAGGCCTGTCGCGGCGAGCATGACCGGCCTCCGTCAGTCCATGAACCCTAGAACTTCACCGACGGCGCAGCACGCTCTGACGCCGCGATCTCGAAGAATTCACGCGCCTTGAAGCCGAACGGGTTGGCCAGCAGCACGGCGGGGAATTGCTCGATCGCCGTGTTGTATTCAGAGACCGCATTGTTGAAGAAGCGGCGGGCAGCCGCGATCTTGTTTTCCAGATCGGCAAGCTCGCGTTGCAGGGACAGGAAGTTCTGGTTGGCCTTCAGGTCCGGATAGGCTTCCGACAGCGCGAAAAGCTGGCGCAGCGCGCCGGTGAGCATGTTTTCGGCAGCTGCCAGATCTTTCAGCCCCGTCGCATCAATGGCCTGCTGGCGCGCCTTCACGACGTTTTCCAGCGTTTCCTTCTCGTGGGACGCATAGCCCTTCACCGTCTCGACGAGGTTCGGGACGAGGTCATAGCGCTGCTTCATCTGCACATCGATATCGCCCCAGGCCTGATGCGTCGTCTGACGCAGCGCCACGAGGCGGTTGTAGATGAGGATGACCGCCACAACGATGACGGCAAGGATGATGAGGAAAATCGTGAATTCCATGAGAGGGGTATCCTTTGCTGTCCGGGCCGGGCCGGTTCTCCAAATGCTTAACCCCAAGCGGGCTCTGCGCCAAGAGCGTTAGGCGGGGCGGCGTTAATTGCGGGTTTCAAGAAGACGGGCGCGGCGCAGGTCCTTTTCCCGGCCCATCAGCCGAAAAATACGTATCAGCTCACGGCGAGTAGCGACCTGCATCGATGACCCGTACGCGGTTATGGTCGCGCTCTCCTTCACGTCGACAGCCTGCCAGACTCCTTCACGGCATATCTCAAGTCCGGCCATGATCTCCAACGGCACGGGTCCGAAATCTGCGGCTAGGAAATGCCGGGAGCGGAACAGTTCAGATGGCTCGGCCTGTTTTCGGGAGATGTCGGCGTGCTCAAGAAGCACCAGCGCATCACGGTCAGACACCAGCACATCGATATCGGCCAGCGGTCCGTCCTCAATGCCGTAAAGATGAAGCCCTGCCCCGCCATAAATCGCCCAAGGGTCACGGCAGGCGTTCATGGCCTCGGCGAGGGTAGCCAACGTCGCCTGCAGGCCGGTCACGGCTAAACCTGCCCCCTCGGACCAAATCGACCTGACCGCGAGAAACCCTTGGGCGCCAGACGGCCTGCCTGCGCGCGCTTGCCAAGGTAGAGCTTCCAGTCTGGCACGGGCTGGCGGCGGCCTGCCCCGTCCGTCCAGCTTAGGCCCTCGTCGGCCACAAAGCAGGTGACATCACTGATCTCGCCGCCCTTGCCACCGAGCAGGCGCACGCCCTTGCCCCGGTTCATTTCCGGAATTTCCTCCAGCGGGAATACAAGCAGTTTGCGGTTCTCGCCGATGACAGCCGCAGAATCGCCTCTGGCCTCGGTGACCACGATCACCTCAGCGCCTTCGACGAGGTTTACCAGCTGGCGCCCTGCCCGCTTGATGGCAGGCAATTCACTTTCCGGCACCACAAAGCCATGGCCGGATCTGGAAGCGATCAGCAGCTTGCGCGCGGGATCGTGCTTTATCAGCGTCAGCGGCGCGGCGGTTTCATCCAGATCGATCTGCAGGCGCACCGGCTCGCCAAAGCCGCGCCCGCCAGGAAGCTTTGCCGCATCCAGCGTGAATACCCGCCCATCGGTGGAGAAGAGCAGGAGCTTGTCTGTCGTCTCGCATTTCACCGCAAAGCCGGTCGCATCCCCATCCTTGTGCTTCAGGGCGGCAAGGTCATCGACATGACCTTTGAGCGCGCGGATCCAGCCCTTTTCAGACAGGACCACGGTCAGCGGTTCGCGCACGACGAGGGCTTCTTCCACCTTCTCGGCCATGTCTTCGGCAGGGGCATCGCCAAAATGGGTGCGGCGGCGGCCAAGGGCGGTTTTCGGCCCGAAGGCCTCGCCCACCGCTGCGATCTCGCCATCCACCTTCGCCCATTGCTTCTCGTCGCTGGAAAGCAGACCTTCGAGCTCAGCGCGCTCGCCTTCAAGACGTTCGGCTTCAGTGCGCAGCTCCATCTCTTCCAGCTTGCGAAGAGAACGCAGGCGCATGTTGAGGATCGCCTCGGCCTGACGCTCGGTCAGCTGGAACTCGGCCATCAGTTCGGGCTTGGGCTCATCGCTCTCGCGGATGATGGCGATCACCCGGTCGAGATTGAGGAAGCAGATAATATAGCCCGCCAGCACTTCCAGCCGGTCTTCGACCTGCGCGAGACGCTTTGTTGCCCGGCGCACGACCACCTCGCGGCGATGGTCGATCCATATGCGCAAAACCTCTTTCAGGCTCATCACGCGCGGCGCACCCTTCGGGTCCAGCACGTTGAGGTTCAAGGGGAAGCGGACTTCGAGATCGCAGGCGCGGAAGAGCGATTCCATCATCACCGCCGGATCGACCGTGCGCGCGCGCGGCTCGATGACGAGGCGGACATCCTCGGCGCTCTCATCCATGATATCGCCGACGAGGGGCAGTTTCTTGGCGTCCATCAGGCTGGCAATGCGCTCCACCAGACGCGCCTTCTGGACGAGATAGGGGATCTCGGTGACGACGACGCGCCACGTGCCCCTGCCCTGATCCTCCACCTCCCATTTGGCGCGCAGGCGGAAGCCACCGCGGCCCGTCTCATAGGCTTCGAGGATCGAGGAGGCAGGCTCCACGCACGTGCCGCCGGTGGGGAAGTCCGGGCCTTTCACATGGCGCGCGAGATCGCGTACCGAGGCATCGGGCCGGGCGATCAGCATGCGGGCGGCGGCGCAGACTTCCGCTGCATTATGGGGCGGGATGCTGGTCGCCATGCCGACGGCAATGCCCGTCGCGCCATTGGCCAGAAGGTTCGGGAAGGCACCGGGCAGGACGACCGGCTCATCCTCCGAGCCATCATAGGTCTTGCGGAAATCGACCGTATCCTCGTCGATATCAGCCAGCAGCAGACGGGCAGCCTCGGTGAGGCGCGCTTCGGTATAGCGCATGGCGGCCGCGCTATCGCCATCCACATTGCCGAAATTGCCCTGCCCTTCAACCAGCGGATAGCGGGCGGCAAAATCCTGCGCCAGCCTTACCAGCGCGTCATAGACGGACTGGTCGCCATGGGGGTGATACTTGCCGATCACATCGCCGACCACGCGCGCGGATTTCTTGAACGCCGCATCGGGATCAAGTTTCAGCAGGCGCATGGCGTGCATCAGCCGCCGGTGAACCGGTTTCAGCCCGTCCCGGGCATCCGGCAGCGCGCGCTGGGTGATGGTCGAGAGCGCATAGGCGAGATAGCGCGAGGAAAGAGCATCCTCGAAACGTTCAGGGAAAATGCGCCCTGCCTCGCCAACCGGTTCGTGTCCCATGGGGGCCTCGTCTCGTGATTCTTCTTGGCGTCAGTATAGGCGCTCGCGCCTAAAGTCTGCCCGCCGATCCCAGCCGCTCGATCATGCGCGCGCGCGCTTCGGGCAGTTGCCGGTCCGCCGGCCACAGCACCCGCCGCTCAATGAAGTGGGCTGTGAGCTTCAGGCCGGCGGCGATATCGCCCGCAGAGACCTCGCCAGACCCGTTCATGAAGCCCGGCAAAGCGAGCAGACGATCAGCGTATTCTGCGCCCGCTTCAGCGCTCACCGCGCGTCCTGTGCGCGGGCTGACATAGCGCAGATCATGCGTCCGGCCGGTCGCGGCGCATTTCTTCAGATCCATGCCATAGCCGAGATCGGCGAGCAGGCCCGCCTCCCAGCTTATGTAGAGCGCGGGCCAGATATCGGGATCGTTCAGCGAGGAGATCAGCACCTCGAACGCGCCATATACCGCAGGATGGGCTTCACGCTCCGGCAGGGCCAGCACCGCCATGGCGCAGGCCGCATTGAGGCCGGAAAGCGCCAGCGGGTCATCCATCAGCTGCCCGGCATCGAGCGAAACCGGCTCCAGCGCGTAATTGCCCAGATGCTCGTCCAGCCGCGCGCGCCAGACCGCATTCACCGCATTGCCGGGTTGCAGGACGGGGCGCATCGCACGCGAACGACCGCCCCGCACCAGGCCGGGGTGACGGCCGTGGGAGGGGGTAAGCAGCTCTACAATCGCGCTCGTCTCCCCATAGGGGCGCACCGCGATTATCCGGCCCGCCTCAGCCCATTCCATGGATGGCCGCCTTTTGAACGGTCACGCATCAAACTCCAGCCCGAGGGCCGAGTACCGGGCGCGCTCCTCGCTCCAGCCGGGGCGGACCTTCACATGGAGGAAAAGGTGCACCTCGCGCTCCAGCTCCGCGATCAGCTCCTTGCGGGCCAGCTCGCCAATGGTTTTCAGGGTCTGGCCGCCCTTGCCGATAATCATCGGCTTGTGGCCCTCGCGCTCCACGAAGATGGTCTGGTCGATGCGTGCCGAGCCATCCTTGCGCTCCTGCCAGCTATCGGTCTCCACGGTGAGGCCGTAGGGCAGCTCGTCATGGACGCGCAGGAACAGTTTTTCGCGGGTGATTTCGGCGGCCAGCAGGCGCATGGGCAGATCGGCCACCTGATCGGAATCGTAGAACCATTCACCCTCCGGCATGCGGGCGACGAGATGGGCGGAGAGATCCTTCACCCCGCTGCCATTGCTCGCCGATATCATGAAGATATCACTATATGCTTCTGTTTTATTGAAGTTTTCAGCAAGCGCGAACAGCTCCTCGCGGCGGATCAGGTCAATCTTGTTGAGCACCAGCACCGCCTTGCGTTCAGCGTTTTTCAGACCATCAATCACACGGCGCGTATCTTCTTCCGCCCGCCGGTCCTGACCGCCACCCTTACCTGCCAGTACATGCGAGGCTGCAGCCGCATCGACGACATGGACGATCACGTCCGCATCTTCCGCGCCCGCCCATGCAGCCGCCACCATGGCACGGTCCAGACGGCGGCGCGGGGCGAACACGCCCGGCGTGTCGACCAGTACGACCTGCGTCTGGCCTGCCATCAGCACCCCGCGTATCTGGAAGCGCGTGGTCTGCACCTTCTGGGTCACGATGGAGACCTTGTGGCCGACCAGCGCATTCACAAGGCTGGACTTACCGGCATTCGGCGCGCCGAGAACGGCCACAAAGCCTGCGCGCTTTGGATTATTACTGCTCATCTACGCGCTCCCGCTTCAACATGGCTTCGGCCGCCGCGCGCTGCGCGGCCTGTTTGGATGCACCCTCGCCGGTGGCTGGTTCCAGGCCGTCAATGCGCACCTCGACCACGAAATGCGGGCGATGATCCGGGCCTTTGCGCGAGATCACCTCATAGGCCGGGGCCGTGAGGCGCTTGTGCGCCGCCCATTCCTGCAAGTGCGATTTGGCGTCCTTGGGACGCTTGGTCAGCGCGTCCATCTCCTCGCGCCAGGCAGCGGCAAAGAAGATGCGCGCCGCCTCCATCCCGCCATCCAGATAGATCGCGCCGATCAGCGCCTCGCAGGCATCGCCAAGGATGGATTCCTTGTCACGGCCGCCCAGCCGCTCTTCAGCCGGAGAGAGCAGCAGCGCATCGCCCAGACCGATTCTGCGGGCCACACGCGCGCAGGCGCCCTTGTTCACAAGGGCGTTCAGGCGATGCGCGAGCCCGCCTTCGGAAAGCCCTGAAAACATTCCATAAAGCTGTTCCGCCACCAGAAGGCCCAGCACCCGGTCGCCTAGGAATTCCATGCGTTCATTGGAGGGTGTGCGGCGGCGGCCATCACCGTGGCTCGCATGGGTCAGCGCAGTTTCGAGAAGCGCCGCATCGCGGAAGCGATAGCCGGTCTTATCCTCCAGCCGCTTGAGCCGGTTGCTCATGGCAGCTCTCCGGCGGGGCGCGCCTCCAGCACGGCAAAGGCCTGCGCCCACGGATAATCATCGGTCAGCGTCAGATGAACGAAGAAGTCCATCCCCTCCGGCGTCAGGGCGCGCGCACGCTCCAGCGCCTTGCCGGTCAGCACCATGGTCGGCTTGCCGCCTTTCAGGTTGATGACTTCCAGATCGCGCCAGATCACGCCGCGATAAATGCCGGTGCCCAGCGCCTTGGCGGTTGCCTCCTTGGCGGCAAATCGCTTGGCATAAGTGTCGGCCTCACGGCGGCGGCTTTCGGCCTTTTTGCGTTCGCCTTCGGTGAAGACGCGTGTCTTGAAGCGGTCGCCAAACCGCTCAATGGACCGCTCGATGCGGCGTATGTCGATGATGTCGGATCCGATGCCGATGATCACGCCTTAAAGCCTATCTCGTGAGCGCCTATATCGAGGGAATTTGGAAGCGGCATATAATTCAAAAACACTCGATTAAAGGGATGTGTCGAAATCCGAATGGCATTGATCCAACCTGGAATCTCCGGAATCAAAAGATATTCAGAAGTGTGCAGCAGGAGCCAGCTTTCAGTGTATCTGTGACCCCAATCGAATTTTTTGGCCTTCTCTAAGACTGCTGCGTTTATGACGCTTTCGAAGGCCTCGAGACCCCAATCAGCATCAGACCAATGACGATTGCCTTCAGCAAAAATCTCAGTGATCTCGATTCCGATTTTGCGGTGCCCGATCAGTTCAATATCTGGACGGTTATCGTGACATTTCGTAGGCGGCCCTTCTCGAAGTTCCGGGCGCTTGTAGAAAAAGTCTGTCGCGACATAAAGCTCACGCTCTGCGTGAGGCAAGCTGGCCGACGCGCTCGGATCAGTCGTTTCGGCAATTGCTTGGTAAACTCCTCGACGTCGTCTTGAGCTCATCACGCGGCCTGCTCCGCGCGCGCTTCGTCCATCAAGGCGCGCATCCGTTTCACAGCCGTTTCCAGTCCCGTAAAGATCGCCTCGCCGATGAGGAAGTGGCCGATATTGAGTTCGGCCAGTTCAGGGATGGCAGCAACCGGCTTCACATTGTCGAAAGTCAGGCCATGACCGGCATGGGGCTCTATTCCGCGCTGCACAGCCTCTCTGGAAGCCGCCTTGAGCCGTTCCAGCTCGTGCGCCACGCCCACCTCATCGCCTTCCAGCCATAGCTCGGCATATCGCCCGGTGTGGAACTCCACCACCGGCGCGCCGAGCACTTCGGCAACGGCGATCTGGACCGGATCCGGTTCGATGAAGAGCGAAACGCGGCTGCCGGCCTCCTTCAGCGCGCGCACCACAGGCGCGATCTGGTTATGGAGGCCTGCCACGTCGAGCCCGCCTTCGGTCGTGCGCTCCTCGCGCTTTTCCGGCACCAGGCAAGCAGCGTGCGGCTTGAAGCGGGTGGCGATGGCCAGCATTTCCTCGGTCGCCGCCATTTCCAGATTGATCGGCAGATGCGTCGCCTTGCGGATAGCGTCAAGGTCGCCGTCGCGGATATGGCGCCGGTCCTCGCGCAGATGGATGGTGATGCCGTCCGCGCCCGCCGCCTCGGCAATCGCGGCAGCGCGCACCGGATCGGGATGCGCCCCCCCGCGCGCATTACGGATGGTCGCCACATGGTCGATATTGAGGCCGAGGCGGAGCATTGTCTTACGCAACAAGCCCCCTGCTGCCCGGCTTGATCGCCGGAATGCGCTCCAGTTCCGGGGGAAGCTGGTCTTCGGCATAGGCCGGAAAAGCCACGGTCGCGAGCGCGATCAGCGGCACACCGACATTCGCCTTGCCACCCGACCGGTCCACCAGGCACGCTTCCGCGACCACTTTCGCACCGGTCGCCTCCACAGAGGCGATGCATTCGCGCGAGGAAAGGCCAGTGGTGACGATGTCTTCCACGATCAGCACGCGGTCAGCGGCCGTCAGCTCAAAGCCCCGGCGCAAACGGAACTCACCATCCTCGCGCTCGACGAAGATGAAGGGCAGGCCCAACTGGCGACTGGTCTCATAGCCGGGAATGATCCCGCCAAGCGCCGGCGAGACGATCGCGGTCAGCGGCTTTTTCACGCTTTCGCGCACCTTGTCGGCCAGCGCCTTGCACAGCCGCTCAGTGCGGGCTGGCTCGCGGAAGACCAGCGCTTTTTGCAGGAAGACCGGGCTTCTAAGGCCCGATGACAGGATGAAATGGCCCTCAAGAAGGGCACCGGCCTCGCGGAACTCGTCCAGCACCTCGTCGGCATCCATGGGCTCGCCCTTTCGATTCTGAAGTCAGCGCTACTCGTAGCGTGCGCGCTCCGCGCTCACCACCCGGTCACAGGTTTTCAGCGCAGCCACGATATTGGACAGGTGGCGCACATCGAACACTTCGATGTCGAAGGCCATATCGAAAAAGTCGCGCGAGCGCGAGATGGACTTGATGTTCACGATATTGCCGCGCGCCTCTCTCACTGCAATGGCGATCTCGGCGAGCGCGCCCGGCTCATTGCGCACCGTGGCGTGAATCCGGCCGATGGCAGCGGAGTTGGTGCGCGCCTCTGGCGTCCATTTCAGATCGACCCAGCCTGCCCCGCTTTCCGGGTCTTCCTCTTCCAGCTCGGCCAGGCGCTCACAATCGATGACGTGCACCTCCACGCCTTCATCTTTGCGCATGATGCCAACAATCCTGTCGCCCGGCAGGGGCGAGCAGCACTTGGCGAAATGGAGCGACACGCCAGGCGTCAGCCCGCCACCATGCACGAACAGCGACGCTTTCTCGTCATCGATCAGTTCGCGCTGGCTGGGGTCTTCGCCCTGCTTGGAGCGCTGGCCGGGGAAGACGGCATCAAGCAGCTGGGTGGAGGTGACCTGACCGCGGCCGAGTGCCTGATAGAGCGCTTCGGGCGTCTTCACGTCGAGCCGTGACAGTGCGTCGTCCAGCAGGCTTTCCTTGAAGGCCTTGCCCTCACGCTGGAAGGCATGTTCGGCAATCACCCTGCCAAGGCGTTCAAATTCCTGCTGCTGGGTTTCGCGGATCAGCTTGCGGATGGCGGCCTTGGCCCGGCCTGTGACCACAAGGTCTTCCCAGCCTGCTGGCGGCTGGCGCACGCCGCCTTTGATGATCTCGACCGTGTCGCCATTGCGTAGCCGGGTACGCAGCGGGCGCTCGCGGCCATTGATGCGCACACCGACAGCACCGGCACCCAGCTCGGTATGGACAGCAAAGGCAAAATCGAGCGGGGTCGCCCCCTGCGGCAGGGCGATCAGCTCGCCCTTGGGCGTGAAGGCATAAACCTGATCGGAGAGCATCTCCAGCTTGGCGTGCTCCAGGAATTCGTCCGGGTCTCCGCCATGATCAAGTATCTCCACAAAGGCGCGCAGACGCTCCAGCGGATCACCGCCCGCCTCCCGCGCGGCCTTGGCGTCATAGGCATATTTGCCCGACTTGTAGCGCCAGTGCGCCGCCACGCCGGTCTCGGCGACCGCTTCCATGGCCTCGGTGCGGATCTGCAGCTCGATACGCACATTGTGCGGACCGACAATCGTGGTGTGCAGGGAGCGGTAATTATTGGGCTTGGGCGTGGAGATGTAGTCGTGGAACCGCTCCGGCACGCAGCGCCAATTCTGATGGATCACGCCCAGCGTGCGATAGCAGTCATCCGGCGAGGTGACGATCACGCGGAAAGCGTAGATATCAGCAATATCGTCAAATGAGGTGCCCTTGCGCTCCAGCTTGCGCCAGATCGAATAGGGCCGCTTCTCGCGCCCGAATACGCGGCAATCAATCCCGGCCTCCTCCAGCCGCTGGGACAGCAGGGAGGACATGGCCGCAATGGCAGAGGCGCGCGTGGTGCGCAGCGCGGACAGGCGCCGGTTGATCGACTCGTACGCATCCGGATTGATATTTCGGAAGGCGAGATCTTCCAGCTCCACACAGATCCGGTTCACCCCGATGCGCCGGGCAAGAGGCGCGTAGATCTCCAGCGTTTCGCGCGCGATGCGCTCACGCTTCTCCGGTTTGGGCATGAAATGGAGCGTGCGCATATTGTGCAGCCGGTCGCACAGCTTCACGAGCAGCACACGCACATCATCGGTAATCGCGAGAACAAGCTTCTGGAAGTTTTCCGCCTGCCGGGTGCGTTGGGACACCAGCTCCATCTGGCTGAGCTTGGTCTCCCCATCAACCAGCCGGGCGACGTCCTCGCCAAACAGCTCGGCGATTTCCTCCAGCGTGGCCTCGGTGTCCTCCACCGTGTCGTGCAGGAGGCCGGTGCAGACGGTGGCGACGTCAAGATGCAGCTCGGCCAACAGCATCGCCACGGCCACGGTGTGCCCGTAATAGGGCTCCCCGGAATGGCGCTTCTGGTGCGCATGCTTTTCGCGCGAGTATTCGTAGGCGCGCCGTATCAGCTCGCCATCAGCACCGGGATGGTAGGACTTGACGCGCGCAATGAGGTCATCCGCGCTTGGGATGGCGCCAGGCGCTTCAGACGGAGCGCTGACTGCCGCCCCTTCCAAAGTTTACAGACGGCCGTCTGCCGGCCCGTCCCGATCGCTTTGCAGGGCGCGCAGCATGGCCGCCTCATCCATTTCAGGGGCTGGAAGGGCGCGCGGGGTCTCACCCTCGGCGCGGGCCTCTTCCTCGTCCTCGTCAGCCGGGATTACGCGCTCCAGGCCCGAAACGAGGCTCTCGGAGAGGACCTCAAGGTCCAGCTTCTCATCGGCGATCTCACGAAGCGCCACGACCGGGTTCTTGTCGTTGTCGCGATCAAGCAGAAGCTGCGAACCGGCAGCGATATTGCGTGCACGATGGGCCGCCAGCAGCACAAGGCGGAAGCGGTTCGGAACTTTCTCGATGCAGTCTTCAACGGTAACGCGGGCCATGAGCGTGGACGCTCCCAAATCACAAAACGGGGTCGGGGGTATAAAGCGAACCCTTCTGATACCCTAGCGCGCCCGCCGCTTCAAGCATGGCGCTGCGCTGCACAATGTCATTCAGGAAACAGGTATCGTGGCTTCAATGTCGGCGGCATCAAGCCGGGAGATTAGGGCATCGATCCCCTCACCGCTCGCCGGATCGGTCCAGTCCGGCGCGATATCGCGCAGGGGCAGAAGCACGAAGGCACGCCGTGTAGCGCGCGGATGGGGCAGGATGGGCGCTTCGCCCGGCGCGCTGACGCGGCCCTCATAGTCGATGATGTCCAGGTCCAGCGTACGCGGAGCGTTCACCACACGGCGCTCGCGCCCGAAGCGGGCCTCGATATCGTGCAGCAGCGCCAGAAGATGTAGCGGATCGAGCGCAGTGCTGACGCGCGCCACGGCATTTACATAAGCCGGATCAGACGGATCGGGCCAGGCAGGCGAATGCCAGAAGCGCGACACGGCCTCCACCGTGACCGCCTGCTCGGCTAGCGCCGCGAGCGCATTTTTCAGCACATCCTGCGATTTTGTGGATTTAAGCCCTTTGTTTGAGCCAAAAGCGATATAGATACGCAAGATAAACTGTGCCTATTTCAATCAGCCATTAGCCCCATCGAGGAGCCCCATGACATTTTATCCCAATGAGCGTATCGGCCTGTTCATCGACGGTGCCAACCTCTACTCCGCAGCCCGCGCGCTCGATTTCGACATTGATTACCGCAAGCTGCTGGAAGAATTCCGCAAGCGCGGACGCCTGACGCGGGCCAATTATTACACCGCATTGCTGGAAAACGACGACTACACGCCGATCCGCCCGCTGGTGGACTGGCTGGACTATAACGGTTTCCACGTCGTGACGAAGGCGGCGCGCGAATACACCGACGAGAACGGCCGGCGCCGCGTGAAGGGCGATATGGATGTCGAGATTGCCGTCGATATCGTCGAGGCCTCGAACTATCTGGACCACATCATCCTGTTCTCCGGCGACGGGGACTTTCGCAAGGCTGTCGAGGCCGTCCAGCGCAAGGGCGTGCGGGTTTCGGTCGTCTCCACGCTGAAATCCCAGCAGCCCATGATCGCGGATGATCTGCGCCGCCAGGCCGACAACTTCATCGAGCTGGCAGAGCTTGGCCGTCTTGTGGGCCGCGAACGCCGCGCCCGCGAGGACTTCGTCCCCGCAACACCTGACGAAGACGATGACGCTTGAGGTCCCGGCCGAGCCGCGCGCCGATTGCCCGCTCTGCCCCCGCCTTGTCGCCTATCGTGAGGAAAACGCCCGTCTGGAGCCGGGCTGGTTCAATGGAGCGGTACCGTCCTTCGGTGACGCGAGCGCGCGCCTTCTGATCGTGGGGCTGGCACCGGGCCGCACTGGAGCCAACCGCACCGCCCGGCCCTTCACCGGCGACTGGGCGGGCGATCTGCTCTACGCGACGCTGGAGCAGTACGGCTTTTCAAAAGGCACCTATAAGGCCGATCCGAACGATGGCCTGACGCTGCACGATGCGATGATCACCAATGCCGTGCGCTGCGCGCCGCCGCAGAACAAGCCGGTGGGCGAGGAAATGGCCAATTGCCGTCCGTTTCTGGCTTCCCGGATCGCGGCCCTGCCCAATCTCAAAGTGATGATCGCGCTCGGCCGGATCGCGCATGAGAACACGCTGCGCACGCTGGGCCTCAAGCCCTCCGCCTACACTTTCGCCCACGGCGCAGAGCACGAGGTTCAGGGACCACAAGGCGCCCTCACCCTGATCGACAGCTATCACTGCTCCCGGTACAACACGAATACGGGCCGCCTGACCGAGCCGATGTTCCACGCGGTGTTCGAGGCGGCAAAGGCGCGGCTTTAGGTCAGGGCTAACACAGTAAACTGCCGAGCGCGGCAGCGACGCTATCGCGAACTCAGCATGATGCTGTTGCCGTCACTGTCATTGAACACGGCGTACTCCCCCCAATGCTCCTTCTTCGGCGCTTGGGTGAACTCCACGCCGCGTGCGCCGAGCTGGCGGTACGTTGCCTCGACATCGTCGCAAGCCAATGATGCGGCAAAGGGTGTGTCCGCACCCTCGTTATCCTGCGCAGGAAACAGCACCAGCCTGGTCGGGCTGTCACCAATTCCAAGCTCGATCCAGCGGTGCTCGCCCATCGGCTGATCGGTCAGAAGGCGCAGACCGGCCTTTTCGGTCCAGAATGCCAGCGCCTCGTCCTGATCGCGTACCGGCAGGGAAACGAACTTCACATGCGTGATCATGTAATTGCCTCCTTGAAAAGTCTGGAGCGCAAATACCCATGGCATTTCGCATTGGCAATTCGGTCAATGGATACTATAGCAACTATTACTATGCCCGGTGTAACCCTCGACTCCCATGTCATCAACGTATTGATGCGCGACCTTGTCGGGCATGACCGGGCACCGTCAGCGTTCATTCTCTATTTGTGGCTTGCAGCCAGGCCCGGCGGACGCTGCGCGGCCAGTCTTCAGACACTTGCCAGCGAAACCGGCCTGTCAAAATCGTCTATACAGAACGCGATACGTCATCTGGAGAGACGAAAGCTGATTGAGGCGCGCCGTAACGGGCCCGCAGCACCACTCATCTATCAGACACGGCGCCCTTGGGTTCGGGCCAGCGGCTGACATCTTGATGTCCCCTACCCGAAATCCTTCATCAGCCGCGCCTTGGAGCGGTTCCACTCGCGTTGCTTGATGGTTTCGCGCTTGTCGATGGTCTTCTTGCCCTTGGCGAGGCCAATCAGGAGCTTGGCAAGCCCGCGATCATTGAAATAGAGCCTTAGCGGAATGATGGTGCGCCCGTCCCGCTGGACAGCGCCGGCCAGCTGACCGATCTGCTTCTTGTGCAATAGCAGCTTACGGTGACGGCGCGGCTCGTGATTGAACCGGTTGCCGCCCTCATACGGGGGGAAATCCGAATTGATCAGATAGAGCGCGCCGTCGCGCTCCACGCTGACATAGGCCTCGGCGATATTGGCCCGGCCCTGACGCAGGGATTTCACTTCGGTGCCGACAAGCTGCAGGCCCGCTTCCAGCGTGTCCTCGATCTCGTAATCAAAGCGCGCCCGCCGATTGACGGCAATTACGCCCTTGCCGTCATCCTTGCTCATATCAGGCCAAGCCCCTTCATCGCCTCGCGCACGCGCGATTTCACCGCATCGGGGCTTTCCACCAGCGGCAGGCGGACATCGGGTTCGCAAAGACCAAGCAGCGAGGCGGCATACTTCACCGGCGCCGGGCTCGGTGCGGAGAAAAGCGCGTCATGCAGCGGCATCAGCCGGTCATTGATCTCGCGTGCTTCATCCCAGCGCCCTTCAAGGCAGGCGGTCTGGAACTGCGCGCACAGGGCCGGAGCGACATTGGACGTAACCGAGATCACGCCATGCCCGCCATGGGCGTTATAGCCGAGCGCGCTCGCATCCTCGCCGGAGAGCTGGATGAAATCGTGTCCGATGGCATTGCGGTGGCGGCTGACACGCTCCACCTCGCCGGTCGCGTCCTTCACCCCGATCACATTCGGATGCGAGGCGATACGCGCCATCGTCTCTACCGAGATATCCACGATGGACCGGCCGGGAATGTTGTAGACGAAGATGGGCAGGTCCACCGCGTCGGCAATCGCGTGATAGTGCGCCAGCAGCCCGTCCTGCGAGGGCTTGTTGTAATAGGGCGCGACCACAAGGCCGGCATCCGCACCGACGCTCTTGGCGAACTTGTGCAGCTCTATCGCCTCGGTCGTGTTGTTCGAGCCGGTGCCCGCGATCACCGGCACACGGCCCGCTGCGGTCTCCACCGTGATCTCAATGACACGCCGGTGCTCGGCATGGCTCATGGTGGGGGACTCCCCCGTCGTGCCGGCGGGTACCAGCCCATGGGTGCCGTTCGCGATCTGATGTTCGATCACGGCTTTCAGCGCCGCCTCGTCCAGCTGGCCGGAGCGGAAGGGAGTGATCAACGCTGTAAACGAACCGCGGAACATGATTTGCAAGGCCTCTGCCGAGTTGAATGAGCCATCAGAAGGGCGCGGACCATATCGATTGCGCTTGCAGCCGCCAAGCACCTGCAATCACTGTGGACAGCACGCCGCTTCTGATGGACGCTATCGATCTGCCTGCCGCCAGAAGGTCTGACACACCCATGCTGCTTCGCGCCGCTGTTATCGCCCTTAGCACTCTTGTACTTGCTGCACAGGCACAGGCATCCGTGCCCGTTCCGCGTGTCAAACCGCCCATGCCCAATCATTCGGCGATCCTCAATGACGCCGATTTCGCGCTGCTGCGCCGGGGCCTGCGCGCGGCTGATGCCGGAGACTGGAGCTTTGTACGCGAGGCGCGTCACGATCTTACCCACCCGGTTGCCCGGAATCTTCTGCTCTGGCGGATGGCGACCTCTGATGCCCGCGCGATTTTCACCGAGCTGCAGCTGGCGCTGGAAGAACTCGATGGCTGGCCCCGTGAGGCGGCCATCCAGCGCGAAGCGGAATGGAAGCTCGCCGAATCCGGCCTGGGTGCGGATCTGGTCCATAGCTGGTTCAACAATCGCGAGCCGTTGACCGGCGAAGGCCGTATCGCCTGGGGCGAGGCGCTGATGGATCTTGGGCGGCGCGATGAAGGCGTTGAACAGATCCGAGAAGCCTGGCGCACCCAGTCCCTGCGCCAGACCAATCAGAGCCGGGTGCTGCGCCGCCATGGCGATTTTCTCACCCGTGAAGACCATGCAGAACGCGTCGACTTCCTGCTCTGGGCGGGTCAGCGCAGCCTCGCCAGCGCGCTTCTGCCGCAACTGAGCGCGGGCGAACGCCAGCTGGCCGATGCGCGTATCCGCCTTGCCGCACGCGGCTCGGGTGTGGACGCGGCGGTCAATGCCGTGCCCTCCAGCCTGTCGAACAATCCCGGTCTTGTTTTCGAGCGCACGCGCTGGCGCCGCCGGGCGGGCAACACCTCGGGCGCGCTCGATCTCGCTCTCGACCTGCCGGACGGATACCACAACACGGCAGCGCTGGAAGCGATGTGGACGGAGCGCAAGCTGATCATTCTCGATCTGATGCGCTCTGGCGATCATGCGACCGCCTACCGGCTGGCCGCGTCCAATGGCATGAGCGAAGGCGTTGCTTTTGCTGATGCGGAATTCCTGGCCGGCTGGCTGGCGCTGGTGCATCTGGGCCAGGCCGAGGACGCGCTCGCCCATTTCAACCGGCTGGAAGCGGGTGTGCGGACACCTGTGTCCCTCTCCCGCGCGAAATACTGGCAGGGGCGCGCCGCTGAGGCTGCGGGCAATGCCCCGCTGGCCCGCGAACGTTTCGCCGCCGCCGCCGAACACGTGACCACCTATTACGGCCAGCTGGCCATCCTCGCCTTGGGGCCGGAGGCTGCGCAGCTGGACCTGCCGCCCGATCCGGTCATCTCTGCGGCTGAGCGCGCTGCCTTCAATGAGCGCGAACAGGTGCTAGCCCTGCGCATGCTGGGCGAGCTGAACCAGACCTTCCTGTTCCGCACCTTCGCGGCGCATCTGGAAGGGCGCATGGAGACCCCGGCCGAGCAGGCCATGCTGGCCGACATCGCGCTCGACCATCTGCGCCTGCGCGAGTCCGTGCGCGCGGCCAAGGCCGGACGCATGCAGGGCATGATCCTGGCTGAACGCGCCTATCCGGTCATCGAGGTGCCCACCGACGCGCCGATGATGGCAGACCCTGCCCTCACCCTGTCGGTCATCCGGCAGGAAACAGAGTTTGATGCCCGCGCGGTCAGCGGGGCCGGTGCGCGTGGCATCATGCAGATGATGCCCGGAACCGCCCGCCAGACGGCCCGCCAGCTGGGCCTGCCTTACGAGTTCGAGTGGCTGACTGACGATCCGGCCTACAATATGCGCCTCGGCATGGCCCACCTTCAGGAGGTGGTCGACAATTATGACGGCTCGCTGGTGATGGCGCTGGCGGCCTATAATGCTGGTGGCGCGCGTGTGCGCCGCTGGGTGCAGGAATATGGCGATCCGCGCTATGGCGCGATTGATCCGATCGACTGGGTGGAGAGCCTGCCCTTCGCCGAAACGCGCAATTATGTGCACCGCGTGATCGAGAATCTGCAGGTCTACCGGTCCCGCCGGGCGGGTCACACGGCGGTGCCGCTGGAGATCGAACGCGACATGGTGGGCGCCGGTGCAGGCCTGCGCCGCAGCCTGCCGCACCTGTCCGAAGAACAGCTGGCCGAGATTGAGGCCGCCGACGCCGCAGCCCGCGAGGAGCTGGGCATGGCCCCGCTGCCGGACACGGACGACGAGGACGGCGGGAGTTAGGCGCCTATCGCCTTCGCAAACAGGGCCGCGTCCACATTCCCGCCAGTGGCGACCACGATTGTGGTTTTGCCCTTCGCTACGATCTTCCCTGAAAGGACAGCAGCCAACGCGCACGCTCCGCCCGGCTCGATCACGAGCTTTAAATGCTGCCAGGCAAAGGCGACGGCCTGCATGGCCTCCCCATCGCTGACGACGCCAACGCCTTTCAGGCGAGGCTGGTTGATGGCGAAGGTCAGCTCCCCCGGCGCCAGAGACAGAAGCGCATCCTGCAGCGAGCCCGCGCCGCGCGTATTGCTTTCGCGCCTGCCGGAGATGAGCGAGCGGGCGTGATCGTCAAAGCCTTCCGGCTCCGCGCCACAGACGGCGATGCCTGGCGCTTTTTCAGTAAGCGCGAGATTGATGCCGGCGATCAGCCCACCCCCGCCCACGCAGCAGACGAGCTGATCTGCCGCCTCGCCCATCTCTTCAAGCTGCTGCGCGATTTCCAGCCCGCACGTCCCCTGCCCGGCTATGACGCCAAAATGGTCAAAGGAGGGGATCAGCGTGGCCCCGGTTTCCGATCGGATGCGCTCCGCGATTGCCTCACGGCTCTCTCGCGCGCGGTCATAGGTGACCAGTTCGGCTCCCCTCGCCTTCACGCCAGCGGCCTTTATGGCGGGTGCGTCGGCGGGCATCACGATGATCGCCTTCATGCCGAGCAGGCGCGCGGCCTCTGCCACCCCTTGCGCGTGATTGCCCGAGGAGAAGGCGACAACGCCCTTCGCCCGGTCTGCCTCGGGGATGAGCGAGAGCGCGTTATACGCGCCGCGGAACTTGAACGAGCCGGTACGCTGCAGGCATTCCGCCTTGATCAGCACGCGCCCGCCCACGGCTTCATCCAGCGCCGGGCTCCACAGCAAGGGCGTCCTGACCGCCAGCCCTTCAAGGCGAGTAGAGGCGGCCACCACATCGGCAAACACCGGCAATTGCATGAAACGCGCTCCCTCTCCCGCTCGCGGCTTATCCCACGCCTGTCAGCGGTACGGAAGTATTGCGCAAAGGGTATTGCATCGCAGCGCGGCGCCCCCTTTGATAGCGCCAGCTTTCACAAGGAACGGTATGGCAGGCCATGAAGCCTGTACACACCTGAAAAATGGGCAAGGGAGGACGACGCCATGCTGCCTGGGCAGATGATGAACCGCCAGCTGATGATTTCTGGCATTTTAAAGCACGCCGCCGATAATCATGGCGGCCGGGAGATCGTCAGCCGCCTGCCCGATACCGGCGAGATTCACCGCTATGGCTGGAAGGACTGCCGTGAGCGCTCGCAGCGTCTGGCCAATGCGCTGACCGGGCCGATGAAGGTGAAGAACGGTGACCGGATCTCCACCATCGCCTGGAACACGCACCGCCATCTGGAGCTTTACTATGCCGTATCCGGCGTGGGCGCAGTGATCCACACGGTCAATCCACGCCTTGCGCCCGACCAGATCGCCTGGATGCTGGACCACGCCAAGGCAAAGCATGTCTTCTTTGACGTGCAGTTCGCCCCGATCATCGATGCCATCGCCAAGAAGTGCAAAACGGTCAAACGCTTCATCGTGATGACCGATAGTAGCCATGTGCCGGAAATGGCCACCAAAGTGGATGTCTACGAGACGCTGCTGACCAATCACAAGCCGGTCTATGACTGGCCGGAGTTCGACGAGAACGCGGCCGCCGGCCTCTGCTACACGTCCGGCACGACGGGCGATCCCAAAGGCGCGCTTTATTCCCACCGCTCCACCGTACTGCATGCCATGGCCTGCCTCGGTCAGGACGTGCTGGGCGTTGGCTCGCGCGGTACGATCATGCCGGTTGTCCCGATGTTCCACGTCAATGCGTGGGGCGTGCCCTATGCGACGGCCATGGGCGGCGGCAAGCTGGTGATGCCAGGCGCACAGCTGGACGGCAAATCCCTGCAGGAACTGATTGAGGGCGAGCAGGTCACACAGGTGCTGGGCGTGCCGACCGTCTGGCTCGGCCTGCTGCAGTATCTTCGCGAGAGCGGCAAGCGCATCGACAGCGTGGAGAACGTGCTGATGGGCGGTTCTGCCATGCCGGAGGCGCTACTGCGCGCCTATCAGGACGAATACGGCGTGGACATGCAGCAGGGCTGGGGCATGACCGAGATGAGCCCGCTGGGCACGGTCGGCAAGCTCCTGCCCAAGCACGACGGCCTGTCTGATGACGAGAAGATCAAGATCAAGCTGAAACAGGGCCGGCTGATCTATGGCGTGGAAATGCGCGCCGTGGACGATGACGGCAATGTGCTGCCGCGCGACGGCAAATCGTCGGGCCATATCCAGGTGCGGGGCCCCTGGATCATCGACAGCTATTTCCGCGGCTCGGGCGCAGAGGCCTTCACCGATGATGGCTGGTTCCGCACCGGCGATGTCGGCTATCTCGACACCGACGGCTATATGACCATCACCGACCGCTCCAAGGACGTGATCAAGTCCGGCGGCGAGTGGATCAGCTCGATCGATCTGGAAAACGTGGCCATGGGCCACCCGGACGTGCTGATGGCCGCTGCTGTCGGCATGCCGCACCCGAAATGGCAGGAGCGCCCGCTTCTCGTCATCCAGGCCAAGCCGCACACCACACCGAAGGCCGATTCCATCCGCGAGTTTCTCGCCGAGCGCGTGCCGAAATGGTGGCTGCCCGAAGGCATCGAGTTCATCGATCAGATGCCGATCGGCCCGACAGGCAAGATCCTGAAAACCAAGCTGCGCGAGATCTACAAGGACTACAAATTCCCCGATGTGGGGTAGGTTTTAGCCCGGCAAGCTGGCGTCATTCCGGAAAGGCCGCACGGCCTTATCCGGAACCCGGTGATGGATCCCGGGTCAAGCCCGGGAACCCGGTTGAAAGGTGATTAACACCGGGGTCCCGGCCCCCGAGCCGGGACCTATCCGTTGTTATCGCTTGTCACCGCTGCGACTCGCGGAACCTGCAAAGCATCAATAAGAACTGGGTTCCGGCTTTAGCCGGAATGACGCGGCGGTGTGATTGTCACTCACACACGAAATCATCTTCCCCGACCGGTTCGCACCGGTCCGGGAAGCCGTGTTCGCGCCAGTAATCGGGCAGGCCGAAGCGGATAATGGCCGCGCGCTGGGCGTCAGAGCCCTCCAGGCACGGATAGCCGCGATACCAGTACCAGGGCAGCGCGAAATGGGTAGGCACCTGATCATAGGCCCGGAAGGCCAGCCGGTAGGTCATGGTGAGGTAATCATCGCTGGCCGGATCGAACCCGTCCGCGACAAGGCGCGCCTCGACCTGTTCCAGAGCCGCCGCGCGGTCATAGTCCTCATCGCTCAGGGCCCGCGCCATGGGCGCGACGAGCCAGCGCGCCTCTACCGGGAATATGCGCACATATTCGCGCAGGAGCGCACGTACCGCGATATCGCCCTCCTCAGCTGCCACCACGCCCAGAAACTCCGGCAGCACGTCGGAAAAGCGGCTTTCGAGAAGCTGTGAGAAGGCTGCGCGGTAATCGCCTTGCGCATCGGCTTCGCGGATGAGGGCGGCGCGCCGGTGCAGGCAGCGCACGAAAGTGGGGTCCAGCTCAAGGCACGCTGCGTATTCCTCGTCCGCCTGTTCGAAATAGCCGAGCATGCGCAAGGCATCGCCGCGGAACAGGCGCGCAGGCACGTGAGCGGGATTGGCCTCCACGGCTCGGGTCAGGAACTCTATCGCCTCGCCATATTCGCCCGCCTCGCCAGAAAGATTACCCAGCGTGACCAATGCGTCTGCATTGTCCGGCTCAAGCGCCAGTGCGCGCCCGGCGGCCTCAACCGCCAGCGCGTGATAATCGCGGTCCGTGATCGCCCAGTGCGGGGCCAGCGCATAGGCCATGGCCAGCGCCGCCCAAGCCTCGGCATAGGTCTCGTCGAGCTCTACTGCCGCCTCAAAACGCGCAATGGCCAGCGGCAGGCGCTCATAATCGCGGTTGATGTAGAGCTCCTGGCCTTCTGCAAAGGCCGCGCGGGCGTCTTCGGCGGGCTCACGCGCATCTGCCCTGCCGGCGAAAGTGGCGGTCAGCACCAGAAGGCTCAGAAGGAGGTAGCGCATGGGGTTTTCCGTAAACTGCCGGCGGGTATCGCCTCATGGTCTAGCCGGTGCTTGGCGGAATCGCCAAACCCGCCTTGCCGGGAACATTACGAAGCTGTCACTTGCGCCGCGTAGAAATCATCCTATCTTTATCGAAAATCGATAAAAGGAGTCCGCACATGGAAATCCTCATCCTGCTTCTGGTTGGTCACTTCATCCCCACCATCATCGCGCTGGCGCGCGGCCATCATGATGGGTTTGCCATCTTCCTCACCAATCTGCTGCTCGGCTGGACAGTGATTGGCTGGGTTATAGCGCTGATCTGGTCGGTTACCGCGATCCGGCGTCCGGTGACGATGGTCACTCCCCGGGCCTGACCGGTGCACCCGCCCTGGCCGCCTGCGTCGGCGGTACGACAGGGCGGGTCTTGGTCTCCACCGCGCTCATCGGCGCATAGCGCAGCACCAGGAAGGCGATCACCGCGCCTGCGATGATATTGGTAAGCGCATAACCGCTGATCATGCCCGCCGGACCGAAAGCGGTCGATCCAAGCCATACCAGCGGCACCAGCAGACCGAAGCCGCGCATCAGATTGATGGCAACGCCCAGCAAGGGCCGTCCGAGCCCGTTAAACCCGGCGCTGGCGGCCATGGCGATGCCATAGCCGCCCATCGTTACCGGTGCGATCCACCAGGTCAGACGCGCCATGGCGCGCGCCTCCTCTGACGGCAGGAACAGCCAGGCGAGCGGATAGGCGAGCACGGCCAGCAGGACCGCCATCGCCGCGCCCCAGCCAGCACAGAAGAGGAAGGCGGAACGAAAGGCTTCGCGCACCCTGTCCTCGCGCCCCGCCCCGCCATTCTGGCCGGTGATCGCGCCGATGGAGCCGGAGAGCGCAAAGAGCGGGATCAGCGCCAGCGCCTCCACCCTGCCCGCCACGCCGAAACCCGCCACGACCGGCTCGCCAAAGCGCGCAGCGGCGGCAAAGACCAGCGTCATCGCGATCGGATTGATCATGTTGGAGCCGGCCGCCGGCGCGCCGATACGCGCCACTTCGCGCCAGTTCCAGACCATTTCAGAAAAGCCCGGCCAGGACAGGTCGATGATCTTTTCGCGGAAGATCATGATCGCCATGGCGACGATGAAGACGACCAGATTGGCGATCAGCGTGGCCAGCGCCGCACCCTGCACCTCCATCGCGGGGATCGGCCCCAGCCCGAAGATCAGGATGGGATCGAGGATCATGTTCAGCACCGCCGCGATGATCATGATCACGCTTGGCAGGATCGCATCACCCAGCGCCCGAAGAATGTTGCTGGCGATCATCGGGCCGACCATGAAGATGATCCCGGCAAACCAGATCACCATATAGTCGCGCACATGGGGCATCATCGCATCGGTCGCGCCCATCAGGCGGAAGATCGGGTCGACCAGCGCAATGCCGATGGCTGATGTTATGGCCGTCACGATGAGGGCGAGCACCACCGCGTCGGTGGCCACACGTTTGGTCCGTTCGCCATCGCCGCGCCCGGCAGCGCGCGCCACGACCGAGACCGCGCCTGCGCCAAGGCCGATGGCAATGCTCATCACGGCCATGGTCATCGGGAAGACGAACTGCACGGCGGCCTGTTCCACCGTACCGAGACGGCCGACCCAGTAGGCATCGACAATCCCGACCAGCATCATGGCCACGATGCCAAAGCTCATCGGGATGACCATGCGCATCATATGGCCGAATACCGGCCCCTGCGTCAGGTCGCGATTCTTGCGGGTAGCTGCCATATTGTCGGGGTCCGGCCGGGAGGAAGGCCCCCTCAATTAGGGTGCGTTGCCGGAAGCCGCCAGAGGGCGCTCATGAATTCTTTGTCATGCCCTGTGGGTAAGGTCGAAACTGGCCATGCCTGCAAGGTTCACGATGTCCGAGACGGGCGAGCCGAGCCGCGCGATCTGCACCGATTTCTCCAGGCCCACGACCAGCCCCTCGATCACCGTCGCTCCGCCCGTGGCTTTCAGCAGGCGCACCGCAATCGAGGCGGAGTGCACCGCAGGCATGACCAGTACATTGGCCGGGCCGGACAGGCGCGAGAAGCTGTAGGCTTCGCGATGATTGGGGTTCAGGGCCACATCGGCGGCCATCTCGCCCTCATACTCGAAATCCACACCGCGCGCATCGAGCAGCTTGACCGCGCTCTGGATTTTCTCGGTGCGCGATCCCGGCGGGTTGCCGAAGGTGGAGTAAGACAGAAACGCCACGCGCGGCGTCAGGCCCAGCTTGCGGGCCGCCTTGGCCGCACCCTCGGCGATATCGGCCAGTTCCGGCGCCTCGGGAAATTCGGTGACATTGGTATCGGCAATGACGAGCGTGCGCCCGCGCGACACCGCGATGGACAGCCCCATCAGGCGCCCGCCCGGAGCCTGATCCAGCACCAGCCGGATATCGCCAAGCGTGTTCATGAAATGGCGCGTGACGCCGGTCACCATCCCGTCGGCATCGCCAAAGCGCAGCATGCAGGCGGAGAAGACATTGCGGTCATTATTGACCAGGCGCTGTACGTCGCGGCGCAGATAGCCCCGGCGCTGCATGCGCTCATAGAGGAAGTCGACATAGTCCGGGTTCTGGTCCGACAGGCGTGCATTCCAGATTTCCAGCGAGCCGGGATCAATGCCCAGCTCCTTCATATTCGCTTCAGCGACCTTCTCGCGCGCCACGAGGACGGGCGTGCCGAGGCCCTGCGCCTGAAAGGCGGCAGCGGCGCGGATGACGCTCGGCTCCTCACCTTCGGCAAACACGATGCGCTTGGGCTCGGCCTTGATGGCCTGGGTGATGCGCTGCTGCAGGGCCGCTGTCGGATCAAGCCGCTGGGCGAGGCGCGCGCGGTAACCTGTGCCCTCTTCGGGCAGAGGCAGGCGCGCCACACCGCTCTCCACCGCAGCCTTGGCCACATAGGGCGGCACGAAGGAGATCAGGCGCGGATCGAAAGGTGACGGGATGATATAGTCCCGCCCGAAACGGATCTGGCCCGAACGGTTGGCCTCTGCGACTTCGTCGGGCACATCGGTACGGGCGAGATCGGCGAGCGCGCGGGCGGCGGCCAGTTTCATCTCCTCATTGATCGTGGTGGCGCGCACATCGAGCGCACCCCGGAAGATGTAAGGAAAGCCCAGCACGTTGTTGACCTGATTGGGGAAATCGGACCGGCCCGTAGCGATGATCGCGTCAGAGCGCACCGCCTTGATCTCGTCGGGCATGATTTCCGGTGTCGGATTGGCCATGGCAAAGATGATCGGATCAGCGGCCATGGACTTCACCATGTCCTGGCTGACGATCCCGCCTGCGGAGAGGCCCAGCATCACGTCTGCGTCCGCCATGGCGTCTGCGAGCGTGCGCCGGTCTGTCTTGCGCGCATGGGCGGCAAGGCGCGGATGGAGATCATCGCGGCCGTCATGCACCACGCCGTTTACGTCCACGATGGTGACATTGTCGTGCTGAACACCGAGCGACTTGATCAGCTCCAGCACGGAAAGGCCCGCCGCCCCTGCCCCCACCAGCACCACCTTGATGTCCTCAAAGCGGCGGTTGGTGAGATGGCAGGCATTCATCAGGCCCGCAGCCGCGATAATGGCCGTGCCATGCTGGTCATCATGGAACACCGGAATATCGAGGCGCTCGCGCAGTTTCGCTTCGATTTCAAAGCATTCCGGAGATTTTATGTCTTCGAGGTTTATGCCCCCGAAGCTATCCCCGAACCCGGCAACGCAATCGATGAACTTCTCCGGATCTTCGTAATCCACTTCGATGTCGAAGGCATCGATATCGGCGAACCGCTTGAAGAGGACCGCCTTGCCCTCCATCACTGGCTTGGAGGCACGGGGCCCGAGATTGCCCAGGCCCAGAATGGCCGTGCCGTTGGACACCACGGCGACCATATTGCCCTTGGATGTGTAGTCGTAAACCGCGTCAGGATTGGCGTGAATCGCCTTCACCGGTGCAGCGACACCGGGGCTGTAGGCGAGCGCCAGATCGCGCTGGGTCGCCATCGGCTTGGTGGGTGCCAGCGCCAGCTTGCCCGGAGGGTCGGCCCGGTGAAATTCCAGTGCCTCTTCGTCGGTACGGGAACTGGACGTGTCTGGCGGGCTCATTTCGGGCATGGGGGGTACTTTCGAGGAGGCAAATCAGTGAGACGGGCTTGGCTAAAGCCTATAGCCGGGCGGAACCGGCTCGGCTAGCTCTTCAGGCGGGCGGTTTCAGCCGTGCCAGCGCTGCCAGCCGGTCCTGTTCCGCGCTCAGGCGGGACAGCACGCCCGGCAGGATGTCCAGAAGGTCTTCCGCCGTGCCGCCGGGCGGCAGGTGATAGCCCGCCTCACCATGAAAGAAGGCGGCTGACTGCGCCGCCTCGAACGGTACGATGCCTTGCGCTAGCAGCGCGCCGATGAGCCCGGCCAGCACATCGCCACTGCCCGCCGTGGCGAGGCGAGCGCTGGCATGGATATTCACCGCCACGCGGCCATCGGGGTGCGCAATCACTGTGGCAGGCCCCTTCAACAGCACGATCGCGCCCGATTGCGCCGCTGCGGCTCTGGCGGCATCGACAGGGCTTGCGCTGGCGTCAAGAAGACCGGGAAAGAGCCGCTCGAACTCACCTGTATGGGGCGTCAGAACGGCACGGTCATGCAGAGCGGCAAACAGCACATTCGGATCATCCGCGAACACGCTCAAGGCATCGGCGTCGAGCACGATTGGCATGCCGGTGGAAAGCGCTGCCAGCACGCGGGCCTTGAGCGTTTCATTGAGTCCGGCGCCCGGCCCCATCACCAGCGCGCTGGCGCGGTTGGCGGCAAGCGTGTCCCTGAAATCCTCCTCGCGGACGGATTTGGTCATCACGGCGAGGCTGGCACTGGCCGCCTCCATCAGAGAAGCCGGCGGGCAGAGCAGCGTGACCAGCCCTGCCCCGGCTTTGAGCCCCGCCGTGGCAGACAGCCGCGCTGCACCCGTGGCGCCTGGCGGCCCGGCCAGTACGCACAAGCGGCCCTTGCCGTGCTTGTGCGCCGCGCCGTCATGGCCGGTCTCGGGAAGCGTGAGGCGCGGCAGCTGGACGATTTCGGGCAGAGCGCCTGCCCCCTCGCGCCAGCCATCCGGGATATCAATATCGGCCAGCACGATCTCGCCGCAGGACGCGCGCGCCGGATGAAAGAGATGGGCGGGTTTCAGCCGGTGAAACGTGACCGTGAGATCAGCCTTCACGCAAGGCCCCTCAGAGCCGCTCTCATCGCCGTTCACGCCGCTGGGCACATCGACCGCCACAACCACGCAATCGCTCTCACAGAGGCTTCTGGCGGCCTTCCGGGCCATGCCGTCCAGCGGCCTTGAGAGACCCGAACCAAACAGCGCATCAACCACCAGCCCGAAACGCTCCGCCTTGAACGAATCCAGCGGCCTGACCGTGCCCTCCCACAGCCCTGCCATGTGCGCCGCATCGCCTTTGAGGGCCGCGGGATCGCCAAGCACGAACACCTCAACCGGCCACCCCGCTTCGCTAAGCCGGCGCGCGACGACATAACCATCCCCGCCATTATTGCCCGGCCCGCAGAGGATCGCGGCGGCGCGCGCTGCCCAGCGGGACATGATGGCCGAAGCAACGGCGGCCCCGGCCCGTTCCATCAGTGAAATGCCCGCCACCCCTGCCTTGATGGCATGGGCATCGGCTGCGCGGATCTGCGCCGTGGTGAGCAGTTCGCCCGACAGCGCCCCGAAGGCAATTGCCCGCATGTTCAACATTCGCGCCTCACTTTTAAGCACACCTGTCCGGGCAAGCCTCCGGCCGGATGGTTTGCCTTGAGGCGGGCCAAGTCATCGCTAAGCGTCACCGCCATCAAGGAGACCTGCTTCATGAAGAAGATCGAGGCAATCATAAAGCCCTTCAAGCTCGATGACGTGAAGGAAGCCCTTCAGGAAATCGGCCTGCAGGGCCTGACCGTGACCGAAGCAAAGGGCTTCGGCCGGCAGAAAGGCCATACCGAGCTCTATCGCGGCGCGGAATACGTGGTCGACTTCCTGCCCAAGATAAAGATCGAGCTGGTGATCCCCGATGGCCGCGTGGATGCGGCGGTCGAGGCCATACAGAACGCCGCCCAGACCGGGCGTATCGGCGATGGCAAGATTTTCATCCTGCCCGTCGAGACCGCCATCCGCATCCGCACCGGCGAAACCGGCGACGACGCCCTGTAGGGCGGACGCTGAACGCCATACCCTAAACGGCGCGGCCCCGCGCCAGCACCTTAGACCGAGAGGACCTGCCCCATGTCAGATGCCATTCTGAAGAAGATCAAGGACGAGAATATCGAGTATGTGGATCTGCGCTTCACTGACACGCGGGGCAAGCTGCAGCACGTGACCTTCGACAAGTCTATGGTCGACGCGGACTTCTTCGAGGACGGCCAGATGTTCGATGGCTCTTCCATCTCCGGCTGGAAGGCAATCAACGAGTCCGACATGGTACTCAAGCCCGATACGGCGAGCGCCTTTGTTGACCCGTTCTTCCAGGAGCCTACCCTGGCGGTATTCTGCGACATCTATGATCCGGTGTCGGGCGAGCCCTATAACCGCGATCCGCGCACCACGGCGAAGAAGGCCGAGACCTATCTCGCCTCCGCCGGCGTGGGCGACACGGCCTATTTCGGCCCGGAAGCCGAATTCTTCGTGTTTGACGATGTACGCTGGAAAACCGCCCAGAACGAGACCGGCTATGTGCTGGACTCCGAGGAAGGTCCCTATAATTC
This sequence comes from Glycocaulis sp., assembly GCA_022565665.1. Lineage (GTDB taxonomy): Bacteria > Pseudomonadota > Alphaproteobacteria > Caulobacterales > Maricaulaceae > Glycocaulis. The sequence goes on from JAIUMI010000003.1 coordinate 110,130, forward strand.
CGGCACCATGATGGAAGGCGGCAATCTGGGCCACCGGCCCGGCCCGAAGGGCGGCTACTTCCCCGTCCCGCCGATCGATTCCGCTCAGGACATGCGCACCGAAATGCTCGCCGTCATGCGCGAGCTGGGTCTTGAGCCGGAAAAACACCACCACGAAGTGGCACCGAGCCAGCACGAGCTGGGGATGAAATTCTCCACCCTGCTGACCATGGCCGACCGGATGCAGCTCTATAAGTACATCGTGCACAACGTGGCCGCGTCCTACGGCAAGACGGCCACCTTCATGCCCAAGCCGGTCTATGCCGACAATGGCTCGGGCATGCACGTTCACCAGTCCATCTGGAAAGACGGCAAACCGATGTTTGCCGGGGAGAAATACGCCGATCTGTCGGAGATGTGCCTCTACTATATTGGCGGCATCATCAAGCACGCACGGGCGATCAACGCCTTCGCCAACCCGACCACCAACTCCTACAAGCGTCTGGTTCCAGGCTATGAAGCGCCGGTCCTGCTGGCCTATTCGGCCCGCAACCGCTCGGCCTCCATCCGGATCCCCTATGTCGGCTCACCCAAGGGCAAGCGCATCGAAGCGCGCTTCCCCGATCCCGCCGGCAATCCCTACCTCACCTTCACGGCGCTGCTGATGGCCGGTCTTGATGGCATTGCCAACAAGATCCATCCCGGCGACGCCATGGACAAGGATCTCTACGACCTGCCGCCCGAAGAGCTGAAGGACATTCCCACCGTCAGCCGCAATCTGCGCGAGGCGCTGGAGAATCTGGATGCCGACCGTGGGTTCCTGAAAAAGGGCGGCGTGATGGATGACGACCAGATCGATGCCTACATCGAGCTGAAGATGGAAGAGGTCAGCCGGATCGAGCACCACCCCCACCCGGTGGAGTTCGATCTCTACTACAAGTGCTAGGCTGACCGGCCTTGCAACACGGACAGGCCCGCCGGTTTTCCGGCGGGCTTTTTCGTGACTGTCATCGAAAGATTACAAGCGCGTCTGGGTGGTCGACGGCGACTAACGCATCGTCTAAGAGTCTTGCAGACTAGAAGGCCGGTATTGCGGCCATAGGGGAAGTCCGCCGGAGGGTATCCATGCGCCGTCGCCTGCTTGCTGCAGCATCTGTTCTCGTGCTGGCCAGTGCGCCAGCCCTTGCTGACGAAGAAATCAGCGATGAGCGCACCAGCCCGGTGCGCACGTCAACGTCGGGCGATATTGTCATCACCTCGTCCGGACGGGTCACTCTGACCGATAATCCCGGCCCGGCTGTGGTTGTTGATTCCGACAACACGCTCGAAACGCGCGCGGGGTCACAGATCAATGTGGAGGACCAGGATGGCGCGGTCGGCATTCACTTGGAGAGCGGACGCGAAGGCGGGCTGATCCATGCGGGCAGCCTAAGCCTGCGTGACGAAGATGTCCGTTCCGGCGCACCGGTTGATGAGGCTATTGATTCCCTCACCGACGAGACTGGAAAGACGGGCATTCTGGTAGGATCGCCCGGCGGTGCGGCGTTTACCGGCGATGTCGTTATCCGTCCCGGGTCGAATGTTGTGGTTGTCGGTCAGGATTCCTACGGCGTGCATGTTGCTGCTCCGCTGGATGGCAATCTTTCCGTAACCGGCACGATCTCCATGACCGGTGAAAGTTCGACCGCGCTGGCTATCGATGCCGACATCAGCGGAGATGTCCGCATCGGTGCCGGAGGGCTTGTCCAGGCACGTGGCGCAGGAACCACCGGTCTGGGGGTCAACGCCGACATTGATGGCGCACTTCAGATCGGCGGCACGGTACAAGCAAACGGATTCCGGATTAGCGACCGGGCGTCGCGGGCTGTATTCCAACAGCTTGCAGACCGTGATCTTGCGGCCGGTGAAATCGCCGAAAACACGCGTTTGTCGCAGGGCGCGGTGATCATTGCCGGATCTATCCGGGAAGGCGTCTTTATCATGCCGCCCCAGGTAGGTGGGTCGACAGGCGGCGATGTTTTCGGAACCGGTTCTGAACCAGCCATGCAGATTCGTCCCGAGGAAGGCGCCAGTTCGGGTATCAGCCTTGGCGAGGTTGTTTACGAGGTGCCTGACACGAGCGACGAAGCCGAGGAAGGCGATACCGTCCTGGAGGAGCGCGGATTCGGGTTCGTTAACGATGGGCGGATCAGATCAACCGGCGTGTTTGACGGTGTAGACTCACTCGCGCTTCTTATTGCCGGCCGTGACGAGAATGGCACAATTCACGCGGCGGTTCTCGCCGCTGGAGGCTTGGAGAACACAGGCGCCATAACAGCGCAGGCCTACGACGCACATGCTGAAGCCATCCGCATCGGTCTCGGTGCCGAGATGGCAACCATTACAAATTCGGGCGCGATCACAGCCACGTCGTTTGCCGGCTTCGAGGATGACGGATTTGCCGACCCCCCCGGCCCCGGCGCAGGATCTGCCACGGCAGTAAACATCGAAGCGGGAGCCAATATCGGTTCAATCGTAAACTCGGGCACCATCAGCGCGCAGGCACTTGGCGAAGGCCACCGCGGAACCGGCATTCTCGTCCAATCCAATCAGCTTGGCCTGATAGACAATACCGGCGTCATTTCTGCAGTTACTCAAACTTCGAACGTGGCGGGTCAAAACGAACTGATCGCCATTGACGCCCGTGATCATCATGCCGGCTTGACCATCCGGCAGTCGCAAAGCGATGACGAGGATGCGGCATCTCCGGTCATCTCTGGCGACATTTTGCTTGGTGATGGCGATGATATTGTCGAACTGCTGGCGGGCCGGATAATCGGCAACATCCTGTTCGGGGCTGGCAATAACCAGTTCGTATTGCGAGACGCAGAGTTTGACGGCCGCATTAATTCCAGCACCGGACAGCTGACCATCGACGTGGAAAATGGCTCGTTGAGTGTCGGTCTGACCGAGCAGATGAACATCACCAGCGCGCGCTTTGGTGATGGAGCTGTGCTGAATCTGGTGCTTGGCGGAGACTCCGGGGCGAATGACACTCTCGTGGCCAGTGGCGCCATCAGCTTTGAACAAGGTTCCGAGCTGACCGTATCCTTGTCAGAGCTGGTCGGCGCAGGGCGCACCTTCCAGGTTCTCTCCGCCGGCACGCTTACGATTGCCGAAGATGACGTGATCCTAGAAGCAGTAGACACGCCCTTCCTCTATAATGCCTCGCTCGAACGTGCTTCCGGCGACGACAACGCCCTGGTTCTGAGCCTGACCCGCAAAACGGCTGATGAGATCGGCCTCGATGCCAACCGGGCGGTTGTTTATGACGCAGCGATAAGCCTGTTCGAAGACGTAACCTCACTGGGCAATGCCATTGCTTCGATCCGCGATGCAGACAGCTTCTACCGCGCCTACGACCAGCTTCTGCCTGAATACGCAGCCAGCGCGATCCAGTTTGCCTTGGCGGCCCACGATGCTGCAGCAGGTGCACTGTCTACCCGCCTGCGCAATGCGCGCCTGTCTCCTGACCAGCTGGCCGGGATGTGGATCCAGGAATTTGGATATTTCGCGGACCGTGCCGAAACGACATTCGGACCGGGTTATCGCGGGCATGGTGTCGGTCTCGCGGTTGGCCTCGACAGGCCTCTGGGGCCGTTTTACGCCGTAGGCGTGACGATGGCAGGGGCTGCGAGCACGATTGAACAGGTCGGCTTGCCTCATGAGCCGATGACGGCGCTGATGGGCCAGTTCTCCGCTTATGCTGCTGCCGATCTCGGGACAGTGGACGCCTCGATCTCAGCTTCCATCGGCATCGACCGGTTTGAGACCAATCGTCTGATTTCGATTGGCAATTTCGGCGGCAACACCACGGCCTCGTGGAGCGGCTGGCACTACTCGATTGCTGCCCAGGCGGGCCGCGACTTCGAGATGGGTAACTGGGTGGTCCGTCCTGAGCTTGCCCTGACCTGGCTCTCCATCAATGAAGACGGCTTCAACGAAATTGCGCAAGGCAGCACGCCTGAGGAACTGGCGCTCTTCGTGGACAGCCGCACGACATCTGCCCTGACGGGCGGAGCCACGCTGACGGCGGGGCGCATGTTCCGCCGCGCAGGAAGCTGGTGGCTGCCTTATGCCCGCGTCGGCTATCGCGGTGATTTCTCGGGTAATTCAACGACGACCACGGCTCGCTTTGGTGAGAACGGCACACCGTTCACGCTGAGGGCCTCGGAGATGCCCAGCGCGGGCCTTCTGGCCGGGTTCGGCCTCTCGGCGGGTTCGGAGTACACGACGTTCACCTTCGCCTATGATGCAGACATGCGTGACGACTATATCAGCCACGTGCTGCGCCTCGTCCTGCGGATGAATTTCTAGGCAGCGTTAAAAAGCCTTAACCATGGCCGGGCAAAGTCCGGCCATGGTTCTGGTCCGCTCACTTCTCATTCTGGCATTTGTGCTGCTTGCGGCGGCGGCGTGCAGCCATCGTGCGCCGCCCGCCCAGCCGGAAAACGCCTGCTCGATCTTTGCCCAGTACCCTGCCTGGCGGCGCGCGACCGAGCGCGCCGAGCGCCGCTGGGGCATATCTCAGGGCACGCAGCTCGCCTTCGTAAAGCGCGAGAGCAGCTTTCAGGCCAATGCCCGCCCTCCCCGCACGCGCCGTCTCATCGTGCTGCCCGGCCCGCGCCAGAGTTCGGCAAGAGGCTATGCGCAGGCACTGGACGCCACCTGGGACTGGTATCGCAATGACACTGGCAACCGCTCGGCCCGGCGTACCAATTTCGCCGATGCGGTGGATTTCATCGGCTGGTACGCCTCAATGAGCCGTCGCCTGTCAAACATCTCGCTGGATGATCCGCGCAATCTCTATTTTGCCTATCATGAGGGCCATGGCGGTTATAACCGGGGCACCCACCGCTCCAAGGCCTGGCTGCAACGCGCCGCCAGCCAGGTGGAGGCCGACGCGCGGCGCTATGATTCGCAACTGCGCTCCTGTCCCCGCCGCGGCTGGTTCCGCAGCTAGGAACGGACCTTCGCGCTTTCCCGCAACATGCCGGATCGGGCATGGTGGCCGGCGATGACCCACGATTCGCAAAACGATCTGTTTGGCGGCGGCGCGCCTGCCCCAAAACCGGCCTCGCCCGCCCCGCGGGCGGAGCCGCGCCCGGAACCCCGGCCCGAGTCCGTTAAGGCGAGCCCCGCCCCTGCCCCATCAGCAGCGCCGTCCGTTGCGCCGCCCGGCGGGTATGACGCGTCCGCCATCGAGGTGCTGGAGGGGCTGGAGCCGGTGCGCAAGCGGCCGGGCATGTATATCGGCGGCACCGATGAGCGCGCCTTGCACCACCTCTTTGCCGAGGTGCTGGACAATGCGATGGACGAGGCTGTCACCGGCCATGCTGACCGTATCGAGGTACGCCTTGATGAGGACGGGTTTGTCAGCGTGACCGATAATGGCCGCGGCATCCCGGTGGACGAGCACCCGAAATTCCCCGGCAAGTCGGCGCTGGAAATCGTGATGACCACACTGCATTCGGGTGGCAAGTTCTCGGACAAGTCCTACCAGACCGCCGGCGGCCTGCACGGCGTCGGCATTTCCGTCGTCAACGCGCTGTCAGAGCGGGTTGAGGTGGAAGTGGCGCGCGACCGGATCTTGTGGGGTCTCAATTTTGAACGCGGCACGCCGCTAGGCAACCTGCAAAAGCTCGGCGCAGCGCCCAACCGGCGCGGCACGAAGCTGCGTTTCAAACCCGATCATGAGATTTTCGGCAGCCGGTCACACCTGAAGCCTGCGCGCCTGTTTGCCATGTCGCGCTCCAAGGCCTTCCTGCGCCGGGGCGTCGAGATACGCTGGTCCTGCCCGCCCGAACTGGTCGAAGGCACTGCGACGCCCGCAGAGGCCGTCCTCTCCTTCCCGGGCGGTCTTGCCGACCATCTTGAAGAGCTGGTGAAGGGTGCAGCCCTCGTCACGGAAAACTTCGCAGGGCGCGTGGAGCGCTCTGAGGGCCGCATGGGGGCTGTCGAATGGGCGGTGGGCTTTTCGGCCAACGGGTTTGGCGAGCATGACAGCTTCTCCAATTCCTACTGCAACACGGTGCCCACGCCGCAGGGCGGTACGCACGAGGCGGGCCTGCGCGCCGCGCTGTCGAAAAGCCTGAAAGCGCATGCGGAACTGGCGGGAAACCGCAAGGCGAACCTCATCACGCCCGACGATGTGATGGGCGGGGCGGGCGTACTCATCTCCATCTTCCTGAAAGATCCCGAGTTTCAGGGCCAGACCAAGGACAGGCTCTCCACGCCAGAGGCCCAGCGCCTCGTCGAGAACGCGATCCGCGACCGGTTTGACCACTGGCTCGCCGCGCGTCCGAAGGAAGCGGCCCGCCTGATCGACTGGGCGGTGGAGCGCGCCGAGGAGCGGCTGAAAAAGAAGAAGGAAAAGGAAGTCCAGCGCCAGAGCGCCACGCGCAAACTGCGCCTGCCCGGCAAGCTGGCCGACTGCTCCACCTCCGGCGCGGAGGGTACCGAGATTTTCCTCGTCGAGGGCGATTCGGCCGGCGGGTCGGCCAAGCAGGCGCGCGACCGCAAGACGCAAGCCATTCTCCCCTTGCGCGGGAAAATCCTGAACGTCGCCTCGGCGACGCCGGACAAGATCGCCGCCAATCAGGAAATCTCTGATCTGATGCTGGCGCTCGGCACCCGTCCGGGCTCGAAATTTGATCTCGATGAGCTGCGCTATGAGCGCGTCATCATCATGTGCGACGCGGACGTGGACGGCGCGCATATCGCGGCTCTTCTCGCCACCTTCTTCTACCGCTTCACGCCGGGCCTGATTGAAAGCGGACGCCTCTTCATGGCCCAGCCGCCGCTCTATCGCCTGACCGTGGGCGCCAAGACGCTCTACGCGCAGGACGAGGCGGAGAAGGACGCGATTCTGAATGGCGAGTTCAAGGGCAAGCGCGTCGAGGTCGGCCGGTTCAAGGGCCTGGGCGAGATGACCCCGCCCCAGCTCAAAGCCACCACGATGAATCCCGAAACGCGCTCGCTGGCGCGCGTGACCATTGATGAAGCCTTCCGCGAGGCGGCCGATGATCTGGTTGAAACCCTGATGGGCAAGAAGGCCGAGCTGCGCTTCCAGTACATCCAGGAACACGCGCCGTTTGTGGAGGCAATTGATTTGTAAGCCTTACCGGCTCAACGCCTTGTGACGTAACACAATAACCCCCTTCCCCGGATGGCGGATTCCGGCAAGTCTGCGCATCGTGAAATTTGATGCGTGTGTGAAACGCTTGGGGAGGGCTGGATGATGCAGCAGACAGATGATCGCAGGCGCGGCGCGTTGTGGCCTGCCATGGCGGGCGCGTTCGCAGGGCTGGCGGCCCTGGGGCTTGCCGCCTGCAATGGCGATAATGGCGGCAACGGATCGGCATCAGGCAATGGCGAGCTGGTCCGCTATAATCCGGACCCCTACCCTTCCACCTACACGCCCCTCCCGGCCGAAACCGTGCTCATTCAGGGCGCGACCGTGTTCGACGGTGTTGGCGGCGAGTTTGAAAACTACGACGTCCTGATGCAGGACGGGCGCATTGCCGGTATCGGCGAAGGCCTTGAGGCCCCCGAAGGTACGGTAATCGTGGACGGGCGGGGGCGCTATGTGACGCCCGGCATTATCGACGCGCACTCCCATCTGGGCGTCTATCCCTCGCCCAGTGTCAGCGCCCATGCCGATGGCAACGAGATCACCAGCCCGGTCACGGCTGAGGTCTGGGCCGAGCATGGCGTCTGGCCGCAGGATCCCGGGTTCGACAGTGCGCTGGCGGGCGGCGTGACGACGCTGCACGTGCTTCCCGGTTCCGCCAACCTGTTTGGCGGGCGCGGCATCACCCTGCGCAACGTGCCCTCACGCACCGTGCAGGGCATGAAGTTTCCTGATGCGCCCTACACGCTGAAAATGGCCTGTGGCGAAAACCCGAAACGTGTCTATGGCGGACAGGGCCGCGCGCCCGGCTCGCGCATGGGCAATATGGCCGGATACCGCGAAGCCTGGCAGCGCGCGGTGGAATACCGCCGTAGCTGGAACCGTTACTGGGATGCGGGCGATGCCAGCGCCGTGTCACCCACGCGCAATCTGGAGCTCGATACGCTGATGGGCGTGCTGGACGGAGAAATCCTCATCCAGATGCACTGCTACCGCGCCGATGAAATGGCCCTGGTGCTCGATATGGCACGCGAGTTCGACTACCGCGTCACCACCTTCCACCACGCGGTCGAGGCCTACAAGATCGGCGATCTGCTGGCCGCGGACGATGTGTGTTCGGCCGTCTGGGCCGACTGGGGCGGGTTCAAGATGGAAGCCTACGATTCCATCAACGAGAACCTCGCCCTCGTTCACGCCGCCGGGGCGTGCGCCATGATCCATTCCGATCATCCGCTGGGCATTCAGCGGCTCAATCAGGAGGTCGCCAAGGCGCTGGGTGCGGGCAGAAGGCTCGGCATAGAGGTGTCAGACGGCGAGGCCATGGCCTGGCTCACCTCCAACCCTGCACGCGGACTCGGCATTTTCGACGAGACCGGCTCTCTGGAAGCGGGCAAGCGGGCCGATGTCGTGCTCTGGTCGGCTCATCCCTTCTCCACCTACGCGCTGGCCGATCATGTCTATATCGACGGCGCGCTGATGTATGACCGTGAAGATCCGGAGCGCCGCACGGTGCGCGACTTCATGCTCGGCCAGCCCGGCGAAGGAGTGCTGTAAGATGATGAAATCAGTCATTTGCGCGGCCTTCATCGCCGCCCTCGGCCTCGGGGCCGCTTCCGCCCAGACGCTCGCCGTCACCAATGGCCGTGTCGTCACCAATACCGATGCCGGGATCATTGAAAACGGCACCGTCCTCATCCGCGATGGCATGATCGAGGCGGCGGGGGCGAACGTGTCCATCCCGTCCGGTGTCGAAGTCATCGATGCCAATGGCGGCTGGATCACGCCCGGCCTGTTCCATCCCCACACCCAGCTCGGCCTAATTGAAGTGGCGCTTGAAAGCTCCACCTCGGACGCCGCCGCACCGGGGGCGAGCTTTACCGCCGCCATCGACGTGGCCGATGCTTACAACCCGGCCGGCGGATATATCGCGGACTCGCGCCGGCACGGGATTACCCGCTATGGCGTCTTCCCCTCCACGGGGCGCGGCATCATTGCCGGGCGCGGCGCACTGGCCAGCAGCACAGGCGCGCCGGACGCACTCTTTGCCACGCGCGCCTTCCTCTATGTCGACATGTCGCAATCGGGCGCCTCGACCGCCGGGGGGTCACGCAATGCAGCCTGGGCATACTTGCGCGCCGCATTCGAGGATGCGCGCTTCTATCCCGGCCGCTTCATGGCCCACCATGAGGGCGATGCAATCAACCGGTTCGATGCAGCGGCGCTGGTGTCCGCGGTACGCGGGGAAATCCCCATCTTCATGCAGGTGGAGCGCGCCTCCGACATTCGCCGGGCCATCCGCTTCTCGCGCGATCATCCTGCCGCCCGCTTCGTCTTCGTAGGTGCGGCTGAAAGCTGGATGGTGGCCGAGGAACTGGCCGAGGCCGGTATCCCGGTCATCATTGACCCCTTGCGCAATCTGCCGGCCAGTTTTGACATTCTGGCAGCGCGCCTTGATGCCCCTGCCCGGCTGCATGCAGCCGGCGTGCAGACCGCCTACACCACGATCAGCGCAGACCTCTATTTCAACCCGCGCCTGATCACCCAGCATGCCGGGAACGCGGTGGCGCACGGGGCGAGCTGGGAGGATGCCTTCCGCTCCATCACCCTTTCGGCTGCCGAAATCCACGGCGTGGGCGACCGCTACGGGGCTCTCGCATCCGGATATGCCGGTGATGTGGTGGTCTGGGACGGCGATCCGCTGGAAGTGCTGAACGCGCCTGTCGCGGTGGTGATAGATGGCGTCAGCCAGTCCATGGTCTCACGTCAGTCTCGCCTGGCCGAGCGCTATGCCGAGCAGGTGCCGGACGGCCAGTACGGCTATCGTCACTAGAGATAAGATCGCTGCCGCAGGTATGGACCTTAAGCCACACTGCGGCGGCGATACATCACGTCTGCGCTAGGATGCGTTGACTCAAAGGCGCGCAGGCATATTGTGCGCCGCGCAAGCAGGGAGCGATCCGCGCACCCTGCCCTGTCCGCATGAAACGCGCCCCAAAACAACTTACCGGGGCGGATACGAGGCGCATGACTTTCGACGATCTGGGCCTGAGCCCGAACCTGCTGGCAGCCATCAAGGACGCTGGCTATACGAGTCCCACTCCCATCCAGGCCGGTGCCATTCCGGTGGCACTGACAGGCCGCGACGTGCTGGGCATCGCCCAGACGGGCACGGGCAAGACCGCCTCCTTCACGCTTCCCCTGATCGAGCGCCTGTCGCGTGGCCGCGCCCGCGCCCGCATGCCGCGCTCTCTGATCCTCTGCCCCACGCGGGAACTCGCTGACCAGGTGGCGCAGAATGTCCGCCTCTATGCGAAGAACCACAAGCTGACGATGGCGCTGCTGATCGGCGGGGTCGCTTTTCAGCCGCAAAAGGAAATCCTGGACAAGGGCGCGGACATTCTCATCGCGACGCCGGGCCGCCTGCTCGACCATTTCGAGCGTGGCGGGCTGATGCTGATGGGTATCGAGATCATGGTGGTCGATGAAGCCGACCGCATGCTGGACATGGGCTTCATCCCGGATATCGAGAAGATTTTCTCGCTGGTGCCGCCGCGCCGCCAGACCCTGTTCTTCTCTGCCACGATGCCCAACGAGATCGTGCGCATCGTCAACACCTTCCTCAAAGACCCCGAGCGTATCGAGGTTTCGCGCCCGGCCCAGACCGCCGAGACGATCAAACAATACATCGTGCGCGTGTCTGACGGCTCGCCCAAGGGCAAGCGCGCGGCCCTGCGCGCCTCGATCAACCGGGACAACGTCAAGAACGGCATCGTGTTCTGCAACCGCAAGCGCGATGTGGACGTCGTTGCCCGCTCGCTGCAGCGTCACGGCTTCTCCGCCGCGCCGATCCATGGCGATCTGGCGCAGGCCCAGCGCATGAAGACGCTGGAGGACTTCAAGTCCGGCGCCGTGCGAATCCTCGTGGCATCCGACGTAGCCGCGCGCGGGCTGGACATTCCCGCTGTCAGCCACGTGTTCAATTTCGACATTCCGCGCAATGCCGACGATTACGTCCACCGCATCGGCCGCACGGGCCGCGCCGGCCTGACTGGCGAATCGGTCACGCTGGTGACGGGTGAGGACAAGAAGGCGCTGGACGCGGTTTCCAGGCTGATTGGCGGCGAACCGGAAACCCTGGTGCTCGACGGCGTCAAAGCGCCGCAGGGCGAACCGGCGAAGGACGACGCCGCCAACGCCGACGAAAGCGGCGAAAAGCCGGCCCGCTCACGCAGCCGGGGCGGACGCTCGCGCAAGGGCGGGGCAGACAAGCCTGCCGAAGCCCGCAAACCCGCCAATGACACGGCCAGCAAGGAAAAGCCGCGCGGCCGCGAACACCGGGACGATATCGAGCCCGCCGGGTTTGGCGATCACGTGCCGGACTTCCTGTTGCGCTCGGCTCTCGGCTGATTGCCAGGCCGGGGCATTTTTCCGTCACGCGTTTACCTAGTCTTTCCAAAAGCGGCATAGGGTTCCTCTCCAACGACAGGAACCAACCGGCCGTGATCTCGGGCCGGCGCACGAAAGGGATGGGACGTGAACGGGCGATTGGAAACCACCGAAGGCATGGAACTTGCCCGGCGCGCACTGGACCTCATGTCCGAGCACTCCGTGGCCCCTACCCCGCAAAATTACGCGGTATGGGTCGCCTATGTATCCGATTCCGTTCCCGAACTCTCTGAAAGCATCCAGGCGGCCATCGACAGGGGCGGCCCTATCGACGACGATTTCTGCGACGAGCTCTATGACCGCCACTTCACCTTCAAGCGCATCCAGGACGCGGTTCTGGAAACCGGCGGTGCGATGAGCCGCGAGCTCGGCGCCGTCGTCAAGACACTGGAAGCCGCCGAACGCGACACCGCCGCCTATGGGGAGGCCCTCGCCGGCGCCTCCGGTCAGCTTGACGGCGATACCGACGCCGTCACATTCAAACGCATGGTGGAGGGCCTGGTTTCGGCCACCGCCCGCATGCAGCGCCGCTCGCGCGAACTGGAACGCCGCCTGCAGGAAACCTCGGTCGAGGTGAGCCAGCTCAAGAATAATCTTGAGAAGGTACGTGAAGAGGCGATGACCGATGCCCTGACCGGTCTTGCCAACCGCAAGCGGTTTGACGAGGCGATGCGCAAGGCCCGCCGCAATGCCGAGCTGCAGGGTGAAGGTTTCTCCCTTGTCCTGTGCGATATCGACCATTTCAAGCGGTTCAACGACACCTGGGGCCATCAGACTGGCGACCAGATCATCCGTTTCGTGGCCGCCTGCCTGTCCCGCTTTTCAAAGGACACGCACGTGGTCTCCCGCTATGGCGGCGAGGAATTTGCCATTGTGATGCCCCGCACGACGCTGAATGAGGCGTCGGAGATCAGCGACAAGATCCGCGCGACCGTGGAGTCCAAGCGGCTGCTTCGCAAGTCCACCAATGAGGACCTCGGTCATATCACCGTATCCATGGGTGTGTCCGAGCATCGCGGCGGTGAGTCCATCGAGGAACTCATCGAGCGCGCCGACACCAATCTCTACAAGTCCAAGCAGACGGGCCGCAACCGCGTCACCGTTGATGCCAGGGACGACGGCACCGGCGCCGCCGCGGCGTAAGCCGTTCACCTGTTCCCGGCTGCGGGCTTTCATCTGCCTCTTCCCAAATCCGCATTTCCGGCCAAGACTTGGCCATCGCGGACCGGGGAAGGCTGATGACGCGCAGGCACACACTCAAGGGTGAAGCCAATTTCCGCTGGCGAGGGGCGGATGTGTCGCGCGTGGAAAATCTCTCCGACATCATCTTCGCGATGGTGCTGACGTTGGCTGCACTGCAAAGCATACCCCAGACCTTTGGAGAACTTGCCCAGCTATGGCGCGGGGCGCTGTCGATTGGCTTCTGCTTTATCCTGATCCTGCTGATCTGGCGTACGCACCACATCTTCTTCCGCCGCTACGGGCTTGATGATGGCTGGGTGACTACGCTGAACGCGCTGCTGCTCTTCCTGGTGCTGATCTATATCTATCCGCTGAAGTTCATGACCGATTTCGTCGTGAACTATTTCACCGGCGGATATGCAGGCGCTGCCGAGGTTGACGCTGTCCTGTCCCTGGCGCAGGTGCCCTGGCTCTATGCGATCTATGGCGGCTTCTTTGGCGCGGTCTATCTGGTGTTCGCCCTGCTCTACGCGCATGCCCTGCGCCACGGAGAGGCGCTGGACCTAAGCCCGGCCGAGCGCAGCTGGACGCGTTTCGAGGTGGAGTTCGCCATTGGCACCACCCTGCTCAGTCTTGCCGTCATCGCGCTGGCCTTCGCCCTGCCCGTCTTTATCGCGCCGTTTGCCGGCGCGGCCTTCGGCTTCATGGGGCTGATCGCCTGGGGCTGTTCAGCCCGGGCCACCGCCCGCATCCGCAAATCCGAGAGCGCCGCCTAGACGGCGGGTGGTTCGGTCTGGGTGAAGCTTTCACGTGCGCTCCAGCGCTCATGGAAGCTGGCCAGCGCCGGATGGGCCGATCGCCAGTCGAGTTCTGCGTAGCGCAGATCGAGATAGGACAGCGCCACGGCAATCGACAGCGCGCCATGATCCACCGAGCGTTCGAACTGCCCGCGTTCGCTTTCCAGCATGGCCAGCGTGCGGGCAATCCCCGCCTCCCAGCGGTCAATCCACTGGCGGTAGCGCCGGTTGGCTGGCCGGTTCAGCTCGATCCGCCGTCCGATGGTCAGGTCCATGAGCCCGGCGGCGATAGCCTGCTGGCGCAGGACCAGAATGCGGCTCTCGGCGCGCTCCGGAATCCACCGCTCGTCATTGAGCGTGTCGATATATTCGCAAATCAGCGGGGAATCGATCAACGCCGGGCCGCTCTTGCGGATCAATGCCGGCACCTTGCCAAGCGGATTCACGCTCAGCAGCGCCGCGGGATCGTCCAGCGGCGGCGTGTTGACGACGTCGATATCGCGCTCCAGCCCCTTCTCGATGATCAGGGCCCGGCATTTGCGCGCATAAGGCGATGTAGGTGAGGAAAGAAGCTGCATGTCCGTCAGTCTGCCAATGAAAGTCATGGCAGGGATTAAGGGCTTAAAGGGCCCCGGGCAAGCATTCTAGGACGCGTTGGCGACAGGAATAATGGTAACGCTTTCGCCACACCCGCACGCATCGGTCTGGTTGGGATTGCGGAACACGAACTTGGCGTGCAGCGGGGTGATTTCATAATCGATCTGACTGCCAAGCAGGAAGAGCAGTGCCTTGGAGTCGATGACGATCTCCACCCCCTGATCTTCCACGCGCTCATCGAGCGGGGCCGGATCGGTGACATAATCCATCGTGTATTCCATGCCCGCGCAGCCGCCATTCTTCACGCCGACGCGCAGGAAGCCTTTGCCTTCACGCGCCATCAGCGCACGCACGCGCTCCGCGGCGGCGTCTGTCAGGGTTACCGGCTTGGGACGTTCACGAACCATGGTCCTATCCTATAGCATGTTCAGCTGAAGGCGGGCTTCATCGGTCATCCGGTCAGGCGTCCAGGGCGGATCGAAGGTCAGATCGACCTCGGTGCGCTCCACACCGTCCACGGAGTTGCACGCCTCCTGTACCCAGAGCGGCATTTCGCCCGCCACAGGACAGCCCGGCGCCGTCAGTGTCATCTGGACTTTCAGTGTGCGATCATCTTCCAGATCGACCTTGTAGATCAGACCCAGCTCATAGATATCGACCGGGATTTCCGGGTCATGCACGCGTTTGAGGGCCGCCACGACATCATCGGTGATACGCGCGATCTCCTCTTCCGGGATCGACATGTCGCCCTTCCCGGCAGGTTCGGGCTGCACCTCCGGCGCAACGGGGCGGGCCGGCGCGGCAAGGTCAATCACGTCGCGCTCGCGCGTTTCCCGGTTTTGTCCATCAGCGGCCATCTCGTTCATTCTCCTGACCCCTAGATGAGGAAGCTGCGCGCGCGGCGCAAGGCATCGAGAAACACGTCGACTTCCGCGTGCGTGTTATAAATCGCAAAGCTAGCGCGCAGGCTGGCCGTGATCCCGTAGCGTTTCATCAGCGGATGGGCGCAGTGATGGCCCGCGCGCACGGCGACGCCATAGCGGTCCATGATCTGGGCGAGATCGTGCGCATGGGCGCCCTCCACCACGAAGGAGAGGATCGGCCCCTTGCCGGGCGCCGTGCCGAGAATGCGGATGCCGTCCATCTCATCGAGGCCCGCCGTCGCCGCGTCCAGAAGCGCGTGCTCGTGGGCGAGCGCTTCCGGCGTCACCCGCGCACCCATCCAGTCCAGCGATGCCCCGAGCCCGATCGCATCGGCAATTGCCGGCGTACCGGCTTCGAACTTGTGGGGCGCATGGGCGTAAACGACGCCCTCCTCGCTTACCTCGGCGATCATCTCGCCGCCGCCGAGGAAAGGCGGCAGACGGTCCAGCCAGTCACCCTTCGCATAGAGCGCGCCCGATGCATTGGGCCCGTAGAGCTTGTGGCCGGTCAGCGCATAGAAGTCACAGCCAATGGCCGTCACATCTACCGAGCCGTGCACCACGGCCTGCGAACCGTCAAAGAGGATCGGGACGCCATGGCCGTGCGCGATGCGGGTGAGTTCCTCTGCCGGATTGAGCGTGCCGAGCACATTCGACATGTGGACAAGCGCCACCAGTTTCGTTCGGGACGTGAAGAGTGTCTTATAAGCCTCTATATCCAAAGCGCCTTCTTCGGTCACCGGTGCCCATTTGATGATCACACCCTTGCGCTCGCGCAGGAAGTGCCAGGGTACGATATTGGAGTGGTGCTCCATCTGGCTGAGGATGATTTCATCGCCCTCAGCCAATCCCTGTCCGAAGCTTGCGGCGACGAGATTGATCGCCTCTGTTGCCCCTCGGGTCAGAACGATCCGGTCAGGCGAGCCTGCGCCGACGAAGCAGGCGATCTTGCCGCGCGCAGCCTCGAACGCCCCGGTCGTCTCGTTGGCGAGCGTATGCAGGCCCCGATGGACGTTGGCGTAGGAGCCGCGCCAGACATTGGCGACGGCCTCAATCACCGCCTCGGGCTTCTGCGCCGAGGCCGCATTGTCGAGATAGACCAGCGGCTTGCCGTGCACCTCACGGGAAAGAATCGGGAATTCGGCGCGGATCGCCTCCACATCGAAGCGGGCGTGAGCCTTTACCGGAGCGTTCATCGCAAGGCCTCCAGAGCGGTGCGCAGACGCGCCAGCAGAGCGTCACGGATCGCCTCGTCCTCAATCCGCTCAAGCGGTTCGGCCAAGAAGCTCTCGGTCAGGAGCGCGCGTGCTGCGATTTCAGGAATGCCGCGCTGGCGCATATAGAACAGGGCTTCGGCGTCCAGTTCACCCAGCGCATTACCATGCGCGCAGGCCACATCGTCGGCGTAAATCTCAAGCTCCGGCTTGGCGTCGATCTCGGCGCGTTCACCCAGCAGCAGGCCGCGATGGTTCATCCGCGCATCGGTTTTCTGCGCCGCGCGCTCCACATGGATCTTGCCCTGAAACACGCCGCGCCCGCCGGGCATCACCGCGCCCTTGGAAAGCTCTTCCGTCACCCCGTGCGGGCCGGTATGGCGCACGATGGAGGTCTGGTCGAGATGCAAGCCCTCGGCCAGCAGATAGGCGCTGTCGAGGCGCACACGCGCGCCATGGCCCGGATGGGTGATATGGGTTTCGATCCGGGCGAGCTTCGCCCCGAACCCCAGCGTCGTCTGCGCATAATCAGCATGGCTGGCAAGCGTCACAGTGCCGGTCACCACCAGCACGGCCTCCGGCGCGGCGTCCTGCTCGATGATGCGGGTCAGGCGTGCGCCCTCGCCCAGCCGGATATCAAGCGCGATATTGGCAAACGCGCCCGCATCCAGCGCGTAGCGCTCATGTAGCACGGCGCTGACGCCCGCAGGCACCTCGATCACCAGCGCCCTGTGGGATGCACCCTCGCTGGCGGAAACGTCAAGCGTGAAGCGTTCAGCCGCCTTCAGAACGAACATGCCCGCAGGGCCGCCCAGAAGGCCCGCCAGACGCGCCGGAAGACTTACGGGCTCTGGGAGCGCCAAAACCTCGGAATCGGCCTCACGGGGCGTTCTAGCGGCCATTACGCCGGTTTTCGCCGGAAGGCGGGAGAGCACGGTGCGCAGATCAGACCATTTCCACGCCTCCACCCGCCGGTGCGGCAGGCCGGACGCGCGTATAGCTTCCGCTGCCTCGCCATCGGGCAAAGCGTCCAGCAGGGCTTCCTCATAAAGGTTCAGCTTGACCGGCAGACCCATGACTTAAGCCGCCTTTCCCGCATAGCGCTCATAGCCTTCAGCTTCGAGCTTCACGGCGAGTTCCGGCCCGCCGCTTTCCACGATGCGTCCGCCCGCCATGACGTGCACGACATCGGGTTTGAGGTATTCCAGAAGGCGCTGATAGTGGGTGATGACCAGCATGGAGCGGTCAGGGGAGCGCAGCGCGTTCACGCCATCGGCCACTACGCGCAGCGCGTCGATATCGAGCCCTGAGTCCGTCTCGTCGAGGATGAGGAATTTGGGGGCGAGCATCAGTGCCTGAAAAATCTCCATGCGCTTTTTCTCGCCGCCAGAGAAACCGACATTCACAGGACGCTTGAGCATTTCGTTGGAAATGCCCAGTTTTGCGGCGTTTTCCCGCGCAAACGTCATGAAATCCGGCGCAGAAATCTCGTCCTCGCCGCGCGCCTTGCGCTGGGCGTTGGCCGCTTCTTTCAGGAAGGTCAGGGTCGGCACGCCGGGGATTTCCACCGGGTACTGGAAGGAGAGGAAGAGCCCCTTGGCGGCGCGCTCTTCGGGCTCCAGCTCGCCCATCTCCTCGCCAAGGAAGCTGACCGAGCCGTCTGTCACCTCATAGCCATCATGGCCGGCCAGCACGTAGGAGAGCGTGGATTTCCCGCACCCGTTCGGCCCCATGACAGCGTGCACCTCGCCCGCCGGCACGGTCAGGTCCACGCCCTTCAGGATGGCCTTGGTCTCACCCTCTTCGGGGTTCACGCGGGCATGGAGGTTCTTGATTTCAAGCATTTCAGTTCGTCTTCCGTATTGTAGCAGGCGCAAGCGGGCGCCACGGCACTAGTCGTCCTCGTGCGGAGTTTCAGAAAATAGGAAGATTGCCGACAGACCGACCACGATCGACGCGATCAGTCCCGCAACGCCGGTTGGAATAATGTCGCCATCTACCGAGAATTCTTCGCCAACCAGAAGCGGAAGGCCCAGCCAGCAAAACAGGATCAGCACTGCAACCGCTACCAGCAACGCCCATGCTTCACGGCTGGCAGGACGAAAATCCAGCCAAAACCCCTGCGGCTTGCCCCCAAACGGGGCGCTGTAACCGAACAGATTGAATGTCCATGTCATATGGAATACTGGCCGTTTCACCCGACGCTCCCTTCCAGCGAGACCTTGAGGAGCGCCTGGGCCTCGACGGCAAATTCCATCGGCAATTCCTGCAGCACCTCGCGGCAGAAGCCGTTGACGAGCAATGCCACCGCCGTTTCCTCGTCGAGCCCGCGCGAGCGCGCATAGAAGAGCTGGTCGTCGGAGAGTTTCGAGGTGGTCGCCTCGTGCTCCAGCACGGCGTCCGGCGTTTTCGCCTCGATATAGGGCACGGTATGTGCGCCGCACTGATCACCGATCAGCAGGCTGTCGCACTGGGTGAAATTGCGCGCGCCGGCGGCTTTTGCGTGAACCGACACGAGCCCGCGATAGGTCTGGTCGGAACGCCCGGCCGAAATGCCCTTGGCGATGATGCGCGATTTCGTATTGCGCCCCAGATGGATCATCTTGGTGCCGGTATCGGCCTGCTGGCGGCCATTGGTCACCGCGATGGAGTAGAACTCGCCCTGACTGTTATCCCCGCGCAGCACACAGGAGGGGTATTTCCAGGTGATGGCAGAGCCTGTCTCGACCTGAGTCCAGCTGACCTTGGAATTGCGCCCCCGGCAGTCAGCCCGCTTGGTGACGAAGTTATAGACCCCGCCCTTGCCTTCGGCGTCACCCGGCCACCAGTTCTGCACGGTGGAGTATTTGATCTGCGCATCGTCCAGCGCGACCAGTTCCACCACAGCCGCGTGCAGCTGGTTCTCGTCGCGCATGGGCGCAGTGCACCCCTCCAGATAGGACACATACGCGCCCTTGTCGGCGATGATCAGCGTGCGCTCGAACTGGCCGGTGCCCTGCGCGTTCATCCGGAAATAGGTCGACAGCTCCATCGGGCAGCGCACGCCCGGCGGCACGTAGACGAAAGAGCCATCGGAGAAGACCGCGCTGTTGAGCGTGGCAAAGAAATTGTCTGTCACCGGCACGACCGAGCCGAGATATTTGCGCACCAGCTCCGGGTATTCGCGGATCGCCTCGGAGATCGGCATGAAGATCACGCCGGCCTTTTCCAGCTCCTTGCGGAAGGTGGTGACGACAGACACCGAATCGAACACGGCATCCACGGCGACACGCGGCGTCTCGCGCGCTTCAGCCGCCGTGCGGTTTTCCGCGCCCTCCACGCCGAGCAGAACTTCGGCCTCGCGAAGCGGGATGCCCAGCTTCTCGTAGGTTTCAAGTATTTCGGCAGGAACTTCGTCCAGCGACTTGTATTTGGTGACGTTTTTCGGCGCGGCGTAATAATACGCGTCCTGATAGTCGATGGGCGGATAGCCGACATTGGCCCATTCGGGCTCGTCCATTTCCTTCCAGCGGCGGAAGGCCTCCAGACGCCAGTTCAGCATCCATTCCGGCTCGTCCTTCTTGGCCGAGATGAAACGTACCGTGTCTTCGCTCAACCCCTTGGGCGCGAACTCCTGCTCGATCTCGGTGGAGAAGCCGTACTTGTACTTGTCGGCTTCCAGCCGGCGTACGTCTTCAATCGTTTCCTTCACCGCAGGCATGAACGGGTCCCTTTCAGTCTCTAAACTGCCGCTGCCAGACGGGGCCGGACGCGCGCGTATTCGCGTGTCCAGGCCTCGCTAAAGCGGTTCACATCGTCTTGCTCCGTTGTCCGCCCGATGCTGATTCTGATGGCGCTGGCGGCTTCTTCCGCGCTTGCGCCCATCGCTTCGAGCACCCGGCTCTTCCTCACCTTGCCGGACGAGCAGGCCGCGCCTGCGCTGATGGCAAAGCCCGCCAGATCCATGGCGATAACCTGAATTTCACTTGGCCAGCCTTCCGCCGAGAGGCACAGCGTATTGGGCAGGCGGTCCGCCCCTGCCCCCCATATGCGCACGCCCTCAACCGATTCCAGCCTCAACTGCAGTGCGTCACGCAGCGCCACCATGCGCGCAGGCTCACCGGCCTGCACCGCATCAAGAGCGGCAGCAAAGCCCGCAATCCCCGCCACATTCTCCGTGCCGGACCGGCGGCCCTTTTCCTGACCCCCGCCATGCATCTGGCGCGTCAGCGGTGCATCGCACGCCAGCAACAGCGCGCCCACGCCTTGTGGCCCGCCTGCCTTGTGCGCGGAGAGCGCCGCGTAATGCGCCAAGCTGCCAGCAAAGTCGAAAACCAGCTTTCCAGCCATCTGCACGGCATCGACGTGGAACAGCCCCTCCGCCTCGCGCACCAGACGGCCGGCAGATTCGACAGGCTGGATCACGCCGGTCTCGTTATTGGCCGCCATCAGCGCCACAAACGGCACACCATCCGCCTCGCGGTTCCAGCCGGAAAGACGTGCTTCCAGCCAGGCAAGATCGGCAACGCCTTCGCCCGTAACGGGCAGGATTTCGACATCCATGCCGTTTGCCAGAGCCGAATCGCGTACCGCGTCGTGCTCTATTGCCGAAATGATCAGGCGTTTTGCGCCGGCCGCCTTCGCAGAAGCGATAGCCAGATTATTCGCTTCGGTACCGCCGGAGGTGAACACCACGTCTTCGGCGCGGGTTACGAAATGACGGGCAATTGCCTCGCGGGACCGCTCCACCAGCGCGCGCGCCGCCCGGCCGAGTCCATGCACGGAGGAGGCATTGCCGACGCGCGCATACGCCGCCAGCATCGCCTCGCGTGCTTCGTCCCGTAGCGGGCTCGTCGCATTATGGTCGAGATAGATGCTCACCGGATTTGCGCCCTACTCCGCCGCTGCCTGAAGCGCCGCCATGGCCCGGCTGGGACCGGAGGCGGAGCCTGCAATGCGCCGCTGGGTCACGTCCTCAAGGCTCACCGAGCTGAGATAGAGGTGGATGTGGCGCGATAGCTCATCCCATAGATCGTGGGTGATGCAGCGCTGGCCCGTTTCCATGCAGCCCTTGGCCATGTGCTGGCAGCGGGTGATGTCCACTGGCTCGTCAACGGCCAGGATGATGTCGGAGATGCGGGTATCCGCCGCCGCGCGGGCCAGACGGTAACCACCGCCAGGGCCGCGCACCGCTTTCACGATGCCCGCCCGGCGCAGGCGCGCGAACAGCTGTTCAAGATAGGAAAGCGAAATTTCCTGACGCGAGGCGATCTCGGCAAGCGGCACGGGGCGCTCGGTCACATGGCTGGCCAGATCAGCCATCGCCATCACGGCGTAACGGCCCTTGGTGCTGAGTTTCATGGCGGATGACCTCCTTGGCGGGGCGGCGTTCACCACCCATCTGCCCGAACACTTGTTCGCGGCGCTCGCATTCTGTCTGCGCTATGTGCTAAGAGCGCGCACACCCGAATAGCCTGCTCACCCTGAGAGGTGAGTTAGGTATCCTACCGTGAGAGTCAAGAATTATTGCCCGGATACCCATTTTGCGTGACACCTTGCCGCAAGAAATCCTGACTTTTTCACTCAAACACCGCCTCTGAGGGAAGCTTTATTCGCCCATGCCTGATGTCATCATTCCCGGCCCGGCGGGCCGTATCGAGGGCAAATACACGCCCGGCAAGACCGAGAACGCGCCTGTTGCGCTGATCCTGCATGCGCACCCCCGCGGCGGCGGGCATATGGATACGCCCGTCTCGCTGATGATGTATGACGTGTTCAAGCAGCGCGGCTTTGCCGTGCTGCGCTTCAATTTCCGCGGCGTAGGCCGCAGCCAGGGCGTCTACGAGCAGGGGCTGGGCGAGCTGTCAGACGCTGCCACCGCGCTCGACTGGATGCAGGCCCATAACGCCAACGCGCCCTATTGCTGGGTGTCGGGGCATTCCTTCGGCGCGTGGATCGGCATGCAGCTATTGATGCGCCGCCCGGAGATTGCCGGCTTCATCTCGGTCTCCCCGCCGACCAATATGTATGACTTCACCTTCCTCGCCCCCTGCCCGGCCTCCGGCCTTGTGGCGCATGGCGATGCCGACGTGATCGTCCCCCATGACGACATGGAGAAGGTGATGAGCAAGGTGCGCGCCCAGAAGGGTATCGACATCAAGCGCCAGCTGATTCCCGGTGCGGGCCATCTCTTCTCCAGCCATGTCGAACCGCTGCAGACAGCGATCGAGGATTATCTCGATATCCGCCTTGTCGAGCTGGACAATCCCAAGCCGAAAATCACGAAGCGGTAGGAATTTTTCTCCTCGCCTCTTCCGCTTGTCATCACCGGCTTTATGCGGGTGACCCATGCCTGCAAGATTACGCTTGTCCGAGAATTGCAGGCTTGGGTCCCCCGGACCGCTACGCGGCCGGAGGATGACAGCGAACAGGTTTTTTCCATTTTCGTGTTTCACCGGCAGCGCCGGTGCCCAGTCCAAATGGATCCCGGGTCAAGCCCGCGAACCCGGTTGAGAGGCTCGGCGGTAAATACCGGGGTCCCGGCCCCCGAGCCGGGACCTATTTTCCGTTTACCACCTTCCCCCCACCCATGGGCGCGGAAACGCCCGTGGTGCCGGGGAAGGTGTAGGGCAGGCCTCTGGCCACGCGCGCGGCGAGGAAGGCGAAGGCCTCGGCCTCCACCAGATCGCCGCGCCAGCCCAGCGCCTCGGCGGAATAGACCTTGAGACCCGTTGCGGCAGCGATCAGCTCGGCGAGCGTCTTGTTCCGTCGGCCGCCCCCGCACAGGACCAGACGCTCCGGCGCTTCCGGCAGGGCTGCCACACCCAGCGCCGCCGTCTTGGCGGTCAGGGCCGTGAGCGTCGCTGCACCGTCCTCCAGCGAGAGATTGCGCACCGCATCGAGCGAGAAATCCCAGCGATCCAGTGATTTGGGGCCCGGCGCGGTGAAATAAGGGTTGGAGAGAAACTCCGCGAACGCCGCCTCATGAATGCGCCCGCGCGCAGCGATGGCGCCATCCTTGTCCATCGCCTCGCCGGTGTGAGCTGCGATGAAAGCGTCGATCAGCCCGTTGCCGGGGCCGGTATCGAAGGCGGTCAACGTGCCATCAGAGCCAATCAGCGTGATATTGGCGACCCCGCCAATGTTCAGCACGGCCAGAGGCCGCTCCAGCCCGGACCACTCCGCCAATGCCCTGTGATAGACCGGCACCAGAGGCGCGCCCTGCCCGCCCGCAGCGACATCCGCCGAACGGAAGTCATGCACGACACGGCAGCCCAGCCGCGCTGACAACGCTGCCGCATCGCCGATCTGCAGGGTGCGGCCCGGCACGCGGTCCTTGGGGGCCTGATGCAGCACGGTCTGACCATGAAAGCCCACGCCATCAAGATCAGACGGCGCGATACCGGCCTTGGCGCATACGGCCTCCACCGCTTCGGCGTGGGTGATAGTGAGCACGGCTTCAGCCTCGGCAAACACGCCCGGCACATCGCCCTGCCAGCGCCATTGCAGCGCGGCGTCGACAGCAGACTGCAGCACCTTGCGTTCATCCGCGCTGTAAGCGCGCTCAAGCCCGGGCCCGAAACGGATCAGGCGCTCGCCATCGGTTTCCAGCAGCGCCGCATCCACCCCGTCCAGCGAGGTGCCGCTCATCAGGCCGATCCATTTCATCGAATATTCCTATTGGTTCGCCTCAAGCGCCGGCGCGCCCCTCCGGGCGCTTGGCTATCGCGCCACGAGGCGCGGCGGCCGGTCGGCCTTGCCGCTTTTGCTGGCGCAAAAGCGGAGATCATCACCAGCTTGCAACCTCGATCCCTCATGCGATGGCCGTGCGCCTTCCATACCTGCCTGCAATCCTGCTATTAGCGCGCGGTTCGCCTCAACAGGAAAGCCCCGACCCATGGCCGCAAGCACCCACACCTCCGATCTTGTCAGGACGCTGGTGGAGCGCGGCTATCTCTATCAGGCAACCGATATGGAGGGACTGGACAAGGCCGCGAGCGCAGGCGCGATCAGCGGCTATATCGGCTTTGACCTGACCGCCACCTCGCTCCATGTCGGCTCGCTGGTGCAGATCATGATGCTGCGCCGGTTGCAGCAGGCAGGCCACACGCCAATCATCCTTATGGGCGGCGCGACGACGAAGGTCGGGGATCCGACGGGCCGCGATTCCAGCCGCCCCATGCTTACGCCGGAGATCATCGCGAAGAACCTGGAGGGCATATTGAAGCCCTTTCACGCCTTGCTGGACATGGATCGCGCCATCCTCGTCAATAATGATGACTGGCTGGGTGGCTATGGCTATCTCGACTTCCTGCGCGACTACGGCACGCATTTCACGATCAACCGCATGCTCAGCTTTGACAGCGTGAAGCTGCGGCTGGACCGCGAGCAGCCCATGACCTTCCTGGAGTTCAACTACATGCTGCTCCAGGCGGTCGATTTTCTGGAGTTGAACCGCCGCCACGGGACCATGCTGCAGATGGGCGGAGCCGATCAGTGGGGCAATATCATCAACGGGGTGGAGCTGTGCCGCCGCGTGGACGGCAAGGAAGTCTATGGCTTCACCACGCCGCTGATCACCAGCGCATCGGGCGCCAAGATGGGCAAGACCGCTGATGGCGCCGTCTGGCTCAATGCCGACATGAAGAGCGCTTACGAGTACTGGCAGTTCTGGCGCAATACCGAAGACGCTGATGTCGGCCGCTTCCTGAAGCTCTTCACCGATTTGCCGCTGGACGAGATCGCCCGTCTGGAAGCGCTGCAGGGCGCGGAAATCAACACCGCCAAGGTCGCCCTCGCCAACGCGGCCACCGCCATGTTGCATGGTGATAAGGCGGCACAGGACGCTGAAGCGACCGCGCGCGAGACCTTCGCAGGCGGGGGCGCCGGCGCGGGCCTTCCCACCATCACCGCTGATCTGACCGGCGGCATCGCCCTTCTGGACGCTCTGGTGGAGGCGGAGCTTTGCGGCTCCAAGGGCGAGGCCAAGCGCAAGCTGGGCGAAGGCGCCGTGAAGGTGAATGACGGGAGTGAAAGCGATGCGGCCCGGATGCTTGCCATGGCCGATCTCAAGGATGGGGCGGTGAAGCTGTCTGTCGGTAAGAAGCGTCACGCACTGGTAAAGCCGGGCTGAGGGGCAGCCCGGCTTTACGAAGGTCTCCCGCCATTAAAAGGCGTGCTCAGGCCGTCAGACCCTGGGCGCTCGCCCACGCACCAGACCGATCACAAGAGAGACCAGGAACAGTACGATAAACAGGAAGAACAGAATCTGCGCGATACTGGCGGCTCCAGCAGCGATACCGCCAAAGCCGAAAATGGCTGCGATAATCGCTACAATAAAGAAAGCCAAGGCTAAGCGGAGCATGGAGCTCTCCTTTCCTATTGTTTCAGATATGGGGAGAACGCACTGGCCCCTGTAGAGTTCCCCGCCCGCCCCATTTTTAACTGCCAGCTATGAGACACACGCCCATGGAGAAGCTTTTCATAAGCGCAGAGAGCCTGGTTCACGATGGCTACGCGCTCGCCCTGCGAGTGTTGGAAAGCGGCTGGCGGCCGGACCATCTCGTGGGCGTGTGGCGCGGGGGTAGCCCGGTGGCCATCGCCGCGCATGAAGCGCTCAGCTTCAAGGGGCTGACGCTTGATCACTCACCCATAGCCGCGCGTTCCTACACAGGTGTGGATCAGCGCACGCGCGAGGTTGCGCTGTCCGGTCTTGATGCCCTGAGCGCCAGCCTGCCCGCAGGCTCGCGCCTGCTGGTGGTCGATGATGTGCTGGACCGGGGCCATACCCTCGCCGCGGTGATGGACGCGCTCAAGGGCCGTTATGACGTGCGGTCTGCGGTGGCGTGGTTCAAGCCGGAGCGCAACGAGACGCCGCTACGGCCTGATTACCACATCCACGAGACCTCCGACTGGCTGATCTTCCCCCACGAGCTGGAAGGCCTGACCGTTGAGGAAATCCGCGCGCACAAGCCCGTGCCGGACGGGTTTTTATGAGGAGCGATCAGTAGTGGCTACGGGGCTGTGACCCCGTCTTTAGTGCCGCAGCCCGTCCGGGCTGCGATGTTCCGCGCATTGGCGCGGGCGGCCGTTCGGCCTGGCGGCGCTACGCGCCGGGGGACGGTTCGGCCCCGTAAGGGGCCACCAGCGCGACTGCGCGCCCGCAGCTTTAGCGAGGAGCGACGCACGGAGATGCGGAGCATCAACTAAATTGATTTCCCCGCCAGCCGCGCCAGCACCGTTTCGCGCGGGATGAGCGGCAGGAGCACGTCCATCTCCGGACCATGGTTCTGGCCTGTCAGGGCCTGACGCAGAGGCAAAAACAGATCGCGGCCCTTGCGGCCGGTCTCTGCCTTGATGGCGGAGGTCCACGCGCCCCAGCTTTCGCGCGTCAGATTGCCTTCCGGCAGCAGCACGGCGGCCTTGGCGGCATAATCCGCATCCTCGATCACGGGAGCGACCGGGCCTTCCACCAGACGCCACCAGTCAGCGGCGTCTTTCAGGCGGGAGAGATTGGGGCGCACGGCGAGCCAGAAGGCTTCATCGCCCTTGATGCCCAGCGCACGCAGACGCGCCACAACTGCGTCAAACGCCGCCTCGTGCAGGAGTTTGGCGTTCAGCCGCTCCATCTCCGCAAAGTCGAAGCGCGCAGGCGTGCGCGATACCTTGGAGAAATCGAGTTCAGAGGCCAGCGACGCCAGATCGGCACGCGCCTCGATCGGATCGGACGTGCCCAGCTTGGCCAGCAAAGAGAGGATGGCCATGGCCTCCATGCCCTCCTCCTCGCGCAGCGCCTTCACCGACAGCCCGCCAATACGCTTGGAGAGCTTCTCGCCGTCAGAGCCGACCAGTAGCGGGAAGTGGGCCATGTGTGGCGCCGAACCCTTGCCGCCCAGCGCCTCGAAAATCTCGATCTGCGCGGCGGAGTTCGTCACATGGTCCTCACCGCGGATCACATGGGTGATGCCCGCGTCCAAATCATCGACGACGCTGGGGAGCGTGTAGAGATAGCTGCCATCCTCTCGGATCAGGATCGGGTCGGAGACAGAGCTGGTGTCGATATGGCTGGGGCCGCGCACCAGATCATTCCACTCAATGCGCCCGCCCGACAGCTTGAAGCGCCAGTGGGGCTTGCGCCCCTCGGCTTCGAACTTTGCCTTGTCCGCATCGGTCAGGTTCAGCGCCGCGCGGTCATAGACGGGCGGCTTGCCTTGCGCGCGTTGCAGCTTGCGCTTGCGGTCGAGCTCATCCTCGGTCTCGTAGCAGGGATAGAGGAAGCCCGTAGCGACCAGCTTTTCGCGCGCAGCTTCATACAGGTCGAAGCGATCCGATTGGTTGAAGCGCTCATCAAAGCCGAGGCCCAGCCAGTGGAGGTCTTCCACGATCTGGTCCTCGAACGCCTTGGTGGAGCGTTCAAGATCGGTGTCATCCACGCGCAGCAGGAACACTCCGCCCTCGCGCCGGGCAAACAGCCAGTTCATCAGGGCAATGCGGACATTGCCGACATGGATGAGGCCGGTCGGGCTCGGCGCGAAGCGGACTTTCACGGACATGGCTGTCTTTCAGGGCGGGTCTTGAGTGGTTCGGGCGAAGGCCGCTGGCTTTGCCATGCCCGCCCGCACGCGTCAAATGCGCTTACATGCGGCTGCGGCTGCCAGCCGCCGCATCAATGGCCAGCGCCGTTTCCAGCGCCACCAGCCCGGCCCGGCCATCGGCGGCCGGGCTGTCATGGGCCGGATCGAGCACGCGTGACACGAAGTTGAAGACACTGGCACCAAGGGAATCCTTAGCCATCGGCCGGTCAGCAAAATCCGCGTCCAGACTGAGGCCGCTACCATTGTCAAAGCGCTTGCGGATGAAATCCACGCCCAGAGCCGCCCCGCCTTCAAACACGATATCCATCACCCGGTCGCGATCCGCCGCCACACGGCTGGATTCCAGCTCGGCCACGCGCCCGCCGGAGAAATGAAGCCGGGTGACGATATGGTCAGCCAGCGCGCCGCGTTCAGCCAGCATCTGCGCCTCAACCCGCTCGGGCGCTTCTCCGGCCAGCGCCAGCACCAGATCGATATCGTGGATCATCAGGTCCAGCGTCACCGACACATCCAGATTACGCGCCGACGGCGTGCCCATGCGCCGGGCGCTCAGGCGCTCAAAACGCGGCATACCCGCCCCGAACAGGCCCATGGCGGCAAACACGAAGCGCTCCTGATGGCCCACCTGCAGCACGCGGCCATACTTGCCCGCCAGCGCGATCAGTTCCTGCCCCTCCTCCACCGTCGCGCAGAGCGGCTTCTCCACCAGCACATGCCGGCCCGCACCGAGCGCACGGCTGGCCGCATCGTGGTGGAAGAGCGCAGGGCTCGCCACCGTGATGATATCGGCTTCCTCGATCATCGCGTTCAGCGAGGTGAAGGCGATGGCGCCGAATTGGCGGGCGATGGCGCGCGCGCGGTCGCGCACCGGATCGAACACGCCGATGAACTCGGTGCGTTCGTCACCGGCATATTTGCCCGCGTGATAGCCGCCAAAGACGCCCGCGCCGACGACCCCGGCGCGCAAGGGTTGGGATGCATTGCTCATGGGGGCGGAGATTGCACATTGCGGGCCATCACTCAAAGAGAGAATGCACGCACAGACGGCGCGGCAGGCTTGCGGGGAACGCCCTTACGCTTAAGGATGCATACCCGAACCTCCAAAGCAGCGGCACCAAGGGGCTGTCCATGAAATCGCGTGAAATCCATCTCGTTCGCCACTTCACCGGCAAGGTGAAGCCAGAATACTTCACCCTGGCCGAAGTGACCCTGCCTGAACCGGCCGATGGCGAGGTGCTGGTGGCCAATGAATGGCTTTCCGTTGACCCCTATATGCGCCCGCGCATGGCAGGCCTGAAAACATATATCGACCCGTTCATGCCCGGTAAGCCCATGGAAGGCGGCGCTGTCGGCAAGGTGATCAAATCACGCTCCGACGCCCTTAAAGAGGGCGATTATGTAATGAGCATGCTGGGCTGGCGGGAAGCCTATGTCGCGCCTGCCAAGGGCCTGATCAAGGTCGATGCGAGCCTGCTGCCCGCCCATGCCTATCTCGGTATTGCGGGCCTGACCGGGCTCACCGCCTATGCAGGCCTGAAAGCCATCATCGATCTCAAACCCGGCGAGACGCTTTGGATGAGTGCGGGCGCAGGCGCGGTCGGTTCTGCCGGCATCCAGTTTGCCAAGGCCATGGGCGCGCGCGTGATTGCCACCGCTGGCGGCAAGACCAAGACCGATTTCTGCCTGGAGATCGGGGCGGACGCCGCCATCGACTACAAGGCCGTGCCGGATCTGCGCAAGGCCATCAAGGAGGCGGCGCCTGAGGGCATCGACGCCTATTTTGAAAATGTCGGCGGGGACCATCTGGTCGCCGCGCTGGATCTGCTGAAGACCCATGGCCGGATCGCCGCCTGCGGGATGATCTCGCGCTATAACGACGAAACGCCCTCACCCGGCCCGCACAACATGACCAATATCGTCACCAAATCGCTGATGATGCGCGGCTTCATCGTCACCAGCCATTTCGACCTGCAGGGCGAGTTCATCAGGGACCTGTCCGACTGGATGCTGTCGGGCAAGGTGAAAAGCCGCGAAACGGTCCATGAGGGGATCGAGAGAATGCCCGAAGCCTTCATGGGCCTCTTCACCGGGGGCAATCTCGGCAAGATGCTGGTGAAGGTGTGAGCACACCCAGCCTTGAACAGATCAATGCGGTAAGCGCGGGCAAGCTGCCCGGCCTCATCGGTCTTGAGATCACCAGTTCCGATCCGGCGCGTGTGCTGGGCCATATAGATGTGCGGGAAGAGCTACTCGCGCCCAATGGCTTCCTGCACGCCGCCAGCGTGATCGGGCTGGTGGACTCGCTGTGCGGCTATGGCGCAATGGCCAACCTGCCCGATGGCGCGGTGAGCTTTACCACGGTGGAGCTGAAATCCAACTTCCTGGGCACCGCGCGCGATGGCCGCGTGCTGGGCGAGGCCGTGCCGGTGCATCTGGGCCGCAATACGCAGGTCTGGGATGCCAAGGCGTGGCGGGAAGCCGATGGCAAGCCGGTCGCCCTCTTCCGCTGTACGCAGATGGTGCTCTACGCCCGGTGACCGGCCTCAGGCCGGCGGAGCAGGAGCCGTCCCATGATGAAACCGCCGATCAGCGCGCCGGACAGCGCGGCCAGCGTCGCATTGTCGAACAGGCGGTCAAAGCCTGCATAGGCGAGAATCGCCGCGCTCAGGCCCAAACCTGTGGCGGCAGCGGTGTTCAGGAATGAGGCGCGTTGAGGTTCCATGATTTCCGTAACGCAAACACCGGGCCAGAATTCAACCTTTTGTTTACCATATGGACGGGATCAATGGCAGTGGGCTGTGCAAAACACCCCGACTCACCTGTATTTCCTTGCTATGCGTTGGAAGAATCGCGATTGATTCATCCGTCCAATGAATGGCCGGGCCAGCCGCTTGCGGCGGGCAAGGCGCCCTTAAAACGGGGGGAACCCTCATGAACAAGTCAGAACTCGCCAAAGCCATCTCCGACAAGGCCGGGATCACCCGCGCCCAGGCCGGTGACGCCATCGACAGCTTCATCGACGCCATCGTCGCTTCGGCCAAGAAAGGCGAGACCGTTCAGCTTGCCGGTTTTGGCACCTTCCACGCCAAGCACCGTGAAGCGCGTGAAGTGCGCAACCCGCGCACGGGCGAGAAAATGAAGTCGAAGGCGAAGACCTCGCTGGCCTTCCGTCCGGCTTCGGCCCTGAAGGACATCTAAGGCTTTTCTGGTCTTAATTGATTTCGCGAAACCGCCGCCGGGAGACCGGCGGCGTTTTTGTCTGCGGCGACGGACGGCATCACCGCGCCGCAGCCCGTCTCTTGCCGAGGTCCAGCCACAACGCTAAAGCCGTTACATGGTAACAGCGCTCCGCCCTCTCCGGCATTTCCTTGCCGTCATCGCCTTCATCGGCGCGTTGACGGGCGGTCTGATGCCGTCCGGCTGGATGCCCGAAGCCCACGGCGATGGCCAGTTCAGCCTGGTCATCTGTACCGCTGACGGCCCGCTGACCCTCACCCTGGACGAGCACGGCCAGCCGGTGGACGCCGATGCACTGGAAGAGGTCGCAAAAGACACGCGCTGTGACTTTGCCGGCCTTGCCGGCCCGGCGATGCTTCCCGAAAGCCCTGCCCTGCTAGCGATCACGCACCCGCAAAGCCTTGTCATCAAGGCGCAATCGGAGGCGCTGGCACGCAACCCGGTCCGGCTGCCCGGACAGCGCGGCCCGCCCTCCTTCCCGGAATTCCTCTCCTTAAGCGCCTGATCCCGCGTGCAGACACGCGGGGTCCGGCACCCTGCATATTCTTCGAACTTCCGGGATCTACACATGAAAACCGAGCTCATGGCGTGTGCCGCCGGCACCGCGCTTCTGGCCATGCTGGCCACACCTGCCTTTGCCGAAACCCTCGACATTGAAGCCTCCGACACCACCGACCGCGTGGTCGTGACCGGTTACCGGCTCAATGCACCGGCCGAGGAAGCCGCCGCCGAGATCGCCCGTCAGGCGGGCAATATCGCCCTTGTCGACGCCGAAAGCTTCTCGACGCGCTACGCGATCGGGTTCGCTGACACGCTCGCCTTCACCGCCGGTGTGGTGGCCCAGCCGAAATTCGGCGAGGATTCGCGACTGTCTGTGCGCGGTTCGGGCCTTGCCAACAACATGCATCTTCGCGGCGTGGAACTTCTGTTCAATGGTGTGCCGATCAACAACGCGGACGGGTTTGGCGATTATCAGGAGATCGACCCGCTCTTCGTCTCGCATATGGCGGTCAATCGCGGGGCCAATGGCTTCCGCACCGGCTCCACCATGCTGGGCGGCTCCATCGAGATCATCGGCATCAGCGCCGCTTCGCTGGACAGCGGCTCGGCCCTCCGTGCCGAGGGCGGCTCGTTTGGCACCTCGCGCCTGCATGGCCGTACCAGCGGCGTTCAGGGCAGTCTGGACTATGCCTTTGCCGGGACATGGCAGCGCCAGGACGGCTTCCGCCCCAATGCCAACCAGTCCAATGGCCGCCTCTATGCCGATCTCGGCTGGCGCTGGAATGACAGTGTCGAGACCCGCTTTGGCGTGCTTCGCAGCGACATCAATCAGGAAATGCCGGGCAGCCTTACGCTGGCCCAGCTGCGCGCCGATCCGCGCCAGCCCGATCCTGCCGCCATTGCCGGGCAATATGCACGCGACATGAATGCCTGGCGCGGCTGGACGGTGTCCCATTTCGATACGGGCCTGGGGCGGTTCTCCGTCGGCGGCAGCGCTACCACGCGCACGCTCTGGCACCCGGTTCCGGTCATTGTCGATCAGGACATGGAGGATTACCGCCTTTTTGCCCGCTGGAGCCATGAAGCCGAGCTGGCGGGCCTGCCGGTCGAGTTCACACTTGGCGGCGATCTGCGGCGCGGTGAAACCGACGCAAGGGTCTTCCTCAATAATGGCGGTCAGGCCGGATTCCAGATCGGTGACAGCGTACAGACCGCAACCGGCGCCAACGCCTTCCTTGACGTGCGCTTAGGCGTGACGGAGCGCTTCGATCTGCTGGCGGGGCTGGTGAACAATTCCACGCGGCGCGAGGTTGATAACCGTCTCGCGCCAGCAGCGGGCGGCGATGTCAGCTTCTCCAGCCTGACAGGCCGCATCGGCGCGCTTTACCGCTTCGATGATGCACTGACCGGCTTTGCCAATATCAGCCAGATCGTCGAGCCACCGACCTTCTCCGACCTGACGCAAGGCGGCGTGGGCGGGTTTACCCCCATCCGCGCGATGGAAGGTACCAGTTATGAGATCGGCCTGCGGGGCGCGTATGAGCGCGTCCGCTTTGAGGCCGCGCTCTACCGGATCCATCTGGATAATGAGTTTACCGCCTTCACCGTGGTGCCGGGCATTCCAGCCGCCATCTTCAACGCCGATGACACGGTGCGTAACGGGTTCGAGCTGGGCGCAGAGGCGCTGCTGCATGACGGCACAAGCGGCGCGTGGCGCACGCGGCTGGCCTACACCTATGGCGATTTTCGCTTCGATGGCGATGCGGTTTATGGCGATAACCGGCTGCCGGGTCTTGGCCGTCAGAGACTGGTCGCCGAGCTGCGCTACGCCATCGGAGCGTTCGAGATCGCGCCGAGCCTCACCTGGCAGAGCGGGGACGGCTTCACCGATTACATGAACACCGAAAAGCTGCCCGGCCATACGCTGGTTGGCCTGTCGGCGCGCTATGAGGTGAATGAGCGCATCGGGCTCTATCTGGAGGGGCGTAACCTGACTGACCGGGCCTATGTCTCGGCGGTCTCCACCGTTGCCAATGCGGCCACCGCCGCGCCCGCCCGCTTCACGCCGGGTGAAACCCGTGCGCTCTATGCCGGGATCACGCTCGCCTTCGGAGGCGGGCAGTGATCGGAAATCTTCGCAGCTGGCACCGGACGGGGCCGAAGGTTTCGGCCGCCGTCGTGATCCTTTGGGGGCTTACCGGCTTCCTGCACCCGATAATGAGCTGGACCGCGCCGCGCGCAGCCGTCCAGATGCCACCAGAGCTGGTTGTGGAGACGGAGGGGGCAAGCGCCCCCTCCACTCTCCCGGCCCTTTCCGGCGAGGCGCGGCACGTTCGCCTCGCCCCCTCATCTGAGGGCGCTTACTGGAGCCTCCAGATCGCCCCGGGAGCGCCGCGAGTGGCTGTAGATGCCGTGACAGGCGAAGAAGCGACGGACGCGCTCTACGGGCATTCTGTGGCGCTGGCGCGCCATTATGCGGGCCTGCCCGAGGCCGAGGTGCGCTCGGTGCGCCAGATCACGCACTTCTCCATGGACTACCCGCCGATCAATCGCCTCCTGCCCGTGAGCGAGGTGGTGTTTGATACGCCGGATCGGCTGGCCGTCTATGTCGATACCGGTTCGGATCGGCTCGCCGCCGTTTCCAACACGCAACGCCGCTGGATGCTGCGCATCTTCCAGAGCGTGCATACACTCGCGCCATTAAAGCCCATAGAGCCCTTGCGCCTGCTGGTCATTACGGGGCTGACGCTCGCCTTCCTCTCCACCGTGATTGCCGGCATCTCGATGCTGTGGGGCGCGAAGGGGCGGAGTCTGCGCCGCTGGCATCGCTGGGCCGGGGCCGTGCTGGCCCTGCCCGCCCTCGCCTTCCCGGCATCGGGCCTGTTTCACGCCTGGGTCAATTCGCCCCTGTTCAAGGCCGCTGACCCGGTGGCCGAAGTCTTCGAGATCGCCGCGCTGACCGGCGTGCCCAGCGGCAGTTTCACCCATCTCGCCGCCAGTGCTGGCGATACCGGCCCGCTCTGGCGCGGGGCGCAAGGACGGGACGCGCGCTACTGGAGCGCGTCGGGAGAGGCGCTGCCCCTCACCGACATGGACCGGGCCCGCCAGCTCGCGCGCGCTGAGGGCCAGGTGACGCTGCAGGCGCGCTTTGATGGCGATTACGGCTTCGCCAACAAGCGCCTGCCTGTCTGGCGGGTGGAGATGGATGGCGCACCAGTCTTCGTGGATCCGGTCGACGGCGTGATCGCCGGCCAGCCCCCCGGACCGGTGGCAGCCATTGAGCGCTGGACGTTCAACCGTCTGCACAAGTGGAATTTCGCTGATCCGCTGGGCCGCTATGTGCGCGATGGCGCGATGATGGTGACAGTCCTCGCCCTGATCGTGCTGGCCGTGACCGGCCTGATGCTGGCCAGACGCCGCAGACGGAAATCCTGACGCCTGACGCACAAGACCCCGGACGCCGCTGAGGCGGTCCGGGGTCTTGCAAGGCAGTCCCGGCGATGCTGCGCAGCCTAGAACGGCGCGCTCAGCATCACATAACCATAGACAGGATCGGAGCTGGCTGCGGCGTTCGGCGCATTGCGGGCAAACTCGCCGCGGAACAGCACCATCGTGCCGGCTTCCAGCTGCAGCCGGTCAGGCTTCAGCCAGTAAGTGCCGCGCACCTCAGCCAACGTGCCGATACGGCTGCCAGACTGGCCGGTCGTGTCACGCAGGCCCGCTACACGCCAGCGGTCGGTATCCGACGCCAGACGCGATTCCTGCACCTGGACCACAATCGCGGCAGGGCCGTTACGCAGATCAAGGCGCGGACCGAAAGCGATCAGGTTTTCGCGGAAATGAGTGAAAGACAGACCCGTCGTGCCGAAATCGCCCCTGCGGCCGCCAAACAGCGGGTTGAACCGGTTCCAGCGCGCATCGGCCGGATCGTTATCGCCGCTGGCATAGACCAGCTGGGCCGACAGGCGCGGGTTCCAGGCGCCCTCGAAGGTGTAACCAGCGGCGGCATGAGCCGACCAGGCGCGCACATCAAGCGTATTGCCGCCCACGGGCTGGTCGCCCGTCTGGCCCATGATCTCCAGATCGAAATCATACTGACCAGCCGCGCGCGGACGGGTCAGGCGCAAGCCGGGGGTGAGCAGATCGGCACCATTCTCCTCATTCAGGCCGAAAAGATAGGCTTCAAGGCGCCAGTTATCGGGCAGGCCCGTGCGCGTGAGATGCACGCCCCAGAAGCGCGTGCCCCATTCGGCTTCGTCGATCTGCGCGGTGTTGTTTTCCAGCGCGTTACGGTCACCGGGGCGGATACGCACCGGCGCGGTGTAGAACACGTCGGCCGCCCAGTTTTCTGCCGGTGAGAAGCGCGCGCGCACGCCCTCGAAATTGTTCGGCGAGTTGCGGAAGCCCTGCTCGGTCGCCAGACGGCCCGAACCGGCATTCATCACGAAACGGCCAGCCTGAATCGTGCCGCCTTCCACAGGAATACGCACATAGGCCTGCAACAGCTCGGCCGCGTTCACCGAACCGTTGGGGATGACCGAACCGCTATCGGTCAGCCAGGCACGGGCGTCGAGAAACTCACCGCCGAAAACGACGCGGCCGGCATCGTATTCGCCGTGAATGCGCACGCGGCTGGAGAGCATCTGGTCAGAGCCCTCACTGCCCGCACGGAACAGATCGCTCAGCGATTCATAGCGGATACGGGCAGAGCCGTTGAGCGTGAAGGGAGAAGCCCCTTCATCGGACGCCGCGGCCATCGCCGGAGCGCAGACAGACATCATGAGCCCGGACAGGCCGGCAGCAAGAATACGTTTCATGGAACACCCGGACGAGAGGAACAAACCGGGCGTCAATACACTCTGAAAAGTTGACTTTACGCTTAACCATGTGGCGCAAGGCAAAAACGAGCGTTGCGCTAGAACCGCGTGGAGACTGCCAGATAGCCATAGACCGGATTATCGGCATCGGGCGCGCCCGGCGCCTCGCGGGCGAACCGGCCCTTGATAAGCGTCGCGGTACCAAACTCGATATCGAGCCTGCGTTCAGGCAAAGCGCGCCACTGCACCCGCGCATCCACCACCTGGCCCACATGACGGCCCGATGCGCCGGTTTCATCGCGCAGACGCGCGCGCACCCATTGGTCACTGCCCGAAGCCAGACGCACATCCTGCACCAGCAGATGGGCCCTCACCGGCCCCTCACGCACTTCCAGGCGCGCGCCCGTGCTGATCATGTTCTGGCGTGATAGCGGGCCGAAAATGCCGGTATGGCCGAAATCACTGCCTCGCCCGCCAAACAGCGGGTTGAACCGGTTCCACTCCCCGTCCCCCGCCACATCATCGCCGCTGGCCCACGCCGTCTGAAAGGAGAGGCGCGGCGTCCAGCGCGTATCGAACGTGTAGCCGGCCACAAAATGCGTGCTGGCCGCGCGCACATCCTGGCGCAAGCCGCCAGTCACGGAATGACCCGTCTGGCCTGCAGCGCGGCCTCGAAATCGGCCCGCCCCGGCTGTGCCTCCCGCCAGAGCCTTGCGCCCGGCGTGTAAAGCCGCGTGCCATCAGCCTGGTCCAGCACGAATAGATAGGCTTCCGCGTTGATATTTTCGGGCAAGCCGGTGCGGGCAAGATGCGCGCCCATGAAGCGTGTGTCCCAGTCGACCCGGTCAAACCGATGAGCATTGCGGCGCAGGCTCGCCTGATCGGACGGGCGGCGCTCCACCGGCGCGGTGACAAAGCCCAGAAACTGCCAGTGCTCGCCCGGAGAGATGCGCAGCTGCACGCCTTCAAAATTGTCCGGCACATTGGAAAACGAGCTGGCGTCTGAGAGCCGCTTGGAGCCTATCGGCATGATGAAGCGCCCTGCCCGGACGCTGACCCGTTCGCCGAGCGGAAGATCAAGATAGGCCTGATAGATATCGAGCGCATTGACCGCGCTGGTGGCGACAATCGAGCCATCATCGGCCAGTGCGCCGTGTGCATCGATCAGCTCTGCCACACCTGTTACCTGCCCCATGCGCACATCGGCGCGCAGGAAAATCTGGCTGGAGAGAAACTGGTCAGAGCCCTCCAGCCCGGCCCGGAAGGGCGCGCTCAGGCTTTCATAACGCACACGGACAGAGCCGGAGAAATTCACCTCGAAGCCGGACGCCGCTTCCTGCTGCGACGACGCGTCCTCCGCCAGCGCCTTACCTTGGCTGGCAACCATGTACAGGCACCCCGCCGCAAGCGCGGTTAACCATCGTCCCGGCCTGATCTGCATAGCGCCTGTCCCGCTGCCAGACGGCCCGCGCTGTTACAGAACAGTCGCAAAGCCGTCACACACGGAAGTTCGCACTAACGCAATCACAAGCCGGGTCAAGCCCGATGCTCAGAACACGGAAGAATAGAGGGGCGCCGCCCCTATTCCGCCGCCTCGCGCATGGGCGCGGCGGGCTTGAGCGCATCGGCGATCTGGAACGCCATCTCGAGGGCCTGATCGGCATTCAGGCGCGGATCGCAATGCGTGTGGTAGCGGCTGGAAAGATCAGCTTCGGAGAGATGCCCTGCCCCGCCCACGCACTCGGTCACGTCCTGGCCGGTCATCTCGAAATGGACGCCGCCGGGCTCCGCGCCCTCGGACCGCACCACCTCGATAAAGCTCTTCAGCTCGGAGAGGATGCTGTCAAAGCCGCGCGTCTTGTAGCCATTGCCAGCCTTGACCGTATTGCCGTGCATCGGATCACACGACCAGACCACATTGCGCCCCTCGGAGACCACCTTGCGGACCAGAGGCGGCAGGCCCTTTTCCACCTTGCCGGCGCCCATACGGGCGTAGAGCACGAGACGGCCCGCCTCATTGCGCGGATTGAGAAGATCAATCAGCTCGATCAGCTCATCAGGGTCCAGCGTCGGGCCGCATTTCAGGCCGATAGGGTTTTCCACGCCGCGGCAATATTCCACATGCGCGCCATCGGGCTGGCGGGTGCGGTCGCCGATCCAGATGAGGTGGGCAGAGGTGCCGTACCAGCGCCCCGACTGGGCCTCCATGCGCGTCATCGCCTCTTCGAAGGGCAGGTGCAGCGCCTCATGGGAGGTATAGAAATCAACGCCTTCGAGCGAGGGCGCGGCATCGGCCGTCACGCCGCAGGCGCGCATGAAGGCCAGCGCCTCGGTGATGCGGTCGGCATATTCCTGATAGCGTTCGCCGGCCGGGCTGCCGGAGAGAAAGTCCAGTGTCCACTGATGCACGTTGTGCAGGTCCGCATAGCCACCCGACGCCAGCGCGCGCAGCAGGTTCAGCGTGGAGGCTGACTGGTCGTAAGCCCTTATCAGCCTTTGCGGATCAGGAATGCGCCCTTCCGGCGTGAAGGCCATGTCATTGATGGAATCGCCCCGATAGGAAGGCAGCTCCACACCGTCAATCACTTCGGTATCCGCAGAGCGCGGCTTGGAAAACTGGCCTGCAATCCGGCCCACCTTCACCACCGGCTTGGCGGCGGCGAATGTCATCACCACGGCCATCTGCAGCAGCACCCTGAAGGTGTCGCGCACATTGCCTGCGGAGAATTCCTTAAAGCTTTCAGCACAGTCGCCGCCCTGCAGCAGGAAGGCCTGGCCCGAAGCCACATTGGCCAGCTGGCGGCGCAGGCGGCGTATCTCGCCGGCAAAAACCAGCGGCGGACGGCGAGACAGCTCGGCCTCGACCGCTTCGAGCGCGGCCTTGTCGGGATAGACCGGCAGCTGCCGGACTGTGCGTGTCCTCCAGCTATTCGGGTTCCATCCACTCATCGCGCTACCTCTACCTTCCTGGTCGTAATTCGGGCGGGGTCCATTTTTCCCGCATGGTTACAAGCTCTTCGGCCACTGTCGGGTGCACCGCGCAGGTGGCATCGAACTGCTCCTTGGTCAGCCCGGCCTTCACCGCGATGGCGATGGCCTGGATGATCTCGGGCGCATCATCGCCCACAATGTGCACGCCGAGAACCCTGTTCGTGCCGCGCTGCACAACAATCTTCATCATCATCCGGTCCGGATCGGGCCCGAGCATGCCCTTCATGGGCCGGAAACTCGTTTTGTAAACATCCACTTCGCCATGTTCGTGGCGCGCCTCCGCCTCGGTCAGCCCCACCGTGCCGACCGGCGGCTGGGTGAAGACGGCGCTGGCAACGTTGGAATGATCGTAAGCCGTTGGATTATCATTAAAAACCGTCTCCACAAAGCAGACCGCCTCACGGATCGCGACCGGCGTCAGATTGACCCGGTTGGTGACATCGCCAACCGCGTAGATGTGGGGCACGCTGGTGCGCGAATATTCATCGACCAGCACGGCGCCGTTCCTGCCCGTCGCCACCCCTGCGTTCTCAAGGCCGAGACCAGCGGTGTAAGCGTCGCGCCCGATCGCGAAAACCACTTCATCTACAACAAGTTCGTCGCCATTCTTGAGGTGAACCGCCTTCTTGCCGTCGCCCTGCTTTTCGATGCGGGTGAAGACGGTTTTGGTGATGACACGCACCCCTGCCCGCTTCAGGCCTTCATGGACGGCCTCGCGCACATCATCGTCAAAACCCCGCAGCACCGTGTCGCCGCGATAGACGAGTGTGGTCTGGACCCCGAGCTGGGCAAAGACTTCGGCAAATTCGCACGCGATATAGCCACCGCCTGCAATCACCATGGATGAGGGTAGCTTCTTCAGGTGGAAGAGGTGATCTGAAACAATCGAGTGTTCCACGCCTTCAAGCGTTTCATCTACATTGGGCCGCCCGCCCGTCGCGATAAGAATACACTTCGCCGTTACACGCCTGCCTGAGGGTTTGAGTTCGAGCGTATGGGCGTCGATGAACTCGGCCCGTTCCTCGATCAGCTCCACACCCGCATTGCCGAGGTTCTTCGCGTAAATACCTGAAAGCCTGTCGACTTCGGCGTTCATCGCGTCGCGGAATGCCGGCCAGTCGAAGGACGGGCTTCCCACCTCCCAGCCATAGGACTTGGCGAGTTCAAATTGCTTTTTGAAACCAGAGGCATAGACCATGAACTTCTTCGGGACACAGCCGCGGATCACGCAGGTGCCGCCGGGCCGGTGCTCCTCCGCCACGGCCACTTTCAGGCCTTTGAGCGCCGTCAGGCGCGAGGCGCGCACGCCCCCAGAACCGGCGCCGATGGTGAAGAGGTCATAGTCGAAATCGGACATATCCAGCCTGCCAAATCCTATGTTTTCAAAGAGTGAAAATGGGGTTTTCACCCCCCGATTCATAGGTCCGCGAGGGGGCAAATGACATAGGGCATTTTGGCCACGGGGGGAGGATAGTGGCAAACTTATCCTCGCTTTTCGCGGATTCCCTATTCCCGCAGCCCGAGCCGTGCCCCTCGAGGCCTTTGCCACCACGTCGGGCAAGTGATCAGAACGCGGAGATTGTTGGTTTTAGGTTGCCGCCCTAGATTTTTTTTGCATTAATGGACAAAGAAATTGGGATGGGGAGCAAAATGAATTTACTGAAATGTCTTTCGGTCGCGGCTGTTGCATTAAGTTTATCGGCCTGCGGTACTATTACGCGTGGAAGCAACGACACTTGGGTGGTGGAGACTACGCCTTCAGGGGCGTCGGTTTCAACATCCAATGGCTTTCACTGCCGGTCAACGCCTTGCGGAATTCGCATGCCCCGACGTTCGGAGTTCGTCGCTACAATAGAGCTTGAAGGCTATCACACCCACGAAGCCACGGTTACATATGGAGCTTCAACAGGTGGCGGCACTGCGATGGCCGGTAACGTTCTGCTGGGTGGCATTATCGGCGCCGGAATCGACGCCGGAACGGGCGCGATGAACGATCTTCGCCCAAATCCGTTGCAAGTAACGCTTCGCCCATTGCCCGAAGCAAGCGCTGTAGTTTCGGAGAGAGCGGTTGACGACACGGACTCTGATGCCTCGGATGGGGCGGAAGACGAAGATGAGGCGACCTCACGGTAGATCATCAGCAAATACAACGTAAGCGATCACGCAAGCGCGCTGGAATTGCGTCAACCAATTATTGGCACGATATCGTTGATCCTGGCGGCAATCGCACGCCAAGGAGATCGGGCCGCATTTGGACCGGCGCGGGACTCTTGCGGGAGGTGGCCGTTCTGGGTCCCGGCTCGGGGACCGGGACCCCGGTTGGTGCCATTCAGGAAGCCTGGCAAGTTCAACACTGACCTCTCCGCCGAGGAGTCAGCCCGGCCCCGTAAGGGGCCACTAGGCCGAATGGCCGCCCGCGCCAGTGCGCGGAACATCGCAACGCGGATGCGTTGCGGAACTAAAGACCTCCCCCTGCATCATGACTGGCCATAAGGCCCGCCCGCCTGTATGAGGGCGCGCGAAAAGAACACTCAAGCTCCCCAGACGTCAGGAACACCGCCCCATGACCTTCCCGGTCGAGAAACTGCGCAACATCGCCATCGTCGCCCACGTCGATCACGGCAAGACCACGCTCGTCGACAAGCTTCTGCGCCAGTCCGGCACGCTCGGCTCTCGCGGCGAGGAAGTCGAAAGGGTGATGGATTCCAACGATCTGGAAAAAGAGCGCGGCATCACCATCCTGGCCAAGAACACGGCCGTGACCTGGGGCGAGTGGCGCATCAACATTGTCGACACGCCCGGCCACGCCGATTTCGGCGGCGAGGTGGAGCGCGTGCTCTCCATGGTCGATTCGGTGCTGCTGCTAGTCGATGCGGTGGACGGGCCGATGCCGCAGACCACCTTCGTGACGAAGAAGGCGCTGGCGCTGGGCCTCAAACCCATCGTGGTCATCAACAAGATCGACCGGCCGAGCGCGCGCCCGGACTGGGTGGTGGACCAGACCTTCGACCTGTTTGACCGGCTGGGCGCCAATGACGAGCAGATGGACTTTCCGGTCGTCTACGCTTCCGCCCTGCAGGGCTTTGCGACGCTCGATGCCAATACCCAGACCGACAATATGGACGCGCTGTTCCAGACCATTGTGGAGCGGGTCTCGCCCCCCGATGTGGACCCGAACGCCCCGCTCCAGCTTCAGGTCTCCGCGCTCGATTATTCCAGCTATACCGGCGTGATCGGCATTGGCCGCATCCGGCGCGGCAAGCTGGCCAAGAACCAGCAGGTTGCGATTGCGGGCGCGGACGGCAAGACGCGCAAAGGAAAAGTGCTGCAGGTGTTTGGTTTCCACGGGCTGGAGCGCGTGGAAATGGATAGCGCCAGCGCGGGCGATATCGTCACCTTCTCCGGCATTGATCCGCTCAACATTTCCGACACGCTGTGCGATCCCGAACACGTGGAGGCCCTGCCCGCCCTGGTGGTCGACGAGCCGACCATCTCCATGACCTTCCAGGTGAACGATTCCCCTTTTGCGGGGCGCGAAGGCAAGTTCGTCACCTCGCGCAATATCAAGGAGCGCCTCGACCGCGAGCTGATCCACAATGTGGCGCTGCGCGTGCAGCAGCTTGACGATGCCGACAAGTTCAAGGTCTCCGGCCGGGGCGAGCTGCACCTCTCGATCCTGATCGAGACAATGCGCCGCGAAGGCTTTGAGCTCGCGGTCGGTCGTCCCGAAGTGATCACGAAGATCGTCGACGGGGTGGAGAGCGAGCCCTATGAGACGCTGACCATCGATGTGGAAGAAATCCACCAGGGCGGCGTGATGGAGCGCCTCGGCTCGCGCAAGGCCGAGATGAAGAACATGGTGCCCGATGGCAATGGCCGGGTGCGCCTTGACTATATCGTCCCCACGCGCGGCCTGATCGGCTTCCGCTCAGAGTTCCTCACCCTCACGCAAGGCTCCGGCCTGATGTTCCACGCCTTTGACCATTACGGCCCCAAACAGGCCGGCGAGGTGGGCCAGCGGCCCAAGGGCGCGATCATCTCCATGGAGACCGGCAAGGCGCTGGCCTATGCGCTGTGGAATATCCAGGAGCGCGGCAAGCTGTTCATCGGCCACGCCACGGAAGTCTATGAGGGCATGATCATCGGCGTGAACGCGCGCGAAGAAGACATGATCGTGAACCCGCTCAAAGGCAAGAAGCTCACCAATATCCGCGCCGCCGGCGCGGATGAGGCCGTTGTGCTGGTGCCGCCCATCCGGGTGACGCTGGAATTCGCCCTTGAGTTCATCAACGATGATGAACTGGTCGAGGTGACGCCGCAATCCATCCGCATCCGGAAAAAACTGCTGCTGGAGCACGAGCGCAAGAAGGCCAGCCGCGAGAAGGCGTGATTTGGGTTCCGCAACGCATCCGCGTTGCGATGTTCCG
This sequence comes from Glycocaulis sp., assembly GCA_022565665.1. Taxonomy (GTDB): domain Bacteria; phylum Pseudomonadota; class Alphaproteobacteria; order Caulobacterales; family Maricaulaceae; genus Glycocaulis. The sequence goes on from JAIUMI010000003.1 coordinate 153,985, forward strand.
CGCATTGGCGCGGGCGGCCGTTCGGCCTAGCGGCCCCTGACGGGGCCGGACTGCCCCCCGGCGCGCAGCGCCGCAAGCGCGACCGCGCGCCCGCAGCGTCAGCGAGGAGCGACGCACGGATGTGCGGAGCATGCGGAAAAATGGGCTGGGCACCAGAAAAGGATGGATCCCGGGTCAAACCCGGGAACCCGGTTGAGAGGTAAGCGCAGAAACACCGGGGCCCCGGCCCCCGAGCCGGGGTCCATACGCGCTGTATCCCCGCCTGCGCGGGGATGACGCGGTGGGGTGCGCGCCCTACCCCCGCTGGAAGCTGTAGAAATCGCCGCCAAGGCCCATGATAGACGTCAGCTCGTCGAGCGCGCGCTGGCTTTCGCCCACAAGGGCCGGATCGGCGAGATCGGCAGGCGAGAGCGTTTCGCGGTAATGCTTTTTCGCCCAAGCGGTCAGCTTGGCATAGAGCGCATCATCCAGCATCACGCCCGGGTTTACCGTCGCCAGCTCGGTCTTGGTCAGCACCACGCGCAGGCGCAGACAGGCCGGCCCGCCGCCATTGCGCATGGACTGGCGCACATCGGCATATTCCACCCGGCCAATCGGCCCATTGCCGGCCACCATGCGCTCACAATAGGCGCGGGTGGAGGCGGTCTCTTCAGTCTCCTTCGGGGCGAGCAGCACCATCCGGTCCTCGCCCGGCCAGCTTAAAAGCTGAGAGTTGAAGATATAGGAGGTGATGGCATCACCGATCGGCACCTCCGCCTCTGGCACTTCCACGAACACCGGATCGAACAGGCCCTTGGCGGAGGCGCGGATCGCGTCGGTCACGGCCTCGGTATCGTCGAAGGCCTGCTCATGGAAGAACAGGACCGGGCCATTGCCCACGCACACCACATCATTGTGGAAGGCCCCGGCATCGATGGCGGCACGTGACTGGCGCACGATGACAGTGCGTTCAGGGTCGAGGCCATGGCGGCGGGCAATCGCCTCACAGGCCTGCTTGGTCTGACGCGCGGGGAATCGGCCCTGCCAGTGCTCGAACGCATCGCGGCCATAGACGAGAAGCTCCACGCCCGGCGCGCCATGCTCGGCGCACAGCCGCACATGATTGGCCGCGCCCTCATCGCCAAACGCCGCCTGCATGGGCAGCGGGTCATGCACCGCAAAGCGCGTCTCATCGGGGAAAATCGCGCGCAGGGCCCGCGCCGTCTGCGGGCCTTCTATGGAACGGTGCAGGGTGGAGAGGAGGTTGGCCGCGCTGAAATGCAGCCGCCCGTCCGCCGTGTCGGCGCTGGGCGAGACGGTTGCGGCATTCGCCGCCCACATCGGGCTGGCAGAGGCCATGTTGCGCGCCAGAACCGGGGCGCGGCGGGCGGCCGCCTCCCAGACCTGCGCATCACTGCCGGTAAAGCCGAGAGCGCGCAGACCGGGAATGAAGGGGCGCTCATGGGGCGGCAGGAAGCCCTGCACCAGACCGGCATCGGCCAGACGCTTGGCTTTGGCGAGCCCCTCCAGCACACCGGCGCGCGGGGCGGAGACCAGCCCGGCATTCTTCGCGCTCGCCAGATTGCCTTCGGCGAGGCCTGCATAATTGTGCGTCGGGCCGACCAGCCCGTCGAAATTGGCTTCGATGGTGGTCATTGGTCTATGCCCTTGATGGGGAGGGTTTCCAGCTTCGGCGCGGCCTGCGTGGCGACTGGGTAGACGCAATAGTCAGCCGCATAATACGCGCTGGGGCGCAGGTTTCCGGACTGGCCCGGCCCGCCAAACGGCATGGACGAGGCTGCCCCCGGCACGGGCCGGTTCCAGTTGACGATCCCGGCGCGTGAACCCGCCCAGAAGCGCTTCCACAAGGCTTCGTCATCGCTGACAAGCCCTGCGGCAAGCCCATAGGCGGTGTTGTTGGCTTCTTTCAGGACATCCTCGAAGTTCTTTGCACGGCGCACCTGCAAAAGAGGTCCGAACACTTCCTCGTCCGGCGTTTCGATGCCGGTGACATCGATCAATGACGGGCTGACGAAAGCGGGGCCGTGATCGAGAATCTTCGCGCGCACCAGCACCTTGCCGCCCGCTGTCTCCAGCGCATCCTGCGCGGCGATCACCGCACCCGCCGCCCGGTCCGTCACCACGGGGCCCATGAAGGGCTCCGGGCTCGCATTCCATGCCCCGATGGTAAGGCGCGAGGCAAAGTCCGCGACATGGGAAAGGATCGCGTCCCCGGCCGCACCGTCCGGCACTATCAGGCGGCGCGCGCAGGAGCAGCGCTGACCGGCGCTGATATAGGCCGAGAGCACCGCGATGCGGGCGGCGGCCCCTGCATCCTGTGCGTCCCAGATCACCAGCGGGTTATTGCCGCCCATTTCCAGCGCGAGCTGCACGCCCGTGCGGCCTGCAAATTTCCTGTGGATGAAGGAGCCGGTCGCCCAGGAACCGGTAAAGAGCACGCCATCGAGCTCTGCATCATCCAGCGCCGCAGCGCCGGTCTCGCGCGCGCCCTGCACGAGATTGAGAACGCCTGCGGGCAGGCCTGCCTCGGCCCAACATCTTGCCATCAGCGCGCCGACGGCAGGGGTAAGCTCGGAGGGCTTGAAGACAATCGTATTGCCCGCCAGCAGGGCCGGGACGATATGACCATTGGGCAGATGGGCGGGGAAATTGTATGGCCCCAGCACGAACATCACGCCCAGCGGCTTGTGGTTCAGAACCGCTTCACCGAACGCTGATGCCTCCACACGGCGGCCCGTGCGCTCCGCATACGCCTTGATCGAGATGTCGACCTTGGCGGGCAGCAATCCGGCTTCCGCTTCGGCTTCCCACAAGGGTTTGCCGGTCTCGCGCGCGATGAGCTCGGCAAACTCGGCCTTGCGCGCCGTGGTGACCTCTTTGAACGCCAGCACGATGGCCTTGCGCGCTTCAAACCCCATCAACGCCCAGCCGGCAAAGGCGGAGCGGGCAGCGGCGAAGGCGGCGCGCACCTGTGAGGGAGCAGCGGCATTGCCCTGCCAGACAGCCTTACGCGATGCCGGATCCAGCGACGTAAAGGCTTCGCCCTCACCGTCCTGCCACTCGCCTGCGATAAACGCTCCGCTCATATGCGCACCCATGCCCTGACCCTGTCTCCTTGCGTCACGTCCAGCGCGCGGGCGAGATCGGCGTCCAGCGCGATATGTGTGTCATTGATCGTAATCTCGCCGAAAGCGCAGCGGAAATCGCTCATGCGCTCATTCGACACCATGGCCTGCACCACCTCGCCGGAAGCCGCGCCCACCTCGCGCACCACGCCTTCCTTGATGGTGCGGATCTTGTCGGCGGGGCAGTCCACCAGCGGGCCGCCATCAAAGATATCGACATAGCGGTGATACTCGAACCCTTCCCATTCCAGCAGCTTGCGCGCATTCACGCCGTGCGGATGGGTGACCCCGATCACGTCCCTGACCGTCTTGGGCAGCAGGTCGAGATAGATCGGATGGGTGGGCATCAGATCGAGGATGAACTGGTTATCGGTCGAAGCGCTAAGCCGGTCCGCCTCGTCAAAACTCATGCGGAAGAAGGGGTGGCTGACATGATCGAAGAAGACCGAATTGCCCTTCTCATCGACCACGCCGCGCAGCTCTGCCACCACGCGCTCACCGAAGCGGGAGCGGTCGGTGCCGATCAGCATGTAGCGGGACTGCGCCATCAGGCGTCCTGCCCCGCGCCCGCGCTGGCTGTCCAGCACGAAAAGCGAGCCCACTTCCGAACAGCCCGCAAAATCATTGACCAGCAGCATCGCATCCATGTCGAAGCGCTTGCCCGCTTCTTTTGATGCTTGCGCGAAGGTCATGATCTTGAAGTCGAAATACGGCTTCTTGATCCCGACACCGGCCTTCACCGCCGAGGTGCCGACCACCTCACCGGTTTCGGTATCCTCCAGCATGAGCTGGTAGATGGCGTCGGACCTGTCGGCGATCTGGCCATTGAACGCCGCTTCGGAGTTCAAAAGCTTGGCCGCCAGCGCGTCCGGGCTCACCGCCAGGCTGGTAAAGCCGGGACCGGACGCGGCGGCCAGCGCGGTGAAGGCGGCATGGTCTGAGGAACGTGCAGCACGAACCAGAAGCATGTGGGTTTCCTGTCCGGTCAGAGAGACCGCGCGAGCGCGCGGGCCTCGCGGGCGTTGAACTCGCCCTTGGCAAACTTCATGAGCATTATGGCAGAAAGCTTTGTCTTTTCTGCGAAACTGGAAAGCTTGGCGATCTCGCGAGAGGAATGGATATCCGCGCCGCGCACCCCCAGCGTATCGACATTGGGACAGCCAGAGGCCCACAGATTATTGCCCTCGCACACGCCGCCTGTGTCCTTCCACTGAATGTCCAGACCGATCGGGCGGCCCGCCTCGCGCGTCCATTCGAACATGCGCAAATTGGACGGGCTCATGGGCTTTGGCGGACGGGTAAAGCCGCCATGGAGATCAGCAAAAATGCCCTCGCGCTGATTGGTGTCGGCCACAGCGCGGGCGAGCTCCGCCTTCACCCAGGCCGCATCCTCTTCATCACCGACGCGTACATTGAAGCGCACAACACCGATATCGGGCACCACGTTCGGCGCGCCGCCACCATCAATGCGCGAGACATTGATCGTCACCGCCGGGCGCTCGCCATTGAGCCGGTCAATCTTCTCGGCAAAGGCCGCCGCTGCGACAATGGCATTGCGACCCAGATGATGTTCACGGCCCGCATGAGCCGCCTTGCCTTTCACCCGCAGCGAGAAATTGCCCGAGCCCTTGCGTGCCCCTGCCAGCGAGCCGTCGGCCAGCGCCGGTTCATAGGTCATGCCGATATCGGCGCGCTTTCCAAGCTCTGCGAGGATTGGGCCGGAGCCGAGCGAGCCGATCTCCTCATCCGGGCTGATCAGCACGTCATAGCCAATCGCGCTCGCCCACGGGCTGCGCTCCAGCGCCAGCAAAGCGTGCAGCATGACCAGAAGCCCCCCCTTCATGTCGGCCACGCCCGGCCCGTTCAGCGTATCCTCGTCCAGCATCTGCCAGTTCTGGAACGGGTGATCGGCAGCAAACACCGTGTCGGAATGGCCGGTCAGCACGATGCGGATGGGCGCATCGGGCCGCTGGCTGATTTTCAGCGCGGGCGTGTAGTCTACGTCGACGATCTCGCCATCATTCGTCACCGTCTGGGAAGATGGCAGCTCGACCGGCTCGATCCGCGCCTCAAGCTCGGCAAAGGCTTCGGTCAGGCGCGCGCGCATGACCTCCAGCCCGTCCGCATTGCGGCTGCCGGTATTGATCGCGGCCCAGTCCTTGACCGTGGCGATCATGCCGTCCGCACGGGTGTCCACCCAGTCCAGAATGGCCGTCTCTTCCGCCGACAATGTGATGGCGCGGTTCAAGGCGTGCTCCCTGCCCTGCTTTTTCAATGTTCCAGTCTAGACGTCTGCGAGCGCCTGTTCGAGATCGGCGATGAGATCATCGGGATGCTCGATACCGATGGAGACGCGCACCATGCCCGGCGTGAAGCCCAGCCGCTCGCGAAGCGCCGGATCAACCCCGGCATGGGTGGTGGATCCGGGATGGCAGATCAGCGTCTCGGTGCCGCCAAGGCTGACCGCCAGCTTGATGACTTTCAGGGCGTTCAACATGCGGAACGCGCCTTCCTGCCCGCCTGCCACGTCAAACGCGAAGGTGGAGCCATAATGCTCGCCGGACTGGGCGTGATGAACGGTGTGGTCACGCGAGCCCGGCTCCAGGAAGCCGAGATAGCGTACCTTCTCGATCTTGGGATGCTTCTTGAGCCAATCCGCGACCAGCGCCGCGCCCTCGAACGCCGCGTGCATGCGCAGCGACACGGTTTCCAGCGAACGGGCGAGCATCCAGCACGTATTGGGGTCAAGATTGGTGCCGATGGCCGAGCGCAGCTTGCGCACCGGGGCCATCACCGCGCTCGAACCCATCGCCGCGCCGCCGATAAGATCGGAATGGCCGCCAATATATTTGGTCAGAGAATAGACCACGAGGTCCGCGCCGTGGGCGAGCGGGCTCTGCCCGATCGGACCCAGCACGGTATTGTCCACCACCACGGGCGGGCGATGGCCCTGACGCTGGCCAATCTCGTCAGCCAGGCGCTTCATGAAGGCGAGATCGACAATCTCGTTGGTGGGGTTGGTCGGCGTCTCGGTGTAGAGGACCGCGACGCGGCCCTTCTTCATCGCCTCTTCGGCCTGCGCGCGGATTTCCGCTTCCGGGGCACCGGCAACGAAATCCACCGACGCAATTCCGTAATTGGGCATGATATTGCGGATCAGCGTCTCGGTGCCGCCATAAAGCGGGGTGGATTGCAGCACGACATCGCCTGAATGGGCGAGCGCCATCAGCACGGTGGATATCGCGCCCATGCCGGAGGAGAAGACGCACGCCTCCTCCGCGCCATCAAAGAGCGTCAGCCGGTCTTCGAGCACTTCGACATTGGGATTGTTGAAGCGCGAATACATCAGGCCCGGCGCGGCCGGATCGCCGTCGACAGCGCGCCCCCCCATCACCCGGAAGAAGGCGGCGCCCTCTTCGGCCGAGGCAAAGGCGAAGGTGGAGGTCTGGAAGATGGGCGGCTTGATGGAGCCTTCCGACAGCTTGGCGTCAAAGCCATAGCTCATCATCAGGGTTTCCGGGCGAAGGGGGCGTTCGCCCAGCGCCCGCTTCCGGTAAGGGGTTTCCGGCTTGCTCATGGTCCTGTCCGTCCTTGCTGGCACGCCCCGCGCCGGCAAGCTGCCGCACCGTCAGGCTGCAAATGGGTCCGCGCGCGGACCGGCTGTCTCATGGGGCCTGTCTTGCTCTGCGCCCGCGCGCGGGTCAACCCGTCGGGCGGGCCGATGCTCGGCTTTGGGCCAGTGCAGCAAAGCCTCTGCAGGCAGTTCAGATAGTGGCCAAAAGAAAAACGGCCCGGTGTTTCCACCGGGCCGTCAATCAGTCAGTGACTGATGGATTAGCGGTCACGCAGATCCATCAACACTTCCGCACGGCGGTTCAGAGGCTCGCGAACACCGTCGCGGGTCTGGACTGCCAGCTGGGTCTGACCGAAGCCACGCAGCGAGATCGCGTCGGTCGGCACGCCGAGGCGCACCAGCTCGTCACGAACCGCACGGGCGCGGCGCTCGGAGAGGCCCTGGTTGTAGGTGGCCGAACCCGAGGTGTCGGTGTGACCGTCGATCTGGACACCGCCAACACCGCAGTTACGGGCGTTGTTCACGGCGTTGTTGATCACCTGGCGAGCCTGATCGGTCAGGTTCGCACGATCCCACTCGAAGTACACCACGAACTGCGCATCCTGGCACGCCGGAGGCGGCGGCGGAGGCGGAGGAGGCGGCGGCGGGGGCGGCGGGGGCGGAGGCGGGGGAGGCGGCGGGGGCGGCGGGGTAGCGCCGAACAGGTACCGCAGACCGATCCAGGCCTCGTGGCCACGCAGTGCGCTCACATCGGTATTCGGCGTATAGCTAGTGCCGTTATAGCCAAAATAGCGGTACTCGGTGTCCAACGTCAGGCTTTCGGTCAGCGCCCAGCCGATACCAGCCAGCAGCTGGTAACCCAGAGCACCGTGCTTATCGCGAATGGTGATAGCCTGTGAGTTGGCCTGAAGGGTTCCCGTGTTGAGTCCCGTCGCATGCAGATGCGACTGAACGTAACCAATACCCGCACCGACATAGGGACGGAACCAGTCGGTGCCCTCGAAGTCATAAATGACCGAGGCCATCAGCGACCAGGCATGGACCTTGGCGGAGCTGTGCTCGAATGCGCCAATGGCACCAAGATCATTGTAGCGGTGAGCCAGCTCACCTTCGAACCGGAAGCCGTTGTCCTGCTGGTAACCCAGCGCAAGCGCTTCGCGGAAGTTACTCTTGCCGCTTACGTCACCGTTGAGGCCGTTGAGGCCTCCAGTGAACGTCGCATCACCGGGAGCGCCATAACCAAGAGCGCCGCGGACGTACCAGCCCTCTTGCGCAAACGCCGAAGGCGCGGCGAGGATGGCACCGACAGCGGCAGCTGTAAGAAGCCGTGTTTTCATTTTTCCCCCTCCGGGCTGTGAGGCCCTTCGTTGAGCATGGTGAACAAAGCGCCGCAATGGACGCGCGGAACCGCCAAAACGGCGCTTCTGCAACTCGATTAGCGGATTTCACCGCAGCGCGCCAGACCAGTAGGCGCAAAAAATTCGACTTCACGCAACAATTCCGCGTGCCATCAGGTCACTTACCTCGTTTTGTTCAAACCCGAGGCGTTCTTGCAACACCTCGCCCGTATGCTCTGCAAAACGTGGGGGAGGACGGCGATAACTGACCGGAGTCCCGCCAAGGCGCAGCGGGCTGGCGACCAGCGGAACGCTCCCCGAACCGGTCATCTCCATGTCAATACGCAGGTTTCTCGCTCCGGCCTGCGGTTCGGCAAAGACCGAATCAATACTCTGGATCGGGCCGCACGGAATGCCGGCCGCATCGAGGGCCGCGCGCCATTCCCCGCTGGTACGCCTGCGCATCACGCTGGCAATCTCCCCGCACAACTCTTCCCTGTAGGCGACCCGCGCCGCATTGCGCGCATAGCGCGGATCATCGGCCCATTCGGGCCGTCCGAGCACGCCGGCAAAGCTGCGGAACTGGCGGTCAGCACCGACCGCAACGGCTATTCGGCCATCAGATGTCGGGAAGTCCTGATAGGGGACGATATTGGGATGGCGATTGCCCATCCGGCCCGGCACCCTGCCGCCGACGAGATAGTTTTCCGCCTGATTGGCCAGCATTGCGGCCTGCACGTCGAACAGGGCCATGTCGATATGCTGGCCCGGCCCGCCCCGGCTGCGGGCCTCCAGCGCGGCAAGGATCGCAGTCGCCGCGTAAACCCCTGTAAACAGGTCCACAATCGGCACCCCGACCTTCACCGGCTCATCCTCGCCAGTCACGCTCATCAGCCCGCCCATGGCCTGAATCAGAAAGTCATAACCGGGAAGATTCGCGTACGGGCCGGTCTGGCCGAAACCGGTGATCGAGCAATAGACGAGGCCGGGATTGTCCGCCTTCAGGCTCTCATAATCGAGACCGAAGCGCTTCAGTCCGCCCGTCTTGTAATTCTCGATCACCACATCGCTCTGGCGGGCGAGCGACTGGATGATCGCCTGACCTTCCGGCTCGCGCAGATTGACCGCTATCGAGCGCTTGTTCCGGTTCGCGCACAGATAGTAGGCCGCATCCCCCTGCCCGCCATCGGAGTTGGTCAGGAAGGGCGGGCCCCAGCCGCGCGTATCATCCCCGCCGTCGGGATTTTCCACCTTGATGACGTCAGCGCCAAGATCGCCGAGTATCTGGCCGCACCACGGACCGGCGAGCACACGGGAAAGATCGAGAACCCTGATGTGGGAAAGCGCGCCGCCTGACATGTCCGGACAAATCCTCCTGCTGCGCGCTTTCTAGGCCCAATTTTCGCAGACGTGAAGGGGCTGGGTCAGCCTCTAGAACGGCCACACGAGGATGATCATGGGCACGCCGATCGCCACCACGACGATCTCCAGCGGCAGGCCGAGGGGCCAGTAATCACTGAAACGAAACCCGCCAGGGCCGAGGATCAGCGTGTTGTTCTGATGACCGATCGGGGTGAGGAAGGCACAGCTTGCCCCCACCGCCACCGCCATCAGGAACGGATCGGCGCTGACGCCCAGCGCATTAGCGAGGCTGATCGCGACCGGACACATGACCGCAGCGGTCGCGGCATTATTCATGAAGTCCGACAGCGTCATGGTCGCAATCAGCATGATCGCGACGAGCAGGACCGGCCCTGCCTCGCCGGTCAGGGCCACCAGCCCGCCTGCGATCAGGCCCGCAGCGCCACTGGTCTCCAGCGCGCCAGCCACCGGTATGAGCGCGCCCAGCAGCACGATGACGGGCCAGTCGACCTGATCATAGATCTGGCGCAAGGGCAGAACGCGCAGAAGCATGACGGCGAGCACCCCGGCCGCAAAGCTGACTGCGGCGGGGAGCACGCCACCGGCGGCCAGCGCGATGGCACCGGCCATTATCGCGGCGGCGGTGAGAGCCTTGCGGCCGTCGGGAATGCGCAAGGGCCGCTCGGCCAATGGCACACAGCTCAGGCGCACACCGAAATCGGCCAGCGCTTCCTCACCGCCCTGCAGCAGCAGCACATCGCCATCCTTCAGCTTCATGGTGCGCAGGCGCGCGCGCGAGTGCGCAGCGTTGCGCGACACGGCCAGCAGATTGATCTGATAACGCGTGCGCAGGCGGATATCGCTCGCCGAACGCCCGGCAAGCGGAGAGCCCGGCGCAATGGCGTATTCGGCCAGATGCACATCACCGGAATGGATGACGCGGCGGCGTTCCCCGGAGCCCTCCGGCGCCTCTTCTTCATCTTCGTCATCTTCGGTATCCGGCGCGGTGGACACCTCTTCTTCCAGCTGCAGGCCCAGAGCGGAGAGGGCGGCGGTCAGCCCTTCAGGGTCCGCCTCGATCACCAGAAGATCGCCTACGCGTACCTTGCGTGCAGGGTGCGGCGCAGGGATGCGCTCACCTTCACGGATCATGGCCAGAATCTGCGCACCGGCCTCATCCAGCAGCGGCTCCAGCTCGCGCAGCGTCTTGTCGGCCGCCTTGCTGTCTTCCACCACGCGCGCCTCGGTCAGATAGCTTCCCGTCTCGAAGCTGTCCGCACCCGGCGGGGTGCGCCGGGGTACCAGCTTCCAGGCAGCCAGCAGCACGAAGACGATTCCCGCCAGCGCCACCGCCACGCCCACCGGCGCAAAGTCGAACATGGAGAACGGACCCAGCCCCGCCTCGGCCCGGAAGCCGGAAACGATGAGGTTGGGCGGCGTACCGATCAGCGTCGTCATGCCGCCAAGGATGGAGGCGAAGGCCAGCGGCATGAGCAGACGGCCGGGCGGCAGGCCCCGCTTGCGGGCCATCTGCAGGGCGATGGGCATGAGCAGGGCCAGCGCGCCGACATTGTTCATGAAGGCCGAGAGGAAAGCGGCCAGCACGCAGAGCGATGCCGTCATAACGAAGGGAGAAGCGTTGGACGGCAGAACGGTCCGGGCAATCGCATCGACAGCGCCCGCCGCCTGCAGCGCGCCTGACAGGATCAGCACACAGGCCACGGTAATGACGGCCGGATGGCCAAAACCGGAAAACGCCTCGCCTGCAGGCACCAGCCCCAGCAGCACACACCCCACCAGCGCGGCAAGCGCCACGACATCGTGGCGCAGCCTTCCCGACAGGAAGAGCGTCATCATGGCGGCCAGAACAAGGCCCAGCAGGGCGACCTGCATTGTCATCGGCGAGGGGTCCGAATGGCTATCATCCTGTCATGAACGTGTGCGCTGCGCCCTGCAAGCCCCTGCGCGCCACTTCTTCAAGGATTTCAGAACGGTGTCAGGTCCGCCATGGCGGCAAACACAGCCAGCGACACCGCCGCGAGCGATGTGACGACGATCCCGGCCAGCGCGCCGAACGCCATCTTGCCCGAAGACAGGCGTGCGCCCACCACCAGGAACAGGGCCGCTATGCCCGCCAGCCCGCCGAGCAGAACCATCCACGCCCCGATCCGGGCCGGACCGGCGAGCCCCGCGATCAGGAGGATGGGCGAAATCTCGCTTGTCACATAGGCAGCATATCCCAGCACGATCATGCCCCCTGCCCCCAGCGCGGCAGCGGCCACGCACACGGCGCGCGCACCGCCCGTATTGGCCGCTGGCATGCGGTCGATCCGGCGCAGCATGAAGGCAATCGGGAATACCAGCAGGGCAAGCCCCAGCACCATGGCCGACAGGGCGCCCCAACCCAGAAGGGCGAGCAGGCCGCCACGATCTTCCTCCCACCCGACCAGGGCCCGCGCCGCCAGCCGGGAAGTCAAAGGCGTCACGAAAGCCGGCTCCATATTGGCTGTTTCAACACAGCTGGCATCAAGTTCCCCGGCCGGGTCATCGAAGAAGGCGATCATCACCCTGGCGGTGCATTCGTCAGAGCGGGTGGGCCCGTGACCGGCGAAGGGCACTTCGAGATACTGGCCATTGGCAAAGCCCGGCATGATCTGGCGGGCGAGGTCTGTGGGGGTGATCGGATCCCACGCCCCGTTCACGATCAGGGCCGGGCCGTCAAAGCTGACCGGCCCATAATCGGACCGGTCGCGCAGGGTCATGCCATAACGCTCGCACAGGGCCTGATCGGCCGCCGCGCCCTCGACAGTGCCAACCAGCCCGGCAAGGGCCGGCACTTCGGCCATATCCTCGGCGATCACCTGCGCATTGTGCCAGGTATAGCCGTCATTGCACCTGACCGCCGAACTCATGCCTTCGGAATAATCGCCCCCGGCCATCCCGCCAGCGGCCAGCGCCAGCGCGGTGAACACCGTCTCGTCGCGCCGTTCGGCCGCGCGCACCAGCGCATTGAGAACCGCGGCAAGACCGGGATAGGTCTCCTGCTCATACATCATCATGAAGGGCGCAAAGGCGATGGCCTGCCCGCCCATCACCACTTCACCGCCGGGGAAAGTTTCGGTGTCCGACACGGTGACGGTGACGGGATTTTCCTGCAGGGCCGCCATCGCCGCGAAGGTGCGTGCCTCCAGATCGGGATAGGTCCGCGCGCAGGCCGGGTCGGCGTCACAGGTGCGCACGATATGGTCCAGCACACGCCCGGCCCAGCGGTGAATGCGCATCAGGTTTTCCAGATCGTTGGGCACGATGGCGTCTATCACCAGCGCGCGTATGCCCTCAGGATCGACGCGCGTGAGCATCTGGCCCAGATGCGAGCCATAGGAAATGCCCCAGACATTCCATTGCTCGAAGCCCAGCGCCTCGCGCAAGACCCGCACATCGCGCGCATTCTCCACCGTATTATAGGCGGCCAGATCCACGCCTTCGGCCAATGCCCGGTCAAAGCAGCGTTCCAGCCTGCGGCGGGCGAACTCTTCCTGTTCGGCCAGCGTCCGGCCCACATTGAGCGCAGGCTCTTCCAGATCGAATAGCGGGCAGAACCCGCCGGAATGACCAATGCCGCGCTGCTGGAGAATATAGAGATCACGCGTCTGGATGATCTCGTGATCGACAAAGCGCTCCACATAGGCCGCCGCGCCCACGCCGGGGCCGCCGGTGAGATAGACCACAGGGTCTTCCCGGCGCGCCTCTTCATCCTCGCCGCGCGCGTGCAGGCGCACATAGAGAAGCTGGATGAGGCGGCTCTCCTCCGCCTCGCGGTTCTCGCGCACAGCGACAAGCCCGCAGCTTATCTCGCCGGGCTCATAGTCGATATCGCCCTTGAACGGGCAGATGACCGGAACCGTGTCGCCTTCGCGCAGATTGAAGAGAGGAGCAGCAGGCGGCGTGTCCATCTGCGAGAAGAGCGCGCCCTCTGCGTCGTCTTGCAGAGCAGGCAGATCCACCGGCGGCTCGCCATCATGGTCCGGCATGTCCTGCGCCATCGCACTGGCTGCCATCGCCATGACCAGCCACGCCGCGCCGAGCGCGCCAATCCACTGCCGCATGATCATCTCCCCTCACCCGTATGCCGTGCGCCCGCACGGCCTTTGACGGTTCGCACGCTATCGCACACACAGGCACCGCGCCAAGCGATTGCTGGGTGACAGACATGAGGGCATGAAGGAAAATGGGCTGGGCCTGATTGGTGAGCCGGCAGGGATTCGAACCCTGGACCTACTGATTAAAAGTCAGTTGCTCTACCAACTGAGCTACCGGCTCCCATCAAGAGTGCGGGTATCTATATGCGCCGCCCTTGCCGGTCAAGGCGCGGTGGTGCGGTTTAGGCTGTATGGGCAGATGGCGTATCATGCCCGTTGCCTGCCATGGCTTTGCCATGATGGCATGACTAGGATTTCCGCCGGTGAGGGAGACCCGGCCATGACGCAGACCAGAGTGATATTTGCAGTGCTTGCAGGCGCAACTTTGCTCTCTGCGTGCTCCTCGCCAGGCGATACATTGCAGGAAGCCGGAGACCGCACCATGCCGGCCGCCTATGATGCGCTGGGCGCCCCGCGCGAGCGGCCCGGCCCCGTCATGGTGGAGGAAGATGAACGCACCGTGCCCACCCCCTATGGCGGGCTGGGCGCGCGCCGGGTCTGCTCCACCGTGGCCACCGACATTGCCCGGCTGACCGCCGTGCTGGGCCCGGACCGCGAAGCCCCGCCGCCCGAGGGGGAAACCGAGGCCGAGGCGCGCGAACGCTCCATGTGGGATTCCGGGCGGGACCTGCTGGCCCGCGCGCCCGATGCCGCGCAGGACGCAGCGGTCGATGCCTATTACTCCGCCATCGTGGGGCTGAACCCTGTCCGCCCCGTCGCCCGCTTCGTGCAAGGCTCTGCCCGCATCGAGGCCGAGGCCCGCGCCCAGCGGGAAATGGCGTGGGCACGGCGCGCTTACCTTCGCGGCCTGTTTGACGGCTATGGCTGTAACCGGCGCGTGCTGGAGCAGACCTTCATCCGCTATGGGCTGACGGAGGCCGAGGAATAGCGCCAAAGCGCGTGTTGCATCGGCGCAACGTATGCCCGCTCTGTCGTTTACCATGGGGAACAGCACCGCCCTGCCCTCCGTTCTGTCTGCATCCGATGCGCTCCTCCCCCGAGGGCGCACGGCAGAGACAAGGAGGCCAAAGATGAAAGCCATTCTTCTCGTTTCCGCTTCACTGATGCTGGCCGGCACGGCCGCCCATGCCCAGCTGCCAGATGTGACCGGCCAGGTGACCGGCACGGTCAACCAGACCACGGATGCCCGGCTGGGCGTGCTCGGCAGCGAAGCGATGATCGACCAGCGCACCGGGCTTGGCATCGATACCCGCCTGACCGGTCAGCTGGACCGCGCCCTGCCCCGGCATGACCGCATGGCAGCCAATGCGGCGCTACGTACGCAGCTGGAAACCGAGTCGCGTGCCTATGTGCGCGCCAGCGCGCCGCCCACCCCGCGCGCAAGGGCCAGCGCCCGCGTCCAGTACGCCCCGGTACGGGTCTACACCCGCGACGGCTATTATGTCGGCCATGTGCACCGCACGCGCCGGTCTTCGGGCCAGTATTATGTGGTGATCCGCCCGCAGGGTGCCTCGCGCACGCACGCGGTGCTGGCCAGCGACGCGGCCTTTGATGCCAGCGCCAACGCGGTAGTGCTGGCCGCCACGCAGGCCCAGCTGCACTCACAGCTGAACATCAACCGCTAGCCATAAAGCCTGCAATCCAGCTTCCTGCGGCCTCCCTCACCGGAGGCCGCCTTTTTATGCGCGCTGGCCCGTGCCTTCTTCCCAGCGGGCGAGGAATTCTGTCCTGAACGCCTCGAACCGGCCTTCTGAAATGGCCGCCCGCATACGCGCCATCAGATCCTCGTAATAGGCGACATTGTGCCAGGAGAGGATCATGGACCCTAGATACTCACCCGCGCGCACGAGGTGATGCAGATAGGCCTTGGAATAGTCGCGGCTCGCCGGGCAGTTCACCGCCTCATCGAGCGGGCTTTCATCCTCGGCATACTGCGCATTCTTCAGGTTGAACGGGCCGTAGTCCGACCATGCCTGACCATGGCGGCCGGAGCGCGTCGGCATCACGCAGTCGAACATGTCGATCCCGCGCGCGACCGCCTCCACGAGGTCGATCGGACGGCCCACCCCCATCAGATAGCGCGGGCGTTCCTTGGGCAGGTGCGGCGTGGTCACTTCCAGCACATTGCACATCATCTCGAAGCCCTCACCGACCGCGAGCCCGCCGACCGCATAGCCGTCAAACCCGGTCTCGATCAGCGCCTCGGCCGATTGCTGGCGTAAATCCGGATAGACCGAGCCCTGCACGATGCCAAAGAGGTTCTGGGTTTCGCGGCTTCCGAAGGCTTGCTTAGAGCGTCGCCCCCAGCGGATAGAGAGCTCCATGGATTTGCCCGCCGCATCGCGCTCACACGGGAAGGGCGTGCATTCATCAAGCTGCATGGAGATGTCGGCGCCTAAGAGATCTGCCTGAATCTCTATCGAGCGCTCCGGGGTCAGCATGTGCTTTGAGCCATCAAGATGGCTTTTGAAGGCGACGCCTTCTTCGGTCATCTTGCGCAAATTCGCCAGCGACCAGACCTGAAACCCGCCGGAATCGGTGAGGATCGGCCCGTCCCAGCGCATGAAATGATGAAGCCCCCCAAGCCGCTTCACCCGCTCCGCGCCGGGGCGCAGCATGAGGTGATAGGTATTGCCCAGAAGTATGTCCGCGCCTGCCTGCCTTACCTGATCGGGATAGAGCGCCTTCACGGTCGCTGCCGTCCCCACCGGCATGAAGGCGGGCGTGCGGATATCCCCGCGCGCGGTTTTCAGCGTGCCGGTGCGCGCCTGGCCATCGACGGCGGCGATCTCAAAGGGAAAACTGGCCATGTGAGTCGGGTGTCCTGAAAGCGCGGGGAATGAAACGGGATGAGCTGGAAAGACGAAATTGACGAGTTGCGCAAGCGTCAGGCGCTGACCAGAGGCATGGGCGGACCGGAAAAGCTTGAGCGCCAGCGCGCCGCCGGACGCCTGAATGTGCGCGAGCGCATCGCCCTTCTATCCGATGAAGGCAGCTTTCGCGAGATCGGCTCCATCGCAGGGACAGCCAGCTATGACAGCGAAGGCAACCTCACCGGGCTGATGCCGGCCAATTGCGTCCTTGGCCGGGCGCAAATTCGTGGGCGCGACGTCGTGCTGGTGGCTGACGATTTCACAGTGCGCGGCGGCGCGGCGGATGCGGCCATCGTCGAAAAACAGATACAGGCCGAGGCGATGGCGCGCGATTTGCGCCTGCCCATGATACGCCTCATCGAAGGCACGGGCGGCGGAGGATCGGTCAAGTCCATCCTCGACATGGGCGCGACCTATGTCCCCTTCAATCCGGCCTGGGATCTGGTGGTGGAAAACCTTGAGACCGTGCCTGTGGTCTCGCTGCTGCTGGGGCCGGTGGCGGGGCTTGGCGCGGCGCGCGCCGTCTCCAGCCATTATTCGGTGATGGTCAAAGGGCAGGCGCAGATGTTTGTCGCAGGCCCGCCGGTGGTCGCAGGGATAGGCGAGAACGTCACCAAGGAGGAGCTGGGCGGAGCCGACATCCAGCTGGCCGCTGGCGCGGTGGATGATGCCTTTGCCAGCGAAGCCGACGCGATGGAGGCTACGCGCTGGTTCCTCTCCTATCTGCCGAACTCCGTCCATGAACTGCCCGCGCGCATCACGCCAAAGGATGATCCCGTGCGCACTGACCCCGCCCTCTCCTCAATCGTGCCGCGCGACAAGCGCTATGCGTATGACATGCACGCCATCCTCGCCTCCACGATGGACAAGGGATCTGTGTTCGAGATGGGCCGCAATTTCGGCCAGTCCGTCATCACCGCCTTTGCGAGGCTGGATGGATGGCCGGTGGCCGTGCTCGCCTCCAACCCCAAAGTCTATGGCGGCGGATGGACGGCAGAGTCTGCGCAGAAGGTGACCCGCTTCATTGATCTCGCCGAAACCTTCCGCCTGCCGATCGTCCATTTCGTGGATATTCCGGGCTTCGTCATCGGCACGCGCGCCGAGCGCGCCGGCACAATCCGCCATGGCGCGCGGGCGCTCGCCGCGCTCTATCAGGCGAGCGTGCCCATGTGCGCGATCATTGTGCGGAAGGCCTTCGGCGTCGCAGGCGCGGCCATGATGAACCATACCGGCTTTCGCTATCGCTATGCCTGGCCATCAGGCGACTGGGGCTCGCTGCCGCTCGAAGGCGGGGTGGAGGCCGCGTTCAAGGCGGCGCTGGAAACGGCTGAAGACCCGGCCGCGATGAAAGCGGAGCTCGCGCGCCAGATGCGGTCCTTCTCCTCACCCTTCAAGACGGCGGAACGCTTCTGGGTGGAGGAGATCATCGACCCGGCCGACACAAGGCCCCTGCTAACCGAGTTTGCAAGGCTGTCTGCGCCACTGCGGGACCGGGGAGGCAGGAAGCCGCGCTACCGGCCTTAGTTTTGTGGTGGATCCCCAAAACTCCAAACACTGTCATCCTCGGGTCGCGTAGCGATCCCGGGGACCTATGCCTCAGACCTTTGAGCTAGCGAGCTATTTGCAGGCGTGGGTTCCCCGGACGGCTGACGCCGCCGGGGAATGACAATCGGAACGGTTTTCGCGACCGCTCAAACTCCCAACAGTGTCATCCTCGGGCCGAGCGCGAGCGAGGTCCCGAGGACCCATGCCTGAGAGATGCGAACAAGCAGGTTCGTTGCAGGAATGGGTTCCCCGGATCGCTTCGCGCCCGGAGAATGACAATGGGGGGCATTTCAGAGAATGCTCTTCCAGAGATCGTTCCAGTCAGGGTTTTCCGCCTCAATGAGGTTGATCTTCCACTGGCGCGGCCACTTCTTGATCCGCTTCTCCCGATAGATCGCTTCATTGATGTCTGAATACACCTCGTACCAGACGAGGAGTTTGACTCCATACTTACTGGCAAAACCGGGAACATTGCTTTCGCGGTGATCGTATGTTCGCCGTACGAGATCGCTGGTAACGCCGCAATAGAGTGTACCGTTCTTCTGGCTGGCCAGCAGGTAAACGAAATAGGTTCGTTCAGCGCTCATATCCGAAGACTATCACTCAACTCCCCGCTGTCATCCTCGGGTCACGTAGCGGTCCCGGGGACCCATGCCTGATAGCGTGAGCTAGCGGGTTCGTTGCAGGCATAGGTTCCCCGGACGGCTACGCCGCCGGAGAATGACAAGTTGGAAGAGCTTGAAAATATAAATAACCCAACACCTTAAAACCTTACAACTCTTCTCAGATGCAACCCGGCACGCTTTGAGGGACGGTTCCTTCCGTTAGCTCCTTTTGGGGAGTGAGAAGGAGAAATGTCATGAGAAGCATCCTCTTTGCCGGGCTGGCCATGGCCGCCCTGTCTGCCCCCGCCCTTGCCCAGCAGGGTCAGGTGATCCGCACCGCCGATACCGCCCTGTCCTGCCGCGAGGTGATCGTGGAAGCCAATGCCGCCGCCGACGTGCTGGGCGGCGCGCCCGAAAGCGGGGTGTTCGACAGCACCTACGCTACCGAGGCCGCAACCGGCATCGCCCAGCAGGCCGCCCTGATGAGCGGCGCAGGCCGGGCCATTCCGGGTATTGGCGCGGTTGGCGGCATGATGCGCCGGCGCGCCGAGCAGCGCGAAGCCGAGCTGGCAGCCCAGCGCGCGATTGCCGAAAAGCGCTGGTACTGGCTGTCGGGCCTCTATGAAGGCGGCCAGTGTGACAGCGTGCTGCGCGCGGAGGCGCAGGCGGCTGCGGCTGCGGCTGCGGTTCACAGCGAACCGGAAGAGGCCGGTTGGGCGGTCAGCGAGCCGGAAGAGTAGTTGGGGAAAGCCTCTCCATTTGTCATTCCCCGGCGGCGTCAGCCGTCCGGGGAACCCATGCCTGCGACGCACCCGCTAGCTCAAGCGTCCAAGGCCTGGGTCCCCGGGACCGCTACGCGACCCGAGGATGACAGGGGTTGGAATTTGGGAGTCCCCCCTCACTCCAGACCTAGCGCCTTGCGCAATTCCCGCCCCGTCGCCTCCAGCGGATGGTTCCCGGCGCGGGCGCGGGCGGCATGGAGGCCTGCGCGGTCCTTCTCGAAGTCCGCAACCCAGCGGCGGGCGAAATCCCCGCTGGTTACGTCCTTCACAATCTCGTCGAAGACCGGGCGGACGGCCGCGCCAATCTTGCCCTCCACGCCGTGCGCGCCGAACTCCGCCGTATCGGAGATGGCCGCATACATGCCGGCGATCCCGCGCGTGTGGATCAGCTCGGCGATGTATTTGAGCTCATGCACGGTGTCGATATAGGCCATGGCCGGGCTGATCCCGGCGCGGATCAGTGCCTCATAACCCTCGCGCGCGAGCGCGCACATACCACCGACCAGCACCGCCTGCTCGCCCAGAATATCGGCCAGCGCCTCCTCGCGGAAACTCGTCTCGCCAATGCCTGCGCGCCCGCAGCCAAGGCCTTTCAGGTAAGCGAGAGCAATCGCGTCCGCCTCGCCTGACGCGTCCTGATGGACGGCGCGAAAACCGACGAGGCCGCCGCCCTTGAGATAGCTTTCCCGCACCGCGCCGCCCGGCCCCTTGGCGGCGGCCAGGATCACATCGCAATCAGCGGGCGGGGTGATGAGGCCATATTCGATAGAAAAGCCATGACACAGGACAAGCCCCTGCCCGGCCTTGCGGTTCGGCAAGATATGATTGCTCCAGATGGCGCCATGGGCTTCGTCTGCCGCCAGAAGCGAGATGAGGTCGGCGCGGGCCGCCGCCTCGCCAAGGCCCACCACCTCGAACCCGTCAGCTTCCGCCTTCTCACGGCTTGGCGAACCGTCACGCAGGGCGATGAGGATGTCTGTCACCCCATAATCGCGCAAATTCAGCGCATGGCTGCGCCCGTGATTGCCATAGCCGATAATGGCAAGCTGGCGCCGGTGTAGCGGAGCCATGTCGATATCGGCTTCATAAAGCGCGCCTTGCATCAGCCTTCCTTTTCAATCGCTTGCAGCATGGTTTTCAGCGCCGCCTCCGCATTGTCGGTCGGCAGGCGCGGCCAGCCGCCATGCTGGTTTGAGAACCAGGTGAACTGGCGCTTGGCATAGCGCCGCGAGTCCGTCTTGCCCTGCACAACCGCCTCCTCCAGCGTCATCTCGCCATCCAGATGGGCCAGCAGCGGGCGCAGCCCCACCGCCTTCATGGCCGGCAAATTCCGGTCCAGCCCGCGCGCGTGCAGGGCCCTCGCCTCGTCAAGCGCGCCCGCCGCCATCATCGCCTCGAAGCGCGCCTCGATCCGGGCATAGAGCCCGGCCCGCTCCGGCTGGAGCACGAAACCGGTCCAGCTCGTCTCCGGCAGAAGCGGACGGGTTTCGGCATGGACCTCGGCCATGGTTCGTCCGGTGGCGGTCACGACCTCGATCAGGCGGACGAGACGCTGGGTGTCTCCGGGTTTGATTCTGGCGGCGCCAACGGGATCGAGCTCAGATGCGCGTTCGCGCAAAGCCGCATACCCTTTTCCGGCCAGTTCGATAGTAGATTCGCGTATGTCGGAGGGTATGGGGGATACAGGGGCCAGACCTTGCGTCAAGACTTTGAAGTAAAGCCCTGTGCCGCCAACGAAAATCGCTGGAGCGCCGCGCGCATTTATGGTGGATAAGGCCCCTAAAGCCGCCTCTGCCCACCGCCCCGCGGACCATCGTTCTGACGGATCCGTATGTGCGAAAAGATGGTGCGGGACATCGCCCCTTTCAGCCTGCGACGGCTGTGCGGACAGAATCGCAAGCCCTTGATAAAGCTGCATGGAATCGGCGTTGATGATCTCCGCGCCGATTGTCTTGGCGAGCTTTACCGCCAGCGCCGTCTTGCCCGAGGCGGTTGGCCCGGCAAGCAATATGGCCGCAGGGCGCACCATCACGAAAAACCGTTACGGTCTAATGCTTTGCAGGATGTACTGGCCCTGCCGGTTGAGGCTGAAAAGCACCGGCGCACCAGCCTCTCCCGCCGCCGCCCTTGCCAGCTGGCGGGCTTCGTCGACACTGGAAACCTGTGTCCAGGCAATCTCTTCCACCACATCGCCCACGCGCACTTTGCCAGCGGCATCGGAACCGGCTTCAACGGCCGTCACCACCAGTCCGCGTGCATCCGGGTGCAGGCGGTGCATGCGCCGCAGCGCATCGGTGATCGGGGCAAGGGTGAGGCCAAAAACCGTTCTGGCAGAAGGCCCTAGCGGAGCGGCGTCCTCTTCCACGCCCGCCGGGCGGGCAGGCGCCGCCTCGTCTTCGGCGAGGCGCGCAACCTCGACTTCCAGCGTCATCGGATCGCCCCGGCGCAAAATGTCCACCTCCACCCGCGCGCCGATTTCGGTATCGGCCACCATGCGTGGCAGGCGGCGGTCATCGGGTACCGGCTGGCCATTGAAGGCAAGGATCAGATCTCCGCGCTCGAGCCCCGCCGCATAGGCCGGGCCATCGGGATCAACGCGGCTGACAATGGCCCCGCGCGGGGCAGAAAGCCCAAGCGCTTCAGCGACATCGAGTGTCACGGCCTGCACGTTGACACCCAGCCAGCCTCTGCGCGTCTCGCCGAACTCGGAGAGCTGGCGGATGATCGGCGCGGCGATGTTGGAGGGGATGGAGAAGCTGATCCCGACGCTCGCCCCGGTCGGTGAGAAGATGGCCGTGTTCACGCCCACCACCTCGCCATCCATGTTGAAGAGCGGACCGCCGGAATTGCCTCGATTGATGGCGACATCTGTCTGCAGATAGTCATCATAGCGCCCGCCAATCTCGCGCCCGCGTGCGGAGATCACGCCTGCGGTGAGCGAGCTGCCAAGCCCGAAAGGATTGCCGATCGCGATCACCCAGTCGCCGACGCGCGAGGCATCGCTGTCACCAAAGCGCACGGCGGGGAAATTGCCCGATCCGCCGCGAATGCGCAGCACGGCCAAGTCTGTCGCCGGGTCCACGCCGACAATATCGGCCGGCAGGGTACGGCCATCGGTAAAGACCACTTCCACCTCGTCGGCCTCGTCGATGACGTGATTATTGGTGACGACCAGGCCACTGGAATCGATAATGAAACCGGAGCCGAGCGAGCTGGCGACGCGCGGGCTGTCGCCCAGCAAATCGTTGAAGCGCTCCAGCGGCGAACCCGGCGGGAAGGTGGGCAAGCCCCCCTGCTGGCGCATGCGCTGGGCCGCCGAAATGTTCACCACGGCCGGGGACAGCTCCTCGGCGAGATCGGAAAATCCCTCGCGCGGCTGGGCGCCGAGCGGCGCGGTGAAGACAAGGGCGGCAAGGCTGGCGAGGGCCACGAGGGCACGCATGGGCAACTCCGGCAGTTGGGCTCGTTAGTCTTTACCTTAACCGGATGTTGCGCGCGTCACACCCCGGCGTGACAGGAGAGACCCGTGCTCACGCCCCGCCATGCATCAGGGCCACCACGAAGACGCCCACGGCCACCGCGACCAGCCCGGCTATGCGTAGCTGGCTGGCCGGAGCGGACGCCGCCATGGCGGCGAGCTTCTTCATGCCGGAAGGCGCCAAGGCATAGGCGAGGCCCTCAAGAACGAGAGCCACGCCCAGCCCGACGATCAGCCATTCCAGCACGGCGCCGGGTCCTAGTTACGCTGGACCCGCGACGGGTTCTGGAAGAACTCGAAGAACTCCGAATCCGCGCTGACAATGATCGGCGTGTTGTCACGCAGCGCCGTTTCATAGGCCAGCATGGAGCGGTAGAAGGCGAAGAACTCCGCATCCTGCCCGTAGGCACGGGCGAAAATGCCGGTACGCGTACCGTCACCCTCACCGCGGATACGGTCAGCTTCTGCGCGGGCATTGGCCAGGATCACCACGGCTTCACGATCCGCATTGGCGCGGATCTCGCGGGCGCGTTCCTCACCCTGTGCGCGGATGAGGGCCGCTTCCTGTTCCCGCTCGGAGCGCATCCGGTCGAACACACGCTCGGCGATCTGCTGGGGCAGGTCGGCGCGCAGGATGCGCACATCGATCACCTCGATGCCGAGATCCTGCGTGGCAACTTGCGCTTCCACGGCAAGGCGGATGCGGTTCATCACCTGCGCACGCTGGCCGGAGATCACTTCGCTCGGCGGAATCTGGGCGATCACACCGCGCAGGGAGTCATCCATGATGGCGGCAAGACGCTGCTGCAGGCCGCGCTCGTCACGCACGGTCTGATAGACACGCAGCGGGTTGACGATGCGGTAACGCAGGAAGGCGTCCACCACGAGACGGCCCTGCTCGGCAGCCAGAATCTCTGCCGGCGGCAGGCTGAACTCGACATTACGCTTGTCGAAATAGACCACCTCGTCGGCAAACGGCAGCTTGAAGTGAAGGCCCGGCTCTTCATCGCCCGGCTCATTGACGACAGCGATCGGATTACCGAGGCGCAGGACAAGGGCGCTCTCACGCTCATTGACCGTGTAGGTGGCTGACAGGCCGACCACCACTGCAATGGCAGCCAGAACACCCAATGTAATCAGGATAATGCGGGACATATCAGCGGTCTCCCGTTCTGGATGCGGAACCGGCTTGTGTGCGGGCGGGGCTGCGATTGCGGCCCAGCTGGTCAAGCGGCAGGTAAGGCACGGCGCCGCTGCCACCATTCTGTTCCAGAATGATGAGCTCGGAGCGGCCCAGCACCTGTTCCATGGTTTCCAGATAGATCCGGCGGCGGGTCACTTCGGGAGCCTGCCGGTATTCCTGGAAGATGGAGTTGAAGCGGTCGGCCTGACCTTCCGCCTCGGCGATCACCCGGTCACGATAACCACGCGATTCCTCCAGCAGGCGTACCGCCTCACCGCGCGCTTCCGGGATCACCCGGTTGGCGTGCGAACGGGCCTGCAAGGCCAGACGTTCAGCATCCTGACGGGCCGCATCCACATCGCGGAACGCGTCCAGCACGCTTGCCGGAGCCGAGCTTTCACGCAGCTGCACTTCCAGCACCTGAATGCCGGAGCGATAGTCGCTCATGGTCGCCTGGATGATGTCACGCGCACGGCGGGCAGCCTCGACACGGCCTTCGGTGATCATCGATTCCAGCGTGGTGGTACCCACCACCTCGCGCATGGCGCTTTCCGCCACGGCCTTCACCGTGCCGTTGGGATCACGCACATTGAACAGGAAGTCACGCACGCCATCGGGATAGGTGAGATCGACGCGCCACTGCACGACGAAGTCGACCTCCACGATGTTTTCATCGCGCGTCAGCATCAGGCTTTCAGCCGGTGTCGCGCCAACGGCCACCTCGTTGGTGGTGGTCACTTCGGGCAGCAGCACGGTCTCGAACGGTACCGGCAGCTTGAACTGCAGGCCCGCGCCCGTGGTGCGGACATATTCGCCAAAGCGCAGCACCACGCCGGCCTGTTGCGGGCCGACCACGTACCAGGCAGAGCCCGGCCAGGCGAGCCACACAAAGAAAATGCCAGCAGCAATCAGGCCAAGGCCGGGGCCGCTGGAATCCTTGCCGCCACCGCCGCCGAACAAGCGCCGGATACGCGCCTGCAGCTGGGAGATGAACTGTTCAAGGTCCGGCTCGCCGCCGCCGCCCGAGCCATTGCCCGAGCCGCGCCGTCCGCCACCACCCCCGCCCGGGCCTTGGCCCCACGGGTTCTGGTTATTGTTGTTGCCGCGCCGTCCGCCGCCGCCGGAGCCCCAGGGCCCGCCGCCGCCTGCATTATCGTTCCAGGGCATGTACGTCCTCGTAACGGTAAGGGGTAAAGAAGGTGTCGGGTCTGTATGTGGACGGATCAGTGCGGCGGTTCAAGAGAAACCGGCATTGAAAGCAGCGCGGCGGGCCGTCACACCCGCTCCAGAACCCGAACAACAAAGCCCGCATCATCGCCCGGCTGGGCATCGAAGGCCTGCGCGCTGACCTCACGCCACTCAATCGGATTGAGCATCGGGAAATGCGCATCCCCCTCCGGCGTGAGGTCCACCTCGGTCAGATAGATGCGGCTCACAACCGGCAGGAGGGCGCCATAGAGCGCCGCGCCGCCAATGAGACATACCTCGCCTGCCCCGCTCGCGATTGCCGCCTCACGGGCCCTCTGGAGGGCCTTTTCAGGGGTGTCGCACACGATCGCGCCCTCGAAGGTTCCAGCGGTGCGCGATACCACGAAATTCGCCCTACCCGGCAAGGGCTTGCGCGGCAGGCTGTCCCACGTCTTGCGGCCCATGATGACCGGCTTGCCAAGCGTGACGGCCTTGAAGCGCTTCAGATCGGACGGGATGCGCCAGGGCAGATCATTACCCCGCCCGATCACGCCGTTCTTCGCGACAGCGACGACGATTGACAGGGGTATGTCACTCACACCACCACCCTAAACCGCCACCGGCGCGGAAATACCGGGATGCGGGTCATAGCCGATGATCCCGATATCCTCGTACTCGAAGGCGAAGAGATCGGTGACGTTCGGGTTCAGCTTCAGCGTAGGCAGGGTGCGCGGCTCGCGCGCCAGCTGGCGCTCCACCTGCTCGACATGGTTTGAGTAGATGTGCGCATCGCCAAACGTGTGGACGAACTCGCCGGGCTTCAGACCCGTCGCCTGCGCCACCATGGCCAGCAGCAGGGCATAGCTCGCGATATTGAACGGCACGCCGAGGAACAGGTCCGCGCTGCGCTGGTAAAGCTGCAACGACAACCGGCCGTTTGCGACATGAAACTGGAACAGGGTGTGGCAGGGCGGCAGCGCCATGGAGGGCACATCGGCCGGGTTCCATGCCGACAGCACGAGGCGGCGCGAGGCCGGATTGGCCTTTATCTGCGCCACAAGGTCAGCCAGCTGGTCGATCTCGCGCCCGTCAGGGGCGCTCCAGCGCCGCCATTGCTTGCCATAGACGGGGCCGAGCTCGCCATTTTCGTCCGCCCACTCATCCCAGATCGTGACGCCGCGCTCCTGCAGCCATTTCACATTGGTCATCCCCTTGATGAACCAGAGAAGCTCGATGGCTATGGAGCGGAAATGCACCTTCTTGGTGGTCAGAAGCGGAAAGCCATCAGCCAGATCACAGCGTATCTGGCGGCCAAACACGGTGCGCGTGCCCACCCCTGTGCGGTCATCTGACGGCGTGCCATTGGCCATCACATCGCGCAGGAGATCGAGATACGCC
Organism: Glycocaulis sp.; assembly: GCA_022565665.1. Taxonomy (GTDB): domain Bacteria; phylum Pseudomonadota; class Alphaproteobacteria; order Caulobacterales; family Maricaulaceae; genus Glycocaulis. The sequence goes on from JAIUMI010000003.1 coordinate 180,595, forward strand.
TCCTCTATGCCCGGGCGGGTATGTGCGGGATGATGTTCGGCAAGGGCCATGGGGGACTCCGGTCTGAATGTCGAGCACATTGATACGATTCGAGAGGCACGCTGTCGGTAGCGCAAGCCCGTCAGCAGCACTTATGAACAGGATTTAATTCTCCGGACATCAAATCCCGCTTGCCCGGAGCGCGCGCCGATGGCAGCTTGCGCGGACTGGAACAAACAGGGAATATTTCAATGATCGGTTATGTGACTGTCGGCACGAACGACCTTGAACGCGCTTGCGTTTTCTATGACGCGCTCGCCAGGGAACTCGACACGCCGCGCATGATGGAGTTCGACACCTTCGTGGCCTGGGGCAAGCCCGGCGGCCCCGCCGGTATCGCCGCCACCAAGCCGTTTGACGGCAATGCGGCGAGCGTCGGCAATGGCGTGATGGTGGCGCTGGAAGCGAAAGACAAGGAGCAGGTTCACCGGCTCTATGACATCGCGCTGGCAAACGGTGGGACGTGCGAAGGCAAGCCCGGCCCGCGCGGAGACAATTTCTACGCCGCCTATTTCCGCGACCCCGATGGCAACAAGCTCAACGCGTTCCTGATGACGGGCCCGCTCGGCTAGAAAGCTAGCGGGCTTCCTCCCCGGAGGGCGGGCAGCGTGATGGCGCTGTCCGCCCCAGCCGGTTCAGAAGGCTTGAGGGCAGCAAATGCCCGCCCGTCCAGCCAACATCGAGCCCCGCCTCGCGAAGGCGCACGGCTGTCCACACATTGCAGGTCTGGAAAGCGTGGTAGCGGGAATGGCCCGTGAAGAAGGCACTGCCGCGCGGGTCCAGCCCCTCGGCCACAAAGACCGGCGCGCCCGCTTCGTCCAGCACCAGCTCGGCCTCCAGCGCGCGTATGAGGGTCGTCAGCCCTTCACCGGACAACGCCACATCGCGGTATTCGCTCACATAGGCCTCGCGCGGATCGCGGCTCAAGGCCGCAACGTGCACGACAGACGGGGTCGGCCAGGCGATGGCGGCGATGCTGTTGAGCGGGTTCACGCCCGTCACATAGGCCGCCTCATCCCCCCAGCCGACGGAGAACCAGCGCGCACCGGGGAAGGCCGTGCGCATCGCGCCGTCCTCGGGAAACGCGCCTGCAGGCAGGTAGAGATTGGCGTGCCAGCCGGTGGAGCTGACCGCGATGAGGTGACAGTCACCTTCGCTCGCCGCCGCTACCGGCTCAGGCCGGGTACAGGCGGCCAACAGGAGCGCGGCAGCGACGATGAGGCATAAGCTGGGGTAAAGCCGGTTCATGCCCTTTCATAACACGGTCGAAACCCCTATATTCAAGGGGTCCGCCTCGGCGGTCTATGGCGATAAACGTGCGTGTAATAACCAGACCGGACCCGGGTGCGATTCCCGGCGGCTCCACCAATCCCTTTGGCCGCGCGTTGGGCGGTGATTATGGGGCCGATCAGGATCGACGGATGGGTAAAGACGTTGCTTTCGCCCGCATGGGCTCCGTTATCAGCCCATTGTTAAAGTTGCCAACGACAACTTTGCTGAAGAAGTGCGTCTCGCTGCGTAAGCGGCGCGATCATTTCGCATCTTAAGTCCTCGGCTCTAGCAAGCCGCAGGCGGGGTTCGGGGGGCGCCAGGCAACAGAAGCCCCCCACTTTCCTTCAGTATCAATGCGTTATCGCCGCCGCCTGCGCCCCACCAGGGCGGGCAGGAGTATGGTCAGCGCCGCGTAAAGCCCGGCGGCCACGATCATGGCGACGGGCGCATAGGCCAGCCCCAGCACATCGCGCGCACCGTCGCCCTGCGATCCGGCAATCGCCAGAATGAAGGCTCCGTCAGGGCGCTCATAGAGCCCGGCTGCCTCGGGTGAGACCAGCCGGGCGATGCCGGTAAGAAACAGCAGGAGCGCGCCCATGTAGAGAAAACCGAGCGCCGCTACCGCACTTGCCTTGCCCACACCGGCCATCGCGCCATAGCGCAGCGCCTCCACCACGCGGCGCGGATTGAGCGTGCGGGCCGCCTCGCGCGCCGCATTGGCCGCGATCTCGCCGGGCAGGAAATGGCCGGGCGAACCAATTTCGTCCAGCACCTCGCGCACCGTCTCGGCATTGGCAAAGCGTGCGCCATTGAGCGCGGTGATAAGGCGGGCTTCCACCTCCCTGTGATAGTGCCGCGCGGCAGATTCCGGCAGTCGGCCCAGCAGAACGTCAGCCTCGTGCATGTATTCAGCGGCGAGGGCGCGCGCCGGCTCGTTCTCAAGTTCGGTCAGCCGTTCCAATTCCCGCCACTCCCCCGCCTGCTGCAGGACCGTTAACCCTGGCACCAGCCTAGCCGAGATAGCTTCATGAAAAAATGGCGAACCGGCCGGATGTCAGGCCGGACGAACCGAAAGATGCAGCCCGTCCTTCGGGCGCAGCGTTACCTGCATGGCCAGCTCCACCGACCGGGTGGATGCGGGCGTGAACTCCAGATCGCGCACCATGGTGGCCAGCATGATCGCCGCCTCCATCATCGCAAATCCCATCCCGATACAGGCGCGCGGGCCGCCGCCAAAGGGCAGGTATTGATAGCGCTCGGTGGGCCGCCGCTCGCGCAGCCAGCGGTCCGGATCAAACCCGTCGGGATTATCCCATAGCGTGCGGTGCCGGTGCAGGCAGTAGAAGGCGAGCAGAGCTACATCGCCCTTCTTCACTTCGCGCTCGCCAATCGCCGTGTCGCGCACCGCGCGCCGGGCGACCATGGGGGCGGGCGGATAGAGCCGCATTGTCTCTTCGAGCACCTGACGGGTGAAATATAGCCGTGATACGTGTTCGGCAGTGGCCGCGCCCGCCCCCAGCACCTCGCGCGCCTCGGCGCGCAGCCGGGCCTGCGCCTCAGGCTGGTGGGCCAGCAGGTAGAGCGCCCAGGTCAGAGCGATGCCGGTCGTTTCATGGCCTGCGGCGACAAAGGTCATCACGCTGTCGCGAATATCGGTATCGGACAGGCCCTTGCCCGTTTCTTCATCGCGCACGGTAAGGAGCAGACCCAGAAGGTCAGTGCCCGGTTCGGACGCGGCCCTGCGCCGGGCAATCTGGCCCTCCACAGCCTTCCGGAATACGGCGCGGGCCTTTCGCGCTTTAAGGCTCATCGGGCGCGGCATCCATTCGGGTACGGGCGCAAGGTCAGACAGGCGCATCCGCCCGATCTCCTCCAGCAGCACCTCGATGGCCGCCCTCACCTCGCCCCGGTCAAAGCCTTCAACGTCGGAAAACAGGACGCGCTCGATCACTGCAAAGGTGGCATCGCTCATCACGCCCATGATCTCGGGCGTTTGCGGGGCCGATAGCTGGCGCACGGCCATCTCTGCCGCCTCGGCCATGATGGGAGCGAACGGATCGAGCCTGCGCTTGAGAAAAGCCGGTTGCAGCGTCATGCGCTGGCGCCGCCAGCTTTCTCCGTGCGCCGTAAGAATGGCATCGCCCAGCACAGGGCGCAGCATGCGCTGGATCAGCGGGGATTTGCGCCAGGCGTCAAAATCATCCTGCAGGACCGCTTTCATCTCCGCCGGGCCAGCCACATGATGGACCTTCCTGCCCAGATAGGGCCCGGAGAGAATCGGACGTTCAAACAGCAGCGCCGGCAAGATGGACAGCGGGTTTTCCCGCATCATCATGCCGGTCTTCAAAAGCGGCGTCGGTTTCTCCAGCGGCGTGATACGCGCGGGTTGAAAGCCGTTTTCCGGTTGCAGGCCAGCCGATTGCGCCATGACCCCTCATCTAGCGCGGCAAGACCGAAGGCGCCAGTGAACTGGCCGTCAACCGCGCTGGCCGATTGACGCACCGCAAGGCTCGGCTAGGCTCGTCTGAAGACACAGAGCGTTCGGGGGCAAAACACGTGAGCAAGGACCTGATGCGGTATGACCGTCTGGCGCAGGACGCCCTGCGCGGGGTCGTCCGTCAGGCACTCGCAAGAGCTACAGGCCCTGAAGGCCTGCCCGGCGCGCATCACTTCTATATCAGCTTCAAGACCTCCGATCCGGGCTGCGATGTGGACCAGTCCCTGGTCGACGCCTATCCGGACGAGATGACCGTGGTGCTGGAGCACCAGTTCTGGGATCTCGCGGCGGAAGACGATTTCTTCGAGGTGACGCTGAAATTCGGCGGTGTGCCCAAATATCTCAAAGTCCCCTACAGCGCGGTGACCCGCTTCCACGATCCGGCCGTCGGCTTTCACCTGCACTTCGACTACGAAGCGCCCGAAGGCGGCGTTGCAGCGGGCAATAGCGCGGCAGCGGCTGGCGGTGGTGGTGGTGGCGAGGAAGGCACGGTTGTGAGCCTCGACGCCTTCCGCAAGAAGGACTGAAGCACACCTGCTTCAGAGCAGCTTCATTTTCCGGAACACGAAGGTGAGGATCACCGCGGCGATAATGATGAGCCCGGTGACGGCGGCAAACGCCCATTCGCGCTCGGCAAAGGGAATGCCCTCCACATTGATGCCGAGAAGGCCGGTAAACAGCGTCAGCGGCAGGAAGATCGCCGCCAGCGCCGACAGCAGCACCATGTAGCGGTCCATCCGGGCGCTGCGCGCTTCCACGATCTGATCCTGTATCAGCGCGGCGCGCTCGCGCACCGCTTCCAGCTCTTCAAGGATGCGGGTCGTCTTGTCGGCCGCCTCACGCACCCGCGAGCGGTCACGGTCGGAGAGCCAGCTCAGATCTTCAATCGATAGAGTGGTCAGCGCATCGCGCTGCGGGCCGATATAGCGGCGCAGGCGGATCGCGCGGCGGCGCACATGCGCAAGCGCACCGCGTTTCACCGCCTCGTCTTCCAGAAGCGCATCCTCGAACGCATCCAGCTCCTCGTGCAGCTCGGAGACATGCGGCTCCATCCGGTCAGCAAGGCGCTGGGCCAGCTTGCCGACCAGCTCGCCGGGGCTAACGGGGGCAATGCCGCGCTCTATCGCACCGACCAGATCCTCCACCGCATGCAGCGGGCGCACCCACACCCCGATCACGCGGGACCGCTCGACCCAGAGCCGCACGGAGACCATGTCTTCGGGTTCAGACCCCTCCATCATGTTGACGCCGCGCAATATGATCACCGCGCCTTCGCCATGCACCGTGCAGCGCGGGCGGGTATCGTCAGCCAGCAGGGCTGTCTGCAGGAAGCTGTCGAGACCGCTTTCGCTCTCCAGCCACGGCGCAGTGCGCGCATCCTCGCGCTGAAGATGGACCCAGATGAAGGGCGGGCGCGCCTTGCCGCGTGCTTCCGGCTTCGCGGAATGATCAGGAAGGCCCAGCGTTTCCAGCGTTGCCGGTTCAGCCGCGCCCCTGCCATCCAGCGCAAAGCACAGCACGGGCGGCAGGGCCAGGCCGTCGTTCGTCGAATCGCTTGCGGCCATGGGGCGGCCTCCCTTGGCGGGTCAGGCGGCTTGCGGCACCAGCGGCACGGCGCGCACACGTACCCGCGCGCGCTCCCCCACCACCTTTTCGACGTGCAGGCGTTCCACCTGGCTGTCGTCGTGGAAAACAACGCCGGTCAGAGCGTCCAGCACCGCCTTGGCAACATTGTCGACATCGTGGACGGGCGAGTTTTCCGTGCGCTCTATGATGATGGTGACCTCGTACGGCCCCCATTTGGGGCGCACACGCTTGAACTCGGTGCGGAAGAACTCCCCGATCAGCGTCTTGAAGCGGCGCGTCTGCGAGGTCAGCGCATCGACCCGCAGATGAAGTGATCCTGTTGGCGTGGCTACCTGCACCTTACCCCTCCCGGTCCATTCCAGACCCTGATCCTGCAATGTATAGCGGTCTGCGGCTTGATCCCCCATGGCCCGATGCTACACACCCGATTCGATATCGTCACAGTGTCCGCCCGCAAACCGGTTTCCGCAAGCGGCGCGCGCCAGCCCAGTTGAGGAATTCATGACCGAGATGCGCACCGAGACCGACTCCTTTGGCCCTCTCGAAGTTCCCGCCGACAAGTATTACGGCGCACAGACCGCCCGCTCGCTGATCAATTTCAGGATTGGCGGCCAGACCATGCCGGTGCCGCTGGTGCGCGCGCTCGGCGTGGTCAAGCACTGCGCAGCCAAAGCCAACATGGCGCTGGATAATATCGATCCCAAGCTCGGCAACGCCATTGCCGCTGCCGCGCTGGAAGTCGCCGAAGGCAAGCTGGACGACCATTTCCCGCTCGTCGTCTGGCAGACCGGTTCGGGCACCCAGTCGAACATGAACGCCAATGAGGTGATCTCCAACCGCGCGATTCAAATGCTGGGCGGGGTGATGGGCTCGAAAGACCCGGTCCACCCCAATGACCATGTGAACCGCTCCCAGTCGTCCAACGATGTCTTCCCGACCGCCACCCATATCGCCGCCGCACGCGAGTTTCACGACACGCTGGTTCCGGCGCTGAAAACCCTGCGCGATGCGCTTAAGGCCAAGTCAGAGGCCTTCAAGGACATCATCAAGATCGGCCGCACGCATCTGATGGACGCGACGCCGATCACGCTGGGTCAGGAGTTCTCCGCCTATGTGGCGATGGTCGATAATGGCATCCGCCGCGTGGAAGCGGCCCTGCCCGCGCTCTATGAGCTGGCGCAGGGCGGCACGGCGGTCGGCACAGGCCTCAATGCCAAGCCGGGCTTTGATGTGAAATTCGCCGAGGAAGTGGCGAGCCTGACCGGCCTGCCCTTCATGACGGCGCCCAACAAGTTCGAGGCGCTCTCCACCAAGGATGGGCTGGTCGAGGCCCACGGCGCGCTCAACTCGCTCGCCGTGTCCCTGTTCAAGATCGCCAATGATATCCGCCTTTTGGGCTCCGGCCCGCGTTGTGGGATTGGCGAATTGTCCTTGCCCGAAAACGAGCCGGGCTCGTCCATCATGCCGGGCAAGGTGAACCCCACCCAGTGCGAGGCGCTGACCATGGTCTGCACGCAGGTCATGGGCAATAACGCCGCGGTGACGTTTGCCGGCAGCCAGGGCCATTTCCAGCTCAACGTGTTCAAGCCGGTGATGATCTACAATGTGCTGACCTCCACGCGCCTGCTCGCCGACGCCGCGATCAGCTTCACCGATAACTGCGTGGTGGGCATCGAGGCCAATGAGGCGCGCATTGCCGACATCATGGAGCGCTCCCTCATGCTGGTGACGGCGCTGGCCCCCAAGATCGGTTATGACAACGCCACGACGGTGGCCAAGACCGCGCACAAGAACGGCACCACGCTGCGCGAGGAAGCGATCCGGCTCGGCTTTGTCACCTCGGAGGAATTTGACGAGGTCGTGCGCCCCGAACAGATGATCGGCCCGCGCTAGTGGCGGAACTCGTCAATCTGCGTAGCGCGCGCAAGCGCAAGGCCAGAGAGGCGGCAGCGAAAGACGCTGCCGCCAATCGCGCCGCGTTCGGGCAGACAAAAGCTGAAAAACTGAAACGCAAGGCGGAGGGCGAAAAGGCCGCCCGCGATCTCGACGGCAAGAAGCGGAATTAGGCGCTCCGCCTAACGCGGCTCCGCACGAAGAGACTGCACCGCTGCCTCAAGAGCCGGATCACTGTCCATGCCCGGCAGGATTTCTGCGCTCTCCAGCAGGGTGGAAGGGCGGAACGCCTCGCGCGGCGTGCCGTCGACATGGCTCATCCGCTCAGCCGGCAGCTTCACGGTCCAGCCGGTATGCGAGAGGGTGAAATCGTACACTGCGCCCAATAGGCCCGCCATCGGCGCGCCCACAATCTTCGCCCCGGCAGCGTGGTGGAAGCCCATAGCCAGCCCCTCACCCATCGAGCCGGTCCAGCGGCCCACCAGCACCGCCACAGGCACATGTGCGAGGGTATCGCCACGCGGCAACACCTCTTCGATCCATTGGCGCTCCACGCCTGTGGAGCGGCCCTCTACGGTCAGATGGTGGCGCTGATAGGGCCGGGTCTGGTCCACAAACCGGCCCAGCAGGCCCCGCGCATTCACTGTGTTCCCGCCAGAGGGCGTGTCACGCAGGTCAATGACCACGCCAACCGGCCCGGCCTGCTCCAGCGCCGCGTCCACCGCTGCCACGAAACCATCCTCTGACAGGGAATCGTGGACACGCAGAACGAGAACGCCATCCTCCAGCAAAAGCGCGCTGACCGGGCTGTCTGGCCGCGATATGCCCTGCTCATAGAGATTGGGCAGCTCGACTTCGCGCGTCTGCCCTTCATCCCCGCGTACGGTCAGCATGCGGGAACGGTCGCGCGGGCCTGCCACCAGCACGCGGGCGGCAAAGCCGCGTCCCTCATCAGTGGTGAACGGACCGCCACACAGGTGGGAGACGGCCTCCTCAACCGCTTCACCGCCCAACGCCACCAGTTGAAGGCCCGGTTCGATACCCGCGTGCGCCGCCGGTGAGCCGCTACGCACATCCGCGATCCGGTAATGCCCCTCTTCGTGGACCATCCAAAGATCGGTATAGCTCGGCACGAGGCCGAAGGAGACGGCGCTGGACACACCCATGATCGCGTGATGATCCTCCAGCGTGTGCAGCACACATTCGGCGTATTGCAGCAAGCCGTACTCGCTGGTGATCGCATCCAGCCGCGCCGGAGCAGCAAACGGGGCCAGCCGGCTCTCATCGACGCGCTCGGGATAGGCATAATACTGCCAGATAAGGCCCAGCAAGGCGCGGGCATCATCCTGCGGGCCGGTGTCATCATGCGCCAAAGCCGAGCCGGACAGAAGCGCGAGGAGCGCCCCGGCAAGGGTCAGAGAGCGCAAGACCGCTACCTCACCGGTTCCGGTTTGCGCTTCGCGCCGGACCTGCCCTTGCCTTCCGGCTTGATACGGTCGCCGGGGATGATCTCGAAATCGAGGCGCTCTTCATCCGCCGCATCGACATCCACCTTCACCACGCCGCCCTTCTTGAGCTGGCCGAAGAGGATTTCGTCCGCGAGCGGCTTCTTGATGTGTTCCTGGATCACCCGGCCGAGCGGACGCGCGCCGAACTTCTCGTCATAGCCACGCACCGCCAGCCAGCTCTTGGCCGCGTCGGTCAGCTCGAAGGTCACACCCCGGTCTTCCAGCTGGGCTTCCAGCTCCAGCACGAATTTCTCCACCACACGCGATACGACTTCCGGCTTCAGGCCGGCAAAGCCGATCACGGCATCAAGGCGGTTGCGGAATTCCGGCGTGAACAGGCGCTCGATGGCCGCCGTGTCCTCGCCCTCGCGCTTGCCCCGGCCAAAGCCGATGGCTTCCTTGGCGGCATCGGACGCGCCCGCATTGGTGGTCATGATCAGCACCACATTGCGGAAGTCGATCTTCTTGCCGTTGGCGTCGGTCAGCTCGCCATTATCCATCACTTGCAGGAGGATGTTGAAGATGTCGGGATGCGCCTTCTCGATCTCGTCCATCAGCAGGACCGAGTGCGGATGCTGGTCGACCGCATCGGTGAGCTGGCCGCCCTGATCATAACCGACATAGCCCGGAGGCGCGCCGAGCAAGCGGCTCACCGTATGGCGCTCCATGTATTCGCTCATGTCAAAGCGCAGGAGTTCCACGCCCAGGACCGAAGCGAGCTGGCGGGCAACTTCGGTCTTGCCGACGCCGGGGGGCCCGGAGAAAAGATAGCAGCCAATGGGCTTTCTCGGCTCACGCAGGCCCGCCCGGGCGAGTTTGATGGCACTGGAGAGCTTGCTGATCGCCTCGTCCTGTCCGTACACGACGCGCTTCAGGGATACGTCGAGATCCTTGAGCACCCGCTCGTCGGACTTGGAGACCGATTTGGCAGGGATGCGGGCCATCTTGGCGACAACCGTCTCCACTTCCTTGACGCCAATCGTCTTTTTCCGCTTTGACGGCGGCACGAGGCGCATGGAGGCACCGGCCTCGTCGATCACGTCGATGGCCTTGTCCGGCAACTTGCGGTCGCCGATATAGCGATCGGACAGTTCCACGGCGGATTTGAGCGCCTCTGCGGTGAAGCGCACGTCATGGAAGTCCTCGAAATAGGGTTTGAGCCCCTGCAGGATCTTGATGGCGTCCGGCACGGACGGCTCCACCACGTCGATCTTCTGGAAGCGCCGCGCGAGCGCGCGGTCCTTCTCGAAATGCTGGCGATATTCCTTGTAGGTCGTCGAGCCCATGCAGCGCAGCGAGCCGGACTGCAAGGCCGGCTTGAGCAGATTTGATGCGTCCATCGCCCCGCCAGAGGTCGCACCCGCCCCGATGACGGTGTGAATTTCATCAATGAACAGTACCGCGTTGGGACGCGCCTCCAGCGCCTTGACGACCTGTTTGACGCGCTCCTCGAAATCACCGCGATAGCGCGTGCCGGCCAGCAGCGCGCCCATGTCGAGCGAGTATATGGTGGCGTCCTGCAGCACTTCGGGCACATCGCCTTCCACGATAAGACGCGCGAGGCCTTCGGCGATGGCGGTCTTGCCAACGCCGGGATCACCGACCAGAAGCGGGTTGTTCTTGCGTCGGCGGCAGAGTATCTGCACACAGCGCTCCACTTCCGCCGCGCGCCCGATAAGCGGGTCCACCTCGCCTGCCTTGGCCTTGGCGTTGAGATCAACGCAATAGGCCTCCAGCGCGTCGTCCTTGTCCTCGGCGATGTCCTCATCGGCTTCTTCCGCGCCGCGTGGGCGGCGGGCTTCATCTGCGCCCGGCTTCTTGGCGATGCCATGGGAGATGAAATTGACCGCGTCATAGCGGGTCATGTCACGCTCGGCGAGGAAGTAGGCGGCGTGGCTCTCGCGCTCGGCAAAGAGCGCGACCAGTACGTTCGCGCCGGTCACTTCCTCCCGCCCGGAATTTTGCACATGGATGACGGCGCGCTGGACCACGCGCTGGAAGCCGGCGGTCGGCTTGGCGTCTTCCTCGTTGTCCACGATCAGGCTGGACAGCTCATTGTCGATATAGTCCGTCAGCGTGGAGCGAAGCTCCTCCACATCGACATCACAGGCGCGCATCACCGCTGCTGCGTCATCATCATCGCACAGCGAGAGCAGAAGATGCTCAAGGGTCGCAAACTCGTGACGGTGCTGGTTGGCCGTGGCGAGCGCGGTATGCAGGCATTTTTCCAGCGCGGGCGAAAATGACGGCACGGGGTCAGTCCTTTTCCATTGTGCATTGCAGAGGATGCTGCGCACGGCGCGCCGCGTCCATCACCTGGGCCACCTTGGTCTCGGCGACCTCGAACGTATAAACACCGCAAAGCCCCACCCCATTCTGGTGGACGTGCAGCATGATGCGAGTCGCATCTTCCTGACTCTTGTGAAAAATCACCATCAGGACCTGGATGACGAACTCCATGGGCGTGAAGTCGTCATTGAGGAGGAACACCTTGTACATGGACGGGCGTTCGGTTCGGGTGCGTGTCTTTACGGTAACGCCCGTCTGGCTGCCCGGATCGCCCGGACCATTGTCAGATGGCTTGCGCGGGTTCGTCATGCCCATGCGTCCCGGCGTCTCACAATCGCTTCCGCTCTGATTCACATTGCCCTCATGCCAAGATTAAATAGGCATGAGCGGCCCCGTGAGAAGCCCCATCGCGGGATTGTTCACAGCGATATGGCCGTTTAGGGGCGAAGAAGTGCCCGAACGGGCTAGGCTTCTGCCCCGTCTTCCAGCCCCACGCGGGCGGCCAGAGCCGCCGCCATGAAGGCATCCAGATCCCCGTCGAGCACACCTTGCGTGTCCGAGGTTTCCACATTCGTGCGCAGATCCTTGACCATCTGGTAGGGCTGCAGGACGTAGGAGCGTATCTGGTGGCCCCAGCCAATGTCGGTCTTGGCGTCAGCCTCGGCCTGCGCGGCAGCCTCGCGCTTTTGCAGTTCCAGCTCGTACAGCCGGGCGCGCAGCATGTTCCAAGCCGTCTCGCGGTTCTTGTGCTGGGAGCGGTCGGCCTGACACTGCACCACGATGCCCGTCGGCTCGTGGGTCAGGCGGATGGCACTATCGGTCTTGTTGACGTGCTGACCACCCGCGCCGGAGGCCCGGTAGGTGTCGGTGCGCACATCCTTGTCGAGAATCTCGATCTCGATCGTGTCGTCGATCAGCGGATAGGCCCAGACACTGGCAAAGCTGGTGTGACGGCGCCCGGAGCTGTCAAAAGGCGAGATACGCACCAGACGGTGCACCCCTGCCTCTGTCTTCAGCCAGCCATAGGCGTTGTCGCCCTTGATCAGCAACGTCGCTGATTTGAGGCCCGCCTCCTCGCCTGCCTGCTCCTCAATCACCTCGACCTTGTAGCCGGAGCTCTGCGCCCAGCGCGTATACATGCGCGTCAGCATGGCGGCCCAGTCCTGCGCCTCGGTGCCCCCTGCGCCGGGATGGATCTCGACATAGCAATCATTGCCGTCCGCCTCGCCCGACAGGAGGGCTTCCAGCTCGGCACGGCCGGCGCGCTCTTTCAGCGCCTTCAGCGCCGTGACGGCCTCATCGAAGAGGTCTTCATCGCCTTCCATGTCGGCGAGTTCAGCCAGCTCCACCGTTTCGGCAAGCTCTGCCTCCACCTCGCGGACCGTGTTCATCTGCTGGTCGAGCTGATTGCGCTCACGCATCAGCGACTGGGCGCGCTTGGCGTCATTCCAGAAATCGGGGGCCTCGGCCCGCGCGTTCAGCTCATCAAGGCGGACTTGTGCGCGATCCCAGTCAAAGACGCCTCCTTAGCAGTTCCGTTGACTGCTCGATGGCGTTTTTCAGGGACGCAATATCGGCGCGCATGAGGCAAGGCTCCACGAAATGCTTGAGAATGGGCGGATACCGGACAGGCCGGACGATGGCAAGGCAGCAGGGTGTGTTGCGGCACCTAGTAAATGCCGCTCAACACACCGCCATCATCAGCCTCGGCGTCTTCATCGCCATCGCGCTCGCGTCCGCGCCCGAAGGTCAGGGTTTCATCCTCGCGGCTGGCACCGCGCACCGGCTCGGTGCCCGGACGGAAGGCCTCAAGAATCACGCCAGGGCGGCCCAGCACGCTGGGCTCACCCGAGCGCGCATCAATCGGAACCAGACGCACGCCATCGGGCACACGGAAGGGCGCAACCGGATAATTTTCCAGGATGGGCGCGAAGGTGTCGCGCGCGATGGGCGCAGCGGCGCGGCCACCGGCCTCGCCAGAGCCCAGCGGAGCGGGCGTGTCAAAGCCGACGTAGACGCCGACCACGAGATCGGGCGTAAAGCCGACAAACCACGCATCACGGAACTCGTTCGTCGTGCCGGTCTTGCCAGCCACAGGACGGCCGAGCGCATTGAGCGCGCTGCCCGTACCCCGGCGCACCGCACCTTCCAGCATCGAAACCACCTGATAGGCGGTGACCGGGTCGACCACGTCCTCGCCCAGCTCATCCAGTTGCGGCTCGCGCACATCGCTGGACCATTCTTCCACGTCGCAACCAATGCATTCGCGCTGGTCATGAACGAAAATGGTGCGTCCCTCGCGGTCCTGCACCCGGTCGATGAGGGTCGGCTCCACGCGGCGCCCGCCATTTACCAGCGCGCCATAGGCGCTCATCAGCCGCCACAGCGTCGTCTCGCCCGCACCCAGCGACATGGCCAGAACCGGATCCAGCCGGTCGTAAATGCCAAAGCGGGTGGCATAGTCCACGACCGGCGCCATGCCGGTATCCTGCGCCAGACGCACCGTCATCACGTTGCGCGACAGCTCAAGACCAAGGCGGATAGTAGACGGCCCGTAGAAACGGTCTGAATAGTTGGACGGACGGTAGAAGCGCATATCCGCCCCGCCCGTTGCCGCAAAAGGCGCATCCAGCACGATGCTGGCGGGGGTGAACCCGTTATCCAGCGCAGCCGCATAGACGAAGGGCTTGAAGGCTGAACCCGGCTGGCGGCGGGCCTGCGTGGCGCGGTTGAACTGGCTGTGCTGGAAGGAATAGCCGCCCACCATGGCCAGCACCCGGCCCGTATAGGGATCAAGCGCCATCACCGCGCCATTGACTTCCGGCATCTGGCGCAGGGCGTAATTGTCCTCTTCCTCATTGAGGCGCTGGACGATAATGACATCGCCCATTTCCAGCACATCGCCGGCCCGGCTGATGGCCGGGCCCCGCACGGGGAAATTGTTCGAGGAGGAGCGCGAAGGCCGGCGCGCCCAGCGCAGTTCGGGCAGCGGCACGCGCCCGCGCACCCGGTCCACCGTGCCGATCAGCGCCTCGCCATCATTGACTTCCAGCACCACCGCAATGGTCCAGCCTTCATCCATATCGCGCGGAGCGTCGAATTCGGCGAGCTGGCCGGGCCAGTCATCAAAGCCTTCAAGCTGCGTGAGCGGGCCGCGATAACCATAGCGGCGGTCATATTCGAGAAGCCCTGCCCGCAGTGCCTGACGGGCAGCCAGCTGGGCCTGTGTGTCGAGCGAGGTACGCACCGACAGGCCGCCGGAATAGAGCTGCTCCTCGCCATACATGCCGAAAAGCTCGCGGCGGACTTCTTCCACGAAATACTCGGCAGCGAGATAGGTGTCGCCCTGCAGGCGGCGCTTGGTTTCCAGCGGCTGGGCCTGCGCCTCGCGAGCCTGCTCCTCCGTGATGAAGCCGTTGGCGGCCATACGAGAGAGTACCCAGTTGCGCCGGGCAATGGCCGCTTCGGTGCGGCGCTCGGGATGATAGTTGTTGGGAGCTTTCGGCAGCGCGGCGAGATAGGCGATCTCGTGCAGTTCCAGCTCGTCTAGCGAGGCGTCGAAATAGTTCAGCGCGGCGGCCGCCACGCCATAGGCGCGGTTACCGAGGAAAATCTCGTTGAGATAAAGCTCGAGAATCCGGTCCTTGGTGAAGGCGCGCTCCATGCGCATGGCCAGCACGATTTCCTGCACCTTGCGCGCGATGCGCTGTTCGGAGGACAGGAGGAAATTCTTGGCGACCTGCTGGGTGATCGTGGACCCGCCCTCCAGCCGCCGTCCGCGCATGATATTGCCGACATTGGAAATGGCCGCGCGTGTCATGCCCATCAGGTCAACGCCGGAATGGTCATAGAAATTGCGGTCCTCGGCGGCGAGGAAGGCGTTGAGCACCTGCGGAGGGATCGCGTCGATCGGCACAAAGACACGGCGCTCGAACGCGTATTCGGCGATCAGCAGGCCGTCACCGGCATGCATCCGGCTCATCACCGGGGGCTCATACTCGCGCAGTTGTTCGTGATTGGGCAGATCTTCGGTTACCTGCACCACGTAGATGGACACACCCACCAGCGCGACAACGCCAAGAATGGCGGCTGTGGATCCACCCCACAGGGCCAGCTTGCCGAGAT
Organism: Glycocaulis sp.; assembly: GCA_022565665.1. GTDB lineage: Bacteria > Pseudomonadota > Alphaproteobacteria > Caulobacterales > Maricaulaceae > Glycocaulis. The sequence goes on from JAIUMI010000003.1 coordinate 195,805, forward strand.
TACTAAAGCTGAAAATCTTCATCTGTGTTCGCCTGTACGGTGCCCTGACCAGGCGGAGTTGTCCGCCACGTGCCCGTCCTCGCCCCTCACTGCGGCGCCATTATGGCGCGTTGCGGCGCGCGCGTCCAAAGCCGGTTTCAGAGGAACACCGCAATGACTAGCGCAGCGCGGACCCGCTCTGCTGGCTAGCTGCCGCCGTGCGCAGCGTTCCGGCCGTTCCGCAGCTCTCGAAATAGTCGTCGATGGAGGAGGCCACGGTCTCCATCAGGCGCTGCATGAAGGCCGGATTGTTAAGATTTCGGGAGTCATCGGGATTGGTCATGAAGCCCATCTCGAAGAGGACGGCGGGAATCTGCGAATCCAGCAGCACCCAGAAGCCGCGCTCCAGCGGCTCGCGCCGGAAAAGCGGGGTTACCGTGCTGACACTGGACAACATGCTCTCGGCAAAGGTCAGCGACTGGTTGCGCTTCTCGCGCAGGCTCATGTCCAGCAACAGCGCGTTGACCTCGGCGGTACGCGTCTCGCTGGTCACGATCCATTCGCCGTCCCGCATCGCCCGGCTGCGCGCGCGCGTCGTACCGGCATCAGACAGCGTATAGACAGCAGCCCCCCGCGCGCTGGTATTGCCGTTGGGCGCAGCGTCGGCATGCAGGGAGATGAAGAGGTCCGCTTCGGCGCGCTGGGCGACGCGGATACGCTCGTCCAGCTCAAGGAACACATCCCGGTCGCGCGTCATGATGACTTCATAGCGCCCACGGGAATTGAGCAGGTCACGCAGGGCCAGACCGGCATTGAGTGCCAGCGTAGACTCACTGGCCCCGCCAAAGCGGCCGGGAGCACCGGGATCACGCCCGCCATGACCAGGGTCGATCACCACGCGAATGCGCTCGCAGCGCGGCGGCATGTAATTGACCTGCGCGCGTTCGGCGACCAGCTGGGTCAGGGTCACGCTGTCGGTCGGAAAGCCGGAGCTGGCAGTGAAGGTCTGGACCGGAGCCGCCTCGATATCCACGACAATGCGGTGTCCGCCGCCATCGGGCGGCAGGGTAAACTGGCGCACCACCACTGCCGCTTCTTCCAGATCAAACACCAGACGGGCGGCCTGCCCGTTGGGATCGAAGCGGAAACGGCCGGCAAGACCGTGGCCCTGCCCGCTACCGCCTTCCAGACCCCGCACCGCCCAGCTGGCGCCGGGCATGTTCACGACCAGGCGGGCCGCCGGCTCCGCGAGTGTAAAAGCGTTGAACTCAACGGGCGAGCTGGTCTCGATGACGATGCGGGTGTGGGTGTCGTGCACGCCAAAGCGCACCGCACCGATCTGGTCCGCCTGGGCAACAGGCAGCGTAGCCAGCGCAACAAGCGCGGCGAAAAACGCCTTCAGCCATAAACGCTTGACGATGTCCACCCGTCCGACCCCTCGTTAGAAGACCTTGCCTGCCCGCATTCTCTACGGGTCATTGGTGCAAGGTTAGCGCGGCCCGGTTTCGATTCGGTTACCATGGCGTAACGCTAATGCGTGCCTATCACGGATAAGCTCGCTTTTCATCCCGCCGCGAATGGTGCATGGTGCACTGCGGTGTTGAAAAACCTGTCAGGCTCCGGCCTGCCACGTCCGGCTTGCCGGATCTCACCTCCCGCCCTGCGTGGTCCGCTGCGCCGCTACTGGCGTTTTGGGACACGATCCACGGGGCAAAACAGAATTCCCGGGCAGACGCCGCAGGACCGTTCTCAAACGCCACCCTGTGCGCACGCGCCCTGAAGCCAGAATCGCTCCCTCCCGCGCTGCGCGGAAACTCGCGCGGCGGGATGGAGCCAAGGAAGCAAAAACCCATGCGCCAGGCGCGTGCGATCCCTCTCATACCTTTTGAAGCGACGCCGCCCTTGCGCCCTCATGACAGTGCACGGCCTTTCCCGGACGCCCCGAGCGGGCGTCTGCTGAGTGCTGCTGCGCGCACCGGAGCACGCCTTTATGTCCCGCAAAATGCTTATCGACGCCTCCCACCCGGAAGAAACACGGGTGGTCATCGTGGAGTCCAACCGTGTTGAGGATTTCGATTTCGAATCGGCCTCACGCCGCCCGATAAGGGGCAATATCTATCTAGCCCAGATCACCCGCGTAGAACCGTCCCTGCAGGCCGCCTTCGTGGAGTATGGCGGCAACAAGCACGGCTTTCTCGCCTTCAACGAAATCCATCCCGACTACTATCAGATCCCGTTCGAGGACCGTCAGGCGCTGCGCGAGGCCGAGGCCCAACTGACCGCCGAGGCCGAGAGCGAAAACGGCGATGAGGCCGATGACGACGAGGATCTGATGGAAGAGATTGCGCGCAAGCGGCGCAATCTGCTTCGCAAATACAAGATCCAGGAGGTCATCAAGCGCCGTCAGGTCATTCTGGTGCAGGTCTCCAAGGAAGAGCGCGGCAACAAGGGTGCTGCGCTGACGACCTATCTGTCGCTCGCCGGGCGCTATTGCGTACTGATGCCCAATACCGACCGTGGGGGCGGCATTTCGCGCAAGATCACCAGTGCCACCGACCGCAAGCGCCTGAAGAGCGCGGTGCAGTCGCTGGATGTGCCGCGCGGCATGGGGCTGATCATCCGCACCGCCGGCGCGGCGCGCACCAAGCTCGAGATCAAGCGCGATTACGACTATCTGATCCGCCTGTGGGAGACGATCCGCGAAACGACGCTGAAATCCATCGCGCCGACCCTCATCTATGAGGAAGGCAATCTGGTAAAGCGCGCCATCCGCGATCTCTACGACAAGGATATCGAGCAGGTTCTCGTCGAGGGCGACGAAGCCTACAAGGAAGCCAAGGGCTTCATGCGCATGCTGATGCCCAGCCATGCCACGAAGGTCCAGCCCTACAGCGATGACATGCCGCTTTACCTGCGCCACGGCGTGGAGAGCCAGCTCGAAGCGATCTACTCGCCGGTCGCGCAGCTCAAATCGGGCGGCTATCTGGTCATCAACCCGACCGAGGCGCTGGTCGCCATCGACGTGAACTCGGGCAAATCGACCAAGGAGCGCAATATCGAGCAGACTGCGCTGCGCACCAATCTGGAGGCGGCCGAGGAAGCCGCGCGCCAGATGCGCCTGCGCGACCTTGCCGGCCTCGTTATCATCGATTTCATCGATATGGAGGACAACAAGAATATCCGCGCCGTCGAGAAGAAGATGAAGGAAGTGCTCGCCAAGGACCGCGCGCGCATCCAGATGGCGAAAATCTCCCAGTTCGGGCTGATGGAGATTTCCCGTCAGCGCCGCCGCACCAGCCTGGTGGAAGGCACGACCGAGCCCTGCCCGCACTGCGATGGCATCGGCTATCTCAGAAGCGTGGAATCCAGCGCGCTGGCCGCCGTACGCAGCGTCGAGGAAGAGGGTCTGAAGGGCCGCGCCTCGCGCATCCTGCTGCACCTGCCCGGCGAGGTCGCGCTCTACCTGCTGAACGAGAAGCGCGAATACCTGCGCGCGGTTGAGCAGCGTTTCGACATGCGCGTTACCATCGCTACCGACCCTGACTTCAAGCGCGATGACTCGCGCATTGAGCGGCTGGAAAACCGCCGGGAAGGCGAACGCAAACCCTACGTGCCCAAGCCGATAACCGTCGAAGCCGGCTCGCTCTCCGCCGAGGAGGAAGCCGACCGGCGCGCTGCGGAAGAAGAAGCCGCGCTGGAAGCGGCTGTCGCTGCCGAGGAAGCGCAGGAAGAAACGCGTTCCGAGAAGGCCGATGGTGACGGTGGAGAGCGCAAATCGCGCCGCCGCCGCAGACGGCGCGGTGGCCGTGACCGCGATTCCGATCGCGCCGAGACGCAAGCGCAAGATGATGCCGAACTCTCCGATGCCGACAGCGATAGCGACGAAGAGGGCGAAGGCGCCGACGGGGAACGCTCCGCGAGCGCCCAGGACGAGGACGGCAAGCCCAAGCGCCGCCGCCGTGGCCGCCGTGGTGGCCGTGGACGCCGCCGGCGCGGTGACGGAGAAGCGCGGGAAGCCCAGGCTGACACCCCGGCCGAAGGTACAGACGGCGCCGATGCCGTCAGCGGCATGGATGTTGTCGAGCCCTCCGAGAGCGAGGATTTGAGCTCGAAGGACAAGCCCCCTGCACGGCCCCGGCCTGCACGCCGCCACAAGGCAGCCGGGGAGGAGCAGCCGGCACCTACCGCTGCAGAAGCGCCTGTGGAAACCGATACAGCCACGCCCGAAGAGGCACCCAAGCCCAAGCGCACGCGCCGCAGGAAGGCCGACCCTGTTGAAGCAGCGGCCCCTGCCGAAAGCGAAGCGGCAGCCGCCGAGACTGAAGCCCCGGCCAAGCCGAAACGCACCCGCAAGGCCGCCGCCAGGAAAGCCGACGCTCAAGCGGCGAGCGAACCGGTCACGGCGGAGACCGAAACGCCTAAGCCGAAGAAAGCTCCGGCCCGCAAGCCGCGTGCAAAAAAAGCCGAAGAAGCGCCTGCTGAGTCCACGCAACCGGCTGACGCCGCGCCCGCGCCGGCCAAGGACGATGATGGCGAGCCCAAACGCCGGGGCTGGTGGCAGCGTTCCGGCAAGCTGTTCGGGATGGGTTCCTGATCGCAGGCACGTAGCCCGCTGGATGCTAAGGCGCCAGCGGGCTACACTTCTGCCACGATTTCGCTATCGTCTGATGTCATGCGGGGGCGTGAAGAAGATCGGAGGTCATGCTGACATGACGAAGATTGGCCACCTCGCCCGCCAGTGCACGGCCGCCGCCGCTGGCGTCATGGCCATGGTGCTGTCCGACTTCGCGCCCGCAGAGGCGCAGGGCGGCATCCGGCTGGTGCGTGACACCGAAATCGAAGCGGTCATGCGCAATTACACCGATCCGCTGCTGGAAGCAGCCGAGCTCAATCCCGATTCGGTCAATTTCTATCTGGTAGGCGACAACGAATTCAACGCGTTCGTCACGCGCGGCCAGAACATCTTCATGCATACCGGCGCCATCGTGATGGCGGAACGCCCCAATGAGATCAAGGCGGTCATCGCCCACGAGATCGGCCATATCGAAGGCGCGCACCTCGCGCGCTTTGGCGACGGCACGCGCGGCGCGATGGCCACCATGATTGCAGGTCTGGGTCTGGGCATAGTCGCGGCCATGGCCGGCGCCGCCGATGCAGGCGCAGCAATCATCGCCTCGGCGCCCCAGTTCGCGACCATGGACATGCTGCGCTATACCCGCAATCAGGAGGCCGCTGCCGATCAGGCTGCCCTCACCTTCCTGGAACGCACTGGCCAATCCGGCATGGGTCTGGTCACCACTTTCGAGCGTTTCCGCTACCAGGAGGTGATGAGCCAGGCGCGGCGCTATGAATATTTCCGCTCCCACCCGCTATCCTCGCAACGCATCGACGCGATGCGCCGCCGGGTGAATGCCTCGCCCTACCGCGATGTGGAAGATACGCCTGAGGAGATCGCCGAACTGCGCCGTATCCAGGCTAAAATCATCGGCTTCACCGTCGCCCCGGCACAGGTGTTCCAGCGCTATCCGCACAGCGATGACAGCATCGAGGCGCGCTATGCCCGCGCGGTCGCCTATTTCCGTCAGGGACGGCTGGACCAGGCGCGCGGCCAACTGGCTGATCTGATCGAGATGGAGCCGGACAATCCGTTCTTCCACGAACTTGAAGGTCAGATGCTCTACGAGGCGGGCCGGATATCGGAATCCGTGCCGGCGCACCGCCGCGCGGTGGACCTGATGCCAGAAGCACCACTCCTTCGTGTGAACCTTGCCGCCTCGCTGATCAATTCCGGCGACGACGAGGCCATCACCGAGGCCATCTCCCACCTGCGCTTTGCCGTGACCGAAGAGCCGCAGAACACTTGGGGCTGGTTCCAGCTGGCACTGGCCCACGAGGCGCGCGGCGAGACGGCTCTGGCCCAGCTCGCGACCGCAGAGCGCTTCTTTGCCGCCGGCAACAATATGCAGGCCTTTGTCTTTGCCAACCGGGCGCGCGATGAGCTCAATGAAGGCACGCCGGCCTGGATCCGCGCCAGCGAGCTGATCGGCGTGGCTGAGCCCACCCCGCAGGAAATCCGTGAGTGGAACCGGAGCCAGCAGGAACGGCGCCAGTACGCTCCGCCCGCGCGTCTTGATGGCGCAAGCCTGCGCTTTGACTGATCACCCCATCTGAACTGAAAGAGAGCTGATGCGCTGCTTCCTCGTGCTTGCCGCAAGCCTTGCCCTTACCGCCTGCAACGCCGCGCCCGGCGCCAACGCAGACGATCACGAGGCGTTCAACGAGCGGGTGCACCGCTATATCGTTGAAAATCCGGAAGTGATCGAGGAAGCCCTCATCGCCCTGCAACAGCGCGCCCGCGCCCGCGAACAGGCCCAGATGATGGACGCGGTGACCGCGCTCGAAGACGCGATAAACAGCGATCCGCGCGATCCGGTGTTCGGCCCGGCCGATGCGCCGGTCACGATCGTGGAGTTCTTCGACTATCGCTGCCCCTATTGCCGGGTCGCCAATGACTGGCTGGCGGCCATGGCCGAGGCCCATGAAGGCCAGCTGCGTATCGTGTTCAAGGAATTGCCGCTTCTGGGTGAAGCCTCCCGCGAGGCGGCCCGCGCGGCGCTGGCCGTATGGCAGCTCGATCGGGATGCCTATTTCGCCGTCCATAACGAGTTCATGGCTGCCGGCTCCGGGCTGAACAGCGAGCGGATTGACGACATTGCCGCCAGTCACGGGGTGGACATCGCCACCATGCGCGAGACGATGGCGTCAGAGGACATCACGGAGCACCTCTCCGATGTCTATGAGGTCGCCAGCATGGCCGGTATTAACGGCACGCCCTTCTTCATCATCAATGGTGAGGTGATTGCCGGCGCCGACATGCGCCGCCTGCAGACGACGCTCATGGCTGCGCTTGAGGGGTAGCCATATCGATCCGGCCTTCGGCATCGATGGTCCAGTACGGGTTGAAGGCTACCTCCCAGGCATGGCCGTCCGGATCAGCAAAATAGCCTGAATATCCGCCCCAATCGGCCTTATGCGCCGCCTTCAGCACGCTACCGCCCGATTTCGCCGCAAGGGCGATAATCGTGTCCACCTCGGCCTCGCTGCGGGTATTGTGCGCCAGCGCGATATGGCCCGTGCCGGTATTGGCCCGGTTCATGTCCGCATCAAGGTCGCCTTTGCCGAACAGGGCCAGCACCAGCCCGCCCATGGGCAGGAAGACGATCTGCTCGTTCTCGAAGGCAGGCCTGAACCCCATCACCTCGTAGAAGGCTTTCGAGCGAGCAAGATCAGCCACGCCCAGCGTGACGAGGGAGAGACGCGCTTCCATCATGGCATTCTGTCCTGTTTCGGTGGCTCGTGACCATCGGAACATTATGGGAACATGTCAAGAGTGTGAGCCCTCATCGCGAGGGCGATCGCAGTGAGCGTCTCGAAGGACGAGGGAAAGGCAAACATTCAGGAATGGGTCACCCGCATAAAGCGGGTGATAGCAACAGGGGTGCGGCGAAAATCTGCTGGCCTAGATCAGCCCTGCCAGCGGGCTGGACGGGTCGGCATAGCGCTTCTTGGCCATACGGCCGGCGAGATACGCCTCGCGCCCCGCAATGACCGCGTGCTTCATGGCGCTGGCCATGCGCACCGGGTCCCTGGCCTCGGCAATCGCGGTGTTCATCAGCACACCATCACAGCCGACCTCCATGGCGATGGCAGCGTCAGAGGCCGTGCCGACGCCCGCATCGACAATCACCGGCACTTTGGCCGCCTCGATGATCAGGCGGATATTGACCGGGTTCTGGATGCCAAGCCCCGAGCCTATGGGCGCGCCGAGCGGCATGATCGCGCATGCGCCCGCATCTTCCAGCTTGCGGGCATAAACCGGATCGTCTGAGCAGTAGACCATGACGTCAAACCCGTCCTTGATCAGCATTTTGGTGGCGCGCAGCGTCTCCTCCATCTCCGGATAGAGATGCTTGGGGTCTGACAGCACTTCCAGCTTTACGAGATTCCAGCCGCCCGCCTCGCGCGCCAGGCGCAGCGTGCGCACGGCGTCCTCACCGGTAAAGCACCCGGCCGTATTCGGCAGGAAGGTGTATTTTTTTGGGTCGATGGCATCAACAAGACGCGGCTGGGACGGATCGGACAGGTTCACCCGGCGCAGCGCGACCGTGATGATCTCCGCGCCGGAGGCCGCCAGCGCCTCGGCATTCTGGGCATAGCTCTTGTACTTGCCCGTGCCGATGATGAGGCGCGACTGAAATGTGCGCCCCGCCACCGTGAAGAGACGGTCCTGCGGCAGGGATGAAACGGTATCGGGGGAGGTTTTTTCGGTCATGGACGGCGTTGTAACGCGCACCTATCCTCTCGTCACGCCCCTGTTGAAGGGCCCTGCATCCACTGGAACCGGGGAGACATTTCATGCATCCGGCAATCAAGGGCATGAGCATCGTGCTCGCCATAGCAGGCCTCGCCAGCTGGGGCTTTGCGGCATACCGCACGTTTGAGGGCACGCCCTTTCAGGACAACCTGGCTTTGATGATCAGCGGTCTTGTCTGCTTCACCATGGTCGTGGTGCTGAACGCGGTAAACGGAAAGAAGAAGGGCTAGGCCGGAGGCACGCGATGCGTCGAATCATGAAAGGCAGCGCCGTCATTTTCGCGGCCGCAGGCGTGGTATTAACCTCCCTCGCCGCCTGGTTGCTTTTCAGCGGCACGGCGACGGGAAATCCAATGATGTTGTCGATCGTTGGAGTGTCATGCGTCACGATTTCCTTGTTGCTTAACGCGAGGACCATGACGAAAAAGGACTAGGCCCTACCCCCCGCCGACAAACTGGACGATCTCCAGCCGGTCACCATCCTCGACCGCGATCTGGCCATAGGCCGAGCGCGGCGCGATCTCCAGATTGCGCTCGACAGCGACTTTGCGCGGGTCCAGCCCCAGATGGGTCAGCATGGCCGACAGCGAGAGCCCGGCGGGCAATTCGCGGGCCTCGCCATTCAGCGTCACGCGGATACTGGCATCGCTGGCGGTCTGGGCTGCGGTCCGGGTCATGGCGTCGGGACTCCCTCAAAATGCCGGTAGTTCTTGTTTATCGCGCCTGAGGCGTCGTAGAAACGACATATGGCGCTGTCAGGTCCGGTTTGCATCCGGACGCATGCAGCAGGAACGCCTAAACCCGGGGGCAAGCATCAGGTGGCCAGGCCGCTTTTCATCCTGAACGGACCCAATCTCAACCTGCTCGGCACGCGCGAGCCGGAGATTTACGGCTCTGCCACGCTGGCCGATATCGAGGCCGCGTGCGCCGAGCATGCAAAAATGCTGGGTCTTGCCATCGATTTTCGCCAGACCAACCATGAAGGCGTGCTGATCGATGCGGTGCAGGAAGCAGGACGGGAGGGCTCTGCCCTGATCCTCAATCCGGCAGGCTTTGGCCACACCTCCGTAGCGCTGCACGACGCCTTGAAGGCGATCACCATTCCGGCCATAGAGATACACCTGTCCCAACCGGCCGCGCGCGAGGCGTTCCGCCACCACTCCTTTGTTTCCAGCGCCGTTTCCGGCACAATCAGCGGGTTTGGCGCCCGCAGTTACATCCTAGGCATAGAGGCCGCCCATGCGCTGATCGCCAGTGCACCGGCCCCGCAAAGAACAGCATAAAGGTTCCATCAATGGCTTCCACGCCCTCCAAGACCGGCATTGACCCGAAACTGATCCGCCAGCTGGCCGATATCCTCAACGATACCGAGCTGACCGAGATCGAGGTCGCGCAAGGTGAGCTGCATATCCGCGTCGCGCGAGAAGTGCCCGCCCCGGTCTATGCCCAGGCCGCGCCGGTGGCCGCCGCCCCGGCGGCAGCGCCCAGCGCTCCGCCTGCCCCTGTCGCGGCGGCGCCCTCGGCTGACCCGGTGCCTGCTGCGGCAAAGGCTGCCAATGCGGTAAACTCGCCCATGGTCGGCACGGTTTATCTGCGGCCCAACCCGGATGCGGAGAATTTCGTGAAGCCCGGTCAGGCCGTGAAGGAAGGCGATACGGTCCTCCTCATCGAGGCGATGAAGACCTTCAATCCGATCACCGCGCCGCGTTCGGGCAAGATCGGGGAAATCCTCGTCTCTGACGCCCAGCCTGTCGAATACGGCGAGCCGCTCTTCACCATCGTTTAGTGCGGGGCTGAAGCGCCATGTTCGAGAAAATCCTTATCGCAAACCGGGGCGAGATCGCCCTTCGCGTTCACCGCGCCTGCCAGGAAATGGGTATCCGCACCGTTGCGGTCCATTCCGAGGCCGATGCCGACGCGATGCACGTCAAGCTGGCCGATGAAAGCGTGTGCCTTGGCCCGCCCCCGGCCGGCCGGTCATACCTGCACATCCCGGCCATCATCGCCGCTGCCGAGATTACGGGCGCGCAGGCCATCCACCCCGGCTATGGCTTCCTGTCCGAGAATGCCCGCTTTGCCGAGATTGTGGAGGCCCATGGCCTGACCTTCATCGGTCCGAAGCCGGAAACCATCCGTCTGATGGGTGACAAGATCACCGCCAAAAAGGCGGCAGTGGAAGCGGGCATCCCCGTGGTGCCGGGCTCTGATGGCGCGATCTCGGACATGACCGAGGCGCGTAAAGTCGCCAAGGAAGTGGGCTTCCCGGTGCTGATCAAGGCTGCTGCCGGTGGCGGCGGGCGTGGCATGAAAGTCGCCGAGACCGAAGACAAGCTGGAAAGCGCGCTTCAGACCGCCTCCACCGAGGCCAAGGCCGCGTTCGGCGATGGCGCGGTCTATATCGAGCGCTATCTCGGCAAGCCGCGCCATATCGAGATCCAGGTAATGGCCGATGAGCACGGCAATGTGCTCCACTTGGCCGAACGGGACTGTTCCTTGCAGCGCCGTCACCAGAAAATCCTTGAGGAAGCCCCTTCGGTCGCCCTCACCCCTGAAGAGCGTTCGCGCATTGGCGAGATCGTGCGCACGGCCGTGGCGAAGATCGGCTACCGGGGCGCGGGCACGGTGGAGTTCCTCTACGAGAATGGCGAGTTCTTCTTCATCGAGATGAATACCCGCCTGCAGGTGGAGCACCCCGTCACCGAGCTGATTACCGGCATGGATCTGGTACGCGAGCAGATCCGCGTTGCGGCCGGGCTGGAGCTGGAAGTCCGCCAGGAAGACATCAAGGTCAATGGCTGGTCCATTGAATGCCGGATCAACGCGGAAAACCCCTACACCTTCACGCCCTCACCGGGGAAGGTGACGGAATTTCACGCGCCCGGCGGACCCGGCGTGCGCCTCGATTCGGCGCTTTATGCCGGCTATTCCATCCCACCCTATTATGACAGCCTGATCGGCAAGCTTATCGTGCATGGACGTGACCGCCACGAGGCGATCATGCGCCTGAAGCGCGCGCTGAAGGAAATGGTCATAGGCGGGATTGAAACCACCATTCCGCTTCACCTCGATCTGCTTGAGGAGCCCGAAATCATCAGCGGCGACTACCATATCCGCTGGCTGGAAAGCTGGCTCGCAGAGAGAAACGCAAAGGTGTAGGGGCATTGCGCGGCTTTGGCGCGAAAGAGCTTCTGGACTGCTATGCGCGCGGCGTCTTCCCGATGGCCGAGGACCGGGACGATCCGCGCGTCTTCCTGCTTGATCCTGATGAACGCGGCATCATCCCGCTCGACGGCTTCCACATACCGCGCAGCCTGGCCAGGACCGTGCGCCGGGATGTGTTCCATATCACCGTAAACCGCTGCTTCAACGCCGTGGTGGACCAGTGTGCAGCACCGGCGCGCGGTCGCGAACACACCTGGATCAATGATCCGATCCGCCATCTTTATGGCGAGCTGCATGAGGCCGGACACGCCCACTCGCTGGAATGCTGGCACGATGGTGTGCTGGCAGGGGGACTTTACGGCGTCAGCCTGGGCGCAGCCTTTTTCGGCGAGAGCATGTTCTCAAGGCGTACCGATGCCTCCAAGGTGGCCCTCGTTCATCTGGTGGCGCGGCTCAAGGCGGGCGGATATGCCCTGCTGGACACGCAGTTCATGACGGAGCATCTGGGACGCTTTGGCGCACAAGCCATTGGACGTGATGAATACCGCGCCCGGCTGGACGTTGCGATCCGGGAGACAGCCGATTTCTTTGCGCTGCCCGAGGGGCTGAGCGGGCGTCAGCTCCTGCAGTCAATCACCCAGACGTCATAGACAGGATGGTCGAGCGGGTTGAGCGCCGGGTTGGAGGCGAACATCCAGCCTGAGAACAGGCGCACGCCCTCATCGCCAGTGCCGAACCCGTCCGTGCGCCGGTCATCAATCTGCAGGAAGACGAAAACCTCGGGTGGCTCCTCGGGCGGGCGGCGGCGGCAATACTGTACGGCAATCTCCAGCGCGCCGAACGTATGGCTCTCGCCCACATTCACCTCGAAATCGCGTGTCCGGGCCGTCACCTTGTCCAGCCCGCGCAGGACGGCGATGGTGCCGGGACGCGAACTCAGCTCGTCAGGGGGAGTGGCGCGTCGCTCACGCAGCTGCTCCAGAGGCTCGGTAAGATCGGCTTCAGGCTCATCGAGCGCCTCTTCCCAGTCCTCGCGCGAACCGGGCTCGTCGCCCTCCTGGGCATGGCCGGACGCGCCCGCCATGAGGCAGGCCAGGAATACAAAAGCCAATGTGATACGAAGCAGTGTGGTCATGTCCGGCAATTCCCCTCTGCCTGCATTTTCAACGGACCAATGCGGCAGCACAAGGGCCACGACACATCACTCGCCGCCACGCCCGCCAGCCACAAACCCGCCAATCAGCTCGAACAGGTCCACGGCACCTTGCGTGAAGATTATTTCGCCCCCCTCCCCGATCATATCCTCGTCGCCACCCGGCTCGATCTCGATATAGGCGCCGCCCAGCAGGCCCGATGAGGCGATCTTGGCAGTGGAATCGGCCGGCAGGCGGACATCGTGGCGGATGCGCAAGGTAACCGCGGCGAAATAGGTGTCAGGGTCCAGCCGGATCTGCATCACTGAACCCACCGGCACACCAGACACGCGCACTTCGGCACCGCGCGACAGCGCACCGACTTCGGAAAATCTGGCGTGCAGCTCATACCCGCCTGCGGACGGATCACCATCCACCCGGCCTTGAGCGAAGATCAGAAAGGCGGCAGCACCAGCCAGAACGATCAGGCCGACAAGGGTTTCGAGAACTGCTCCGCCGCGCATCGTGATGATCAGGCGTCGGGACGCCAGGCCTCATAGTCCGCCGTGCTGGCCGCGCGCGGGCGCGGATCAGCCAGCGAGCCCGCCGGGCGATAGGCATAGACCGTGCCGGTGAGGTTCGGCTTGTGATCGAGCTCCCACGGGCGGCGCGGCAGGGGCGCATCTACCGGGGCTTCGGCAAAGGTGTGGTGCAGCCAGCCATGCCAGTCGGCCGGCACGCGCGAGGCATCGGCATAGCCCTTATAGACCACCCAGCGGCGCGGTACGCCATCGGCGCCAGAGCCACTCTTGCGCTCTTCGTAGTAGCGATTGCCGTAATCATCCTCGCCGACGAGCTTGCCGCCACGGCTTATCGTCCACAGCGTGCCGAGCGTCGCGCCATTCCACCAGGCAAACAGTCTTCCAATGAAGTCGAGCATGGCAGTCCGCCCCTCGCGAAACATCAAATCGGTTGCAACGGTATATGCCTATCCCGCGCGCCCGCGTCCAGTGCGGCGGACTGCACGCTCAGGGCGTACGCAGGATTTTCTCCATCGCCTTGCCACGCGCCAGTTCGTCCACCAGCTTGTCGAGATAGCGGATCTCGCGCATCAGCGGATGCTCCACCTCTTCGACGCGCACGCCGCAGACCACGCCCTTCACCAGTTCGCGCGCGGGATTCATCGCCGGGGCTTCAGCGAAAAACGTTTCAAAATCCGTCTTGCTGTCCAGCACAGCGCGCAAGCTGGCCTCATCATACCCGGTCAGCCAGAAGATGATCTGGTCCACCTCCTCCTTGGTGCGGCCCTTGCGCTCTGCCTTGGCCACATAAGCGGGATAAACGCTCGCAAAGCTGGTGGTGAATATGCGGTGGTTTTCCATCGGCAGCGCCCTGTCCCTGCATTGCTTCGCCGAGTCTAAACCGCCAAACGTCTCGTCATCCACCCCATTCTTCGACTCACCTCCCTCCGGAGCGGTATCATCGGTGCAAGTGATTCGTTTGTGCAGGATGGTGCGGCCCATGACGCTTGAGAGACGCCTGACCGAAAAGGGCAAGGCCCCGCTGTCCGGGCAGGCCATGGAGCCGCGCGCCGCCGGAATGACAGATCCCGATGCGCTGAATGTCCATGCGCTGACCCTGAAGGCCCCGGCGGACTGGCCGGACAGCGCCGTGACGGGCCTCGCCCTGCTGGCGGCGCTGAACGCGGACGGCGATGCAGGCGCGATCCTTACCGATCTCGCCGCGCGCCTTTCCAAGGCCGCAGGCTTTGCCGCTGACAGCATCGAGGCAGCGGAGCTTCTGGCGAGCATGATCGCGCGCGAGGCTGCGCCCCACCCTGCCCTCTGGCATGAGGACAGGCTGGAGTTTCACGTCGAAGAAACGCTGGCCAGCGGCCCGTTCGAGGCCGGCGCCCTGCTCTCCCTCATCAACACCGCCGCGATGGCCGGTGCCGCCAGCGATGTCGGCGCGCGCATCGTGCGCGACCGGCTGGAAGCGGTGTCGCTGGCCTGCATGAACTGCGATGGCAGCGAGGACGAGTGCTTTGATCCGCGCCGCAACCGGGCGCTTGCCCGCTCCATCCGCGCGGCGCGCCGGGACGGTGTGCCGGACGCGATGATCGAGCGCGCCATCGCCCGTGCCCGTCAGGGGCTGGACGATATTGAGGACGGGGCGGGCTTCGTGCCCGAAATGCCGGTCAATCCCGTCATCGCCCTGCCCGGTGCCATGATCGCCGATGAAAGCACGCAATCGCGCGCCTTCCTCACCGATCTCGCCACAACGATCTGGACGCACGGCCAGCCCAGCTTACGCTTTGAAGACGCCGCGCCCACTTTACCGGCCGTTACGTTGAATCTGGCGCGGTTTGCGGGCGATGAGGCGGGTCTTGCCCATGCGGCCACGCTCTGGGGCCAGGTGGCCAAGGCGTGTGGCGGCACGCTCGTCCTTGCCGGACTATCCGGCATTATCGCGCTCGCAGGCCTTGCCTATGATAGCGAGGAAGCGCGCGCGCTGGCCACGAAGCTGATCGGCATCGCCAAAAGTGCCTCGCCCGCGCCGGTCAGCATGGAGGCAGCCCCCGCAGCCTTGGCCGCCTTCCTCGATATCGCGGCGAGCGGCGCTGATCCGCTTGTCGGCCTGAAGGATGCGCATGGCGCGCCTCTGCCCCTCGTCAGCGCCGTTTTAAGCCCGCTGGAGAGCCATGCGCGCGAAGCGGCACTCGCACACGCCTTTGGCGCGGGAACGCTCTCCAGCCTCAATCCTGACTGGCTAAAGGCCCTTTGTGAGGCCGGTCTTGATGAGGCCGCGCTGGCACGTGTCGAAACCGCCATTGCCGAGGGCGCACCAGTACGCCACGCCTTCAATCGCTGGACGGTGGGCGATGATATCGCCAGGCGCTGCGGGCTCGCCCCCGAACGGCTGGAACAGGCGGGCACAAGGCTTCTGGAAGCCTTTGGCGTCTCCGAGCTGGAGATTGCGGCGGCGGAGAACTGGGTGCATGGCTCGGGCGAGCTTTACGCCTGCGAGGCGCTGGACGATGGCCTGCGCGCCGTCTTCGCGCCTGCAAGCGTGGAAGCGCGCCTTGCCATGGCGCAAACGGTGGAAGCCGCGCTTGGATCGCCCTGCGGCCTTGCCCTGACCTTGCCGGGCAGCGCCACGATTGATGATGTGGCAGGCCTGATCGTCTCTGCCGCACGCAGGGGGCTGAAAGGCTTGCGCATCCGGCGCGAGGGCGAGGCGCTCTATGATCTTCTGGCCACCGTCGAGTTTGAAAACGCCGACCGGGGCGAGCGCCCCGCCTTTGCGGAAGAGCGCGTCGTTGAGCGCGTGGTGGAACGCACGGTCGAGCGCGCTGCCAGCCGCCGCAAGCTGCCCGACCGGCGCAAGGGCTATATCCAGAAATCGACCGTGGGCGGCCACAAGGTCTATCTGCACACTGGCGAGTTTGAAGACGGCGAGCTCGGCGAGATTTTCATCGACATGCATAAGGAAGGCGCAGCCTTCCGCTCCCTGATGAACAATTTTGCCATCTCCATCTCCATCGGCCTGCAATACGGCGTGCCGCTGGAAGAATATGTCGATGCCTATGTGTTCACGCGTTTTGAACCCGCCGGTCCGGTGGAGGGCAATGACTCCATCAAGCACGCCACCTCCATTCTCGACTATCTCTTCCGCGAGCTGGGCGTCTCTTATCTCGGCCGGTCTGACCTTGCCCAGACCGATGCGCGCAAATCCGACCCCGGCGGCATCGGCGCAGGCGTGGCGCAGGAGAAGATCATCAGCAGCGAGGAAGCCTCGCGCCTGATCTCCAAGGGCTTCTCGCGCGGACAATTGCCGGACAATGTGGTGGTGCTGGGCAGCCAGCCGCGCAAAGCCGCTCCGCCGCCTGCGCCTGCATCCGGTTCGGCGCGCAAGGGCGATGCTTCACCCGCTACCCGGCCCGAACCTGTGTATTCAGGCGAGCCCTGCCCGGCCTGCGGCCACTTCACGCTGGTCGAAGCGGGCGCGGAGCTTTCCTGCGAGGCCTGCGACTGGCAGGGGCCATTGCCGATCTCTTAGTTCCGCAGCCCCTCCGGGCTGCGATGTTCCGCGCACTGGCGCGGGCGGCCGGTCGGCCTTGTGGCCCCTGACGGGGCCGGACTGTCTCCCCGGCGCGATAGCGCCGCAAGCGCGACCGCGCGTCCGAGCCAATGCGAGGCGCGAAGCCCGGATGGGCTGAGCACGATAAAAAAGGCCCATCCCTTGCTTGCACGTCCTTGAACGCCCGCAGGGGCCGGATGAGGATGTGCCGCAATGAAACAGTTACTGGGTGCGATAACGCTTGCTGTTGCCCTTGGCGCGCCCGCCATGGCGCAGAATGCGAGCCAAATCCAGCAGGTGCAGTCCGGCCAGTCCTGCCCGGACTGCAATCTGTTTCAGGCCAATCTCTCCTACCGGGACATGCCGAATGTGGACCTGTCCGGGGCACGCCTGCGTCAGGCTGATCTGTCACTCGCCACAATGAACGGCGCGCGCTTTGACCGGGCTGACATGTCGATTGCGAACCTGTTTGGCGCGCGCTTCACCGGGGCAAGCTTTGCCGGGACCAATCTTGAGCGCGCCACGCTGGTCGGCGCCCATTTCGGCGGTGCCAATCTGGCGCGTGCCAACCTCACCGGAGCCAACCTCTCCGGAGCGGAACTCGACCGTGCGCGCGGGCTGACCCAGCGCCAGCTCCACACCGCATGCGGCGACGCCTCCACGCGCCTGCCACGCGGCCTGACCGTCCCCTCGTGCAGTGCGGTACGCTAGCGAGCGCCTTACCGCGATTTAAGTCGCACTGGTAACATCAACAGGTTAGAAGAAAGGGTATGACATTACGCGCCCTTACCCTGTCCCTGTGCTCGGCAGCCCTGATCGGGCTGAACGCGCCTGCGCTGGCGGCTGACGCTGCCGAGGGCACACGGGCTGTTCTGATCGAGCGCGATAACGGACCGCAGCGCCGGCTGGTGATTGGCGGCGACTGTACCGATTGCGATTTCCGGGGAGCCAATCTGGCCGGCGCCCATCTCTACCGCGGTGATTTCTCCCGCGCGGACTTCTCCGATGCACAACTGCTTGGTGCACGCTTCGTCAATATGCGCCTTGACGGGGCCCTGTTCCGGGACGCCTCTCTGCGCGAAGCCCAGCTTTCCAATGTGACCATGGCCGGGGCCAATCTGTCCGACGCCAACATGGTCAACCTGCGCGCCAATCAGGTCATGCTGACCGGCGCGCGGCTCAATAATGCCCGTCTGACCGGCGCCAGCCTGGTGCAGATAGGGCTTCAGGGTGCCAGCCTTCGCGATGTCGACATGACGGGCACGACGGTGCGCTCGGCCGATATGCGTGATGCAACCCTGTCCGGCGCGCGCCTGGACAACGTGGTTATGCAGCATGTCGTCATGCAGGGCGCGAGCCTGCGCGATGTCAACCTCTCCGGCGCCGTGCTGGACCATGTAGACCTGTCGCGCGCCGATCTGCGCAACGCGGTCCTGACTGGCGTAAGGCTGCGCGGGGTCAATCTCTCCGGCGCCGATCTGCGCAATGTAGCCGGGCTGAGCGCAGAAGTGCTCGCCGGTGCTTGCGGCGACGGCGATACCCGGCTGTCCGATGCCAGCGAGACGGCGCTTGCAGCCTGCTCGGAAACCTCAGGTGCCGCGCAACCGCTGGATGACCGGGCCCTGCTGGCGGAGGCGGAGGCACGGCGCCTGGCCCAGCTGGAAGCGGCCCAGGCGGCCTTTGCCAACGCGCTGGCTGCCGTTCAGAACGAGGCCTTTTCCAGCGGCGGGCTGGAGCGCGAAGCACTGGAAGCGGCCCGCGAATCCCTGCGAGAGGCTGCGCGCACGCAGGCCGAACTGGCCCGCGCCCACCGCAATTGGCGTTTTGAAATCCGCCGCTCCGAGGTGGGCGAACCCACCCAGACCTGGATGGAGTCCGCGCCGCCTTCGCAGAACCGGCGCAGCTTCAACGAGACAACGGACCCGCGCCGCTAGCTTCTGGCCGAACTGGCTGGCGCCAGCCGGTCTGATCCGTACGATCCGAATGAGTGAACCGACACGGCGTGCTGGAGCAGGTTTTCCAGCGCGCGTGCGACATTGTCGTGCTCCTCATGGCCTTCCAGGTCGAGGAAGAACATCTGCTGCCACGGCTTGCCTGCGATCGGGCGGCTTTCCAGCTTGGTTAGGTTCACCCCCTCCTTGCGGAAACCGTCAAGCGCGCTGACGAGCGATCCCGAAGAGTCCGACGTGATCAGCACCAGCGAGGTCTTGCACGGCAGGAGCGGCGAGGCGGGCTGCGGGTCAATCGCGAGCGCGACAAAGCGGGTGTAATTCTCCGGGTGGTCGGACGCGCTGTCATCGATCACGTTCAAGCCGAACAGGCGCGCGGCATCCCGGCCCGCAACCGCCGCCACATCCGGCTTGCCGGTCAGCGCCTCGTTCAGCGCCTCGGTGGAGGAGCTGACGGCGCGGGTGACCAGCTCGGGATGGCGAGCGAAAAAGCGCTGGGACTGGCGCAGGGCCTGCGGGTGACCCAGCACCGTGCGCACCGTGCCCAGATCATGCGCCTTGCCGACAATGCAGTGCTCCACCCGGTAATGATGCTCGCCTGCGATCTTCAGCCTGGTATCGCGCAACAGGTCATAGACCTCCACGATCCCGCCCGTGGTCGTATTCTCGATCGGAGCAAAGCCGTAATCGGCCTCGCCCCTCTCAACAGCCTGAAAAATCCCGCCGAAATCGCGCTGGATTACCGGCATCACGGCGGAGTAACGCCCCGCGAAGTGGGCGTCGGCGGCAAACTGGCTATAGCTGCCCGGCCCGCCGAGATAGGCGACCTTGGCCTCGTTCAGTGTGGCGGTACGCACCCGCGCATCAAGACCGGCCCGCTGGCGGCGCAGCGAGTCGTCTATGACGAGCTGGAAGAGCTTCTCCACGAACGCCTCGTCCAGCCCCGCCTCGCGCCCCAAAGCCGCGGCACGGTCCAGAACAGCCCTCTCGCGCTCCACATCGCGCACCAGAGCGCCGTCTCCGGCTTTCAGGGCCCCGAGGGCCTCAGCCAGCCGGCGGCGCTCCACGAGCATCTGGACGAGCGAAGCGTCAGCCTTGTCTATCGCCGCACGCAAGGCCGCCCTGTCCTGCGCGCGTCCGTTTTCACCCTCACTCATGCCTGTCTCCCGCATTGAAACGCCAGTGCCAAAAAGGAAGCGGCCCCTTCCGTATGGGAAGGGGCCGCCAAAATCCGTGTGCTGTCACGCGCGCAGACTTCAGCCACCCCCGGTAAAGAGGCGGTAGGCGAAGCCATACACATAGATCGTGCTGCAAGTGCTCATGCGCGCACTGTGAGCGGTATTTTCCAACCGGTCAATCACCCCCGAACCGAAAGCTTGGCAAGACGGCGCAAGCGTGGAAGCGTGCTATCAACAACATGTTCCAGAGAGGTTTGCCATGCGCCTGCTTTGCCTTCTGCCCGCCCTCGTCCTTGCCGCCTGTTCGCCGGCAGATGCCCCGCCACCGCAGGATACCGAGGCCCGCACCATCGCGGCCGTCATCGAGACCGGGATGGGCGATATCCATCTGGAGCTCTTTCCCGATGCGGCTCCCGTGACGGTGGAGAATTTCGTCTTTCATGCCGCTGCCGGACATTTTGACGGCGGAGAATTCTACCGCTCGGTGCGCGACGATAATGACCGCGCCGATATCGCCCCGATGAACCTTATTCAGGGCGGACACAGCTTTGGCGGGCTGGAAGATGCCGAGGGTATCGAGCACGAAAGCACCGAAGACACCGGCCTCTCCCATGTGCGCGGGGCGATTTCCATGGCGCGGCTGGAGCCCGGCACCGCCACGACGGAGTTCTTCATCATGGTCAATGATTATGACGGGCTGGACGCAGGGCCGGACCGGCGCAACCCCGATGAGGCGGGCTATGCCGTCTTCGGTCAGGTAACCGCCGGCATGGAGGTCGTCGAAGCGATCTGGCTGCGCGAGACCAGCCTCGAACGCGCACCGGAGGACTTCCAGTTCGCGCAGTTCCTGGTCGACCCCGTCCGTATCGAGCGGGTGCGGGTGACGGGAGAGTAGGTTTGGTCCCGTGACAGGTTTTCTGGATCCCGGGTCAAGCCCGGGATCCAAGCACTGTCTGGGCACCGGCTTTCGCCGTAGAAACGCAAGTTGGGGGTGTTACGTCGTTCCCGCAAAAGCGGAAACGACGCTAAAGCCGGGTGAAAGACGAACCCTAATGCGCCCTTGCCTCGCCGCTTTCTCCTGAAGACGGCAGAGCAGCCAGCGCGGCTTCGTCGGCCTCGGTCCATTCGACAGGCTCCACAGGCTCGGCCAGCGCGATGGAGAGCACCTCATCGACGGTTTCCACCGGGATGATGGTCAGGCCCTCCTTCACGTTGTCCGGCACCTCGGAGAGGTCCTTCTTGTTCTCCATGGGGATGAGAACCGTCTTGACCCCGCCGCGCAGCGCCGCCAGCAGCTTTTCTTTCAGGCCACCGATGGGCAGTACGCGGCCCCTTAGTGTGACCTCGCCCGTCATGGCGACATCCTTCCTCACCGCGATACCGGTAAGCGCGGACACAATCGCCGTGACCATGGCGATACCGGCCGACGGACCGTCTTTCGGCGTTGCACCTTCCGGCACGTGGACGTGGATATCAGTACGGCGGAACACGGTCGGCTTGATACCGACCGACGGCGCGCGTGACTGCACGAACGAGTTCGCCGCCGAGATGGATTCCTTCATCACGTCACGCAAGTTTCCGGTGACCTTCATCTGGCCGCGGCCGGGCATGGTGACCGCCTCGATGGTGAGCAGATCGCCGCCGACCTCGGTCCAGGCGAGGCCGGTGACAAGGCCCACACGGTCCTGATCCTCGGTTTCGCCGAAGCGGTGCTTCTTCACGCCGAGGAAGTCTTCAAGGCTTTCCGGCGTGATGGTTATGGAGATGGCATCGCCTGCGACCAGCCTGCGCACGCTCTTGCGGGCGAGCCTTGCCAGCTCGCGCTCCAGATTACGCACGCCGGATTCGCGGGTGTAATAGCGGATCACATCGCGCAGCGCGGCTTCGGTGACCTCCCACTCGCCCTTCTTCAGCGCGTGGTTCTTGATCTGGCGCGGCAGGAGGTGGCGCTTGGCGATCTCAACCTTCTCGTCCTCGGTATAGCCCGCGATACGGATGATCTCCATCCGGTCGAGAAGCGGCTGCGGCATGTTCAGCGTGTTCGCCGTGGTGATGAACATCACGTCGGAGAGGTCGTAATCGACCTCCAGATAGTGATCGTTGAAATTGGAGTTCTGTTCCGGATCCAGCACCTCCAGCAGGGCGGAAGCCGGATCGCCGCGATAATCCGCGCCCAGCTTGTCGATCTCGTCCAGAAGGAAGAGCGGATTGGAGTGCTTGGCCTTCTTCATCGACTGGATGATGCGGCCGGGCATGGAGCCGATATAGGTGCGCCGGTGACCGCGGATCTCGGCCTCGTCACGCACACCGCCCAGCGACACGCGCACGAAATCGCGCCCGGTAGCTTCGGCAATGGAGCGGCCAAGCGAGGTCTTGCCGACGCCCGGAGGGCCGACAAGGCACAGGATCGGCCCGCGAATTTTTTTGGTGCGCGCATGCACGGCCAGGTGCTCGATAATGCGCTCCTTGACCTTCTCCAGCCCGTAATGATCGGCGTCGAGCGTCGTTTCGGCCTTTTTCAGATCGATGCGCGCGCGCTTGCGCTTGTTCCACGGAATGGAGAGCAGCCAGTCGAGATAATTGCGCACCACGGTGGATTCCGCCGACATCGGGCTCATCTGGCGCAGCTTCTTGAACTCGGCGTCCGCCTTGGTACGCGCTTCCTTGGAGAGCTTGGTGTTGGCGATGCGCTCTTCCAGCTCGGCCAGCTCTTCGCGGCCATCATCGCCCTCGCCCAGCTCGCGCTGGATCGCCTTCATCTGCTCGTTCAGATAGTACTCACGCTGCGTCTTCTCCATCTGGCGCTTGACGCGGCTGCGGATCTTTTTCTCCACCTGCAGGACCGAAATTTCGCCCTCCATCAGGCCCAGCACCGTCTCGAGGCGATGGGAGATGTTCGGGTTGGCCAGCAATTCCTGCTTGTCGGTGAGCTTCACGGCCAGATGGGCCGCGATGGTATCGGCCATTTTGGCCGGATCGGAAATCTCGCCAACGACGCTCAGCGCCTCGGGCGGAACTTTCTTGTTCAGCTTGGCGTATTCGTCGAACCGCTCGGCAGCCGCGCGCATCAGCGCTTCCACCTCGGAGGCCGTGCCGGCATTCTCCGCCACGATCTCCGCCTCGGCTTCGAAATAGGCCTGATTGTCTGTGTAGCTGACGATACGCACGCGCTGGCCGCCCTCGACGAGCACCTTCACCGTGCCATCGGGCAGTTTGAGCAATTGCAGGACGGAGGCCATGATTCCGGCCTCATAGATCGCCTCCGGCTTGGGGTCATCATCCGACGCGCTCTTCTGGGTGGCGAGCAGGATCTGCTTGCCTCCGCGCATCACCTCTTCCAGCGCGCGCACGGACTTCTCGCGGCCCACAAAGAGCGGCACGATCATGTGGGGGAAGACCACGATATCGCGCAGCGGAAGCAGCGGAAGGGTTTTTGTCTCGCTCATACGTCTCATCTCCGGCGGGTCCAGCCTTCGGGCGGTCCCTGAAAAAATCTCACGCGCGGTATTAAACAAGCCTTGCGCGCTTTGCGTCTTCCAACAAGTGGAAGGTGAAGCGCGCCGGTTCAAGGCGGGGGATAACCCGGCTGACAGTTCAGCAGGACTCGCCCGCACGGCGGAACTCGAACTCGCTACCGGCCTGATCAGGCCGTGGCGGGTGGCGGGCAGCCAGATCTCAGAACGTCACTGCGATCCGCCCCCTGCCCTCCGGAATACAAGCGAACAACCGGCATCGGCGGTCGAGATGGCCCACGTGGATCGGAATACTGGCCCCGGGAACGGCCGATATCCGCAAGGCCGGCAAGGACGGCGCGATGTTGCGACCCATGGCGTGAAAGACCAGAGGCGCGCCGCTCTGGCTGTAACCGGAACAATCTGTGGCAGATGCGGCGATGTTCGCGGCACTTGATACGAAAAACGCCCCGGCGGGAAGCCGGGGCGTTCAATACTCGGGCAAACACAAGAGAGGTTTATGCCCCCTGGCGCGGCGCCTCTTCCAGCTTGGCCCGTGCCTTGGAGTAGATGTAGAGCGGCTTGGCGTCACCGTTGACCACTTCGGCGTTCACGACGACCTCTTCCACGCCCTCAAGGCTTGGCAGGTCGAACATGGTGTCGAGCAGAATGCCTTCCATGATGGACCGCAGGCCACGCGCACCGGTTTTGCGCAGGATCGCCTTCTGCGCGATCGCCACCAGCGCATCCTCTGTGAAGGAAAGGCCGACCCCTTCCATCTCGAACAGGCGCTGATACTGCTTCACCAGCGCGTTCTTGGGCTCGGTGAGGATCTGCATCAGGGCAGCCTCATCGAGATCCTCCAGCGTCGCGATGACGGGCAGACGGCCAACAAATTCCGGGATCAGGCCGAAACGCTGCAGATCATCAGGTTCCACATCGCGCAGCACATCGCCCTGACGGCGCGCATCCGGGTCGCGCACATCGGCGCCGAAGCCTACCGCAGAGCCCTTGCCGCGCTGGGAAATGATCTTCTCAAGGCCGGCAAACGCACCGCCCACGATGAAGAGGATATTGGTGGTGTCGACCTGCAGAAACTCCTGCTGGGGATGCTTGCGCCCGCCCTGCGGCGGCACGGAAGCGACCGTGCCTTCCATGATCTTCAGGAGCGCCTGCTGCACCCCCTCACCCGACACGTCGCGCGTGATCGAGGGGTTATCGGACTTGCGGCTGATCTTGTCGATCTCGTCGATATAGACGATGCCGCGCTGGGCCCGCTCGACATTGTAGTCGGCCGCCTGCAGCAGCTTCAGCACGATGTTTTCCACGTCCTCACCGACATAGCCGGCCTCGGTCAGCGTGGTGGCGTCGGCCATGGTGAAGGGCACATCGAGAATGCGCGCCAGCGTCTGGGCCAGCAGCGTCTTGCCACAACCCGTCGGGCCGATCAGCAGGATGTTCGATTTGGCCAGTTCCACATCCGCGTTCTGGGAGGCGTGGTTGAGGCGCTTGTAATGGTTGTGGACCGCGACCGAGAGCACGCGCTTGGCGTAGGCCTGCCCGATCACATAGTCTTCAAGAACCTGGTAGATTTCCTGCGGGCTCGGCACGCCCTCGCGCGACTTCACCAGCGAGGTCTTGTTCTCCTCGCGGATGATGTCCATGCACAGTTCGACGCATTCATCGCAGATGAAGACGGTCGGGCCGGCAATCAGCTTGCGGACCTCATGCTGGCTCTTGCCGCAGAAAGAGCAGTACAGAGTGCTCTTGCCGTCGCCTGTGGTCGCCTTGGTCATGCTCGCTCCAATTGTGGCGCACCGGCCAACTACCCGTCAGGGCCTTCCGCCCCGGTGACACGAAAGCCCGATTCCGGGCCGTTCGCTTCCCTGCAAGATCAGGGCCGGATCTTGACGAAAGGTTTCCCTCACGCCCCATGTGATCACACCGCGCGCCAGATGATCAAGCGCAAGGTGCTGCAAAGACGCTATATCGCGTTTTCAAAACAACAGATGAATGCGGGCAGGAATATGTCAGGACGCGGATTCGGCGCGCCGTTCATAAACCCTGTCTATGATGCCGAAATCTGCCGCCTCGTGCGCGCTCATATAGGAATCGCGGTCCAGCGTCTTCTCCACGGTGGCCAGATCCTGACCGGTGTGCTCGACATAAATGTCGTACATGCGCCGCTTCATCTTTACCAGATCCTCGCCATGGCGCTCGATATCGGCCGTCGTGCCCCGGAAGCCGCCATAGGGCTGGTGCATCATGATACGCGCGTTCGGGGTGGCAAAGCGCATCCCCTTCTCCCCGCCCGCCAGCAATAGCGAGCCCATGGAGGCGGCCATGCCGATACAGGCGGTCGCCACCGGCGCGGAGATGTATTGCATCGTGTCATAGATCGCGAGGCCAGCCGTCACCACGCCGCCGGGCGAGTTGATGTACATGGCGATCTCTTTTTTCGGGTTTTCCGATTCGAGGAAGAGCAGCTGGGCGACCATCAGGCTCGCCATGTGGTCCTCGATCGGGCCGGTCACGAAGATGATGCGCTCCTTGAGCAGGCGCGAATAGATGTCGAACGCGCGCTCGCCCCGGCTGGTCTGTTCCACGACCATGGGAACGAGGTTCATCATCACGTCCTGGGGATCTCTCATCACCGGCTCCGTTCGGAAAATTCAAGGCAGCACCGGCAAAGCCCGGACGGGCACCGGCAAGGGGGCAAGCTGGAAGGCTTTGACCAATTTGGCAAGCGCACAGGCGCGCTGCAAGGCAGGCGTGACAGCTTGGGCAGCTGGAAGGACTTTTGGTTCCGCAGCCCATCCGGGCTGCGATGTTCCGCGAAAAGTCGCGGGCGCGCGTTCGCGCTTTTCACGCCGCTATGCGGCCTGCAAGGTCAAAGGCCGCCCGAGCCTTTGCGAGGCGCGACGGGGCCTCCGCCCCGTCACATCAAAGAAAAGCGGCGCGTAGGACCGTAATCAGCTCTTCTTCGCAGCCGCCTTCTTGGCAGGGGCTTTCTTGGCAGGCGCCTTCTTCGCATCGGCAGCCTTCGGCGCGTCAGCGGCTTTGGCTTCCTTCTTCGCCGGAGCCTTCTTGGCGGGGGCCTTCTTTTCCGCAGCCGGCTTGGCGTCCGCCTTCTTGGCAGCGGCTTTCTTGGCCGGAGCCTTTTTCGCGGGCTTCTTCGCCGGGGCTTCGTCGTCCTCGGCAAACAGCGTTTCGCGGTCCACCGAAACCTCTTTCACGTCGGCCAGCTCGATGATGTAGTCGACGACCTTTTCCTCATAGATCGGCGCGCGCAGGGCCTGAACGGCACCGGCATTGTTCTGGAAATACTCGACGACCTGACGCTCCTGGCCGGGATATTTCATCGCTTCCTGGTTGACAGCGCGGGCCAGCTCTTCCTGCGTCACGTCGATATTGGCGCCGCGGCCAATCTCGGCGAGCACCAGGCCCAGACGCACACGGCGCTCGGCAATGGCACGGTAATCGGCTTTCAGCTCGTCCTCGGACTTGTCCTTGTCCTCGTCTTCCAGCTCACCGGCATCCTTGGCCGCGAGCACTTCGCGCCAGATATTTTCAAATTCCACCTCGACCATGCGGGCTGGCAGGTCGATATCGCCATGGGCCTCATCGAGCTGGTCGAGCAGCTGGCGCTTCAGCTTCATGCGCGAAGCTTCGTTGTGCTCCTGCTCGAAGCGCTTGGTCAGCGCCTCCTTGAGGGCATCAAGGTCAGACAGGCCAAGGCGCTCGGCCAGGCTGTCGTCGATCTTGCTTTCCTGCGGGGCCTGCACGGCCTTCACGGTCGTCTCGAACACGGCCTCCTTGCCGGCCAGATGCTCCGCGCCGTAGTCCTTCGGGAAGGTGACCTTGATTTCCACCTCGTCACCGGCCTTTACGCCGATGAGCTGATCCTCAAAGCCCGGGATGAAGGCGCCATCGCCCAGCGCCACGCGCGAATCGGTGGCCGAACCGCCGGGGAACACCTCGCCATCAATCTTGCCGACGAAGTCGACCACAACGACATCGCCCTCGGCGGACTTGGCCGTTTTCGCCTTGTCCTCATAGGAGCGGCTGTCCTTGGCCAGGCGCTCCAGCGCCTCATTGACCTGCGCATCGGCCACCTTGGCGACCGGGCGCTCCAGCTTCAGCGTCTTCGGGTCGGCGGCCTCGAACTCGGGCATCACCTCGACCTTGATCTCGAAGGTGAAGTCCTTGCCGTTCTTCAGAACGTCCTCGGCATCGGACTTGACCTCGACGCCCGGCTGGCTGGCCGGGCGCAGCTTACGGCTGTCCAGGGTTTCCTGCGTGGCCTCCGGCACGATCTCCTGCAGGATATCGCTCATGATCGAGGCACCGAACATCTTGCGGATGTGGGCGGCGGGCACCTTGCCGGGGCGGAAACCTTTCAGGCGCACCTGCGGGCGGATTTCCTCGATCTTCGCGGTCAGGCGCGATTGCAGGTCGGCAGCCGGAACCACCACTTCAAACGTGCGCGAGAGACCTTCGGCGGATTTTTCCTGGACGTTCATGCGTAGTAAGGCCTTGTATTGACGGGGCCGGAAAGGGGCCATGCCGGGAAGCTGACGGCGTGACCAGCGCGCACGAGAGCGCCCTCGGCCCCATACCGAAACGAGCGCGGGTTATGTCACGCGCCGTTTGCCTGCGCAACGGTCACTGCCTGCGATTTTCCACATGGGCGGGTGAAGGGGGCAAATTGTTAGTTCCGCAACGCGTTCCCCGCCTTCGCGGGGACAGGCCGCGTTGCGATGTTCCGCGAAAAGTCGCGGGCGGGTCTTGCCCTCTGGGCGGCCAGAGGCCGCCACTAGCGCGAACGCGCAGGGCACTTTTGCCCGCAGCGACCGGACGGAAGCGAGAAAGCACAAGAAAATTGGTGCGGGTGAGAGGACTCGAACCTCCACGGATTGCTCCACTGGAACCTAAATCCAGCGCGTCTACCAGTTCCGCCACACCCGCATTGCGCCTATCTCTATCCAAACTCTCGCAAACGGGAAACCGGATATGACAACAACTGACCGTGCTGAAGGCAGCGCTCCTCCGCTCGACTGGGATGCACGCTTTCGCGCCGACGACGCGCCGTGGGAGAGGCAGGGCCTGCACCCCGCCTTCGCCCACTGGCAGGCGCTGGGCCAGCTGACGCCCGGCGCGCGCATCTATGTACCCGGCTGCGGCCGCGGCGAGGAGCCGCTGGCGCTGGCAAGGGCCGGACTTGATGTAACGGCCATCGACCTCTCCCCCACCGCGATCGCGTGGCAGCGCGCGCGCTTTGCCGAAGCCGGGCTGCCAGCGCATCTGGGCGCCGGAGACGCCTTCGCCTTCCTGCCCGAAACGCCCCTCGATCTCTACTGGGAGCAGACTTTCCTGTGCGCCATTCCACCCAGACTGCGCGAGACTTACGAGACCGCTGCCCACGCCCAGCTCCGCCCCGGCGGGGTGCTGCTGGCCCTGTTCATGCAGAAGGATGAGTTGGGTGGCCCGCCCTATGGCTGCGCCCTGCCCGCCATGCGCGCACTGTTCCCGGAAGACCGCTGGGGCTGGCCGGAGGATGAGCCAACGGCCTTTCCCCATCCGGGCCTTTCAGGCAAACCGGAACTAGCCGTGGCGCTGGTCCGGCGCTAGCTACCCCACAAATCCGCAAATCTGGTCCAGCGGCTTCTTGTCAAGCGCATGGACCGGCACGGTCGCGCTTTTCGCCGGATAGCCGGTAACGATCAGCATGACCGGCTTTTCGTTCTCCCGTCGCCCGCACAGCTCGCTCAAGAACCCCATCGGGTTGGGCGTGTGGGTGAGCGTCGCAAGACCGGCCTGATGCAGGCTTGCCAGCAGGAAGCCGCAGGCAATGCCGACGCTTTCAGAGACATAATAGTTCTTGCGATTGTCACCGGGTTTGGGCCCGCCCCGGCGCTGGGCGAAGACCGCGATCAGCCAGGGCGCGGTCTCCAGAAACGGCTTGTCGGCGTCGGTTCCCAGCGGCTCAAGCGCCTCCAGCCATTCTGCGCCCGCCTTGCCCTCATAGAAGGCGCGTTCTTCTGCCTCTGCCGCTTGGCGTAAAGGTTTGCGCAAGGGTCCGCGCCCGATCACGGAAAAGAACCAGGGCTGGTGATTGGCACCGCTGGGCGCGGTACCGGCGGTCAGGATGGCGTTCTCGATAATCTCGCGCGGCACGTCCCGGTCTGAAAAATCACGCACCGTGCGCCGCGACTTCATCGCCTCGTAAAAGGCCAAAGCCCGCGCGCGCATTTCGTTCTCGGGCAGCTCCGAAAACGCAAGCGGGACGGTGGGATGATCTCCCACTACGCCGCGTCCCGCCAGTCGAGGATCACCTTGCCGGACTTGCCAGAGCGCATGGCGTCAAACCCGGTCTGGAATTCTTTCGCTGGCAGGCGGTGGGTGATGAGTTTCGACACATCGAGGCCCGATTGCAGCATGGCCAGCATCTTGTGCCAGGTCTCGAACATCTCGCGGCCATAAATGCCCTTGAATGTGATGGCGCGCATGATAAGCGAGCCCATGTCGAGCGTGAACGGCTTGGCCGGCAGGCCCAGCATGGCGATATTGCCGCCCATCACCATGTGATCGACCATCTGCTTGAAGGCGGGCTCCGCGCCGCTCATCTCAAGGCCGACATCAAAGCCTTCGGTCATTTTCAACTCCACCATCACGTCGCGAAGCTCTTCTTTCATCGTGTTGACCGGGCGCACGCTCGGCGCCACGCGCGTCGCCAGCTCCAGCCGGTCCGGGTTGATGTCGGTGATGACGATATGGCGCGCACCGCAATGGCGCGCGACGGCCGCCGCCATGATGCCGATAGGGCCAGCGCCGGTGATCAGCACGTCCTCGCCCACGAGATCAAAGGCGGTGGCCGTGTGCACCGCATTGCCCAGCGGATCGAGGAAGGCGGCAATCTCCATCGGCACGTCATCGGGTAGCGGCACCACATTGAAGGCGGGAATGCGCAAATATTCTGCAAACGCGCCGGGCATGTTGACGCCGACGCCGCGCGTTTCAGGGTCGAGATGGAAGCGGCCGGCGCGTACCGCACGGCTTTTCTCGCCCACCACATGGCCCTCGCCGGAGACGCGCATGCCCGGCTTTACCCGCGTCACATCGCTGCCGACCGCCTCGATGACGCCGCCAAACTCGTGACCGACCACCATCGGCACCGGCACGTTTTTCTGCGCCCAGTCATCGTAATTATAGATATGGATGTCGGTGCCGCAGATCGCCGTCATATGGACGCGGATCAGCACATCGTCCGGCCCGATCTCCGGCTTGGCCACATCCTGCATCCAGATGCCTTCACGCGGCTCGGCCTTGACTAGCGCTTTCATGCGATTTCCTCCGGGGCAGGTGTTCTTATCTGCCCGCTATCTAGCGCATTGTGGAGGCCCGGCGAAGGGGATGGGTGCAGAGTGTGCGCCACACCCTTGTCCTTCGAGACGGCCTTCGGCCTCCTCAGGATGAGGGTGTGCAAAGCTTTTCCCTCATCCTGAGGGCGAGCGCAGCGAAGCGTCTCGAAGGACGAGGGGAAGGCATCCAGTTCATCAATCATCAAACTGCAATTCAGGTGGCTCCAACCCCGCAGCGGAGTGCCAAAATTCTTTGGCGTATTGCTCCCAATAGCGAGACCAACCACCCAAAGCCAACTCATGTCTAAAAAATACCTGATACGCAAAGCCCCCTATCAACAGCGCTCTATTCGAGGCCCGCAAAAACTTATCAAAGTTCAATTTATCGCTATTGCTTATATTAAAACGACCCCTATCTTTAGATGATTCCAGATTATGAGATATGTTCTCAGATCTAAATGACCTAATAATTCCATATAGTTTTGATTTAGAAAATTTTGAAATAAGGCGTGTAGATTTTTCAATGCCACTCACGCATTCTTGTTCGCTTTCTCTCGCCCACTTCCTCCGCATATGAAACACCACGCTTGAAGGTAGATCAGAGCTTGATGAAATTATCTGCGTTGAAGCGCCGGAACGCCGCGCGTCGCTCTTAAACATTCTTAGAAAATCGTCATTGTTACTAAACTGCCATGCCATGGCGTTCAGGGATATATCATCGCCCGGCGGATTACTTTTCGGCACCGGCGCATAAAGACGGGAAATTATCGCTATCACATCCAATACAACCGAATACTCTATAGAATATGCTACATTTCCCTTGTATGTACCATTAAACTGACCAACGTATAACGCGTTCCCGGATATTGGCAAAAGAATAGATTTGCAAACCGCCAAACGTTCCAAATCGCTGGCAATTCGACGCTTCGCAATGGGGTAAAATTCAGGATATTTTGAAACAAAATTTGCCATTATTTATCCAGCCGGCCGCCATCACACCACCCCCAGCTTTTTCCCCACCTTGGTGAACGCCTCCACCGCGCGATCGATCTGGTCGGGTGTATGCGCCGCGCTCATCTGGGTGCGGATGCGCGCCTTTCCTTTGGGCACGACCGGATAGAAGAAGCCGATCACGTAGACGCCTTCGTCCATCAGGGCGGTGGCCATGTCCTGGCTGAGCTTGGCATCACCCAGCATGACCGGGATGATCGGGTGCTCGCCGGGCAGAAGCTCAAAGCCCGCCTCGCTCATGCCCGCCCGGAAGCGTTTGGCGTTCTCGAACAGCTGCGCGCGCAAGGCATCGCCCTTGGCCACCATGTCCAGCGCTTTCAGGCTCGCGCCTGCAATTGCCGGGGCGAGCGAGTTGGAGAAGAGATAGGGCCGCGAGCGCTGGCGCAGAATATCGATCACCGGCTGGCTGGCGCAGGTGAACCCGCCCATCGCCCCGCCGAGCGCCTTGCCGAGCGTGCCGGTGACGATATCGACCCGGCCGAGCACGCCGCAATGCTCGATACTGCCCCTGCCCTTCGCGCCCATGAAGCCATGGGCGTGGCAGTCATCGACCATGGTGATCGCGTCATACTTCTCCGCCAGATCGCAGATATCCTTGAGCTTTGCGATATAGCCATCCATTGAGAACACGCCGTCCGTGGCGATGAGGATGTGGCGGGCGCCCGCGGCGCGCGCCTCCTTCAGCTTGGCCTCCAGATCATCCATGTCCGAATTGGCGTAGCGGTAGCGTTTCGCCTTGCACAGGCGGATGCCGTCAATGATGGAGGCGTGGTTCAGCGCGTCGGAGATGATGGCGTCATTCTCGTCCAGCAGCGGCTCGAACAGGCCGCCATTGGCGTCAAACGCGGCCGCATAGAGGATGGCGTCCTCATGGCCGGTGAAGGCCGCCAGCGCCTTTTCCAGCTCGCGGTGAACTTCTTGAGTGCCGCAGATGAAGCGCACCGAGGCAACGCCATAGCCATAGCGATCAAGCGCGTCCTTGGCCGCATTGATCAGCTCAGGCCGATTGGCAAGGCCCAGATAATTATTGGCGCAGAAATTGATGACATGGCTCTCGCCGCCATTCTTCGCGACATCGATCTCGGAGAATTGCTGCGAGGTGATGACCCGCTCGCGCTTGTAGAGCCCGTCTGCCTCGATCTCCTGCAAGGTGCTGGCAAGGTGGGCGTAAAAGCTGTTGGCCATGAGAAGCGCTCCGGCAAGGGGTCAGGTCCGCAGCCGGGATAGCGCAAGGGGGGTGCAGGAGCAATGTGGCGGGCGCTTACCCCACCCGCTCCCTGTTCCTCGCAAAGGCGCGCGTCAGCACGCCCATGGCGGTGGGGGAAAGGGTCACGTTCATGCCCGTCTCGCGGGTCTCATAGGGGCGCCAGCCCGAGGGCCAGCGGAATACCGCCCAGTTCGCCCCTGCCCCCTCCAGCGCGGCGATGCGCGTCTCGAAATAGCGGGCAAGGCCGGGCGCATGTAGCGCCGCCCCGAACTCCAGACATGCCCAGCGAGGCGAGCCAGTCATGGCGGCGGCAAGGGCGGGCGGATCGGCAGGCAGGCGCACCCCCGCCCCCTCGCCCTGATGGGTATAGGCCCACGGATCATAATCGTGCACGGCCATCACCGCTGACGTGCGGGTGGCAGCGGAAAGCTGCGGCAAAGCCTCGGCCCGCGCCCAGCGATCCGGGCTGATCAATAGCGGCACGTCCAGCGCGTCCGGCCACTCAGACACCAGCGCCCCCGCCATCGCACTCCACACGGCGCTATGGTCAAGGTCAGAGGCGTTCGGCTCCACCATGGGCATGATGCCGGCAAGTGATCGGTGCGAGGCAAAGCGGCCCGCGGCATGGATCGCCATCGCCACCCAGGCGGCCTGTTTTTCAGGCGTGGTCCACACGCTTTCATCTAGCAAGGCGCGCGGATACCAGCTGTCCTCGCGGTGGAAGGCAAAGGCTGAGCGCCCCGGCCCGGACCGGAAGCCGAGCACGGTGAAAAGCCCTGCGCGCTGGCACATGTCCAGCCAGCGCCCGATATGGTCCTCCACCGCGGTATCGGAGCGGAAGGGCGCGGCCTCGCCAAATACGCCCGGCCCGGACCAGACGACGAGATTGGCACCGGCATCTGCCAGATCATCCAGCGCACGCTGGTTGACCGGCGCGCCTATCGGAGCACTGCCAAGGAAGGTGTCCCCATCAAGAGCGGGATAGACGCGGCGTTGCGCGATCACGGCGCCGCGCAGATGCGGGCCGGTGGCGTTATCCCAGAGCTGAGCGCGCGGTGACAGGCCATTGGAGCTGAGCCGGAGACCGGCAGGCGCAAAGGCAGCAAGCCCGCCCGCGCCGAGCCCTGTCAGCACTGTGCGCCGTGTGGTCATGCCGCCCGGAAGGCCGCGTGCCGGTCAATCCGGCGAAAGGCCTTGCCCGGAAGCCCTGACAGCGCGCCCAGCGGCAGGCGCTCTGCCGTGCGCTCCACCCGTTCGGCGATCTGGCGCGCCGCTCCAGCGAGTGACGGCGCGGCAGCATAGCCCGCCATCAGCGGGAACTGCCAGCTGGAAAGCTCGGCCTTGAAGCTGTACTCGCCGGGGCCGAGATGGATCTCGCTCACGCCGTCGTGGGAGAGCGCTTCGGCAATCTCCATCAGCAGGGCAAGGCCCGGCCCGAAACTGGAGAATTCCGCATCGTAGACCGGAAACCAGTAGTGCAGCACATCCCTCGAGCGCATGCCGACATGGATCGCCGCCAGCTCCCCGCCAATCTCCAGGCTGGAGACAAGGCCGGAGGCATTGTCCAGCCCGCCCGCGACCAGATTGCGGATGAGCTGATTGGTCCATCCCACGGAAAACACGTCGAAATGGCCGGTGCGCCGGTACTGCGCTGATTTCCACTTGATCGCCGTGTCCAGCACGTGCGGGCGGGCATCGTTGATACGGACGGTGAAGCCCTCTGCGGCCTCTTCCAGCTTGCGGCGGCGGGCGCGCAAATTGCGGAAGGCCTTCGGCTCCATCGCTGTCCGGCTGGCGATGTAGGCCTCAAAGCCTTGCGACAGATCCATCACCCAGGAGCCGTCCGTCTCGCGCGCATGGCGGGCAAAGGCCCGCTGGCGGCCCAGCGCGCCGTGGAAGTCCAGCGCGCCAATTCCAGCCCCTTTAAGCACCTCGGCAAGGACAAATTCGGTGCCCGGCGCGGCGATAAATCCATGATGATCGCTCAAAGGACCACCCAGCGGCCGAGCATGGCCCATCGCGCCTTTATGGAAAGGCAGGAAGCCGGTGATCACGCCGCTCTGGCGGATGATAGCAACCTGCGTATCGCGCCGGGCCGCGCCCAACGCATCGAGAAACCCCAGCGAGAAATACGGGCTGGCAAGGGCGGGATCGGCGCTCTGGAAGGACCGCCAGATCGCGCGCGCCTCTTCGTCAAGAGCTGAAGGGCACACTGTCTCGACACTGGTCATGGCTTGCATCGAAGACATGCGCTTGTCCTTCACCCTGCCCCGTTACGGCACACAAACACGCGGTAAATACCCCTTAAGGGCGTTCTTAAGCCGTTGTGATGCACGCTGCGTTCCGCTTTTCGCCCGGCACCGGGCTTGCAGGAAAAATAACGAATTGCCGATAGGCACACTGCCGGGCCCCTTCAGAGAAGAGTGCATGCTGAACCGACACCTTCTGACCTATCTGCCGGTCTATGCCGCCCAGATCCTCGTCGGGTTTGGCGGGGTGATGGTGTTCACCCGTCTTCTGAGCCCGGAAGATTATGGCCGCTACACGCTGGTCATGGCCGCGGCCCTGCTGATCCAGACACTGATCTTCACCTGGCTCGACGCCGCCGTTGCCCGCCACCATGCCCGCGCTTCGGCGCGCGGACGGCTCTCCGGTCACCTCGCCACCGCCTTCATGATCTATGGCGCGCTGGCCGTGGCAACGCTTGTTATCTTCGCGCCCATCATCGCCTTCGTACCGATGGACGAAGCCTTGCGCACGGCCTGCTGGTTCGCGCTGGCGAGCCAGGTGCTGCGCTCCGCGATGATGGTGGTGCTGGAAACGCGCCGGGCCGAGGGCGAAGCCGCACGCTTTGCGCTTCTTGAGAGCTTCATCCTGTCGGCCGGTTTCGGCCTTGGTGTGGTGTTCGTCGCCGCTGGCGGGCTGGGCCCTGCCGGACCGTTTGCCGGTATCGCGCTGGCGGTGGCGATAGCGCTGGTGATCGACCTGCCGGTCCTTCTGTCCAAGGCCAAGCGCGACAGGGCCGAAGTGCCGCGCGCGGTGCGCTTCTTTGCCTATGGCGCGCCGGTGGCGGTATCGCTGGTCTTTGAGCATTTGCTCTCCACCGGTGACCGGTTCGTGATCGCCGCCCTGATGGGCGAAGCGGCGACGGGCGCCTACGCCGCCGGATACGGCATCACCGACCGGACGCTGAACATCCTCTTTGTCTGGCTTGGCATGACGGCGGGCCCGCTTGCCATCAAGGCGCTGGAGCATCAGGGCGCGGATGCCGCGCGCGCCGTCCTGCGTCAGGCCGCCGCCCTGATGGGCCTGATCGGCTTTCCCGCCGCCATGGGCATCGCGCTCATCTCGGAGCCCTTTGCCCGCTTCATGATCGCCGAAAGCCTCGCCAGCGACGCGGCGCGCATCATGCCGCTGATCGCGCTTGGCGCGCTTCTGAACGGCTTCATGACCTATGTCTTCCATGAAAGCTTCGTACTGGGCCGCAAGCCCAAACTGATGGCCGGCCTGATGGCGGGCGGCGCGGTAATCAATCTGGCGCTGAACCTCGCCCTCATCCCTGTCTTCGGGCTGATCGGCGCGGCGATGGCGACCGTACTGGCCTATGGTCTGGCGCTCATTGCCTGCGCCATCGCCGGGCGGACAGTGTTCCGCCTGTCCCTGCCGCTTGAGGACTGGACCAAGGCCGCGGCGGCGAGCGTAGTGATGGCGGCGGCCCTCGTCTGGCTGCCTGCGCCGGAAAACCCTGTCCTGCATATCGTTACGCACGGGGCTGCCGGCGCGTGTGTCTATGGCGCGCTTGCCTTCGCGCTGGACATTGCCGGGTGCCGCACCGTGCTTGCCC
This sequence comes from Glycocaulis sp., assembly GCA_022565665.1. GTDB lineage: Bacteria > Pseudomonadota > Alphaproteobacteria > Caulobacterales > Maricaulaceae > Glycocaulis. The sequence continues at coordinate 232,534 of JAIUMI010000003.1, forward strand.
CGCCTCTGCTCGCCCGTCTGCAATGGAGGAGCGCATGAGTGCGCCGATCCTCTCCATTCTGGTTCCCTTCCACGGCGATGATCCGTCTGCCCTGATGGACGCTCTCGCCGCACAGATGGACGGGACTTGCGAACTCGTCCTTTTCGATGATGGCTCGCCTGATAAAGCGCCCGTAAATGTCCTTCAGAGCCACGCTGAAGCGCTGGACGTCGCGATACGGGTTGTCAGCTCCAAATCCAATCTCGGCCGCTCAGGGGCACGTAATGCGCTTTGCAAGGCGGCCCGGGGAGACTGGCTGCTCTATCTCGATGCGGACATGGAAGTGCCCGAAGGCTTCCTCGCCCGCTGGCTGGAACTCATCCGGGCCAACACGTTTGACGCTGCTTATGGCGGCTACACCCTGCCCGCTGAAGAAGCCCGCACGCACCCTGTCCATGCGGCGCTCGCCCGCGCAGGCGACGTGATCAGCGCTGAAGAACGCGCGCAGCGCGGGGCCAGCGCCTTTGCCGGATCGAACCTGGCCGTGCGCGCCAGCCTGATGGCGAAGGTCCCCTTTGACCAGGGCTATCAGGGCTGGGGCTGGGAAGACGTGGACTGGGCCGTGCGCGCCAGCAAAACCGCCCGCCTCGCCCATGTCGATAACCCGGCAGGCCATGGCGGATTGCAGAGCGTGGACCGCCTCATCGCCAAGTTTGCCGAAGGAGGCGCGAACCATGCCCGCTTCCTCGCCCGCCACCCGGAACAGGCGCGCCTGCCCGGCGCGCGCCTTGCCCGGCTGATTGCGCAACTACGCCTCGCCTCCGCTGTCACGGCGATCACGCCCGCAATGGCACGCAGTTCCGCCCTGCCCGTCCGGTTGCGGGCGCTAGCGCTCAAAGCGTATAAAGCCGCCTGTGCTGCCCGGGCCCTGGGCAGTGGCAGGTCTGAGGCCACCTGGCTTGGGGAGGTGCGCCCGTGAATGCGGTCTATGAACCGGCGTCCGGTCTGGTGGGCAAGCTGAACCGGCTTGCCGCACGCACATTTGCGCGCCGCCCGCTCAAAGCCGATATTTCAGTGCCGCTGGTTTCGTTCAGCTTTGATGATTTTCCCAAATCCGCGCGGGAGAACGGCGCGCGAATCATCGAGCATCATGGCTGGCGCGCGACCTTCTATACCGCGCTTGGGTTTGCCGGGCAGACCAATCATCTGGGCGAGCTGATGGACGAGGCCGATATCCGCGCCCTGCATTTGCGCGGGCACGAGATCGCCTGCCACAGCTTCTCCCACCATGACGCATCCCGGCAGGTCGCGAAGGCTTTTGCCGCCGATTGCGAGCGCAATTGTGCCGAACTGATGGAGCTGGGCATCTACAAGCCTGCCTCCAGCTTCGCCTTCCCTTATGGAGAGGCGAGCGTGGGCGCAAAGCGCGCGCTGGCAAAGCGCTATGGCGCGATGCGCGGGGTCTATCCCGGCATCAACCGCAAGGGCGATGATCTGAACCTCCTGAAAGCCATGCCGCTCGATGGCGGCGAGGCCGGGCTGGAGCGCGCACTGGCTGGTGTGCGCGAGGTTCAGACCCGTCCCGGCTGGCTGATCTTCTATGGCCATGATGTGCGCGAGGACCCGTCACAATGGGGCTGCACGCCCGCCTTCCTTGAGGCTGTGTCAGAGGCTGTGGCCAAGGCTGGCATCGCGGTCCTGCCCGTGGGGGAGGTGCTGAGCCATCTTGCGCCCGGCAAGCAGCCGCAGCTCGCAAAATGGGCCGCGTGAGCCATGTCAGGTACAGTCAGCGTCCTCATCCCCACCTTTCGCCGCTCTTTCGGCCTGGGGCGCGCCATTGCCAGCGTCATGGGCCAGACGCGCCTGCCGGACGAGATCGTCATCGTTGACAATGACCCCGGCGCCAGCGCGCGCGATCTGGTTACCAATCTTACCGCTGATGCGCGTGTGCCGCTGGTCTATGTGCATGAGCCCAACCCCGGCGTCTCGCATGCCCGCAATGCCGGTTTTTCGCGCGCCACAGGCCGTTTCATCGCCCAGCTGGATGATGATGAGGGCGCGCGGCCCGAATGGCTGGAGAGCCTTTTAAAGACCCGCCAGACGCTCGATACGCCGGTCGTGTTCGGCCCTGTCACGCCGCTGGCTACCGGTCAGGGCCCGATGGTGACGGCCATGCTGGAGCGGCTCTATGCACGCACCGGGCCGGAGGCCGATGATTACCGCACCCGCGACTGGGGCTGCGGCAATTCCCTGCTGGACCGCGCCGCCCTCACCCTGCCCGATCCGGCCTTTGATCCGCGCACCAACGAGACCGGCGGGGAAGATGATGTGCTCTTCGTCACCCTGCAGGAACAGGGCGTGCGCTTTGGCTGGTCGGCGGGCGCCGAAGTGATCGAGTTTGTCGAGGGCAGCCGGGTGCGCTGGAAGCATCTGCTGGCGCGCAGTTTCGCTTACGGACAGGGCGTCAGCCAGAACTGCGTCCACGCGGGCAAGGTGAATGTCCCCGCACTCGCCGGCTGGATGGCGATAGGGGCCGGACAGGCGCTGGTGTACGGGCTTGCCGCCCTGCCCGCCGCACTCGCAGGCGGACCGAAGGCGGGCGCTCTGTGCATCGACAAGGCGGTACAGGGCACGGGCAAGCTGATCTGGGCCGAGAGCCTTGCGCCGCGCTTTTACGGGGCTGCCGCGCGTGGCTGAGCCAGCTTTGCGGCGGTGGCGGTGAACATCACCCACATCATGGAATTCTGCTCGGCCAGATTGCTCTCCGAAAAGCTGATCAGCCCCCACATGATAAGGAAGGTCAGCGCCCAATAGGTCTCGTTGCCGGAAAACAGCCGCCAGGCCGCGCTCGTCAGCGCGCCGAGATAGGCAATGGCGGCAATCGCCACACCCGCCAGCCCCATGGAGAGCGCGGTTTCCAGCCAGCCATTATGGGCGGTCGGCACAGGCCAGACCGTCTCCTGGCGGACCCAGAAAGCCGGTCCGTTCTCCACCTGCCAGAACACGCCGTAGCCAAAGCCGAGAAGGGGCCGGTCGGCCATCTGGCGGAACAGGGCTTCCCAGATATCGGTACGCCCGGTCAGCGTTGCATCCCGGCCCAGCGCTTCCAGCAGCACCATCGGACCTATGGCGATCACTAGTGCCGCAAGGCCGACACCCGTCAGTCCCGCCATCACCGCCATTGCACCGAAGGTGAAGTCGCGCCGTGCCATGGCGATCATCATCGGTCCTGCCAGCGCAATCAGGGCAGCAAGCAGAGCGGTGCGCGAGGTGGAGAGCAGGACAAGCGCAAAGGCGGGTGCCAGCAGAGCCAGCCAGATCAGGCGCCGCTTGGCATCGAAGGCAGCCAGGCCGGTAAAGGCCAGCATCGCCCAGCCCATCATCGCGCCCAGCGTGTTTTTCTCCCACCACAGGCCCCGCCAGGCGCCTGGGTGAATCTCGTGCATCACGCCGAAAGCGGGAAAGAGCGCGCCGGCCAGCGCGCTACCCGCCATCAGGATGGCAAAAGTGACGGCCAGAACGGTGAGGAGCCCGCGCCAGTCAAACCGCGCAGCGAGCCACAGCCCGAACAGCGTTGTAAACGCCAGCGCCAGCGCCCGGCGCGAGGTGACATCCGGATCCAGCGACCAGAAGGTAGAAAGCGCTGCCAATAGTGCCAGCGCCACCAGCGGCCAGGCGCGTATCATCACGTCCAGCACCGCGAGCGGGCGTACGGCCACCAGAAGCAGCGTCACGCCATAGACCGGCAGCCAGACAAGGCGCAGCGCTTCGGACGCGTCTGGCTGTTCGGGATCTGCGAGAAGCGGACCGAGCAGCGCCTGGGAGAAAAGCAGGAGCGCGATAACCGCCAGCGCATATTCCACAAGCGGCAGAAAGGTCAGGCGCGGCACGGCGCCGCGCCACATATCGGCGCGGTCGAACGCGTTCACTGCGCGCCTTCCTGCTGGCGCTGGCCCTGCCAGTCCCCGGCCCGGTTCACGATCACCCCCAGAACGCGCGCGCCCAGCTTTTCGATATGGGCAGCCAGCCGTTCGGCATCGGCGCGCTTGTCGCGGCGCGCATTAGCTACAAGGATCACCCCATCAAGATCTGGCGCTATCGCCGAAATCGCCGGCGATCCATGGGGCACATCCACCACCGCCAGCGGCGACATGGCGCGCAATTGCTGCCAGTAGGCCGGCGCACGCCGGAAGATCAGGCGCTCCATCTCGTCGGGCTTGTGCTGGAAGCGTGTGACCATGACATAGGCCGCTTCCAGCTTGCGCAGGACCAGACGGCCCGTGCCGTGCGGCTCTGCCTGCCAGAAGGGCGCGGTGCCCAGATCGGTTGAATAGGCCGCGCCATTCAGGCGCGCGCGGCTGGCCTGCGGATTGGCATGAAAATCCAGATCGACCAGCCAGACCGGTCCGCCTGTCTCCACCGCAGCGGCGCGGGCAAGTCCTGCGGCCACACTGGAAGTGCCGGCCTTGGCGGTAATGCCCAGCATCATGACAGCCTTGCCCGTCTGGCCGGATGGGGCCAGACGGCGCGCCAGGGCGGCCAGTTCTGCTGCAAACGCGCTCACGCCTTCGCCCTCCGCCGGGCCGTCCAGTGTCGTGTCATCAAACCGGGCGGGCTTCATGGCCGCCCCCGTAAGGTCCAAAGTCGCGCACGCGTGCGAGTACCGCAAGAGGACGGCGCGGCGGGGTGTGTGTCTGGACTGTGGCTGCGGCCTGACGCCCTGCGCGCGGGGCGGGCCTGACCTCTTCCCCGATATCCTCGTAAGGCGGTGGCGGTGCGGGCCGGGCCTGTACGCGTGGCTCCCGCGTAGCGATGAAGTAACCCCTCAAAAGCCCGGCCAGCAGCGCAGCACCGAGCGCCAGCACACCGGCAGCCCCGATGCCTGCACGGCGCAGGGAACGCGCCTCGGCAGGCGGTGTGGCGCGCTCCACCACGCGCACCGAATCAGCAATGCCCGAGGCACCGCCCCGGCGTGAGGCCGCTGCCGCAGACTGCGAGGCAAGCCGGGCAGCCGCTTCGGCACGCGAGTTCGCCTCACGGCTCAACCGGTCAAACTGCGGCGCCAGCGCGGCCAGACGGTCGGCTTCAGCGCGCGCGTCACGCAATTGTTCGCGCAGCGTGGCCGCCAGCCGCCCTTGCGCGGCAGCTTCCGCTTCGCGCTGCAGACGGGCCGTATCAAGCTCCTGATAGACCGGATTGGCACCGGTACGGCGCTGGCCTGCCCCTTCTGCACCGCCAGATGAGACAAGCTCGCGCAGGGCACGGATTTCGCGGTCAATGGCAAGCACGGGCGGCGCATCATCCTGATAGCGCGAGATCAGCTCGCGGCGGCGGACCTCCAGCGCGAGAAGCTGCCCGGTCACATCATTTTCGACGTAAAGTTCAATCGATTGCGGCATGTCCTGAAGGCGTTGCTGCAAGGCCCCTGCCCCGCCACGCGCGCTCATCGCTGCCGCCTCGGCACCCAGTAATGCCCCCTGCAGATCGGTGATGCGGGTCACCAGCGCCAGCCGTTCGGCGTTGAAGTCGACCACGCCATGCTCGTTCAAGAAGGCGCGCAGATTGGTCTCGGCAATCGACGCCGCCAGCTCGGCCGCCGTCAGGCGCTCTGCCAAGGCATCGGCACCATCCTCCACCAGCACTTCGCGCCGGTAAGCCAGATAAGCGTCCACGATCGCGTTGAGCACATTGGCCGCCAGCACGGGGCTCTCTCCACCATAGCGGGCCACCAGCACGCTGGCATTGGGCGAACGTTCCACCGCGAAGCCCTGGCGCAACGTTTTCAGCGTGGCCGAATCGGCGCTCCCGCCCTGCCGCTCCAGCGCCAGACGGCGCACGGTTTCCGAGTTGAGAATGGCCGCTTCGGACTCCAGCACCTGATCGAGCGTGAACGCCCCGCCAGAGCCTGCCGCGCCCGGCGCCTGGTCCTCAGGGTCAAGCAGCACCAGAAGGCGCGACTGGGCGACATATTCAGGTTTGAGCAGCACCCAGGCCGCGCCGGCCATCGGCACGAAGAGCAACAGGAAGATCAGCAGGATGAAGAGTTTCTGCGACCAGGCCAGCGCCAGAAGGTCGAACAGATCCAGCTCCCGGCGGGCATGACCAGCCGGGGCGGTGTGTCCTGATCCGGGCCCGCGCGTTGATTCCATGGCGGTATCTGGCGGGGCTGCGCTTAATTTTTTCTTAGCCCGGCTGGGGGAAGGCTAGGATTTGTCAAGCATGAAGGGTGACTCGCGCCGATGACCGATACCAGATGGTCCCGCAGGGCTGTTCTTGCCGCCGGCATTGCGCTGGCAGCTACGGGCTGTTCATCGTCCCCGCGTGGATCGGGCCGCGCGTTCGAGCCCATGCGTTTTCAGGAATGGTCGGGCGGTGATCCGGCCTACCGGCTCTATCCCGGCGACGAGATCGAGGTGACCGTCCACACTGCGGACGAGCTTTCGCGCACGGTAACTGTCGCGCCTGACGGACGGGCCAATCTGCCGCTGGTGGGCGCTGTGATGGTGGCAGAGAAAACCGCGCCTGAAGCCTCGCGCGCCATCGCGGACGGATATTCACGCGTGCTGCGTGATCCCATTGTGGAGGTGCGGCCCGTCAGTTTCGGATCGCAGCGCATTCTTGTGGGCGGCGAGGTAAACGCGCCCGGCCCCTACGCCCTGCCCGATGGCCGGACAGGCGTGCTCGAAGCGGTCATGCTGGCGGGTGGCTTCCAGCCGACAGCCAGGCGCAACCAGGTCGTCGTGCTGCGCCGCGCGAGCGATGGCGGCGCGATGCTGCGTACGGTCGATGTGCGCGGCGCCCTGCGGGGCCGGCCCGCCGACACTATCCCGCTTGCCCGGCACGATGTCGTGTTCGTGCCCCGTTCAGGCATCGCCGAGGTCAATCTGTTCGTCGACCAGTATGTGCGCGGAATCCTGCCGCTCGATGCCGGCTTCAACTACCTGCTCTACGAGCTGCTGCGCGACTAGGCTGGCCCGGTCTTAGTGCCGGGTTGCCAGCCATTCGCGCGCAGCGCGCTGGGCCGCAGCGATTTCCTCGGTGCCCATTTCGCTGGAGACTTCCCGGCGATAGTGCTTGGCAGGCTCGGAGCCCATCAGCGCAGCCAGGTTGAACCATTTGTGCGCCTCGACATAGTCGATCACACCGGCCTGGCCGGTCGAGTAGATCAGGCCGAGCTTGCAAAGGTCCTCGCCGGTCGGATCGGTATTGATCGCGTCGTGAACCTGACGGGTTTCCACATCCGTGAAAGCCATTTGTCTTCCCCATTTCTGGCGGTCCGGCAGGGCTTTGCCCTTGTCTCGAACCGGTGATTACACCCCACCACATCCATGCCTTTCGGCGCGTTGTGTGAGGGCATAATCGCGAGGAAGTGTATCCACAGGGTTAAGGCAAACTAAGAATAATGCATTTTAAGCATTTATTTTCGTTAGACTTTCCTACCAAGAAGTAACTCACGTGCGGCAATATCGAGCCTCTGGCCCAGCCCGGCGCGGCGTGAACTTCGCACCCTGGCCGCCGAGATGATGGCGCTTGCCACCATGCCAAAGGCGAGGAGGAGAATTAGCGCGGCGACGATGAAATACTCCAGCGCAGGGCGGGTGAGCGAAGGCGTTCCGTCGACCGCGCCGGCCAGGTCCAGCGCATCGCTGCCTATCAGATGAAACACGGCCAGCGTGCGCGGCCCCGCGCTCTGGGCAATCTGGCGCAGGCGGGCAATGTCCCTGGTGTCACCGGCATGGGCGATGAGGCGTATGGCGGCCGCGTTCGAGGTCAGCTGCGCGGTCAGGGCGACATCGCGCGCGATGACCTCCAGCTCCCGCCGGTCAAGCAGTGCGAGGTCCTCGGCCAGCTCCGCCGATACACGCCCTGCTGCCAGCCCCGCCCGCATCAGGCGTGCGCCCTGCCCGGCGGCCAGCGTCAGCCCGGCCTGTCCGGCAGAGAGCCCGATCTCGGCCAGCGCGCACGGCAATGTCTTGCCGTCAGCACAATGACGCGCGCGTGCAGGCGCATCCGCCAGCAGCCATGCTTCACCCGCAAGCCCGTTTCCGGGCAGGCTGGCCAGATTGAACGCGCCGGTCTCATGTCCGGAGAAGAAGCCGGTGCTCGCCTGATCAAGAAGCGGATAGAGATGACGCGCACGCGAAAGCCGGGCGCGCACGCTCCGGGGTGCCAGTTCCAGCGAGGCCGGTGTGTCGGGCAGGGTGGATCGGGTGCCCAGCGCCTGCTGCCAGACACGCTCCAGCTCCCCTGCCCGCACCCAGACCGGCAGGGCCCGCAAGGCCGCCTCAGTGCGGTAGGGATCCAGCCCGCGCCCCTCGCCCCAGGCAAAGCTGGCATAGCGTTCGCGCCCGGCCACGTCCTCAAACGCATGGGCAAGGCTCAGCGCCAGTTCGGTATCGGGCGGTCCTGACCGGCGCGGGCGTAACGCAGCCTCTATTTCACGCTCCCACAAGCTCGCGGCGGCAGGCGCGTCGGCTGCCAGTGCGGCCAGCGCGGCGCTGATGCGTGCTGCACGGTCCTGCGCGGCGGTGCCGGTATCAAGCTGTTGCAGACCGGCAAACGCGGCCAGCCCGGACGCCATGACCAGCGCGCCGAACACAGCAGGACGAAAGACTGTTGAAACACCCCGCCAGATGAACCAGCCCGCACGGCGCACGAGGCCCGCATCGCGCGGAGCCCTTACGCGCCTTGCGCGCGCGGCCATGCGCTGCAGATCATGTGGCGAGCCCCTGCGTGCCAATTGCGACCCCCTTCCCTCACGCCAATCCAAGCATGGGCGGGAGGATGGGGGAAACCCCTCCCGTTGTCATCCTCCGGCCGCGAAGCGGTCCGGGGGACCCATGCCTCTTTTGGTTCCGCAACGCATCCGCGTTGCGATGTTCCGCGCATTAGCGCGGGCGGCCGTTCGGCCTTGCGGCCCCATGCGGGGCCGGGCTGACACCCCGGCGCGCAGCGCCACTAGCGCGATCCCCGATCAAGTCGGGGACAGGCCTTTGCACCCGCAGCGTGAGCGAGGAGCGACGCACGGATGTGCGCAGCATCAGCAAAGGCCATCAAAGCGCTTTCTGGCCAAACAGGATCGCGCGGGCCTTTTTGGCTTCCTCGGAGTCCTCGGCGAGGCTCACGCGCAGCTCCTTACCCGCATCCCTGCCACGGCGCAGGGCCGGGCGCTGTTTCAGGCGCTCCACCCACGCTTTCAGATTAGGGAAGTCCTCCAGGTTTTGTCCCTGACCTTCGGGCAGTATCCACGGCCAGGCGGCCATGTCGGCGATGGAGTAGGCGCCCGCGAGATAGTCTCTGTCAGCCAGCCGCCGGTCCATCACGCCGTAAAGCCGGCTCACTTCGTTGGTGTAGCGGGTCGCGCCGTATTCGAGCTTTGTCTCGTCGGGCTCGATCTTTTTGGCGTAAGAGCGGAAATGGTGGGCCTGACCGGCCATCGGGCCGAGCCCGCCCATCTGCCAGAACAGCCATTGCTCCACTTCGGCCTGTTCGCGCGCATTCGCACCATAGAACTTGCCTGTCTTGCGGCCGAGATATTGCAGGATCGCGCCGCTTTCGAAGATCGAGATCGGCTTGCCATCCGGCCCTTCAGGGTCGGTGATAGCGGGCATCCGGTTATTCGGGCTGATGGCCAGAAACTCCGGTCTGAACTGCTCGCCCGCACCGATATTCACCGGCCGGATCACGTAAGGCAGGCCCATCTCTTCCAGCGCGATGGTAATTTTCCAGCCATTGGGCGTCGGCCAGTAGAAGACCTCGATGGGGGCTTGCGGCATGGGGCGTTCCTTTCCGGCGGTTGCGGCGTCAATGGTTCTAGCAAGTCGGGCGCACTTGCTGCATCGTCAAGGGCCAGCGCCCTTCATCTCTGCGATGAGACGCGCTACATCCCCTGCCCCGCCCGCCAGACCGGACCCCTGCCATGAGCGCCATCCTGCAAGACCTGATAAAGCCCGTCTCCTTTGCGCAGGCCGCGAGTGACCCGCAAGGCTTTGCCGACGCTCTGTGCGGCTCATTCCGCGAGTTCGGATTTGCGGTGGTGTCTGACCACATTATCGATCAGGGCGTGATCGACCGGGCCATCGCCGATACCAAGGCCTTCTTCGCCCTGCCCGATGAGACCAAACGGCAATATCACCAGCCCGGTGGCGGCGGCCAGCGCGGCTATACCCCGTTCGGCGTGGAAGCGGCCAAGGGCGCGGCGGCGGTGGACCTGAAGGAATTCTGGCACCGGGGCCGAGATTTGCCCGAAGGTCATCGCTTCGGCGCTGTGATGCCCGCGAACGTGTCGGTCAGCGACATTGCGGGCTTCGACGAGACGACGCGCGATCTCTTCGATGCGCTCGACGCGATGGGCCGTGTGCTCCTGAAAGCCATCGCCCGCCATCTGGAGCTGCCGGAGAACTGGTTCGAGGCGCGCGTGGCGGAAGGCAATTCCATCCTGCGCCTGTTGCACTACCCGCCGATCAAGGGCGAACCGGACGGTGTGCGCGCCGGGGCGCATGAGGACATCAATGTCATCACGCTGCTTCTGGGCGCGGAGGAGGCGGGCCTGCAGGTGAAGACCCGGTCCGGCGAGTGGCTGGCCATCAACCCGCCGCCGGGCGCTCTGGTGGTCAATGTCGGCGACATGCTGCAGCGCCTGACCAACCATGTCCTGCCCTCCACCACGCACCGCGTGGTGAACCCCAGCGCGGAGCGCATGGCCTTCTCGCGCTATTCCACGCCCTACTTCCTGCACTTTGCCCCGGACGTGGAGATCAAGACCCTGCCGCAATGCGTCAGCGCGGATAATCCCGACCGCTATTTGCAGCCCATCACCGCCCATGAGTATCTTATGGAGCGGCTGCGCGAGATTCGCCTCGCCTAGAGACGGGGCCTGCCGCCAGTGAAGGGGGAGGCCATGGCGGGACAGCAAAGCCCGGAAGACAGCCTGCAGATCATCCGCCTGATGACGCGGCTCAATGGCATCGCCATCATTGCATGGCAGGGCGGCGAAGCGCTGACCAAGATTGGCGGTGCGGGGCTTGGCGTCGGCTATCTCGCCTCGGGCATTGGCTTTGGTGTGTGGCTGGTCAGCGCCATTCTATGGGTCTGGATCGTCATCTTCGCGCGCCAGCGCTGGAAGCTGGACGTGCTGGGCGATGCCATTGCCCGCAAGGTCTTCATCCGCACCGGGAGGGTCGTCCTGCCCGTCCTCATCACCTGTGTGGTGATCGGCAGTGCGGTCACTGTGTTCACCGCAATCAGCGCCGATCTCGTGCTCAATATCTCGCTGGCCGCTGTGGTGGGTACGGCGCTACTCGTTGCCGCCGCGCAGGACCGGCAATTAAGGGGCGAGGCCCAGCCATAGAGACCGGCAATTCCTGCCAGCAATAAATCGATTTTGGTTATGGAAACCGAGGCACTATATTTTCTCTTGGCTAGCGTCCCCCCGGCGCGGCCAGTCTGACTGACCAACCTTGTGTACTTAAAACGCCCCTGCTCCTCCGGCAGGGGCGTTTTTTATTTGGCGGCGGCCCGCAGACCCGAAATCGTGCGGCCGGGCGCGATCTCTTCCACATCGCAGATCAGGTGCAGGAGCGCCGGGCGCCCGCAGGTTTTCGCCTGCTCGAAGGCGGCCGGAAAATCGTCAAACGATTCCACGCGTATCCCTTCACAGCCGAAACTCCTCGCATAGGCGGCAAAGTCCGGATTCTTCAGCTCCGTGCCGGAGACCCGGCCTGGATAGTCGCGCTCCTGATGCATGCGGATCGTGCCGTAGGCGGAGTTGTCCGCGACGATGAAGATGACGTTGGCGCCATACTGCGCGGCGGTCGCCAGCTCCTGCCCGCACATCAGGAAGCAGCCATCGCCATTGACCGAGACGACCAGCGCGTCGGGTTTTTCCAGCTTGGCTGCAATGCCCGCCGGCACGCCATAGCCCATGGCGCCGGAGGTTGGCCCCAGCTGGGTGCGGCATTGCTTGTGGCGGTAGAAGCGGTGCAGCCAGGCGGCGTAATTGCCCGCGCCATTGGTGAGGATCGCGTTTTCGGGAAGGTTCTCCGACAGCCAGCAGAACATTTTCGACAGGTTGAAGCCGCGCTTCACCTCCACGACGGAGGAGAAAGCCAGAAACTCCTCATGCGCGGCAGCGGCCTCCCCGGTCCAGGCGCTAGAATCCACCTTGATCTGCGACAGCGCATCGGCGGCGGCCGCCACCGTCGCGTTGATGGCGAGATCAGCCTGGTAGACCCGGCCCAGCTCCTGCGCGCCCGGATGGATGTGGACGAGCGTCTGTCCCTCCAGAACCGGCGGCTTGAAGATGGTGTAGCCCGAGGTCGTCATCTCGCCGAGGCGCGGGCCGAACACGATCAGAAGGTCCGCGCCCTTCACCCGTTCCACCAGCTTCGGGTTCGGCCCGACGCCGAGATCCCCGGCATAGTTCGGACCCATATTGTTGTAGTGATCCTTGGAGCGGAAGGAGCAGGCGACGGGCAGCGCGTTGTTTTCGGCGAAGGCGCGGGCCTTCTCCACCGTCTCTTCGCTCCACTTGGTACCGCCAAAGATCACGAACGGGCGTTTGGCCCTGACAAGAAGGGCTTCCAGCTTCGCGATATCGCCCAGCGCGGGTGCGGCCTGGGCGGTTTCCACCCGGCGGATGGCCGGCGCGTCAGCGATTTCGGTGAGCATGTCTTCGGGCAAGGAGAGCACCACAGGCCCCGGCCGCCCGTTCATGGCCGTGGCAAAGGCGCGCGCCATGTATTCGGGTACCCGGGCGGGATCATGGATCTCGGCGACCCATTTGCACTGGTCGCGGAAGAAATGCGTGTAGTCAACCTCCTGAAAGGCCTCACGGTCCTTCATGTCGCGCGCCACCTGCCCGATCAAGAGGATCATCGGCGTGGAGTCCTGAAAGGCGGTGTGCACGCCGACGCTCGCCTGTGTCGCACCCGGTCCGCGCGTGACCATGCAGATGCCCGGCCGCCCCGTCAGCTTGCCATGGGCCTCGGCCATATTGGCCGCGCCCGCCTCCTGACGGCAGGTGATGAAGCGGAAGTCCTTGCCCTTCTCATAGATGGCATCCAGCAGCGCCAGATAGCTCTCCCCCGGCACGCCGAACGCCATGTGGGCACCATTGGCGATCAAGGCATCGGCGAGGTGCTCGGCACCGGTCTGACGGGGCATGGCATATTTCCTTTAAGAAAATTTCTGCGATGGGGCACTGCTAGGACGGGTCGAAGGACGGGGCAAGAGACAAGTGCCTGCCTGCGCAGGCGCTATTGCTCTGTGGCCGGTTCCTCGATGGCCGCAATGAGGCGTTCGAGGAACCCCCTCATCGCGGCACCCTCGATCCAGCGCACGACGGCGACCAGATCATGGTTCGGACTGACAAAGACCAGATTGGTGCCCGCGCCGAGATGGAAATAGGCGTTGCCGGGAAGCGCCTCCGAATACATGCGGGTGTCCGGCGCATTGAGGAAGAAATTCATATAGCCATAGCCCGCATTGTGCTCGCCCGGCGCAAGAGCGGCCCCGAAAAAGGCATCGCTCAAAAGGCGCTCGCCATCCCATTCGCCGCGGTGCAGGCCCAGCAGGCCGAAGCGGGCCATGTCATAGGCGTCGATGAACATGCCGCCGCCCCAGTGCCCGCCGCCAGAGACCGAGAGGAGGCGTTCGCCGTCCACCTCCGCATAGCTGTTGTGATAGCCGTGCCAGACCCAGCCATCGGACGCGCCGATCGGGTCCATGATGCGCTCGCGCAGCACATCGGGCAGTTCGCGGGCGAAGAGATGCGTTGCCGCCAGCGCCAAGGCGTTCACGCGCACATCATTGTATTCATAGGCGCTGCCGGGCACGGGCGGACCCGCGACCAGCGCATCATGGGGATTGGTACCGGGCCGGTCAGCCCAGGCCAGCTTGCCCCACAGCTCGCCCCACCAGCCGCTGGTCTGGCGCAGAAGCTGGTCCCAGGTGACGGGCGCGTTGTGGGCCGTATGGAAGCGTTCATCGCGCACCTGCGCCGATACCGGCATGTGCACGTCGCCGATCAGCCCGTCCTCAATCGCAAGACCGACCACGTGGGACAGGAAGCTCTTTGTGACCGAGAAGGCCATGTCCACGCGCTCCGGCTCGCCCCATTCGGCGACGATGCGCCCGCCGCGGACAATGACACCCGAAGGATCGCCCCGGTCGGCCAGCGGACCAATCGGATCGGAATAGGGCTCTGCCGCCCATTGCAGCGGTACCATGATGGTCAGCTCTCGCGCCGCCACCACATCGCCGAGCGGGGCCTCGTTGCGGGTCTCGCGCTCAACCGCGAAATCGATGGCCTCCTGCAGGGCTTGCGGATCGAAGCCGGCCTCTTGCGGGCTCACCCGTTCCCAGTGCTCTGCCCCGGCAGGCGGAAAATAGCTTTGCGCACCCGCCCAGCCTGAAAGCGCGAACGCCGCCACGGCCGCAAGCAGAAATCCCGATTTCATGTCAGTCCCCCAATGATGAGATGTCTGCACGCTAGCACGGGCGGACGCCCCGGCTACCCCCTCACCCGGACACCAAGCGAAAAGGTGCGCGGCTCGCCGGGGAAATAGCGGTAACCGCCAAAGGCAAAGTCCGCCCGCTCGGCATAGCGCGTATCGGCAAGATTGCGGATCGAGCCGAACACCTCCCAGCCCTCGCGCACCCGCACCACGCCGCGCAGATGAAAGAGATCATGGCCGTCATAGACCGCCTCATTGGCCGCATCGGCGAAATACTCGCCCACATGCAGCCATTCGGCTTCTAGCGTCAGCGCCTCCACCGGCTGCCAGCGCGCGCGCAGATTGCCCAGCCATTCCGGCGCGGTATCGACCCGGTTGCCGCGTTCAATGGCTTCGGAAACCTGTGCAACCGGCCGGTCGAAGTCATAATTATGGGTCGCATAGGTCAGCGCGCCAGAGAGCGTGAGGGTATCGGTGAGCGGCCATATGCCCTCAATCTCGACGCCTTCATGGGTGGTGCGCCCGTCCGTGACATTGATCCCGTCCGCATCACGGAAGAAGACATTGCGCTTGACCATGGTGAAGGCGGTCAGTTCCAGCGCCAGCCCGTCCGCGCGCGCAAGGCGCAGGCCCGCCTCCAGACTGTCCAGCGTTTCCGCTTCGATACCGTCAATCTCCTGACCGGGCTGGAGCCGGTAGAGCTCATCGCTCTGCGGCTCGCGCACGCCCCTCGCCAGCCGCACAAAGCCGCGCGCCTCATCGCTGAACCGCCAGACGAGCCCGGCATGCGGCGCGAATGTGGTGAAGCTGTCGGAGCGGTCCGGCAGACGCAAAAAGCGGCCAATCGCGCCATCATCGGTGTTGTTGGTGTAGTCAAAGCGGGTGGCTTCCAGCCGCGCCCCGCCTTCAATATCTAGCCGCTCCGTCACGCTATGGCGGCCTTGCACGAACACTGCGCCGGTCAGCGCTTCCACGTCGTAGTCGTAATGGATGCCTTGCGGGAATGCGCCAAAGCTCGGAAGGGTCTGATCCTCGACCAGATAGCCGCGCGTCCATTCGCCATCCAGCCCCGCTGAGAGCCGGGTAGAGGCGCTTTCGAAGTGCACCGCACTCTGGAAGCCACGACTGTCATGACCGGTCTCCTCGAGCGCTCTGGAGGGCAGGAAATGCAGTCTGAAATCCATGTCGTTGGAGCGCGCATAGACCGCGCCGGAAAGGTTCCAGCGTTCCGACAGGGCGTGGTCGGCATGCAGGCTCACCCGCAAAGCCCGTGCATCGCGGAAGGCTTCGGGATTGGCGTTCTGGCGCGAGGCCGCCACATCGCGATAGGCCCTGAAGCCGTTCACAAAGGTGGCTGTTTCCTGCTCGAGATGGATCAGCGTGGTGCGCGCGCTCCAGCGGGTCGCGCCCTCGCCCCAGTCGAGCCGCGCCTGCAATCCGGCGCGCAGGAGTGAGGCATTGTCCCGCCAGCCATCTTCGGAACGCACTGTAAGGCCTATAAAACCGTCCCCCAGACGCGTGGCGCCACTGGCTGCTGCCGTCAGGCGCACCCGGCCATAGCTGCCCGCCTCGATCTCCGCGCGGGTCTGGGCCAGTGCCGGGTCCGGCGTGATAAGATTGACCAGCCCATGCAGCGCGTTGGAGCCATAGACCGCGCCGCCCGGCCCGCGGATGATCTCCACGCGTGCGGCCAGCTCATCGGCGGCCTCAAACAGGCCGTTGATATTGGCAAAGGCCGGCGCGCGCAGGGCAATTCCGTCCTCGAGATAAAGAAAGGAGCCCGCCCCCGCCCCGGCGCTGAGTACGGGCGAGCGTATGGCGGTGAGGTGCTCCACCCCGTTGCCGCGATGGATATGCACGCCTGGCGCGCGATTGAGCAGTTCGGAGACATGCTGTGCGCCTGTCATCTCGATATCGTCCGCGCCGATGACGGCAACAGGCACCGCTGACACGCCGCGCACCTCGGCCGCGCGGGTGGCACTGACCACGATCACGTCTTCGCGAGTATCGCCCGCATGTGCCAGCGAAGCCGCCAGGAGCGCCGTCAACAAGGCGCACCCCGCGCTTGACGCTCTTCGCTTGAGGCCTAGTCTGACACGCAATCTCGCGGGGGTTAAATCCATGTCCATACGCCGTTTTGCTGCTGCCATTCTGGCCGGTTTCGCCATTCTTGCCGGGTCGGCCCATGCCTATGACCCCAAGCCCTTAGTTGAGCTTATTGACCAGCAAGTCGAGTACGACCCTGCAATTCCCCTCCCCGAGGACGTGACCGGGTTCAAGGTCGGCGAGATCATCTACACCCCCGACATGATCTACGCCTATATGCGCGCTGTCGCGGCCGCCTCCGACCGGGTGAGCGTGGAAGAGATCGGCCGGTCCCATTTCGGACGCCCGATCCTGCGCGCCACCGTGACCTCGCCGGAAAACCATGCCCGGCTGGAAGACATACGCGAAGCCCATCTGGCGCTGTCAGCACAAGGCAGCACCGGCGCCATTCCCGCAGACCAGCCGGTCGTGGTCAATCTCACCCATGGCGTGCACGGCTCGGAGCCGTCCAGCTATGACGCCATCATGCCGATCCTCTATTTCCTCGCCGCCGGTCAGGGCGCGGAAGTCGCTGATATTCTGGACCGTTCGGTCATTCACGTGATCGGCCTGATCAATCCGGACGGCACGGACCGCTTCGCCAACTGGACCAATATGCACCGCGCACGCGTGCCGGTGGCCGATCCCCAGCACCGCGAGCACTATCACGAATGGCCGTGGGGCCGGACCAATCATTACTGGTTCGATCTCAACCGCCAATGGCTGCCGCTGACCCAGCCTGAGGTGCGCGCGCTGGTGCGTGCCACGCGCGAATGGATGCCCAATATCGCGGCCGACTTCCACGAGATGGGCCCCAATACCAGCTATTTCTTCTCGCCCGGCCCGCCTGATGGCCTGCACCCGCTGCTCTCCACCGCGGGGCTGGAGCTGAACCAGCGCATGAACGCCTTCCTGACCGAACAGCTCGACAGCGAGGGCGCGCTCTATGTCAGCGAGGAGCTGTTTGACGATTTCTATCTCGGCTATGGATCGAGCTATCCCGGCCTGATCGGCGCGATCCCCTATCTCTTCGAGCAGAGCTCGGTGCGCGGCATCGTGCAGGAGACCGAATTTGGCACCTTCTACTATGACGACAAGGTGGGCCAGCAGGCGCGTGTGGGCCTGGCGCTCGTCCGCGCGGCGCTGGCCAACCGCGAGCAATTGCTGAGCTTCCAGCGCGATTTCTACCGGGAAAGTCAACGCCTTGCGAATGCTGACCCGATCATCGCCCATGTCTTCTCCTCGCGCGATGCCGGGCGTCTGGCCGACTTCCTGGAGGTGCTGGACGGCCATGGCATTGAGGTGCGCCGCCTCGCCCAGCGCACGCGCCTGAACGGCATCGATTTCGATCCTGAAACCTCCTACGTGGTGCCGGTACGCCAGCGCGAATACCGCGTGGTGCAGGCCCTGTTCGAGACCCGCATCGTGGAAGGCACGACCGAGTTCTACGATGTGTCGGGCTGGACCCAGCCGCTCGCCTACGGGCTTGATTTTGCTTCCGTCCGGGCCGGTCTCTTCGCGCCGAACCTGGCGGGCGAGCGCGTCGGTGTACTGGAGCGCGCGGCACCTGCGCCGGCTGAGACCCCTTATGCCTATGTCATTGACTGGACGCATTTTTACGCGCCCCGCGCGCTCAATCGCGTGCTGCAGGCCGGCCTGCGCGCGCGCATGATCCCCGGCGGCACGACCGTCACCACGGCTGACGGGACGGCGCCTGTTTCGCGCGGCTCGGTAGTAATTCCCGTTCAGGGTCAGGACCTTGCGCCGGACGCCATCCACGCCCTCATGGCCCGCGCGGCCGCCGAGGACGGGGTGACCATCCATGCCGCCATCACCGCTGATGTACGCGGCGGGCCGGACCTTGGCAGCTTCTCCACCGCCAATGTGCGCCGCCCTGAAGTGCTGCTGCTGACCGGGCGCGGCACCGATGTGAACGCGGTTGGCGAGATCTGGCACCTGCTCGATCACGAAATGCACATGGCCGTTTCCATGATAGATGTTAGTGAGTTCGCCCGCGCGAGCCTCACCCGCTACACCCATATCATCATGGCCAATGGCGGCTATGGCGCACTGGACGAAGACCAGGCCAAACGCATTGGGGAATGGGTAAGCGCAGGCGGCATCTTCCTTGGCATTCAGGGCGGGGCGCAGTTCGCCATCCGGCATAATCTGACCAGTGCCACCCTCGCCGAGCGGGGCGGAAACAATAGTGGAAACAGCACTGTAGCGCCCCAGCCCTATGAGGACATCAACACCTGGGATACCGTGCACGGCATCTCCGGCGCGATCTTCGCCAGCGAGATCGACCTCACCCACCCGCTCACCTTCGGGCTGACCTCGACAAGCCTGCCGGTGCAGAAGGAAGGCACGAACGGATTTGCGCAAGGCGACAGCCCGTTCTCCCTGCCCGTACGCTATGCGCGCAACGGCCTCCTGTCGGGCTATGCCTCGCAGCGCAATATCGAAGCGCTGGAAGGCCAAGGCGTTGTATTTGCAGAGAGACGCGGCTCCGGCTCGGTGATCCTCTTTGCCGACAATCCCTATTACCGCGCCTATTTCCGGGGCTCGGCACGGCTGTTCACCAACGCCATCTTTTTCGGGGACAGCTTCCGCAACGCCCGGCGCCGCGGAGAATGAAAAGCGCAAGCAGCGCCGTCATTTAGCGTGACGGCGCTGCAATTCCTCCGCCACATCGGTGAGGGATAAGCCGCGTGCTTTCAGCAGCACCATGAGGTGGAAGACGAGATCGGCCGCCTCACCGGTCAGCGCAGCATCGTTTTCGGCCGCTCCGGCCAGCGCTGTCTCCACACCCTCTTCACCAACTTTCTGCGCTATCTTGTTGATCCCGCTGGATAAAAGTCGGGCGGTATAGCTCTCCTCGCCGCCCGCTTCAGCGCGTTCATCGATGATGCCAGAGAGCTGGCCCAGAAATGCGAGGACAGGCCCGGGGATATCTCCAAAGCACGAACGCGTGCCTAAGTGGCAGGTCGGCCCTTCAGGCAGCGCCTGCACCAGCAGCGCATCGTGGTCGCAATCGGCCGCGATCGAGACCAGACGCAGCACATCGCCGGACGTTTCGCCCTTGGTCCAGAGCCGGTTTTTTGAACGCGACCAGAAGGTTACAAGCCCCTTCTCCTGCGTCGCAGCCAGCGCTTCGGCATTCATATAGCCGAGCATCAGCACCTCACCGGTGAGGCTGTGCTGCACGATGGCAGGGACCAGCCCGCCGCCCTTTTCAAAGTCGATTGCCTCCGCCGGAAGCGGGGATTTCCCGGTCAACATACGCGGACCTCGATTTCTGCCTCTGCCAGGGCGGTTTTCAGCTCAGGAATGGCGATAACGCCCTTATGAAACACGCTCGCCGCGAGCGCGCCATCGACATTGGCCTGTTTGAACACGGCCTCGAAATGACTGATCGCGCCAGCCCCGCCGGAGGCGATGAGCGGCACAGTGCAGACGCCCCGCGCGGCGATTAGCTGTTCGATATCATAGCCTTCGCGCACCCCGTCCTGGTCCATGCAATTGAGCACGATCTCGCCCGCCCCGCGCGCAACCGCCTCTTCGATCCAGTCCAGCGTGGCGCGGTGACTGGTCTGCGTCCGGTTGGGGTCGCCGGTGTACTGGTGGATGCGCCAGACGCCATCAATGACGCGGCTATCCATGCCCACGACCACGCATTGCGAGCCGAACTCATCGGCCAGTGCGTTGATGAGATTGGGGTTTTCAAGGGCAGGCGTGTTCACCGAGATCTTGTCCGCCCCCGCAAACAGGCGCGCCCGCGCTGCCTCCACCGAGCGGATGCCCCCGGCGACGCAGAAGGGAATGTCGATTGTCCGCGCCACACGGGTCACCCATTCAGGCTCCACCTCGCGCCCTTCAGGGCTTGCGGTGATGTCATAGAAGACCAGCTCGTCTGCGCCCTCTTCGGCGTAACGTGTTGCAAGACCTACGATATCGCCGACATCCTCATGGTCACGAAAGCGCACGCCCTTCACCACGCGCCCGTCACGCACATCCAGGCAGGGAATGATGCGCCGGGCTAGCATGCCAGCGCCTCTTCCAGCGTGAACCGGCCCTCATAGAGCGCGCGGCCAATGATCACCCCGCCCATCTTCAGACGCTTGGCCTCGCGAATGTCATCGAGCGTCGCAACGCCGCCGGAGGCCTGCCAGGCAATGTCTTTGCGCGAGGTCGCAAGGTCCTGATAAAGCGGAATATTCAGCCCCTGCAACATGCCGTCGCGGCCCACATCGGTGACCAGCGCGTGCACCAGCCCCGCATGGCGGTATTGCCCCAGAAGTTCGCCCAGCGTGGTGCCGGATTCTTGCGTCCAGCCCTTCACCACCGGCACGGGCACGCCGTTTTTCAGCTTCACATCGAAGGCGGCCGCGATATGAGCCGGGCCAAAGCGCGAGAGCCAGCCGGTCACGCGCTCCGGCTCGGTGATGGCGAGCGAGCCGATCACCACCCGCGCTGCGCCGGATTCGACAAGCGATTCAATGTCTTTGGCCGAGCGCACCCCGCCCCCGGTCTGTATCCTGATGCCGGTCGCGGCGATGGCCTCCACAAGGTCCAGCTGACGGCGCTGGCCATCGCGGGCACCGGAGAGATCAACGAGGTGCAGCCATTGCGCCCCGGCATCGAGATAGCTTTTCGCCACGGCCACCGGATCACCGCCATAATCGGTGATTGCGGAGAAATCCCCCTTTTCAAGGCGGACCACCCGCCCGTCGAGCACATCAATGGCCGGATACAGGAACACGCTGCTACCCCTTGATAAAATTGGCTAAAACCTGAGCGCCCGCCTTGCCGGAACGCTCGGGATGGAACTGGCAGCCGGCCACATGGCCGCGCCGGGCGATGGCGGTTATCCGCGCGCCATAGCGTGTCGAAGCCATGGTATGGGCCCCTGCGGGCACGTAAAACCCGTGCACGAAATACATCCTTGTCCCCGCCTCTATCCCCGCAGTGAGCGGCTCGCCGGAAGCGATATCTTCCAGCGTGTTCCAGCCCATATGCGGCCACGGGCCCATGCCTGCCGGGTCAAGACGGATGACCGAACCGGGGATCAGGCCGAGCAGAGGGACGCGTCCACCGCGCCCGCTATCCTCGGCGCTATCCTCGAACAAAAGCTGCATCCCGAGACACACACCCAGCAGCGGGCGGGTGTCGGAACGCAAGGTTTCAGCCCATCCGCTCTTCTCCAGCGCTGCCATGGCAGGCCCCGCCGCGCCCACACCGGGGAGGATAAGTTTTTCCGCACGCCTGGCCTCGTCCGGGTCACGGGCGAGGACAGGGGTCACCCCCAGCCGCTCCAGCGCGAAGCGCACCGAGGCGATATTCGCGGTCGAGGTATCGATCAGGGCGAGGGTCATATCACCGACAACCCATTGAATAATAGGTCCCGGCTCGGGGGCCGGGACCCCGGTTGAATCATCGAGGCTAAACGCTCCGGGGTACCCGCCCCCCCGCCCGGGCCGAATTTTAAAATGGGTGTGGGTGTTATTACCCGAGCCC
>JAIUMI010000004.1 GCA_022565665.1 Glycocaulis sp.
AAGGTTTTTGAGGTTCAGGAGATGGGCGGTGAGATATGGGGTAAAATGGACTGGGGGAAAACGCATAAGCTGAGTCTGCACGACTACGATCCAAGCAAAGCCATTGTGTTCAAAGCGTATTTTACATTGAACCCCTTCAAGATTATTGGGCTCTCCAGCTTGCCTTTCAAAATTTTCATGCAGTGAATGTTATTTCGCCAAGTTACATCAATGCTTTAGGGCTATCCCCGATATCTGAGACATTCAGTTTCCAGACCCACTCATAGCCAAAAGGCGCGCAACCGTGCTCGATGCGCTAGGACGCGCCGAAGAGGCGGCCAAGGCTCTGGCGTGATAGGAGAGGGCGGCTCTTCAATCTGACAGGATTCGCCCCATGCCCTTCGCCAAGCCCGCCAGTTCTATCCCTGAAAGTTCCGGCACCTCCTATCCCGCCCCGCACGATGAGCCGGTAAAGCGCCGCGCCTGGCGCGCGCTGGGCGACGCGTTCGGCCTGACCCAGTTCGGGGTCAATCTGGTGCGGCTGGAGCCGGGGGTCTGGTCCTCCCAGCGCCACTGGCATGCGAAGGAGGACGAGTTTGTCTACGTGCTGTCCGGCCACCCCACCCTTGTCACCGATGCGGGCGAAGAGCGCCTGTCACCCGGTGACTGTGCGGGCTTTCCGGCAGGCGTGAAGGACGGGCACCATCTGAAAAACGACAGCGACGTAACAGTGGAATTCCTCGTCGTGGGCAGCCGCATCGCTGACGACCACGGTGAATATCCCGATATCGACATGGTCTTCCTGCCCGGACGGGCGGGTTATGCGACGAAGGATGGGACGCGGTATTAGCTACGCCCACACAAAGAAAAACCCCTCCGGCCCGTCGGCCGAAGGGGTTTTCCCGTCTCAGCGTCAGCGAAGCGGACTTCGCTGGCGTGATATCAAGCTGCCAATCAGGCCGATTGCAGGTTGCCAGCGGAGAACTTGCCGCTTTTGGCGTCACGCTCTTCTTCGTAGGTTACGCGCTGGCCCTCATTGAGAGCCGCCATGCCGGCGCGTTCCACGGCAGTGGCGTGCACAAACACGTCCTTGCCGCCATCGTCCGGCTGGATGAAGCCATAACCTTTGGTGGTGTTGAACCACTTAACTGTTCCCGTAGCCATGGGAGTATTCCTTTACATCAAGACATAACACGGCGCTTTCCCGATATGGGGAGTACGCCAGCGGTATCGAAGAGAGGGGATATTTCAGAGTGGCGCTCGCCTTGCGGCGGCGCGAAACCAATGCATCGGCCAAAGTTCGACGCTGCCCTTATAACGTGAATTTGCTGAGGAGGCAAAATATTTGGCAGGGCCGTAATAATTTCTAATGATTTCAGCTTGATAATTTTCACGTGCTTTTGCTGATATTGTGCCGGGGCCGGGCGTGCCGCGGCTCCTCTTTTCCGGCGTGCGATCCGGCGGTAAGTGTCGGTCATGCGCGCTGATCTTTATCTCGTCACCCACGGCCATTTCGATACGCGTGCCCGCGCGCAGGCGGCGATCCATGCCGGGCGGGTGCGAGTCAACGGGGAGATCGTGCGTAAACCGTCCCAGACCATCCCCGAAGGCGTGCATATCGAGGCGGAAGCCGAACATCCCTTTGTCAGCCGGGCGGCGTTGAAGCTGGTTGCGGCATTGGAGGCATTTGCCATCGATCCCGCCGGGCGCCTCTGCCTTGATGTGGGAAGCTCTACGGGCGGATTTACGCAAGTGCTGCTCCACGGCGGCGCGGCGAGAATTTATGCGGTCGATGTGGGCCGGGATCAGCTGCATGAAAGCCTGCGCAGTGATCCACGCCTGACCAGCCTGGAAGCGACCGATGCGCGGGCGCTGACGCGGGCCGAAATATCCGAATCGCCCTCGCTCATCGTGTGTGACGCGAGCTTCATCAGCCTTGCCAAACTGCTGAGCGTCCCTTTGTCGCTAGCGGCGGATAACGCGGATTTGATCGCGCTCTACAAGCCGCAATTCGAGGTCGGCCGCGACCATATCGGCAAGGGCGGGATCGTGCGCCCCGATGCGCCTGTTCAGGAGGCGCTGGACGCTTTTACCCACTGGCTGGGCGGGCAGGGCTGGCAGGTAGTGGACACAATGCCTAGTCCCGTCACTGGCGCAGACGGCAATCTGGAATATCTGGTGCATGCGCGAAAGCGCAGCCGATAACCCCATTGCCGATACGGCTTTCACAATAAGGATTGACGCTGCAAGCGTTGATTTGCTTAACACACGCCCATCCCGCCTAGCCTGTTCATCCCAATTTCGCCGGAGGCCCGATGTCGCCTGTCTGGTTCGTGATAATCGCAGGCCTGAGTGCGCTGCTTGCTGCGCCGGTCGCCCGCCTTACCGGGCGGTTTGCCGGTCCCGTGCTGGCGCTGGTCCCGGCCTTCCTGTTTGTCTCGCTATTGCAGCAGGCCCCGGATGTGGCGGGCGGTGTGGCGATTTTGCAGATCATCGAGTGGGTGCCGGCTTTCGGCGTCAATCTCGGTTTCCGGCTGGACGGATTCTCGCTGCTCTTTTCGCTCCTGATCACCGGTATCGGCACGCTGGTGGTGATCTATGCGGGCAGCTATTTCTCCGGCGATGAGGCGAAGGACCGGGGCCGCTTCCTCGGTTTCATCCTGCTTTTCATGATGGCGATGCTCGGCACGGTGCTGGCCGATGATCTCATCATGCTTTTCGTCTTCTGGGAGACGACCAGCCTGGTGTCCTTCTTCCTGATCGGCTTCAAACACGAGGACGCCAAGGCCCGTAAAGCCGCGCTGCAATCGCTTGTGGTGACGGCGGGGGGTGGTCTGGCCCTGCTCGGCGGCATCATCATTCTGGGCCTGACAGCCGGTACGTTCTCGCTGGCCGAGATCACGGCGCAGGCCCCGCAGATCGCGGCGCACCCGGCCTTCCCGGCGATCATCGTGCTGGTGCTGATCGGCTGCTTTGCCAAGTCCGCCCAGTTCCCCTTCCATTTCTGGCTGCCCAACGCCATGGCCGCGCCGACGCCTGCGAGCGCCTATCTGCACTCGGCCACCATGGTGAAGCTCGGCGTCTACCTGCTCGCCCGTTTTGACACCGGGTTTGGCGATTTCGCGGTTTTCTACGCCCCGCTCATCGTGTTTGGCGGCGTGACCATGCTGATCTCGGCCTATGCCGTGATGCGATCCAGCGGCTTCAAGGCGGTGCTCGCCTGGTCGACCGTGTGTTCGCTGGCAACGCTCGTCCTGCTGGTGGGCGTGCCAGGCGAGGCGGGGGTGAAGGCCACAATCGGTTTCCTCGTCGCCCACGCGCTCTACAAGGCCGCGCTCTTCTTCGCGGCAGGTCAGGTGATCCAGTCCACCCATCAGTATGAGCTGGCGCGCCTTGGCGGGCTGAAGTTCAAGCTGCCCATCACCGCGATTGCGAGCCTTCTGGCCGCCATCTCGATGGCCGGTGTGCCCTTCTTCCTCGGCTATAAGGCGAAAGACCTGTTCATCACCGCTGCCCTCGATGGCGGGGACTGGGCGATCTGGCTCACCTTCACCGCGCTTGCGAGCTCGGCCGTGATGACGGCGGTCGCGGGTCTCGCGGCGCTGCGCCCCTTCTTCATCAAGCCACCCTATGGCGAGGTGAAGCTCTATGAGGGCGAGCGGTATGGCATGGCCCTGCCGCCGCTGGTGCTGGGCACGCTGGGCCTTGTGATCGGCGTTCTGCCCTTCCTCGCCTGGGAGCCCATCCTGATCCCGGCCATGGCGGCCCTGCATGGCAGCGCGGTGGAACTGACCGTTGTCGCCCTGCCGAGCCTGGGCTTCAAATTCCTGATTACGCTGGGCCTTCTGGCCGCCGGTGGCGCGCTGGTCTGGCTGTGGCTGCGCCTGTTCAGCGATCCTGACAAGCTCAGGCCCAATCAGGTCTGGGCCGATCTTGGATATTGGCAGATCATGAGCTGGCTGGACCGGGCCGCCGCGATGAGCGCGCGCCTGTTACAGCGCGGATCCCTGCGCAGCTATATCTACATCACGCTCGGCGTGTCCTCGGTGGCGCTGCTTCTGGCGCTGGCCGGTTTCAGCGGCGAGATGATCGAAGTCGCTGCCGCTGCGCCGCTGCGTCCTTACATGATCATCGTGCTGGCGCTTCTGGTGATCGGCTGCGCGGTTGCAGCCTTTGCCCGCTCGGTGCTGATCTCCATCATCGGGGTTGGCGTGGTCGGCTACACCATGGCGGTGCTGTTCCTGATGAATGGCGCGCCGGACGTGGCCTTCACCCAGTTCACTGTGGAGACGCTCTCCATCGTCATCCTGCTGGCCGTGCTGCTGCGCATCTCGCTCGCTCCGGCACCGGCCAAATCGCTGCTGAAGCGCCCGCTGGCGATCTTCATTTCCGCTGCGTTCGGCATTGCCTGCGGGCTGGGCGTGATGGCGATGAATATTCTGCCCTTCGACCGGCGCATCTCCGACTGGTTCGGCGAGGCGAGCTATGTCGAGGCGCAGGGGCGCAATGTCGTGAACGTGATCCTGGTCGACTTCCGTGCGCTCGACACGCTGGGCGAGATCGCGGTCGTTGCATTTGCCACGCTGGCGGTCTGGGCGCTGCTGCGCCGCCGCGAGAAAGAGGAGAAATAGGCCATGCAGTCTGTCATCCTCAACGCGCTGGCGCGCTTGTTCTTCGTCGCCATGGCGATCTTCTCGCTCTTCATCCTCCTGCGCGGACATGACGAGCCGGGCGGCGGCTTTATTGGCGGACTGGCCGCGGCGTCCGCCTACACGGTCGTCACGCTAGCCTTTGGAACCGACACCGCGCGCAAATGGCTCATCCTGCACCCGGTGGTGCTGATGGGGGTGGGCCTGTTCTGCGCGATCCTCTCCGGCCTGCCGCCCCTGATCGGGGACTTTGGCGGCTTCCTCTACCATTTGTGGTGGGAGGGCCAGATCGGCTTTCTGGAGCTGAAGCTCGGCACCACGCTCATCTTCGATATCGGAGTGTATTTCGTGGTTGTCGGCGGCGTGCTCTCCATCCTGTTCCGCATGTATGAGACCGGCGCGGAGGAGGCAGGCCAATGATCGTATTCTACGCCATAGCCGTGGCCTGCATCATGGCCGCCGGCATCTATCTGATGCTGGACCGCAATGTGATCCGCATCGTGCTGGGTACGGCGCTGATCGCGACCGGCGTCAATCTCGTCCTGTTCCTGGCAGGCCGTCTCGGCCCGACCGATCCGGCCATCATTCCCGCCGGCACCTACGTGCTGGCCGAAGGGGCGGGCAACCCGCTGCCCCAGGCACTGGTGCTGACGGCGATCGTGATCGGCTTTGCCCTTCTGGCGCTGGCGGCCATCGTTGCCTACGAGGCCACGCGCACGCTCGGCACGGTCAATGCCGAGGATATGACGGCCGCGCGCGAGGAGGGTGATCCCTTCACCGGTGAGGACGAGGAAGGGAGCGAGACCCGCTGATGAGCGCGAACATTCTTGTCATTCTGCCCATCGTGGTGCCGCTGATCGCGGCTGGCCTGTGCGCCGTGCTGTGGCTGCGCCCGACCCTGCAGCGCTGGGCGACGCTCGCCGGCATGGTGGCTCTGGCCGCATCCGCCTTCGGCCTGCTTCTGGCCGTGATGGAGCAGGGCGTGCTGGCGACCCAGCCGGGCAACTGGGCGGCTCCGTTCGGCATTTCGGTCGTCGCCGATCCGCTTTCCGCGCTTGGTGTGGCTGCGGCCTCGCTCGTCGCGCTGGCTGTCGCGGTCTATGCCTTCCGGGGTGTGGACACCAACGCCCTGCATGGCGGCTTCTTCCCGCTCTTCTGCGGCCTGATGGTGGGGGTGAACGGCTCCTTCCTGACCGGTGACATCTTCAACCTCTATGTCTGGTTTGAAGTCCTGCTGGTCTGCGCCATCGGCCTGCTGGTGGTGCATCGCGAGGGCGTCAATCTTGATGCGGCAGTGAAGTACGCGGCGCTGAACCTCTTTGGCACGATCCTGTTCCTGACCGGTGTCGCCTTCGTCTACGGCTCCACCGGCACGCTGAATTTTGCCGAACTTTCCACCATCCTGCCCGCCATGGAAGTGACGCCCGGCATCACCTTCGCTCTGGTGCTGTTCCTGCTGGCGCTGGGTGTGAAGGCGGCGGCCTTCCCGCTCTTCTTCTGGCTGCCGATTGCCTATCACACGGCCCCGCCCGTGGTGTCGGCGCTGTTTGGCGCGCTGCTGACCAAGGTCGGCATCTATGCGGCGATGCGCGTCTTCATGCTGCTCTATCAGGGCGCGACGGGTACGATTGGCGATGTGGTGATCTTCGCCGCTGCCGTGACCATGATCGCCGGTGCCATCGCCGCACTCGCCCAGAGCGATATCCGGCGCATGCTGGCTTTCCTGATTGTGTCGGGCATGGGCTATCTGATGATGGGGCTCGCCCTGTCGACACCGGAAGGCCTGAGTGCGGCCAGCTTCTACCTGATCCACGATATTCTGGTGAAGGCGGCCGTCTTCCTGCTCGCCGGTATCGTGATCTATGCCACTGGCTCGGCGGATCTTCGCAAGATTGGCGGGCTGATCCGCAGCCATCCGGTCCTTGCCGTGATCTTCCTCGGTGCCGGCCTGTCGCTCGCCGGTCTGCCGCCCTTCTCCGGCTTCTGGGGCAAGGTGGTGATCGCCGATGCGGCCTTTGCCGGCAATGAACCGGTGCTGGGCGGGATCGCGCTCGGTGTCGGCCTGATCACCCTGATGTGCGTGGCGAAAATCTGGATGGAGGCCTTCTGGAAGGCCGCGCCGGAGGGCATGGCGCTCAACACCGCGCGCGTACCGCTCGTCCTGATGGTACCTGCCGCCGGGCTGACGCTTATCAGCCTCGTTATCGGGCTTTATGCCGAGCCGCTGATCGAGCTGGCGGGGCTGGCCGGGCAGGGGCTTGCTGATCCGTCGGCCTATGCCGAAGGTGTGCTGGGAGGCCAGCCATGACATTGTTGCGCTTGCCCTTCAAACTGCTGATCTGGCTGCAGCTGGCGGCGATCTTCCTGATCGAGCTGGTGAAGTCCTCGCTCTCCGTAGCCTGGGCGGTGGTCAATCCGCGTATCGAGCTCAACCCGGCCATCATCGCGGTGCCGCTGGACCTGAAGAGCGACATCCATATCGCGACGCTCGCCAATCTGGTCTCGCTTACCCCCGGCACCACCTCGCTGCATGTCAGCGATGACCGCAAGACGCTCTATGTCCACGCGCTCGACTGTACCGATCCTGACGCCACGATTTCCGGCATCAAGACGACGTTCGAGAGCATCCTTCTGAAGTCGGAGGCCTGAACCAATGATCCCTGATCTTCTGGCCACCCATCTCCTGATCGGCCTCGTGCTGGGCCTGCTCCTGACCGGCATCCGCCTGGTCATCGGGCCGGGCGTGGCAGACCGCTTCGTGGCGCTGGACATGATGACGGTGCTGGCCATCGGCATCACCGCGCTGACGACGCTTGTCACCGGGCGCAAGGAATTTCTTGATATCGGGCTCGGCCTTGCCGTGACCGGCTTTATCGCGACCGCCGCGCTCGCCGTGTTCCTCGAGCGCAAGGAGGGCGACCAATGATCCGCGATGTCATTGCCATGGCGCTGATGTTTGGCGGCATCGCCTTTCTGCTGATCGCGGCGATTGGCGTTTTCCGCCTGCCTGATCCCTTCCTGCGCCTGCACGCCTCCACCAAGGCCGGTACGCTGGGGGCGGGCCTGCTGGTCGCCGGTGTTGCTGTGGCCTTCCGCGAGGAAAATATCGGTTTCACCGCTGCGGGCATTATCATCTTCCTGCTGGCGACACTGCCTGTGGCTGGCCATCTGCTTGGCCGCGCGACCTATGTATCCGGGGCCGACTTCGTGATGAAGGAGGGCAATGACGCGCTGAAAGGCAAGCTGAAGCGCGCCGAGGCCTCGCTGGAAGTGCGTCTCGCGGGCCGCAGCCCGGACCCGGCCCTCCCGGACCCTGAAAAATCAAAAGCGGCCGATGAAAAGGCCAAGGTGAAAACCGGGAAATAGACAATGGGCGGCTCTGATGAGCCGCCCTTTTTTGTTGATGCTCCGGGGCCTCTGCCCGTTCGGGCTTGCGGCGCTGCGGGCGCGCGTAGTCTTTAGTTCCGCAGCCCATCCGGGCTGCGATGTTCCGCGAAAAGTCGCGGGCGGCCGTTCGGCCTAGCGCCCCCTGGCGGGGGCTGGACTGGCACCCCGGCGCGTAGCGCCGCAAGCGCGAGCCCCGATCAAGCCGAGGACAGGCCGCGCGTCGGGCACTTTTGCCCGCAGTGAAGCCCGGATGGGCTGAGCATCACTAAAACCTAGTTCGCGGGGCGCCAGATGCCGTCAGCGCCCTGGCAGACATACTGGATGCGCCCTGCGGTCTGGATCTGGCGGCAATTGCCATAGCCGTAACCGGCCGATTGCGGCTGGGCGGGTTGCTGCTGGTAATACGGGTCATAGCCCGGACCACCGGCCAGCTGGCTGTTATCATGATAGCCGTAATCGTCGTAATAGGGGTCGTAGCCTTGCTGGCTATACCCGTATTGCTGGCCGCCATAATGGGGCTGCTGATACTGGCTGTGATGGACGTAGCGCGGCCCGCCCGGCAGATGGTCACACCGGCTGCCGACACTGCCCATCGCGCCGCCCGCCAGCGCGCCAAGACCGGCGCCCGCAATCACGGCGCCATCATTGGAACGGCGCTGATAGGGCTGATGGCCCCGGCCGCGATGCCCGCGATGGCCCCGCCAGCCGCGCTGGCTCTGCTGGGCGTAATGGCGGTCGCGCCGGGCCGATTCATTGCTCTGGTGGATCTGCGCGCCCAGCACCGCGCCCAGAACGCCGCCCACGACAGCGCCAGTTACCTGCTGGTTGCGCTGCTGGGAGATACATTGGGCGTAGGTCTGCTGGGCCTGCGCCGCCGGCATGACGGCGAGCGGGGCTGCCAGTGCGGCCGCGGCGATGGAAACCTTGGCGAGATGTTTCATGGCAGGACTCCTTTCCTTGCCCAAACGTTAACCTGACACCACCCTGCCAGATGCGCGATGAGCGCAACATGAACGAAAACCGCCCCCGGACATGATCCGGAGGCGGCTTTCAGGCGTCGTCGCGAAGGCGGTGCTACTGGATGGGCACAACCTGCCAGTAGCCATGACGGTCCTGACACATACGCACGCGGTCATAGGCGACCTCGCCATTGGGCAGGAAGATTTCCGCATCCCCCCAGCGGCAGCGTTGATTGCGCCAGTTGTGGAAGTCACGGGCATAAACCACCCCGCGCACGCCCGAATACGGGTTGTGCCAGTAATAGGGATTGCCCGTGGAGAAGGCATGGTGCGTGGCGTAGTGATACTGGCCGCGGTCACAGTGGGAGAGCGCCGCGCCCAACGTGCCGCCGATCAGGCCGCCCGC
Source organism: Glycocaulis sp. (assembly GCA_022565665.1). Taxonomy (GTDB): domain Bacteria; phylum Pseudomonadota; class Alphaproteobacteria; order Caulobacterales; family Maricaulaceae; genus Glycocaulis. The sequence goes on from JAIUMI010000004.1 coordinate 9,381, forward strand.
CAGCAATGCCCCGGCATCCCCGTCAGAGATTGCCGCGCCGAGCAGGGCGCCAACCAGTGCCCCTGCGGCCACATTGCCGCCGCTGGGGCGGCACAGCCCGTCCGTGTAGTAAAAATTGTGGCGGGCATAGCTGGAGTGCCAGCGCGGGTGATAGGTCCAGCCGGAATAATGATGGACATGGTGGTGGACGATCCTCACCGGCGGCGTCCAGCGCACGTTGCGGCGGCTATACCGGTTCACATAATAGTGGTTGTGATAGACGACAGGGGCGTGCCGCGCACGCGAGCGGTCATAGCGCACATTATAGTGGCGGTGCCGGTGCGTGACACGGTGCGAGCGCCGCTCGCCCTGCCATTGTGACCCACGGTCGCGCCGTCCCTGCCATTGCGAGCCCTGACGGCGGTCGGGACGGCTCTGCCGTCTGTCCTGCCATTGCTGGCGCTGGGCACTGCTGCTGGCATCGGCCTGCCTTTGCGGGCGTGACTGGCCTGAGGACTGAGCGGCCTGACGGCGCTGCTGGAAGGCTTCCCGGCGGGCATCATTGCTGCCGCTGGACTGTCCACCCTGGCGGCCCTGCCATTCACGGCGCTGTCCGCTTTGCTGACCGGAAGAGGCCTGGCGCCTGCGCTCCTGCCATTCGCGGCGCTGCTGAACAGGTTCCGGCGCGGAGGAGGGTTGTGGACGGCTGGGCGCTGATTGCTGAGCCTGGCGCCGCGGGCGCTGCTGCGCGCCCTGCTGCTGGCTGCCGCGATTGCCTTGCCATTCACGCCGGGCGGGCTCGGGTGCAGAAGAAGGTTGCGGCCGGCTGGGCGCGGACTGGGCTTGACGTTGCTGGCGCTGAGGCGCCGATTGCTGAGCCTGACGGCGTTCCTGCCAGTTTCCGCCACCGCGCTGCCCCCGGCTTTCCGACCGGCTGCCACGCGAGCCGCGCGATTCCTGACGGTTCCCGCCACGCTGGCCGCGGCTTTCGCGGCGCTCGCGCTGCTGGGCTTCGGTTTCGGCCTCAAGGGCCATCACCGCGCCTGCTGCTTCGGCTGAGGGGACAAGGGGAAGTTCAGCAGGCAGCGCAAATGCGGTCATCAAAGCCACAGCTGCTACCGATACGGTCAGTTTGCCGGTCGCCATGAGGCTACCTCCTTGGTTACCTTGAGGGCCGCACTTCGCCCATTAACCAGATGGTAACAATGCCAAGCTGAGCCGGACATGAACAGGGCCTTCAGGTTTCGCAAGTGATGCGAAACCCTTGTGGGACTTGACGGATCGGCCGCGATGCAGCCTAACGCACTCCCATGAAGCGCCGTTCCCGTTCATCTTCAAGGCCGCCTGCGCCGGTGCGCGAGCTGACCGTGACCGCCCGTGCCATCGGCGCGCGCGGCGATTCCCTGTGCCCCGATCCTGATGGCGGAACGGTGATCTTTGTCCCCGGCCTCCTGCCCGGCGAGACCGGCAAAATCGCCGCCAGCGGGGAGCGTGGACGCCTTGTCGAACGCCTGACCACATCAGATGAACGCATCGCGCCCTTCTGTTCCGTCGCGGAAAAATGCGGCGGATGTTCGTTGCAGCACTGGCAGGGCGATGCCTACCGCGCGTGGAAGCGTTCTCTGGCGATCGACGCGCTGGAGCGTGAGGGCCTGACGGCAGAAGTCCTGCCGCTGGTCGATGCCGGCGGAACCGGGCGCAGACGCATCAGCCTGCATGCCCGCAAGATGGGCGGCCGCCTGCTCATGGGCTTTGCCGAGCGCGCCAGCGAGCGGATTGTGGATATCGAGGACTGCCCGGTGGCCGAACCGCGCATCCGCGCGGCGATTCCGGCCTTGCGTGAACTGGCCACCGCGCTGCTGACCCCGAAAGTGGATACAGCCACGATCTCTGTCACCGCGACGGAGATCGGCCTTGATGTGTTTGCCGCGCGCAAGGGCGCTGTGACGCTCGATGACCGGTTGACGGGCGGGGAATTGCTGGCCCGCGAAAGCTGGGCGCGCCTGACCATCGGCCATGAACTCATCGCCGAGGCCGCCACGCCGGTAGTCAGTTTTGGCAAGGCGAAAGTCGCCGCGCCGCCGGGCGGTTTCCTGCAGGCGACGGATGCGGGCGAGGCGGCGCTGGCGGGTATTGTCATGGACGCACTTCAGATGGCCCTGAAACACGCTCCCAGGCCCGCCAGAGGCGTTATCGATCTTTATGCGGGCTCGGGCGCCTTCGCACTTCGAATGGCGTCCCTGGCGCCTGTGCGGGCGGTAGAAGGGGAAGCCGCGCCGCTGGCCGCGCTCGACCATGCCGCCCGCCACACGCCGGGGCTGAAGCCTGTGGAGACCCTGCAGCGCGATCTGGCGCTGGAGCCGCTCTCCATCCGCGAGCTGGAAGGCGCGGCCATGGTAGTGGTTGATCCGCCGCGCGCAGGCGCGAAAGCGCAGATGGAGCAACTGGCCGGTTCCGGCGTGCCGGTGATCGTCTCGATCAGCTGCAACCCGTCCACCTTTGCGCGCGATGCGGCCATTCTGGTGTGCGCCGGATACCGCAGGGGGCCGGTGACGCCGGTCGACCAGTTCATCCACACCGCGCATCTGGAATGCGCGGCCGTGTTCACGAAGGGGTAGGGGACCCCGGTATGATTGCTTTGCCAATCTCCCCAACCGCCCAAGCCCTGTGGACGTGCGCACCGGGCGGGGCTATCACGCGGGCCTTGAGATCACACGCAGGCCCATACCCATGCACGACATACGTTTCATCCGCGAAAACCCGGACGTCTTCGACGCCGCCATGAAAAAGCGTGGGCGCGGGCCGGAGGCATCACGCCTTCTCGGTCTGGATGCCCAGCGCCGGGAAGCGACCGCGCGCCTGCAGGAGATCGAGACGACACGCAACGCCAAGTCCAAGCTGATCGGACAGGCCAAGGCCAAGGGCGATGAGGCGCTGTTCAACCAGCTGCGCGCCGAGGTGGATGCGCTCAAAGGCCAGATGGACGCGGCAGACGCCGCGCAGAAGGCCGCGGACGAGGCGCTGCGTACTGAGCTGGCCTCGCTTCCCAACATGCCGTTCGAAGACGTGCCCGAAGGCGCGGACGAAAACGATAATGAGGAAGTGCGCGGCTGGGGTGAGCCGAAGGAATTCAGCTTCACGCCGAAAGACCATGTGGCCATAGGCGAGGGGCTTGGCGGGCTCGATTTCGAAGCCGCAGCGGCCATGTCGGGTGCGCGCTTTGCGGTGCTGAAAGGCCAGCTGGCCCGGCTGGAGCGCGCACTCGCCGCCTTCATGCTGGACATGCACACCACAGAGCACGGCTATTCGGAAACCAGTGTGCCGCTTCTGGTGCGCGACGAAGCGCTGTTCGGCACCGGGCAATTGCCGAAGTTTGCCGAGGATCAGTTTCACACCACCGATGGCCGTTGGCTCATCCCCACCGCCGAAGTCTCCCTGACGAACCTCGTGCGGGACGGGATCCATCCTGAAAGCGCCTTCCCGATGCGCCTGACCGCGCATACGCCCTGCTTCCGCTCTGAGGCGGGCGCGGCGGGACGCGACACACGCGGGCTGATGCGGATGCACCAGTTCTACAAGGTGGAGCTGGTTTCGATCGTGAAGCCGGAAGAGAGCGAAGAGGAGCTGGAGCGCATGACGGGCTGCGCCGAAGCCGTGTTGCGCGCTCTGGAGCTGCCCTACCGGGTCATGTTGCTGTGCGCGGGCGATATGGGCTTTGGCGCGCGCAAGACCTACGATCTGGAGGTGTGGCTCCCCAGCCAGAACACCTATCGCGAGATTTCGTCCTGCTCCAACTGCGGGGACTTCCAGGCCCGCCGCATGGAGGCCCGCTTCAAGCGCGAGGGCGAGAAGAAGCCGGAATATCTCCACACGCTCAATGGCTCTGGCGTCGCCGTCGGCCGCGCTTTGCTGGCCGTGCTGGAAAACCATCAGAATGCAGACGGCTCGGTGACAATCCCCGCCGCGCTGCGCCCCTATATGGGCGGTATCGAGGTGCTGAAACCGTGAGCGAGTATTTTACTGGCAAGAACCCGCGCATCCTGATCACCAATGATGACGGTATCCGCGCACCGGGCCTGAAAGTCCTGCGCGAGATTGCCGCCACGATCTCTGATGATGTGTGGGTGGTTGCGCCAGCCGAGGAACAGTCCGGCATGAGCCGGGCCCTGTCGCTGAACTCGCCCCTGCGCGCCCGCAAGGTCGCCGAGAAGCGCTTTGCCGTAACAGGCACGCCCGCCGACTGTGTGCTGATGGCGATCAATGACATTGTGGAGGGCAAGGAGCCCGATCTGGTGCTGTCGGGCGTCAACCGGGGCCAGAACATTGCCGAGGACGTGACGGTTTCCGGCACGGTGGCGGGTGCGATGCAGGGCCGTCAGATGGGCATTCCTTCCATCGCGTTTTCGCAGGCCTATGGCTTTAATGGCCGCGAGGCGATCAAATGGCAGACGGCCTCCGCCTTTGGCCCCGTCGTGCTGAAAAAGCTGCTGGAAGAGCGCTGGTCGGAAAACGTCGTGATGAATGTCAACTTCCCCGACCGGGAGCCCGATGACGTCCACGAGATCGAGGTGACGGTGCAGGGTGCGCGCGACCAGCACAATATCCGCACCGTGCGTCGCGAGGATCTGCGTGGCCATGCCTATTACTGGATCGGGTTTGAGGGCCGCCCCTCCACCCCGGCTGTGGGAACCGATTTGCGCGCCATCTATGAGGGGCGCATCTCCATCACGCCGCTGCACCTGGACCTGACCCATCACGAAACCCGTGACCGGCTGGCTGACCATATGGCCGGGCCGGTCAGCCTGCCCGAAGAGAGCTAGGCTGCGCCATGGGGGAGGGCTTTGATACGCGTGTCATCGCCCTGGTCATGGCGCTGCGCAATGCCGGCATCCGCGATTCAAAGGTGCTGGCCGCGATAGAGCGAACCCCGCGCGATCTCTTCGTGCCGGAAAGCTTTGCCGATCAGGCGTTTGAGAACCGCCCGCTGCCCATTGATTGCGGCCAGACCATCTCCCAGCCCTATATCGTCGCCCTGATGACGCAGGCGCTGGAGGTCACCGACCGCTGCAAGGTGCTGGAGGTCGGCACCGGCTCCGGCTATCAGGCAGCCGTGCTGGCAAGGCTCGCCCGGCGCGTCTACACGATCGAGCGCTACCGCACGCTCGCCAAGGAGGCAGAGGCGCGCTTTTCGGCCCTGAAGCTTTCCAACATCGTCACCCGGATCGGCGATGGTACGAAGGGCTGGCCCGAGCAGGCCCCGTTTGACCGCATCATCATCACGGCCGCCGCGCCCGAACGCCCCGATGCGATTCTCTCCCAGCTCCGCGAGGGCGGAATCTGTGTTGCGCCGGTCCATAACGGCCCGGTCCAGACGCTTTTGCGCTACCGCAATGAGGCCGGCGTGATCCACGAAGAGGCCTTGTGCGACGTGCGTTTCGTGCCGCTGGTGGAAGGCGCTGCCCGGTCAATGTGACACGGCTGTAACTTGACCGTAAGGCGACGTGGCCCCACCTTCATGAGTGGGACTGGACTGACATTGGGAGCAAAATCATGACCCTACGTAGCATATCGGCCTGCCTGGTCAGCGGTGCGATGTTGCTCGGCGCCGGTCCGGCACTGGCCCAGGAACCGAGTGAACGCGCCGCAGAGCGGCTGGCCCAGTATCAAGAAACAGGTGAGACGCGCAGCTGTGTCAGCCTCAGCCGGGTGAGTTCCATCACTCCGCTGGATGACAATCATTTCCTGTTCGAGATGCGCGGCGGTGACGTGTACCTGAACCGGATACGCGGCCGGTGTAACCAGGCAGCGAGCGCCTTCACCCGCATCGAGTACCGGGTGTCCGGCAGCCAGCTCTGCCGGGGCGAGATCGTCAATGTGGTGGATAACTCTACCGGATTGACGGCTGGTGCCTGCGGATTCGGTGACTTCGAGCGTCTTGAGCGCATCGAAGACCGGGACGCCGGCTCGCGCTAGAGCCTTTGGCTCATAGCTAACGCGTGATTAACGCTCACACGCCATGATCACGGCTGGACCCGTGTAACCTCTTTCGGGGATGTCTGGCTGTGACCGCCTTGCGTGCGCTCTGCTTTGCAGGACTTGTGATGGCGTGTGCCGCGCTTGCGGCATGCGCCTCGCGTCCTGATCCCATCCGTGATTCCGGCGCCCGCGCATCTGCTGCGCCGGCATCGTCGCGCGATTGCGGACCCCGCTACACCGTCCGGCGCGGCGATACGCTTAGCGGCATAGCCGAGCGTTGCGGTGTACGCTGGCTGGATCTGGCATCTGAAAACAATTTGTCTGCCCCCTACACGCTGCGTGACGGGCAGGTGCTGAACATGCCCGGCCGGCATGTCTATGTCGTCCAGCGCGGGGACAATCTCTACCGTATTGCCGTCAATCACGGCATGACCCAGCACGAGCTGGCTTCGATAAACGGCATCCAGCCGCCTTACACCATCCATCCGGGGCAGGAATTGCGGCTGACAGGACCGGCCCGCCCGGTCCAGCAGGCAGCGGCCACACCGCCTCCGGCCCAGCAGCAACGCCCCGCCAGCGGCGGCCAGCAGCAACCCGCCGCTTCCCCCCCCGCGCCCGCACCCTCGCAGCCCGCTGCTGGCGCGCCGAGCTTTCGCTGGCCGCATAATGGCGAGGTGATCGCCAGCTTCGGCTCCCAGCCGGGCGGGCGGCGCAATGATGGTATCAAGATTGCCGCCAATGTCGGCGATCCGGTGCGCGCAGCGGCGCCCGGCGAGGTGGTCTATGCAGGCAATGAGCTGCAGGGCTATGGCGAACTCATCCTCATCCGCCACGGCGACTGGGTAACGGCCTATGCGCACAACTCGGTGCTGAGGGTGTCGGTTGGCCAGCAGGTGGAGGCCGGGGCGGTCATTGCCGAGGCCGGATCAAGCGGTGCGGCCAACCGGGTGCAGGTGCATTTCGAGATCCGGCGCGGGGTCAGCCCGGTTGATCCGCTGCAATACCTGCCCGGACGCTAATATATTGCCAGTGCCGCAGTTGCATGGGCCGCGCGCGCGGATATAGTCGCGCGCAAATCCTTCCCCTTCCATCCAAGGATCTCTTCTATGCCCGCAATTCTCGATTCTGTGACGCTCGCAGCCGCCGGTGGCGGCATGGGCGGCCTGATGATCCAGCTTCTGCCGTTCATCCTGATCTTCGTCGTGTTCTATTTCCTGCTGATCCGCCCCCAGCAGCAGCGGGTAAAGAAGCACCGCGAGATGGTGGAAAGCCTGCGCCGCGGCGACGAGGTGGTGACCTCGGGCGGCCTGATCGGCAAGATCACCCGTGTGGCTGATAACGAGCTGACGGTGGAACTGGCACAGGGTGTGCGCGTGAAAGTCGTGCGCCACACCATTTCCGAAGTGCGTGCCCGCACCGAGCCCTCCCGGTCGCGCCGTGCCGGTAATGATGACGATGACAGCGATGAGGAGGCCCGCAGCTAGCGCTTGGCGCAGCCGCGTCCTATCTGCACTCCGTCATGCTGTACTTTGCCCGCTGGAAAATCGCGCTGATCCTTGGAACCATCCTTCTGGGGGTGTTGTTCCTGCTTCCCAATTTCGTTGCGGAGGATCAGCGCTTTGATGCGCAGGGCCGCCCGCAAGGTGCGTGGGAATATCTGCCCTCGAACTCGGTCAATCTCGGCCTCGACCTGCGCGGTGGCTCCCACCTCGTCTTCCAGGTCGATATGGATGAGGTCCGCGCAGAGCGGATAGTCCAGCTCGCCGATGATGTGCGCACCGTGCTGCGCAACCAGCCGGCCATTCTTACCGCCGCGCCTGCCGTGGTGGAGGATCGTGTGGTGGTTCGCCTGTCACGTCCCGAAGACATGACAGAGGCGATGCGCCGCCTGCAATCAATCAACGAGCCGATCTCCACCCAGATGGGCCAGCCCGGTCTTGACCGGACCCTGAGCATCCAGCAGGACCCGGACGGGCGTACGATCCGCGTATCGATTACCGAAGCCGCGTTTGAATCCATCCAGCGCCGCACAGTGACGCAATCGGTGGAAGTCATCCGCCGCCGGATCGACGCCACCGGCACCACCGAGCCGACCATTGTCCGCCAGGGTGATGACCGCGTTCTGGTGCAGGTGCCCGGCGAAAGCGATCCCCAGCGGATCATCGATATTGTCGGCACCACGGCCCGCATGACCTTCCACATGGTGGAAGCCAACGTCGATCCCGGCCCGGACGGGCAGGGCCGCATGCCGCCCGGCATCATGGCCGTGCCAACCGAATATCCCGAAGAACCGTTTCTCGCCGTACAGCGCCGTGCGCTGGTGACCGGTGAGCAACTGGTCAATGCCAGTCAGGGCTTCAACGAAGCCGGGCAGCCTGCCGTTACCTTCCGTTTCAACACCTCCGGCGCGCGTGCGTTCGGCGAGGCCACGGCAGCCAATGTCGGGCGCCGCTTCGCCATTGTACTTGATGACGTGATCATTTCCGCGCCGCGCATCCGCTCGCCAATCATGGGCGGGTCGGGCTTGATTGATGGCGGGTTCACCGTTCAGTCGGCCACCGATCTTGCCAACATGCTCAATGCCGGTGCGCTGCCTGCTCGCCTGACGCCGGTTGAACAGCGCACGGTCAGTGCAGGTCTGGGCCAGGACTCCATCGAGCGTGGCCAGACCGCCATCATTATCGGCTTCAGCTTGGTGATCGTGTTCATGCTGCTGGCCTATGGCTTCTTCGGCGTGGCCTCCACGATGGCGCTGATCATCAATATCTGCCTGCTGCTGGGCGGCCTGTCCGGCCTGCAGGCGACGCTGACCCTGCCCGGTATCGCCGGTATCGTCCTGACGATCGGCATGGCGGTCGATGCCAACGTGCTGATCTTCGAGCGCATTCGCGAGGAGTACCGATCTGGGCGTACGGTCGCCAATGCCATCGAGAACGGCTATCAGCACGCCCTCTCGGCCATTCTGGACGCGAACGTGACCACCTTCATAGCGGCGGCCGTGCTCTACATGATGGGCGCCGGTCCGGTGCGCGGTTTCGCCGTGACGCTGGGCATTGGTATCATCACCTCGGTGTTCACCGCCTTCGTGTTCTCGCGCCTGCTGCTGGCTGGCTGGCTGCGCTTCACGAAGCCCAAAGCGTTGCCGATGTAGGGCGGGAAAACGATATGAACCTCTCAAATCTTGCTCTCGTACGCTACCTGCCGGTGGAAACCGAATTCGGCTTCATCCGCATGCGGGTGGGGGCCTTCATACTCTCGCTGGCGCTGATCATCGGTTCGGTCGTGGCCTTTTTCACGCTTGGCCTCAACCTGGGGATCGATTTCCGGGGCGGCACCGCCATCGAGATCAGCACCGAAGGCCCGGCCGATATCGCGGCTGTTCGCGAAGTGCTGACCGGGCGAGTGCCGGGCGATCTGCAGGTGCAGGGCTTTGGCGCAGAGAACGAGGTGCTTATCCGCGTCGGTCAGGTCACGGCAGAGGAAATCAACGCGATTGAGGGCTATTCGGCCGAAGACGGCGCTGCAGCCCAGCAGGTTGTACGCCAGATCGTCCAGGCTGCGCTGATTGAAGCCTTCCCCGGCATCGTGTTTGACCGGATGGAGGTTATCAGCCCACAGGTGTCTGACGAGTTGCGGGTGGCCGGCACCATTGCGGTTCTGGTCTCGCTCTTCCTGATGCTGGTCTATATCTGGCTGCGGTTCGAGTGGCAGTATTCGGTGGGCGCCGTGCTGGCGCTGGCCCATGACGTGATCCTGACCATCGGGTTCTTTGCCGTCACCCAGCTGCAGTTCAACCTGCCGACCATTGCCGCCATTCTCACCATTGTCGGCTACTCGATGAACGACACGGTGGTGGTCTATGACCGCATCCGGGAAATGTTCCGCAAATACAAATCCCTGCCGACGCCGCAAGTGCTGGACATGGCAATCAATGCCACGCTCTCGCGCACCATGCTGACCTCGGGCACGACGCTGGCCGCACTTCTCGCCATGGCCCTGCTGGGCGGTCCGGCGCTGGAGGGCTTTGCTTTTGCGCTGATCTGGGGCGTGGGTATCGGAACCTATTCCTCGATCTTCGTGGCCGCGCCGCTCCTCACGGTGACCGGCGTTCGCCGCGACTCTGGCGATCGCGACGACTAGCCCAAAGCGGGGACAAGTCTGCCACTATCCCCGCCTGGCGTGCGTCTTTTGCCCGCAACGCCAGCAGCTTGCCTTCAAGAGGGTGCAATCAATCCGCCGGGCGCGAAATGGCCCTATAATTGTGCCATGTCCGCAAAAGGCGCCCCGCTTCCACGCGTTTGCCCTGCACGGCGCATAACCCGCCATAGTCAGCATGCGGCGTTTTACCGTATGCTGTCGCCACGACTCACCCATGTGCCAAGGGGGCTGAAAACATGGCTGCTATCCTCTCGAATTTGAGACTGACCGTCGGCATTTCCGCCGTGCTGGCGATTGCGTTTCTCGTGATCTATGCGTTCGCCTTTGCCAATGTGGGCATTGACAGCCAGATCTTCTGGTCGGCCACGCTGCGCTGGACCCATGTGGTCGTCGGCATCATGTGGATCGGCCTGCTCTACTATTTCAACTTCGTCCAGATCCCGGCCATGCCGTCCATTCCTGACGAGCAGAAGTCGGCCATCTCCAGGCATATCGCCCCGCAGGCCCTGTTCTGGTTCCGCTGGGCGGCGGCCTTCACGGTGCTTACCGGCCTCATCCTGGCGGTGGTCAATAATTACTGGCTGGAGACGTTGTCATTCGGTCTTCTGGGCGCGGCGACGGCCGGCCATGTCTTCATGGGTATCGGCATGTGGCTGGCCCTGATCATGGCGTTCAATGTCTGGTTCGTGATCTGGCCGAACCAGAAAATCGCGCTTGGGATTGTCGAGGCCGATGCTGAGGCCAAGCCCAAGGCGGCGCGGACGGCCATGCTGTTCTCGCGCACCAACACGTTGCTCTCGCTGCCCATGCTGGTGACGATGGCGGCCTATCAGACGCTTGGCTAGGGACCGCCTTACCGCCCTGAGAGAAAACCCCCGGCTTAAAGCCGGGGGTTTTTTCGTGGCTACTCGCCGATAATCGCCGGCATAAGCTGGCGGAAGACGGCGCGTGCGCCCTCTGGCGGGGTGGTGGCCGAAGGTTCCTGCTGGGCCAGGATGAGAGCGACCACGCCGGTGGAGGGGCTGACGAAGAAGTCGGTATCGAAATAGCCACCCCAGCCGAAATCGGCCGGATGGCCATAGCTGCGCGCGCCGCGCCCCTCATAGACCACGCCCACCGAATAGCCGAAGCCCAGATTGGCCCCGTTCATCTGGTCGGGCAGGCGGTCCGGGCCGACATGGACCTGCGTCATCGCGTCCACGCTCTCGCGCGACAGGATGCGCGTCCCGTCCAGCTCGCCGCCATTGGCCAGCGCCTGGGCGAAGCGGAAATAGTCATTCGCGGTGGAGAACAGCCCTGCGCCGCCCGCCGCGACATTGGCGCCAAACGCATAATCGAGAGAGGCCGGGACCGGCGTGATAATGCCGTTCTCGTCGTGGGTATAGAGCCGGGCGATGCGCTCGCGGTGCGCCTCGCCGGGAAAGAAGGTTGTGTCGTCCATGCCCAGCGGCTGGAAAATGCGGGCCTGCATGAAGTCTTCAAGGCTCTGCCCCGAAGCCACTTCCACCACGAGGCCGAGAATGTCGTTCGACCAGCTATAATACCAGCGCTCGCCGGGCTGGAAGTAGAGCGGCAGACCGGCGAGGAGATCGATCCGTTCCGCCAGTGTCATTTCCCGGTCTTCATAAACATTGCGGGTGAGATAGAGCCGGCCGAGATCGGTTTCGTAGTCGAACACATAGCCGATGCCGGAGGTGTGGGTGAGCAGGTCTTCGATGGTGATGGCGCGCTCGGCCGGAACCGTTTCGATCTCGCCTTCGCCATTCGCGCTGACCGAAACGGCCACGCGCGCATCGGCAAAGGCAGGCACGAAGTCCGCAAGCGGCTGGTCGAGGCTCAGAGCGCCGTCCTCGGCCAGCTGCAGCACGGCCACCGCCGTCACCGGCTTGGTCATGGAGGCGATGCGCACCATGGTGCCGGCCGTCAGTGGTCGGCCTGTTCCAATGTCGGCAAAGCCGGCCTCGGAGACGTGCTGGATCACGCCATCGCGCGCGATCAGCGCGACATAGCCCGATCGGCGCTGCGCGGCGGCGAGGTTTTCCAGCGTGGTATCGAGCGCCGCGAGCCCCTGCGCATCAAGGGCGCGGGTGGCCGGAATGGTTTCCGATACCGCTTCGGCGGTGCTGATGGCGGGCTCTGAACAGGCAGCCAGCGTGACGGCGAGCAGGGCGCTACCAAGCAGGGACGATGTCAGGCGCCAGCGCAGATCGGACATGGGGGAGTCTCCGGTGTTTTTCGTCGGGCGCAAAAACTCACCCGTATGGCTCAACAATGGCAAGTTAAAAGACTAGTTCTCCTGCAATAGGCCCCGATTTGTCCACCAGAGGTTCCTGAGTGCCCCCACCCAGCCTGACCGACACCGTGCGCCGGGATGATCCCGATCGCTATCTGGCCGCCCTGTTCGCGCCGGAGACGGTGCGCACGCGCTTGCTCGTGCTCTATGCCTTCTATGGCGAGATCGCGCGCATTCCCGATGCGGTGAGCGAACCGGTGATCGGGGAGATGCGCCTCGCCTGGGCGCGCGATGCGGTCGGCGATCTCTTTGCCAGCCCCCGCAAGGTGCGCCGCCATGATGTCTATGAGGCGCTGGCAGATATGCTGGATGGTTCGGGCGCGCCGGATCAGGAGAGCCTCCTCACGCTCGTTGAGGCCCGCAACGCCGATCTGGGCGAGGGCGCGTTTCCCGATGCTGCCGAGCGGGAAGCCTATGTGGACCGCACGGCGGGGACGCTTGTGCGCCTTGCTGCGCGCGCCTGCGCGCCGGACTGGGTACCCGGAGAGGCAGGCGAGGCCGCGCTGAAAGCGGCCGGTCGGGCATGGGGCTATACCGGTCTGCTGCGTGCGTTTGCACCCCTGTGCACCGCTGGACGACCGCCTCTGACGGCAGCCGAGATGGACGCGGCAGGGCTGTTGGAAGCCCATACCGTTCGGGCGATGGAGCCGGACAAGGCCAATCTTGCGCGGCAGGGTCTGATCAGGGAGGCAGCGGCCGCCCTTCATGTCTTGCGTGCAACCGCAAAGAGCCTGCCGCCGGAGGTGTTTCCGGCTGTGGGCTTTGCAACGCTGGCGCGCGGCTATCTCAAGGCCGTGACGCGCCAGTCAGCCCCTTACGCGCCATTGGTAGAGAGTCCGCTGATCTGGCGTCAGGCAAGACTGCTCATGGCGTCATTGAGCGGGCGGATATAGCGTTATTCTGCGGCAGCCTGGGTGCGCCCGAGCCAGACATCGCAATCAGCAAGGGCGCGTGCGGTCATCAGCCGCTTCTTGGCCTGCGCCTTGGCAGCCCCACGCAAGCGTTCGCCATCCGGACCCTTTGACGGTCCGGTCATATCCGGGAACAGGCCGAAATTGACATTCATCGGCTGGAACGCGCCCTTGCGCCCCGGCACGTGGCCGGTGGTGATGTGCATCAGCAGCGCGCCTAGCGCCGTGGTGGCAGGCGGCGGCGTCACGGGGTGGCCAAGGCGCTCTGCGGCGGCAAACCGGCCCGCGAGCAGCCCCATCGCCGCGCTTTCCACATAGCCCTCAACACCGGTGATCTGACCGGCAAAGCGAAGCGCGGGCCGGGCCTTCAGCCGCATCACGGGATCGAGCAGTCTGGGCGAGTTGAGGAAGGTGTTGCGGTGGATGCCGCCCAGCCGGGCGAACTGTGCGTTCTCCAGCCCCGGTATCATGCGGAAAATATCGGTCTGCGCGCCGTATTTCAGCTTGGTCTGGAAGCCGACCATGTTGAACAGCGTGCCGTGGGCATTGTCCTGACGCAGCTGAACGACGGCATAGGGCTTCTCGTCAGGCTTGTGCGCATTGGTGAGGCCACGCGGCTTCATCGGCCCGTGGCGCAGCGTTTCGATCCCGCGTTCGGCCATCACCTCGATGGGCAGGCAGGCTTCGAAATAGGGCGTGTCCTTTTCCCAATCGCGGAACACCGTCTTGTCACCGGCCAGCAGCGCCTCGACGAAGGCGTGATACTGCTCGCGGTCCATCGGGCAGTTGATATAGGCGGCGCGGTCTTCTTCCGTCTCGCCCTTGTCATAGCGCGACTGCTTCCACGCGACGCCCATGTCGATGCTGTCGGCAAAGATGATCGGCGCAATCGCATCAAAGAAGGCAAGTTCGCCTTCACCCGTCAGGCCATGCACGGCTTCGGCGAGCGCGGGCGAGGTGAGAGGGCCGGTCGCCACGATCACATTGTCCCAGTCTTCTGGCGGCAATCCTGCGATCTCCTCGCGGCGTATCTCGATATTGGGGTGCGCTTCCAGCTTTGCCGTCACCGCACGCGAAAACGCCTCGCGGTCCACCGCCAGCGCCCCGCCAGCCGGCACCTGGTTCACATCGCCCATCGCCATGATCAGCGAGTTCGCCCGGCGCATCTCCTCATGCAGCAGACCGACAGCGTTCGTCTCATGATCATCGGAACGGAAGGAATTGGAACAGACCAGTTCCGCGAGCCCGTCTGTCTGGTGGGCTTCGGTGCGGCGTACCGGGCGCATCTCGTGCAGGATCACGCGCGCCCCGGCCTCTGCCGCCTGCCAGGCCGCTTCCGAACCGGCCATGCCGCCGCCAATGATGTGGATGGGTTGGGTCTGTGTCATGGCGGGGATATAGCGCCGGGAGGCGCGGGGCTCAAACCGGCAACTCACGCACGTTCCATATTCGCGTTGACGCGCCCGCTCTCTGCATCCAAAGATTGTCCGCTGATCTCGTTGGTGCAGGTATGTGGGGGGTGATCATGCGCGCAGCGCTGGCGGCGTTAGCGGCCGCCTTGGGTTTGGGGGGGGGCTGTCTTTGCGGTGCCACCCAATGTCTTGGCAGCATTCGATGCCTATATGGACGCGGTGGAGGCCAATGATCTGGCGGGGGCAGTGCCCCATGCCGAGGCCGCCTGGCAGGCCGCCTCGCAGGGTGGGGTAGATGGCGAGACGCTCGCCGTGCTCGCCGAGAACCGCGCAGAGATATACGTGCTGACGGGCGATCATGCCCGTGCCGGCGCTGCCTGGCAGGACCTTGCCGGTGTGCTGGAGAGGCACAATGAAGAAGCCGAGGAGCGGGCCCGCGCCCTTGTAAGCGCGGCGACCCAGTACGCACTGGCGCGGGATCTTCCCGCAGCGATCAATGCCGCCGATGCGGCCATCGCGCTATACCCCCAAGATGCCGTCTCGAACCGGCTATTTCTGGCGTTGCGCGTGAAGGCAGTATCGGAATGGGCGCGTGGGCAGCTTGGCCCGGCAGGTGCGGCGGCGGACCGCGCCTTGCGGGTGCGTGAGCATATCGGGGCCAGCGTAGACAGCACGACCATGACCACGGCCATGATCGCCGCCGTTCATCACATCATGGATCGCAACGGACCCGAAGCGGCCTTTTTCATGTCTGTCGCCAGCGATCTGGCTGCTGTGCTTCCGGCTGACGATGAGAACAGTCTCATGTTGCGGGGCTGGACTTCCTTCCTGTGGTCAGGGCTTTCCGGGGCCGAGCGCGAAGCGCTCTTTGAGCGGCGGTTCAATTCTGCGCTGCTGGATTTCGACGATCCGGGGCGTGAGGAACGCGAACAAGCGCAAGAGGCAGAAGGTGTGGAGGACGCACAACCGCTTCAACGCAATCCTCCAAGATACCCGCAGCATATGCTCGAGCGCGGCCTACAGGGAGTTGCAGTGGTGATGTTTGACATCACCGAGGAGGGGCGCCCGCAGAATGTGCGGGTGGTGATGTCAATTCCTCATGCAGATTTCGGCCGTGAGGCTGTGCGGGCAGTCCAGAGATGGCAGTACACGCCTCGCACGGAGAACGGTGTGGCAGTCAGACGCGAAGGCGTTGTGACGTCCTTCGACTATAGGTTCAGCGATTAGGGCAACCCGCCATGTTGTTTCCCGTCATGTTCTATCTGTCGGCGCTGACTTCCGTCCCGCCGGCAGCCGGGGCGGACCTGTCTACGGTGACGGTGCAGCAGGTGATGTCGGCCTGGGAGGCGGGGCAGGCGGAAGAGGCTGGGCGTCTCGCCGAGGCCTATCTGACCGCCCGTGCTACAGAAGACGGCAGGCTGGGCGTTGAAGGTGCTGGCCTCGCTTTTATTGCGGGCATCGGGCGAGCGATCGGCGCAGGCAGGGAAGACGCCCATTCCGGCTACTGGATGTGGGTGGCCCGCCAGCACGAGGAGGTCTGCGGCAGGTTGCCAGAGCAGTATTCCACGGTGATCGGCCTCATGATGACCGCACCGGGCCGCTGGCTTCGAGTGGACAGGCTGATCCGGGGCGGACCGTTTCTAGACGCCTCTTTCCAGCCTTGCCGGGAAGATGCTGGCTCTACCGTTATACCCGCTGCCCCGGCCGCCCCCGGCGCGCCTGGGGCGGTGGCGGTGTTTTCGCACGATGCGGAGCGGGGCGGGGGTATCCCGGGGCGCCGCTGGCGGCATTCAGTCCGCGTCCCTCTGGTTTTTGAGTATCCGGCCGGCGCTTTGTCACCATCGCTGGCCCAAGGCCGCATGTTCGAAATCCGCTTCAGGACGGAATATGCCATTCCCGGAGGCGCCATCGTCCTGAACCCGTGCTCGGCCATGAGGTTCGACCTGGGCGCGGAGGTGGGGCCCCTCTGCCGTGCGGATGTGCCTTCCCCTGCGTCACCCTGATCCTTGGCAGGGCGGGCGCATCGGGCTAAGTCCCGCGGCCATGAAACTGTTTCACACTGATGCCCTGAAATCCGGCTTCGCGCTTCTGCGTGATAACCCCGTTCCCGTGGCGCTGGCGGCCGGGATATGTGCCGCCATGGCAGCTGCCGAGTCGCTTGTCCTGTCGCTGGCGGCGGATCCGGGCCTTCTCACCATCACCGTGCTGGCGGTGCTGGGTTTCTACGCCTGGGTCATTGCCGCCGGCCTTGTCGGGCGGGCGAGCGTCGGGCTGGACTGGAAGGGCCTTGTCTCGAACAACGCGCGCGATCTGCACCGTCTGGTGCTGGTGGCGCTTCTGGGCCTTGTGCTGCTGGTTACTGTGCTGGGCACGGCCTTTGTCATGCTGGCCTTCATGCTGGGCGCGCTGGCCATTCTGGGCGCGGACCGTACCGGCCTGACCGAGCCGCCCGAAGAATTCGTCAACATCTTCACCTTGTTCAACACTACTGAATGGGTGATCGCCGTGGTGCTGATCGCGCTGTGGAGCGCCTTCGCCTTCTGGTTCCTATCCCGCCTGTTGCCGGCCATTCCGGCCACGCTGCACCGGGGCAGGGTGCAGCTTCTGGCGACATGGCCTGTCCTGCAGGGGCGCGGCATTGGCGTGCTGCTCACGGGCCTAGTGGCCATCCTGCCCGGCATCGCGCTCATGACGGGTTTCTGTGCCGGTGCCGAGGCGCTGGCCGGCTATAACCCCGCCAGCGGTGCAGGTGATGCGCCTGCCGCTCTCAAGGCGCTTCTGAGGGCGGCGCTGGTGGGCGGTTCCGCCGGGCTGGTCTTTGCGCCCCTGCTGGGACTGCACGGCGCGTTGTTCATGAAATTTACGTCACAAACGGCCTGAATATCCGGTTATGACAAGACTTTCGCGCGCCGGGCGTGATAGCGTTGCGTCAAAGTGTTGCAGGGCAGGGACAACGCCATGACCGAACAGAAGTATGATTTCACCAGCGCCACCTTCTGGTTTTTCAAGGCTGTAGGACGCAATCCGGGCGGCGCCTTCTCCATCGCGCTGTGGCAGATGATTTTCTACGCCGTGATTTTTGGGGCCGCTCTTGCCCTGACCATGCCGATGGTGGCTTCCATTCTGGAGATGGCAGCCGCCGGTGCCGAGCCCGATCCGGCCGATCTGCTGGCTGCGGCCGGCGGCCTTCTGGCCGTCATTCCCTTGCTGGTCATCGGTTCCCTGCTGGTCACGCTGATGGTGCAGGGGGCCTGGATGCGCCTGCTGACCCGCAATGAGGTGAAGGGCGGCATTCCCTTCCGGCTTGGCGGTGATGAAGGCCGGCTGTTTCTTGTAAATCTGTGTTTCATCGGCCTGCTGATCGTGGGCTATATCGCCGTGTTTGCGATCGTGGCCGCGCTGGTGGCGGTGTCGGCCGGTGTCGGCATGGCTACCGACGGAGCGGTGTGGAGCGGGCTCATCAACGGGCTGTTATGGTTCCTCGTCGTGGTCGCGCTCGGTGTTGCGGTGATCATCCTCATGGTGCGCTTTGCGGCCGCGCCGGCCCTGTCGGTGCGCCAGCGCGGTTTCCGCCTGTTTGAGTCCTTTGCCGCGACCCGCCGGATCGTCGGCTGGATGGTGCTGAGCTATTTCGTGCTTCTGATCGTTGCGCTGGTGGGCTCCATGGTGGTGTCAGTCCTGCAGCAGGTCGCCTTCATGGGCGGCGCCATGGGCGCGATTGCGCCCTTGTGGTCGGACATCATGGCCGGTGTCGATCCGGGCCCGGAAGCGGTGCTGGCCGCCCTGCGGGATGCCATGGGCAGCCCCGCTGTCCTGATCGCGCTGGCGGTTATCGTGCTGGTCCAGGTAATCTTCCAGATCGTGATCGAGGGGCTCTGGCATGGCGTGGGCGCCTATGCGGCCGTGCGCCATGATGGCGGGCTGGGCGAAAACGAGCAGGATATTTCCGCCCCGGCCGAGTCGGTGGGTAACCCGCCCGCTGAAGGGTAGGCCATGCGCGGAATGGAGCCCGCAGAACCGGTGGTGCCCGGCTGGCCGGCCCTTTACGCGCCGTGGGAGCATGGCTCCCGGCGCACCTTTGGCTGGGCAACGCTGCCGCTGCTCTTCATTGCCTATGTCATTTCCGCCATTCCGATGGTGGTGCTGGCCGCCGGTGCGGTGATTTCGGCCGGCATCGATCCCGACGCGCCGGCACAGGCCGGTGAGGCCGCCATGCGCGGCGAAATTCTGCTGCCCGGCATATTGATGCAGTTCACCCTGTGGGGTGTGCTGACACTGGTATGGGTGAAGGCGTTCGAGCGGCGCAGCTTCGCCTCTGCGGGCTTTGTGATGCCGGGCTGGGCGGTGCGCTATCTGCGCGGCCTGGCGGTCGGGGTGGGGCTGGTCCTGATGCTGGGGGCCGTGATGGGCGTGCTCGGCGCGCTGTCACCCGGTGCGATCCCCGAAGCGATGCGGGACTTTTCCGTGCCCGACGGGGCGGACTGGTCCGTCCTGCTCGGCGGGGCTTTCCTGGGGTTTGCGGCGTTCGCACTGATTACTTTCCTCATCCAGGGCGGGGCCGAGGAGGTCATCTTCCGCGGCTGGCTGATGAGCACGCTGCACGCGCGCTGGGGCGCGGTGGCGGCGGTGCTGGTGTCCAGCGTGATCTTCGGTGCGTTTCACATCCATGTCATGAGTTCGGGCATCGTCTACGGCATTCTGGCCCTTGCAGGGATCACCGCGACCGGCGTGTTCTTCGCGATCTACGCCTACGCCGAACGCTCGATCTGGGGCCCGATGGCCGCCCATGGCACATTCAACGCCGCCGCCACGATTGTGCCGCTGAGCGTCATGCAGGCGGGCGAGCCGGAGCGCGCGCCCGCTGACCTCTTCGCTGATGTGCTGACCCGCGCCACGGGTCTTGCCGGGGCGGAGGCGACCGAAGTTGGCCCGCACCTGCTCGTCCAGCCGGTGGTGTTTCTCGTCCTGAGCGGGGCCCTGCTGCTGATGATCCGGGCGAGGAAAGGGTAGGGCAGGCGCGGCCGGCCGTTTTTCGAGCGCCCGGACCCAATTTCGGGTTGCAGTGCTTGGCCAGATTGGTCACGCTTGGCTAACGCGAGCGGGAGACAGCGTGATGGCATTCAACGTCTGGAGGTCGCTGGGATACGGGGTCAGCCGGGTGCGCGAACGCCCGCTCGACGCGCTACGGATCTGGGCGCTGGACTCGCTAGTAATCGCCATCATGCTGGTGACACTTCTCATACTGGCATCGCAGGGCCACGGAGGAGCGCTAACGGCGAGCCGCCCTGGCCTGCCATTCTTTCTCTCGCTACTGACCATACTTGCAATGCTTGTAGCCTTTCTGGGTCATTTGTGCTCGGAGGCGGCGTGGGCGCGCTTTCTGGCGACTGATGAGCGCACGCCGTTTTTCGCCTACCGGCTCGGAACTGACGAATGGCGGATTTTCGGATCGATGTTCGCCTTGATCGCGGTATTCGCAATCATCGCAATGCTGGTTGCGATACCGTTCATTCTGATAGGCATGGTGCTAGGCGAAGGCGGTGTTGCGTTGCCGGGTGCTGCCGTCCAGCTACTGCCGTTTGTCCTGCTGACCCTGCTCGGTTTCCTGCTGGCGCGGACCATGGTGGTGCCTATGCTGGTCGTACGCCGCAAGGAAATCAGTCCGTTTGCCCATTTCAGCGCGACGCGCGGCTTCTGGTTCCGCCTGGGCCTCGTAATCGTGCTGGCCGCAGGCGCTTCCTTCGTTACTGCACATTGGCTGCCGGGCGCGTTGGCGGGCCTGGCGGGCATGCAGGCGCCCGGACAGTTCCATTTCGGTGTGGGGCTTCCGAACGTCTGGCTTGAGTGGCTGGGCGGTCAGTGGCCCGTCGGCCCTGGCCATCTTGCCATTGCCGCCGTCGGTGTTGCCGGTGGAGGCTTTTTCATTCTTGTGATGCGCGGCGCCGCCGCCCATGCAGCCCTTGTGGCGCCAGAGCCGGAAGCATCGGATGCCGCCAGCGGTGCCCGGACTGCGAGCGTCGGCTAGCATCATCAAGGCATGAGGGGATAGCGGGGCACTTGCCATGGCATTCAGTTTCTGGACAGCGCTGGGACATGGGGTGAAGCGCGTGCGCGAGCGTCCCCGCGATGCCCTGCGTATATGGGCGTTTGATGCGGCAGCGCTGGTGGCCCTGCCGGTCCTCATCATCGTGATGAGCGGCGCTTGGGCGGGGCCGGGCAATCCGATTGCCTTTGCGCCCCTGTCGCCCTTGCAGATGGCGTGCGTCATCATGGCCTTCGCCAGTGTCGCGGTGTTCTTGCTCTGCTCGGAAGGGGCCTGGGCCCGCTTTCTGGCGACCGATGAAACGGTTGCCGCGATCCCCTACCGGCTGAGCAGGGATGAGTGGCGCATTTTTGCTCTCATAATCTTCTGGACGTTCGTCGCTCTGGTGCTCGCCTTCTGCATGATTATGCCGATCGGCCTGTTCCGGGTTCTGGTCGAGGACGGCGGGGGCGCCAGTCAGGCCGGAGCGGTTGTTCTCATGGCGCTGGCCGGCCTTTTATTCATGTTTGTTGTGCCGCGTATCAACGCCACCGCCATGCTAGCCGTGCGCCGCAAGGCCTTCAGCCCTTTGGGCCATTTCAGCGCGACCGATCCGTTCTGGTTCCGGCTTGGACTGGCCTTCGGTGTGGGCTACGTCCTGTCGCTATTGTGCGGCTATGGGCTTCCCGGCGTCCTGTCCGTGCTGTCAGGCCTTGATGCGGATATCCGCATCATGATCGCCAAAGGATCCCTGACTCCATGGGCGAACTGGTTTGCCGCGCAGAAGCCCCACATCGCTCCATTCATCGTGCTGCTCAGCGCATGGCTGGGCAGCGGCTTTGGCCTGCTGGTCATGCGGGGAATCGTCGCGCATGCTGCCATCCATGCGCAGGAACGAGAAGAGCTGGACACGAGCCAGGCCTATCCGGCGGCGAGCAGTGTCGGCTAACCCGCCTTCTGTTTCAGCGCTTTCTGGCGGGCCATGTCGCGTTCGAGTACCGGTTTTAGATAGCGCCCGGTCCAGCTGGCTTCCACGCCCGCCACGTGTTCGGGCGTGCCGGCAGCCACGATCTCGCCGCCGCCATCGCCGCCTTCGGGGCCCAGATCAATGATCCAGTCGGCGGTCTTGATGACATCGAGATTATGCTCGATCACGATCACTGAATTACCCTGATCGACCAGCTCATGGAGCACTTCCAGCAGCTTCTTCACGTCCTCGAAATGCAGGCCTGTGGTCGGTTCGTCGAGAATATAGAGCGTGCGGCCGGTGGCGCGTTTGGAGAGCTCCTTGGAGAGCTTTACCCGCTGGGCCTCGCCGCCCGATAGCTGGGTGGCGGGCTGGCCGACCTTCACATAGCCGAGGCCCACACGTTTCAAGGTTTCCATCTTGTCGCGCACAGACGGCACGGCCTGGAAGAAGTCGGCGGCCTCTTCCACCGTCATGTCCAGCACCTGCGCGATGGATTTACCCTTGAAGGTCACCTCCAGCGTTTCGCGGTTGAAGCGCGCGCCGTGGCAGACATCGCAGGTGACATAGACGTCGGGCAGGAAGTGCATCTCGATCTTCACCACCCCGGCGCCCTGGCACGCCTCGCAGCGCCCGCCCTTCACGTTGAAGGAGAAGCGGCCCGGCTTGTAGCCGCGCGTCTTCGATTCCGGCAGACCGGCAAACCAGTCGCGGATCGGCGTGAACGCGCCGGTATAGGTCGCGGGGTTGGAGCGCGGCGTGCGGCCAATCGGCGACTGGTCGATATCGATGATCTTGTCGAGAAACTCCAGCCCCTCAAGGCTGTCGTGCGGGGCAGGGACGGCGCTTGCCCCGTTCAGCCGCCGCGCAGCGGCCTTGTAGAGCGTTTCCAGCGTCAGGGTGGACTTGCCCCCGCCCGACACGCCGGTGACGCAGGTGAACACGCCCAGCGGAAAGTCCGCCGTCACGTCCTTGAGATTATTGCCGCTGGCGCCCTTGATGGTGAGCATGCGCTTCTTGTCGATCTTGCGCCGCTTTTCCGGCACTTCGATCATGCGCGCGCCAGAAAGATACTGCCCGGTCAGGCTTTTCGGATTGGCGCGTATGTCTTCCGGCTTGCCCTGCGCGACGATCTCGCCGCCATGCACGCCAGCAGCGGGGCCGAGATCCACCACATAATCGGCCGTTTCGATGGCTTCCTCGTCGTGCTCTACCACGATCACGCTATTGCCGAGATCGCGCAGGCCGCGAAGGCTCTCCAGCAGCCGGGTATTGTCACGCTGGTGCAGGCCGATGGAGGGTTCATCGAGCACGTAGAGCACGCCGGTCAGGCCCGATCCGATCTGGCTGGCAAGGCGGATGCGCTGGCTTTCTCCGCCGGACAGCGTGCCGGAGGCCCGGCTGAGGGTGAGATAATCGAGGCCGACATCGACCAGGAAGCGCAGCCGATCGCGTATCTCCTTGAGAATACGCCGGGCGATCTCCTGTTCCTTGTCGGTCAGGCGCTCCTCAATATCTGAGAACCATGAAAGCGCCTCGCGGATCGAATACTCACCGGCCTGCGAGATGTCATAGCCGCCAATCTTCACCGCCAGCGCTTCCGGCTTCAGGCGCTTGCCATGGCAGGTCTCGCAGGGCTGGTTGGACTGGAAGCGACCCAGCTCCTCGCGCACCCAGGCGGAATCGGTCTCTCGCCAGCGCCGTTCGAGGTTGGGGATCACCCCTTCAAACGTCTTGGTGGTGGAGAACTGGCGCAGGCCGTCCTCATAGGTGAACTTGATCTTGTCGGCGGTGCCGTAAAGCACGGTCTGCTGGAATTTTTCCGGCAGGGTGCGCCAGGGTTTGTGCATGCTCGCGCCATAATGGTCGGCGAGCGCCTGCAGGGTCTGCTGGTAGAGTTTCGACGTTGCCCGGCTCCACGGCGCCACCGCGCCGTCATAAAGGCTCTTGTCCCGGTCCGGGATGATCATCGCCTCGTCAAACTTCAGGCTGACACCAAGGCCATCACAGGCAGGGCACGCCCCGAACGGATTGTTGAAGGAGAAGAGGCGCGGCTCGATCTCCTCGATCGTGAAGCCGGTCTCGGGGCAGGCGAACTTTTCCGAAAAGATGATGCGCTCGGGCGCACCCTTCTCGTCCGCCCTGTCGGCAAACTCGGCGATGGCGAGCCCGTCGGCGAGGCGCAGGGCAGTTTCAAGGCTGTCGGCGAGCCGCTGCTCCAGCCCCTCGCGGATCGCCACGCGGTCCACCACCACGTCTATGTCGTGCTTGAACTTCTTGTCGAGCTCGGGGGCTTCTTCCAGCGTGTAATAGGCGCCGTCCACCTTCACCCGCTGAAAGCCCTGCTTCATCAGCTCGGCGAACTCCTTGCGGTATTCGCCCTTGCGGCCGCGCACGATGGGCGCGAGCAGGTAAAGCCGCGTGCCGTCCTCCAGCCCCATCAGCCGGTCGACCATCTGGGACACGGTCTGCGAGGTGATGGGAAGGCCGGTCGCGGGTGAGTAGGGGATGCCGACACGCGCCCACAGAAGGCGCATATAGTCGTAGATCTCGGTGACCGTGCCGACCGTGGAGCGCGGGTTCTTCGAGGTGGTTTTCTGCTCGATGGAGATGGCGGGCGACAACCCTTCAATGGAGTCCACATCCGGCTTGCTCATCAGCTCCAGGAACTGTCGCGCATAGGCCGAAAGGCTCTCCACATAGCGGCGCTGGCCCTCCGCATAGATCGTGTCAAACGCCAGCGAGGACTTGCCCGATCCGGAGAGGCCTGTGAACACGATCAGCTGGTCGCGCGGAAGATCGACCGAGATGTCTTTCAGGTTATGCTCGCGCGCGCCGCGCACCGATATGTGTTTCAAGGGGTCGGGCATCAGGCGGACATCCACAAATCTGCAAGGGGCCGGTCCGGGGCGGACTGACCGGGGTTAAATAAGCCGCAAGCTGGCGCGCCGCCACCTTGCCGGACGTCTGTTTGCACCTCGCGGTGCGATTGTGCTCACGGCCCGCATGGACACCCCCGCCCTGATGGAGTGTGATGGCCGCGAAAATTCACTTGGCGACTCGCCCGTTGACGGGCGGAACAATATGTGAACATTTTAGGGAAAAGTGCAAGCACGGGGTTCGGATATGGCAGGCAGTGTCAACAAGGTGATCATTATCGGCAATCTGGGAGCGGACCCGGAAGTGAAGGCCATGCCGTCCGGCGACCGGATGGCGAAATTTCCGGTAGCGACCTCGGAGACCTGGCGGGACCGTCAGTCCGGTGAGCGCCGCGAAAAGACCGAATGGCACAACGTGGTCATCTTCAACGAAAACCTCGCCAAGGTGGCGGAGAACTATCTCAAGAAGGGCGCCAAGGTGTATATTGAGGGCTCCCTGCAGACCCGCAAATGGCAGGACCAGAACGGGCAGGACCGCTACACGACCGAGATCGTTCTGCAGAAATATCGCGGCGAGCTGACCATGCTGGACAGCAAGGGTGAGGGCGGCGGCGGCAATTATGGCCGCATGGAGGACCGCTCCTCCAGCGGCGACAATGACCGTCCGCGCGAGAGCTTCGCCTCCGACACGCTGGACGACGATATCCCGTTCTAGGGCGTTGATGTGCCGGTCCGGGCGGCCATACTGATTGCAGCTCTGCTGGCTAGCGCGGAAGAACATCCTGCCAGCGCCGCCATTGATCGCGGCCAGTCCCGTGTCACGCTTCTTGGCAACGATGAGCGGGTAATTGGTGATGTCGCTGTCCGCGATCTGGAGGTTGACCACCCATTGGTGGAACATCCCGCAATGATTGTGTTGGCCGGTGGCGCGGAAGGCGGTTTCTGGACAGGTGGGCGCCTGTTGCTGCCGCTGGTCCGGTCGGGCTATTCGATCCGCACCATGGCTTACTTCGGCGTGGAGGGGACACCTGCGCGCCTTGTGGAGCGTGATCTGGAGCCCATAGTGGCCGCGATAGCGCAGGCCCGGCAAACTGGCGGCAATGAGCGGCGCTGTATCGGCTTTATCGGCGCCTCAAAGGGCGGCGAGCTTGCCATGCTGATGGCATCTTATGGCGATACGCTATCAGAAGCCGAAGGGCCGCTGCTGGATGCCATTGTAGCCGTCGCCCCCAGCCATGTTGTCTGGCAGACGCCCTATGTGACGCTGTCGGTTCGTTCCAGCTGGGCGATGCAGGGGGAGGCGATGGCATTCGTGCGCCATCCCTGGTTATCACCGCACATCTTCGACGTGTTGTTCGATTTTCCCAATGTCAGCCGATATCTGAAGCATGCGCTCCGGAACGCGCCTGCTAGCCGCACAGCCGAAATGCCGGTGGAGCGGATTTCCACGCCGACGCTCATGATGGCCGGTGACGCAGACCAGGTCTGGCCTGCGCTGGACATGGCGCAGACGGCGCTGGAACGGGCTGACAGGATCAACCCGGATCACGCGCTCGAGCTGTCTGTGTATGAAGGCGACCACTTCATCCTGTCCGAAGACGTAGCGGTACGCGATGCGGTTATGTTTCTTGACCGGCATCTGCGGGCCGCGGCCGCGGCAGGCGCTTGCGAAGCCGATTTCTTGCCGCTCCCGGGGGGGCAGCGGCGATGACTAACAGTATGAGAGCTCTGCTTCCGGCGCGCCGGAGGAGGGACATGGAGACTCGCATGACACGGATATTCGCCGCTGCCCTGATGGCTGCTGCATTGGCTGTTCCCGCACAAGCGCAGGAGCTTGATCCTTTGCTGGATGAGGCCGGTGTCAGGGGCACGATAACCGTTCAACGTGTTTCGGACGGCAGGGAGTGGACAGGTGGCGGGGAACGGGCCGATACGCGCTTCATTCCGGCGTCCACGTTCAAGATTCCCAACAGCCTGATCCTGCTGCAGTCCGGCACCGTCTCCGGGCCGGATAACGCATTGGCCTGGGACGGGACGGAGCATGCCTTTGCGGTCTGGAATCAGGACCAGAGCTTTGCCGAAGCGTTCCAGCGCTCCACCGTCTGGGCCTATCAGCACTGGACACGACAGCTGGGGCGGGATGCGATGACGGTTCATATCGCCGCGCTGGATTACGGCAATGGCGAAACCGGCGGCGATGCGGACATGGACCGCTTCTGGCTGGACGGGCCGCTGGAAATCAGCGCGCGCGAGCAGATCGGTTTTCTCTCCCGCCTTCACGTCCGCGATCTGCCGTTTGACGCGGGCACGATGGAAACCGTCATCGCCATGATGGAGCAGGGCTCCGGCGAGGACTGGATATTGCGCGGCAAGACCGGCTGGCGCTTTGACGGCGAGCCGGACATTGGCTGGTATGTGGGCTGGCTGGAGTTTGAGGGCGAGACCTGGCTGTTCGCGCTCAATATCGACATGCCTGATCCGGCCGCGCAGCTGCGCCTGCGCGCGGAGATCGTCGAAGCGGCCTTGGGTGAGGTCAGCGGCTGGACCCGCTAGCGTCCGACCAGCGGGTCCCTGTTCCTGCCGCTACGGCCTGAACACCTCCACTGCGGCGCTGGTATCGACCGCGCCGCGCTGAGCTGCGCCGCCAATCGTGTAGATGGCCCCGTCAATGGCGTGCGCGCCGAGCCCGTGGCGCGGAGTGGGCATGCGGGAGACCTCTTCCCATGCGTCGCTGGCCTCGGTCCACGCCCAGACCTGATCGTACACGCCGCCGCCATCCTCAAACCACTCACCGCCGAAGATGTAGAGCGTATCGCCGACGGCAGCGGTGGCCAGTCCGCCAGAGCCGAGCGGGCCGGTGCGGGGCTGGGGCAGGGGCGCGGCCCGCCGCCACATATTCTCCTCCGGGTCGTAGATCTCGTGCGCGGGTGTGTTGCCGCCTGTGGTCGTGCGACCGCCGACGACATGGATCTTGCCGTTCAGCACCGCTGCGGCGGCAGAATTGCGCGCGGTCGGTGCGGCGGGCAGGGTGACCCACTCCCCCGCGTCAGGATCGAGCATGAGATGGGCGTTCACGTCCGACTGGTGGGCCCAGGTGGAGTTCTGCGCGCCGGAGGGCCGTCGCCCGGTGATGACATGGATGCGTCCGTTCAGCGCCACGGCCACATTCTCCGCCCATGGCCCCGGCAGATCCGGCCCGCGCTGCCAGGCCTGGTCAACGCCGGGGCGCAGCGTGTAGACGCGCCCGATCATCGACCAGACGCCCTCATTCTCCGTGGTGAAGCCGCCCATGGCGTAGAGCGTGCCGTCAAGGCCGACACATTGCGGGTGGTGGTTGGGTGCAGGCAGGCATGGCAGGTCGCGCCAGCTTTCATCGACGCCCGGCGTGAGGGCCAGAACGCGGTCTGAAATGTCCAGCGGACGCTCCGAAATGCCGGTGGCAAAGCCCCCTATCACATAGAGCGTGCCGTCCATCAAAGCGGGGTAGATTTCCTGCACCGGGAACGGCAGGTCCGGCGCGTTGCTCCAGCGCGTATCCTCGCGGCGCGCGAACGTGTTCCCGGCGGCCAGCGCAGCGGTGCCGGCAGCCAACCCCAGTGTGGCGGCTCTGCGTGTGAGTTTCATCGGTTTCCTCCCCAGATTTGCATGCATGGCGCGAAAGCCTAGGGCCCAGGTCCGGCGGAGCAAATGAAAAGGGCGTTATGTTGCGCCGCGTGCAGGGCGAACAACACCTCGCGGTTTGCCGCGTAAGCCCGCAATTGGTAAACCCGTGGCAGCTTTGCCCGCGCGCGTGATTCCGCGTGCCGGACCTTCCCTTTCCGGTGCTGTTCCGGCACCGGCCAGACTACAGGACAGACCCGCTTGAGCGACACACCCAACGAGCCCGGCCCGGACGAACCCGGCATGGACGATTCCGGCATGAACGGGAATGGCCCGGGCGGCCAGGAACCGCCGCGCCCGGAGGGCGGTCCGGTTATCTCCATCGAGGAGGAGATGCGCCGCTCCTATCTCGATTACGCGATGAGCGTGATCGTGAGCCGCGCCATCCCCGATGCGCGCGACGGCCTGAAGCCGGTGCACCGGCGCATTCTCTGGTCGATGCACGAGCAGGGCTATACCCACGACAAGCCTTACCGCAAATCGGCCCGCGTCGTCGGTGACGTGATCGGTAAATACCACCCGCACGGCGACCAGGCGGTCTATGACGCGCTGGCGCGCATGGCACAGGACTTCTCGATGGGGCTGAAGCTCCTCGACGGTCAGGGCAATTTCGGCTCGGTCGATGGCGATCCGCCCGCCGCCATGCGTTACACTGAAATCCGCATGGACAAGCCGGCGGAAGCCTTGCTGGCCGATATCGACAAGGAAACGGTCGATTATCAGGAAAACTACGACGCGTCAGAGCGCGAACCGATTGTCCTTCCCGCCCGCTTCCCCAACCTGCTGGTCAACGGCGCGGGGGGTATCGCGGTCGGCATGGCGACCAACATCCCGCCGCACAACCTCTCTGAAGTGGTTGATGCGACCGTGGCCCTGCTCGAAGATCCGTCGCTCGGCGAGATGGACCTGCTTGAATATGTGCCTGCGCCGGATTTCCCGACGGGCGGCGAGATCATCGGCCGGACAGGTTCGCGCAATGGCCTTCTGACGGGTCGTGGCTCGGTGCTGGTGCGCTCGAAAACCAGTATCGAGGAAGTGCGCAAGGACCGTCAGGCCATCATCGTTCACGAGATTCCCTATCAGGTGAACAAGGCCTCGATGATCGAGAAGATTGCCGATCTGGTGCGCGAAAAGCGCATCGAGGGCATTTCCGATCTGCGCGACGAATCCGATCGCTCCGGCATGCGCGTCGTCATCGAGCTCAAACGCGATGCCAACCCGGAAGTGATCCTGAACCAGCTTTACCGCTGGAGCCCGATGCAGACCTCGTTCGGGGTCAACATGCTGGCCCTTATCGGCGGGAAGCCGCAGCAGGCGGGCCTGAAGACCTTCCTTGAGACCTTCATTGCCTTCCGCAAGGAGGTCACGGCCCGCCGGGCGAAGTTCGACCTGAGGAAGGCGCGCGACCGCGCCCACATCCTGATCGGCCTTGCGGTGGCAGTGGCCAATATCGACGAGGTGATCCGTCTGATCCGCGCAGCGCCGGACCCTGCGACCGCGCGCGAACAGCTGAAAGAACGCGCCTGGCCTGCCGCCGACGTGGCCTCGCTGGTGCAGCTGGTCGCCGACCCGCGCTCCATCGTGCGTGAGGGCAACACGATCTTCCTGACCGACGAGCAGGCCCGCGCCATTCTCGATCTGCGCCTGAACCGCCTTACCGCGCTTGGCCGGGACGAGATTGCCGAAGAGGCGCAAAAACTTGCCGCGGAGATCGCCGATCTTCTCGATATCCTCAAAAGCCCTGTGCGTATCCGCGAGATCGTCAAGGCGGAGCTCCTGGATTCCAAGGAGCGCTTTGGTGTGCCGCGGCGCACCGCGATCCTTGAGGGTGATTTCGAGATCGAGGATGAAGACCTCATCCCGCGCGAGGAGATGGTCGTCACGCTCACCCATGGCGGCTATGTGAAGCGTACCCCGCTTTCCCTCTACCGGGCGCAGAACCGGGGCGGGCGCGGCCGCGCGGGTATG
This sequence comes from Glycocaulis sp., assembly GCA_022565665.1. Lineage (GTDB taxonomy): Bacteria > Pseudomonadota > Alphaproteobacteria > Caulobacterales > Maricaulaceae > Glycocaulis. Next base: position 39,606 of record JAIUMI010000004.1, read on the forward strand.
GCGATGAAGGATGAGGATTTCGTCTCCACGCTCTTTGTCGCCTCCACCCATGCGCCTTTGCTGTTCTTCACCTCTGACGGCATGGTCTACAAGACCAAGACCTGGCGCCTGCCCCTGGGCGCGCCCAACACCAAGGGCAAGTATCTGACGAACCTGCTGCCTGCCGTGTCCGACGGCGCGTTCATCACCTCTGTGATGGCCCTGCCGGAGGATGAGGCCGAGTGGGGCAGGTTCGACGTGATGTTTGCCACCACCAACGGCACCGTCCGGCGTAACAAGCTGTCCGACTTCGTGCAGGTCAACCGCAATGGCAAGATCGCCATGAAGCTGGACCCGGACGAGGATGGCCGCATCCTGGATGTGCGTCTGTGCAACAAGGATCAGGACGTGCTGCTGGCCACCGCCAACGGCAAGGCGATCCGCTTCCCCGTCACCGATGTGCGCGTGTTTGCCAGCCGGGCCTCTACCGGCGTACGCGGCATACGCATGGAAAAGGGCGACAGCATCATCTCCATGGCCATTCTCGACGCGGTGGAGATCAGCCGGGCCGAAACACGTGCCTATCTCAAACGCCGTCGCGCCGAAATGCGCACTGAAGGCGACGAAGAGCTTGATACGCCCGAAATTGACGCTGGCGACGAGGATGAGGGCGAGGACATCACCCTTTCCGAAGAGCGCTGGGCCGAGCTGCGCGAGCGCGAGCAATTGCTGCTGAACGTTGTGTCCTCGGGCATGGGCAAGCGGGTGGTCTCCTACGAGTACTTCCCGCAGAGCCGGGGCGGGCAGGGCGTATGGACGAAGGACAAGCGTCAGCCCGAACCCATGGCCGCCTGCTTCATCGTGGCCGAGAGTGACACGGTGATGGCCGTGACCGATGGCGGTCAGCTCATCCGCTTCCCGCTGCATGCGGTGCGTATCGCCAGCCGCGCCACCAAGGGCGTACGCCTGATCCGCTTGGCCGATGGCGAGAAGGTTGTCTCGGTCGCCCGGATCGCGGAAAACGGCGATGAGGAAGGCGAAGACGGCGTTGAGGGTATGGACACCTTGCCCCCGGCTGAGGGAGAGGCGTGATGAAAGAACGCGTGGCCCTGTATCCCGGCACGTTCGATCCGCTGACTAACGGGCATATCGATATCGTGCGCCGCGCGGTGAAGCTCTATGACAAGCTGGTCATCGGCATTGCCCGCAATGAGGACAAGCGTCCGCTCTTCTCGCTGGATGAGCGCGTGGAGATGGCGCTGGACCTGACGCGCGAATACACCGGCGAGACGGTGATAGAGGTGAAGCCGTTTTCCGGCCTGCTGATGCACTTTGCCGAGGAGGTGGGGGCCAGTTCAATCATCAGGGGGCTGCGCGCCGTATCGGACTTCGAGTACGAGTTTCAGATGGTCGGCATGAACCAGCGCCTCAATCCTGACATCGAGACGGTGTTCCTGATGGCGGACCCGCGCCATCAGGCCATCGCTTCACGCCTCGTGAAGGAAATTGCCCGGCTGGGCGGGGATATCACGGCCTTCGTGCCACCCACGATCAAAACCCGCGTTCTGGAGAGGTTTGCCAAATGATCCGCACCGCCGCTGCTCCCTTCTTTCTGTCCTGTGTCAGCGCGCTGGCGCTCGCCGCCACAGCTTGTGCGGACACGTCCGACACCGAGGCCAGCGCCGCCAGCACGCAGGAGGCGAGCGGCAGCCGCTATGCGCGCGACGGTATCCCCACGGGGCCGGACGCGGCCCGTCAGATCATTGCTGATGCACCCGAAGCGGCCTGGCGCACGGTCGATCCGGATAATCTGCTGGTGATCTCCACGCGCCATGGCGATATCTGGATCGAACTGGCACCGGAATTTGCGCCCAACCATGTCGCGCGCATCCGCGAGCTGGTTGCCGAAGGCTTCTATGATGGCAAGGTCTGGCATCGTGTGATCGAGGGCTTCATGGCCCAGGGTGGCGGCGCGGCTGACAATCCGGGGCTGGCAGCCGATGTGGCGCCCTTGCAGGCCGAGTTCCTGATCCAGCGCAGGCCGGAAGAAATGATGCTGTCCGAACTGCAGGACCGGCCGGTCAATCCGCGTGAGAACAATATGACCGCGCGGGCCGGATTCTGGCAGGGCTTCCCGTCATCCACCGTTCCGGCCGGGCAGGCCTTCATCCGCGAGGACGGCGTGGTGGAATCCTGGCTTCTCCACTGCCGGGGCGCCGCCGCCATGGCCCGCACCAGTGATCCCAATTCTGCCCGCAGCCAGTTCTACATCACCCGCGCTCACGCCACCCACCTTGAAGCGATCTACACCGTCTGGGGACGAGTGCGCGCGGGGCAGGACGCGGTGCAGGCCATCCGGGTCGGCACGATGGGCGAGACGATGGGCTTCCGCCCCGACTTCATCATGTCAGCGCGCATCGCCAGTGAGCTGCCTGAAAGCGAGCGCCTGACCATTCAGGTTTTCGACACCGACACGCCCGATTTCGCCGTCTATCTCGATGCGCTGCGTCAGGCCAATCGTGACCGGCTGCCTGATGTCTGTGATATCGAAGTGCCGGTGAGGATCGGGGGATGATCCGCGCGGTTTCTGCCGCGGCTCTGTGCCTTGGTCTAGCCGCTGCAGGCTGTGCCGCATCCGGTGACGAAGCTGTTTTTGTTCGTCCTGACGGGTCCGTGCTCCCGGCGGAATATATTGACCGCGCGGTGCAGGATCGGCTGGAGGCAGCCGGCGTGCCGGGGCTTGCCCTTGCGCTTGTTGCCGACGGCCAGGTGGTTTTCGCGCGCGCCTATGGCTGGCGGGACGTGGACAATGAACTGCCCCTGCGCACTGATACCGTGATGTATGGAGCTTCACTCACCAAAGCCGCCTTCGGCTATATGGTGGCCCAGCTCGCTGATGAGGGGCTCGTTGATCTTGATGCCTCCATCGCCGATATCCTGCCCCGGCCCCTGCCGGACTATGAGCGCTATGGCGATCTGGAAGGCGATGAGCGCTGGCGGCTGCTGACGCCGCGCATATTGCTGTCGCACACTTCGGGCCTGCCCAACTGGCGCTGGTTTCTTGATGACCAGCGCCTGCGCTTCTTCTTCGAACCGGGCGAGCGCTATGTCTATTCCGGTGAAGGCTTGCAGATACTCCAGCTTGCGCTGGAGGAGGGGCTGGGGCTCGATATCGGGCAGGAAATGCAGACGCGCGTCTTTGAGCGGTTCGCCATGACGCGCACGTCCATGACATGGCGGGACGACTTCGCCGGCAATCTGGCGCATGGCTATGACCGGGACGGGCAGTATGTGGAGCATCGTCAGCGCAGCCGTGCCGTCGTCGCAGGCTCCATGGACACCACGCTGGATGATTATGCCGCTTTCCTTGCCGGCCTGATCCGTCGCGAGGGGCTGAGCGAGGCGGCGTTCACCGAGCTGACCTCGCCTCATATTGCCATCATCTCGCGGCGCCAGTTTCCTTCCCACCTGCCCGAGGATACCGACGAGAACGCCGAAATCGCCCTGTCCTACGGGCTCGGCTGGGGGATTTACGAAACGCCGTATGGACGCGCCATCTTCAAGGAGGGCAATGATGACGGCACCAATAATTACGCGCTCTGCCTGATCGAGGCGGCCCGTTGTCTCCTCATTCTTTCCAACAGCGCGCGCGGTGACAGCACCTTCCTCCACCTCGCCGATGCGCTGCTGGGGGAGACCGGGCTGCCGTGGCGGTGGAAGGGGTACGTCCCCTACGATCATCCGGACTGGTAATTGCCGGTCGCACGCGCTTTAACCCCCATCTGTCCCGCTTGCATCACGGAGTAGTTCCCTTGGCTGATACCCTCATCTTCACCCTCGACACCGGGGGCGATGTCAAAATCCGCCTGCGCCCCGATCTGGCACCCAAGCACGTGGCGCGCATTACCGAGCTGGCGCAAAGCGGCTTTTATGACGGTGTCAGCTTTCACCGGGTGATTGACGGCTTTGTCGCCCAGGGCGGCTGCCCGGACGGCACCGGCATGGGCGGATCGGGCACCAAGATTCCGGCCGAGTTCAATTCCGAGCCGCATGTGCGCGGGACCATGTCCATGGCGCGCACCAATGATCCGAACTCCGCTGACAGCCAGTTCTTCATTTGCCTGGATGCCGTGCCCTATCTCGACAACAGCTACACCGTCTGGGGCGAGGTGATCGAGGGCATGGAATTTGTCGACGCCCTGCCCAAGGGCGAACCGCCCCGCAATCCGGGCAAGATCCTCAAGGCGACGGTTCAGTAGGGGGAAGTTGTCATGGCCCGGCTTGTCCGGGCCACCCATGCCTGAGAGTGTCCGGTTGACCGTTCTTTGCAGGCATGGGTCACCCGCATAAAGCGGGTGATGACAGGTTTGGAATCCCCATGAAGCTCTCCGATTTCGATTTTGCCCTGCCAGAGGACCGCATCGCGCTGAGGCCTGCCCGGCCGCGCGACAGCGCGCGTCTTCTGCATGTCGGGCGCGGCGGAGCGCTGGGCGATCACACCATGCTGGAGCTACCGGAGCTGTTGCAGCCGGGCGATCTGCTCGTCCTCAACGATACCCGCGTCATCCCGGCGGCGCTGACGGGCGAACGGCCCGCGCGCGAAGCGGGTGGAGGCGGACCGGCGCGCATCGAGGTGAACCTGCACACACGCGTCAGCGGCGATAGCTGGCGTGCCTTTGCGCGGCCTGCCAAGCGCCTGCGTGAAGGTGATCTGATCGGCTTCGCGGAAGGCCTGTCAGCTAGCGTCACCGGCAAGGCTGATGGTGGAGAAATTACATTAAAGTTCAACGCGTCAGGCCCAGAACTTGATGCAGCACTGGAAGCGGCAGGCAATCCACCACTGCCGCCTTATATCGCCTCGAAACGCGCGCCGGATGCCGAGGACCGGGCTGATTACCAGACCCTGTTCTCTGACCCCGACAAGAAGGGCTCGGTCGCTGCGCCGACGGCGGGATTGCATTTTACCGACCGGCTGTTTGCGGCACTGGCCGCGCGCGGTGTGGAGACGGTGCAGGTCACGCTGCATGTCGGGGCGGGCACCTTCCTGCCGGTGAAGACAGAGAACGTCGCCGAGCACACCATGCACGCCGAATGGTATGAGATCGCCGTGGCGGCGGCTGCCGCGATCAATGCCGCAAAGGCAGGGGGGCGCCGCGTCATCCCCGTTGGAACCACGGCTCTGCGCACCATCGAGAGCGCGGCGGCTACCGGCAAGGTCGAGGCGGGCTCTGCTGAAACCGCCATCTTCATCACGCCGGGCTATGATTTCCGGGTCACCGATGCGCTGATCACCAATTTCCACTTGCCCAGATCCACGCTCTTCATACTGGTGAGTGCACTGGCGGGGCTGGAGGAAATGCAGGCGGCTTATGCCCACGCGATTGCGGAGCGCTACCGCTTTTTCTCCTATGGTGATGCCTGTCTGATCGAGCGGGTGTAAGTTCTGGAACATTGCCTGCATGGCGCGCCGCGACCGAAAAGGCTATGAGGGCGGGATGAATGCAGTCCTGACGTTCCTCAATGCGATGGATGCACGCGCCGTGCGTGCGGTGTCTATATCGCTTGCCCTGTTCGGGCTGGTGATAGCGGTGTTTCTTGTCGGCCGCTTCGCCTTTGGCATCGAGCCCGGCCATGTCCAGGCCTGGCTGGCTGAGGCCGCGAGCGAATGGTACGCGCTGCCACTGACCATTCTGGCGTTCACCGCGTTTTCCTATATCGGCGCGCCGCAATTTGCGCTGATCGCGGCTGCGGTGCTGGCCTTCGGGCCGCTTGGCGGGTTTGCCTATTCCTGGCTGGGCACGATGGTTTCGGCGGCGGCCAATTTCTGGACCGGGCGCATACTCGGCGCCGATGTGGTGCGCCGCTATGGCGGCGACACCGTCAACCGGGTGTCGGCCTTCGTCGGGCGCAATGGCTTCTGGGCCAGCGCCATCATCCGCAATGTGCCCTCTGCCCCCTTCATCGTCATCAACATGGCGGCGGGCGTGTCGCGCATGGGGTTCTTCGTCTTCATGGCCGGTACCGCTCTGGGCATCATTCCGAAAATCGCTCTGGTGGCGTTTGCGGGCAGCAGTGTGATCGCGCTCCTGACCGGCAGCGGGCTCTGGGTGGCGGCGATCCTCGCCCTGACCGCATTTGGCTGGCTCATGGCCATGCTCATGGCACGCCGGTGGCTGGGCCGCACGGATACGGGACGCGAAGCCGCCAGCCTGAAATCTGCTGATGGAGGGGCTGAGGACGGCACCTCGTCTCTTGCAATCGGGGACGGCGCATCGCACAAGGGAGATTAGCGTTTCCATCTGCGTCCGCCAGCCGGCCCATCGCCTCCGGTCCACAGGTACAATTTAATGTTTGCAAGCGTATTCGGGCTTCTCTCCGCTGATATTGCTATCGATCTAGGTACGGCGAACACGCTGGTCTATGTGAAAGGCCGCGGCGTGGTGCTGAACGAGCCGTCGGTCGTTGCTTACAAGGTGGAGAAGGGGCGAAAGCACGTTCAGGCCGTGGGCGCGGAAGCCAAGCTGATGCTGGGCAAGACGCCCGGCAATGTGGAGGCCATCCGCCCGATGCGCGACGGGGTGATCGCCGACTTCGACGTCGCGGAGGAAATGATCGCCCACTTCATCCGCAAAGTGCACAACCGGCGCAGCTTCGTCTCGCCGCAGGTTGTGATCTGCGTCCCGTCCGGCGCGACCGCGGTGGAGCGCCGCGCGATCCATGAAAGCGCGCTCGGGGCCGGTGCCCGCAAGGTCTATCTGATCGACGAGCCGATGGCGGCGGCGGTTGGTGCGGGCTTGCCGATTGACGAACCGACCGGTTCGATGATCGTGGATATTGGCGGCGGCACCACCGAAGTGGCCGTGATGTCGCTCTCCGGCATTGTCTATTCGCGCTCGGTACGTGTGGGCGGCGACAAGATGGATGAGGCCATCATCAACTATATCCGCCGTTCGGCGAACCTGCTGATCGGTGAAACCTCGGCAGAGCGCATCAAGAAGGAAATCGGTTCGGCCAGCCCGCCCCCGAAGGGCGAGGGTCTGACGCTGGAGATCAAGGGCCGCGACCTGATGAACGGCGTGCCGCGCGAAATTGCCGTCACCGAAGCGATGATCGCCGATGCGTTGTCTGAACCGGTGGAGCAGATCGTGGAGGCAGTGAAGCAGGCGCTCGAAGCGACCCCGCCCGAGCTGGCTGCCGACATTGTGGACAAGGGTATCGTGCTGACCGGGGGCGGCGCGCTGCTGCGCAATCTTGATACCGAGCTGCGTGACCGGACAGGCCTGCCGGTGAGCCTTGCTGACGAGCCGCTCTCCTGTGTGGTGCTGGGCTGCGGCAAGGCGGTTGAAAACCTGAAGATCTGGCGGCCAATCCTGTCAGAGGCGGTATAGTCGGCTCGGTCATGAGTCTCTAGAGGAGGTGCCGGGCGGTGGCGCAATGGCGTTCAGCGCGGCAGGGGGCAGAAGAGGGGGTGCGCTTCTCGCGCACCCTGCTGTTTGTGCTGATCGCAGCTTCGGCGGCGCTTCTGGCGGCGGACCGGCCACAGGATCGCGTTGAAGCGGTCACGATATTCCGCGCCGCCTTCAATGACGCGGCCATTCCCGTCCTTGAGGCCGCTGCCCAGCCCTTGCGGGGGCTTTACAATGTCGGACCATGGTGGCGCCGCCAGATAGAACTGGCCGAGGAAGTGCGCGCCCTGCGTGAGGAAATGGCCGAGTTGCGCGCCTGGCGCGATGTGGCCCTCAACTATTCCGAGCAGATGCGCCGCCAGCAGGAATTGCTCAATCTGGATCCGCCCTTGCCGCGCGGACGCATAACTGCTTGGGCGGTGACCGAAACAGGCGGGCCGTTTGTGAACACACGCCTTGTCGGTGTGGGACGCGCGCATGGCGTGGAGCCGGGCTATCCCGCGCTGAATATTTATGGCGTGGTGGGCCGCACCATTGATGTGGGCGAGCGCTCCTCGCGAATCCTGCTCCTGACGGACCTGAACAGCCGTGTGGCGGTGATGGCGGACCGGTCCAATGCGCGCGCCATGCTGATCGGGGACAATACCGAGTTTCCGCGGCTGGAATATCTGGGCCGCGCGCCGGAACTTGAGGAGGGCGACCGGATCGTCACCTCCGGCGACGACAATGTGCTTCCGCGCGGACTGCCCGTCGGCGAGGCGGTGCGTGACCGGCGCGGTGTCTGGCGCGTGGCGCTCTACTCCAGTGCCGCGCCGATTGATCTGGTCTGGATATGGCCGTTCGAGCCCGTGACCGAGCCGGCCGACACGCCGGGCATATTGCTGCCGCCGGGCGTTGCCGGAGCAGCGGGCGTGCCGGCTGTGCCTCCCTCCGACGCGCAGACCATCACGGTTCCGCTGCCCGCCGAGGCTGATCCCACGCCGTCCGACGACGAGGAGGAGGCGTGATGCGGGCCAATCTGGAGCGCAATTCGACCTGGCCGACCTTTACCGGAATGGGGCTGAGCCTGTTGTTCGCCCTTCTGCTGGTGGCGGCACCCTTGCGCCTGCCCGAAGGGCAATCTTTCCCGGTGCCCTTCGTGCCGCTTATCGTGCTGTTCATCTGGTCGGTGCGCCATCCCACCTATGTGCCGCCCTGGCTGATCTTCGCCACCGGTCTGTTGCAGGATCTGCTGACAGGCGGGCCGCTGGGCCTGTGGGCGCTGGCCTATCTCATCGCCTTCACGATTGCCCGCCTGCGCTCTACCGAGCCGTCCGCACGCGAGTACGTGCTGCTGGTCGCGCGCTTTTCTGTGCTGACAGCGATTGCCACACTGGTAGCCTGGGCGGCAGGATCGTTATCTATTGGCCAGCCTGCCGACCCGACGAGCCTTGTCACCGAGGCGGTGATCACGCTGATCGTGTTCCCGGCGGCTTGCTGGATGTTTGCGCGAAGGCGTGAACGTTCCACTTTCGGTTAGGGAATCGCTGAACAGCTTTCGCCATGCGCCGCGACAAACAGGAATCCCAGTCCCAGTTCAATCGCCGCACCTTCATGCTGGGCGCGGGCGGGGTAGGTGTTTTCGCCGCTATCGGCTCCCAGCTCTACAATCTGCAGATCCTCAACGAGGATCAGTACCGGGTTCTGTCCGACAACAACCAGTTCTCTTTCCGCATCCAGCTGCCGACGCGCGGCCGTATTCTCGACCGGTTCGGGGAAACCGTGGCGGAGAACCGTGACAGCTACCGCATCTATATCGTGCGCGAGCAGGCGGGCGATCCTGTGCTGGCGCTGGACCGGCTCTCGCGCTTCATGCCGCTGGGCGAAGCCCGGCGCGAGCGTGTGCTGCGTGAACTGGCCCGTACACCGCGCTTCCAGCCTGTCACCGTGGCTGAAGGGGTGGACTGGGAAACCTTCTCCCGGGTCAATCTGCACCTGCCAGAACTGCCCGGCGTGATGCCCGATGTCGGTGAGGTGCGTACCTATCCCATGCCCGCAGCCTTTGCCCATGTGGCTGGCTATGTGCAGTCCGCCCCGCCGGAGATTGCAGGCAATGATCCCTTGCTGCGTCACCCCGCCTTCCGGGTGGGCCGCACGGGCGTCGAGATTTCACGCGACGAGGAACTGCGCGGGTCTGCCGGTTCGTTGAAAGTCGAGGTGAACGCGTTCGGACGCGTGATCCGCGAACTGCCTGAACAGTCGCGCCCCGCAGAACCGGGCCGCGACGTTACACTGACGATTGATGCCGCCAGCCAGCGCTTCGCCACCGAGCGTCTTGCCGGGCAGAGTGCGTCTGCGGTGGCGATGGATGTGCGTACCGGGGAAATCCTGGCCCTTGCCTCCACGCCCAGCTTTGACCCGAACCTGTTCGTGCTGGGCATTCCCTCGCGCGAATTCCGCGATCTGAATGAAAACCCCTACCGGCCACTCTTCAACAAGGCGATCAACGGACTCTATGCCCCGGCGTCGACCGTCAAGGGCATGATTTCACTCGCTGCGCTGCGCCACGGCGTCATGCGTCCGGGAGAGCGGGTGAATTGCCGGGGCTCTGTGCGGCTGGGCGACCGGACCTTCCACTGCTGGCGGCGTGAAGGCCATGGCGCGGTCAACATGCACGATGCCATTAAGGTGTCCTGCGATACCTATTTCTACGAAGTGGCCTCACGGCTGGGGATCGAGCGCATCCGCGAGACGGCGCTGGAGCTGGGCATGGGCCAGCTTTTCGATATCGGCATCCCCATGCTCTCCCAGGCAGGAGGCCTGTTCCCCAGCCCGCAATGGAAGCGTGCCCGCACCGGACAGGGCTGGACGATGGGCGATACCTACAATGTCGGTATCGGGCAGGGCGCGGTCCTGTCTTCGCCGCTCCAGCTTGCCGTGATGACGGCGCGGCTGGCCACGGGCAGGGCGGTGGAGCCGACGCTTTATGCCCGGCCCGTCGCGCCAGAGTTTCCGCGGCTGGATTACGACCCGGCACATATTGAGGCAATTCACAATGCCCATGTCGGCGTGGTGCACGAGCCGGGGGGCACCTCCTACTGGTCCCTTGGCGGGTTGGGGGTGGACGGGGTGCGCATGGCCGGCAAGACCGGCACCAGCCAGGTCTATTCCATCAGCGCGGAAGAGCGCGCGCGCGGCGTGCGCAGTCAGGATGATCTGCCCTGGCGCCTGCGCAATCACGGCCTGTTCATCTGCTATGCCCCGGCCGAAGAGCCGCGCTATGCGGTGGCAGTGATTGTCGAACATGGCGGCGGTGGCGCCCGCTCTGCGGCGCAGCCAGCCCGTGACATTCTGCGCGATCTGATCATCCGTGATCCGTCCGGCCGGGCCGGCCGGATTGCGGCGCGCCATGACCCCATCCAGCTTGCGCAAGGGGGGCGTTAGGGCACATGCCGGTTTTTACCCAGCCCGTCCCGCGTGACCTGAGAGGCAAGCTCTTCGAGGTCAACTGGGCTTTCGTCCTGCTGATCGTGCTCACGGGCTCGGTGGGCATACTCATGCTCTATTCGGTGGCTGGCGGGGCATGGGACCCGTGGGCGATCCGCCACGCCACGCGCTTTGGCGCAGGGCTGGCCGTAATGCTGGTGGTGGCGATGGTGCCGCCAAGGGTGTGGATGGCGCTCGCCTATCCCGCATATCTTGGCGCGCTGTTCCTGCTGGTGATGGTGGAACTGTTCGGCGTTACCGCCATGGGCGCGCAGCGATGGATCGATCTCGGCCCGATCCGCATGCAGCCCTCCGAGATCATGAAGATCGCGCTCGTGCTGGCATTGGCGCGTTATTATCACGACCTGCCGCCGGAGAATGTCTCGCGACCGGGCGGCATGATCATCCCGCTGATGATGATCGTGGCGCCCTTCCTGCTTATCGCCAAGCAGCCGGACCTCGGCACGGCGGTGCTCACCGGCGCTACCGGGGCCGTGATGGTGTTTCTGGCCGGGCTCAGCTGGAAGATCATCCTGCCCGGCATCATTGCAAGCGGGGCGGGCGGACTCATGTTCCTGCGCTACGGGCTGGAAGAGTATCAGCGCGCGCGAGTGCTGACCTTCCTAAACCCGGAGAATGACCCGCTGGGGGCCGGCTATCACATCATGCAGTCCAAGATCGCGCTGGGCTCGGGCGGACTGACCGGCAAGGGTTACATGCAGGGCACACAGGCCCATCTCAACTTCCTGCCGGAAAAGCAGACCGACTTCATCTTCACCATGCTGGGCGAGGAGTTCGGCCTGGTGGGCGGCCTTGCCGTTCTTACCCTTTACGCGCTGATCCTGGGCCATTGCCTGATCACGGCCATGTCCTGCCGCTCGGTCTTCCTGCGGCTTGTCACGATGGGCGTGACCACCACTTTCGCGCTCTATGTCTTCATCAACACGGCGATGGTGATGGGGCTGGTGCCGGTGGTGGGCGTGCCCCTGCCGATGATTTCCTATGGCGGATCGGTGATGTTCACCGTGCTGATCGGGCTGGGCCTGATCCTCGGCGCGCATATTCACCGGGCTGCGGAACCGCCCAAAGGCGCGGGTCTCTTCGGCTAAGCGCGCTTGACCTTGCTGGCCGGGTGAGGAAGTCTCCCGGCCAAATCATCCCATAACAAGCAAACAGTTCAGCGGGGGACATCTCATGGCGATTGGCGGCGGTGCGCACAGCACCTGGGGCACTCGGTTCGGCTTCCTTATGGCAGCTATCGGCTCCTCGGTGGGCTTGGGTAATTTCTGGCGCTTTCCCTATGTGGCAGGCGAAAATGGCGGCGCCGCCTTCATCATCATCTATCTGGTCTGTGTGGTGTTCATCGCGCTGCCGATCCTGATGGCCGAGCTGTCTGTGGGCCGCCATGCCCGCCGCTCTGCGGTCGGCTCGGTGCAGAAAATGGCCTTCAACGCTGGCGCCCCCGGCATCTGGTCGGTGGCCGGCTGGGTCGCGATGGCGGGCGGCATCTTCATCCTGTGCTTCTATTCGGTCGTCGCGGGATGGGTCGTGGCCTACGTATTCCAGATGGGCACTGGCCAGTTCATGGGGCTGGCCCCTGAGGTTGTGGCAGGCCGGTTCGAGGAACTGATTGGCGATACCAATGCCGTCATCGGCTGGCACACCGCCTTCATGATCGTGACGGTCGGTATCGTCTCTCTGGGCGTGACCAAGGGCATTGAGCGGGCGGTGACGATTCTCATGCCGCTCTTCTTCACCATGCTGCTCGCGCTTGTGATCTATGCCGCGTTCACCGCCGATATGGGCGGCGCGCTGGAATATCTGTTCACGCCTGACTTCTCCGAGATCGGCCCGCAGACCTTCCTCGCCGCGCTGGGGCAGGCCTTCTTCTCCATCGGGGTCGGCAGCGCGATCATGATCACCTACGGCTCCTACCTGCCGCGTACCGACAATCTGGCAGGCTCGTCGGTCATCATCACTGGTGCTGACACCCTGGTCGCGATCGTGGCTGGTCTGGCCATCTTCCCGTTCGTGTTTGCCTTCGCGCTGGACCCGGCGGCGGGCCCGGCCCTGTTCTTCCAGACCCTGCCGAGCGCCTTCGCGCAGATGCCGGCCGGGCAGTATGTCGGTACAGCCTTCTTCCTGCTGGCCTTCATCGCGGCGCTGACCTCCTCAATCTCGCTTTTGCAGGTCGTGGTGGCCTTTGCCGAGGAACACACCGATTTTGGCAAGACCGGGTCTGCCATCTTCTTTGGCGTGATCATCTGGCTGGTGGGCTGCGGCGCTGCCTTCTCCGGTGGCTTCTTCGACCTGCTGGATACGCTTTCAGGCAGTGTATTCCTGCCGCTGGGCGGGCTGCTGATCGCGCTATTCACCGGTTGGGTCGTCGCCCGGTCGCTGATGCGGCACGAACTGGCTGGCGCATCCGGCCTGGTGTTCAACACCTGGCGCTTCCTGATCCGGTTCCTGGTGCCGATCGCTGTGTTCCTGATCCTGGCTGCCGGCATTGCCGACGCATTCGGCGTCAGCCTGCCGGGCCTGCAGGGCTAACGGAAGGCAGCCCAAGAAAACCCCGGAACCGCGTCGCGGCTCCGGGGTTTTCTTGCTTTCAGGAGGGTGTCTGAGCCGGGCTATACCGCGAAGAGCGGCTATCCCAGTTCCGCCGCGAAGCGGTCCGTGGCCCGGACGAGGGCATCGACAATGCCCGGCTCGCCGGCGGCGTGGCCGGCATCGGGCACGATTTCCAGCGCGGCATTCTTCCAGCTATTGGCCAGAAGCCAGGCAGTGCGGGCGGGGGTGACCATGTCATAACGCCCCTGCACGATCTGGCCGGGAATGCCGGCGAGATGGGCCGTGTCCTCGATCAGTACACCATCGCGTTCAAGAAATCCGTTATGGATAAAGTAGTGGGTTTCCATCCGGGCGAGCGCGTCGGCCCGGCGCGGCTCGGGGTTGGATGCATCAGCGTCCGGAACCAGGCTTATCAGCGCGTTTTCCCAGCGGGCCCAGGCCAGTGCGTCCGCGCGTCTTTCCTGCGGCGAGGCACGCATGACCCGGTCGTGATAGGCCTTGAGCACGTCCTCACGCTCCGCCGCGCTCAGCCGGCCCGTCAGGTTCTGCCAGGCATCGGGGAATATGCGGTTGGCGCCGCTTCTGTAGAACCAGTCGATTTCCGCCTGGGTGCACGCGAACACGCCGCGCAGCACCATGGCCATGACCTGTTGCGGGCAGGCGCGCGCATAGGCAAGTGCCAGCGTCGCGCCCCACGAACCGCCAAACACGACCCAGCGCTCCACGCCCAGCGCATCGCGCAGGGCCTCGATATCGCTTACCAGCCGGCCGGTATCGTTCGCGCGGACCTCGGAGAAGGGGCGGGAGCGCCCGCACCCGCGCTGGTCAAACACGATGATGCGGTAGAGTTCGGGATTGAAGAAGCGCCGCATGGAGGGGGCTGCGCCGCCGCCCGGACCGCCGTGCAGGGCAATCACCGGCAGGCCATCGCCGCGGCCGCTCTCTTCGTAATAGATGTGGTGGCCTTCCCCGACATCGAGCATTCCGGTCCGGTAAGGCTCGATGACCGGATACAGGCCCAACCTGTGCTGTCTGCGCTGGGTGTCCATGGAATTGACGGGCCTGCAATGCAAATTCGCTTTGAGTAACGCCACACTATGCGGTTTTATGGGGCAGCGAAAGCGGTGCATACGCGCACCGCATGCAGCCAACCGACAGGCAGAGGCCATAGTGATCCAAGGATTTCCGCTTCGCGTCGGCCTTGCGGCCCTTTTTCTGGGCTGTGCGGCCTGTGCCAGCCAGCCCATGGATATAGCGGCCCGGACGCCCGCCGAGATACCCGTCAGCGCGCAGGAGGACCTGCGTACAGCCATTGCCGCGCTGCGCACGCGGCAGGCTGAAGCGGGTGGCTGGACGCTGGGCGGCGATGGCTCGGCGCGCGGCCTGCTGGGCCGTCTGGTGGGCGGGACGTCGGCGCAGACCGATACGATCGCGACATATCTCGATGAGGCCGGCACCAGCCCTGCCTCCTATCTGGCAGGCGATATCGTGCTGGCCGCCGGGCTGGCCGATGACGTCGCCGAGGCAGCCAGCGTGGTAGCCAGCACGCGGACCCCGCTGCCCGAGGCCCTTCTGGCGCGTGACATCACCGACGTGGAAGGTGTCATCGCGTCGATGCGCCGGGCGCGGACCTTCTTCCAGGCGGTGACCGTTGACGAGCGTGCGGGCTTCAACTCCACCGAGCGGGTGACGGTCAGCGAGGCTCTGACCCGTCTGGATGCAGCTATCGCTGCACTGTCCGCTGCGGCCGATGCGCTGGCCGACCGGCGCTGGGCGGCCCGCAACCAGCCGGTCAGCTAGGCGGTCATGGACACCGCCACGCCTTTCGATCCTGAGAGCGTTCAGGGCTTCCTCGCGCGCGAGGAGGGCGAGGCCCTTGCCCGCCATGTGCGCGCTCTGAGCGTGCCCGGTCCAGTGCTGGAGATCGGGTCATGGTGCGGGCGTTCCAGCGTGTGGCTGGGGCAGGCGGCGCGGGAGCGGGGCCGCATCGTGTACGCGCTCGACCACCATCGCGGCTCTGAAGAGCATCAGCCGGGTGAAGGCTATCACGATCCGGCCCATTTCGATGCCGAGTTGGACCTCGTCGATACGCTGCCCGCCTTCCGCCGCTCCATCGCGCTGGCGGGGCTGGAAAAGACCGTGATCGCGCTGGTCGGCCCGTCGGCCGTGATCGGGGCCAATTGGGCCACACCGCTCTCCATGGTGTTCATCGATGGCGGGCATGCGATGGAAACGGCTCTGGCTGATTACCGCGCATGGGCAGGCCATGTGCAGCGTGGCGGTATCCTCGCCATCCATGATGTGTTTCCGGACCCGGCAGATGGCGGGCGTCCGCCTTATGAGATATGGAAGCTGGCTGTGGCTTCCGGCCTGTTCGAGCCGGTAGAGCGCGTCAACTCACTCGAATTTCTCAGACGGCTTTAGCGGGCGCTCCAGCCACGCATCGCGGCGGGCATGACGGATCAGGAGGTCCGAGCCGGGGGAGAGCTGGTCCAGCGCATCGGCGGCAAGGATTACCGCACCCGCCGTCCAGGACGGGCGCTCCTTCGGCCAGACATCGCCAATCTCGTACTGCCAGCCCATCCAGTATCCGCCATCGGGCGCGGCCAGTGGGGCAAGCTCGCTCACCAGAGCGCGGGCGACATCGCGGCGGCCTGCGGCAAGGCAGGCAAGGGCCAGCTCAGCCGTCTCAGCCGCGGTCACCCACGGCTCTCCGGTCACGCAGCGGCAGCCAAGGTCTGCGACCACGAAGCTTTCCCACCCCGCATCCAAGCGCGCGCGTGCTTCAGCGCCGGTCAGAACGCCGGTGAGAACCGGGTAATACCAGTCCATGGCATAGTTGGAGCGGTCGACCCCCTTGCGGTCAAAGCGTTCGGGCGTGTGGATCAGGGCATGGGCGATCCCGGCGCGGGCATGGGCCCAGTCGGGGCGCTCCTCGCCCAGCGCCTCGGCCATGCGCAGCCCGCACTCAAAGCTCTTGTAGAGCGAGGCATTGCCCGCGCGCAGGGCATCGACCTCTTCCAGCTTCTGGCCGGGATCAGGCATGCGCCACACCACGTCGCCGTGCGCGGTCTGCAGGCCCGCTACGAAGTCCATGGCTCGCGCCACCATCGGATAATGCCGCGCGATCAGGCGCGGCTCGTCCAGCGCCAGCGCGCAGCGCATCACGGTGACGGCGGCATAGCCGGCAAAATTCGTATCGCGTGCGGTGACGGGGACCGGCGGCGGCGCGATGCGCTCGCCGCTTTCATCCATGGGGATGCCAGCACCCAGCTCCCCGGTCCAGCCGCCATCGTCTTCCTGCCGGTCTGCGAGGGCATCAAGGGCGGCGTGAACGGCCTCGGCGCGGCCCGTGACCGCCAGCCCCATCGTGCTCTCGCCATGGTTCCACGGGTCCCACACGCCCGCCTCCACCCACGGAATGGCGCCGTCGCGCTGCTGCAGCGCTTCGATCCGGTCCGCGCAGGCGCGCAGATCCAGCCCCGTGATCAGCGGACGCGCGCTCATGCTCGCGCCTTTTCAAAATAGAGCGCAACCGACTTGCCGAGCAGCGGGTTCAGCGCCTGCTCGCTCCAGCGTGTCAGGCGCGGTGCGGAGAGAAGATCCCACTCAAGGAGTTTGCGGTAAGTCTTTACAGCGCCGCTGGTTTCCCGTTTCTCCCACAGTGCGCACTGCAGCCACCAATAGGGGCTGTGCAGGGCGTGGGCCCAGTGGCGGCGATAGAAGCGGTAGCCCTGAGCTTCGACCCGGCGGCGCAGCTCGCCATCCTTGAAGATGCGTACATGCCCGCCTGGCGTGTTGTGATATTCGGTCGAAAGCGTCCAGCAGATCTTTTCCGGCCAGTAGCGCGGCACCGACAGGGCAAATCGCCCTCCGGGCTTGAGTACGCGCGTAATCTCCGCGAGTGCCGCGTCCACATCGGGCAGATGCTCCAGCACCTCGCAGCAGATCACCACGTCGAAGCTGGCATCGGCAAAGGGCAGGCGGCCCGCATCACCCACAGAAAACACGGCCGAGCGGGGCGGGCTTTCCGCGGGTGGCGGCAGCTCGAAAAACCCGTCAATCGCCGCGCCGAGATCGGCAAAATCGAGATCGAGACCGGTCACGTCCAGCGCGCGCTCGTGCCAGTAGAGCGCGTGCAGATGGCGCCCCCGGCCACAGCCAAGGTCCAGCACGCGCTCGCCATCTTTCAGGGCGAGATGATCGAGATTAAGCGTGATCATGCCGCGCGCACCTTTTCAGGGGCAGCAAGGCCCAGCGTATCGCGATATAGCGATATGGCGGCTTCGGCATGCAGCTCCCAGCGGAAGAGCGTGCGTACCCGGTTGATCCCGGCCCGGCTCATCCGCGCGCGCAAATCGGCATCACCGAGCACGGTATTGAGGGCTTCGGCAAGCGCATCGACATCGCCTACGGGCGTGATGATCCCGGCATCGCCAGCGACTTCCGGCAGCGCCCCGCCATCAGACACGATTACCGGCGCGCCGCAGGCCATGGCCTCGGCGGGCGGGAAGCCAAAGCCTTCAAAGCGCGAGGCGGACACGAACACGGTTGCGCGGCGATGCAGGGCGGCAATTTCCTCGCGTTTCAGGCCAGATACGAAGTCCACGCGCGATGCGAGGCCTGTCCGCTCCAGCATGGTTTTCGTCGGTCCGTCACGCAGCGCGCCGATCACCGTCAGGCGCGCATCGGGACGGGTATCAGCAAGCTTCGAAAGGGCGGCTATCAGCACATCCAGCCCTTTGATCGGCACATCCGCGCTGGCGCTGGCCACAATCAGATTGTCTTCACGCGGCACGGTAAGATCGGGGCAGAAGCTATTGTGATCAATGCCGTTATAGGCGATCCGTGCGCGGGTCGCATCCATGCCGGAGCGCGCGGCATAGTGCTGGCGCGCAGCGTCCGACACGGCAAGGAAGCGGGGCAGCGCACGGGCGGCGCGGGCCTGCTCGTTGACGAAGGAGTGCCAGCGCCAGGCGAGCAGCTTTCTCAACGGCGTCTCCGCACCGGCCACCGCGAAATCGCGGTCGATGGCGATGGGGTGGTGCAGGGTGGTGACAACCGGCACCTGTGCGTCGATGCGTGCCATCGGCATGGCAAGCGTCTGGTTGTCATGGATGATGTCGAAGCGGTGGCCTTCGCGCGCGATGAACGCTTCAAGGCGCAGGGCGAATGCCGTCATCTCGCCGAACGCGCCGGTATTGTGGGCCAGCCACTCGGCCCGGTCCGCTGCATTGAAGAGATGGTTCCAGCGCAGCGCCAGCATCGCATTATCGACCGTGAAGAGATCGAGCGAGGGCAGGGTGATCAGCTCGATCCCGTCATCGAGTTCGGGATAGGGCGGGCCGGAGGCCACGCTCACCTGCACACCGGCGTTTTTGAGCGCGCGCGTCAGTTCGCGCACATAGACGCCCTGCCCCCCGACATGCGGGTGGGAGCGATAGCTGGTCACAAGCACGCGCAAGGGCGCGGACGGGGCGAGGTCGAGGACGTCTTTCATTGGCGCGGGAAGCTAGACGCGCGGCGTCCCTTCGCCAAGTGCCAATGTGAACGCTGTTTACCAGGTGTCGGCGTATCTTCCCCTCGTCCTTCGAACACCACGTGGCCGAGGGATGAAGGGAACAGAACTCCCAAAGCCCTCACCCTGAGGAGGCCTGAAAGGCCGTCTCGAAGGACGAGGGCTTGTCACACCCATTGCCCGTACGCCCTCCTGCGCGCTACACCGCGCGGCACGATGAGCCCGGCCCGCCTGTTCGCCCGCACTGATAGCCGTTTTGCGCTGTTCTACGGTGCGTTCTATTTCGGCTTCGGGGCTTATCTGCCTTACATGCCGGTCTGGTATGCCGAGCGGGGGCTGAGCCCGGAGCTGATCGGGCTGGCCGCGGCGGCGGGCATGATCGGCCGGGTGCTGATCGCGCCTTTGGGCGCTTTCTGGTCCGACAGGGCTACGCGACGGCGCGATGCCATCCTCGCCTTCTCTGCGGCCTGCCTGCTGGTTTTCCTGCTACACGTACCAGCCACCGATCCGGTCTTCATCCTCGTACTGGCCGGGCTGTCTGGCGCGGCCGTGACGGGGATCGTGCCGCTGGTGGATGCCTTCGCCATGGGATCGGCGCGCCGGGATGGGTTTGCGTTCGGCATTCCGCGCGCCATCGGGTCCGGCCTCTTCATCGTCGGCAATCTGGGTGCCGGGGCGCTCATTTCATGGCTTGGCGGGGAGGCGGTGCTGGGCTGGGTGCTGGCGGGCGCGGTACTGACCTTTGCTGCTGCGGCTCTGCTGCCTGAAGGACGCATCGCAGAGGCTGCCAGGGAAGCCTCGGAGCCATCGGAAGCGCCCAGGCTGACCCTGCTGCTGGCTGGTGGCCTGCCGCTCGCCTTTGCCGCTTCGGCGCTGATACAGGGCGCACATGGCTTTTATTACGCCTTCTCCGCGCTCGCCTGGCGGGCCGATGGCGTGCCGGCCTGGGCGATTGGCCTGTTATGGTCGACCGGGGTAGGCGCGGAGATCATCTTCTTCGCGGTCTGGAGCCGCCTGCTACGCGGGTGGAGTGCGGCCTCCATGATGGCGCTCGGCGGCGCGGTGGCGGTCGTGCGCTGGATCGCGCTTTCCCTAAGCCCACCGCTCTGGCTGCTCTTTCCCTTGCAGACCCTGCACGCGTTCAGCTTTGCCGCCTCCTATCTGGGGTTTCTGCGCTTTGCCAGCGAGCGCGCGCCGGAACGCCTTGCCGCCACCGCGCAGGCCATCAACTCGGCCCTGTCAGGCGGGCTCGTGCTGGCGGGGGCGACCTTTGCCAGCGGGGTTGCCTTTGCTGCCTTCGGCTCTGGCGGCTTTGCCATCATGGCCATCCCGGCCGGGCTTGGCATGATCTGCGCCCTGCTGCTGGTCCGGCGTGGCTGATAAGCGTCACGCCAGTGCCATTATTGCGCGAAATTCTGCTACCCCCTTGGGCGCAGACGCGAAGCGCCTGATATAGAAGGGTGACGCGTCCTGTCAGAGAGGGCGCTGCGGAGGGACATGACGCAATCGGCCGCCGATCCAGCCCGTCCGGCCGGGCTCGCCACGCGCGAGGCCGACGGAAAGCTTGTGCTGGAACCGTCCGGCGACTGGCTTCTGGAAACCATCGCCAAGATGGACCGGCCCTTGCGTGAGATCGCTGCCTCCACCCCGGCAGACCGGATGGTGATTGACCTGTCCGGGATCGGGCGGATCGACACATCGGGCGCCTACATGCTGGGCCGGGGTTTGCGCGGCGCCAGCGATCAGGACGCGGACCAGCACTATACCGGAGACCACCCGACCGCGCGCCGCCTGATCGCGGAAGTGCATCAACGCTGCAAGGTGGCAGAGCCGCAGGAAGAGGCGCCGGGCGGCTACGGACTGCACCGGCTCATGGAGCGCATTGGCGCCGGTGTTGAGGATTTTGCCAGCGAGGCCTGGGATACGTTCGCCTTTTTCGGCCGCACGCTCAGCACGCTCGCCGCTTCACTACTGAACCCGTCCCGCCTGCGCCTGACGCCGACCATCTATCTGATGGAGACGGTGGGGATAAACGCGCTGCCGATTATCGCCACGCTTTCCTTCTTCATCGGCGCGGTCGTCGCCTTCATGGGCGCGAACCTGCTGGAAACGTTCGGTGCGGCGGTCTTCACCGTGGAACTCGTAGGGATCGCGGTCTTGCGTGAATTTGGTGTGCTGATCACCGCGATCATGCTGGCCGGGCGCTCGGATTCCGCCTTCACCGCCTCCATCGGCTCGATGAAGATGCAGCAGGAAATCGACGCCATGAAGGTGATCGGGCTGGACCCTTACGAGGTACTGGTCATCCCGCGCGTCATCGCCTGCGTGGTGATGGCGCCGCTGCTCACGCTGGCGGCCATGCTGGCCGGGCTGTTCGGCGGGTGCCTGGTGGCGTGGGCCACGCTCGATATCTCACCCAACTTCTTCATCGCCCGCCTGCAGTCCACCATCGACTGGACGCACTTCCTGGTGGGTATGTCGAAGGCACCGGTCTTCGGCCTGATCATCGCCATTATCGGCTGCCGGCAGGGCATGAAGGTGGGCGGCGATGTGGAAAGCCTCGGCGCGCGCACCACGGCCTCGGTCGTGCAGGCGATCTTCGCCGTAATCGTGGTCGATGCGCTGTTTGCCATGATGTATCTGGAACTCGACATATGAGCGGGCGGCCGATCATCGAGGTCAGGGGGCTACGCACCGCCTTCGGCAGCCATGTCGTCCATGACGGGCTGGATCTGGAGATACGGCGCGGCGAGGTGCTGGGCATTGTCGGCGGGTCGGGTTCAGGCAAGTCGGTCCTCTTTCACACCATTCTGGGCCTGATCACGCCAGAGCGCGGCGAGATATTCTTCGACGGCAAGCCCATGCTGCGCATGAGCAAGGCCGAGCGCACCCGTCTGGAGCGCCGCTGGGGCGTACTGTTTCAGGGGTCAGCCCTGTTTTCCGCCCTGACCGTCAGGGAGAATATCTGCGCGCCGATCCGCGAGCATGTCGATATGCCGCAAGCGCTGATGAACGAGATTGCCGATCTCAAGCTGGGGCTGGCAGGGCTCGGGCTGGAAGCGGCGGACAAATACCCGTCAGAACTCTCCGGCGGCATGCGTAAGCGCGCAGGCCTTGCCCGTGCGCTCGCGCTCGATCCTGATATACTGTTCCTGGACGAGCCCACGGCGGGGCTCGATCCGATCTCCGCAGCCGCGTTCGACGCTTTGCTGGCGGAGATTGCGCCGACTCTGGGTATCACCGTGGTGATGATCACGCACGACCTTGATACCCTGCATGCGGCCTGTGACCGTGTGGCGGCCATCGCGGACAAGCGGATCGTTGCGGTCGATACCCTTGAAAGGCTTGCCCAGCATGAGCATCCGTGGATCAGAAGCTATTTTGGCGGCCCGAGAGGGCGGGCCGTGTTGAGAGGTTAATCATGGAAACCCGTGCCCATCACGCGCTGGTAGGGATGTTCGTCATCCTGCTTACGCTGGCCGGTGTGTTCTTCTTCATGTGGCTCGCGCAGATCAGTTTTGACCGCGAGTACAAGCAGTACGACATCGTGTTTGAAGGACCTGTACGGGGGTTGAGGGTAGCCTCCGAGGTGCGCTTCAACGGTATTCAGGTCGGCGAGGTGACTGATCTCGGGCTGAACCCGGAAGACACCACCGAGGTGATCGCACGCGTGCGCGTCGATGCCGGCACACCGGTGCGCCTGGACAGCGTGGCCCAGCTCGAACCACAGGGGCTGACGGGCCTTTCCTATATCCAGATTTCGTCGGGCTCGTCTGACCAGCCTCTGCTTGAAACCCGCGCCGGGGACCGTCCCGCGCGCATCTTCGCCCGGCAGACACAGCTTGATCTGCTGGTGCAGGGCGGTGAGACGCTGCTGGAAACCGCCCAGACAACCGGCCTGCTGGTCAACCGGCTTCTCAGCGAGGAGAATCAGGAGAATTTCGCGGTCCTGCTGGACAATCTGGCCGTCATTTCCGGCCAGATGGCCGAGAATGGAGCGCTGCTGGAAGAGCTGCGCGCCAGCGTGGTGGCGGTGGAGCGCGCCGCGCAGGACATGAGCACGGCGGCTGCCAGTATCGAACAGTTCGGCGAGACGGCGGAGCGTTTCCTGCTGGAAGAGGTCGCGCCCATGGTCGCAGAGACCGAAGCGGCTTCCATCGCGGTCAATCAGGCGAGCATGGAAACCTATGACGCGCTGGTCGCCATCCGGCCGGGGCTTGAGACCTTCGCCAATGACGGCGTCTATCAGCTGAACGCCGCCGCCCATGACATACGCCAGCTTGTCGAGACGCTGGAGCGTCTGGCGGCCGGGCTTGAAAACGATCCTGCTGCCCTGCTGACACGGCCGCGCGGCGAGGAAGTGGAGGTGCCCCAATGATACCGCGTATCCGCGTCCGCGCTCTTGCCATTGCCCTTGCCGGAATGGCGGCAGTCGGCCTGTCCGCCTGCGTCTCGCTTTTGCCCGAGCAGCAGCGCGTTACGCTCTACCGCCTGTCCAGTCACCTGCCCGCAGAGGCTTCTGCGCCGCATGATGCGCCTGTCGTGCGAGTCGGCCGGCCCTTTGCCCCGCGGGCCCTGTCGGGAGACAGGGTGGCGCTCGATACCGGCGAGGGGCGGATTGCCTACATGGCCGGCGCCAGCTGGGTCAGCCCGGTGCCATTCCTGGTGCAGGAACTCATCATGGACACGTTTGACCGGCGCGCGGAAAGCGTGATGGCAGCGCGGCCCGATGAAGGCGTGGCTGCACGCTATGATCTCAGACTGGAACTGCGCCGCTTCGAGGCGGTCTATGATGAGGGCGAGGGCAGGGCGCCGCGCGCCGATGTGGCCCTGCGCGCCCGGCTCATTGACGGGGCCAATCGCGAAGTTGCGGGCCTGCGCTCCATCAATGTGTCCCAACGCGCCTCCAGCAACCGCCAGAGCGCGATCGTGGACGCATTCAGCCGGGCGGCATCCGAAGCGGCGGCCGAGCTGGTGGACTGGACCGGCGAGCGCGTGGCGGCGAGCGAAGCCGCCGCCGATGAGGCTCTTGCGCAGCAGCAGTGATTGCGCCGGGAGAGAGGTGCCGGTAAAACGCCTCTCCTCTGGTCCCAAGGGTGGTTAGCTCAGCTGGTAGAGCAACTCGTTTACACCGAGTAGGTCGGCGGTTCGACCCCGTCACCACCCACCAGAGTCCCGCTTTTTTCCAAGGGTGCGGCGTGGTGTTTGCAGCGGCAGACCCGCTGCAGGTGCATTTACCGGCACCTCATCTACCGAACGTGCTTGACCGGGAAAACGGCGCCCATTAG
The DNA here is from genome assembly GCA_022565665.1 of Glycocaulis sp. Lineage (GTDB taxonomy): Bacteria > Pseudomonadota > Alphaproteobacteria > Caulobacterales > Maricaulaceae > Glycocaulis. Next base: position 63,833 of record JAIUMI010000004.1, read on the forward strand.
GAAACGCGTCTCGCTGGCAGAAACGCTGCTGGCAAGGCCCCACGCGGGTGTAGCTCAGTTGGTTAGAGCGCCGGCCTGTCACGCCGGAGGTCGCGGGTTCGAGCCCCGTCACTCGCGCCACTTCCCCAACCGGAAAAAGCGCAAAAAAAAGACCGCCTATCGGGCGGTCTTTTGCGTTTCGGCGCGTGGCTTGAGAGCCTATTTCTCCCGTGACGTGCAGGCAAAGCCGTCCGGTCCTGTGTCCTCGTCGGCGCATTCACGCACCGGCGGCAGGCTCGCCAGATCGTCGGCAATCCATACCGAGCCATCGTCCCGGCGGGTCAGCGTGAACGCGTCATAGAGCGCCCCTTGTGCGGTCCAGGCGGTGTAGGCGAGTTCATCGCGCGAGAAGTCGATCAGCTGATAGAACTGGGTGCCTTCGCCCCAGCGGTCGGCCTCGTTCGCGACGCGGTCATTGAGCGCGTACATCTTGCCGCCCACCACCGACACGACGCTTACCGGCCCGGTCTGCGGGGCAGGTTCAGCGTCCGGACGGCGCGGATTGTCCAGATTGCTCCAGCGGCCATAGCAATGATCATGGCCCTGCAGGACAAGATGGATGCCCACCTCCTCGAACAAGGGCAACCACGCCTCGTGGATCAGGTCGGTGTTTTCAGGCCGCGCACAGGTGATGAGCGGCTGGTGCATGACCACTACGTTCCAGTTGGCGTCGCTGGCGAGGGCCACCTCGCGGATCCAGTCGGTCGTTGCTTCCATCTGGCCAAGGCTCAACACGGCTGTCACGTCCGGCACGATGAAACGCACGCCCTGATAGTCGGAGTAGAAGGACGTCGCCTGCGCGGTCGGGACGCCATTTTCCGGCAGGACGAATTGCACCGGCCAGTGCGGCCCGAGCACGCGCACGGAGCTGCCATCGGGCATCTCGCCGGGAATGTATTCATGATTGCCGGCAGCAGGAATTTGAGGGATCGAAGCATAGATATGCCGCCCGGTATCCCACCACTGGCCCCACTCATCGTCATGGACCATGTCGGCGCGCTGGGAGACGAAGTCGCCCGCCGTGGTGATCACGGCCGGATTGCCGGCGTGGCGAATGGCCTGGGTGATCACGCGGTGACCGACCTCGCCAATATAGTTCTGCACATCGCCCAGATAGATGAGCTGGAAGGGTTCATCGCTGTCGGTGGCGGTGCGGAAATCTATCCAGCCAGTCCAGCCATAGGCACCCTCAACGCGGTAGCTGTAAGCGGTGCCGGGTTCCAGACCGTCAATCGCGAAGAGATGGTGGTGCGCCAGGCCATTTTCGGTTTCCAGCACGCGGGTCTCGGCTTCGAAGACCTGACGCTCCGGGTTCTGGGCGGGGCCGGGGACGGCGCGCACCAGTTCAAGACGGCCCACGCTCTGGCGGGCGTCGGTGCGGTAGGTAATGCCGACGGAGCGGGCCGGATCGGCTCCGACGGTCAGCGTGATCCGGTCAGGAAGGCCGGTGGGCGCATAAGGTGCGCCCGGCGCATGCGGTGCAGGCGGATTGGGCAGGGCGCGCGGCTCGTTGGCACTGGCGGGCAGCACAAAGGCCAGAGCCACAGCCGTGGCGGCAAACATACGCTTCATGGCGAACCTCTCCTGTCAGATGGCTGACGGCAGTGGTAGCAGGCGCAGTTGATGCTTTTGCGAAGGTTACATGTCCTATTCGTGACGCAGCGCGTCGATAGGGTTGAGGCGGCTGGCCTGATGGGCCGGATAGAATCCGAACAGGATACCGACACCGGCCGCCGCCGCGATGGCAACAAGGGCGATGACCGGTTCGATCGAGACCGCAAACTGGCCCAGCGATTCGACCACCAGTGCGCCAATCGCCCCGCCGACCATGCCGATCAGCCCGCCTGCCGCGCACAGCACCACGGCTTCGATCAGGAACTGGTTCCTCACGTCCGCGCGCCGCGCGCCTATGGCGAGGCGCAGGCCGATCTCCCGCGTGCGCTCGGTCACCGAGACCAGCATGATGTTCATGATCCCGATACCGCCCACGACCAGCGAAATCACCGCAGTTGCCGCGAGCAGCAGGCCCAGCTGGCTTTCGGTCTCGCTGCGCGCGCGGATGAATTCGGCGAAATTGACCACGGAGAAATCATCATCCGCGCCGGGCCGGATATTGCGCCGCACGCGCATCAGGTCGGAGATTTCCTCCGAGGCAATATCGAGATTGCGCGCGTGATCTATGCCCAGCCAGACGGTCTGCACCGGATTTCTGACCCCGGCGCGCGAGAAGCCGGACAGACGGTCGCGCATGGTGGTGGTGGGTACGAAGATCACATCGTCCTGGTCCTGCCCCCAGCTGGACTGGCCGCGGTCTGCGAGTATCCCGACCACTTCCAGCGGTACGCCGTTGACCCGTACATTGGCGCCGAGCGCGCCGCCTGCCGGGAACAGCTCGTTGACCACGGTGCGTCCGAGAACGGCGACACGCGCGGCCCCGTCCAGCTCCGGCACGGTGAAGGCGCGGCCCTCCACCACGTCCCAGTCACGCACGAAGAAATAGTCAGGGTGGGAGCCCACCACTTCGGTAGACCAGTTCACACCGTCGACCAGCGCCGTCAGGCCGCGCTGCTGGATGACGCCGGCCGCCGCGATGATGTAGGGGACTTCCTCACGCAGGGCTTCCACATCCTCATCGGTCAGAGGCGCAGCCGAGCCTGCCCCGCCGCGCACGCCGCCCCGGAAGGAGGAGCCGGGCCGCAATTGCAGCGAATTGGCGCCCAGCGCGCTGATCTGGGCATCCACAGCGGCTTTTGCGCCTTGCGAGATAGAGATCATCACGATGACCGAGCCCACGCCGATGATGACGCCCAGCATGGCCAGAAAGCTGCGCAGGGCGTTCACCCGCAAGGCTGTCAGCGCGACGGAGACCGCTGCCATCGGGTTCATTTGCTGTCCTCCACAATTAGACCATCCCGGAAGATGATACGCCGTTTGGCGCGCGCGCCCACATCGGCCTCATGGGTCACGAGAATGAGGGTGATGCCCGACGCGTTGAGCTGGTCGAAAATGTCCATCACATCGTCAGACGTCCTGGTATCGAGCGCGCCGGTGGGCTCGTCAGCCAGCAGGATGCGCGGCTCGTTGGCCAGCGCCCGGGCAATGGCCACGCGCTGCTGCTGACCGCCGGAAAGCTGAGAGGGATGGTGGTCCATACGGTCCCCCAGCCCCACCATTTCAAGGCAAGCCGCTGCCCGCTCACGGCGCTCGGATGCCGGCATCCCGCGATAGAGCAGGGGCAGGGCGACATTATCCAGCGCCGTGGTGCGCGGCAGCAGGTTGAACTGCTGGAAGACGAAGCCGACCATCTCGTTACGGAAACGGGCAAGATCATCCGGCGAGCGGTTGAGCAGGGACTGCCCGGCTATCGTCAGCTCCCCGCCGGAAGGCGTGTCGAGCGCCCCCAGCATGTTCATGAAGGTGGATTTGCCAGACCCCGACGCGCCCATCACGGCGACATACTCGCCCTCGGCGATGTCACAATCGACACCGCGCAGGGCGTGCACATCGCCGCCGCCCAGCCGGTAGACGCGTGTGAGCTGGCGGGCGCGTATCAGTGGCGCGCTCATCAGCGGGTCTCGCGCACGCGCACGACCACCTGGTCCCCCGCCGAGAGACCTTCGCCCATGATCTGGGTGTGTTGACCGTCTGACAGGCCAACCCTGACCGGGCGCGACTCGATGCGCCCGTCGGCACGCCGGATCCAGACCGTGCCGCGCTGCACTTCTTCACGTCCGCCGCGGCGCTGCCCGCCCTGACGGCCTCCGCCTTGCGCGGCCTGCGCCATCATCTGGTTCAGCCGCGACATCTCTTCGGCGGTCAGCACATCGCCCAGCGCGCGCTGGATGGCCGCCTGGAAGCCACCGGGGCCACCACCGCCGCCGCCACCGCCCCGGCGCATATTCTCCATTGCGCCTTCGAGCGCCCGTTCGGCTGCTGCGCGCCGGTCGGCGGGCAGCTCCAGCGGGTCGAGCAGGCGGGCAAACATGGCCGCGCCCGGCCCACCGCGGCCCGGCTGGCCGGAGCCTGCGCTGCTTTCCACGACAAGGCTCTCGGCGGCCCCGCGCGGCTGGAAGCGCAGGGCAGTCGCCGGAACGGTCATGGCGCCTTCCACCTCACCGGTGATGATGTTCACATTGGCCGTCATGCCGGGCAGCAGGCGCTGGCCTGGATTATCCGCCTCGATCACCACCGTATAGGTGACGACATTCTGCTCGGTGATGGCGGCCAGGCGCACCTGACGCACCGCACCCTCAAAGCTGCGCTCGCGGAAGGCGTCGACCTCAAAGGTAACCGGCTGACCTACGGCGATCTGGCCAATATCGGCCTCGTCCACACGCGCTTCGATCTGAATGCGGGAGAGATCGCGCGCAATGATGAAGAGGACCGGCGCATTAAGGCTCGCAGCGACAGTCTGGCCCACATCGACCTGACGGTCGATCACCACGCCATCAATCGGCGAGCGGATGGTGGTCCGGTTGAAATCAACCTGCGCGCTTTCAAGGCTCGCCTGTCGCTGGTCCAGCGTTGCGCGGGCATTTCTCAGATTGGCCTCGGCGACCTGCACGCTGGCTCTCGCCGAATCCCGCGCCGTCTCGGCCGTGTCGAACTGAACGCGCGAGAAGGTGCCGCGCTCCACCAGTTCGCGCGCGCGCTCGAAGGCGCGCTCAGCCTCGCGCAGTTCCGACCGCGATCGGGTGAGATTGGCCTGGCTGACCGCGACCTGTGCCTGCGCCACCTCGAGGGAGGCCTGTGCCTCGCGCACACGGGTTTCGAAGGTCTGCGGGTCGATGCGCGCAATGATCTGGCCAGCTTCCACCTCGTCGTTGAAATCGGCCATCAGCTCCAGAATCTGGCCGGACAGCTGCGAGCCGACCTCAACCGTGATCAGCGGCGCAATGGAGCCGGTGGAGGCCACGCGCCGGGAGAGGTCACGCGATTCAATGGCCGCAGTTTCGATCTGCAGCGCATTGCCATTACGGGTGCCAAAAGCCTGCCAGCCGAAAATGGCGGCGGCGCCCAGCGCGATGACGACAAGGGCCGGTATCAGGAAGCGTTTCATAAATCAGGTCCGTACGAAGAGGGGCGCCAGCGCTTTTGCAGGTTTGTCTGGCGTTGGGAACAACGTTCAACACGTTCATTTTCCGTCGCTTACATGAACCTGCCATGAGATTCGACCAGCCAGATGCGAATGGCTCGCAATAACGGGTGTCTAAATGCTGGAAATTTCGGCGGATTCCTGCCTGTTACGGCTTGCGGCGGGCGGCGGTGCGCACTAGCTTCCGCCCCGATTTGACAGGCCGGTAACATTTCTGTCAGGGACTGACGACCGCGTCCCGTCAGGCAGGATTTCCGGTTGCCTGCGGGATAATCGGACCGGTCACGAGAGAGCCAGGGCGGACCATGGACGCGCTACTTCTGGAATACCTTCCCATCCTGATCTTCTTCGCCATCGCGCTGGCCATGGGGATCGGGTTCATCGTGGCGGCTGCGGTTCTCGCGCCCAGCGATCCTGACCCGGAGAAGGTGTCCACATACGAGTGCGGCTTCAACGCGTTCGAGGATGCGCGCATGAAGTTCGACGTCCGCTTCTACCTCGTGGCGATCCTGTTCATCATCTTCGATCTGGAAGTGGCCTTCCTCTTCCCGTGGATATTCCCGATCTATGAAGGCAATATCTTCGCTTTCTGGTCGATGATGGTTTTCCTGACCGTGCTGACGGTCGGTTTTATCTATGAGTGGCGCAAGGGCGCCCTCGACTGGGAGTAAGCGATCATGGCGAACCCCTCCGCTCCCGCATTGTCCGCCGCCCGCACCGGCGTGCCGGCCTACGACCCCAAAAAGCATGACCCGTTCTTTGACGGGCTGTCTGATCAGCTGGCCGACAAGGGCTTTCTGGTTGCGCGCGCTGATGATCTCATCACCTGGGCGCGCACCGGCTCGCTGATGTGGATGACGTTCGGTCTGGCCTGCTGCGCTGTCGAGATGATGCAGGCGGCCATGCCGCGCTACGACCTTGAGCGCTTCGGCGCCGCGCCGCGCGGCTCCCCCCGTCAGTCCGACGTGATGATCGTTGCGGGCACGCTCACCAACAAGATGGCGCCGGCCCTGCGCAAGGTCTACGACCAGATGCCCGAGCCCCGCTATGTCATCTCCATGGGCAGCTGCGCCAACGGCGGTGGCTATTATCACTATTCCTACTCGGTGGTACGTGGCTGTGACCGGATCGTGCCGGTCGATATCTACGTCCCCGGCTGCCCCCCGACCGCCGAAGCGCTAGTCTACGGCATTCTCCAGCTTCAGAAGAAGATCCGCCGGGAAGGCACGATCGAGCGCTAGTCCACCCGTTTCAACCCCGCGAGCTACCCCTTGAGCAAGCCAGACACCCTTTCCGAACTCGCCGCGCACATCTCTGATGCGCTGAGCGAGGATGTGCGCGAGCATGTGATCTCCCATGACGAGCTGACCTTGCACATTCATCGCGACCGGGTGGTCAAGGTGCTGACCTTCCTGCGCGATGACCCCAGCTGCCGGTTCACGACGCTGATCGATATTTGCGGGGTCGACTGGCCGTCGCGGTCTGACCGCTTTGACGTCGTCTACCATTTGCTTTCCATGCATCAGAATACGCGCATCCGGGTGATGCTCGCCGTTGCGGAAGACACCAGCGTTGATAGCGTGGTCGACATCTTCCCGGCTGCCAACTGGTTCGAGCGTGAAGCGTTCGACATGTATGGCGTGGTATTCGATGGCCATCCGGATTTGCGCCGCATCCTCACCGATTACGGGTTTGAGGGTTTCCCGCTGCGCAAGGACTTCCCGCTCACCGGCTTTGTAGAGGTGCGCTATGACGAGGCGCAAAAGCGTGTCGTCTATGAGCCGGTGAACCTCGTGCAGGAATACCGCGACTTCGATTTCCTCTCGCCCTGGGAAGGCGCCAGGCTCGTCATTCCCGGCGACGAGAAGGCGGAAGGGGGCGGCCAATGAGCGCCCAAGCTAAGACAGCCAAGGGTCAGTGCCTGTGCGGGGACGTGCGCTTCACCGTAGCGCTCAAGAACACCCATCTGGACGCCTGTCATTGTTCCTATTGCCGGGCCTGGTGTGGTGGTGGGCCGTTCCTGGGCGTATCGTGTGCCGAGCCGCCTGTGTTCGAGTCCGAAGAGGCTGTTGGCGTCTATTCGTCTTCCGAATGGGGTGAGCGCGTGTTCTGCAAGAACTGCGGCTCCACGCTCTTCTGGCGCATGAAGGATGGTTCGAGTGTCTCAGCGTCCGCCGGCGTGCTTGATCTCGGTAACGAGGCTGATCTGACCTTGCAGATATTCGTGGACGAGAAGCCGGCCTATTACAAATTCGCCAATAAAACCAAAATGATGACGGGCGCTGAAGTGTTTGCGCAGTTTGCGGGCGGGCAGGAAGGCTAGAACAATGGCTGAGCAGGACATCCGCAATTTCACCATCAATTTCGGCCCCGTGCACCCGGCCGCACACGGCGTGTTGCGCATGGTGCTGGAGCTGGACGGCGAGGTGGTCGAGCGCGTGGACCCGCATATCGGCTTGTTGCACCGCGGCACCGAGAAGCTGCTGGAGCACAAGACCTATCTTCAGGGCATCGGCTATTTCGACCGGCTCGATTACGTCGCGCCGATGAACCAGGAGCATGCTTTCTGTCTGGCGGTGGAGCGCCTTGCCAGCATTCCGGTGCCCAAGCGCGGCCAGTATGTGCGCGTACTCTACTGTGAGATCGGCCGCATCCTCAACCACCTGCTGAACGTCACCACGCAGGCGATGGATGTCGGCGCGCTCACCCCGCCGCTCTGGGGCTTTGAAGAGCGCGAAAAGCTGATGATCTTCTATGAGCGTGCGTCAGGTGCGCGCTTGCACGCGCACTATTTCCGTCCCGGCGGCGTGCATCAGGACCTGCCACAGGAATTGATCGACGATATCGCGAAATGGTGTGAGGAATTTCCCAAGGCGCTCAACGATATCGACGCGCTTCTGACCGATAACCGCATCTTCAAGCAGCGCAACGCCGATATCGGTGTCGTGTCGAAGGAGGATGCGCTGGCCTGGGGTTTTTCTGGCGTGATGGTACGCGGGTCCGGCATGGCGTGGGATTTGCGCCGTGCGCAGCCCTACGAGGTCTATGACGAGCTCGATTTCAGAATAGCCATCGGCAAGAATGGCGATTGCTATGACCGCTATCTCGTCCGCATGGAGGAGATGCGCGAGTCCTGCAAGATCATGCAGCAATGCTGTGAGTGGCTGTCAAAGCCGGAAAATCAGGGCGAGGTGCTGCCGACCGATACCAAGTTCGCCCCGCCGCGCCGTGCCGAGATGAAGCGCTCCATGGAAGCGCTCATCCATCACTTCAAGCTCTATACCGAGGGCGTCCACGTGCCCGAAGGCCATTACTATGCCGCTGTGGAAGCGCCCAAGGGCGAGTTCGGCGTCTATCTGGTCGCTGACGGCACCAATACGCCTTACCGGGTGAAAATCCGCGCGCCGGGCTTTGCCCATCTGGCGGCCATGGATCACCTCAACAAGGGCCACATGCTGGCCGATGTGTCGGCCATTCTCGGCTCGCTGGATATCGTGTTCGGGGAGGTGGACCGGTAATGCTCGCCGCCCACGTCATCGCTGAGGCCGCGACCGGCCCCGCGCTCGTCGCGGAACGCCAGCTCGCCGCGTATAATGCGCGCGATCTGGACGCGTTCTGCGCGTGCTTTGCTGGTGACGTGGAAGTCTATGATTTTCCGGGCGTGCTGAGCCTTAAAGGGCAGGCGGCATTCCGCGCGCGCTATGCCGAGCGGTTCAAGGCCGAAGGGCTGGAAGCCATCGCCGTCCACCGCGCCGTTATCGGGTCTCGCGTGATCGACCAAGAGCGCGTCTGGCTGGAAGGCCGGGCTAAGTCCGCGCCGGTCGATCTCGTTGTCATTTACACCGTGCGCGATGATGTAATCGCGCGCGTCGACTTCATCAGGGAAGGGTAGCCGGGATGAGCGTGCGCCGTCTTGCGACCGCTGAACAGCAGCCGGAAAGCTTCGCGTTTTCAAAGGAAAGCGAGAAGAAAATAACGTTCTGGATGAACAAGTATCCAGACGACCGGAAAGCCTCTGGCGTCATTCCGCTGCTCTGGCTGGCCCAGAAGCAGGAGGGCTGGGTATCTGAACCGGCCCTGCGCGAGATCGCGGCGCGCTGCGAGATGCCCTATATCCGTGTCTACGAGGTCGCGACCTTCTACACCATGTTCAATCTGGAGCCGGTGGGTGAACACCTGATCCAGGTATGTGGCACCACGCCGTGCTGGCTGCGCGGGTCTGATGATCTCAAGGCCGTGTGCGAAAGCCGTATCGGCAAGAAGGGCCGCGGCCATGTCAGCGCCGACGGGAAATTCTCCTGGGAAGAGGTGGAATGCCTCGGGGCCTGCTCCAACGCGCCCATGGTGCAGATTTCCAACAAGAATGGCGATTTCTACTATGAGGATCTGACCGGCGAAGCGCTGGAAAAAATCCTTGATGATCTCGCGGCGGGCAAGCCGGTCGAGATGGGCCCGGTGACGGGACGAAAATGCTCCGAGCCGTTCCAGGCCGAAGTACCTGTGCTGGTCGACGCCTCGCTCTATGACGGGAGCCTCGCCAAGCCGGTCAAGAGACTGCCCAACGCCGCCAAGGCGGAAAAACCGGCCGCGGTAAAAAAGGCCAAGCCGGCCCGCAAGGCGCCTGACGCCGACGAGGCGGGCGCGCCGGTGAAAAACCCCGCCTCACAGAAAGCCGCGGCGAAGAAGGCTGCGCCCAAAGCCGCCGCAAAGAAGACGCCCGCCAAGAAACCGGCGGCGAAAAAGCCTGCCGCCAAGAAGGATGCTGACTAATGCTTCTTCAGGACAAGGACCGGATTTTCACGAACCTTTACGGTCGTCATGACTGGCGTCTGGCCGGCGCCAAGCGCCGCGGCTGCTGGAACGGCACAAAAGAAATTCTTCAGCAGGGCAGCGACTGGATCATCGACGAGATGAAGGGCTCCGGCCTGCGCGGCCGGGGCGGTGCGGGCTTCCCGACGGGTCTCAAATGGTCGTTCATGCCGCGCGAAGTGGGCGCGCGCCCGCACTATCTGGTCGTCAATGCGGACGAGTCTGAACCCGGCACCTGCAAGGACCGGGAGATCATGCGCAATGACCCCCACCATCTGATCGAAGGCTGCCTTATCGCCAGCTTCGCGATGCAGGCCCATGCCTGCTACATCTACATTCGCGGCGAATACGTGCATGAGCGCGAGCGGCTGGAAGCGGCCATTGCCGAGGCCTATGAGGCCAAGCTCATCGGCAAGGACAATGTTCATGGCTGGGATTTCGACCTCCACGTCCACCATGGCGCCGGGGCCTATATCTGCGGGGAGGAAACCGCGCTTCTGGAAAGCCTTGAGGGCAAGAAGGGCCAGCCGCGCATGAAGCCGCCATTTCCGGCCAATGCCGGGCTCTATGGCTGCCCCACCACCGTGAATAATGTGGAATCCATCGCTGTTGCGCCAACCATCCTGCGTAGGGGCAAGGAGTGGTTCCTCCAGTTTGGCCGTCCGAACAATTCCGGCACCAAGATTTTCTCCATTTCCGGCCATGTGAACGCGCCGTGCAATGTGGAAGAGGCAATGTCGATCCCGCTGAAAAAGCTGATCGACACCTATGCGGGCGGCGTGCGCGGCGGCTGGGATAATCTGAAAGCCGTCATTCCGGGTGGCTCGTCCGTGCCGCTTATCCCGAAAGATATCTGCGACGATGTGCTGATGGATTTCGACGCGCTGCGCGATGTGAAATCAGGGCTCGGCACCGCGGCCGTCATCGTGATGGACAATTCCACCGACGTGGTGAAGGCGATTGCCCGCATCAGCTATTTCTACAAGCACGAAAGCTGTGGCCAGTGCACGCCCTGCCGTGAGGGCACGGGCTGGATGTGGCGCGTGCTGGTGCGCATGGCGCGCGGCGAGGCGGAGATCGGCGAGATCGACGATCTGCTGGATGTGGCCGGGCAAGTGGAAGGCCACACGATCTGCGCGCTGGGCGATGCGGCGGCCTGGCCGGTGCAGGGCCTGATCCGCCATTTCCGCCACGAGATCGAGGACCGGATCAATAATTACCGCGCCGGCAAGCCGGTCTTTGTGCCGGTCGCAGCGGAGTAGGGGTATGAAACACTTCATCCTCTTCTACGAGACCGCGCCGGACTACATGGAGCGCCGGGGTGAGTTCCGCTCGGTCCACCTCAGTCTTGCGCGCGAGTTTGAAGCGCGTGGCGAACTGGTGCTGGCCGGTGCGCTGGCCGATCCGCCCGACGGCGCGGTGCTGGTGTTCAAGGGTGAAGACAAAAGCGTCGCCGAGCGGTTTGCGAACGAGGACCCGTATGTGAAAAACGGGCTGATCGCGCGCTGGCACGTGCGTGAATGGACAACCGTAGTGGGCGACGGCGCCCTGACGAAAGTTTGAAGCCCCAAGGGGCCGTGGAGCAGGTTTGATGAGCGAGAATACGCGCACCATCATCATTGACGGCGAGGAAGTCACCGTCCCGCAGGATTATAACTTGCTGCAGGCAGCCGAAGCGGCGGGCCGCGAGATTCCGCGCTTCTGCTATCATGAGCGCCTGTCGGTTGCCGGCAATTGCCGCATGTGTCTTGTGGAGCTGGTCGGTGCGCCCAAGCCCGTGGCCTCTTGCGCCTTTTTGGTGAAGGACATGCGCGGCGGGCCCAATGGCGAGCCGCCTGCCATGCGCACGCTCTCCCCGCTGGTCAAGAAGGCGCGCGAAGGGGTGATGGAGTTTCTCCTCATCAACCACCCGCTGGACTGCCCGATCTGCGACCAGGGCGGCGAGTGCGATCTGCAGGACCAGTCGCTCATGTATGGCCGCGCCAATTCGCGCTTTGCCGAGAACAAGCGCGCGGTCGAAGAAAAGCATATGGGTCCGCTCATCAAGACGGTGATGACACGCTGCATCCAGTGTACGCGCTGCGTGCGCTTTGCGACCGAGATCGCCGGCGTGTCCGAGCTGGGCGCCATCGGGCGCGGCGAGGACATGGAGATCACGACCTATCTGGAGCAGTCCATGACATCGGAGCTGTCCGGCAATGTCATCGATCTGTGCCCGGTCGGCGCGCTCACCTCGCGCCCCTACGCCTTCAATGCGCGCCCCTGGGAGCTGACCAAGACCGAGAGTATCGACGTCAACGACGCGCTGGGCGCCAATATCCGCGTGGACAGCCGCTCTGGCGCGGTGCTGCGCATCATGCCGCGCATCCATGATGACGTGAACGAGGAATGGATTTCCGACAAGACGCGTTTTGTGTGGGACGGCCTTGCCCGCCAGCGCCTCGACACGCCCTATGTGCGCAAGGGCGGCAAGCTCACCGCCATCGGCTGGGATGAGGCGCTGGGCGTAGCCGCCGACAAGCTCTCCGGCGACGCATCGAAAATTGGCGTGATCGCCGGTGATCTCAATGATGCCGAAGGCCTGAAAGCAGCCAAGGACCTGTTTGATGCGCTCGGCGTAAAGTCGCTCGATTGCCGTCAGGACGGCGCGAAAATCGGGGCAGGACCGCGTCAGGGCTATCTCTTCAACGCGACGATTGCCGGGATCAGCAAGGCGGATGCCATCCTGCTGATCGGCACCAATCCGCGCCTTGAGGCGCCGGTGCTCAATGCCCGTATCCGCCAGCGCTGGCTCAATTCGGATTGCCAGATTGCGGTGATCGGTGAGGCGGCAGACCTCACCTACCCTTACGAGCATCTGGGCAGCGGGCCGGATGCGATTGCCGCGCTCGCCAAGAAGCGCGCAGGCTTCATCAAGACACTCAAAGACGCAAAGAACCCGATCATCATTCTCGGCAATGCCGCGACCGCCCGCGCCGATGGTGCGCAGGTGCTGCGCGCAGCCGGCGAGCTGGCGAAAGCCGCTGGCGTCGTGCGTGAGGGCTGGAATGGCTTCGCGGTCCTGCACACGGCGGCCAGCCGCGTGGCCGGTCTCGATATGGGCTTCCTGCCCGGTGAAGGCGGGCGCGATACGGCCGGAATCCTCGCCGCTGCGGGCAAGGGTCAGCTTGATACGGTCGTGCTGCTCGGCGCTGACGAGATTGATACATCGAAGCTCGGCAAGGCCTTCGTCATCTATGTCGGCCATCACGGCGATGCCGGTGCGATGCGCGCCGATCTGATATTGCCGTCAGCGGCCTACACCGAAAAACCGGGGCTTTACGTGAACACTGAAGGTCGTGCGCAACTGGCCGACCGGGCCGTGTTCCCGAAGGGCGAGGCCAAAGAGGACTGGGCGATCTTCCGCGCGTTGTCGGCGCGTCTGAACAAGACGCTGCCCTATGACAGCCTGAACGCGCTGCGGGCAAAGCTGATCGAGGAGATCGAGAGCTTCGGCCAGATCGACCATGCGCCGGGCGCGGAAGGCGCATCCGGTTTTGATCCGGCAGCGCTGGGCGAAGCGGGCGAAGTCTCTTCTGAGCCTTTCGCAAGCCCGATCAGCGATTTCTATCTGACGAACCCGATAGCGCGGGCATCAAAGACGATGGCGGAGTGCTCGGCAGCGGCGAAGGCTGCGCGTGCGACGCTGCAGGCGGCGGAGTAGGGGCGCATGACCGATTTCATCTCCGAGTTCGGACCGGTCTGGGGCACGGCGCTGGCGGTCGGCCAGATCCTCGCCTTCATGGTCGTGCTGCTCCTGTCGCTCGCCTTCCTGCTCTTGATGGATCGCAAGGTCTGGGCGGCGGTGCAGATGCGCAAGGGCCCCAACGTGGTAGGCGCGTTCGGCCTGTTGCAGTCGTTTGCCGACTTCCTGAAATTCGTGCTGAAGGAAATCATCATTCCGGCAGGCGCGGACCGTCCGCTCTTCATCCTCGCCCCGCTGATCACCTTCACGCTCGCCTTCATCGCCTGGGCCGTGATCCCCGTTGCGCCGGGCTGGGTGATCTCCGACATCAATGTCGGCATTCTCTACATCTTCGCGATTTCCTCGCTCGGCGTGTACGGCATCATCATTGGCGGCTGGGCGTCGAACTCGAAATACCCCTTCCTCGGCGCGCTGCGCTCGGCCGCGCAGATGGTGTCCTACGAGGTCTCCATCGGTTTCGTGATCGTGACCATCCTCGTCATGGCCGGCACGATGAACCTCTCGGCCATCGTCGCCGCGCAGGAAGGTGGTTTCTGGAACTGGTTCGTGTTCTCGGCGGGCATGCTGCCCTGGCCGGCCTTCCTGATCACCATTCCCATGTTCGTGATCTTCTTCATCTCGGCGCTGGCGGAGACGAACCGGCCGCCCTTTGACCTGCCGGAAGCGGAATCCGAACTCGTGGCCGGCTATCAGGTGGAATATTCCTCCACGCCGTATCTCCTCTTCATGATCGGGGAATATCTCAACATCGTGCTGATGTGCGCGCTGATGACGGTACTGTTCCTGGGCGGCTGGCATGCGCCGTTCGATGTCGCACCGTTCACCTGGATCCCGCCGGTCTTCTGGTTCGCGCTGAAAGTGCTGTTCCTCTTCTTCATGTTCGCGATGGTGAAGGCCCTGGTGCCCCGCTACCGCTATGACCAGCTCATGCGTCTGGGCTGGAAAATCTTCCTGCCGACCTCGCTCGCCGCCGTCGCGGTGATGGGCGGCATCGTCGTGTACTCGAACGCAAGCTAGGACTCACCCATGAGCCGTATCGCCCAAACCCTGCGCGGAGCCGCCCTGATGGATTTCTGGGGCGCGTTCGGCCTTGGCATGCGCCAGCTGCTCAAGCCGAAGCCGACCGTGAACTATCCCTTCGAGAAGGGGCGCCTGTCGCCCCGCTTCCGGGGGCAGCACGCCCTGCGCCGCTACGCCAATGGCGAGGAGCGCTGCATCGCCTGCAAGCTGTGCGAGGCGGTGTGCCCGGCCCAGGCCATCACCATCGAGGCCGAACCGCGCGAGGACGGCTCGCGCCGCACCACGCGCTACGATATCGACATGGTCAAATGCATCTATTGCGGCTTCTGTCAGGAAGCCTGCCCGGTGGATGCGATCGTGGAAGGCCCGAATTTCGAATACGCCACCGAGACACGTGAAGAGCTCTACTACGACAAGGACAAGCTTCTCGAGAACGGGGATCGCTGGGAACGTGAGATTGCCCGCAACCTCGAACTCGACGCCCGGTATAGGTAACGCTAGAAGGGCGCCCGACTCATATTAGCCCGGCCCGGAAAGTCTTTCCGGTGCCGTTTCAGGACCAGACGGCCCGCGGCCATTTTGATGGGCCCAAGGGGGGAATATGCTGCAGGCAGCGGCGTTCTATATTTTGGCATCTACAGCGGTGATCTCCGCCTTCATGGTGGTGGCCGCGCGCAATCCCGTGCGCGCCGTGCTGTTCCTCATCCTGACCTTCTTCTCCGCCGCCGGGCTCTTCGTGATGCTGGGCGCGGAGTTCCTCGCCATGCTGCTGGTCATTGTCTATGTCGGCGCGGTGGCGGTGCTGTTCCTGTTCGTCGTGATGATGCTGGACGTGGACTTTGCCGCGCTGAAAGAAGGCTTCCTCAACTATCTGCCGCTCGGCGGCGCGGTCGCGCTGGCACTGGCCGCGATCCTCGCCCTGACCGGCATTGGCTGGGTCACGGCTGATACGGCGGCGACCTCGCTGCAGGCGCCCATTCCGGCCGATATGAGCAATCCTCAAGCGCTTGGAGCGGTGCTCTATGACCGCTACGTGCTCTTCTTCCAGTTGGCCGGCCTCATCCTGCTGGTCGCCATGATCGGCGCAATCGTGCTGACGCTGCGCCACCGTGACGGTGTGCGCCGCCAGAACATTGCCCGTCAGGTGGGCCGCAAGCGTGAGGACGCTGTCGAGCTTGTCGACGTGAAATCAGGCGAGGGGATCGGCTAATGCTCGAGATCGGTCTGGGACATTATCTCACCCTTGCCGCGATCCTGTTCACGATCGGGGTTTTCGGGATTTTCGTGAACCGCAAGAACGTCATCATTCTCCTGATGTCGATCGAGCTCCTGCTGCTCGCGGTCAATATCAATCTGGTGGCCTTCTCGGCCCATCTTGGCGATCTCGCCGGCCAGGTCTTTGCGATGTTCATCCTGACCGTGGCCGCAGCGGAGGCTGCTGTGGGCCTTGCCATCCTCGTCGTCTTCTTCCGCAACCGCGGCGATATCGCGGTTGAGGGCGTCAATCTGATGAAGGGCTAGAGCGGCAGTCATGGCTTATATCGTCGTCCTTGGACCCCTTCTTGCCGCGATCATCGCCGGCCTGTTCCACAAACAGATCGGCACGCGGGCAAGCCAGACCATCACCACCGGCGCGGTGATCATCGCGGCGCTGGGCTCTGCCTGGCTCTTCATCGATGTGGCCATGCTGGGCAATGCGCGCACCTATCAGCTCGCGCAGTGGATGGCGGTGGGTGATTTCAATATCAGCTGGGATATCCGGCTGGATTCGCTCTCGGCGGTGATGCTGGTCGTGATCACCAGCGTGTCCGCGCTCGTGCACGTCTATTCCTGGGGCTATATGGCCGAGGATCCGCACCGTTCGCGCTTCTTCGCCTACCTCTCGCTCTTCACCTTCGCCATGCTCTCGCTGGTGACGGCGGACAACTTCCTCCAGATGTTCTTCGGCTGGGAAGGCGTGGGGCTTGCCTCCTATCTGCTGATCGGCTTCTGGTACAAGAAGAAGTCGGCCAATGACGCGGCCATCAAGGCGTTCGTCACCAACCGGGTCGGCGATTTCGGCCTTGCGCTCGGCGTGATGGCGGTGTTCGCCGTGTTCGGCTCGCTCGCCTTCGACGACGTGTTTGCGCAAGTTCAAGACGGCACGGCGCAGACCCTCACCGTCTTCGGCATGGAGTTCATGGCGCTTGAGCTGATCGCCTTCCTCCTCTTCATCGGCGCGATGGGCAAATCGGCGCAGTTCTTCCTGCATGTCTGGCTTCCCGACGCGATGGAAGGCCCGACGCCGGTTTCCGCGCTCATCCACGCCGCGACCATGGTGACGGCGGGCGTATTCCTGGTGTGCCGCTGCTATCCGATCTACGAGCTGGCACCGAACACCTCGGCCATCATCACCTTTATCGGCGCTACGACGGCGCTCTTTGCCGCGACCGTTGGCCTTGCGCAGAACGATATCAAGCGCGTGATCGCGTATTCGACCTGTTCGCAGCTCGGCTACATGTTCTTCGCGGCCGGCCTCGGGCTCTATTCGGCCGCGATGTTCCACCTCTTCACGCACGCCTTCTTCAAGGCGCTGCTCTTCCTCGGCGCAGGCTCGGTCATCCATGGCCTGCATCACGAGCAGGACATGCGCAATATGGGCGGCATCTACAAGCTCCTGCCCGTCACCTGGATCATGATGCTGATCGGCACGCTGGCGCTGACCGGCGTTGGCATTCCGCTACTGAACCTTGGTTTCGCCGGCTTCTACTCGAAGGACATGATCATCGAGGAAGCCTTCATGGCAGGCGCGGACGGCGTGGCGTTCGGCTTCTTCGCCTTTGTGGTGGCGCTGATCGCGGCCGGCCTCACCTCCTTCTACTCCTGGCGCCTCATTTTCATGACCTTCCACGGCAAGTTCCGCGGCGACAAGCACACGCTTGACCATGCCCATGAAAGCCCGTGGATCATGATCGTGCCGCTTCTGCTGCTGGCCATTGGCGCGGTGTTTGCGGGCGGTTTCTTCCGCAGCGATTTCGTGGCCCGTGGCGCGCTGGAATTCTGGGGCGGCAGCTTGCCAGCTGGCCCCTATGCCGAGGGCAATTACGGGGAGGGGGCAACCGGCCACCATCCGCCGGCCTGGGTGCTGTTCGCGCCGGTGACGGTGACGGCCATCGGCTTCATCCTCTCCTACTGGTTCTATGTGGTGAAGGAAGGTCTGCCCGCGAAAATCGCCGCGCGTGGCGGTCCGCTGCACAGCTTCCTCTACAACAAATGGTATTTCGACGAGATCTACGACTTCGTCTTCGTGCGCGGTGCGCGGGGGCTCGGCGATCTGTTCTGGAAGATCGGTGACAAGCGCCTGATTGACGGGCTGGGCCCGGATGGCTTTGCCGCCACCGCACTTAAGGCCGGTCAGCGCGTCGTGCGCCTGCAGTCGGGCTATCTCTATCACTATGCGTTTGTAATGCTGATCGGCGTTCTCGGCCTTGCCGTCTGGCTGGTCGCGCGGGCCGGGGGACAATAGGCATGCTTGGACAACTCCCCATCCTTACCGCGCTCACCTTCCTGCCTGCGCTTGGCGCGCTCGCCATCCTGATCCTGCGCGCCATGATGCGTTCGGAGGACCAGGCAGCGCTGGACCGCAATGCGCGCGGCGTGGCGCTGTTCGTGACGCTGTTCGTCTTCGCGCTCTCCATCCTCCTGGTGCTGGAATTTGATACCGCCCAGCCAGGCTTCCAGTTCGTGGAAACCATTCCGTGGCTGGTCGATCTGGGCATCAACTACAAGATGGGAGTGGACGGGCTATCAGTCCTGTTCGTGCTGCTGACCGCCTTCCTGATGCCGATCTGCATTCTGGCAAGCTGGAAGCTGGAAAAGCGTGTTGCCGACTATATGGCCGCCTTCCTGATCCTCGAGACGCTGGTGATCGGGATTTTCTGCGCGCTCGATCTGGTGCTGTTCTACATCTTCTTTGAAGGCTCGCTGATCCCGATGTTCCTGATCATCGGCGTGTGGGGCGGGGCCAACCGCATCTATGCGGCCTTCAAATTCTTCCTCTACACCTTCCTTGGCTCCGTGCTGATGCTGGTGGCGATGATCTACATGTTCGTCACGGCGGGTACGACCGACATCCCGACGCTCCTCACCTATGACTTCGCCCGTGAGGCGCAGACATGGATGTGGCTCGCCTTCTTTGCCTCGTTCGCGGTGAAGATGCCGATGTGGCCGGTCCACACCTGGCTGCCTGACGCGCACGTGGAGGCGCCGACCGCTGGCTCGGTTATTCTGGCCGGTATCCTGCTGAAGCTGGGCGGCTACGGCTTCCTGCGCTTCTCCCTGCCCATGTTCCCCGATGCGAGCGCCTTCTTCGCGCCGATGGTGATGGTCCTGTCGGTGATCGCCATCGTCTACACCTCGCTCGTTGCCTTCCGGCAGACCGATATCAAGAAGCTGATCGCGTACTCGTCCGTCGCCCATATGGGCTTTGTGACGATGGGCCTGTTCACCATGAACGAGCTGGGCGTGCAGGGTGCGATCTTCCAGATGATCTCGCACGGCTTCATCTCCGGCGCTCTCTTCCTGTGCGTAGGCGTGATCTATGACCGCTTCCACACCCGCGAGATCGCCTTCTATGGCGGGCTTGTGCACAAGATGCCGGTGTTTGCCGCCTTCTTCGCGCTCTTCACCATGGCCAATGTCGGCCTGCCGGGCACGTCGGGTTTCGTCGGCGAGATCATGACCATGTTTGGCGCGTTCCAGTACGATCCGCGCGTGGCTGTCGGTGCAGCGCTCGGCGTTATCTTCTCGGCCGTCTACATGCTCACCCTCTACAAGAACGTGGTGTTTGGCGAGATCACGAATGCGAAGATCGAGTCTGCGACCGATCTTGACTGGCGCGAGTGGGTGAACCTCTCCGTGCTCGGCTTCATGGCGATCTGGCTCGGCTTCTTCACCACGCCGATCACCGATGTCACGTCTGCCTCCGTCGAGGCGCTCATCTCCCAGTACCAGGCTGCTCTGGCAGCTTCGGCGAACCCGTAACTCCAAGGCACGACGCCCATGACCGCGACCGAGCTGCTTGCTGATCTCCGCCTTATCGTCCCCGAGCTGGTGCTGGCCATCGGTGCGCTGGGCCTGCTCGTGGCGGGCGTGTTCATCCGGGGCGAGCAGGCAGCTTCGCGCCTCGTCTCCATGGTGTCGATGGCGCTGCTAGTGCTGGCGGCGGGCGTTGCGGTGTTTCTGGCGCCGGAAGGCGGCGGCACGGCGTTCAATGGCGCGATCATACTCGATAGCTTCGCGCTCTACGCCAAGGCCGTGGTCTTCCTTGCTGCCGCTGTCGCGCTGGTGCTGGCGGGCAATTTCCTGGAGGCCGAACGCATTGGCCGGTTCGAGTATCCGGTGCTCATCCTGCTGGCGACGCTCGGCATGTCGGTCATGGTCTCGGCCAATGACCTGATCACGCTCTATCTCGGCCTAGAGCTGCAATCGCTCTCGCTCTACGTGCTTGCCGCGTTCAACCGTGACAGCCTGCGCGCGTCCGAAGCCGGCCTGAAATATTTCGTGCTCGGCGCTCTCTCCTCCGGCCTGCTGCTCTATGGCGCGTCACTGGTTTACGGCTTTGCCGGTTCCACCGGGTTTGACGCGATTGCGCTAGCGGCTGCCGATCCGTCTGTCGGCCTCATTTTCGGCCTCGTCTTCGTGGTCTCCGGCCTTGCCTTCAAGATTTCCGCCGCGCCCTTCCACATGTGGACACCGGATGTCTATGAGGGCGCGCCGACGCCTGTGGCCGCCTTCTTTGCCACCGCGCCAAAATTTGCCGCCATGATGCTGTTGATCCGCGTGCTGATGGAGCCGTTTGGCGCCATGGCCGACCAGTGGCAGCAGATCACCATCATTCTGGCCATCCTCTCCATGGCCATCGGCGCGCTCGGCGCGCTCCTGCAAACGAATATCAAGCGCCTGATGGCCTATTCCTCCATCGGTAATATGGGCTATGCGCTCGTGGGCCTGTCGGCGGGCACCGAAGCGGCTGTGTGGGCGGTCATGCTCTACATGACGCTCTACGTGATCGGTGTCGCCGGTGCGTTCGGTGTCATCCTGTCCATGCGCCGCGCTGAGGGCATGGTGGAACGGATCGAGGATCTGGCAGGGCTCTCCAAGACCCGGCCCGGCCTCGCGCTTGCCTTTACCGGGCTGCTCCTGTCCATCGGCGGCATGCCCTTCCTTGTCGGCTTCTTCGGCAAGTTCCTCGTCTTCTTCGCCGCCGTGCAGGCGGGCCTGATCTGGTTGGCCGTGCTGGGCGGGCTCTTCTCCACGATCTCGATTGCCTACTATCTGATGGTACTGAAGCGCGTCTGGTTCGACGAGCCGGTGGCCGAGTTCCTGCCTGCGCCTGCCAGCATCGCCGTCATCACGCGCGTAGCCGGGATCGGCACGGTCGGCCTTCTCCTGCTGGTACCCTTCATGCTGGGTCAGGTCATGCAGGCGAGCGCCGTATTCGGCGGGTAGATGACCCTTCGGATCGAACACTTTTCCGAGCTGGACTCCACCAATGAGGAAGCACGCCGCCGCGCATTGGACGGTGAACGTGGCCCCTTATGGATACGTGCCGACCGGCAGGGGGCAGGGCGCGGGCGCCGCGGGCGCGCCTGGGTCAGCGAACCGGGTAATCTCTTCATCACCGGGCTCTACGTGCTCGATGCAAGCGCAGGCGAGGCGGCGAAACTTTCCTTCGCCGCTGCCTTGAGCGTGGCCGACCTGATTGAGGAAGCCGCGCCGGGGCTCGGCCCGCGCCTGAAATGGCCCAATGACGTGCTGGTCGATGGCAAAAAGATCTGCGGCATATTGCTGGAGTCTGGCTCTGCGCCCGGTGGCGGGCTGTGGCTGGCGGTCGGGATTGGCGTCAATCTCGCCCATCATCCGGACGACGCCGAGCGTCCGGCGACCAGCCTTGCTGCCCATGGTGTGCAGCCGGAACCAGCCCATGCAGGCGAGCGCCTCGCGCATCATTTCGACACATGGCTTTCGCGCTGGCAGATGAGCGGATTTGCCCCGATACGGGACGCCTGGCTTACCCGCGCACACGGGCTCGGGGAGCGCTGCACGGCCCGGCTGGAAGCCGAGACGGTGGAGGGCATCTTTGCCGACCTCATGGCAGACGGCGCGCTGCGGCTGGATTTGGCAGATGGCACGAGACGGCTTATCTCCGCGGGCGATGTGTTCTTCTCCGGCCCCGTGAAAGGCTGACCCGATGCTGCTCGCTATCGATTGCGGCAATACCAATACGCTCTTTGCTGTCCATGACGGCACGGACTGGCGCGCGCAATGGCGCACGGCAACCTACACGCCGCGCACGGCGGATGAATATGCCGTCTGGCTCGCCCAGCTGATGAGCCTGCAGGGGCTGAGTTTCGAAGACCTTTCGGCCTGCGTGATCTCGTCCGTGGTGCCGCAATCGCTGTTCAACCTGCGCAATCTGGCACGGCGTTATCTGAAGGCCGAGCCGCTGGTGATAGGCGATGCGGGCGTCAATCTCGGCATCACGGTCAATCTCGACCGGCCGGGCGAGGCGGGCGCGGATCGGCTGGTCAACGCGCTGGGCTGCCGGGTGAAATATCCGGGCCATCTCATCATCGTGGATTCCGGCACGGCGACGACGTTCGATGTCGTGTCGTCGGACGGCGCGTTCGAGGGCGGTATCATCGCGCCCGGCATCAATCTTTCCATGCAGGCATTGCACAATGCGGCCGCACAGCTGCCGCGCATCGCCATCGAGAAGCCGCCCAGCGTGATCGGCAAGAACACGGTCGGGGCCATGCAGTCCGGCGTGTTCTGGGGCTATATCGACCTGATTGACGGGCTGGTGACGCGCATCCGCGCCGAGTATGGCCAGCCCATGACGGTCAT
Organism: Glycocaulis sp.; assembly: GCA_022565665.1. Lineage (GTDB taxonomy): Bacteria > Pseudomonadota > Alphaproteobacteria > Caulobacterales > Maricaulaceae > Glycocaulis. Next base: position 86,428 of record JAIUMI010000004.1, read on the forward strand.
CGCGACCGGCGGCGTGGCTTCGCTCTTTGAAGGGGCCTCGGCAAGAATCGACCATTTCGACGCGGATGTGACCATTCGCGGCCTACTTGAAGTCTGGCGGCTGAACAGCGCCGCGAAGGGAGCGCGCGCGTGAGCAAGGCTGAAGAGTCGATCTACTTCGTCCCGCTGGGCGGGTCGGGCGAGATCGGGATGAACCTCAATCTCTACGGTTTCGGCCCGGAACATGACCGCAAGTGGATCATCGTTGATTGCGGCGTGACGTTCGGCGATCTCTCCACGCCCGGCGTGGACGTGATCCTGCCTGACCCGCGCTTTATCGAGGACCAGAAGCATAACCTGCTCGCCATCGTGCTGACCCATGCCCATGAGGACCATATGGGCGCCGTCGCCTATCTCTGGGAGCGGCTGCGCTGCCCCATCTTCGCGACGCCCTTCACCGCCTATCTGATGCGCGACCGGCTGGCCGAGCGTGATTTGCTGGGCGAGGCCAAGGTCCGCGAGATTGATCTCAATGGCCGGTTCGGAATCGGCCCGTTCGATCTGGAACTGATTACGTTGACCCACTCCATCCCGGAGCCCAATGGGCTGGCGATCCGCACCCCTGCAGGTCTTGTCCTGCACACGGGTGACTGGAAGCTCGACCCCGATCCGCTGGTCGGTGCCCCCACCGACGCCGAGGCCATCAAGGCGCTCGCCAAAGAGGGCATCATGGCCATGGTGTGCGATAGCACCAATGTTTTCACGCCGGGCGAGGCGGGCTCTGAAGGCGATGTGAGGGCCGAACTGACCAAGGTGATCGGCGAGCAGAAGGGCCGGGTGGCCGTAGCCGCCTTCGCCTCCAATGTCGCACGCCTTGAGACAGCCGTGCTGGCCGCTGAAGCCAATGGCAGGCGTGTCTGCCTGCTCGGCCGGTCCATGCACCGCATGGCCAATGCGGCCAAGTCGGTGGGGCTGCTGCAATCATGCGCGCCCTTCATCGAGGAAGACGAGGCGGGCTATTTCCCGGCCGACAAGATCGCCTTCGTGTGTACGGGAAGCCAGGGCGAACCGCGTGCCGCGCTCTCGCGCATCGCCAATGGCGATCATCCCAATATCACGCTGGGCAAAGGCGATACGGTCATCTTCTCCTCGCGCATCATTCCGGGCAATGAGCGCGGCATTTTCGACATGATGAACCGGCTGGCCGCGCGCGGCATAAAGCTTATCACCGAGCGTGACCGGGCTATCCACGTCTCCGGCCATCCGTGCCGCGATGAGCTCAGACAGATGTATGAGTGGGCAAACCCGCGCGTGGCGATCCCCGTCCATGGCGAGACGCGCCATTTGATCGAGCACGCCGACTACGCGAAAAAGCTTGGCATCAAGCAGGCACTGATCCCGAAGAATGGCGCGGTCATCGAGATCAACGCGCAAGGCGCACGTATCATTGACGAAACGCCGGCCGGGCGGCTGCATCTGGACGGCAATGTGATCGTGGCGGCCGATGCGCCCTCCATGCGCGAGCGGCGCAAGCTGGCCTATGCCGGCGCCATCACGGTCGGCATGGCGATATCGGGCAAGGGCGAAATAGTGTCGGGTCCGGATATCCGCGCCATCGGCGTGCCTGATGCCCATGAAATGGAGCATGATGATTTTCTCGATGCGCTGGCCGATGCGGTCGAGCGGGCCTTTGCCGAACTGGGCAGGAAGGCGCGCCGCGACGAGGACGAGGTGGAGGAGGCGGTGCGCCGCGCCGTGCGCCGCGAGGCCAACAGGCTATGGGGCAAGAAGCCCGTGGTCGAGGCCATGGTATTGATGACGTAAGGGATGTTTCCATGAAGATCGGACGGCTCAACCATGTGGGTGTCGCCACGCCTGACGTGAAAGCGGCGGCGAAAACCTATGCCGAGCTTTATGGCGCAACCGATGCCACCGAGGCGAAGGACTTTCCCCATCTGGGCGTGCGGGTGATCTTCGTCTCCGTGCCCAACATGCAGATCGAGCTGATCGAGCCGTTGGGCGAAGACAGCCCGATCCACAAATTCCTGGAGAAGAACCCGAAGGGTGGCCAGCACCATATGTGCTTTGAAGTCAGTGACATAATCGTGGCACGTGATGCGATGCGTGAACGCGGCGCGACGGTTCTCGGCACGGGCGAGCCCTATATCGGAGCGCATGGCGTGCCGGTCATCTTCGTCCACCCGAGGGACACGGGCGGCGTGCTGATCGAGTTGATGCAAGCACCGGGTATGGGAGGTCATTGATGACAGAGCGAGCACCCATCATCGTCCAGCCAGCTTTCCGCTATCTCGGCATGTTCCTCACCATGCTGTCGCTGGTGATCCTGTTTGCCCAGCTTTTCGTGCGCTCGGGCGAGGTGGGGTTTGTTGAAGGCATTGTCGTCTATCTGATCACCTGGTGGATCGTGATCTTCACCGTTCTGCCCATACGCATTCAGGGCCAGTACGAGACCGGCGAGATCGTGGAAGGCTCGGAGCCGGGCGCGCCGGTCAATCCGCGCCTGAAGGAGAAGGCCTTCCTCACCACCGTTATCACCAGCGTGCTCTGGCTGATCTTCTTTGCGGTGATGGAGCTGGGGATTGTCGACCTCAACACGCTCTGGGGGCCGGAGTACCGGTAGGGCGGATGGCGTGCGCCGCCGCAAAGCCCGCCTTGTAAGGCGTGCCAGCGCGGTCTAATCCTCAATTCACCACACACCTGACCAGATGAGCCCTTACCCATGCGCCTTAGCCGGTTTTTCCTGCCCGTCCTGAAAGAAACGCCTGCAGACGCGCAGATTGTGTCCCACCGGCTGATGCTGCGCGCCGGCATGATCCGCCAGCAATCGGCGGGCATCTATTCCTGGCTGCCGCTGGGCTTCAAGGTGCTCAAGAAGATCGAACAGATCGTACGCGAGGAGCAGAACCGGGCAGGGGCCATTGAACTCCTCATGCCGACCCTGCAATCGGCTGATCTGTGGCGCGAGAGCGGGCGCTATGACGGCTATGGCAAGGAGATGCTGCGCATTGTCGACCGCCATGAGCGCGACCTGCTCTACGGGCCGACCAATGAGGAAATGATCACGGAGATTTTCCGCTCTTACTGCCGGTCCTACAAGGACTTGCCGAAAAACCTCTATCACATCCAGTGGAAGTTCCGCGACGAGATCCGCCCCCGCTTTGGCGTGATGCGCGGCCGCGAATTCCTGATGAAGGATGCCTATTCGTTCGATCTGGACGAGGCAGGCGCGCGCCGGGCCTATAACCGCATGTTCGTGGCCTATCTCAACACGTTCGAGCGCATGGGGCTGAAAGCGGTGCCGATGCGCGCCGATACCGGCCCGATCGGTGGCGATCTCTCCCACGAATTCATCATTCTGGCCGAGACCGGCGAGAGCGAGGTGTTCTGCGATTCAGCCCTCGTCGACATGGGCGCGCCGGGTCTTGATGTGGATTTTGATGGCGACCTCCAGCCGCTTGTCGATGCGCGTACCTCGCTCTATGCCGCGACCGACGAGATGCACGAGGCGGCCCGCTTCGAGAGCGAAGTACCCGCCGAACGGCGCCTGTCCGCGCGCGGGATCGAGGTCGGCCATATTTTCTACTTCGCGACGAAGTATTCCGAGCCCATGAAAGCTGTCGTGACCCATCCTGATGGCAAGGACCGCCCCGTTCACATGGGTTCTTACGGTGTTGGCGTGTCACGCCTGCTGGGCGCGATCATCGAGGCCCATCACGACGAGGCGGGGTGCATCTGGCCGGAAGAGGTTGCGCCCTTCGGTGTAGGCATCATCAATCTGAAAACCGGTGATGCGGACACCGATGCGGCCTGCGCCAAGGCCTATGACGCGCTGACGAAGGCCGGCAAGGATCCGCTTCTCGATGACACCGATGAGCGCCCTGGCGGCAAGTTCGCCACCATGGACCTTATCGGCCTGCCCTGGCAGCTCGTCATCGGCCCGCGCGGGCTGAAAGAGGGCAAGGTGGAGGTGAAGCACCGCGCCAGCGGCGCGCGCCACGAGCTGAGTCTGGAGGACGCGATAGCACGCCTCGCCGAAGGGAGCCTGCCGCGTGGCTGAAGGAGCCACCAGACCAGCCAAGGGGGCTAACGGCGCTGGCGCGTTCAGCGCCTTCGAGTTCATGCTCGCCTTCCGCTATCTGCGCACACGGCGCAAGCATGGCGGGGTGACGCTGATTTCGGTGATCTCCTTTGTCGGCATCATGCTGGCCGTGACGGCGCTGATCGCGGTCATGTCCATCATGAACGGCTTCCGGCATGAATTGCTGTCGCGCCTTCTGGGCGTGCAGCCGCATGTCTATGTCTACACCACCGATAACCGCCTGCTGACCGATGAACTGACCAACCAGATCAATGCCGTACCGGGCGTGCGCATGGCAGGCCCTGTCATCGCGGCGCAGGCGCTCCTCAGCTCTGAGCGGGCCGCCACCGGTGCGCAGGTGATCGGCGTGCGTCCGCAAGATCTCGCCCGCTTCGATCTTATTGCCGGTGATGGCGAGGCCGCTGCGGCTGGCGGAGGCATTGTGCAGGGCTCGGCAGACGAGTTCGGCGTCGGCCATCATGGCGGGGACGGCATTCTGATTGGTTCCGGCATTGCCGCCCATCTGGGTGTCAGCGCGGGCGATACCGTCACCCTGCTCGCGCCGCAGGGTGCCTCAACCCCCATGGGCACTGTGCCGCGCCGCAAGAACTATGTGGTCGAAGGCGTTGTTTCCATGGGTGTTCTCGATCTCGACCGCATCTATGTGTTCATGCCGCTGGAGCAGGCCGCGCTCTTCTTCAACCGCACCGGCGCGGACTATATCGATATCCGGGTGACCAACCCCGATGCGCCCGAAGCCGTCGTCGAGGCGGTGCGCCAGCTTGTGCCGCCGGGCTCGGCTGTCTTTGACTGGCGGCGGCAGAACCAGTCCTTCTGGACCGCGCTGCAGGTGGAGCGCATGGCGATGCGGCTCATCCTCTCCATCATCGTGCTGATCGCGGCCATGAACATCATCTCCGGCCTTGTCATGCTGGTGAAGAATAAGAGCCGCGATATCGCCATCCTGCGCACGATGGGTGCGACGCAAGGCTCGATAATGCGGATCTTCCTGATCTCTGGCGCAATGATCGGCGTGCTGGGTACAGCGGCGGGCATCGTGCTCGGCATCCTCATCGCCGTCTTCATCGGGCCGATACAGGATTTCCTCGCCTTCGTGACGGGCGTCGATGTGTTCGATCCGTCGGTCTATCTCTTGTACCGCCTTCCCGCGCGGCTGGACTGGGCCGAAGTGGTGTTCGTGGCCTTCTGGGGCTTTGCAACCGCGCTGCTGGCCACGCTGCCGCCATCCTGGCGGGCAGGGCGCATCGATCCGGTGGAGGCGCTGCGCTATGAGTGAGCCGGCTCTCTCCCTGCGCGGCCTGGTGCGCCGCTACGAAACGGATGCCGAAACCATCGAGGTGCTGAACGGCGCCGATCTCGACCTCATGCCGGGCGAGCTGGTGGGCCTTGTCGGGCCGTCGGGGTCTGGCAAGTCCTCGCTGCTCCATGCCGCTGCACTTCTGGAAAAACCCAATGCGGGTTCGGTGAAGATCGGCGGGATTGATGGTCTGGCACTGAACGAGCGCGGACGCACCGCTTTGCGCCGCCGTGAAATCGGGTTTGTCTATCAGTTCCACCACTTGCTAGCTGAACTTGATGCGATGGATAATGTCGCTCTGCCCCGCCTCATCGCAGGGGAGAGCCACAAAAGCGCCCGCGCCAAGGCAAAAGGCTGGCTGGAAAAGCTGGGGCTTGGCGCGCGTCTCACTCACCGCCCGCCCCAGCTCTCCGGCGGCGAGCAGCAACGCGTAGCCATCGCCCGCGCGCTGGTCAGTAATCCGCGTGTCCTGCTGGCTGATGAACCAACCGGCAATCTCGACCCCGCCACCTCCGATCAGGTGTTTGACGCGCTCGCCAGTGCCTGCCGGGAGGCGGGCGCGGCCGCGCTCGTGGCCACCCACAATCTGGCGCTCGCCGAGCGCATGGACCGGGTGGTGACGTTTGAGAACGGGCGGATCGTCGTCGCCTGACCAGCGGTCACGCGCTTTCGAACCTGCTGCTTTTCCACGGGAATTAAAAAAGATTCCGATTCGGTTTGACGCCGGAACAAATAGGGAATATATGTGTTGGAACAAAACATGAATTAACGATCATTCCGCCATAGGAGACAGGCACATGAAACGGTTCTTCGAAGAGGCCAGCGCAGCGTTCGTGACGGTCGGATTTGTGGCTGTGATGCTTACTTGGAGCACCGCTCTGGCGGGCTGATTTTATGGCGTGGACCGTTAGACTGGCCTGCGAATCTGAAAGGCGAGGATGCGGATGATGGAACAGGGCGGGTTTGTGCATTTGCGGGCCCGCTCGCCTTATTCGCTGCTGGAAGGCGCGATGCGGATCGGCGAGATCGCCAGCCTGTGCAAGACACACGCCATGCCCGCCGTGGCGCTCACCGATACCAACAATCTCTTCGGCGCGCTCGAGTTTTCCGAGTACATCTCCAGCGTCGGCGTACAGCCCATAATAGGCTGCACGCTCTCGGTGAAGCTGGAAGCGGAACGCCCGGCCGAACGTGTCCTTCCCGCCGGAACGCTGGTTCTGCTGGTGCAGGATGAGGCCGGTTATCGCAATCTGATGGCGCTCTCCTCCTCGGCCTTTCTCGATGTGGAACCGAGCGAGGAGCCTTCGGTAACGCTCGATGCGGTGCTGGCGCGCCATGAGGGCCTGATCTGTCTCACCGGCGGGCTTGATGGCGTGCTGAACCGGCTGGTCTGTGCCGACAAGGCGCCCAGGGCGGCAGAAGTGCTGGACCGTCTGGCCGCAGTCTTTGGTGACCGGCTTTATATCGAACTGCAACGCCATGGCCGGGCTGAAGAGCTCAAGGCAGAGGACTGGCTGGTAGGTGAAGCCTATCAGCGCGGCCTGCCGCTGGTGGCGACCAACGAGCCCTTTTTTGGCACGCCTGACCGGCATGAAGCCCATGACGCGCTGATGTGCATCGCGCAGTCGAGCTACCTGATCGTTGATGACCGGCGCAAGGTTACGCCTGACCATGATTTCAAGTCCGGCGCGGCTATGGCGGAGATTTTCGCCGATCTGCCCGAAGCGATAGACAATACGGTCGATATCGCCCGGCGCTGCGCCTACCGCCCGGTGCAGGGTGATCCGATCCTGCCGCGCTTTCCGGGCCTGGAAGGGCGCAGCGAAGAAGAAGAGCTTGTATTCCGGGCGCGCGAAGGGCTTGCGGCAAGGCTGGAACAGGTCGAGCCGGTAGCGCCTGCCAGCGAATACGAGGAGCGCCTCGCCTTCGAGCTCTCGGTGATCGAGCGCATGGGCTTTCCCGGTTATTTCCTGATTGTGGCCGACTTCATCCAGTGGGCGAAGGCGCAAGGTATTCCGGTTGGGCCGGGTAGGGGCTCAGGTGCAGGCTCGGTTGTGGCCTGGGCGCTCACCATTACCGATCTTGATCCGCTGCGCTTCGGCCTGCTTTTCGAGCGCTTCTTGAACCCCGAACGGGTCTCCATGCCCGATTTCGATATCGATTTCTGCCAGGAGCGCCGGGGCGAGGTGATCCGCTATGTGCAGGAACGCTACGGCGCGGACCGGGTGGCCCAGATCATCACCTTTGGTACGTTGCAGGCCCGCGCGGTGCTGCGCGATGTCGGCCGGGTCTTGCAGATACCGTTTCCGGTCGTGGACCGGATCGCCAAGCTGGTCCCCAATAATCCCGCCCAGCCGGTCACCCTCGCCGAGGCGATGGAGACCGAGCCCAAGCTGCAGGCCATGCGCCGGGAAGACAGCGCGGTTGACCGTCTGGTCACTGTCGCGCTCCAGCTGGAAGGGCTTTACCGCAACGCCTCGACCCATGCCGCCGGCGTGGTGATCGGTGACCGGCCCCTGCCGGAACTGGTGCCGCTCTACCGCGATCCGCGTTCAGATATTCCCGCCACCCAGTTCAACATGAAATGGGTTGAGCCGGCGGGCCTTGTGAAGTTCGATTTCCTGGGCCTGAAGACGCTGACCGTCATGGCCCGCGCGCTGTCCTATATCGAGGCCTCTACCGGCGAGACCATAGATCTGGATGCCGTCCCGCTGGATGACCGCAAGGCCTATGAGCTGATGGCGTCGGGCGACACGATCGGCGTGTTCCAGCTGGAAAGCTCCGGCATGCGCGACACGCTCAAGAAAGTGAAGCCGGACACGTTTGAAGACATTATCGCGCTGATCTCGCTCTATCGCCCGGGGCCGATGAAGAACATCGACACCTATGTGGAACGCAAGTTCGGCCGCTCTGATCCTGATTATCTCCATCCCGATCTCGAACCGGTCCTGAAAGAGACGCACGGCGTCATCATCTATCAGGAACAGGTGATGCAGATCGCCCAGATCCTCTCCGGCTATTCGCTGGGCGAGGCCGATCTTCTGCGCCGCGCCATGGGCAAGAAGAAGAAGGAGGAGATGGACCAGCAGCGCGTGCGCTTCCTGCAAGGGGCCAAGGAGCGCGGCGTGGCCGAAGCCAAGGCCTCCTATATTTTCGATCTCGTGGCCGAGTTTGCGGGTTACGGCTTCAACAAGTCCCACGCGGCGGCCTATGCGCTCATCGCCTACCGGACCGCCTGGCTGAAGGCTCATCACCCCGTCGCCTTCATGGCAGCGCTGATGAGCCTTGATGCGGGTAATACCGACAAGCTGGCCGTCTTCTTCCAGGAGGCCCGGCGCATGGGCGTGCCGGTACTGGGGCCGGATATCAACCGGTCGGAGGCCGATTTCAGCGTGGAGGAGGGCGCGGTACGCTACGGGCTTGGCGCGATCCGCAGCGCCGGTTTTGCCGCCATGGAAGAACTCGTCAAGGCGCGCGCCTCCGACGGCCCGTTCCGCGATCTCTATGATTTTGCCGGACGCATCGACCCGCGCTCGGTCAACAAGCGCCTCATCGAGACACTGGCGCGCGCAGGCGCGTTCGACAGTGTAGAGCCGGACCGGGCGCGCGTGCTGGCTGCTGCCGAGACGCTGTGCGCCATCGCGCAGAGCGCCCATGCCGAACGGGAGTCGGCGCAAGTCTCCCTCTTTGGCGGGGAGGGGAGCAGTTCCGGCGGGCTGGCCCGGCCAGCCCTGCCATCAGCCGAGCCGTGGGAGGGCACACGCAGGCTGGACGAGGAATTGTCCGCCATCGGCTTTTATCTTTCCGGCCATCCGCTCGATGCCTATGGCGAGGTGCTGGCCCGGCGTGGTGTGGTCTCCTGGTCTGATCTTCTCGACCGCGTACGCGATGAGAGCGTGAAGGCGGTGCGCCTTGCCGGGATCGTGCGCCGGCGTCAGGAGAAACTCTCCAAACGCAATAATGAGCGCTTTGCCTTCCTGACCCTGTCTGATGCCAGCGGCGAGTTCGAAGCGCTGGTGCCGCCCAAGGTGCTGGCCCAGACCCGCGATATGCTGGAGCCGGGTGAAGGCATTGTCGCGACCATGCGCGTGGAAGAAAACGAGGATCAGGTCCGGCTGATCCTTGACGGGTGCGAGCCGCTCTCCGGGCTCCTGAAGGAAGCGGCGTTGCCCGGTCTCACCCTCCTCATTGAAGACCCCGGCGCGCTTGAAGGCATTCGCGAGCGGCTGGGCCGGGCCGGCTCGGCGGCCGGTTCCAATGGCGGGCGCGGCGTGATCGTGCTCGACATGGCGCTCGATGACGGGTCTCGCGCGCGTGTCCGCCTGCCGGGCGGGCACACGATAGACCCGTCCTTGCGCAGCGCGCTCAAGCAGGTGGCCGGTGTCGCAGCGGTCGAGGCGCTGTCTGCCTGAACTGGCGCGCCTGCATCCTGATGAAAGCGGCTCTGCGCTTTCGTGACGGCAAGGCTTGTGCACAAGGCATTGTGCGCCTATAAGCCCGCCCGCAATCCCGCACACGGGGCAACGGCAGGTACGCGTCATGCGTGCCCACGTCGATCCGGTGCCGCGCTGGCTCTCGTTTTTCGGTGAGGGGCAGCAGGCTCCGCCCTGTGGAGGCCAACCGGAAAAGGAAAACTGAATATGGCCCTTCCTGACTTCTCCATGCGTCAGCTGCTCGAAGCTGGTGCGCATTTCGGTCACCAGACCCACCGCTGGAACCCGAAAATGAAGCCCTTCATTTTCGGCGAGCGTTCCAACATCCACATTATCGATCTGTCCCAGACGGTCCCGCTCCTTCACCAGGCCCTGGTGAAGGTGCGCGATGTTGCCGCTGGCGGCGGGCGTATCCTGTTTGTCGGCACCAAGCGTCAGGCCCAGGAGCCGATCGCCCAGGCCGCCCAGCGCTGCGCGCAATATTACATGAATCATCGCTGGCTCGGCGGCACGCTGACCAACTGGCGTACCATCTCGATCTCGATCGGCCGTCTGCGCGAGCTGGAAGGTATTCTCGATCAGGAAGGCGGCCCGCAGGGTCTCACCAAGAAAGAGACGCTGATGCTCTCGCGTGAGCGCGAGAAGCTGGAGCGCTCGCTTGGCGGCATCAAGGAGATGGGCGGCACGCCCGATCTCATCTTCGTGATCGACACCAACAAGGAAGCGATCGCCATTCACGAAGCGCGCCGTCTGAACATCCCGGTCGTGGCCGTGGTGGACACCAATTGCGATCCCGATCCGGTCGATTTCCCGATCCCCGGCAATGACGATGCGGCGCGCGCCATCGCGCTCTATTGCGATCTGGTGGCGGATGCGGTGCTCGACGGCATTTCTGACAGCCAGGCCGCGCTGGGCGTAGACCTTGGTGCCTCGGAGGCCCCTGCGGTCGAGCCGGCACTGAGCGAGCCTGCCGCTGAAGCCGCTGCCGAGGAAGCCCCGGCGGAAGAAGCCCCGGCTGCTGAGGTGGTCGAACCGGCTGCCGAAGAATCCAAAGCCTGATCAGAGCACAAGAAGAAAAACAGGAGACTCCCCATGGCCGAGATCACAGCCGCTCTCGTCAAGGACCTGCGCGAACGCACCGGCGCGGGCATGATGGACTGTAAAAAAGCGCTGGCCGAGACCAATGGCGACCTGGAAGCGGCCATTGACTGGCTGCGCAAGAAGGGTCTGTCCAAAGCTGCCAAGAAAGCTGACCGCGTAGCCGCTGACGGCCTTGTCGGCGTGTCGGTTGCCGTTAAAGGCAAGGGCATGGCCGGCGCCGCCGTCGAGGTGAACGCAGAGACCGATTTCGTGGCGCGCAACGAGCTGTTCCAGGCCGCCGTGGCCGAAATCACGGCGCTGGGCATTGATGCGGGCAATGTCGAGGCGCTGGGCGCGGCCAAGATGGCCTCTGGCGAGGCGGTCGCTGACCATCTGACCAATCTCATCGCCAAGATCGGCGAGAACATGTCCCTGCGCCGTGTGCAGACCGTATCGGTCAGCGAAGGCGTGGTGGCGAGCTATATGCACAATGCCGCGGCCGAGGGGCTGGGCAAGATCGGCGTGCTCGTCGGTCTTCAATCCTCCGGTGATCAGGCCAAGCTCGCCGAACTCGGCCGCAAGGTCGCCATGCACGTGGCCGCCGGTTCGCCAGCTGTCGCCCTGGCGGTGGACGTGGATGAGCTCTCCGCCGACGTCGTCGAGCGCGAGAAGGCCGTGTTTGCCGATCAGGCCCGCCAGTCCGGCAAGCCTGAAGCCATCATCGAGAAGATGGTCGAAGGCCGTCTGCGCAAGTTCTACGAGGAAGTCGTGCTTCTCAAGCAGGTCTTCGTACTTGACCCGGACCACACGGTGGAAGGCGCCCTGAAGGCGGCTGAAGCCGATGTCGGCGCGCCGATCAAGCTGACCGGCTTTGTGCGCATGGTCCTCGGTGAAGGCGTGGAGCGCAAGGAAGAGGACTTCGCCGCCGAGGTGGCCGCACTCGGCAAATCGTGATTGTGTCTGGCGGCGGATGGCTTCACAAAGCCTCCGCCGCCTTCCTGTGTGCCGGAGTATCTGCCCTGTGACCGACCAGCCCGCCAAGCCCCGACCGGCCCCTTCCGGACCCTATCGCAGGGTGTTGCTGAAGATTTCCGGCGAGGCGCTGATGGGCGATCAGGCCTACGGGATTGATATGGGTACCGCCGAACGCATCGCCGAGGAAGTTGGCGCTGCCGTTGCGGCCGGCTATGAGCTGTGTCTGGTTATTGGCGGCGGGAATATCTTCCGCGGCCTGTCGGCAGCAGCCAAGGGCATGGACCGGGCGGCAGCCGACTATATGGGCATGCTGGCCACGGTCATGAATGCGCTGGCCATGCAGACTGCTCTGGAGCGGCGCGGCGTGCAGACCCGCGTGCAGTCCGCCATACCGATGACCACGGTGTGCGAGCCCTATATCCGCCGGCGGGCCGTGCGGCATATGGAAAAGGGCAGGGTGGTAATCTTCGCCGCCGGCACCGGCAACCCCTTCTTCACCACCGATACGGCGGCGGCGCTGCGCGCAGCTGAAATGGGCTGTGATGCGCTGTTCAAGGGGACGCAGGTCGATGGAGTGTACTCCGCCGACCCCAAGACGCACCCGGATGCCGAGCGCTATGACCAGCTGGACTACCTTGATGTGATTGCGCGGGATCTGAAGGTGATGGATGCTTCAGCGGTGACGCTGATGCGCGACAACCAGATTCCGATCGTGGTGTTTGATATCAACCGCTCGGGCGGACTTGCCGATGTGCTCGACGGTCATGGCCTGTGTACGGTAGTGGGCCCAAAACCCAAGAAGACAAGCTGAGGACGATCATGAGCAAGGCAGGCGATTTTGACTTCAAGGATATCAGCCGTCGCATGGAAGGCGCTGTCGAGGCGCTGAAGAAGGAATTCTCCGGCCTGCGCACGGGCCGTGCGAGCCCGGCCCTGCTGGACCCAATCAAGATCGATGCCTATGGCAGTCTGACGCCGATCAACCAGGTCGGCACGGTCACCGTGCCGGAGTCGCGCATGCTGTCGGTTCAGGTCTGGGACAAGAATCTTGCCCCCGCCGTCGACAAGGCGATCCGCAATTCCTCGCTTGGTCTCAACCCTGTTGTGGAAGGCACGCTGATCCGCATTCCGATCCCGCCGCTCAACGAGGAGCGCCGCGCAGAACTGGCCAAGACGGCGGGCAGCTATGCCGAGCAGGCCCGCGTGGCCGTGCGCAATGTGCGCCGTGACGGCATGGATGCGCTGAAAAGGGCCGAGAAGGACAGCCTGATCAGCGAGGACGAGCACAAGCGCCTGTCCGATCAGGTCCAGAGAGAGACCGACTCCTCGATCGAATCCATCGACCAGCTTCTCAAGCAGAAGCAGGAAGAAATCACCCAGGTCTGAGCGGCATCGCACCGAAGAGGCCGGGGAGGCCCCAGCTTATGTCAGCCGCGTCCGGTGAACCGGCGAGAACCCCCGCTCATGTCGCCATCATCATGGACGGCAACGGGCGCTGGGCTGCCTCACGCGGGCTGCCGCGCGCTTTGGGGCACCGTCAGGGCGTGGAGGCCGTGCGCGCGCTTATCAAGGGTGCAGGAGGTCTCGGCCTGACCCATCTCACCCTGTTCGGGTTCTCCACCGAGAACTGGCAGCGTCCGCAGGACGAGGTGAACGCGCTGTTTGATCTGCTGCGCCAGTTTGTAGGCGCTGATCTTGCGGGGCTGGCGCGCGAAGGGGTGCGTGTCCGCATCATCGGCAGCCGGGACGGGCTTTCGGACGATCTTCTGGAGATAGTAGAGCGTGCCGAGCGCGATACCCGGCACAATACCCGCTTCCATCTGACGGTCGCGTTCAATTACGGCGCGCGCGACGAGATTGTGCGGGCCGTCAACGCGCTCACGGCCCGGGCGGCAGAGACGGGCAAGGCCCAGCCGCTGGACGAGGCGGAGTTTGCGGCCGTGCTCGATACGCAGGGCCTGCCCGATCCCGACCTCATCATCCGCACCAGCGGCGAGATGCGGCTTTCCAACTTCCTGCTCTGGCAGGGGGCCTATTCGGAACTCGTTTTTATTGACGTACTCTGGCCGGACTTCACGCTCGAGCACCTGCGTGAGGCCATCGCCGTGTTCCAGAGCCGCGAGCGGCGTTTCGGGGGGCGTTGATCATGGCGCCGTCCACAAGCCCGCAGGCCGGTCCGCGCGATCCGGTCTTATTGCGCCGTCTGGTCTCCGCCCTTGTGCTGGCCCCCTTGGCGCTCGTCCTGGTATGGTTCGGCGGGTATCCGTTTGCCATCTTTGTGGCGGCCTTTGCCGCGGCCATGGCATGGGAATGGGTGCGCATGTCAGACCGGGAGGCACCGCCACGCGCCTTTGCGCTGGCCACCGGCACGGCAGTTGGCGCGGTGCTGCTGGCAGCACAGGGCGAGGCCGGGTGGTGCGCCTTCTGGATCGTGGCGGGTGCGCTTGGCAGCTGGCTGGACCGCCGCCGCCGGGACAATCCGCATGAGGCGGCCATTGGCGTGGTCTATGTGGCGGTTGCGGCCTCCATTCTGGTCTGGCTGCGCGCCGACAGCCTGACCGGGCTGGTCTTCCTGTTCGCAGTAGTGTGGGCCGCAGACACCTTCGCCTATTTGGCAGGGACGTGGCTTCGCGGGCCGAAGCTTTTGCCTGCGGCCAGCCCGAACAAGACGTGGACAGGCCTGATCGCAGGCCTTGCCTTTGGCAGCGCGGCTGGCGCGGCGGTGGCGATGTGGGCGGGAATGGATCTGGTGCACGCGCTGATGGTCGCACTGCCGCTGGCACTCAGCGCGGTGGCCGGTGATCTGGTAATGTCCCTCGCCAAGCGCCGCTTTGGCGTGAAGGATGCAGGCTCTCTCATTCCGGGGCACGGCGGCGTGCTCGACAGGGTGGATGCACTAATGCTCGCAGCAGTTTTTGCAGGATTGTTCGCGTTTCTGGCGCCGGGTGGCTGGCCGGGCGGGGCAGTATGAGCACACGTACCATCTCCATTCTCGGCGCGACCGGTTCTGTAGGGCTGGCCACACTTGACCTGATCGCAGCCGCTGACCGGGATGCCTACCGCATCGTCGCGCTGACGGCTGGCACCCGCGCGCGCGAGCTGGCCGCGCTGGCGCTGAAATTCCGGCCGGCCTTTACCGCTATAGCCGATGAGACAGCCGCGCCGGTGCTGGCAGAAGCGCTGGCCGGGACCGGCCTGTCATGGGGTGCGGGCAGCGATGCCGTCATCGAGGCGGCCAGGCTGGATGCGGACTGGACAATGGCGGCCATCGTGGGCGCTGCGGGGCTGGCGCCCACGCTGGCGGCGGTGGCGCGGGGCAAGACGCTGGCGCTTGCCAACAAGGAAGCTCTTGTCTGCGCTGGCCCCCTCTTCATGCAGGCTGCGCGCGCGTCGGGCGCGACAGTTCTGCCCGTGGATTCGGAGCATAACGCCATCTTCCAGGCGCTGGGCGGTTGCGATGCCAGCGCGGCGCGCCGCATCATCCTGACGGCCTCCGGCGGCCCCTTCCGCGACAATTCCCTGGCTGACATGGCCCGCATGCGCCCTGACGATGCGGTGGCCCACCCGGTATGGCCGATGGGCGCGAAGATTTCGGTGGATTCCGCCACCATGATGAACAAGGGCCTGGAGGTCATCGAGGCCTGCCACCTCTTTGCGCTGCCACAGAGCCAGGTGGATGTGCTCATCCATCCCCAGTCCATCATCCACGGTCTTGTCGAGCACGTGGATGGGGGGCTGATCGCCCAGATGGGCTCGCCGGACATGCGCACGCCCATCGCGCACGCGCTGGGCTGGCCGGACAGGGTGGAGACCGATGTCGCACGGCTCGATCTGGCCGCGCTCGGTGCGCTCACCTTCTTTGCCCCCGATCCCCAGCGCTTCCCAGCGTTGTCGCTGGCCCGCTCCGCGTTCGAGGCGGGAGGGGCAAGCCCACTGGTGCTGAATGCCGCCAATGAGGTGGCTGTGGACGCCTTTCTGAATGGTCATGTCGGCTTCCTTGACATTGCCGCCATCGTTGAAGACTCTCTGGCCGAGGGTGAGGGGATTGCCAGAGGTCCGCTGAATGATTTCGACGCGGTATTCGCAGCCGATGCGGAAGCCCGCAGGATTGCGCTTGGCTTTGCAACCGCGCGTTCGGCCCAGGCAGCCGGACTTGCCCAGGGGGGGCTAGCCAGGTGACAGACATCCTCGGATCCGGCCTGCTCAGCATCGCCGCCTTTGTGGCGGTGATCTCCTTTGTCGTGGTGATCCACGAGCTTGGCCACTATTTTGCCGGCCGGGCCTTTGGCGTTCACGCCGAGGCGTTCTCCATAGGCTTCGGCCCCACCCTTTTCAGCTGGAAAGACAAGCGCGGCACGATCTGGCGGATCGCGGGCCTGCCGCTTGGGGGGTATGTCCGCTTTCTGGGCGATGCCAATGCGGCCAGTGCTCCCGATCATGCAACGCTGGAGCGCCTGCGGGCCGAGCGTGCTGACGCTGATCAGGTCTACCATTTCAAACCGGTCTGGCAGCGCGCGGTGATCGTCGCGGCCGGCCCTGCTGCCAATTTCGTGCTGGCCATCCTGCTGTTTGCGGCGATTGGGATGACGCGGGGCGAGACGGTGATCGAGCCGCGCGTCGGCAGTATCGTGGAGGGCAGTCCCGCCGAGACGGCCGGGTTTGAGCCTGGCGACGTCCTTCTGACCATTGACGGGCAGCGCGTGCGCACCTTTACCGATCTGTCCCAGTCAGTCATGACTCGCGCGGGTACGCCCATGCGCTTCGTGGTCGAGCGGAGCGGGCGGGAAGTGCATCTGGCCGCCACGCCGCGCCGCGAGATGCGCCCGGACGGGCTGGGCGGCACGCGCGCATTTGGCTTTCTTGGCGTAGGTCTTGCAGAAGATGCAACGATCACCCAGCGCCGGTTCGGACCTGTCGAGGCGGTGGGGCATGGCGTTTCACGTACCGCCGATGTGACAGTCACGATCGTGGATTATCTGGGCCGGCTGGTAACCTTCCGCGCCTCGCTGGAACATATCAACGGGCCGCTGGGCATTGCCACTACGGCAGGTCAGATTGCCAACACGGCGGTCGCCGCACCGGCTGCTGATCCTGCCAGTCATGATCTTGTAAGTGCAGCGTCGCGCCTGGCCACGAGCCTGCTTCTGCTGGCTGCACTGCTCTCTGTGGCGATCGGTTTGATGAATCTCCTGCCGATCCCGGTTCTAGACGGTGGCCACCTTGTGTATTACGCCTACGAGGCCGTTGCAAAGCGGCCGCCAAGTCCTGGTGTGCAGGCGATGGGATTCCGGGCCGGCCTGGTCCTGATCCTCGGCCTGCTGGTCGTCGCCACTTGGAATGATTTGAGTTATCTCGTTGGCCTGTTCTCGTAGGGCCGTAAAGTAAACGTTTGAGTGGTGAGGCCCATGAAGTTCCTTCTCTGCACGCTCCTGGCGTCCGGCCTGCTTGGCACAGCTTCGGTTTCCGGCGCTGCCGCCCAGCCCGCCGGTCAGGGCGCTGAGCCTGCCGAACCCAGCATCGGGGAACCGGTGCGCGCCGAGCAGGTGATGCAGATCCTCGTCGAGGGCAATCAGCGCGTCGAAGCCGACACCGTTCTTTCCTATCTGCTGATCCGCCCCGGTGATGTGGCTGACCCGCGCCTTGTGAACCTGTCGATCCAGACCCTCTGGGCCACCAATCTGTTCGCCGATGTGCGTATCGCGCAGGAAGCCGGCACGCTGATCGTCTATGTGCGCGAGAACCCGATCATCAACCGGGTGGTGATCGAGGGGAACCGCGCGATCAATGACAGCCGGATCACAGACGAGATACAGCTTCAGCCGCGCACCCTGTTCACCCGTGCACGCGTCCAGGCCGATGTGCAGCGCATTCTGGAAGTGTACCGGCGCTCCGGCCGGTTTGCCGTGCAGGTTAACCCGCAGATCGTGGAGCTGCCGCAGAACCGGGTCGATCTCGTCTTTGAAATCTCCGAGGGTCCGACGACCGGCGTGCGCCGGATCAATTTTGTCGGCAACCGCGCTTTCGCTGACCGGCGCCTGCGCGGCGAGATCGTGACCACGGAGGCCCGCTGGTGGCGGTTCTTCTCGTCCAACGACAATTATGATCCCGACCGCCTGGAGTTTGACCGCGAGCAATTGCGCGAATTCTACGCTGACCGCGGCTATGCCGATTTCCGGGTGAGCTCCGCCATTGCCGAGCTGACACCTGACCAGTCCGGCTTCTACATCACCTATACGGTTGATGAGGGGCAGGTCTACAATTTCGGGGAGATCACGGTGACAACCGAGATCCCCGATCTGGACAGCGATTATCTTGAGCGCATTGTCTCCACCCGTACCGGCTCGCTCTATGTCGGCAGCCGGATCGAGGAGTCCATTGATACGCTGACCTTTGCTGCCGGTGCGGCCGGTTATGCCTTCGTCGATGTGCGCCCGCGCGTGCGTACCAACCGCGAGAGCCAGACGGTTGACATCGAGTACGTGATCAATCCCGCGCCGCGCGTCTATATCGAGCGGATCGACATTATAGGCAATTCGCGCACGCTCGACCGGGTCATCCGCCGCGAGATGGAGCTGGTGGAAGGCGATGCCTTCAACCAGGTGCTGATCAACCTGTCGCGTTCGCGTGTCCGCCGCCTCGGCTTCTTCGAGAATGTCGAGATCGATCCGGTGCAAGGCAGCGCGGCTGATCGCGCCCGCGTGGAGGTGCGCGTGACCGAACAGCCTACCGGTGAGCTGGCTTTCGGCGTGGGTTACTCCTCCACCGACTCCTTCCTGGTGGACTTCTCGGTCTCCGAACGCAATCTGCGGGGCCGCGGCCAGTTCCTGCGCTTCCGCGTATCGAGCAGCTCGCGCCGGCGCCAGATCGATATCCGCTTCACCGAGCCGCGCTTCCTGGACCGCAATCTGGCCGCCGGTTTCGACCTGTTCCAGATCCGCTCCAACTTCTCGCGCGAGGCTTCGTTCGAAACCGAATCAACCGGCTTCAGCCTGCGCACCGGGTTCCCGCTGACCGCGTCGGTGGAAGCAGGGTTGAACTATACGCTGCGTAATGACGAGGGGCGGACCTTCTCGGGTGTATCGGAGGCCATCCGCCGCGCGGCAGGGTCACGCATGACCTCGCTTGTGGGCTACTCGGTTGCCTGGAACCGCGTTGACGATTTCCGCTTCCCGACCCGCGGGTTCACGATGAGCATGAACCAGGACATTGCGGGCGTGGGCGGTGATGTCCGCTATGTGCGGACCGAGGCGCGCGGCGCGGTGTACCGCAACGTGTTCCGCCGCGATATCGTGCTCAGCCTGACGGGCGAGACCGGCTATGTACTCGGCTGGGGCGGTGATGATGTCCGCATCAATGACCGCTTCTTCAAGGGCGGCAATTCGTTCCGCGGTTTCGAGACAGCTGGTGTCGGCCCGCGTGTGGTGCAGCGCCGTGAGGACGGCACGCTAATTCGCGGCGATGCGCTGGGCGGCAATTTCTACGCCATTGGCGCGCTCGAGCTTGGCTTCCCGCTGGGCCTGCCGGAGCAGTACGGCATTCGTGGCAGTGTCTTCACAGAGTTTGGCACGATGGGGCTTTTGCCTTCAGTTGACCAAATTACGGACACCGGCGGGACAACCTCGCCCTTCACAATTGACGAACTCGCACCGCGAGTCTCGGTGGGCGTCAGTATTTTCTGGGATTCGCCTTTCGGGCCGGTCCGTTTCGACTTCGCAGAAGCGGTGGTCTATCAGGACTATGACCGCCGTGAATTCTTCCGTTTCAGCACAAGCACAGGGTTCTAGAACCATGACTTTCACCCGCAAGACCGTCTTTTCGCGGCTTCGCGCAGTTTTCGCTGGCCTGGCGCTTGCTCTTGGCGCCATGGGCGCGGCCAACGCACAGACCATTCTGGTCATCAATGAAGAGACCATCCTGACCGAGAGCCAGGTCGGCCGTCACATCGCGTCCCAACTGGAAACCATCGGCCGGGAAATCCAGACCGAGCTGGAGCAGGCTGCTGCGCCTATCAACCAGGAGAACGAGGCCCTTCAGGCCGAGACCTCCGCGTTGAGCCAGGATGCCATCCAGCAGCGTCCCGATCTCATCCAGCGCATACAGGAGCTGCAGCAGAACGCCCAGCAGCTCGAGCGGCTGCGCCGTTTGCGCCAGCAGGAACTCGTGGCAACAGAGCGTCAGGCTCTCCAGCCGGTTCTGCAGGCCCTGCAGGGCGTGCTGCAGGAAGTGGTGAACGAGCGTAATGCGACCGTTCTGCTCGACCAGAGCCAGGTGGTGTATGCCGCCGAGAGCATTGATGTCACGCGGACGGTGATCGAGCGTCTCGACCAGCGCATTCAGACCACGCCGGTGACGCGCGTGCGTGCCCCCACGGGCAACGGCCAATAGGCCGTACACCGTGGGTGCCGATCCACGTTTTTTCAGGCGGCTTGACCGCCTGACGGCACAGGACATCGCCGGTCAGCTCGGAAGCGGGCTGGCCGGCGATGCCGATTCAGTGGCAGACGATGTGGGCGCGGCCGGCCAGGCCGAGCCCGGTGAGCTGGTCTTCATTACCTCGCCGGTCCTGCCTGGTGCGTTGCGCTCGCGTGCCGGCATTGTGATCGGGCCCGCGCTGAAGGAGCCGGTGTCCGGCCTGGCGGCGGGAATGGCCTATATCACGCACGCCTCGCCGAAGGCGGCCTTCGCGCTGATAGCCCCGCACATACTGACGCCGTTGAGCCATACCGGTTCCGAACCTGTCTCAATCGACGCACGGATCGATCCGGCGGCAAGCCTTGCGCCCGGCGTGGTGGTCGGTCCCGGTGCGGTGATCGAGGCCGGCGCCATCATCGGCGCCAATGCCGTGATCGGACCGGGCGTTGTGGTCGGTGAGGGCACGCAGATAGGCGCAGCGGCGGTGATCCATTGCACGCTAATCGGCAGGGATTGCCGTATCGGACCGTGCGCGGTGATTGGCGAGGCCGGGTTCGGCATTGCGCCGGGCCCCAAAGGACTGGTCGATCTTCCTCATTTCGGCCGGGTGCGGATCGGCAATGAGGTCCGGGTCGGTGCCAACTGCACCATTGATCGCGGCATGTTCGGCGACACCGTGCTGCGTGACCGGGTGCGCATCGATAATCTCTGCCATATCGCGCACAATGTGGATGTGGGCGAAGATACGCTGATGGCGGCATTTGCAGGGGTATCCGGCAGCGTGAATATCGGGCGCGGCGTCCAGTTCGGCGGCCGGGTGGGCGTGGTTGATCACGTCACGATCGGCGATGGCGCGCGCCTGGCGGCGAGCGCTGCTGCGGCCAAGGACGTGCCGCCGGGGGAAACCTGGGCGGGCATACCGGCCCAGCCGATACAGAAATGGCTGCGGGAGCTGGCCCTGATGAAGAAGCTCAATGCGGCGGGCCGTGTTGACCGCAAGGGCAAGGCGGGGCAGGAAAAGAACACACCATCAGGCGGCCCGGGCGAGGACTGACAGCGATGAGCGAAACCGCCGGAGAGATCGGACCTGACGAGATTCTCGCGCGGCTGCCGCACCGTTTTCCTTTCCTGCTGGTGGACCGGGCCCACTCCTATGTGGAGGGCCAGTCGATCACGGGTATCAAATGCGTTTCGGCGGGCGAGCCGTATTTCGCCGGTCATTTTCCCGGTTTTCCGGTCATGCCTGGCGTCCTGATCATTGAGGCACTGGCGCAGACCGGCGCGGTTCTCATGTCCAAGACGCTTGATGCGGACATCAATAATACCGTGATCTTGTTCATGGGCGTGGAGAAGGCGCGCTTCCGCCGTCCTGTCCGGCCGGGCGATGTGCTGGAAATGCCGGTCCGGGTGACGGATACCCGCAGAGGCATTTTCCGTTTCGAGGGCGAGGCGCTGGTGAATGGCCGCAAGGTCGCCGACGCGTCCTTCTCCGCGACCTCGGCACAGAACTCCTGACAGGGAAGGCGACAGCGCGTTGAGTACCGTCATTCATCCCAGTGCCATCATCGAACAGGGTGCCCAGATCGGCGCTGACGTCCAGATCGGCCCGCTTTGTCATATCGGCGCGAAGGCGCGTATCGGCGACCGGGCGCGCCTGGTCTCCCATGTCAGCGTGCTGGGCCAGACCACGCTTGGCGAGGAGTGCATCGTGCATCCCTTTGCCGCGCTCGGCTCTCCGCCGCAGGATTTCAAGTACAAGGGCGGTGATGTCAGCCTTGTCGTCGGCGCGCGCAATGTGATCCGCGAGCATGTGACCATGCATCTGGGCACCGAGGGCGCGCGTGCGATCACCCGCGTGGGCTCGGGCGGGTATTTCATGGTTGGCTCCCATGTCGGCCATGACTGCATCGTCGGAGACAATGTGGTGTTCGCCAATAACGCCACGCTGGGCGGCGAGGTGACGATTGGCGACTACGTCATCATGGGCGGGCTTTCGGCCATCCACCAGAAATGCCGTGTGGGGCGCTATGCCTTTGTGGGCGGCGGCGCACCGGTGACGGGCGATATCATCCCGTACGGCATGGTGGACAATCACGGCTATCTCGCCGGACTCAATCTGGTAGGCCTGAAGCGGCGCGGCTTCTCGCGCGACCTCATTCACGACCTGCGCGCGGCCTACCGGCTGATCTTTGCCGCCGAGGGCGCGTTCTCCGAGCGAATCGGGGATGCCAGCCGTCTGTTCGAGCATCGACCTGAAGTGATGGAAATCATCGATTTTGTTAAGGCGCCCGCTGCCCGTCCGCTGTGCGGCCCGGAACAGGGCTGAGCACAATGGCCAAGGGCTGGACGCGTCTGGGCCTCATTGCCGGGGGCGGAGCCCTGCCGGCGCATGTGGCACGCGCGGCCGAGGCAGATGGCAAGCTGGGTTGTGTCATCGCCCTGTCGGGATTTGCCAACCCGGCGGACTTCAACGCGCCAACCGAGCGCTCTATTGGCCAGTACGGCCATGTGATACGCGATCTTCGCGCGGCGGGCTGCGATGCGGTGTGCTTTGCCGGGATTGTGACCCGCCCGGATTTCCGCAGCCTGATCCCTGACCTGGAAGGCGCCAAACTCCTGCCCCGGCTCGTAGCGGCGGCGGTAAAAGGTGATGACGCGCTGCTGCGCGCGGTCGTCAAGGCGTTCGAGGATGAAGGCCTTGCGGTGATCGGCGCAGATGCGCTGATCGACAGCCTGCTGGCGCCAGAGGGCGTGCTGGGCACGGTTGCGCCCGATGAAGCCGCGACAGCAGACGCGGCGAAAGCCATGCAGATCGCCGCGTCTATCGGCGCGATGGATATCGGGCAGGGGGCTGTCGTGTGCGACGGGCTGGTCCTGGCCGTGGAGGCGCAGGAGGGCACCGACGCCATGCTGGCACGCGTGGCAGGCCTCCCGGAAGCCATACGCGGTACAGCAGACACACGCCGGGGCGTGCTCGCCAAATGCCCCAAGCCGGTGCAGGAGCGCCGCGTGGACCTGCCTGTGGTGGGCGTTGAAACGGTGGAGGGGGCCGCCCGCGCGGGGCTGGCCGGGATTGCGGTCGAGGCCGGTTCGGCCTTCATTATCGGCCATGAGGCGGTAGCCCGCGCGGCAGACGCGCACGGCCTCTTCGTTATCGGCCTGCCGGGCCAGCAAACAAAGCCATGAGCGCTGCCCGCCCTTTAAGGGTCTTTATCGTCGCTGCGGAGACGTCCGGCGATCTCATCGGCGCGGAGCTGATCCGTGCGCTGCGGGCCGAAAGCGCTGACGTAGAGATCGCCGGCGCAGGCCGTGAGGCGATGGCCGCTGAAGGCGTATCAAGCGATATAGACCTGACTGAACTCTCGGTTCTCGGCCTGTTTGACGGCTTGAAGATATTGAAGCAGGTCCATGAAAAGGCACAGGCTTGCGCGGACGCCGCTGCGGCCTTCAAGGCAGACCAGATCGTCCTGATCGATTCCTGGGGCTTCATGCTGCGCGTGGCCTGGAAGGCACGCAAAACCTGCCCGGATGCGCAGCTGGTGAAATATATCGGCCCGCAAGTGTTCGCCACGCGCCCCGGCCGGGCGAAGGTGCTGGCCAAGGCCGTCGATCATCTTCTGGCGATCCACACCTTCGATCCACCCTATTACGAGGCCCACGGCCTGCCGGTCACGGTGGTCGGCAATCCTGTGCTGGAACGCGAACTCAAGGGCGATGGCGCGGCTTTCCGCGCCCGGCACGCCATCGCGCCCGATGCACGCGTGGTGCAGCTGCTCTTCGGCAGCCGCAATTCGGAAGTGAAAACGCTGTTCGACGACTTTGCCGCCAGTGCCGCCGAACTCGTCAGCTCTCGCCCCGACGTTCGTCTGGTCAGCGTGCTGGCACCCTCGGTGGAGGCCATGGTGCGCGAACGTCTGGCGGCGCGTGATGATCTTTCCGGTCTCTTACTGGTGGGGCCGGAGGAGCGTCTGGACGCGTTTGCCGCGTCTGATCTGGCGCTCGCCTGCTCTGGCACGGTGACGCTGGAGCTGTCACGGATGGGTGTGCCCAGCGTTGTGGCCTACAGGCTCGATGCGCTGGCCTGGACCATAGCCTGGAACTTCCTGATGCGGGCGGACTATGTGAGCCTGGTCAACCTCGCCGCCGGTGAGGAATTACTGCCCGAACGCCTGCAGACACACGCCACACCGGAGCATCTCGTGCCCGAGCTGGAAAGGCTGCTGGATGATCCGGCACACCGCGCGGCGCTTTCAACGCGCCTCAAAGAGGTGACGCAGGAGATGGCGGGCGGCGATGCGCGCGCCAGCGTGAATGCCGCGCGCGCGCTGCTTGAACTCCGGCCGCTCTGAGTTTCGCGCCAAAAAACCCCGGACGGTGAACCGGTCCGGGGCTTCTTCTCGATATCTGATCCGCGTCAGCGCTTGTTGACGGGCACGTAGGCACGCTCGTTCGCGCCGGTGAAGATCTGGCGCGGACGGCCGATCTTCTGGCTCGGATCCTCGATCATCTCGCTCCATTGCGCGATCCAGCCCACGGTGCGGGCCAGCGCGAAGAGCACGGTGAACATCTCGGTCGGGAAGCCCATCGCGCGCAGCGTGATGCCCGAATAGAAATCGATATTGGGATAGAGCTTCTTCTCGACGAAATACTCGTCTTCCAGCGCGATGCGCTCCAGCTCCATGGCCACGTTCAGCAGCGGATCATCCTTGATGCCCAGCTCGCCCAGCACTTCGTGGCAGGTCGTGCGCATCACTTTCGCGCGCGGGTCATAATTCTTGTAGACACGGTGGCCAAAGCCCATCAGGCGGAAGGGATCATCCTTGTCCTTGGCCTTGCGGACATATTCAGGGATACGGTCCACCGAGCCGATCTCGGCCAGCATGTTAAGCGCCGCCTCGTTGGCGCCGCCATGGGCCGGACCCCAGAGCGAGGCAATGCCGGCCGCGATACAGGCAAAGGGGTTGGCCCCGGACGAGCCAGCCAGGCGGACCGTGGAGGTGGACGCGTTCTGCTCGTGATCGGCGTGCAGGATGAAGATGCGGTCCATGGCGCGCGCCAGGGTGGGGGAGACCTTGTAGTCCTCCGCCGGGACGGCAAAGCACATGCGCAGGAAGTTGGACGCGTAATCAAGCTCGTTGCGCGGACTGATGAAGGGCTGGCCGACCGAGTACTTGAACGCGCGCGCCGCAATCGTCGGCATTTTCGCGATCATGCGGTGGCTGGCGATGGTGCGCGCTTGCGGATCATTGACGTCTGTGGAGTCGTGATAGAAGGCCGACAGCGCGCCGACTGTTCCCACCATTACCGCCATCGGGTGTGCATCGCGCCGGTAGCCACGGAAGAACTGGTCGAACTGGTCGTGCAGCATGGTGTGACGGCGGATCGTCCAGTCGAACGTCTCCAGCTCACTCGCGCTTGGCAGTTTGCCGTGCATGAGCAGGTAGGCGACCTCGATGAAGTTGGATTGCTCGGCCAGCTGGTCGATCGGATAGCCGCGATAGAGCAGCACGCCCTTGTCGCCATCGATATAGGTGATCTGGCTTTCACAGCTCGCCGTGGAGGTGAAGCCCGGATCGTAGGTGAACACGCCCGCATCGCGGTAGAGCGTGCGGATATCGATCACATCAGGGCCGACAGAGCCCGCATATACCGGCAGATCATAGGTCTTGCCCTCCAGGGTAAGCTGGGCGGTGCCCTTCTTTTCGGCCTTGCTCTTCATCGGTCCAATCCCTTCACGTCAGATTGTCATTCATGCCCGCAGACGGTCGTCCAGCCGCGCAAGCGATTCCTCACGGCCCAGAAGGGCCAATACCAATCCCATGTCCGGCGCCGGTGCGCCGCCCGTCATGGCCGCCCGCAAGGGCTGGCCGATCTTGCCAAACCCAACCCCTTCGGCTTCGGCAAAACCCTTGAGGGCCTCGCCAATCGCCTCCGGCGTCCAGTCATTGTGTGTGGCGAGGCGCTCGCGCAGCCGGGATAGCCGGTCCAGCGCCTCGGCAGACAGGTGTTTTGAAACCGCCTCATCGGGTGTGAACGGGCGGTGCCGGAGGAGAAAATAGGCCTGCGTTTCCATCTCGGCGAGTGTTTTTGACCGTTCTTTCAGTGAACCCATCGCGGCCTGCAGGCGGGGCCTGGCGGTATCGGCGGGAACAATGCCATCATGGCCTGCCAGACGGGCCATCAGCAGGTCCAGAAGCCGCGCATCATCGGCCAGCTTCATGTGATGATGGTTCACGAAGGCCATCTTGTCGAAATCCAGCCGGGACGGGGCCTTGTTCAGCCCGTCCAGCGAGAAGGCCTCGATCAGCTCGGCATCTGAAAACAGTTCCTGATCGCCATGGCTCCAGCCGAGGCGCGCCAGATAATTGCGCAAGCCCTCGGGCAGATAGCCCATGTCGCGATAGGCCTCCACGCCCAGCGCGCCATGGCGCTTGGAGAGCTTCTTGCCGTCGGGCCCGTGAATGAGCGGTATATGGGCAAAGACCGGCCGGTCCCAGCCCAGCGCATCATAAAGCTGGGCCTGACGCCCGCCATTTACCAGGTGATCATCGCCCCGGATGATGTGGGTCACGCCCATATCATGGTCATCGACCACGACAGCGAGATTATAGGTCGGGTTGCCGTCGGCGCGCAGCAGGATGAGGTCATCAAACTCCTTGGCGGCCCAGCGCACGTCGCCCTGAACGGCGTCATTCAGCGTGACATCGCTGTCGCCAGCGCGAAAGCGGACCGTAAACCGGCGGTCATCGGGCGGCGTGCCGCCGCCATCGCGCCAGGGAGAGCGCAGGGCGCGGCCTTCGGCAAAGGCCTCCTCGCGCAGCTTTTCCACCTCTTCAGGCGTGCAATAGCAGCGGAAGGCGTGTCCGGAGGCGACCAGCGAGTCCACCACTTCGCGATGGCGGTCAGCGCGCGCGTGCTGGGATACGGCATCACCGTCCCATTCAAGACCCAGCCAGCGCATGCCGCCCAGAATCGCATTCACGGCTTCCGTGGTGGAGCGCTCGCGGTCCGTATCTTCGATACGCAGCTTGAACCGGCCGCCTGTCTTGCGGGCAAAAAGATAGTTGAACAAGGCCGTGCGCGCCCCTCCGATATGGAGGAAGCCGGTCGGCGATGGCGCGAAGCGCGTGATGATCTCGGTCTTTTGTTGCACGTGCGAGGGGTTGCTGCGCTGCGAAGGTGCGCGATGATTAGCATGTATGGCGCGCAAAGAGATAGTCTTGCTGCTGAAGTGTAGCAGGATGGACGCCATGTGGGGGAGAGCACGGGCCGGATTAGCGCAGCTTGTCCCGCGCCATCGCTATGGCCGGGTGGCGCTGCGCGCGCGCATTTTTGAGCGTCTGAGAACGCTGCTGCCTGCCCGCTCGGTGCGGGCGGCCGGGCTGGTTTTGTGGGCGCCTCTCGCCTTCGGCCTCGGCGCGGCGGGCTATATCTCGCTCTCAAACGAACCGCCCGCCATGCTTCCCGTATGGCTCTGGGCAGCAGCCGCTTTCGCTGCGCTACTGGCGCTGTTCCTGCGCGCGCGCCCGGTGATGATGGTGGGCGCCGCTCTGTCCGCCTGCCTGCTGGCGGGCTTCGCCCACACGCATAGCCGCGCTCTTTCCATGGTGCCGCCTGAGATCGCGCTCTCTGACCGTGCCCGCGCCATAGAAGGCTGGGTGGAACGTATAGAGCGACGCGGCGCGGCGGGCCGCGTGGTGCTGCGGGTGACGGCTCTGGAACACGCCAACGGCGCGCTGCCCCACCGAGCCCGCCTGCGCATCAACACCACCACGCTGATGCCGGGAGATGCGATTTCGGTACGCGCCGTGCTGTCGCGGCCGCGCGGGCCGGTGGCGGCGGGCGGATATGACGGTGCGCGCGCGGCCTGGTTTGAACGCATTGCGCTTGCCGGCTTTTCCGTCACGAGGCCGGAGCCGGTCGCAATTGAGGGCCACGAGAGATTGCGGGCCTTCCTGGCGTGGCGCTGGCGGCTGGCCCAGCGCATTGCCGATATCGCGGGTGGGGAGGCGGGCCCTGTCATAGCGGCATTGCTGACAGGCGAACGCTCCGGGGTGAGCGAGGCCCATGCCGAGGCGTTGCGCCTGTCCGGGCTTGGCCATATCCTGGCGATTTCCGGCATGCACATGGCCCTGCTGGCGGGCGGGATATATTTCGCCGCGCGCTGGGGCATTGCCGCCATCGAGCCGGTCGCGCGCGCCATGGATCCGCGAAAGCCGGCCGCTCTAATCGCGCTCGCCGCCGCTTTGGGCTATCTCGTATTGTCCGGCGCGGCCGTCTCCACCCAGCGTGCCTTCGTGATGGCGGCGGTGATGTTTGCCGCGATATTGCTGGAACGACGGGCGGTGTCCTTTCAGTCGCTGGCGCTCGCTGCCCTCATCATCCTCATCCTGACGCCTGAAAGCGTGGCCGCTGCCGGTTTCCAGATGAGCTTTGCGGCCACCGCTGCCCTGATCGCCGTCTACGAAGCCTGGCAGAGATGGCGCATGACGCGCGTGCGCACCGCGCCGGGCCTTGTGGGCCGGGCGCGTGATGCCTTTGCGGGGCTGGCCGTAACGAGCCTGGTAGCGGGCGGAGCGACGGGGCTTTTTGCCGCCTTCCACTTCCAGCGCATGGCCGCCTATGGCTTTGGAGCCAATCTTGCCGCCATGCCGGTCTTTTCCTTCTGGGTGATGCCCGCAGGCGTGATCGGCCTCGCTTTGACCCCGTTCGGGCTGGAGGCCTTACCGCTCAAGGTCAGCGCGGCAGGCATGGAGATCGTGCTGGCCATCGCCACATGGACTTCCAGCCTGCCGGGCGCGGCCATTCCGGCCATCGCCCCTTCCGGGCTCATCATCGCGCTCTATGCCGCGGGCTTTGCCATTATCGCGTTTGGCAAAGGACTGGTACGCGCGGCAGGCGCGCCGGTCGTGGCCGCAGGCATGGCGCTGTGGGCTCTCTCGCCGCCGCCGGACATGATGGTCACCTCATCGGGCGTGCTGGTGGCACGCAGCGCAGAGGCGCAAGAGGGGGAGGATGGCTGGTTTGTCTCCGACCGCAGGCGGGGCCGGTTCGAGGCGGGCGTCTTGTTACAGCGGGCAGGGACGGGGCTTTCGGCTGCGCCCCGAGGCGAGATGGCGTGTGATCCGCTGGGATGCTTCACGATTACCCGCGAGGGCCTGCGCATCGCGATCAGCGAGCATCCGGCCTCGCTGGAGGAGGACTGCACCCGTGCCGATCTCATCATTGCCCGTGCCGCAATAAGCCCATGGCTGAAACGGCGCTGCGCCGCGCCGGTTCTGGATGCGAGCGCCCGCGAAGAGCTGGGCGGGGCCGAGTTCTGGGTGCGTGATGGCCGCATCGTACGCTTACGCGGTGCCAATGACGCGGTACGCAACCGGATCTGGGGCCGCGAGAGCTGACATAGCTCCCGCGCAGCCCTAGTGATAGCGGCGGATCAGCCCGACCAGACGGCCCTGCACCTGCACCCGGTCCGGACCGAAAATGCGCGTCTCATAGGCCGGATTGGCCGCTTCCAGCGCAATCGATCCGCCCTTGCGGCGCAGGCGTTTGAGCGTGGCTTCCTCATTATCGACCAGCGCCACGACAATCTCGCCATTATTGGCCGTATCGCCGCGTTTGATGATCACCACATCGCCATCGAGAATGCCTTCCTCGATCATGGAATCGCCTTCCACTTCGAGTGCGAAATGCTCCCCGCCGGAAATCATCTGGGCCGGTACGCCCAGCCGGTCGCGCTCATGCTGGATAGCCTCGATCGGCACACCGGCAGCGATCTTGCCAAGCAGGGGCACGCCGATGGAGTCAGAGACCGTATCGGAACGGGAGAAATCAGCCTGCACCACATTGTCACTCGTGCTGCGGGCGGGCGGTGCGGCAGAATCCGGCAGTTTGAGCACTTCGAGCGCCCGTGCCCGGTGGGGCAGGCGGCGGATGAAGCCGCGTTCTTCCAGAGCGCTGACCAGCCGGTGCACACCCGATTTGGAGGCGAGTTGCAGCGCGTCCTTCATCTCGTCGAAGGAAGGCGACACGCCATCTTCGGACAAGCGCTTGTGAATAAAGAGCAAAAGCTCGTGCTGCTTGCGGGTGAGCATGAGGGGCCTCGCAATCGAAGTGTTTACAACCTTGCCGGAACAAAACCGGAAGCGTTCCGATTTGTTCTATACCTGTTCCGCTGGCCGGTCAAGCATTTACGCGCTCTGCAGGGCAGGCGGCGTCATCAGCGTACGCACCGCTACGCTGACATCTGCCTGCCGCATAAGACTTTCTCCCACCAGTAGAGCGCGGGCTCCGGCCGTTTTCAGGCGCTGCGCGTCGGCGGGGGTGAAAATGCCGCTTTCGGCGACCAGAAACCGGTCCGCGCCGACCATGGGAGCTAGCGATTCGAAGGTCTCCAGGCGGGTCTCGAAGGTACGCAGATTGCGGTTATTCACCCCGATCAGCGGCGAGGAGAGGGCGAGCGCGCGCTCCATCTCGGGTGCGTCATGCACCTCGATCAGCGCGTCCATGTCCCAGCGGCTCGCTTCGTCGACCAGCTCGGCGGCGAGCGTGTCATCCACGGCGGCGAGGATGACAAGGATGCAGTCCGCACCCAGCGCGCGCGCCTCGGCCACCTGCCAGGGATCAAACAGGAAATCCTTGCGCAGGGCGGGCAGGGAGACCGCCGCGCGGCCCGCGCTCAGATGCTCGTCCGCGCCCTGAAAACTCTCGGTGTCGGTGAGGATGGAAAGGCAGGTGGCGCCGCCTGTCTCATAGGCCTTGGCCAGTGCAGGCGGGTCGAAATCCTCGCGGATCAGGCCCCTGGAGGGGCTCGCCTTCTTGATCTCGGCAATGAGGCCCAGCCCGGTCTCGCTTGCGGCGCGTTCCAGCGCGGCGGCAAAGCCGCGTACCGGCGATGCGGCGCGGGCGGCAGAGGCAATTTCCTCATAGCTGCACACAGCCTTGCGCCGGGCGATATCGGCCTTCTTGTACTCGGCGATGCGGGCGAGCGTATCGCTCATGGCGTGGCCTCCGGCGGCAGATTGGTAATGGCGGCGAGCTGATCGAGCGCGTCCTGCGCCGCGCCCTCGTCAATGGCGCGCGCGGCGAGTTCCACGCCCTCTCTCCAGTCGCCAGCGAGTCCTGCCAGCATCAGCGCTGCACTGGCATTCAGCATGACGATATCGCGGTAAGGCCCTGTCTCACCTTGCAAAAGCGCTTTCAGGGCGGCGGCGTTCTCCGCTGGCTCGCCGCCTTTCAGATCATCAAGGCTCGCGCGAGGAAGGCCTGCGTCATCCGGCGTGATGGTGAACTCACGGATCGTGCCGTCGGGTTCCAGGCTCGCAATCTGAGTCTCGCCCGTGGTAGTAATTTCATCCAGCCCGTCAGAGCCATGCACGATGAAGGCGCGTTCGGCACCGAGATCGCGCAGCGCCTCGGCCAGCGGGACCAGCCAGCGCGCATCGAACACGCCCAAGAGCTGGCGTTTCGCGCCTGCCGGATTGGAGAGCGGGCCCAGCAGGTTGAAGACGGTGCGCACGCCCAGCGTCTTGCGCGCCGGGGCGACATGGCGCACCGCGCCGTGATGGGCCTGCGCGAAGAGAAAGCCGACGCCCGCCTCGGCAATCGCGCGCTCCACAAGGCTGATATCAGCCATCAGGTTTACGCCGCAAGCCTCTAAAACTTCAGCAGAACCGGATTTTGATGAGGCGGCCTTGTTGCCATGCTTGGCAACCGTCGCGCCTGCACCAGCGGCCACCAGAGCGGCAGCGGTGGAGATATTCCACGTCCCGCGCGCATCCCCGCCCGTGCCGCATGTATCAATGGCATTACCGGGCACGCTCACCCGCACCATGCGCGCCCGCATGGCCCGCGCGCCGGTGGCCAGCACGTCCGGATTCTCGCCGATGGCGGCCAGCCCGATCAGGAAGCCGCCAATCTCGGCCAGATCGGCCTCGCCCTCCATCAGCGCGTCAAACGCGGCTTCCAGCGCGGCCTGTTCGGGCAGGCGGCCGCTGGCAAGCGCCGTGATGGCAGGGCGCAGCGCGCTCACGCCGCGCGGTCCGTGGCAAGGCCGGAAAGGGCCAGGAAGTTGGCCAGCAAAGCGTGGCCATGTTCCGACGCGATGGATTCGGGGTGGAACTGCACGCCGTGGATAGGCCGGGTCTTGTGCATCAGGCCCATGATCTCGCCATCGGCGGTGCGCGCATTGACGATCAGCTCACTCTCTTCAGAGAGCTCCACCGCCAGAGAGTGATAGCGCGTGGCCTCATAGGGCGAGGGCAGGCCGGCAAACACCCCCGTGCCGTCATGGGTGATGGGGCTGGTCTTGCCGTGCATGATCTCGCGCGCGGCGACCACCTTGCCGCCAAATGCCTGTCCGATGGCCTGATGGCCAAGGCAGACGCCAAGAATGGGGAGGCTCCCCGGCGCGGTCCCTATCAGCTCAAGGCAGATGCCCGCCCGGTCCGGATCGCACGGCCCCGGCGAGATGACGATGGCAGACGCACCGAGCGACAGGGCCTCGCCCGCGCTCATGTCATCATTGCGGATGACGCGCGTATTGGCCCCCAGCTCCTGGAAATAATGGACCAGGTTGAAGGTGAAGCTGTCATAATTGTCGATGATCAGCAGCATGGCGCGCCCGGCCCCTTTTTCGCAGTGCAGCGGGCAATCTAGAGAGCCATTGCGCACGCCTCAACGGCTACGACTCAGCTTATGGCTGATTTTCATGTCGAACCCGGCAACACCCTTCATCTATCTGGCCAGCGCGGCGGCCGCCTGCATCCTCATGTGTGCGGGGCTGGCCTTCGAGCTGGGCCAGAAGGCAGGCGCGGTGAACCCGCCGGAGATCATCACCATCAGCGCGCCTGAACGTCTTGCCGCCCCGGTTCGTGAGGCCCCCGCGGAACGGCCCGAACCGGCGTCTGACCGCTCCATGGAATTTGCCAGCGGGCTGCGCTCCATGGTCAGCAATGCGCCGGTGCTGGCGGTGATCATTGACGATATCGGCCCGGATCGGGAGGTGGCAGAGGCGCTGATCGCGCTGGATATCCCGCTCACCCTGTCCATCCTGCCCTTCGCGCGTGAGGCTGAGGCGATTGCCCATGAGGCGGTAACGGTGGGGCTCGACGTCTTCCTGCACCTGCCCATGGAGCCTGTGGGGCTGGACGATCCCGGGCCCAATGCGCTGACCCGTCACTTGAGCGAAGCGGAGATGGAGCGCCGCGCGCTCTGGGCGCTATCGCGTGTACCGGGCGCGATGGGCTTCAATAATCATATGGGTAGCGCGATGACGCGAGATGAGGCAGCGCTGCGACGGGCGTTTGCCCATTTCGCGGGGCGCGATCTGGTATTTGTGGATTCGCTCACCCATCCGGCCAGCCGGGCAGCGGTCATTGCGGCGGAAGCCGGGATGCAGGCAATGCGGCGCGATGTGTTCCTGGATCACGTGCGCAGCCCCGAAGCGGTGGATGCGGCGCTGGAACACGCGTTGAGGCTCGCCGCTGAACGCGGGGCCGCCATCGCCATCGGCCATCCCTATCCGGTTACGCTGGAAGCGCTTGAGGGTTTGGCGGAGCGGGCAGCAGAGCACGGCGTGGAACTGGTTGGCATGTCGGTGCTGGCTGCGCGTGAGCGGGCGTCAGAGGCGAGCTAGGCAAACCGCCATGCTTCCTCGGCGGCGCGGAACACGGCGCGGGCCTTGTTGACCGTTTCCAGGCGTTCGGACTCCGGATCGGAGTCCAGCACCATGCCGGCGCCTGCCTGCACGTGCATCATGCCGTCCTTGATGACCGCCGTGCGCAGCGCGATGCAGGTATCAAGACTGCCATCAGCACCGAAATAGCCCACCGCCCCGGCATAGATGCCACGCCGGTGGGGCTCCATCTCCTCGATGATCTCCATCGCCCGCACCTTGGGGGCGCCGGACACGGTGCCAGCCGGAAAGCCTGCGAAGAGGGCGGAGATGGCGTCCTCGCCCTCGGCCAGATCGCCCTCCACATTGGAGACAATATGCATGACATGGCTGTAGCGCTCGATCAGTTCGCGATCGGTTACGCGCACGCTGCCGGGTTTGGCCACCCGGCCCACGTCATTGCGGCCAAGGTCCAGAAGCATGAGATGCTCGGCCAGCTCCTTGGGATCGGCTTTCAGCTCGGCCTCGTAGGCGGCGTCCTGTTCGGGTGTGGCGCCGCGCGGACGGGTGCCGGCAATGGGGCGCACCGTTACCTTGCCATCGCGCACGCGCACCAGGATTTCCGGGCTCGATCCGGCAATCGCAAACCCGTCCAGGTCGAAGAAGAAGAGGAAGGGCGAGGGGTTGGTCCGGCGCAGCGAGCGATAGA
Source organism: Glycocaulis sp. (assembly GCA_022565665.1). Taxonomy (GTDB): domain Bacteria; phylum Pseudomonadota; class Alphaproteobacteria; order Caulobacterales; family Maricaulaceae; genus Glycocaulis. The sequence continues at coordinate 121,048 of JAIUMI010000004.1, forward strand.
GCGCGAAAGGCGGCAGCGCAAAGGGCGCGGAGAAGCGCTGGCTGCCGACGATCTGGAAGGCGTCACCGGCGCGGATATAGGCCTTGGCGGTTTCCACATGGGCGCGAAAGGCCGCGTCACCGGTATTGCTCAGAGGGGCTTCAGAAGGTGCGCCAGGCGTGCCTGCGCGGTGTCCGGGTGCCGGAGCCTCCAGCCGCGCGAAAACGGCCTCTATGCGCCTTGCAGCGGCCATGACGGCGTCTTTCGCGCTTTGTCCCGGCGTGATGCGGGCAGGCGCTGCGGCGGTGATTTCCTGAGCGATGGCATCAAACACCACCATGACGCGCGGACGCATGAGCAGCGCATCGGGCGTACCCAGCGGATCGGGCGCAGCCGTTGCGGGCAGGCGCTCCACCTCGCGGATCATGTCATAGCCGAGATAACCGAACAGCCCTGCCGCGATGGGCGCCAGCCCTTCGGGCATGTCGAGCGCGGATTCGGCCAGCAGGGTCTTGAGCGAGGTGAGGGCGCTGCCTGCCGCTTCAAACCGTTCCGGCACGTCTTCAAAGCCGTCTGCGCGGGCTATCGAAGCCTCGCCAGCCCGGCTCTGCCAGAGCAGGTCAGGGTCCAGCCCGATAGCCGAATAGCGCCCGCGATACGCGCCGCCCTCGACGCTTTCCAGAAGGCAGCTATGGCGCACGCCATCGCGCAGCTTCAGATAGGCAGACACCGGCGTTTCAAGATCGTCCACGCGCCGGGCGGTCAGCAGCACGCGACCATCCGCCTCGCAGCGGGCAATGGCCGCTTCGATATCGGCGGACGCAATCGCCATTGGCTGGTCCCGCCCTAATCCGGATCTGTACGGCCGAGCGCGGCGTCGCGCAGGGCGGTATTTATCTGCACCGGATAGGTATCGAGGAGGCCCCGCTCCAGCGCCGCAATCACGTCGTTCTGCAGGGCATCGGAAACATTACGGCGCTGTTCGCTGCGCGTCTCGGCCTGGCTCACGCTGATATCGGTGACGATGGCAATGGCGCGCGTACGCTGATCTCCCGCGCGCGTCTCGAACGGCTGGTTCAGCGGCGCACGGAACGCCGCGGACACAAGAGCCTGCGTGAACGGCCCGGCCGTCTGGGTGCGCATCAGCGTCGTTTCCTCGACCCGTGCGCCGGCGATCTCACTGGCCGCTTCGTCAAGGCTTGCGCCCTCGGCGATACGCGTCATGGCGGTGGTCACGAACTCCTCCAGCCGGTCGTCGATCTGGCGCATCCGCCAGAAGGCAGCGGCCTGCTCGCGCACGGTTTCCAGATCGGCAAGCTCGGATTCACGCACGGCGTCGACGCGCAGGGCAAAATAGCCGTCATCGCCGAACTGTATCAGCCCGGTATCGAAGCCTTCCTCGGTCTCGAACACATGGCGCAGGATCTGCTCCTCGCGCAGCAGGCTCATCAGAGGCGCGCCGGTAATCTCGAAGCCTTCTGCCGTGATGAAGTCAAAACGCTCCACCGGAATGGCGGCAGCGTCGGCAGCCTCCTCCAGCGTGGCGCCCCGCCCGCGCGCTTCCTCGAAATTGGCCAGTGCATCGAGCACCTGGAACTCGGCCGTCTCGCCCGCGAGTTCGGTACGCAGTTCGTCGGCAATGGACTCAAAGGACGGTATTTCGGGGTTGGTCGCCTGCTCCACAAATACCGCGCGCCAGCCCAGCCGGCCCTGGACTGCGCGGATCTCGCCGGTATCCATGTCGAAGACAGCCGAGGCAACGGCCTGATCGGGGATGGCAAAGATTTCCGCGTTCTCGATGCGGATGGCATCGCCCAGCCCCATATCGCGCGCGGCCGCTTCGGCCGTCTCACCGGCGCGGACGCGTTCTGCGAGTGCCTCTGCAGTCTGTTCGTCCGGCGTCACCCACTGGGCAAAGCTGCGCAGTGCCGGATCGGACAGGCCGCCCGTTTCAAGGCGCATCTCGTAAAGCTCGCGCAGCTCGTCCTCGTCGATGGCAATGTCGGGGGAAACCAGCGCCGGATCGAGGCGCACCAGCGTGAAGCGGCGTTGCTCGGGCAGGGTGAAGAAGGGGGCGTTTTCCTCGATGAAGGCACGCAGCCGGTCGTCATCGGGCTCGCCCACATCACCGGCCAGGCTTGGCGGAATGAGCAGGGCGCGGATGGTGCGCTGCTCGCCCTCGAACCGCGCGCGCAGCCCGGCGAAAAGGTCCGGCGGCGTGGCCCCTGACAGGGCCGCATCGATGAATTGCTGGCGGCGCAGATCGGAGCGCAATTGCCGCTCGAAGGCCGCTTCGTTCCAGCCTTCCTGGCGCAGGAACTCCATGTAGGAGGCCCGGTCAAACCTGTTGGTGAACACGCTCTGGAAGGCCGGGGCGGAACTGATCAGGTCGAATACCTGCTGATCGGTGGCGGCAAGGCCGAGTTCGCGTGCCTGTGCGCTGATGGCGGCCTGGGCCACCATGGTGGAGATGATGCTGTCGCCGAGCCCGGCCGCGTCGGCCTCCTGCTGGGTGACACGGGGATTTTCCATCTGGATGCGCCGCATCTCGCGCTGCATGGTGCGGCTGACCTCCTGGGCCGTCACCCGCTCATTGCCGACCGTAATGACCGCATTGCCGGTGCCGGTGAAAATGTCATTGATGCCGAACAGGGCAAAGGCGGCGACCACCGGAACGATGATGACCACAACGGCGATCGGCGAACGCGCCAGGCTGCGAATAAGCGTTAGCATGAAAGTCCATCAGCAACGGGGTTGGTTAAAGACGGCACATTCCCGAACAGCGCCGTCATCAGCGCGCGAACCTAGCCGGGCATACACGGGCGGGCAAGGCTGGCTGGCGTCTGTAGACAGACGGGCAGGCGGGTGCAGGTGCGGGGTTTGCCGCAGGGCGCGCTGGCTGGTATCGCTTCGGCAAGCTTGGCGCGCCTGAAACAGGCCCGCCGCACAACCATAAACGGGCAGGGGGATATCCATGGCGCAGCGCCGCCCGCTCATTGCGGGAAACTGGAAAATGCATGGGCTGAAGGCCGATACCGGATGGGTGGAGGCGTTTGCGGCGGCGGCCGATACAGGCGCATGTGATGTGCTGGTGTGCCCGCCCTTTACCCTGCTGGAAACGATGGGCGGCCTGCTGTCACGCCATGGTCTCGCGCTCGGTGCACAGAACTGCGCCGAGGAGGCAGAAGGTGCGTTCACCGGGGATGTGTCCGCCGCGATGCTGGCCGATGCGGGATGCTCCCACGTGATTGTAGGCCATTCCGAGCGCCGCGAGGGGCACGCGGAGAGCGATGCTCTGGTCCGGCGCAAGGCGCTGGCCGCGATCGAGGCCGGTCTGGTGCCGGTCATCTGCGTGGGCGAGCACCGCGCCGAGCGTGAAAGCGGGCAGGCGGTGGAAACGGTTCTGGCCCAGCTCGCGGGGAGCCTGCCGGATATTTCCGCCACCCAGCTGGTCGTCGCGTATGAACCGGTCTGGGCCATAGGCACAGGGCTGACGGCCGGTCCCGAGGAAGCGCAGGCCATGCACGCCGCCATCCGCGCGGCCTTCCCGGGTGCAGACCGCGACCGGTTGCGCATTCTTTATGGTGGTTCGGTCAAGCCCGGGAACGCCGCTGCCCTGATGGCCTGCCCGGATGTGGATGGCGCGCTGGTGGGTGGGGCGAGCCTCGATCCGGATGCGTTTGCACAGATTGTTAACCTAGCTTCCTAAGGGGATTTTCAGACTTAACAGGCATTTTCCACCTATCACGGGGAACGGACAGACATCCCCCGAATGGGTGGCGTGATGAAGAATATTGATTACAGGCGTGCGTCGGTTTTGCTGTTTGATCCTGTCGGGGTGAACCTGCGCAATACCCGCTACGCGCTCCACGAGCTGGGCTTTCGCGAGATCAGCTGCCTGAGCTCGCTGGCCGAGTTCAAACGCCGTCTGGAAGATACCTCTCCCGACCTGATCATGGCCGAGCTGGTCAATAACAAGAACGAGATGCTGCGCGCGGTGAAGTCTGTGCGCGCGGGCGAGCTGGGCCGCAATCCGTTCGTCGTCTTCGTGCTCACCAGCTGGGTACGCGACGGGCAGATGGTCAAGCAGGCGATCAATGCGGGCGTGGACGATGTGATCATCCGCCCGTTCTCCACCACTTTTGCCGAGGAACGGATCCGCACGCTGGTACGTGCGCGCAAACCCTTCGTCGTGACGAGCGACTATATCGGTCCGGATCGCCGCACGGACGCACAGCGCGAGAAGGGCACCACCGCTCCGATTGATGCGCCCAACACGCTGCAGGCGGTCACCGAGGCCGATGAGGGTGCGCTGGACGAAGCCAACCGCTGGATAGCGGAAGCCCGCCGGACCGTGGAGGCTGAACGCGTCAAGCGGCTGTGCATGCGCCTTTCGGTAGGCGTCGAGGTTGGCGTGCGCGAGCTGAAGGAAGGCAATGATGCGGTGCTGGATCTCGGTGACATGCAGCGCACCGCCAAGGAATTGCGCCTGCGTCTGGCCCGGCAGGGTGCAGGCGAGGCCTCGCGCATTGCGTTTGCGCTCTATCAGGTGTGCGAGGAGCTGATGGGCGATGGCGGCTTCACGCTGGCCAATCTGAATCTCGTCAAGGAACTGTCCATGGGCGTACTGGCCGCGCAGGCCAGCGGCGACGATGTGGAAGCCTCGGTTGCCGAGATTGAAAAGACGGTGGAAGTGCTCCGCCGGCGGCTGTCGCCCGTGCGGCAGTTGGGGAGTGGCGCTGAGGGAACGCCTGCGCTACAACGCGCCGCAAGTTGATCTTGCCGCCCCGCATGACGGGGCGCCCAAAAGCGTGTTGCAGGTTACATGACCACGGTTCTTCTCATTATCCAGATTCTGGTAGCGATCGGCCTGGTGGCGGTCGTGCTCATGCAGCGTTCCGAAGGCGGGGCGCTGGGCATTGGCGGCGGCGGGCCCGGCGGCATGGTCACGGGGCGCGGTGCGGCCAATCTCCTGACGCGCACCACGATGATTCTCGGTGCCATCTTCATGGCCAACTCCATCGCGCTGGCCGTTCTGCCGACGCTGGACACCACTGGCCGTTCGGTCATCGACCGGGTTGGCGCTGACCAGGATACCGGCCCGCTGCCCTTCACCTTCGATGACGAGGATGCGCCGGCCGTCCCCGATACGGACGAGACACCGCAGGACGTGCCCGCCCCGTTTGAGGGCGAGGCCGAAGACGCGCCTGCAGACGAAGAGCCGGGCCGCTAGGCGCGAACTGCTGGCATTCCAGCCTTTTACACAATTGAGGGCAGGGCGCGGCTTTCACTGCCCGTGATTCTGCGCTAACCCGTCCTTCCATGCCGCGATACATTTTCATAACCGGCGGCGTGGTCTCTTCCCTTGGCAAAGGCCTCGCTTCAGCCGCTCTCGGTGCGCTTCTCCAGGCACGCGGATACCGTGTCCGGCTGCGCAAGCTAGATCCCTATCTCAATGTCGATCCGGGCACGATGAGCCCGTATCAGCATGGCGAGGTGTATGTCACCGAGGACGGGGCCGAGACCGATCTCGACCTTGGCCATTACGAACGCTTTACCGGCGTGTCGGCCACGCGCGGCGACAACATCACCACGGGCCGGATCTATTCCACCATTATCGAGCGCGAGCGCCGCGGCGATTATCTGGGCGCGACCGTGCAGGTGATCCCGCACGTCACCGACACCATCAAGCAGTTCGTGCTGTCTGATCCGGGTGATGTCGATTTCGTGCTGTGCGAGATCGGTGGCACGGTGGGCGATATTGAAGGCCTGCCATTCTTCGAGGCGATCCGCCAGCTGGGCCAGGAGCTGGGCCGCGACAAGGCCATCTTCATCCACGTCACCCTGCTGCCCTTCATCAAGGCGGCCGGCGAGATGAAGACCAAGCCCACCCAGCACTCGGTGAAGGAGCTGCGCTCTATCGGCATCCAGCCTGACATCCTGCTGTGCCGGTGCGAGATCCCGATCGATCCGTCCGACAAGCGCAAGATCGCCCTGTTCTGCAATGTGCCGGAAAATGCCGTCATTGAGGGGCGCGATGCCGCCTCGCTCTATGATGTGCCGTTGGAATACCATGCGCAGGGCTTTGACAGCGTGGTGCTGGAGCGCTTCGGGATGAGCGATGCGCCCGAGCCGGATCTGGCGCGCTGGCAGGCCATCTCCAAGGCCGTGCATGAGCCGGATGGCAAGGTGACCATTGCCGTTGTCGGCAAGTACACCGTGCTGATCGACGCCTATAAATCGCTGATGGAGGCCCTCAATCATGGCGGCATCGCCAATGGCGTGAAGGTGAAGTTGCGCTGGCTGGACGCCGAGCAGTTTGAAAACCCCGAAGCCTTCAGCCAGCTCGAAGACGTGCACGGTATCCTCGTGCCCGGTGGATTTGGCGAGCGCGGGGCCGAGGGCAAGATCGCGGCGGCGAAATTCGCGCGCGAGCGCAAGATTCCCTATTTCGGCATATGCTTCGGTATGCAGATGGCCGTTATCGAGGCCGCGCGCCATCTGGCGGGCCTTGAAGGGGCGGGGAGTTCCGAGTTTGGTTCGCCCGAAGTGCCGCTCGTGGGCCTGATGACCGAATGGGCCAGGGGCAATGAGACCGAGCGGCGTTCGCGCGAAGGCGATCTGGGCGGCACGATGCGCCTCGGCGCCTATCCGGCAAGGTTGGTGCCCGGCACGAAGGTGCACGCCATCTATGGCGATGGAGACATCTCCGAGCGCCACCGGCACCGCTATGAGGTGAATATCGCCTATCGTGAGCAGCTGGAGGCGGCGGGGCTCGTTTTCTCTGGCCTGTCACCGGACGGGCTGCTGCCCGAAATCGTGGAGCATGCCGACCATCCCTGGTTTATCGGCGTGCAGTTCCACCCGGAGCTGAAATCGCGCCCCTTTGACCCGCACCCGCTGTTTGCCAGTTTCATCGCTGCGGCCATGGAGCATTCACGGCTGGTGTGAGGAGGTTTCCCGGCGCAAGTCAGGGTCCAACGCAGGCGGCCATTTCGGCAATTTCTGACCTGATCGTGCCAGTTGGCGGGGCGCCGCGTCCCGGCGGACCCGTCTGCCAGCGGGTCAGTCAGCATCGCCCACGAAAGCACTTTTAAATTGCATCAGAATGTATACAATCAAAGGATGCGTTTCGGGCGCATGCCGTTCGAGGCGCACTCAACAGAGCTGATAAAGGGAGCAGAGCTATGATGAATCCCGTTTCGATGCTGAAAACGCGGCTGGGCCGGGCCGTAGGCGGTCTGATGGTGGCAGGCCTGATGGCCGGCGCAGCCTATGCCGCGAACTGTAGTGTTCCGCCGAACTGCCAGATTTTCACCGACGAGAATGGCGTTTGCCAGGCGGTTGTTTGCTATTTCCCGCACAGCATTCACCTGTGTGAGGAGTTCGGCTGCGTCTAGCGGCTTGGTTTCAAGGGGAGCACGCGAGCCTACTGGTTCAGGGCGCGTGCTCTTCTCTTTTATATGGTGACGAAAAGCGGCCTCTGTCCCCGACACAAAACCGCAGTCCGCGCCAGAGGTCCTACCGACTCATCTCAACAATCTGCTCCGAGCCTTGATGTCGTCTGGCCTGCGGGCGGGACTGCGCATCAACGAAATTAGCAGAAAAGCGAAACCCGGTCACGGCAAACCGAATCGGTGTGCTGTAATAGCTCCTGAAAGCTGGGGAGGGGCGCCAGCCCATGCCGATTGCGACCGTGTTCGTCCGCTCCGACATGGAGCCGCTGGACGACAAATCCCTGGCGCGCCTGGTGCCCGCCTGGGCAGCCCATTCCGGTCAGCCAGCCGCGCACATGACGGTCAATATCGTGGACAATATCGTCCAGGCCGGGGCCGGGTTTGCCCTGATGGCGTGGCTGGACCTGCCTGATCTCTGGCCGGGAGAGGCGGTGGACGCCTTGCAGACCGGCCTTGCTCTTGCGCTGGCCGATGTGTTCGAAGCCGATATCGGCGAGGTGCAGGTGATCACGCGGCTGGTCGCATCGGGCCATGTCGTGGAGGATGGCGCGATAGTGCGATGGTCCACATAGGCCAGTTGCCTTGGCGGGCCTTAGCAGGTATACCCCGCCGCTCATTCCGGCAGGCACGTCCCGCCGGCCCGTAATTCTTTGACTGTTGGAGAGGCCCCGATGGCGGTCCCTAAGCGCAAAACCTCCCCGTCCAAGCGCGGCATGCGCCGTGGCCATGATGCCATCGGCACCACGGCCTATGTCGAGGACAAGGACACCGGCGAGCTGCGCCGTCCGCACCATGTCGATCTGAAGACCGGCATGTATCGCGGCAAGCAGATCCTGACGCCGAAAGAAGACTGATCCGTTCCGCGCTGTGATGGCGCGGCACATACGGTCCTGATCAAAGCCCTGCGCGAACATCCGCGCGGGGCTTTTGTCTTGTCCGGGCCTCGTCTATGAAGCGCGCAAACCTTCCCGCACCCCTTCCTTTCAAGGACGCATTTCATGACCGCCATCATCGATATCATCGCCCGTGAGATTCTCGACAGCCGGGGCAATCCGACCGTGGAGGTGGATGTGGTGCTGGAAGACGGCTCGATGGGCCGAGCGGCCGTGCCGAGCGGCGCCTCCACCGGCGCGCATGAGGCGGTGGAGCTGCGCGATGGCGGCGAGCGCTATCGCGGCAAGGGCGTACAGAAGGCGGTTGAGGCCGTCGAGGGCGAGATTTTCGATGCGCTCGCCGGGTTCGAGGCGGAAGAACAGCGCCGCATTGACGAGACGCTGATGGCGCTGGACGGCACGCCCAACAAGGCCCGCCTCGGCGCGAACGCCATCCTTGGCGTGTCGCTGGCGACTGCCAAGGCGGCCGCCCAGGCCTGTAACCAGCCGCTCTACCGTTATCTCGGCGGGGTGAATGCGCGCATGTTGCCCGCCCCGATGATGAACATCATCAATGGCGGCGCCCATGCCGACAATCCGATCGATTTTCAGGAGTTCATGATCCTGCCCGTCGGCTTTGACCGCTTTTCCGAAGCGCTGCGCTGCGGCGCGGAAGTGTTCCACGCCCTGCGTGCTCGCCTGAAAGCTGACGGCCACAACACCAATGTGGGTGATGAGGGCGGGTTTGCGCCGGATCTCAGAAGTCCCGAAGAGGCGCTCGACGCCATCATGGCCGCTATCGAGAACGCCGGATACAATCCGGGTGAGGACGTGGTGCTGGCGCTGGATGTCGCGTCCACCGAGTTCTATCGCGACGGGAAATACGTGCTGGAAGGCGCTGGTCAGAATTACGATGCGGCAGCCTTCACCGATTACATGAAATCACTGGTCACCTCCTACCCCATCGTCTCCATCGAGGACGGGATGGCCGAGGATGACTGGGAAGGCTGGAACCTGCTGACGGCTGCGCTGGAAGGCGAATGCCAGCTGGTGGGCGATGACCTTTTCGTCACCAATCCGGCCCGTCTATCGCGCGGCATCTCCGAAGGCGCGGCCAACGCGATCCTCGTCAAGGTCAACCAGATCGGCACGCTGTCTGAAACGCTGGACGCCGTGGAGATGGCCCTGCGTGCAGGCTATGGCGCGGTGATGAGCCACCGGTCTGGCGAAACCGAGGACAACACCATCGCCGATCTGGCGGTCGCCACCAATTGCGGGCAGATCAAGACTGGCTCACTCGCGCGTTCGGACCGTACGGCGAAGTACAACCAGCTTCTGCGCATCGAAGCCGAGCTGGGCTCCATGGCACTCTATGCCGGACGCAGCGCCATCGCGGCGGGCTGATTCGCTGTGATGGAACTCGATTCGGCTAACGCTTCCTTTACGCTATCTGGTTAGCCTTCTGTCCGTACGATCCGCAAAAGGCGGGCGGTGGATGGAGTAAGGCATGAACGCGCTAAAGCGCTTCATCCTGATTGCACTGGGTGTGGCGGTCCTGCTTTATGCAGGCCACCATGCCTTTCACCCCGAGCAGGGGTTTGTGCGCTATGCGCTGGTGAGCGCGCGTGTTGCCCAGGTTGAAGCGGAGCTGGCCGAAGTGCGCGCCGAGCGCATCCGCCTGGAAGACCGCGCGGCGCGGCTTTCCCCGAGTTCTGGCGAGCTGGACCTGGACTATGTCGAGGAGCGCGCGCGCGCCGTTCTGAACTTCGCCCACCCGCATGAGATCATCGTACGGCTGGAGCCGCAGGCCTATACACCTCCCTCCGCCTACTGAGCGTTCCACACCCGTTGAAGGTATTTCGCAAGCGCAACATTGCGGGCACGGGCCTTTACGCACCTGCCCGCGGTCTGCTACTCCCGGCCTGTAACCAGACCGAGGGAGCGCGTTTATTTCGCGTGTGAAATATGGCCGCACGGCAATCTGCCTCTTCAAAATCGTCTAAGTCTTCCGCGCGCAGCGGCAAGCCCGCAGGGCCCAGCGCGGATGAGTGGATAGGCTGGTACCGGGACATGCTGCTGATCCGCCGCTTCGAGGAGAAGGCGGGCCAGCTTTACGGCATGGGGCTGATTGCCGGCTTCTGCCATCTCTATATCGGCCAGGAAGCGGTCGTGGTCGGCGTCCAGAGCGCGCTGCGCGAAGGCGATCAGGTCATCACCGGCTATCGCGATCACGGCCACATGCTGGCTGCCGGCATGACCGCCAATGGCGTGATGGCCGAGCTGACCGGCCGGGAAGGGGGCTATTCGCGCGGCAAGGGCGGCTCCATGCACATGTTCAGCCGCGAGAAGCAGTTCTTCGGCGGGCACGGCATTGTGGGCGCGCAGGTCTCGCTCGGCACCGGCCTCGCCTTCGCCAACGCCTACCGCGAGGACGGCAAGGTGTGCGCCACCTATTTCGGCGACGGCGCCGCCAATCAGGGCCAGGTCTATGAGAGCTTCAACATGGCCAAGATCTGGAACCTGCCGGTGATCTACATCATCGAGAACAACCAGTACGCCATGGGCACCAGCGTGAAGCGCTCCTCGTCTGAAACCCATCTCTACAAGCGCGGCGTGTCGTTCAACATTCCCGGCGAGGAAGTCGACGGGATGGATGTGAACGCGGTTTACGAGGCCGCAAAGAAGGCCGTGGAGCATGCCCGCGCCGGCAAGGGGCCGTACATTCTGGAGATGAAGACTTACCGCTATCGCGGCCACTCCATGTCCGATCCGGCCAAATACCGCACGCGCGACGAGGTGAACGAGTATCGCGAGCACAAGGACCCGATCGATCTCGCGCGCAAGCGCATTCTCGACGGCAAATATGCCACCGAGGAGCAGCTCAAGGAGATGGAAAAGGAGATCAAGAAGATCGTCCAGGAATCGGCCGAGTTCGCCCAGTCGAGCCCGGAGCCGGATCCGTCCGAGCTCTACACTGACGTGCTGATTGAGGAGGCTGCCCGGTGAGCATCGAGCTTTCCTGGCTGTCGGCAGCGGCCGCCCTGTTCTTTATCCAGATCGTTGTCGAAGCCATCATCGACAACCGTCAGTACACCAACCGGGAATTGATGGGGCCGCGAGACAATTTGGCGCCCCCTGTCGCGATCGTAGGCCGGGCCAAGCGCGCAACGGCCAATATGATCGAGGCGATGTGCATGTTCGTGCCGCTTGTTCTGATCGTTGAGCTGAGCGGGCGGGCCAATGAATGGACAGCGTTGGGCTGCGCCATATTCGTCCTGGCCCGTTTGGCGTTTGCGCCGCTCTACTGGTTCGGCGTGCCTGTGCTGCGTTCAGTGGCCTTCTTTGTCGGCATCATCGGCCTCATCATGATTTTCCTGCAAGTCTTGCCGTTTTCCGGAGCCTGATCGACGATGACCATCGAAGTTCTCATGCCCGCTCTCTCTCCCACGATGGAGGAGGGCACGCTCGCCCGCTGGCTCGTCAAGGAAGGCGATGAGGTGAAATCCGGCGATGTGATCGCCGAGATCGAGACCGACAAGGCCACCATGGAAGTGGAAGCCGTCGAGGAAGGCATTGTCGCCAGGCTGCTGGTCGAAGAGGGCAGCGAAGGCGTCAAGGTCAATGCGCCCATCGCGATCCTGAAAGAGGAAGGCGAGAGCGATGAGGCGGTGAAGTCGGCCGCCAAATCCTCCGGCAGTGGCAAGACGCAGGATAGCGCTGAGGGCGAGGACAACAGCAAAGACGACGAAGACGATAGCGACGAGGAGGACAGCAAGGACTCCGGCGATGACGAGAACGGGTCCGGAAGCTCTGACAAGGACAAGAGCAAGGCCAAATCCTCTTCGTCTTCCTTGAAGGATCCGGAAATCCCCGAAGACGCGAAGATGGTCTCCACCACGGTGCGTGACGCGCTGCGCGATGCGATGGCCGAGGAAATGCGCCGCGATGAGCGCGTCTTCGTCATGGGCGAGGAGGTGGCCGAGTATGAAGGCGCCTACAAGGTCACGCGGGGCCTTCTGAAGGAATTTGGACCCAAGCGGGTCGTTGATACGCCGATCACCGAGCACGGCTTTGCCGGTGTCGGCGTCGGCGCGGCGTTTGCGGGCCTGAAACCGGTCGTGGAATTCATGACCTTCAACTTCGCCATGCAGGCGATCGACCAGATCATCAACTCGGCCGCGAAAACACTCTACATGTCCGGCGGGCAGATGGGCTGTCCCATCGTGTTCCGCGGGCCGAACAGCGCCGCGAGCCGCGTCGGCGCGCAGCACAGCCAGGACTATTCGGCCTGGTATGCCAACGTGCCGGGCCTCAAAGTGATCGCGCCCTATGATGCGGCGGATGCCAAGGGGCTCCTGAAAGCCGCGATCCGCGATCCCAACCCGGTCGTGTTCCTGGAACACGAGCTCATCTATGGCGAGAGCTTTGATGTGCCGGATGTGGACGACTGGGTGTTGCCCATCGGCAAGGCGAAAATCCGCCGCGAGGGCACAGATTGCACCATTACGGCGCATTCGCGCATGGTCGGCTTTGCCTTGCAGGCGGCTGAAAAGCTTGCCGAAGAGGGCATTGAGTGCGAGGTCATCGATCTGCGCACCCTGCGCCCGCTGGACACCGAGACAGTGGTGGAAAGCGTGAAGAAGACCAACCGCATCGTCTGCGCCGAAGAGGGCTGGGGCCGCATGGGCGTCGGCGCGGAAATCGCCGCCGTCGTGACCGCCGAGGCGTTTGATTATCTCGATGCCCCGCCCGCCCGCGTGCACCAGGCCGATGTGCCGCTGCCCTATGCGGCGAACCTTGAAAAGCTCGCACTGCCGGGCGTCGATGACATCATCAAGGCGGTCAAAGCCGTCACCTACGCGGAGTAAGCGCCATGACCGTTGAAGTCCTGATGCCCGCACTCTCGCCGACCATGGAGGAAGGCACGCTCTCGCGCTGGCTGGTGAAAGAGGGCGATGAGGTCAAATCCGGCGATGTGATTGCCGAGATCGAGACCGACAAGGCAACCATGGAGGTCGAGGCCGTCGATGAGGGCCGGGTCGGCAAGATCCTCGTCGAGGAAGGCAGTGAAGGCGTGAAGGTCAATGCCGTCATCGCCGTGCTCCTGGAAGAGGGCGAGGATGAGAGCGCGCTGAAAGATGCGGGCAAGGCGAAAAAGGAATCCAAGTCCTCTGATGAGCCGTCAGAAAGCAAGAAGAACGGCAAGGACGATGGCGACGACTCCGACGCCGATGAGGACGCCGATAGCGCAGGCAAGAGCACGTCCGGGCGTTCGTCGAAGGACGCCGGCAAGGGCAAGGATCCCAAGCGTTCCAGCAGCAAGTCGGATGGCTCCCGCCTCAAAGCCTCGCCGCTGGCAAAGCGCATGGCGCAGCTGGAAGGGCTGGATTTAAGCGATCTGGAGGGCTCTGGCCCCAATGGCCGCATCGTGAAGCGCGATGTGGAGGCGGCCTTGAAAGGCGGCGCGCCCAAGGCCGCGGCGAAAGACGCTGCGCCGGAGACGAAGGCCGCGCCCGCGAAATCCGAACCTGGCAAGATCAGCGTGGCGAGCCTCAATCTGGAAGAAGGGACGTACGAAGTCGTGCCGCTGGACGGCATGCGCAAGACGATTGCGCGCCGCATGACGGCCAGCTTCCGCGATGTGCCCCACTTCCCGCTCAATATCGATCTGGAGCTGGATGCGCTGCTGAAACTGCGCTCGGAGCTGAACGCCAAGGCGCCCGAGGGCGTGAAGGTGTCGGTCAACGACATGCTGATCCGCGCCTGCGCGCTCGCGCTCACCTCAGTGCCTGAAAGCAATGCCAGCTATACCGATGAGGGGCTGGTCCTGCACAAACACGCCGATGTGGCAGTCGCCGTGGCCATTGATGGCGGGCTGATCACGCCGGTGATCAAAAAGGCGGAGACCAAGGGGCTGGCGAAAATCGCGTCAGAGATGAAAGACCTCGCCGCCCGCGCGCGCGAGCGCAAGCTGAAGCCGGAAGAGTTCCAGGGCGGCACCTTCTCCATCTCCAATCTGGGGATGATGGGGATCAAGTCGTTCGCCTCCATCATCAACGAGCCGCAGGGCATGATCCTGTCCATCGGGGCAGGGGAGAAGCGCCCTGTCGTGAAGAATGACGCGCTTGCCATCGCGACCGTGATGACGGTGACGCTGACCTGCGATCACCGCGTGGTTGATGGGGCGGTGGGCGCGAAATTCCTCGCCGCGCTGAAGCCGCTCGTCGAAGATCCGGTGACGATGCTGCTCTAGATGGCCATACAACCCAGCCCTGACAGCGCCATCCGCCTGTGCGATCTGGTCTTCCCGCAGCAGACCAACCACCAGGGCAGCCTGTTTGGCGGCACAGCGATGGCGCATATGGACAAGGTGGCCTTTCTGGTTGCCGCGCGCCATGCCCGCAGGCCCTTCGTGACGGCCTCCTCGGACAAGATTGAGTTTCGCGCCCCTGCGCGCCTCGGCCATCTTCTGGAACTCACCGGCCAGGTGCGCATGGTGGGCCATCATTCGCTGAGCGTGCGCGTGCAGCTGGATGCTGAAGACATGCTCACCGGCGAGCGCCATCGTTGTACCGAAGGTGAATTCGTTATGGTCGCGGCTGACCGCAAGGAGAACCCTGCGGCTCTGCCGCCCGTGCCGCGCACGCGCCTGCCGGAGCTGGACCCCTCCAATGGCGCCAGCCGCATGGTGGAGATCATCTTCCCCGGCGACACCGATCATCTCGGCCGTCTTTATGGCGGCGGGGCGATGGACCGGATGGGCAAGGCGGCGGTGATCGCCGCCTACCGGCACGCCCGGATGAATGTCACCATGGCAGCGTCCGACAGGATCAGCTTTGAAAAGCCCGCGCATGAAGGCGAAATGATCGACCTGCATTCTGAAGTCATTGATGTGGGGCGTACCTCGATGCGGGTCGGTGTGCAGATGGACGCCGAGAACCTGATGAGCGGGGACCGGCGCACGGTGGCGCGCGCCGAGTTTGTCACCGTGGCGGTCGACGAGAACGGCAAGCCATCACCCGCTCCGGGGCTGATGACAAGACGGAAGAATGTTGCGGCCAGTTGAGCCGCACAGAGATGAAAGGACAGGGCCGTGGCCGATTCCCAGTTTGATCTCATCGTCATTGGCGGAGGGCCGGGCGGCTATGTGGCCGCGATACGCGCCAGCCAACTCGGCATGAAAACGGCCGTGGTGGAGCGCGAGCATCTGGGCGGCATCTGCCTCAACTGGGGCTGCATCCCCACCAAGGCGCTGCTTCGCACCTCCGACATCTACCACCTCTTCCAGCGCGCCGAGGAGTTTGGCCTGAAGGCGGAGAAGGTGAGTTTCGATATCGAGGCCATCGTCAAGCGCTCGCGCAAAGTCGCCGGGCGGCTGTCGGGCGGGGTAGGCGGCTTGCTGAAGAAGAACAAGGTCACCGTCATTGACGGCGAGGCGAAGCTGGAAAAGGGCTCGAAGGCCCCGAAAGTCGTCGTGAAGGGCAAGGACGGAAAATCGGCCACCTACGAGGCGAAGCACGTCATCCTCGCCACCGGCGCGCGGGCGCGCACCATTCCGGCGGCCGGGCTGGAGCCCGATGGCAAGACGATCTGGACCTACAAGGAAGCCATGGTGCCGGAGGCCATGCCCGCCTCCATCCTCGTCATTGGTTCGGGCGCGATCGGGATGGAATTTGCGAGCTTCTATTCCACCCTTGGCGCGAAAGTGACGGTGGTCGAGATGGTCGACCGCATCCTGCCTGCCGAGGATGAAGAGATCAGCCAGTTCGCGAAGAAGAGCTTCGAGAAGCAGGGCCTCAAGATTATCACCAAGGCGCAGGTCGAAAAGCTGGAGACGGGCAAGGCCGGCGCGAAGGCCACCATCAAGGTCGATGGCAAGTCGGAAGTGATCGAGGTCGAGAAGGTGATTCTCGCCATCGGCATTACCGGCAATGTCGAAAATCTGGGCCTTGAAGCGCTGGGCGTCAAAATCGAGCGCGGCCATGTCGTCACCGATGGTTATGGCGCGACGGGCGTGTCCGGCCTCTATGCCATCGGCGATGTCACCGGCGCGCCATGGCTTGCCCACAAGGCGAGCCATGAGGGCGTGATCTGCGTGGAGAAGATCGCAGGGCTCGACGTGCACCCGATGGACAAGTCCAACATACCGGGGTGCACCTATTGCCACCCGCAGATCGCCTCGGTTGGTCTTACGGAAGCGAAGGCCAAGGAAGCCGGCCACGAGGTGCGCGTCGGCCGCTTCCCGTTCGTGGGCAACGGTAAGGCAATTGCGCTCGGTGAAGATCAGGGCCTCATCAAGACGGTGTTCGACAAGAAGACCGGCGAGCTTCTGGGCGCCCACATGATCGGCGCGGAAGTGACTGAACTCATTCAGGGCTATGTCGTTGCACGCCAGCTGGAAACCACCGAAGCAGAGCTGATGCACACCATCTTCGCCCATCCCACGCTCTCTGAGATGATGCATGAGAGCGTGCTGGATGCCTATGGCCGGGCGTTGCATTACTAGGCCGTAACCAACCCCGCCAAAACACAGGAGATTTCACGAGAGACGGCAAAAATTTATCGTTTTTCGAAAAAACCGCTTCCTTATCGAGTTTCGATATGATATCGAGTTTCGATATGGTTGGTCCCTCATCAAAAGAGGTTAGAAAAATGAAAAACCGTCTCCTCCTCTCCACCGCTGCTGCTGCGGCCATCATTCTGGTTGCCTGCGCCCCGGCGCAGCTGACCAGCACGGCTTACGCTCAGGAAGGCACCCGCATTTCCGGCGGTGATATCCGCCTGACGCTCAACGAGACCGGCGATGCGCGCCTTACAGGCGCCGATATCCGCATTTCCGGCACGGTGGGCGGCGAGTTGCGCCCCACCGGTGCCGATATCACCATGACGGCCATGAGCGCCGGTTCTCTGCGCGCCACGGGCGCCGACATCCGCTTTGAAGGCGCGGTGGGCGGCGATGCGCGCGTCACGGGCGCTGATATCAGCTGGACCGGCCCTGTAGGCGGTGATTTCACTGCGCGCGGCGCTGATCTGCGCTTTGAAGGCGACGTGGTCGGCGCGTTCGATGCCAGCCTCGCCGATGGGCGGATTTCCGGCTCGATGGCAAGCCTGCGGGTCAATGCTGCCGATCTGCACCTGTCCGAAGACAGCATCATTCATGGCGATGCACGCATCAATGCAGCTGATCTGATCGTAGCTGGACGGATTGATGGCGCTCTCAGGGCCAATGTACGCACGGCCCGTCTGTCCGGCACGGTGTCCGGTCCGCTGGACATTCAGGCTGATGAGGGCCGGGGCTGGTTCCGGCGCGACCGCAATGGCCGCGTGGAGATTTCCGGCACGGTAGAGGGCGGCGAGATCTGCGCCCGCTCGGTTGTCATTTCCGGCACGGTTACGGGAACGCTGAATGTGCGCGCCTCCGAGCCGGTCACGCTGGAGCCTAGCGCATCCGCACCGGGGCTTGCCTACACACCGCGCGGCGATGAACGCTGCGCGCGGCGCTGATTCCTTTTTCGGGAGGCTGAACCATGTTCACGCAATCGATTGCCCCCTTTATCAAACTGGCCGCCCTGGCAGGTCTGCTGTTCGGTATCGCGCCAGCACACGCCCAGTATATTGGCGGTGACCTCAATCTCGATCTCGATCAGGACCGCTCGGTACAATTTCTTGCTGGCGATGTGACGCTGCGCGGACGCGTGGGCGGCGATATCAGCGGTCTGGCGGGCAATGTGCTCATTGACGCTGAAGTGGCAGGCTCCATCTCGCTGGCGGCCGGCGATATCACCGTACGCGGCTCTGTCGGACGCGATGTCTCGGTGGCTGGCGCCAATATCGAGATACTGGCCGATGTTGGCCGCGATATAGATGCGGCCGGCGCCGATATCCGTGTGGCCGGGCGGGTCAACCGCAACCTCGCTGCAGGGGGGGCGCTGATCGTTATCGAGGAAGGCTCCGCCATTGGCGGCAATCTCGACCTCGCGGGCAGCGAAATCCGCATGGCCGGGGTGGGGCAGGGCCGCTTCAAGGGCCGTGCGCGCACCATCATCGTGGAGGGCACGATTGCCGGTGATGTGGAGCTGAATGCCGAGAACGTGGAAATCATGCCCGGCGTGCAAATTGGCGGTAACCTTCTGGTGCGCGGCCCGAATGCGCCGATCATCGCCGAAGGGGCGCAGATCATGGGCCAGACCACGTTCGAGGAAGGTCCGTTCTCCGAACAGCGCCGTTCGCGCGGCATTCGCGGGCCGCGCGTTGACATCGGCCCGCCGGCCGTCGCGGTTGGCGGTGCGTTTGCCATGGCCTCCTTCGTGCTTGGCCTGCTGGCCTGCCTGATCGCGCCGCGTCCGGTCGCCGGAATTGCCGATCATTTCCGGGCCCGTCCCTGGGCGTCGGGCCTGCTGGGCCTTGTTCTGGCAGCCTTCCTGCCCATCCTGCTGGTGGCAGTGTTCGTTTTCCTCGCCATCACGGTCATCGGCATACCGCTGGGGATCATCCTGATCTTCGCCTTCCCCTTCGTTCTCTTCCTGGCCTATGCCTTCGGCGCCGTGGCGCTGGGCGACCTTATCTTCAACCGGTCGGGTAATGGCCTGGGGCTCGGGATGCGCGTGCTCTCGCTCTTTCTGGTGCTGGCCATTATCGGTGCGCTGTGGGTGGTGCCGCCGCTTGGCCTCTTCCTCGGCATGGTGGTGTTCTGCATCGGCCTTGGAGCCTGGACACTGGCCCTGTTCAGCCGCAATCCGCGCGTCGTGGAGGCTGAACGCAATGGCGGGGTGCCTGCAGTCTAGACATCACGCATAAGAGCCTTGCGCAGCGGGAGCTTGAACGAGCCCCCGCTGCGCGCCATGTTGCGCCCATGACAACGCTCATCGATACCCGCCAGCAGCGCGCGCTGCGTCACCCGGAAAAGCAGAAGCGCGAGGATACGCCGGTCCTGCGCAAGCCGGACTGGATTCGCGTGAAAGCCCCGGCAGGCGGCGTGTTCGCCGAGACCCGCTCGGTGGTGAAGGACAATAATCTCGTCACCGTGTGTGAGGAGGCAGGCTGCCCCAATATCGGGGAGTGCTGGTCGCAGAAGCACGCCACCTTCATGATCATGGGCGACACCTGCACCCGCGCGTGCAGCTTCTGCAATGTGAAGACCGGCATGCCGTCAGCGCTTGATGCCGACGAGCCCCGCCGCGTCGCCGAAGCGACCGCCAAGATGGAGCTGAAGCATGTCGTGGTCACATCGGTGGACCGCGATGATCTTGATGATGGCGGGGCCGAGCATTTCGCTGAAACCATCCGCGCCATCCGCGCCGCCGCGCCGGGCACGACCATCGAAATCCTGACCCCGGACTTCCTGCGCAAGGCCGGGGCCGCCGAGATCGTGATCGACGCGAAGGCCGATGTCTTCAACCACAATCTGGAAACCGTGCCGCGGCTCTATCTCTCCATCCGCCCCGGCGCGCGCTACTATCACTCCTTGCGCCTTCTGGAGCGGGTGAAGGAGCGCGACCCGTCCCAGTTCACCAAGTCCGGCATCATGGTTGGCCTTGGTGAAACCAAGGAAGAGGTCATGCAGGTGATGGACGACATGCGCTCGGCCGGTGTCGACTTCCTCACGATCGGGCAATACCTGCAGCCGACCCGCAAACACGCCGCGATTGACCGCTATGTGACGCCGGACGAGTTCAAGGGCTATGAGGCCATCGCCCGCGCCAAGGGCTTCCTGATGGTGTCGGCCTCGCCGCTCACCCGGTCCAGCTATCATGCCGGAGAGGATTTCGAGCGTCTGCGCGCTGCACGCGAAGCGGCTCTAAAAGCCGGCAAGCGCGTCTGAGCGGGCAGGGATCATGGCCTCCGAGCACCGCGAACGCCTGCGCCTGCGTTACAAGCCTGATGATCTGTTCGATCTGGTTTCCGATGTGGAAGCCTATCCGCACTTCATCCCGCTGATCAGCGCGCTGCGCGTGCTGAAAAGCGATGTGAAGGATGGCCATGGCCAGCTGGATGCGGAGGCGCGTGTACGCTTTCGCTTTGTCAGTGAGAGCTTCACCACGCGCGTCTGGCTGGACCGCTCCAAGCGCACCATCAAGGTGAGCTATATCAAGGGGCCGTTCCACGATCTCGCCAACGAATGGCGCTTTATCGAGCTGGAAGACGGCTCCACCTTGGTGGATTTCTGGATCCGCTATCGCTTCCGCAATCCGGTGCTGAACGCCCTGATGGATGCCAGCCGCGCCCGCGCCATCCGCTTCCTGGTCGATTGCTTCCGTGGAGCCGCGGCAAAGCGCTATGACGAAACCGGCGAGGAAGAGTTCGATATCGAGGGCGCGCTAGATATGGTCGACCGCTTCGGCCAGAAGGCGTAGCGCTTCCAGTGCGGCCGCTTCGCGCACGCTGTCCCTACCATTATTCTTGAACAGACAATGGGTTGTGCAGGTTTCCTTGCCCTTTGCGGCAAGCCCGAACCAGACCGTTCCCACCGGCTTGTCCTCACTGCCGCCATCGGGGCCTGCAATTCCGGTGATAGAGACGGCAATCGTGCCATGACCATTGAGCAGCGCGCCCTGCGCCATGGCTTGTGCCGTTTCGGCGCTGACGGCGCCATGATTGGCGATGACTGCCACCGGCACGCCCAGCAGCTCGGCCTTGGCGGCATTGGAATAGGTCACAAAGCCCCGCTCCAGCACGGACGATGAGCCCGCGATCTCGGTGATCGCCGCCGATACCAGCCCGCCGGTACAGCTTTCCGCCGTCACCACCATCACGCCCTTCGCCTTGGCCGCTTTCACAAGGCGTGCGGCGGCTTCGCCAATCGCGGCGGGCAGGGGGGTGGAGCTCATTTCAGCGCCCCTGTGAACACGGCCTGCGCGGCGATGCCTTCGCCGCGTCCTGTAAAGCCGAGTTGCTCCGTAGTAGTGGCCTTCACATTCACGCGGGCAAGCGGCAGGCCGGTGAGTTCCGCAATGCGCGCACGCATCGCCTCGCGGTGCGGGCCTACCTTGGGGCGCTCGCAGATCAGCGTCACATCGGCGTGGACGGGCGTGATACCGGCTTCGCGCGCGAGATCCATGGCATGGATGAGAAATTGTGCGCTGTCCGCGCCGCGCCAGCGTTCATCGCTGGGCGGGAAGTGCTGGCCGATATCGCCCGCACCCGCCGCGCCCAGAATGGCGTCTGTCAGGGCATGCAGGCCCACATCGGCGTCAGAATGACCTACCAGCTCCAGCCCGCACTCGATAAAGACGCCGCACAGATGCACGCCCTTGCCGGGGGCAAGCCGGTGCACGTCAAACCCGGTGCCGGTTACGGGCAGGGGCGTGGCATCGCCCAGCAGGCGTTCAGCGCGGGCGAAATCCTCCGGATAGGTCACTTTGAACACCGCCTCATCGCCTTCCACCAGCGCCACCTTAAGCCCGGCAGCGCGTACCAGGGATATCTCGTCAGGATAATCGGTCTGTCCGGCAGCATCGAACGCCCAGCTCAACGCCGCAAGATGGAAGGCCTGCGGTGTCTGGATGCGCATCAGCCCGTCGCGCGAAACCGGCTCCACCCCGTCCTCGCCCTGGCGTGCCAGCGCATCTGGCAAGGGCAGGGCAGGCGCAGCGCCGGAATGGCTCTCCAGCGCGGCGAGCAGGCGGTCGATCAGGGCGTGGCCAAGACCGGGCCGGGCGGCATCATGGACCAGCACGTAAGGCTGGCTGGCCTGCATGATGCAGGCGTGGACCGATCGGGTGCGCGTCGCGCCGCCCTCGACGAAAACCACGCCCAGCCCTTCCAGCGCCGCAGCGGCCTGCGCCTGATCGGCCTCGTTGATGGCAATGATCAGCTCTTTGCAGCGCGGATGGGAGGCCAGCGCCTCGGCCGACCAGCGCAGAAGCGGCTTGCCGGCCACAGGGATGAACTGCTTGGGCGTCGCCTGCCCTGTGCGCGTGCCGCTGCCTGCGGCGACGATGCATGCACTAAAATTGATCATCACATCCCGCTTTTGAGGCATTCTTTCGTGTGACAGCGCTGCCAAAGCGTTACGGCGTCTGGCGGCGCGGGTCCATACACTGTATCTGCTAGCGCATGACAACGCCCGTGAAGGCAAATTTCCTCAAAGGCTTCGCCATCGGACCGGTAAAGGTTTCGGTGCCGGTCCTGCTCGCGCCCATGTCGGGCGTGACCGATTACGCGATCCGCAAGCAGGCGCGCCGCTTCGGCGCAGGCCTCGTCGTGTCCGAAATGGTGGCGTGCGAGACGCTCGCGCAGGGCCGCGAAGACGTGGTGCGCCGCATGACCGGCGATGCTGATGTCGCTCCGCGCGTCATCCAGCTTGCGGGCCGTGAAGCCAAATGGATGGATATCGGCGCAAGGCTTGCTGAAGAGGCGGGGGCCCAGATCATCGACATAAACATGGGCTGTCCGGCCCGTCAGGTGACGCGCGGCCTCTCCGGTTCCGCCCTGATGCGCGATCTCGATCATGCGCTGACGCTGATCGAGGCGACGGTGAACGCTGTCGAGGTGCCGGTCACGCTGAAAATGCGGCTCGGCTGGTGCCATGACACTATCAACGCGCCGGAGCTGGCGAGCCGCGCCGAAGCGGCAGGCGTGCAGATGATCACTGTCCATGGCCGCACCCGCCAGCAATTCTACACCGGCACGGCTGACTGGGCCGCTGTGCGCGCGGTGAAGGAGGCGGTGAGCCTGCCCGTTATCGTCAATGGCGATATCGTGGATGCCGCCACCGCCCGCGAGGCACTTGTTCAGTCCGGCGCGGACGGGGTGATGGTGGGCCGTGCCGCCACGGGCCGTCCCTGGCTGCCCGGCGCGATTGGCCGGGCGCTGCTGGAGGGCGGGGCGGAGCGTGATCCTGAGCTTTCTGTCATGGTGGAAAGCCTGATCGCGGCCACCGAAGACGCTGCCCGCCTGCATGGCGAGGCGCTGGGCGTACGCTGCATGCGCAAGCATTACGCGGCCTTTCTCGATCATCTCTTCGCCGATCCTGCGGCGGCAAAGCCGTGGAAGGGCGAGCTGTGCCGGGCCAGCAGCGTTGCCGGTGCCCGCGCCGCGTTGGCGCGACTGCCCGGGGAGGCCGGCCTGCGCCGGGCGGCATGAGCGAGGCATCGCCCTTTCCGGCGCGTGCGGCGGAATTGCTGCCCAGCGCCCTGATCCTCACCGATGCCGACGGGCGTATCCTCTTCCTCAACGGGGCCGCTGAAGACCTGCTGGAGCGGTCCAGAAAGCGCCTTGAGGGCGAGCGTCTTGAGGATGCGGGCCCGTGGGGGCCGGCGGCGATGGGCCTTGCACGGCGCGCGGTGGACGAGGACCGGCCCGTCTTCGCCCATGATGTGCGCGTGGAACTGCCCCAGGAGGTACGCAGGGCCGCGATAGACGCCGCGCCGGGCGGGAAGGGGGCCTGCATCGCGATCCGTCCCTGGCCGGAAGCCGGCGCCGTGGCGCGCGGCGATCAGGCCGCCAATGCCGCCGCAGGCTTCGGGCGGATGCTCTCGCATGAGTTGAAAAACCCGATGGCGGGCGCGCGCGGCGCGGCGCAGCTCATCGTCACCGAAGCCGAGGGCGAAACCGCCGAACTGGCGCGCATCATCATCGCCGAGCTGGACCGGGCCCTGCGCATAGCCGGGCGCTGGAGCCAGGTGGGCGATATCGCGCCCCAGCCCTTCGCCCCGTTCAGCCTCAATGAGGCCGCGCGCGAGGCCGTCAGTTCGGTCCGGGCGGGCGCTGGCAAGACGCTGGAGATTGCAGAGCATTACGACCCGTCCTTGCCCGATGCCTCCGGCGACCGCGATCTCGTCTCGCAGGCCCTGTTGAACCTGCTGATCAATGCCGCTGAAGCCGTCGGCAAGACGGGAACCGGTCAGGTGGAGATCGCCACGCGCTACCGCACCGCGCGGCCCGGCGGGGTGGCGCCCGACGCGCGCATGCAGGTGGACATAATCGATACAGGCCCAGGCGTGCCCGAAACGCTGGGCGAATCCATTTTTTCCCCTTTCGTTACCGGCAAACCTGCGGGTGAAGGGCTGGGTCTTGCCATGGTCTCGCGCATTGCCGAGCTGCATGGCGGCGGGGTGGAGTATGAAAGCCGTCCGGGGCGCACCGTGTTCCGGCTCTATCTGCGGGAGGAGGGGGCATGAACGCCATCGATCAGGGCACCGCGCAGCGCCGTATTCTGGTGCTGGAGGATGATGAATCCCTGCGTCTGGTCATTTCGCGTGCGCTGACCCGTGCCGGGTTTGATGTGCGCGCCACGGCCTCGCCGTCGTCAGCCATTGACCGCATGGCGCGGCGCGATGCCGATCTGCTGGTGGCGGACGTGCTGCTGGGCGATGAAAACTTCCTCGACCGGCTGGAGGAGCTGCAGCACGCGCGGCCCGACGCGCCGGTTCTGGTGATTAGCGCGCAGACGACGGCTGCCACCGCCATTCAGGCAGTCAGGGGTGGTGCTTTTGAATATCTGCCCAAGCCTTTCGATCTGGATGATCTGGTGGACGCGGTGTCGCGTGCCCTGGACACGGCACCGGTCGGTGGGCGGCGCGGATCGGCCAGCAATCCCTTCCCCGATCTGGTGGGCCGCTCACCTGCCATGCAGACGGCTTTCCGCCTTATCGCGCGCCTGTCCAAGGCGTCCGCGCCGGTCCTGTTTACGGGGCCTGAAGGCTCTGGCCGGGCCAGCGCGGCGCGTACCCTGCACAAGGCGGGGCTGGGCGACGCGCCGCTGTTCGAGGCTGGGCCTGACCGGCTCTTACGCGAAGGTCCGGACGTGTTTACCGAGGCGCGCGGGGCTGGTCTGCTGCTGCGCCGGGCCGACCGCTGGAGCGAGCCGGTACAGGATATGATCCTTGATCAGATGGGCGCGCCGGACCTGCCCCGGCTCTATGTCACGGCGAGCGCGGATGTGCGCGAGTGCCTGCTGCCTTCGCTGTTTGAGCGCCTGGCCGTTGGCCATATCGCCATGCCGCCCCTGCGTGAACGCGGGGAAGACCGGGCGCGGCTCTTTGAGCATTTCCTCAAAAAGCATGGCCGCACCGATCTGACGTTGAGCTCCGATGCCAGCGCCTTCATCAATGCCTATCCGTGGCCCGGCGAGGTGGCGGAGCTGGAGCGTACCGCCGCGCGCCTTGCCGTGCAGGGCGATCGTGGCGTGCTGAACCTTGCGGCCATCCGCGATGCGATTGGCGCACCCCTAGCCCCGGACAGCGCAGGCAAGCTGGAACAGGCTGCCCGGCATTTCGTGGCCGCGCGCCTTAGCGAGGGCAGCGAAGCGATTGCCGATGAGGCAGGCCGGGTACTGGACCGGGCCATGATCGAGACCGTTCTGGCCCATTGTGGCGGGGTGCGCCGCGATGCCGCCCGTATGCTGGGGCTGAACCGCAATACACTCGCCCGGCGCATGGCCTCGCTCGGCATGGATGGAGCCAGCGAGGATTGAGTGAGGATAAACTGCCACACTGGCCGTTGAAATCTGGTCACACTCGGTCCACCATGCGTGCCTGTTCGGTGGCTTGAAGGCAATCTGATCTTGGCGACATCGCTGATCCGCAGTGTATCTGGCTGGCGCCTGTCCGTCTTTGCCACGGCCTTTCTGGTGGCCGCGCTCGGCGTGATCGCCTGCGCGGTGATGGCCGTGTCGGAGCAGGGTGTGATCGGCACGCTGGGCTATGCCTTCTACACCATCCTTATCCTTTCAGGCTGCATCATTGCCGGGCTTGCCGGGGCGGTGAGCGTGCGCGCGGCGCGCATCTTTCTGGGCCGGCGCTTCGGCGCACCGGCGCCGCGCCTGCACATGCGCTTCATGGCGCTGTTTGCGCTGGCCGCTGTCGCGCCTTCCTTCCTGATGGCGCTGCTGCTGGCACTGGTTCTGGGCAGGGGTGTGGAGTTCTGGTTCGGCGAGCGGGTCACGACGCTGGTGGAGACGATGGCCGAGATCGGCCGCGCACAGGCCCCGCTGGAACTCAATCTGGCCGAACTGCAGCTCGTCTCGATGGCGGGTGATCTGTCCTACCCCGAAGCGGTGGCGGCGATGACCGAAAGCCGCATCGAGTACACGCAATATCTCAGAAACCAGGCTATCGGGCGCAATTTCGCCGCCGCCTATGTGATTGACAGCCAGTCCACCGTGCTGGCCCGCGCCGAAGCGCCGGGTGCGCCGCCTTTCGTGGCGCCCTCACAACGCATGTACGAGTTTGCCGGTTCGCGCGATATCGGGGTGAGCGACCCCAATCCGCGAGACGACGCGCCGGCCTATGTGCGCCTTCTGGTAAATCTGCCCGCCTATGAGGACGCCTATCTCTATGTCGTCTGGTATGTGGATCTGGGCGTGCTGACTGCGGCAGAGGAGGCTACGGCCTCCTACCGTCAGGCGGTCGCCCGTGAAGAGGGCATGCGCCAGGTCTTCATCCTTGTCTATATCGCCGCTGTGGCACTGATCCTTGTCGGGGCGTTGTGGCTGGCGCTGGGTGCGGCCAGCCGCGTCGTTGCGCCTGTGGGCCGGCTGGTCAGTGCGGCCGAGCGCGTGCGCAGGGGTGATCTGGATGCGCGGGTGCTGGTGCAGCGCGATGATGACGAGATTGCCGCGCTCGGCCGGGCCTTCAACCGGATGACGCGCCAGCTGAGAAGCCAGCGCCGCGCGCTTCTGGAAGCCAATGCGGAATCGGAACGCCGCCGGGCCTTCATCGAAACCGTGTTGACCGGGGTTAGCGCAGGGGTTGTCGGCCTTGATGAGAATAACCGCATCACGCTGGTGAACCGCTCTGCCGCGTTGCTGCTGGGCACCACGCCGGAAATCCTGACCGGCCAGAAGGTGGATGACGAGCTGGGCATGTTCGTCACCATCGTGGAGGAAGCGCGCCGTAGCCGCCTCGACGTGGTGGAGCGCCAGATCGATATTCCCGGCCTTGATGGTGCGCTGCTCAATCTCAATGTCCGCGCCGCCGCGGACGAGGATGACGGGCTGGTCATCACCTTTGACGACGTGACCCGGCTGGTCTCCGCCCAGCGCAATGCGGCCTGGCGCGATGTGGCCCGGCGGATCGCGCACGAGATCAAGAACCCGCTCACCCCGATCCAGCTTTCGGCCGAGCGGATCCGGCGCAAATACCGCGCGAGCATCCCTGAGGAAGAATCCGGCACGTTCGACAAGTGCGTGGAGACCATCGTGCGCCAGGTCAGTGACATTGGCCGCATGGTCGACGAGTTCTCGGCCTTTGCCCGCATGCCGACACCGAAAATGGAGGCATCGGATCTGGTAGGTGTTGTGGAAGGCGCGGTGTTCTCCCAGCGGGTGGCGGCGCCGCGGCTGCGCGTACCCTTGAGCGTGCCTGCCGAAGCCGTGATCGTGGAATGTGACAACCGGCTGGCCTCGCAGGCTCTGGCCAATATCCTGAAAAATGCCGGTGAGAGCGTGCTCGCCCGGCTGGACGAGGAAGGCACCAAGCAGGGCGGCGAGGTGGCTGTCGAACTGCGGGTGGAGGGCGAGACCGCTATTATCGAGGTCGTGGATAACGGCCTGGGTTGGCCAATGGCGGACCGCGCCCGGCTGACAGAGCCCTATATGACCACGCGGGAGAAGGGGACGGGGCTGGGCCTGGCCATCGTGAGGCGCGTCATGGAAGACCATGGCGGACGCCTGGAGCTTGATGAGCGGGCCGATGGCGAACGCGGGGCGGTTGTACGCCTGGCCTTTCCCTTGCTTGAAATCGCAAACGCGGCGAATGAAGCCGCACTGTCCAAAGAGGCGTGACCTATGGCGCATGATATTCTGGTCGTCGATGACGAGGCCGATATCCGAGAGCTGATTGGCGGCTTGCTGGAGGATGAGGGCCATACGGCCCGCTATGCCGGCGATGCTGACGAGGCACTTGCGGCCGTCCGCCAGCGCAAGCCGGCTCTGGTCATTCTCGATGTATGGCTGCAGGGCAGCCGTCTGGACGGGATCGCGCTGCTCGACGAGATGCGCGCAGGCGATCCGGGCCTGCCGGTCATCGTCATCTCCGGCCATGGCACGATCGAGACGGCGGTCTCGGCCATCCGCAAGGGGGCCTATGACTTCATCGAGAAGCCGTTCAAGTCCGACAAGCTGCTCCTGACGGTGGAGCGCGCGCTGGAGGCCACCCAGCTGCGCCGTGAGAACGCCGAGCTGCGGGCGCGTACCGAGATGGCCAGCGAGTTCATCGGGCGCTCACCGGCGGCCACACAGCTTCGCCAGACGATCGACCGGGTGGCGGCCGCCAATTCGCGCGTGCTGATCGCTGGACCGGCTGGCTGCGGCAAGGAGCTGATCGCCCGCCTCATCCATGCCCGCTCCCCGCGCGCGGGGGGCCAGTTCGTGCCGGTCAGTTCCGCGATGATGAACCCGGAACGGGTCGAGGAGGAGTTGTTCGGAGCCGAACGCGCCGATGGCGGTATCGACCGGATCGGCCTTCTCGAACAGGCCCATGGCGGCACGCTTTTCCTCGACGAGGTGGGTGACATGCCGCTGGCCACGCAGGGCAAGCTCTTGCGCATGCTGGTCGAGCAGCGCTTCCGGCGCCTGGGCGGCGGTGTCGATGTGGAGGTGAATGTCCGCGTGCTCTCCTCCACCTCGCGCGATCTGCGCGCCCTGATAACGCAGGGGCGCTTCCGCGAGGATCTCTATCACCGCCTTGCCGTGGTGCCGGTGGAGGTGCCGCCCCTGTCGGACCGGCGCGAGGACATTCCGCTTCTGGTGGAGCATTTCATAGAGCGGCTGTCGGCCATGTCGGGTCTCTCTCCGCGCAGTATCGGCGAGGACGCCATGGCCGCCCTGCAGGCCCATAGCTGGCCGGGCAATGTGCGCCAGCTGCGCAATAATGTGGAGCGCGTGCTGATCCTAGCGTCGGGCGATCCCGCCAAGCCGATCACGCTGGACGCGCTGCCGTCCGAGGTGGTGGGCCGCGAGAACGGTCCTGGCGGGCTTGATACAGAGCGCATGATCGCCCTGCCGCTGCGCGATGCGCGCGAGAATTTCGAGCGCGAATACCTCAAGGCCCAGATCAGCCGGTTCGGCGGCAATATCTCGCGCACCGCTTCCTTCATCGGCATGGAGCGCTCCGCCCTTCACCGCAAGCTGAAGAGCCTCGGCGTTGGCAGCAATGACAAGAGCGATGAGGGCGAGGACACGTCCCAGGGCGGAGGCCGCTAGGCGATGAAAGCGGTTGTATGCGGCGCAGGCAGGGTCGGATACGGAATTGCCCGCGAGCTGGCGGCTGAAGGCAACTCGGTCACCGTGGTGGACTGGTCACAGGGCCTGATCGACCGGATCACGACCGATCTGGATGTACGCGGCATTGTCGGCCACGGTGCCCATCCCGACACGCTGGAAAAGGCTGGCATGCGTGATGCCGACCTCCTGGTCGCCGTCACCTATTCGGACGAGACCAATATGGTCGCCTGCCAGGTGGCCCATTCCCTCTTCGACACGCCGCTGAAGATCGCCCGCGTGCGTGCGCAGAGCTATCTGGACAAGGCCTGGCGTGACCTGTTCGCGCGCGGGGCCATGCCCATTGACGTGACGATCTCGCCGGAGCTGGAGGTGAGCCGTTCGGTGCTGCAGCGCATGGAGACGCCCGGCGCATCGGCCACCGCGCCCTTTGCCAATAACCGCGTCCAGCTGCTGGGCCTGCGCATCGAGGAAGGTTCGCCCATCGCCGGGACCAATCGCGAGCAGTTGCTGTCCTTGTTCCCGGAGCTGGGCATGGACATTGCCGGGGTGCGCCGCGAGGACGAGGTCTTCATTCCCGAGGAGCGTGACCCGCTCATGACGGGCGATGATGTCTTCGTCACCGTGGCCGCAACCCATGTGCCGCGCGTGCTCGACGTGTTCGGCCATCAGGCCCAGCGCGCACGCAAGGTGGTGATCGTGGGCGCGGGCAATATCGGGCTTTATGTTGCCCGCGCACTGGAGCGCATGGCAGGCGTGCGCGTGCGCATCATCGAGGCTGACAAGGCGCGCGCCGAGACGGCGGCCGACGGTCTGAAACGCACCGTGGTCCTGCACGGGGACGGGCTGGACAAGCGGCTTCTGCACGAGGCTGGGGTGGAGGATGCCGAGCTGGCCATCTGCCTGACGAATGACGACAAGGTAAACCTGCTGGCCGCGGTGATGGCCAAGCGGGAAGGGGCCCAGCGCACGCTGTGCCTCGTCAACGAGCCGGGTCTCAAGGAGGTGCGCGAGGAGCTGGGCATCGACATCACGCTCGATCCGCGCGGCGTGACCGTTTCCACCATTCTCCAGCATATCCGCCGGGGCCGGATCACGGGCCTGCAGACTTTTGCCGATGGCGCGGCGGAGGCGCTGGAGGGGATTGTGCTGGCGACCTCGCCGCTGGCAGGCAAGTCACTCAGGACGCTGGACCTGCCAGAGGATGTGTCGGTGTGCGCGCTGGTGCGCGGCGACAAGGTGTATTTCCGCCGCGATGACGTGACCATCGAGACCAATGACCGGGTGATCTTCTTCGCCCTGAAAGGTGCCGTGCCGAAGGTGGAACAGCTCTTCCGCGTCAGCCTGGAGTATTTTTAAAGCTCATGCGCCCGTCGCCGCGCACCATACGCGCTCTGGGCTGGAGCTGGCTTATCATCGGCATCGCCGCTCTGCCTTTCCTGGTCTATGCGGGGTTTATCGGTGAGGCAGCTGCCGCGCGCGGGCTGGGCGCGACCCTGCTGACTGGCACCTTCCTCGGCGGCGCCCTTCTGGTGGCAACGCGCGGGCTCGGAACCGGCGTGCGCGCACCCGCGGCGCTGCGCCTCCTGATCCTTGGCTGGCTGACCGGACCGCTGATCGCCGCGCCGTCCTTCGGTCTTGTCTCTGACGGTCCCGTAGAGGCCATATTCGAGGCCACCTCGGCCCTGACCACCACCGGAGCCAGCCTTGCTGATCCGGACTACATGCCCCGCTCGCTCGTCGCCTGGCGCTCCATGCTGCAATGGCTGGGCGGGCTGGCGACGCTGGTGCTCGCTGTCACCGTGCTGGCGGGGCTGGATGACCGCAGGGCGGGTTTCCGCCGCTCTTCCCTCCTGACGATTGAAAGCGGGGATCTGTTCTCCAATTTCGGCCGCGCGCTGGTGCGCCTCGGCGCGGTCTATGCCGGCGTGACACTGATCGGCTTTCTGGCGCTGGGCCTTAGCGGGGCCGAGGCGTTCGAGGCCTTCTGCCTTGCCCTCTCTTCCGTCTCCACGGGGGGATATGTGCCGCGCGGAGGCGATATGGTGAACTGGCTGCCACTGCCCTCCATCGCCATTCTGGCCGCGCTGTGCGTGATCGGGGCGGGGAATATGGCGGTGGTCTACGAACAGCTGAGCCGCGGGCGCGTGACGCGGCACTATGGCGATGTGCGTTCCATGCTGATCGTGGCGGTGATTTGCGCACTCGTCATGGGACTGACCGCCGGGTGGGCGGGCAGCCTGCCAGCCTTCTTCGACGCGCTGTTTGCGGTCACCACTTCCGGCTTCACGCTGGGCACTGAAGGCCCCGGCATTCCGGTCATCGTGCTGATCGCGCTGACACTGGCGGGCGGAGCGGCGGTCTCCACCTCCGGCGGCATCAAGATGGCGCGTATCCGCCTGCTCCTGCGCCGGGCGGGGCGCGATATCATCCTTCTGGTCCAGCCCTCTGCCGTGGGCGGATCGCGCTTTGCCGGGCGCACGGTGAACGAGGCGGCCCTGGTCTCGGTCTGGGCCTATGCGCTCGCCTATCCGGTCGTGCTGGTGCTGGGCGCCTTTGCGCTCGGCTTTTTCACGCCCGATATGGGCGAGGCCTTCATCATTTCCGGCGCGGCGCTGTCCAATGCCGGGCCGCTGGCCGGTGATGCCTATGGCCAGCTCGGAGCCGGGGGGCTGATCCTCTCCAGCCTGCTCATGGTGCTTGGCCGGGTGGAGATTCTGCCTGTAGCTGCCGTATTCTTCCTGCTCTTTACAGGGGACTGAGCTTAGATGGCGCGCATTGCCTATGTAGACGGACAGTATGGCCCGATCGACCGGCCTGCCATCGGCATTGAGGACCGGGGATTCCAGTTTGCCGACGGCGTCTACGAGGTCTGGTCGGTGAAGGACGGCGAGTTCCTGGATCATCCCGGCCATATGGCGCGCCTGAAACGCTCGCTGGCCGAGCTGCGCATCCCCATGCCGATGAGCGAGGCCGCGCTGGACGTGGCGCTTCGCGAGACGCTGCGCCGCAACCGCCTCATGAACGCGCTGGTCTATCTGCAGGTGACGCGCGGCGTGGCAAAGCGCGATCATGCCTTCCCCGCAAAGCCGGTAAAGCCCACAATGGTGATCACGGCGCGCCCTGCCTCCTTCAGCGCCGTTCAGGCGCGCGCCGAAACCGGCATCGCCGTCATTACCCGGCCTGATGAGCGCTGGAAGCGGTGTGATATCAAGAGCATATCGCTGCTTCCTAATGTGCTGGCCAAACAGGCCGCGCGCGAGGCGGGCGCGTTCGAAGCCTGGCTGATCAATGAGGCCGGCGAGGTGACGGAGGGCAGTTCCTCCAATGCCTGGATCGTAACGGGCGAGGGGGTGCTGGTCACCCGCAAGGCCGATGAGGCAATCCTCAACGGCATTACCCGCCAGCGCGTGATCCGCCTTGCCGCCGCCCTTGGCATACCGTTTGAGGAACGCCCGTTCTCGCTGGAAGAGGCGCTTTCTGCGCGCGAGGCCTTTGTCAGCTCGGCCAGCTCCATGGTCATGCCCGTGGTGCGCATTGATGACCGCGCGGTGGCCAATGGCGCGCCCGGATCGCTCGCTACCGCGCTGCGGGAAGCCTATCTTTCCGGCGCCGACGGGTGAGGGGGCTCGTCCTGCGTTTTCCCGGCGTGAGCCGGGATCGAGATTTCCGGCCCATGGACCCCGGCTCTGGGGCCGGGCCCCGGTGTTTGTGGCTAGCACCTCTCAACCGGGTTCCCGGGCTTGACCCGGGATCCATCCTTTTCTGGTTCTCAGCCCATCCAGACGCGTTCCCCGGCGCGCAGCGCCGCAAGGCCGACTGGCCGCCCGCGACTGCCAGTCCTCGCGCAGGCGGGGGTTCGCGGAACATCGCAACGCGGCCTGTCCCCGTGCAGGCGGGGAATGCGTTGCGGAAATAAAAGGAACTGGGCACCGGCTTACGCCGGTGAAACGCGGTATTGAGGTTACGCGTGATCTTCCGGCTCGACATAGGGCGCGACGGGAAAGACCCACAAGACCTGAACGCCCACCTCCCAACCCCATTGCAGCGCTGCGCGAGCCCCGCTAGGTATGGGGTTCCTTGTGTGTGCAAGCCCTTTCTGGGGCGGGGAAAAGGTGGATGGCCATGTCGAACGATAAAAAACAGAACCTTCAGGACGTGTTTCTCAATACGGTCCGCAAGAGCAAGACTCCGCTGACGATCTTTCTGGTCAACGGCGTGAAACTGCAGGGCATTGTCACCTGGTTTGACAATTTCTGTGTGCTCCTGCGCCGTGATGGTCAGGTGCAGCTTGTCTACAAGCACGCCATCTCGACCATCATGCCGAGCCAGCCGGTCCAGCTCTTCGAGGCCGGAGACGATGAAAACGGGGAGGGCGATTGACCGGCTCTGAATCCACTCAGGACCGCGCCCTCATCATCCATCCCGTCCCGTCCGGGGCGGATGCCAGCCGCGCTGATGCCCGGCTGGAGGAGGCTGCTGGCCTTGCCATAGCTCTGGGACTGGAACCGGCCGATGCGATGATCGAGCCGGTGCGCAAGCTGGAAGCGGGCACCTATTTCGGCAAGGGCAAGCTGGAGACGCTGCACGCGCGCATCGAGGCGCTGGAGGTGAAGGCGGTCATCATTGATACCGCGCTATCGCCCGTGCAGCAGCGCAATCTGGAAAAGCGCTGGCAGGTCAAGGTGATCGACCGGACGGGGCTGATCCTGGAGATCTTCGCCGAGCGGGCGCGTACCCGCGAGGGCCGCCTGCAGGTGGAGCTTGCCCGCCTCACCTATGAGCGCTCGCGCCTGGTGCGCACCTGGACCCACCTGGAGCGCCAGCGCGGCGGACGCGGCTTCCTGGCCGGTCCCGGTGAAACCCAGATCGAGACCGACCGCCGCCTGCTCGCCAGCAAGATGGCCAAGCTCCGGCGCGAGCTGGAACAGGTCAAGCGCACCCGCGCCCTGCACCGCACGCGCAGGCAGGCCGCGCCCTGGCCCGCGATTGCCCTTGTCGGCTATACCAATGCCGGAAAGTCCACCCTTTTCAACCGGTTGACGGCGGCAGGCGTGCTCGCCAAGGACATGCCCTTCGCGACGCTGGACCCCACGGTGCGCGGCATACGCCTGCCATCGGGGCGGCGCGTTCTCGTCTCCGACACGGTGGGCTTCATCACCGATCTGCCGACCGAGCTGATCGCCGCCTTCCGCGCCACGCTGGAGGAGGTGAGGGAGGCCGATATCCTGGTCCATGTGCGCGATCTCGCCGACCCCGACCATGAGGGCCGCAAGGCCGATGTGGAGGAGGTGCTGGGGGCGCTGGAATGCGGGCCGGCCCACGGCCAGCCCCTGATCGAGGCGTGGAACAAGATTGATTGCCTCGATGAAGCCGCGCGCGACGACATGGTCTGGGCCGCGCGTATCGCCTCGGCCAAGGGCAGGGCGCTGGTGCAGCCCGTATCGGCCGTGACCGGGGAAGGGGTGGCGGAACTGCTGGCCACCATCGATGCCGCGCTCGGCGCCGATGATGCGGTGGTCAGCGTGGTGCTCGAACCCTCCGAGACCGAAATTTCGGCCTGGCTGCATGAGCACGGCGAGGTGACCGCCGAGCGCACCGATCCGCAGACCGGCCGGACCGAGATCACTGCGCGGCTGATGGCCGCCGATGCCGGCCGGTTCGCGGCGCGGTTTCCAAGGGCCGCAGGACGCAAGGCCGCGGGAGCGGAATCTGTAGATTGAGGGATGAAAATGCGGGGGCGAAGGGGCGTTATCTGTCCCTTTCATACCCTTTTTCGGCGACCCAAAGGGCTTCCATCTCGTCCAGCGTGGCCGTTCCGGGGGCCTTGCCAGCCTGCTCCAGCGCCCGTTCCACGCCCCGGAAACGCCGCTCGAACTTGGCATTGGCGGCGCGCAGGGCTTCTTCAGGTTCTACATCAAGTTTCCGAGCCAAATTAGCGCAGACAAACAATAAATCACCGATTTCCTCGGCGATATTTTCAGTGTCTTCGGCGGCGATGGCCTCGCGCAGCTCCTGTGCTTCTTCCTCAAACTTCTCCAGCACTCTCAAGGCGTTAGGCCAGTCGAACCCGATCCGCGCCGCGCGCCGGGTCAGTTTCAGCGCCCGTGTCAGTGCAGGCAGGGCAAGGGGGAGATCGGCCAACACCGAGTTATCATTGCCCTTTTCTGCCCGTTCTGCCGCTTTCTGCGCCTCCCAGGCCTCTGTCTGGCTTTGCGAATCGCGTTCTTCGGCTTCTCCGAATACATGCGGATGGCGGTGTAACATCTTGTCGGATATGGCGTTTGCGACATCGTCAAAATCGAAGTGGCCGGCCTCGGAGGCGATCTGGCTGTGGAAGACGACCTGAAACAGCAGATCGCCGAGCTCGCCCTTGAGATCGGCCATGTCATCGCGCGCAATCGCGTCGGCGACCTCATAGGCTTCCTCGATGGTATAGGGTGCTATGCTCTTGAAATTCTGCTCCAAATCCCATGGGCATCCGCCATCCGGTGAACGCAGGCGCGCCATGATCGCCAATAGCCGCTCCATCGCCGAAGGGGCGTTGTCGATCTCAGCCTGACCGGCCTCTAACATCCTGATTTCCTTGTCCACGTTCGATCAGCGCGGCGAAGCAACCACGTCTGGCATAATGGGCGTGGATATAGGAAATGGCCGGATTGGCAAACAGGCGCGTGACAAGCGCTTCTGCCGCGCTGCCATCCACCACATCGCCATCGATCATCATGTGTGCCGCGTCGAACGCCCGCAGCGATAGCAGGCGCGTGCGCAGGGCAGGTGGCATGATGTCCTCGTAAACGGCTGGCTTGACGGTGTTTTCCAGAACGAAGATGGCGTGGCTTGCCCTGTAGGGCGTATCGGCGGGCTGGTGGACATGGTTGAGGAGGAGGGCGGTTTCACCGGGTTCCAGATCGCGCAGCTCCACCCGGTCCGGCAGGGCTGAGTCGGGCTCGGCGCGGAAACGCAAAACCCCTTTAGCTTCAAGTGCTTCGTTCGTCTGGCCAAAGAGGTGCGCGAACGGAGCCGGATCCAGGCCTCTGACGACATAACCCATGAAAACCTCCGCTCTTGCTACAGCGAAGGTTTATGGGGACCGCGAAAGCGCTTTGCAGCCCGTTTCTTGCGATAGGTGTGATTGCCGGCCGTGTTCAACCGCGCTGTGAACCGGGTTCGTGCGCCGCAATCGCGTTGATGATCGGGCAGTCTGGCCGCTCGTCGCCATCACACGCTCCGGCGAGGGTTTCCAGTGTACCGATCATCGCGTTCATCTCCGCCACGCGGGCGCGCAGCGCCGTTATATGCCCGTCTGTCAGACGTTTCACATCGGCGCTGGAGCGCGAGCGGTCCTGCCACAGGGCGAGCAGGGCCTTCACATCGGGCACCGGAAAGCCCAGCCGCCGGGCCGCACCGATAAAGCGCAGCGTGTGGACGTCCTGCGGCGTGTAGACGCGATAGCCATTGGCCGTGCGTCCCGGCTCGAGCAGGGCAATCTCCTCGTAATAGCGGATCATCTTGCGCGAAATGCCGGACGCTTTCGCCGCTTCGCCGATATTCATCGCACCCGGTCCCTAAATCACGCCATACATGCGCAGCGGCATCCAGATCGCCATGGCGATCATGATCAGGTTCTCGGTCAGCGAGATGAAGCCCAGAGGTACGCGGCTGTCCCCGCCCATGCACGCGCATTTCAGCTTGCGCCGCTCGATATAGACGGCCCTGAACACCGACACCGCGCCAATGGTGCCGATAAACAGCGCCACAGGGGAAGCCAGCCAGATCAGGCTGCCTGCTAGCATGAGAAGGCCTGCACCGGCCTCGGCGAACGGGTAGATGCGCCCATAGGGCACCCAGCGCCGCGCCAGCAGGTCGTAATTGAGGAACATGGTGGCGAAGGATTCGATATTGGTCAGCTTCTGCAGGCCCAGCAGCACCATCGCGATGGCGATGAAATACTCCACCGTATGCAGGCCGACGATAGGCATGTTCGATTGCCAGGCGACGGCGAGGGCGAGCAGGGCGGCCACAGAGAAGAAGGTGATGACGGGCGTGTAGGTCGTTTCCTTCTTCGCCTTGGCGACGCCGAGATGCGCTTCCAGCGCCTCATACCCGCCAATGCGCTTCCCATCGATGAAGGTCTGCGGCGTGGTCTTCACGCCGTGCTTTGCCTTGAAGGCCTCGGTTTCCTCGCGGCTGGTCAGGAGGTTGTCCTCAACTTCGTAGCCCTTGCTGCGTAGCAGGTGGCGGCTTTTCAGCCCGTAGGGGCATTTATGCTCGGGCGTTTCCATGCGGTAGAGCGTGGCGGTCTTGCCGGTCATTACAGCGTCCTTTCCATCGGCGTTCAGGAATGCGGCTGGCGCGCACCGTCAACCTTACCATGATGGGAGGGTCAAGCGGATGATGCAATGTAGCGGAAGAGGAGCAGCCAACCGCAAGCTCACGCACCATTTTTGTAAGTACCGGTGCGCGCGGAAAGCCACCTTCTCCAGTGGGAGCTTGCTAAGCGCGGCGTCGGCATTGTGACGACTCTCGAAATGATCGGAGATGCCGAACCGCCCATGCAGCGGGTCCTGCACGATTTTACAATGGTCCGCTCGATGTGGCTCGTGATGCACCGCGAACTGAGAACCAGCCGACGCATCAAAATGGTATTTGACTATCTCTACAGCGAGCTGAAGGCGGTCTGCCCTGATGCCTGATGCTGAGGCGAGGGGCAGCAGCTGTGTAACCAGACGCCACACTGACACGAACTGGCAGGTGCAAGCCGGTGCGCAAAGCCCGTACCGGCCGATCAACCGATT
This sequence comes from Glycocaulis sp., assembly GCA_022565665.1. Classification (GTDB taxonomy): domain Bacteria; phylum Pseudomonadota; class Alphaproteobacteria; order Caulobacterales; family Maricaulaceae; genus Glycocaulis. The sequence goes on from JAIUMI010000004.1 coordinate 159,317, forward strand.
GGGAGACCTGCCATGTTCATCAAGACCCTCGCCACCGGCGCTATTGGCGCTTTTGCCCTGGCCACATCCGCGCTGGCCAACGAACCCTTCACGCATGAGGCGTTTTCCGCAGCTCAGGCGCAGAACAAGCCGATCCTTGTCGAGGTCGCGGCTGACTGGTGCCCCACTTGCCGCCGTCAGGCCGCAGTGATTGGCTCCCTGCAAGATGAGCAGCGCTTCGGCGGATTGGCTGTGTTCCGGGTGGACTATGACGATCAGCGCGATGTGGCACGTCAGTTCCGCGCTACGACGCAGAGCACGCTGATCGTGTTCCGCGGCGAAGACGAAACCGGGCGTGCGGCCGGTATCACCAGCGAAAGCGATATCGCCGCCCTGATCGCGACGGCCTACGCCGACTAACGCTGAAGCGCTTCATCCCACACCCTGCCGGAGGCCTCGCCCATGGGTCCTGAAAGCTATGTGTTCGGCTTCCTGGCCGGAACGCTGTCCATTCTCTCGCCCTGCATCCTGCCGCTGCTGCCCATCGTGCTGGGCGCAGCGGCGAGCAAACACCGCTATGGGCCACTGGCTCTGGCGGCGGGGCTGACCGTCTCGTTCACCGCCGTGGGCCTGTTCGTAGCGACCATCGGCTTTGCCATCGGGCTTGATGGCGAGATCGTCCGGCAGGGTGGCGGGGTGTTGCTGGCGGCCATCGGCCTGGTGCTGCTGGTCCCGGTCTTCTCCGCCCGCTTCGCGACAGCGGCTGGCCCGGCCAGCAACTGGATCGAAAGCCGCCTCGGCGGTGTCGGCGATAATGAAGGCCTTGCCCCGCAATTTACCATGGGGCTGGTGCTGGGCGCCGTCTGGAGCCCGTGCGTAGGGCCGACCCTGGGCGCCGCCTCGCTCCTCGCCGCGCAAGGCCAGTCACTCGGGCAGGTATCGCTTGTCATGCTGCTGTTTGGTCTGGGTGCGGCTTTGCCGCTTGCCATTATCGGGCTGGCCTCGCGCGAGGTTCTGATGAAATGGCGTACCCGGATGCTCGCTGCCGGTTCGATGGGCAAGATGCTCCTCGGCGGCTTCCTGCTCCTGATCGGGCTCCTGGTCGCGACCGGCATGGACAAGGTGCTGGAAGCATGGCTGGTCGACTTGTCACCTGAATGGCTCACCCGGCTGACCACCAGCCTGTGAGCTGCGCGCTCAACACGATGTGATCTGGAGAGTGAACGAATATGCTGGCCGTTGCCGTCTCATCGCCTAGTCTGCCACGGGTGTCGGTGACACACAGCGCGCGCGCCCCCGGCGCCGCCTGGCAGGCATATGGGGAGAAGGCCGTGACAAGCGAGGCCGATGCCAAGCTGAGGGCGCTGATGGTGCTTGCCCAGGCCGGTGACAGGGCGGCCTATCGCAGCGTGCTCGACATCGCGCGGGCGCAGCTCGCAATCTATTTCCGCTACCGCCTGAAGGAAGACCCGGCCAGCGCAGACGATCTCGTACAGGAAACCCTGATCGCCATTCATACCAAGCGCGCCACCTATGATGCGCGCCACCCCTTCATGCCCTGGCTCTACGCCATCGCGCGCTACAAGCTGATCGATCATTACCGGCGCTACCGCGTGCGGCGTACCGAACCGGAAGAGGCTGCGGGCGATATCGCCGACGAAACCGACGATACCCGCGCCGCGATGGCCCGGCTCGATCTGGAGACCCTGCTCGCGCGCCTGCCTGCCGGTCAGGCCGAGGCCATACGCCGGACGAAGCTGAACGGGCAGAGCGTCAGCGAAACCGCCAGCGCCATGAATATCAGCGAGTCCCTCGTGAAGGTGAATGTGCATCGCGGCCTGAAAGCGGCTGCATCCCTGGTGGGGCTGAAACAGGCGGACCGGTCATGACGCGTCTTATCGATGAACTTGTTGACGGGCTTGAACCGGCTCCGGCACGTCCGGCGATTGCCATATTCGGTCTGCCGCTGGCAGTGGCAGCGCTTCTGCCGCTGGCCGCGATCATCTTCTATTACGGCTTGCGCCCGGATATGGGCAGCGCCCTTGTGGCCATGCCCTTCTGGATCAAGCTGGCCCTGCCGGCCATTCTGGTCGCCGCGGCAGGTTTTGCGCTCGCGCGCCTGTCACGCCCCGGCGCACCGGCCGGACCGGGCCTGATGATCGCGCTGGCCGCCATGGCCATTCTCGCCATGGCAGGCCTTGCCAGTCTTGCCAGCCTGCCCGCCGAGATGCGCCTGCCGGTGCTGCTGGGCCAGTCCTGGCAGAAATGCCTGATCAGCGTGGGCGTGTTCGGACTGGCTTTCCTTGCAGGCGGGTTCTGGGCGCTACGGCGCATGGCGCCGGTACGCCCGCACCTTGCCGGATTTGCGCTGGGCCTTGTGGCCGGTGGTCTGGCCGCCGCGCTCTACTCGCTGGCATGCAATGAAGACGCCCTGCCGTTTCTCGCCAGCTGGTACCAGCTCGGCATACTGGCCGTCGCCCTGTTGGGCGCGCTGATAAGCCCACGTATCGTGCGCTGGTAGGGCGTGTCCGGCCAATTCCTGCACGGAAAGGCAAGCCCATGACCAATCCGCTCAACCCACATCCTGCTACTGCAGAAAATGTCTACGCTCATGCCGGACTGAAGGCGGTGTTTATCAACTGCACACTCAAACCGCCCGCAGAGCCTTCCCACACGGGTCTGCTGATGGAAGCATCAGCGAAAATCATGCGCGAGGCGGGCGTCAGCGTGGACCTTATTCGTCCAACCGCCCATGCGATTGCGCCTGGTGTGCAACCCGATATGACAGAGCATGGCTGGACCCGCGATGACTGGCCACAATTGTGGCCCCGCATTCTGGACGCCGACATTCTGGTGATCGGCACCCCGATCTGGCTGGGTGAAGAGTCGTCACTGTGCCGCCTGATCATCGAGCGCCTCTACGCCATGTCGGGAGAGCTCAATTCCAACGGTCAGTCCATCTATTACGGCAAGGTCGGCGGTGTGGTGGTGACCGGCAATGAGGACGGCATCAAGCACTGCGCGATGTCGGTGCTCTATGCGCTGGGTCATCTGGGCTACACCATTCCGCCGCAGGCCGATTGCGGGTGGATCGGCGAGGCCGGACCAGGGCCCAGCTATGGGGATGATGGCGCCGGGTTCGACAACGATTTCACCCAGCGCAACACCACGATAATGACGTGGAATCTCATGCACATGGCGAACCTGCTCAAACAGGCAGATGGCCTGCCATCCATGGGCAATGACCGCCGTGCCTGGCAGCAGGGGCATCGTTTCGGGTTTGAAAACCCGGAGTACAGGTCCTGACGCAAAAAGTGCGGCCCGGCGTGTAACCCTTCCTCCTTCCGGTGCGAACAGACAGGCGTGACCCGGTGCGGTCACATCCAGTCCAACACCGGAGGAGACACTCCCATGAAGTTCACTCACGCTCTGTTCGCGGCTGCAGCAGCTACCACGCTTGGTGCAGCAGCGGCTCACGCAGATGAAGAAGAAATGCCCAACGAGGATGGTATGGAGCGCTGTTACGGCATCGCTCTGGCTGGCGAAAATGACTGCGCGGCCGGTCCCGGCACGACGTGCGCGGGCACCTCTACGGTCGATTTCCAGGGCAATGCCTGGACGCTGGTCCCCAAGGGCACCTGCGAGGACATCCAGACGCCTTACGGTCCCGGCTCGCTCGAGGAAATCGAGCGTCCGTAGTCCGCAGCAGCTTTCCGGATGCATCCTATGGCTCATCATCCCCCCGCGATGGCTGATCCCTGCCCCCCCAGCGCCGGGATTGGCTTGAAGCCCGCCCATTACCGTGACGTCCTGTCCGTTAATGCGTCCGGTTTCTGGGTCGAGGTGCATCCGGAAAACTACATGACGCCCGGCGGGCCGCGCCATCAATGGCTGGCTGCCATCCGCGAGGCGCACCCGTTATCGCTTCACGGTGTGGGCTTGTCTCTCGGTGGCCTTGACCGGCCCAGCCGGGTGCATTTGCGGGCCCTGCGCCTGCTTGCCGAGCGTTATGCGCCTTTCGAGATCTCCGAGCATCTTGCCTGGTGCGCACACGATGGCGAGCACTTCGCCGATCTTTTACCGCTTCCCTATACACAGGCCGCGCTGAAGCGCTTCTGCGATCATGTCGACGAAACCCAGGAGGTGCTCGGGCGGCGCATACTCATAGAGAATCCTGCACTTTATGTGGCGCTGAACGGGGAGATGGGTGAGGCCGAGTTCCTCGCCGAAACCGTGCAGCGCACCGGGTGCGGACTGCTGCTGGACGTGAATAATGTCCATGTCACTGCGCACAATACCGGCCGCGACCCTTGCGCCTTCATCAATGACCTGCCAGCGGCCGCGATTGGCGAGATTCACCTGGCCGGACATGCTCCTGATACGCGCGAACCTGGCTTGCTGATCGATACGCACGGCACGGCCATCTCCGAGAATGTCTGGGCATTATATGCAAAGGCTCTCGACCGGTTCGGCGCCGTACCCACGCTCATCGAGCGCGACAATGACATCCCGCCCTTCGCTGATCTCATGGCCGAGCGCAACCGCGCTGCCGGGATGATGGCGGCGGGACAGGCTGCAACACGCCGGGAGGCAGCCCATGTCTGATACCGCAGACATCGGGTTCTACACGGCGTTCGCAGCGATGGTGGCAGGCCGTGATGCGCCGGACCTGCCGGCATTCCTGGCAGACAGTCCGGCGCCGGGCCTTGCCGTTTACCGCAACAATGTGGCGCGCGGCGCCGTGGAAACGCTGGCCAGCGCCTATCCGGCTGTACAGCGTCTGGTAGGTGAACGCTTCTTCGCCGCCATGGCAGGGGCTTTTCGTGACGTTCAGCCGCCCCGCAGTCCCGTCCTGGCTCTTTATGGCGATGGTTTTGACAGCTTCATCGAACAATTCGAACCCGCCAACAGCCTGCCCTACCTGCCCGATATCGCACGGCTGGACAGGGCATGGCTGCTCGCTCATCACGCGCCGGACCGGCCAGCTCTCGAGATGCGGGACATCACCGCTGCAGGCAATCGCGCCCTCGCGGGCTTACGCTTCGGCCCGCATCCGGCAAGCCAGATACTCGCCTTCGACCTGCCCGCCTATTCCATCTGGCGTACCAACCGCGAAGACCGTCAGGTCAGCCGGATACGGCTTGCCGATGGCGCGGAGACGGCCCTTGTTTGGCGGCAATCCGGAGAGGTGCGCCACCGCAAGACCAGCGCCGGGGAACATGTGCTCGTCAATGCGCTCTTCTCCGGCGCTGCCGTTGAGGAAGCCTGCGTGGCCGCTCACGCAATAGCCCCCGGCAGCGATCCTGTTTCTACAGTTTTCACCCTGATCCGGGCCGGTGTTTTTGAAAGGAAGAGTTCATGACAAGCTCCAACCCGGTTGCGCCGTCGCAGCCTGCCAGGATGTTCGCAACGCTTCACCGGCTTCATGGCAAGGCCGCTTTCCTGGCCGAACGCCTTGTCGCGCACGACCTGCTTTCCCTGTTCATGCGGATCACGATTGCGGGCGTATTCTGGCGCTCATTCCTCACCAAGGTCGAGACCTTCGGCGTCTGGCGCTATGTCGAGGTCATCAATGATTTCGAGATCGAGAAGTTTCACATACGCCTGCCCGAGCTGCCGCTGGAGATGAAGGCAACGACGCTGGCGCAGTTTCGTGGTGATTTCACCTTGCCGCTGCTGCCTGCCGAGCTCGCGGCCTGGATGGCGACCCTTGGCGAGTTCATTCTGCCGATCCTGCTGGTTATCGGTCTGTTCACCCGGTTTGCCGCGGCAGGTTTGCTGGTGATGACACTCGTCATCCAGATTTTCGTCTTTCCCGATGCCTGGTGGGCAAGTCATGCGCTTTGGGCGGCCATGCTGCTCTTCATCATTGGCCGCGGGCCCGGCCGGCTGTCGCTCGATCATCTCCTCGGCGCGGTTCTGACCAAGCCGGGTATGGCGAAATGAAGCCGTCGCGGCTCAGGATTGCAGGCCAAGTGCCTAAGATAATCAGATCATCAGGCGACGTTGGCACTCCAGTCGATGGCCTGTGCAGATTTGATAGCGATGGATACCGGGCGGCTGTGTGGTCTGCCCGCGACCGTGGCCATGGCGATATGGCGTGACACTTCGGGACTGGTGAGAGGCCGTGTCAGCACGCCGTCCACCATCGGCAGGAATTGCGGCATTACGGTGCAGCCCAGACCTGCTGCCACCATGGTCTGGACCCAGTCCTCGCGTTCGGTGACATAGCGGACCTGCAGATCATCATAGGAGATGGAGCCGCCAAGCCTGACAAGATTGCCTGGAAATTCGCAATGCAGACGTTTGACATAAGGCTCGCCGATAAGCTCCTTCAACGGCACCGTCTCCATTTTTTCAAAGCGATGGCCGGCCCCGAACGCGATATGGAAGGGTTCCCGGTATAGCGGAGTCACACGAAGACGCTCGCCATAATCCATCGTGCTGACGATGGCGACGTCGATCTCGCCGGCCAGCAGGGCGTCGCTGAGTTCCTCGCAATGCGATTCCCACAGCACGAGTTCGAGATTGGGCGCAGCCGCGCGAAGGGCACGCAGATAGGTAGTCAATTGCCGTGCGCCCATTGACGAGAAAATTCCCATCTTGAGCTTGGCTTCCGACAGGGTCCGGTATTTTTCCGCGTCCGTTCTTGCGGCTTCCAGTGCCTGCTGCGCCACGGAAAAGTGCTGCTCCATCAGTCGGCCAAGATCCGTCAGGTGGGTCATGCGTCGTTCACGACGGAACAGTTGGCCGCCCAGTTCTTCCTCAAGCTTGTGAATCGCCTTGGTCAGCGTGGGAACGGACACCTCGCACTGTTCTGCAGCGCGCGAGAAGTTCAGTGTCTCGCACATGGTCAGAAAATACCGGATTTTGCGTGCTTCCATGAACCTCTTCCATCCCAGCATGCGACTTGGAGCCTGAGCGTTGCGCTTCAGGCGGGCAGGGCGGTGTCCTCAAGCGGACCATGCGTGATCAGCCCAAGGATGTCATTGCTCGCGAAACCGAGCGCCATGGGCCGGATCACGCCGGGCACCACGCCCAGATCGTAGATTTCTCCGACCGGGCCGTCGAGGCGGAACCAGTGAACGCACGCGCCGGTATCGAGATCGATCACCTGCACGCCGCACCAGGGCTCGGAATCGGTTTTCGCAAGCTTCCGGTCGAGCTCCAGCCCCTCGAAACGCTGGTAGCGTGGGCGCGAGAGACCGACGAAAGCGTAATTACCGTGAAAGGCTAGGCCACGCAGGAATCCGGGGCAGAAGGCGAGCGTGCGGAACTTTGCCTTGCGCCCACGCGTGCCCGGCTCGATCCAGCCGAACTCGCCGGCGCCGGAGTTCAGTACCCACAGCCTGTCGCGGTAAAGCCGCGGCGAATGCGGCATGGATAGGCCTTCGGCCACTATCTCACCCGATGCAACGTCCATCACTATGCCACCATCCGCGCGCCGGTCGCGCCAGCCGTCGATTGTGTCGGACTTGCTTACCGCGGTCACATAGCGGGGCACGCCATCCTGCATTGCCAGCCCGTTGAGATGGCAACGGTCCTCCTTGACGATTTTCGAGATGAAGGGCGGCTTCCAGACAGGCGTGAAGCTGTGGCGGTCCGAAGGGGTGGCCAGACAGTTGAAGAGCGTGTTGACGAAAACCGTCCGGCCATCTTTCAGCACCCCGATATCGTGGGCGTCGAGCTCGCCAGTGACATGAATCTCGCGTGGCACGTAACAGGCGTCGAATACATTGTTGATCTGCTGACCGGGCTCCAGCGTGTTATGGAACTTCACAATCTGGAACAGCGTCGCCAGAAGCAATGTGTCCTTTGAAGAGACGCATATCCCCATGGCTTTGCGGAAGAAGCGCTCATGCACCATGAGGCCGCCATCCACATTCTGGCCGAGAAGATAGAACTTGCCGGACTGGTAGGACGACATGGCCAGCGAAATCCGGTTGGCCGCCAGAAAGCCCGGTAATCCAGGCGACATGGAGTAGGCATCCTTTTTATCGGCCGCCGGTGCGTTTCCAGTCGCGACCGGGTTCTCGCCGTCCTGAGAGGGCGTAGTGGGGCGGGAATGTTCGCCTCCGCCGGACTGTGGCGGCTGCCTTCCTTCCTGTTCCAACATGAGATGTCCTCCGCTTTGCGAGCCTCTTATCTGCCAGCATCGCAATATACAAGCGCCGGACAGGCTTACTGGATGACGAATACGTGAAGCATTGTGCGGATAATGCTGCGATTTCCGCATTATATAAGGATCGGGCACGTAGCTTTGCACTACGGCTAAAGAAACGTTAGCCAACGGCTACTTGCTCAATTGCATCCCAATGTCTGACTTGTCCTCGGGGCGCTCTCGACACTGGTCGACGGCGTGGAGTGGCGGATTGCGGCTCCTGCCGGCTCTGCCCTGCCAGTTCGCGGCGAGGTCTTTTGCGTAGTCAGCGCATCTCGCCGGCGAATGGCCAGACGCATTACGCGGCGCGCACGCCGCCAGGAGAGGCTGAGATGGGAATGCAATCATTACGCCGGAAGGCTTTGCTGGTGAGCACGATGCTCGCGGGAGCGTATGCCGGCTATGGCAACCGCGCTTACGCGCAGCAGGTTTGCACCCATCAGAGCGGAACGACCTATCTCTGCGACGGCGCCACCATACTCGAACAGACTTTTTTCGGGGAAAACATTATCGTCGTCACGGGCGATAATCTTGAGGTTGACACCACAGCGCCGGGCAGTTTCGGCGGCAATGCCTTCAGCCTGGGCGACAGCATCTTCGGCATTTCCGGTGCGGTGTCCTTTATCGATATCGACGGCGCGACGCTCACCGCGGGACAAGATTACGCGGCGCTGAGCATTTTTGGTGGGGGCGACTACAACTATTACGGCACGCTCTATCCCGGAAGCATTACCGTCTATACCAACGGCACGCTGCTGGGCGGCCATACGGGCCTGTACGCCTATAACAATGGTGGTACCGGCTCGGTAGACATCACCGTCAATGGCAGCGTGACCGGCACGGGCTATTACGGCATCCGCGCACGCAACGCCAACGCAGGGGGCGATCTCATCATCACCACGGGCGCCGGGTCATCGGTTTCTGGTGGTTACAGTGGCATCCTGGCGGAAAATAACGGACAGGGCGCCTTGGCGATCACCGCAAATGGCGATGTTACCGGCGCGAGCTATGTCGGCATATCTGCGCAAAATCACGGCACGGATCTCACCGTGACGACAGGCACGGGCACCACGGTGGCCGGCGGCGAAGTTGGCATTGCGGCCGTTAATTCCGGAAGCGGCCAACTGACAGTCACGGCTGGCGGCGACGTAACCGGCACCGCCTATTACGGCATTGTGGCACAAAACCAGGGCACCGGGCTTTCCGTGACGACGCACGCAGGGAGCAGCGTGGTTGGCGGCTTCAGCGGTATTGAAGCGCGCAATTTCGGCAGTGGCGCGCTGGATATCACGGCCGACGGCGACGTAACCGGGTTGAATGGCTACGGTATCCGCGCACAGAACAACGGCACCATCCTTACGGTGACGGCCGGCACAGGGATATCTGTTTCCGGCGACCTCTTTGGCATCCATGCCCAGAATTACGGTACCGATCTGATCGTGGCCACCGGCACCGGCAGCACCGTAACAGGCAACGGGGGCGCAGGCATCGTGGCGCTCAACCATGGCAGCGGGCTGCTGGCCGTCACGGCTGGGGGCGATGTAGCTGGCGCCGTCTACTACGGCATTCTCGCGCAAAACCAGGGTGCCGACCTTTCCGTGACGACCGAGGCGGGGAGCAGCGTCGTCGGCGACTTCAACGGCATTGAAGCGCGTAACTTTGGCAGCGGGATGCTGACGGTTTCTGCTGACGGGGATGTCACTGGTTTAAGTGGCTACGGTATCCGTGCCCGGGGTTACGGTACCGGCCTCGTTGTGACGACGGGGGCGGAAAGCGCGATTTCCGGCGATACTACCGGCATCTACGCCAGCAATACCGGCAGCGGCGCCGTGACCATTGATGCCCAGGGCGATGTCGAGGCGACCAATGCTTCTGGAACAGGCATTCACGCCGCCAATTTCACCGGTGTCGATGCTGATGGAAACAGCATCAATATCACCACCGGGGGCACCATCGAAGGGACGGGGCTCGGCATTTACGCCGTCAATCATGCATCCGGCGCCGTGAACATCATCTCTACCGGGGATGTCCTCAACAGCAGTTCCGGCATTCTTGCCTACAATACTTCGCTCAACGGCACCGGCACCAGCATCAGCATTGAGGCGGCGCGGGTCACCACCCAGCTCAGCGCGATCTACGCGCTCAATAATGGTACCGGTGCGCTATCGATTGTCACCACGGGCGATATAACCAGCATGAACGGAAGGGGCATCGTCGCGTTCCAAGCTGGCAGCGACGTTGATATCGTCACGCTGGCCGGCACGACGGTTAGCGGCGGCATGCGCGGCATCTCGAGCATCAATGGCGGCACAGGTGCGCTGACCATTATGGCAGGCGGAGGGGTCTACGGGACCGGTAACAACAGCAGAGGCATCTTTGCCTGGAACACTGTCGCCAGCACCACCGATCTCACAGTCACCACGGCGGCCGGAACCACAATCAGCAGCGTGATGGGTGGTATAAGCGCTCTCAACAGTGGCAGCGGCGCCGTGACCATCAATGCCCAGGGCGATGTCCATGCGACACATGCCTATTCCACCGGCATCGAAGCGTTCAACAACAATGGCGTCGATGCCGACGGCAACAGCATCAACCTCAATGCAGCCGGAACAGTGACCGGGGGATGGGCCGGCATTTACGCCCATAATTATGGCCCCGGCGCCGTGAACATCGTTTCCACGGGAGATGTTTCCAGCGATGTGGGCGCCGGCATCTTTGCGTACAATGTAGCCGGCACCGATCTCAACATCACGGCTGCCCAGACCACCGGCTATCGCGCAGGTATCGATGCGATCCAGGCCGGTACCGCACGCCTGACGATCCTGGCCACCGGCAATGTTTCGGCATTGGCGGCCTACGGCCCGTCGATCGGCATCTGGGCACGGAGCGACAGCAGCGGCAGCGGCATCGACATCACCACAGCGGCAAACACGGCCGTCAATGCAGGAGCAACCGGTATCTCCGCGCGCAATAACGGCGCTGGCGCGCTGACGGTTACCGCTGGCGGCGATGTTACGGGAACCGGAAATACCGGCATCTATACGCGCAATCAGGGGACAGATCTTATCGTGACCACCGGCGCGGGCGTCGCCGTAAGTGGTGGCGATTTCGGTATTGCTTCGATAAACGACGGAACCGGCGAACTGACGGTGACGGCTGATGGCGACCTTACCGGCAGTAATTTCTACGGGATTTTCGCGCAGAATTCCGGCACGGATCTGACCATCACCCTCGGTATGGGTGCGGCAGTTACCGGAGGGTACGACGCTATCGAAGCCCGCAATTTCGGTAGCGGCGCGCTGACCATAACGACGGACGGAAATATTACGGGCCTCAGCCGATCCGGCATTTTCGCGCGGAGCTTCGGCAGCGGCATCAGTATAGCCGCCGCGCTGGGCGCCAACATCACCGGCGCCACGCACGGCATCCGTGCGCAAAACAGCGGTGCTGGCGTGATCGAGATTGATGTCGCGGCCGGAAGCTCGGTGACGAGCACAGGCAGCGGATACGCCATAGACATCTCGGGCAGCGAGGCCATCGTCAGCGTCGCTGGCGCGCTGAACGGCGGGGCAGGCGGCGCCATCCGGTTCGACGATTTCGATAACCAGCTGACCTTGCACACCGGCGCCACGATCAATGGCGATGTGGTTGGCGGCGCGCTGGACGACAGCCTGTCCCTTGTGGGCGTGGGAACCGGCACATTCAATATCGGCCAGCTCCAGAATTTCGAGATTCTTGCCAAGGATGGGACCGGTCACTGGATCCTCACCGGCGCCAACACTGATGCCATGAGCTTTGCCCTGAATGCGGGCCGGCTCACAGTAGATGCCGCTCTCGGTTTCACGGACATTGCCGTAAGCGGCGGTGCCATTCTGGGCGGGACGGGCGCCATTGGCGGCGATGTGACGGTGCTGGACGGGGGCATCATCGCGCCGGGTGCCAGCACCGGCACGCTGACAGTAGGCAATCTGTTCCTGTCTTCGGGCTCGGTGCTGGACTTCGAGCTGGGCATGGCGGGTGTGGTCGGCGGCGGGGTCAATGACCTCATCATCGTCGGCAATGATCTGGTGCTCGACGGTGTTTTGAATATTACCGATGTCGGCGGGTTCGGTCCCGGCGTCTACGCGCTGATCACCTATGGTGGCGACCTGACCGATAACGGTCTTGAGTTCGGCATCCTGCCGGGTGGTGTCACCGCGAACGAGCTGTTGATCCAGACCGCGGTAACCGGAGAGATCAATCTTCTCTCCACCTTTGGAGCCACACTGGGCTTCTGGGATGGCGCCGACCCGGCATTGCACGACAATGGCGTCATTGATGGCGGCCAGGGTGTCTGGAACACGGTCAACCGCAACTGGACCGGTATGGATGGCGACGTCAACGGTTCGTGGGATGGCGGTTTCGCCGTATTCCAGGGTGTAGCAGGCACGGTGACGGTTGAAGGCGGCGTCGACTTTGCCGGCTTGCAGATACGCACCGATGGATATGTGATTGAGAGCGGTGCTGGCGGCGTCCTCAACATGACCGGGGCCGAGACCATCCTGCGCGTGGACGCTGGTGTGACCGGCGAGGTGTCGGCGGCCATCGCCGGGGAGGGGACGCTGGTCAAGACCGACCTGGGCACGCTGATCCTCACCGGCGGCAATATCTATACCGGCGGGACAGAGGTGCGCAGCGGCACGCTCATCGGCTCTACCAGCTCGATTATCGGCGATATCGCCAATGACGGTGTGGTGGTGTTCAGTCAGGCGGATGATGCGACACTGGATCAGGCACTTTCCGGCGATGGCCTGTTCCGCTTTACCGGCGGGGCGCAGTTCACGCTGGCGGGCGCGAACACCTATTCGGGCGGGACGGACGTCATCGGCTCCGGCCTTGTGCTGACGGCCAGCACCAGCGCCGGCACGGGCGGCATCGCGCTGAGCAACGCCAGCCTAACCTATACTGACGGGATCTCGGTGGCCAACGTCCTGACTCTGTCGGGCAGTAACAGTCTTTCCGTCGCTTCAGGCTCAGCCACCCATGCCGGATCGCTTGCCGGTTCGGGTGATTTCACGCTGGGCGGCCCTGGCACGCTGGTGTTTGCCGGCAATGGTTCGGCCTTTACCGGCCACACGACGATTACCGGCAATGTGCTGGTCAACGGCGTGCTCGGCGGCACAATCGAAGTCGCCGATGGCGGGGTCTTGCGCGGCTTTGGCACGCTGGGCTCGACCACCCTGCTCTCCGGCTCCACCATCGCGCCCGGCAATTCGGTCGGCACGCTGACCATCGATGGCGATCTGATCTTCGAGAGCGGTTCGGTCTATGAGGCCACAGCCCTGCCCGATGGCAGCTCTGACCTTATCGATGTGAGCGGCACGATCACCATCAATGGCGGTTCGGTGCTGGTGGTGGGCACCGATAGCGGATTTGCCGCCAATACAAGCTATAACCTGCTGACGGCTGCCGGCGGCATTAGCGGGGAATTCGACAGCATCTCCACCAATTTCGCCTTCCTGAACCCGATCCTGTCGCTGACGGGCAACGGCCTGTTGCTGACACTTCAGCGCAATGATGTCGACTTCGTCCATTACGCGCAGACCAATAACCAGGGTTCGGCAGCCCGCGCCGCCGACAGTCTCGGGTCAGGTAACCCGCTCTGGGATGCGCTGGTCCTGCTGGATGAGGCTTCAGCGCCGGGTGCCTTTGAAGGCCTGTCGGGCGAAATTCACGCCACGCACCGCCAGCTTCTGCTGGACGAGACCGTCCATACCCGCCGGGCCATCAACTCGCGTCTGGCAGCCGCGGGTAGCGAAGAGGCTGGTTCCGCCTGGATCAGCGGTCATTTCGGCGGCGCGCAGATGGATGCCCGCACGGGCGTGTCTGGCGTGTCCGCAGACAGCTCCGGGGCGATATTCGGTATCGATATGCCGGTACATGAGAGCGCGCGTATCGGCGTCATGGCCAGCTTCACCGAGGCCAGCTTCCACCTGGCCGGACCCGGGCAGGGCGCCGGCACCACGCAAAGCCGGTCGCTGGGCCTCTATGGCGGCCTGCAGCTGGGCGCGCTGGGGGTAAGTGGCGGGGCTATCTATGGCTGGCATGATCTGACCACCCGCCGGGCCGTTACTTTCCCCGGCTTCAACGAGCACATCGCCTCCAGCCACAGCGCCGACACGATCCAGCTCTTCGGTGAGGCCAGCCTTGCCGGCCCTGCCGGCTTCGAGCCCTTCCTCTCGCTGGCCCATATGCGCCTTGATACCGGGAACTTCACCGAAACCGGCGGCGCGGCTGCGCTCGTGATCGACAGCGAGACCCGCCAGATGACGCAAGGCACGCTGGGCAGCCGCCTCTCCCATGACTGGCAGGCAGCAGGCACACATCTGCGCTTTGCAGGCTCGCTCGGCTGGCGGCGCGTGTTCAGCGGCCATCGCCAGTTCGTCTCCGGCGATCTGTCGGGTGCGCCGGTCTTCTTCGAAGGCAATGGCATCGACCGTGACGCCGCTGCCATCGAAGCGGGCATCCATATCGAGCCGGTAAACCGTATCAGCCTGGAAATCGGCTATGCCGGCGAGATCGGATCAAACGCCCGCAATCATGGTGCACAGTTCCGCGCAAAATGGGGCTTTTAGCGGGCAGGCGCGGGCGGCCGCATCGAGGCCGGGCAGGGGGTGTCCTTGCCTGGCCGGTGGTGGTGCTCCCATCGCATGTCCGGCTCTGGCAAGTTCGCCGCGCAGGAGGGAAGGGGGCCTGGAGGGCTCACAGGCTGTAAGCCGTTCAGAAACTGCCTGCGTACGCAGGAGATCGTCAGTCTACCGCCTCATCAGCTCAACCCCTTCGCCAAACATGTGCCCGGTCTGGGCGCGGCCGGATAGTGATCGCCGATTGCGGGCGGGCGGGGCTTTGGTGCCCCTTCAGCCTCCATGCGCATGATTGTTTCGAGCGTGGCACTCAGGCGCTTGTTCTCCACCAGATCTGGCCGGTTTACGCGGCGCAGCGTGTCGAAGGTGGTGTAGGTGAGCAGGGCGCCCTGATAGCGGATTTCGAGCCGGCCATCGGGGTAGTCATATACGGTGACATCGCGGCCGATGGCGCGAAGGGAGAAGGGGCGTTCAGTCAGCAGGAAGCGGACCTTGTTGTACGGGAGTGTGAGTGATTGGGAGACCCGCCTGGTGTTTTTACGCAGAAGGCATGGGTTGATCATCGCATTGCGATCCAGCGGCTGGTGGGCATCGACCGGACTGCGGGCTGGTTTGGCAAAGGCGGTGTTGAAACGGTCGATATAGCCTTGTGCAAACCGGTCGGCTTCAACGATAGAGGCGGGCCCGCGCAGATGATGTCGATATTCAGCTGCTCAAGCGCGTGGTCGGCATTGGTATTGGAGCACTGATGCCGAAGCAGGGAGGCAGTTAGTGGGAAGTGACGCACCACAATCGAAACTTCCTCTGGGTCGCATAATAAATATTATGAGAAGCCATGTGGCGCATCGCCAACAGGGTCCGGGGGCTTCTACGCCGGATCTGCGGCCAGAAGCTCGCCTGTCGCTTCGCTGATCACCAGTTTCAGCCCGTCATAGGCCGGCCGAACACCGTCCGGGCAGCGCGCCAGCGTCGCGCGGTAATCGAGATCAATATGCATATTGGTGAGCACGCCATGGGCGACATCAGCGCGTTTCAGCCAGCCGAGCGTCTGGTCAAAATGCGAGTGTGACGGATGCGGCTTGTCACGCAAGGCATCGGCAATCCAGACGCTTACGCCGATAATCGCGTCAAAGGCGCTATCGGGCATGGTCAGCACATCCGGCGTATAAGCCAGCGGCCCAATGCGTACACCGCTGCACGGCACGGAGCCATGATCCACGGTGAAGAACCGGCCATGGATGCGCCCGCCTGCCCCGTCGAGCTCAAATGCGGATTCTCCCGGCAGCACGATGGGTTCCAAGATCGGCGGATAGCCGGAGCCTTGCGGCGTCTCGAAAATGTATCCGAAGCGTTCGAACAGCGCTTCATAAGCAAAATCAGCCATATAGGCCGGTAATTTCGCGCGCCGGCGATAAACGATCGCGCGCAGATCATCGATCCCGTGGGACTGGTCGGCATGATCGTGGGTGAAGGCCACGCCATCAAGCCCGGTCACGCCTTCGCGCAGCATCTGAAATCGTAAATCGGGTGATGTATCAATGAGTAAGCGCGTGATCTTCACGCAATCGGCCAGGGCAGACAGGCTTTCCGCGCGTTCCACCAGTAGCGAGCAGCGCGTACGGTAATTCTTCGGCTCTGCCGGATCGCACGCCCCCCAATCACCATCCACGCGCGGCACACCGCCGGACGAGCCGCAGCCCAGCAGGGTGATGCGCAAGAGCCCGCTCATGCAGGCAACGTGATGCGGTCAAACAGGGCAAGGCAGTTCGCGGTCGTGCGTTCTGCCGTTTCCTCCACCGGCCAGCCCCGGATTTCTGCCATTTTTTCAGCTACATACGGCAGAAAGCTCGGCTCGTTCCTTTTCCCGCGATGCGGCACAGGCGCGAGATATGGGCAATCGGTCTCGATAATTACCTTGTCGGCCGGCACGATATCGCGGAACACGGCGCGCACATCATCGGCCTTCTTGAAAGTAATGATGCCGGAGGCAGAGAACCACACGCCGAGCGCGGCGGCGCGCCGGGCCAGCTCTGCACCGCCCGTATAGCAATGCAGCAGGGCCTTGAACGCCCCCCTCCCCATTTCCTCCTCCAGCATGTCGGCCATCAGCGCGTCGGCCTCACGGCAATGGAGGATAAGCGGCAGGCCTGTGCGCCGGGCCGCCTCGATATGGGCTTTCAGGCTCGCCACCTGCTGATCCAGAGGGCTGTAATTATAATGCAGGTCCAGCCCCGTCTCGCCGACGGCGACGAGTTTCGGATGATCACCGGCCATGGTGATCAGTTCATCGGCGGTAATGTCCGGCCGGTCCTTGGCGTGATGCGGGTGCGCGCCGAGCGTGCACCAGACATCCGGCTGCGCTTCGGCGATGGCTTTTACCTGATCAAACTCGCCAAGGCGGCAGCAGATCGCGATGATGGGCGAGACACCAGCCGCGCGGGCGCGCGCCAGCACTTCATCCAGATCCTCGCCATAGGTTTCGCCATGCAGATTGGCGTGGGAGTCTATCAGCATCGCAAAATCCCGTCTCAGGCCGGTTGCCGCGCAGCGTCTTCAAGCAGGGCAAAGGCCGCCAATACGCTCTGTTTGGGGTCGAGATAGAGTGTTTCCGCTTCGCGTGCGAGGGCGGTGACCTTGCCCGATGCCGCCGCCCAGCGGGCCGCCGCGTCATGATCGCCTGCCAGGGCGGCCTCGCGAGCGCGCCGGGCCGATTGCGCGCTCATCATTTCAAACAGGGTTGCGCGCTTGGCCTCGGCATCCTTCGCGCTCGCCGCCGCGGCCAGGCGCCCGGCGGCATTGCGGTCGAGCCGCGGCAGGGATTGCAGCGTGGCCTGCAGATCGGTGTGCAGACGCGCTGCCCCGCCGCTGGCAAAGGCAAGCGCCCTGCCCGGCGCGCCCTGTGCCATCTCGGCGGCGCTGCGCGCGTCCTCGGTGGACAATCCGTGTTCGGAGACCAGCCAGTCAGCGCACGCCGTCACCTCCTGCGGGCGCAGGACCAGCTTGCGGCAGCGCGAGCGTATCGTCGGTAGGAGGCGGCCTGGCGAGGTGACTACGAGAATCAGCACGCCGCGTTGCGGCGGCTCTTCAAGAATCTTCAATAACGCATTGGCTGCATTATTGTTCATCTCATCCGCGCTGTCGACGATCGCGACGCGGAACCCGCCTTCGGCTGCACTACGGGCGAAGAAACCGGGTACTTTGCGCGCTTCCTCGATCGTGATCTCGGCTTTCAGCTTGCCGCGCTTGTCATCATACGGACGGCGCACCAGAAGCAGGTCGGGATGCGACAGCGCCTCGATGCGCCGGGATATCGGATCATCGGGCGTGTGGGCCAGCGGGCGGGCGCGATCATGCGCCGCGCCGAGCAGCCGTCTGGCCATGCGCCAGGCGAGCGTCGCCTTGCCGACGCCCTTGGGACCACAGACCATCCAGGCATGATGCATACGCCCGGAGGCGATGGCGCGTGCCGCCGCCTCTTCCTCGGCCTCATGGCCAAACAGGGTGTGGACATGGCGCGGATGGGCCAGGCCCGGTTCGGCATCGGGCTGCGGAATGGCATCATCGCTCATTGCGGCCACCCAGACGTGTTTCGATAGCGGCAAGCGCGTCGGCCAGCACGGTTTCTGGCGGCTGGCCTGCATCAATCACCACGCAGCGTTCGGGTTCTGCTTTCGTGATATCGAGAAAGCCCTGCCGCAGGCGCTGATGGAAGGCGAGGCCCTTGCTTTCGAAGCGCGCTTCGCCCGTGCCGCGCGACCCTGCGCGGGTGAGCCCGGCTTCGGGGTCGAGATCGAGGATCAGTGTCAGGTCCGGTGCGAAATCGCCCAGCACGAGCTGGCGCAGGGTGGCGAGCGTTTGCGCGTCCACTCCGCCGGCCGCGCCCTGATAGGCGGTGGTGGAGTCAAAGAACCGGTCCGATATCACCCAGCGGCCAGCGGCTAGTGCAGGCTTAATGTGGCGCTCCACGTGGTCGTGGCGAGCGGCATACAGCAACAGCGCTTCGCTGATGGGTTGCCAGCGATCAGCTGTGCCCTCGACCAGCAATTTGCGAATCTCTTCCGCGCCCGGCGTGCCGCCCGGCTCGCGGGTGCGCTCCACCTTGACGTCGCGCCTGCCAAGCGCTTCTTCCAACCCGGCAGCGAGGGTGGACTTGCCTGTCCCCTCCCCGCCTTCCAGTGTGATGAAGCGCCCGGGTGCCACGTCCGCCCCTATCCCCGGATCAGGTTGACGAGTGCGCTCATCGCCCGTGAGACGACGCCCTGGCGGTTGACGCTTTCAGCAGCCTCCAGCGGATATTCGATCTCGCGCCCTCCCGGCAGGGTGACGACCAGCCGGGCCACCTCATCACCTTCAGCCACTGGCGCATGGAGCGGACCGTCATAGACGATTTCCGCACGCAGGCCCTGACGTTCCCGCCGGTGCATGGCCGCGCGCACCGGACCCGTGGTCCGCAAGGGAACCGTGCGGGACTGGCCCAGATAGATTTGCGCCTCGCCCACGACACGGCCCGGCCCGGCCAGATCGGCCATCACGAAATCGGCAAAAGCGGCGCGCATCAGCCGTTCGGCCTCATTGGCGCGGTCGCGCATCGTGTCCATGCCGTTAAAGACGATGATGCGGCGCTCATTGCCGCGCACCGCGGAGGCCGTCAGGCCGTAGCCTGCCTCGCTGGTATAACCGGTTTTCAGGCCATCGGCGCCGTCAAACACGCCCAGAAGCGGGTTGCGGTTGGCCTGACGGATGCCGTTATAAGTGAAGGTCGTTTCGCTATAGAGCCGGTAGAATTCGGGATGGGTGGTGATGATGTGGCGGGCGAGCCGTGCCAGATCCGCCGCAGAGACGACATGGCCCTCTGCCGTCAGCCCGGTGGAGTTGACGAAATTCACCGTTTCAAGGCCCAGCTCGCGCGCGCGGCGATTCATCATGTCGGCAAAGGCTTCCTCGCTGCCGCCAATGGCTTCGGCCACCACGATACAGGCATCATTGCCAGACTGGACGATGATGCCGCGCAGCAGGTCATCCACGCGCGCGCGGCTATTGACCTCCAGGAACATGGTGGAGCCGCCGGAGGCCGCCCCGCCCTCGCGCCAGGCGCGCACGCTGACGGGCAGTTCGTCGTCCAGTGAGAGCGTGCCGGCTTCCAGCGCCTCGAACACCATAAGCGCCGTCATCAGCTTGCTCATCGAGGATGGCGGCATGGGCACATCGCCATCCTTGGAGAACAGGATTTCGCCGGTGTCGAAATCCATGATCACGGCGTGGCTGGCCCGCGTCTCGAACACCGGTTCCTGCGCGTGAGACGCGCCCATGAACAGGACAAGACAGGACAGAACGGCAAGCAGACGGGCCATCACACAACTCTCCGCAACCGGCAGGAACAGGGTGGCCCATAAAACCGTGCGCCGGGCGGAACGTCCAGTGATGCTAGCGGTTGGCCGCACCTGCAAGGGATGATGCCGGGCGGCGCTGCACGAAGCCGGACATGGCGGCGCGGTCATGCGCGTCGGCCGGGCCAAATGCCTCCACGCGCACCTCGGCAAGGCCGTCCTCCACGAATTCCAGCGCCTCCGCGGCCGCCCGGCTCAGATCAATGATCCGCTCCTCCACGAAAGGCCCCCGGTCATTGATCCGCACGATCACGCTCGCCCCGGTATCCAGCCGCGTGACGCGGGCAAGGCTGGGCATGGGCAGGCTGGGATGGGCGGCGGTCAGCGCGTCCATGTCATACACCTCGCCACTGGCCGTCAGACGCCCGTGGAAGCGCGCGCCATACCAGGAGGCAATCCCCTCCTCCACCTCGCGCGGCGCCTCTGTAAGCGGGTCTGGCGCGGGCGCACCGGCCATCGGGATGACCGGGGCGGGGCTGGCCTGCTGGCGGGGCAGCGGATCAGGCTCCGGTGTGGTGATGCTGGCGCACGCGCTGACCAGCAGCGTCACCATCACGCCGGTGGCAGCACGTGTGAAGCGTTGTCGGGGCAGCATGTCCATAACCAAGCGGTTAGCAGCGATGGCGCCCGCAGGCAATCAGGCCGCGTCCACCGACGGTATGTGCCGGGCTTCGCGTTTCTCCTCGCCCGAGTATTGGGGTTCGCGAAGCCGCCTTCGATCGGGCCCGACATAAGACGCCGCGCGGACAAAAGGCCGCGGGGCATTTATGACCTCGGCGATGCGGTCCCAGAGAACCCTCGCGGAAACGGGTTTGGCGCATACTTCAGTGATGCCGGCATCACGGGCCTCGATTACCCGGTGGCGCTCCGTGAACGCGGTAATCAGGATGATGGGGATCATTTTCTGGGCCGGATCGTTTTGTGAGCGGACAATTCGGGCGAGCTCCAAGCCATCCATGTTCGGCAGATTGTAATCCAGGAGTAGAAAGTCATACCGGGTGCTGAAAATGTGGTCGATCGCATCAATGGCCGTGCGCGCAATATCAACGTCCCGGATACCGAAACTGCCCAGAACCGAACGCAGGATTGATGCCATCCGGGAGTTATCTTCCACGATCAGGACGCGTAGTCTGTCGAGATGACGCCGCTCCGGATTCAATCTGTCTGCCCTCATCGCGCACTCCGCGTATCATCCGACGGCAATTCCTTAGCGGCTTGCGGTGAATCAATTGTCTATCTTTGACGGTTTTGCATGTTCGCCGTTATGGAATGCATCCTGATCCCGGCAAATACGAGGGTAAAGATGATCAGACTTCATGTTTTCACCGGCGCTGTGTGTCTGGTGCTGGCGGCCACTGGCGCCTCACAAGCGGCTGGTCAGGCCAGTGACAGCTTCTGGGAACGGCTGACCGCCCTGTGCGGCCAAGCCTATGGCGGGGAACTCATCCGCGCGCCGGAGGGCGATACCAGCTTTTCAGGCCGCGCGCTGGTGATGCATGTCCGGGCGTGTGAGGAAAACCGCATCCGCATCCCCTTCGTGGCCGGGGATGACCTCTCGCGCACATGGGTGCTGACCCGTCACGAGGATGGCCGCATCGAGCTGCGCCACGATCACCGGCATCCGGACGGCTCGGACGAGGACGTGACGATGTATGGCGGCGTATCACCCAGCGAGGGCGGCCCGCACGGGCGGATATTCCCGGCCGATGACCAGACCAACACCGTAATTCCCGGCTCATGGCCGAATGTGTGGATGATGGAGGTTTATCCCGGCGAACGCTTTGTCTATTTCGTCCAGCGGCTCGGCACCGAACGCGCCTTCCGCGTGGAGTTTGACCTCTCGGTAGCGGTGGATTCGCCGTCTGCCCCCTGGGGCTGGGAAGACTAGGGTGCCCTCGCCCGACCCCAAGAAGACGGCGTACACGTTGCCGACGCCTTGATGGTACAAAAACGATCGAGCCCCAATATCTGAGCGACTTCCATGATTGTTGAGACAACCCACGAGGATTACACATCGCTGTGCCTCAATCGCGCGCCGGGAACCTACCGGCTCGCTGACAGCCCCATCGCGCCCGCGCAGGTGCTGGAGCTGCTGGCAAGCATTGCAGCAGAGGTCCGTCAGACGTTCTCGCCGGCTTCATGGCTCATAATCGAGGACAACGAGATTGTTGGCCTGTGTTCCATCAAGCGACCGCCGGAGGATGGCGTTATCGACATCGGTTACGGCATAGCGCCGAGCAGGCAAAATCGCGGCGTGGCACGCAAGGCTGTGGGTGATATAGTTGCGTGGGCGCGGGCTGCGCCGCAGGTGACGGCCATTACCGCTGAAACGACTCCCTCAAACGTGGCCTCCCAGCGTGTGCTGGAGCATAACGGTTTTGTCAGGACCGGCGAACGGATGGACGATGAAGATGGGCTGGTGATCTGCTGGCATTGCGCTGTTGGCTGATCGACCGGAACGCGCGACCGGGCCCTGCCCACATATATGCCGGCAACCTGCGTAACCCGCGGCCAATCGCCCTTGCAGGCCGGGTTGCTATGCGGCTAAACGGTGCGCGCCGCCGGAGGGGTGGCCGAGTGGTTTAAGGCACCGGTCTTGAAAACCGGCGTGCGGGAAACCGTACCGTGGGTTCGAATCCCACCCCCTCCGCCAT
>JAIUMI010000005.1 GCA_022565665.1 Glycocaulis sp.
ATGGGTATAGATCTCGGTGGTGGAAACATCGGCATGGCCGAGCAGGGTCTGCAGACTGCGCAAATCCGCGCCATTGGCCAGCAAATGGGTCGCAAAGGCATGGCGCAGAACGTGGGGTGAGACACGCGCCGGATCGAGCCCGGCCTTCACCGCCAGTTCGCCCAGCATCTGGGCGAAGCGTTCGCGCGTCAGATGCCCCGCCTTCGCGCTTGCAGAGGGGAAGAGATAGCGCTCCGCCCTCCCACGTAAGGGTGACGCTTTCGAGGGGAGAAAGTCCCCACGCACGTGTTTCCACGCCTCCACGGCCTCTAAAGCGGACGGGGTGAGCGGGACGATCCTGTCCTTTCCGCCCTTGCCGGTAACGACGAGATAGCGTTCGGCACGCGAGAAGGCGGCCAGCGGCAGGGTGACCAGCTCGCTCACCCGCAAGCCGCCCGCATAGAGAAGTTCCAGCAGCGCGAGGAGGCGTACGCCTGCCGGACCGTCCATGCCTTCCGCCGCATCAAACAGACGGCTCACCTCGTCCTCGGAGAGGATTTTGGGCAAGGGCCGGGCGCGCTTCGGCCCCTTCATGCCCGCGGTCGGATCATCGCCCCTCACCCCTTCCTTCAGGAGGAAGCGGTAGAAGCGTTTGAGCGCGGAGAGCCGCCGCGCGGCTGTGGCTGCAGAAAGCCCGTCAGCGGCCAGGGACCGCATCAGGGCTTCGAGAGCCGCCGCATCGGCCCCTTCAAGGCTGGAGCGCTGTCTGGCGAGCCTGTGGGCGGCATCTTCCAGATCATGGCGGTAAGCCGCCAGCGTGTTCGGCGAAGCCCCGCGTTCGGAGCTCAGCATGTCCAGAAAGAGCGCGATCTGGCTGGCGCTCACGCGGTCTCCTCGGCAACGGCCTGCAGGATCAGCAAGAGCGCATCGTCGCGATGACCTGCCTGGGCGAGAATATAGGAGGCGAGCGCATAGCTGCGCGCGCTGCCATTTCCCGCTTCCACGATGGCTGCGGCCTGCAAAAGCGCTTCGCCGCGTGAGCGATTGACCAGCGACAGCACAGCCATGCCGGCCAGATCGGCTTCCCGCGTGGCATCCTCGCGCGGTTCCGCCGTCATCAGGCGTACACGTACCTCTTCGGGCACCGAGGCTCCAAGAGCGGCCAGCCCGGCCAGCTGGGCGAGACGGGCTGGCGTCGCATTTTCCGCGCGGGCCGCCAGAATGGCGCCGAACGGACCGGAGCCGATATCGTCAGCGGCGATGGCGATGGCCATGTCGAGCGCCACCATCACGCCGGGCGGGGGGGACTCCCACGGCTCTTCAGGCTCGTCATGGCTGGCAAAGCCGGGCGGAGGGGTCAGCGAAGCCGGTCCCCGACCATTGGCAAACCCGTTCATCAGCGGCTCGGGCCGGTCTACCGGCGGGCCGTCCAGCAGGGCTTCACGCCAGCGGAAAGCGCGCTCCACATCCCCGTCCAGCGCCAGCGCCAGCACGAAGCGGGGGCCATGCACCAGCGTCTGGGCATTGATCGGTATGGTCTCGATCTCGATGGCATAGGCGCGGGCCACTTCGGCAAACCGGCCCTCGCTAACCGCATCATCAAAGCGCGCTGCCAGAGCCTCGGCCGCGATCAGCCGGTCGAGGTCCTGCTGGGCGATGGCCGCGAGCGCTGCGGCGCGATCTGCCCCTTCCATGTTCATCGCCGCTTCCAGCGCATCATCGAGCATTTCGGGCAGTTCGATGGGCGGGCCGGTACGGTCCGCTGCGCGCTTCAGCCAGGGCGGTGCCTCGCCAGCCGGGGTGATACGCGCTTCGGGCGCAATGAGTGTGGCCAGTGCCAGCTCGATACCGGTAGAGGGCGCAGCATTGGAAGGAAGGCCGCGTTCCAGCGTGAAGGCGTCATAAAGCGCATCGAACACCGGCGCGGGGCTGGCTGCACGGGCCAGATCAGCCGTCAGGTCGGCAGCCGCCACATTGCCCTCAATAGCCAGGCACACGGCGCGGGCGCGCAGCCAGTAAGCCTCGTCCCGGCCACGCAGAAGGCTGTCCGCCGTATTGCAAGCAGAACGGGTTTCACCCAGCGCGAAGGCCGTCTCGGCGTGAATGCGCGAGAGCGCCGCCGATTCGTTCAGGCGCGGCGTGCGTTCCAGCAGCTCAAAGACGGGTTCGGCCCGGCCTGCCGCCAGCGCCCGGTCAGCGCGCAGTGCCGCAAGCGCGAAATCATCGCGCCCGCCACGTGGCGGGCTGCCCGAGGCCAGAAGCGCCCGCTCTGCCAGCCGCGCCGCCGGCGCCTGTTGCCAGCCCGGACCGTCACTGGCCGGCAGTTCACGCAATATGGCGCGCAGGGCATCGGGATCACTGGACGACCAGATATTGGCGGGAAACACATTGCGCGAACCGATCTGGAAAGGATCGACCGCGCCCAGTTCCTCAGCCTGGATAGGCCCTGAGGGCTGTTGCGCCAGCGCCGCAGCGCCAACGGCCAGAGCGCCGGCAAGAGCGAGACTAGCTGTCCAGCGCATTGGTGACCTCGACCCGGATTTCCTCCGGCTCAGGAGCCATGCCGTCCGCCAGAAACAGCAGGCCTGCGAAGATCACACCGACACCCAGAATGCCGGCACCTAGTCCGATGAGCAGTCCGCGCATGAAAGCGCCCCTCCTGAAGATAAAATCCGCAAATTCGACTATCGCGCACAATGTGGCGATTTTTAAGACGTTTCATGCGGGAATTGCTCCCGCACGCGCACAGGCTTATAGGCTAGGACGGATCATGGACAGAGCGCGCATTGCCAGACAACTCGATCGTCCCGTAGTCCTTGCCGGCCTCATGGGGGCAGGCAAGACGACGGTGGGCCGCCGCCTCGCCGAACGGCTGGGCTGGCCGTTCCGCGATTCCGATCACGAGGTGGAGGCCGCCGCAGGCCGGTCCGTAGCCGACATATTTGCCGATTTCGGCGAGGCCGCCTTCCGCGATGGCGAGCGCAAGGTCATTACCCGCCTGATGGAAGACGAGAGCCGGGCCGTGATCGCGCTGGGCGGCGGTGCCTTTATCAATGACGAGACCCGCGCCCTGATCGCCGAAAGGGCCGTCTCCGTCTGGCTGCACGCCGATATCGACATTCTCATGGAGCGGGTCGGCAAACGCGATACCCGCCCCCTTCTGCACACCGATGATCCGCGCGCGGTGATGGAAAAGCTGATCGAAGAGCGCACGCCCATCTATGCGCAGGCCGATATCCATATCCATTCCCATGGTGATCCGCACGAGACGAGCGTGGCCGCGATCATCGAGGCGCTGGCCGACCGCGTGGAGGCGAGCCGATGAGCAAACCCCTTACGGTGCCGGTCGAGCTGGGCCCGGCCAGTTATGACGTGCTGATCGGGCAAGGCGCGCTGGAAGCAGCCTCCGACCGTTTGAAAGCCCTGTGCCCGCGCGGCCGGGCGATCGTGGTGGCCGACGAGGCCGCCCTCGCCCCCCATCGCGCGCGGCTGGAAGCGGTGCTGGCGGGTGCCGGGCTGTCCCTGCATGTCATCGCGCTTTCCGGGGGTGAGAGCATCAAGAGCTGGCAGAGCCTGGAAGCCCTGACCGGCAAGCTACTTGACCTCAATATGGAGCGCGGCGAGGCACTGATCGCGTTTGGTGGCGGCACGGTGGGCGATCTGGCCGGTTTTGCCGCCGCGATCATGAAGCGCGGCTGCCCCTTCGTGCAGATGCCGACAACCCTGCTGGCACAGGTGGACTCCTCGGTTGGCGGCAAGACCGGTATCAACACCGCCCACGGCAAGAATCTGGTCGGTGCCTTCCACCAGCCCGCCCTCGTCATCGCCGACAGTGCGTTTCTGGCCACCCTGCCCCGGCGCGAGCTGGCTGCGGGCTATGCCGAGATCGTCAAGGCGGGGCTCATCGCCGATGCGGCCCTGTTTGAACGGCTGGAAGCGGTGACGGGCGATCCGCTGGCGCTGGACACCCTCACCCCGCTCATCGCTGACGCCGTCGCCTTCAAGGCGCGCATTGTGGCTGAAGACGAGCGCGAGGGCAGCGTGCGGGCCCTCCTGAATCTGGGACATACATTCGGCCATGCGTTTGAAGCCGATGCGGCAAAGGGTGCGCTGATCCATGGAGAGGCCGTCGCCTGCGGCATTGTGCTGGCTTTGAAATATTCTGCGTGCAAGGGCCTGTGCGACGCGGCGGATGCGCGGCGCGCCAGCGCCGTTCTGGAGAAGGCAGGATTGCCGGCGCGAATCGCCGACCTGCCGGGCGGGCCGTACGAGGCCACCTCGCTGACCGCGCGCATGGGCAGTGACAAGAAAAACGCCGGTGCGGGCCTCACCCTCATTCTGGCGCGCGGCATCGGCAAGGCCTTCATCGCAAAGGGCGAAGCCCCGGCCGATGTGGAAGCTTTCCTGGCAGGAGAGATATGATGGACTTCACCTATGAAGCCTGGATGAGCTGGGCCTTTGCCGGCATCGTCATCCTGCTCCTGCTCTCGGCCTTCTTCTCCGGCTCGGAAACGGCCCTGACCGCGACTTCCAAGGCGCGCATGCTGGCGCTGGAGAAGGAGAAGAATCATCCGGCCGCGCGTGTGGGCAGGCTGATCGAGGATCGCGAAAGCCTGATCGGGGCGATCCTCTTGGGTAATAATCTCGTCAACATTCTCGCCTCATCCATCGCGGCGGCAGTGTTCCTGACCATGTTCGGGGAGGCCGGCGTGCCGATCGCCACGCTGGTGATGACGGCGCTGGTGCTGGTCTTTGCCGAGGTCATGCCCAAGACCTATGCCCTGTCGAACCCTGACCGGATGGCGATGGCGGTCTCGCTGCCCATCCGCATCGTGGTGATGCTGTTCGGCCCCGTGGTGGCGAGCGTCCAGATCGTTGTGCGCGGCGCGCTCAAACTGCTGGGCGCCAATGTAACCGGCCCCGTCCTGTCCGCACATGAAGAAATCCGCGGCCATATCGACCTGCACCTGCAAGAGGGCAGCGTGGTCAAGCATGACCGCGACATGCTGGGCGGCGTTCTCGATCTGCGCGAGCTGAATGTCGACGACGTGATGATCCACCGCAAGAACCTCGTCATGCTGGATATCGAGCAGCCTGTGGAGCAGCTGGTCGATTCCGCGCTGACCAGCCCACACACCCGTCTGCCGCTATGGCAGGGCGAGCCGGAGAATATTGTCGGTGTGCTCCATGTGCGCGATCTCGCCCGCGCCCTGCACGGAGCGGGCGGCGATGTGTCGAAAATCGACATCAGCGCGCTCAAGCGCGAGCCCTGGTTCGTGCCGGAGACGACAGAGCTCATCGACCAGCTCAACGCCTTCAGAACCAAGCGCGAGCATTTTGCGCTCGTGGTGGACGAATATGGCGCGCTGATGGGCGTGGTGACTCTGGAGGACATTCTTGAAGAGATCGTCGGCGAGATCGAGGATGAGCACGATGTCGCCCCGCCTGAAGAATTCCGGCCCGATGCAGAGGGCGCGGTCATGGTCGACGGCGCGGTGGGCATACGCGAGATCAACCGGGCGCTGGACTGGGAACTGCCCGATGAAGAGGCCGTCACCATTGCCGGGCTGGTCATTCATGAGGCCCAGACCATCCCCGAACCCGGCCAGCGCTTCCGCTTTCATGGCGTGCAGTTCGACATTCTCGAACGCCGCCGCAACCAGATCACGCGGGTAAAGCTCACGCCTCTGAAGGAGGAGTAGGCGCGCCCTAGTCGAACAGTTTGGAGACGCTTTCCTCGTTGGCGATGCGCCGGATCGCCTCGCCGAGCAGGGGTGCAATGCCGAGCGCGCGGACCTTGCCCGATCCATTGGCCTTGTCGGTGACGTCGATGGAATCGGTCACCACCAGCTCTTTGAGCACCGAATCCTCGATGCGCTGGACCGCCTTGCCCGACAAAACGCCGTGCGTGATGTAGGCAGAAACCTCAGCAGCGCCCTCTTTCTTCAGCGCGGCAGCGGCATTACACAGCGTGCCGCCGCTATCGATGATGTCATCAAAGATGATGCAGCGGCGGCCCGCCACCTCACCGATAATATTCATCACCTCGCTCTCGCCGGCCTTTGGGCGGCGCTTGTCGACAATGGCGATATCGGCGCCGAGGCGCTGGGCGAGCGCACGCGCACGCACCACACCGCCCACATCCGGCGATACGATCATCAGGTCGGTCGTGTCGTAATGGCGCTTGATATCGGCATCGAAAACCGGCGTCGCGAAGAGATTGTCCGTCGGAATGTCGAAAAAGCCCTGGATCTGTCCGGCATGCAGGTCCAGCGTCAGCACCCGGTGCGCACCGGCCTTGGCAATGAGATTGGCCACCAGCTTGGCGGTGATGGGCGTGCGCCCGCCGGTTTTGCGATCCTGCCTGGCATAGCCGAAATAGGGGATAACCGCCGTGATCCGCCGGGCACTGGCGCGCGAGAGCGCGTCCATGCAGATCAGCAGCTCCATCAGATGGTCATTGGCCGGCTTGGAGGTGGACTGGATGAGGAAGACGTCCTCGCCGCGCATATTCTCGTCAATGCGCACGAAAAGCTCGCCATCGGCGAAGGTCTCAATCTCCACATTGGAGAGCGGGGCGTCGAGATAGTCGGCAATGGCGCGCGCCAGCGGCTTGTTCGCGTTCCCGCTCATCAGCTTCATGGCGCTTGTCCCTCATCTGGCCGGTTGGCGGGCTATTAGCAGAGCAGCCCGGCTTCGCAAAGCGCGAGCGGGAAGAAACTGCACCCCGGATATCACCCGTGTACGGATTATCCCTCGAACGGATGCAAGCCCGGCGGGGCCGGCAGGCCGGGCGCACTGATGGCGATGACCTTGAAAAGCGCACCCATCTCGCTTTCATCACACAGCCGGTGCAGCTGGCGGGCGATTATGGCGCGCTGGTCGGGACGCGCAGCGCTTAAGGACGCGGCGCGCCGCTCGATCCCCAGACTTTTCAGGAAGGCGCCCTGTTCCAGCGGGCCATGCACGGCAAGACCCGCCGCCAGAGCGCGCCGCGCCAGCGTCTCGAAATCCACCCGTGCGGTCAGGTCTGCCGTGCCGGGCGCGTCCAGCGGATCAACCTTCTCGTGCGCGCGGATCGCCTGCAGCGTGTCGCCGGGCTCTGACCGGGCCGGGCCGTAATCGATGAAGAGCGCATGGCCGCGATGGCCGGCAAAGCGCGCGGCGAGCGCATCCACGATCTGCGCATCGCCGGGCCTCAGCTCGATCAGCGTGCCCTCAGGGCTGTCCTTCAGGGCGTCCGGGATAAAGGGATCATCGTTTGCCAGCACAGGGCCGGTATGGAAGGCCAACCGGGTATCATCTTCCGGGTGCAGGCCCACCACGCGCTCGCGCCATTGCCCGTCTTGCCTCACCGCCTGACGCACCGGCAGGCAGTCGAGAAACTCATTGCCCAGAATGATGGCCGGGCCGTCGGGAGCTTTTTCGAGCCCATTTGCCCAGCCTACAGACAGACCGCTTTTGCCGAGTGTCCGGCCCTGCACCATTTTCAGGGCTGCGCTCGCTTCGATAAGGGTGAGTTTCAGCGCCTCGGTAAAGCCCGGAACGGCGTGTGCGGCGCGTGCCATGTCAGCCATCATCGTGCCCTTGCCGGGGCCTAGCTCGATGAGGTGCAGCCGTTCCGGCGCACCCATGTCCTGCCAGCATTGTGCGCACCACAGGCCCAGCAGCTCGCCGAACATCTGGCTGATCTCCGGCGCGGTGATGAAGTCCGCCCCCGCCCCGATCGGATCACGCGTCGCGTAATAGCCCGCCATCGGGTCAAACAGCGCCTCCATCATGAAGACGGAAACGGGCAGCGGCCCCTGGGACGCGATACGCGCACGCAGATTGTCTGCAATGCGCGCGGCCGGATCGAAGACGTCCGGTCCGCTCACGATTTTTTCGTGTCCTTTGCCTTGCGGTCAGGGCGGACCACGCCGGGCGTGGACGTGACCGGCTCGCGATAGGCCCGCCAGACCAGATAACCGCCCGCCACGACCATCGGAATGCACAGGAGCATGCCCATCGTCACATAGCCCTGCAGGGCGTCGGGCATATGGCTGTCTGGCTCGCGGAAAATCTCCACGAAGGCACGGAACACGCCATAACCGGTCAGGAACACGCCGGTCACCAGGCCGGGCCGGGCGAGCGAGCGCAAACGCCAGATCAGGAAGGCGGTCACCACCAGCAGCACCGCGCCTTCCAGGAAGGCCTCGTAAAGCTGGCTGGGATGGCGGGCCAGGCAGAGCGGATCGTGTTCAAACCGCATGGCCCAGGGCAGGTCGGGTGCCGGGCGGCCATAGAGCTCGCCATTGATGAAATTGGCCAGACGCCCGAGCAAGAGCCCGATCGGCGTTACCGCGGCCACGGCATCGGTCACGTTCAGGAACGGCACCTTGTAAGCGCGGGCGGTAAGGATCATGGCGATCATCACGCCGATCAGCCCGCCATGGAAACTCATACCGCCTTCGGTGATGCCGGTGATGATCCACAGGGGCCGCTCCCAGATCGCGCTCGTCTGGTAGAAAAGCACATAGCCGATCCGCCCGCCCGCGATGACGCCCACCATCACCCAGAGCAGCAATTCCTCGGCGAAACCCTTGTCCATCGGCGCAGCAACCGGCTTGGCATGCGTCGTCCACAGCGCCGGGCGCTTGATCAGCTGGAGCACGTAGTAAAAGCCCAGAAACAGGCCTGCAATGTAGGAGAGCGCATACCAGCGCACGGCCAGCGGACCGATCTCGAACAGGACCGGATCGATCAGGTCAAAACTCGGCGGGCAGGTGGGCAAGGGCGATACTCCACAGTTAACCGGGGTCTTTGATGAGCACCGGACATTGCGCAAGGCACCGTGGAAGGCCTATATCAGGGCCTCGATACCCGCAAGGACGCCGTGCCATGCAAAGCCGCAACCCTGTTTTTGCCGATCTGGCCGATCTGATGACCGATGCCTTCGGAGCCGCCCGCGCGGCCGGCGACGAGGCACGCAGCGTGTTCCGTGCGCAGGCCGAGCGCATCGCCCTGGACATGGATCTTGCCAGCCGCGACGAGGTGGATGCCCTGCGTGCTCTGGTCGAGAAGCAGGGCGCACAAATCGAATCACTCACGGCAAAACTTGCCGCTCTGGAAGCCGCCAAGGCGCCCGCAAAGCGCAAACCGGCAGCGGCGACCCGTAAATCCGCCGCGAAAAAGGCTTCCGGCTGAACAGCTTAACTTCAACCTCGAGCACCGTGTTGCGCGACCTCCCCGGAGCGGCTTACCGTCGTTTCCACGGGACGATGCCGGACTGTGCTGTGAGGGAGGCGCAATGATGGATCTGCATACCGAAACCTACATCGAAACCATTGACCCGCTGGAAAGCGTCGAGCAGGCGGTGATCGCCGAGCAATACGCCTATGAGCGCGACGATACAGAGCTGCACATGGCCGTGCCGGGCGAATGGCGCGATCACCAGATCTGGTTCGCCTGGCGCCCGGAACTGGACGTGCTGCATGTGTGCGCCAGCCTTGAGCTGAAAACCCCGCCCGCGCGCTTCCGTGAAGTGTGCGAGCTGGTGGCAAGGCTCAATGAGCGCCTGTGGCTCGGGCATTTCGACGTGTGGGCCGAAGATGGCTCGGTGATCTTCCGCCACGCCCTGTCACTGGCCGGTGGCGAGACCGTCAGCCCGGCGCAGGCCGCAGCCCTGATCGTCGCCGCGCGTGAGGCCGGTGAGCGGCTTTACCCGGCCTTCCACTATCTGGTCTGGGGCGGAAAGAGCGTAGAGGAGGCCGTGACGGCCGCCATGTTCGACACGGCGGGCGAGGCCTAGACACACTATCATGCCCGCAAAGTCCGAGGTTACAGGCAAGGTCGCGCTGATCGGCGCGGGCCATATGGGGGCCGCACTTGCAACGGGCTGGCTGCGGGCCCGCCGAGGCGGGCTGACGGCGGAAACGCTGGTCATCATTGATCCCAAACCTACAGAGGCCGTCGAGGCGCTGGCCGAACGCCATGGCGTTGCCGTCCTGCCTGAGCTGACAAAACGGGCCGCAGCGGACGTGGACCGGGTCGTGCTGGCGGTAAAGCCGCAGGTCTTCGGGCAGATCGCCGGGAGCCTGCCTGCAAAGCTGCCATCAGGCGCGCTGATCATCTCCATTCTGGCCGGTATCGGCCTCAATACGCTGGGCCGTGCCTTTCCCGGCCATCCGATCGTGCGGGCCATGCCCAATACGCCGGGCGCCATTGGCAAGGGCATTACGGTCGGCATTTCCAATCACGACGCCGACGGGCCGGAATACCGGGCCGCTGCCGAGACACTGCTGAAAGTGACCGGCGCGTTCGAGTGGGTTGAAGAAGAGCGGATGATGGATGCGGTCACCGCCGTTTCCGGTTCCGGCCCGGCCTATGTCTTCCTGATGTGCGAGGCGCTGGCGCGCGCAGGCGAGGCGGAGGGGCTGCCCCCCGCACTGGCCGAGAAGCTGGCCGTCGCCACCGTGGCAGGCGCGGGCGCGCTGCTGGAAGAAGGCCACAAGCGCAAATCGGCCGATGCCGCCGCCCTGCGCCGTCAGGTCACCTCGCCCGGTGGCACCACCCAGGCCGCAATGGATGTACTGATGGGCGGAGGCGGGCTTCCCATGCTGATCCGCAATGCGGTCTCGGCCGCCGAACGCCAGGCCCGCAAGCTCGGCGGATCGATGCAGTTCTAGCGGTTAAGCCGGGATCCACAGGATCGCACGCAGGCCACCTGCCGGCGCGTCGCCCAATGCCACATCGCCGCCATGGGCGCGCGCCGCATCGCGGGCAATGGCCAGGCCCAGCCCTACACCCTTCCGGTTGGCATTGCGCGACGGATCAAGCCGGTTGAACGGCTTGAAGGCTTCCTCGTGCTGCTCGCCGGGAATGCCGGGACCGTCATCATCGATGCGGAACTCGATCCGCCCGCCCGTATCGACCAGCGACAGCGACACCTGCTCGCCGTGCGAGAGTGCATTGTCGACGAGATTGGCGAGCGCCCGGCGCAGCGTGCCCGCCCGCACCTCGCGGGTGAGCCTTGCGGGCAGGTCAAGACCGATCTCGCGGCCCGCCCGCGCGGCATTGGCCGCGACCTCACGCGCCAGCGCGGCAAGATCTTCTGCCGTACTCTCCTCCCCGCTCTGGCCGCGCGCGAATGAGAGATACTCCTCAAGAGCGGCTTCCATTTCCGCAATATCGGCAATGGCGTCCGCGCGTTCAGGGCTGTCCGGCATCAGGGCAAGCTGCAGGCGAAGACGCGTCAGCGGCGTGCGCAGATCATGGCTGACACCGGCCAGAAGCGCCGTGCGCTGCTCCACATAGCGTGTCAGCCGCTCGCGCATATCGATGAAGGCGGTCGCCGCCTGTCGCACCTCACGCGCGCCAGCGGGTTTGAAATGGGCCGTATCCTGCCCCCGGCCAAACGCTTCGGCCGCGGCGGCAAGGCGCTGGATGGGCTTGGCCTGATTGCGGATGAAGATGAGCGACACGGCCGTCAGAAGGGTCGAGGCACCGACAATCCACAGAATGAAGATATGACCCGTGGTCGCAAAGGCGCGCTCACGCGAGGCGATGAATCGCAACACGCCTCCGTTCACCTGCACCCGTATGTCGACATACTCGGGATAGCGCGTGGTATCGAACCAGAAATCATTGTCCAGCCGCGATGAGAGTGCCCGGCGCAAGGAGCGGTCAAGCGCCCGGAAGAAGGCCGTGCGGCGCGTCTGCGGCAACACATCGCCCTCGCGCAGATCGACCGACAGCCCCACCGTCTGAAACGCCAGATTGGCCAGCGGATCAAACCCCTCCGGTCCGGAGCGTTCATAGAGCGCCGTGATCATCGCCACATCGCCGGCCACGCTTTCAGACAGGCGCGAGGTCACTGTCTGCCAGTGTTCCTCGAAAAAGGACCAGGTGACGGCGATCTGCATCATCGCGACCGGCAGAACGATGATCAGAAGGGAGCGCCCGAACAGGCTGGTGGGCAGGTAGCGCTTGATGGAAAAGCCCATGGCCTACCTCGCCAGCTCGCTGTCAAAGACCGGATCGGCCACCAGCTTGTAGCCCTCGCCGCGCACCGTCTGCAGGAATACCGGGTCCTTGGGATCATCCTCGATCTTGCGGCGCAGGCGTGTCATCTGGACGTCAACCGCGCGTTCGCCCGCCCCGCCAGCAGCACGTTCCGACAGGGCCAGCCGGTCCACCGCCTCTCCGGCGGACTGGGCCAGCGCACCGAGAAGCGCCGCCTCGCCACCCGTCAGGCGCACCCGCGCCTCTCCCCGGGTCAGCTGGCCAGCCTCGATATCAAATACCCATTCTCCGAAGCGGACACGGCGCGCGGCCTGCTTTCTGGGCATCACACGGCGCAATATGGCCTGCACGCGCAGGATAAGCTCTTCAGGTTCGAAGGGCTTGGCAAGATAATCATCAGCGCCCAGCGACAGCCCCTTGATACGGTCCTCCGGCTCGCCGCGCGCGGTCAGCAGCAGGATCGGGCAGTCATGGTTCTTGCGCACTTCGCTGGTCAGTTCGAACCCGTCCATGCCCGGCATCATCACATCAAGGATGAGAAGATCGAAGGCCAGCGACCGCAGCATGGCGAGCGCCTTGGCGGCGTCAGGCGCGGCCGACACGCGAAAGCCCCGCTCACGCAGGAAGCGGGTGAGCAGCGTGCGGATGCGGTCATCGTCATCGACGACGAGGATATGGGTTTCGGCTGGCAGTCCGGTCATTCCTGATGCGCTCGCTCAAGCGGTAGGCGCCAAGGATGGACCGGATTGCCTGCGGCTCAAAGTGGCAGTCTGTTTCAGCCCGTTTCAGGCTGCGCGGATACGGCTGAGGAAGCGTTCCACATCGCCCCGCAGCTGTTCGGCCTGACGGCCCAGCTCCCCGGCGGCGTTGACCACAGCACCGGCGGACTGGCTGGTTTCCTGCGCGCCCGCCAGCACCTCGGTGATGGTTTGCGAGACAAGGCCGGAGCTTTCCGCCGTCTGGTTGGTGTTGCGCTCAATCTCGGCGGTAGCCGCGCTCTGCTCTTCGACCGCAGCCGAGATGGAGGCGGACACGCCCGTCACCTGCTCGATGGACCCCGACACCGCCTCAATGGCTTTCACCGCCGCTGCGACCACCTCCTGCACATTATTGATCTGGCTGGAGATTTCCTCGGTCGCCTTCGCCGTCTGGGCGGCAAGCGACTTCACCTCGCTGGCGACAACCGCAAAGCCCTTGCCGGCCTCTCCTGCGCGGGCCGCCTCGATCGTCGCGTTGAGCGCCAGAAGGTTCGTCTGCTCGGCAACGTTCTCGATCAGGCTGACAATCGTGCCGATCTTCTCCGCCGCAGCTGCGAGCTCCGACATGGTGGTGCCGGTGCGCCGGGCATCTTCGGACGCCTGTGAGGAAGCACCCGCCGCTTCGCCCGCCCGCTCGGAAATCTCGCCAATGGCGCGCGTCAGTTCGCCCGCCGCCTGCGCGACAGTGCGTGCTGCGGTGCTGGCCTGTTCTGATGCCGCCGCCACGGAGGAGGAGCGTTCGCTGGTCCCTTCGGCGGTTTTGGCCATCGTTCTGGCGGTCACCGACAGCTCCTCGGATGCCGCCGCGACCGACTGCACAATCGCCGACACGGTCTTCTCGAACTCGTCGGCCAGCTGGTTGCGCTCTTCGGCCTTGGTACGCTCGGCGCAGGCCTCGATGGTCGACATGCACAGATCCATGTCCAGCATGGTGGCCTTGACCAGCGTATCGAGAACGGCTTCGAGCTCCTGCTCCCTGGCCTTGTTGCGGATGAAACCCTTGCCCGACAGCGAACGGCGCGCGATCGCGCGCACCAGCCCGCCAAGGATTTTCGCATAGCCGCCAAAATACCAGGCCGGCTTCAGACCAAGCCGTGCATGTGTCTCGCCAATGCGCTGGACCGACTGGAGATAATCCTGCCCGTAACTGGCGTCACAGATTCGCAGCCAGTGCTCCAGCTGCTTCTGGCGCGCATGGGCGCGCATCTGCGCGTCCTTGAACAGCTCATCGACCTCCGGATGCCTGGAAATGTCGAGATAGAACTGATCGAGAATCGCCGGCAGCTCGGCCTCCACCAGCGGCTTTGCAGCGCGCAGACGGGCCCGGTCGGCTTCTGAAAAGTTCAGAAATTCAAAACGTTCGCTCAAGTCGGTAACCGCAATGCTCATGGGAACACTCCACCCTCCAGGGCGACCACGGGAACTTCAGCCGCCATGGTGAAGAAACCATGAACCGGTTAACTGCCACTTAAACGAGTAACTGATCCAACTACTGGCGGCTGAGCGCCGCCCGGAGATAGGGCCAGGCGCTCCAGGCCGAGAGCGCGGCAGCGAGCCATACCCCGCCCACCCAGATGTAGAACCAGCGCCCCACATCATGCAGGCCGGCCACCACCAGCACGAAGGGCAGGGCAACCAGCAGCATGGTGAGTGCGGTCTTGGCCTTGGCCTCTGACGTAACGGCATAGGCACCCGGCGCACGCTTCGGCCCGGCAAGGCGCAGTCCCGTCACGCCGATATCGCGGGCAAGGATGATAGCCACGGGCGCGGCCAGCCATGGATCGGTTCCGGAGATCAATACGAAGGCAACCAGATAGGATCCGGTCAGAACCTTGTCGGCTATCGGGTCGAGCAGCGCGCCAAGCGGGGTGACCGCATTCAGTCTTCGCGCCAGCCAGCCATCCAGCCAGTCGGTCAGAGCCGCCAGGGCGAGGACAATCCCCGAGGCGAGCCCATACATGACCGCCTTTTCTTCAAGGAAGGCATCGGCGCTCTGAAGCAGCAGCCACGCGCCAAGAAGCCCGGCCAGCCCGCGAGACACGGTGATGAGGTTCGGAAGATGGATGAGGAGCGCTCGCATCGTCACCGCCTATTCGTGGAAATGGTCGTAAATCTTGCGAGCGAGCGCCCTGGAGACGCCTTCCACCGCCTCAAGGTCCGCCAGATTGGCCCGCGAGACCGCCCTTGCCGAGCCGAAATGTTTCAGAAGCGCGGCGCGGCGGGACGCCCCGATCCCGGCAATGTCATCCAGCGGGTTATCGCGCAGTGAGCGCTTGCGCGCCGCGCGGTGGCCGGTAATGGCAAAGCGGTGCGCCTCATCGCGCAGGCGTTGCAGATAGTAGAGCACAGGGTCATTGGCAGGCAGGCGGAAGGGGGCCTTGCCATGCATGTAGAAATCTTCGCGGCCTGCATTCCTGTCCGGTCCCTTGGCGATGGCCGCAAGCGGGATATCGGCCATGCCAAGCTCCTCCATCGCGGCTCTGGCTGCCGAGAGCTGACCCTTGCCGCCATCGACCAGAACGAGATCCGGCACCGGCGCGCCCTCCTCGCGTTCTTTCGCCAGCCTTGAAAAACGGCGGCGCAGCATGGCGGCCATCATGGCGAAATCGTCATTCGTGGCCGCATCGCCGCCCTTCATGTTGAAGCGCCGGTACTGAGCTTTCTCAAACCCTTCCGGGCCCGCCACGATCATCGCGCCCAGCGCATTGGAGCCCTGGATGTGGGAGTTGTCATAGACCTCGATCCGCTCCGGGCGGGCTTCAAGCCCGAACACGCGCGCGACGCCATCGAGAAGCTGGGCCTGGCTCTTGGACTCGGCCAGCCTGCGCCCCAGCGCCTCACGCGCATTGGTCATCGCCTGATCGACGAGCTGCGTCTTGCCGCCGCGCTGGGGCTTGCGGATTTCCACCGCATGGCCCGCCCGCAAGGACAAGGCCTCGGCGAGCAGCCCGGATTGTTCCGGCGCGTGGGAGACAAGGATCAGCGCGGGCGCAGGCTTGTCCTCATAAAATTGCGCGATGAAGGCTTCGAGCACTTCAGACGGGCCGGCGTCGGCCTCATGGCGCGGATAGAAGGCCCGGTTGCCCCAGTTCTGGCCCGCGCGAAAGAAGAAAATCTGCACGCAGCTCTTCCCGCCCTCCTGATGGACGGCGATCACGTCGGCTTCCTCGATGCCATCAGGATTGATGCCCTGACTGGTGGTGACGGCGGCAATCGCGCGCAAACGATCCCTAAGCCTTGCCGCGCGCTCAAAGTCCAAGGCTTCCGATGCCTCTTCCATCTCCGCCTGCAGGCGTTCGCGCAAAGCGCCGGAGCGCCCGCGCAGGAACTCGCGTGCTTCGACGACCAGTTCATCATAGCGTTCAGGCGTTATCAGATCGACGCACGGGCCTGCACAGCGCTTGATCTGATAGAGCATGCAGGGGCGCGTGCGTGCCTCGTAAACGCTGTCGGTGCAGGTACGCAGGAGGAATGCCTTCTGCAGCGTGTTGAGCGTGTTGTTCACCGCGCCCGCCGAAGCGAAAGGCCCGAAATACTCCCCCTTCACCTTGCGTGCGCCGCGATGCTTCATCAGCTGGGCCGAGGCGTGCTCGGTGCGGATCAGGATGTAGGGGAAGGATTTGTCATCGCGCAAAATGATGTTGAAACGGGGCTTTAACCGCTTGATCAGATTGGCTTCCAGCAGCAGCGCCTCGGTCTCGGTCGCCGTGACGACAAACTCCATGCTGGCGGTCAACGCGATCATCAGCGCGATGCGGTTATTGTGCCCGCCGGACTTGGCATAGCTGGAGACGCGCGCCTTTAGCTGGCGCGCCTTGCCGACATAGAGCACCTCGCCATCGGCGCCATACATGCGGTAGACGCCCGGCTTCATGGGCAGGCGCTTCACATAATCGGCAATGATCTCAGGCCCTGTGCGTCCGCTCTCCGGCGCTGTCGGCGCGGAGAGCTGGGCCGCCATGTCGGGCGGGGCATCGGGTTTGTCAGCACGGGCCATGACCCAAGAGATAGGAGAGAATCGCGGCGGCGTCAGCGCCAGCGTTCATAGCTGACACCCACCGAGGCCGCGTCGTCGAGCGCGGTCAGCTTGTCGACGCTCAGTTTCA
Source organism: Glycocaulis sp. (assembly GCA_022565665.1). Lineage (GTDB taxonomy): Bacteria > Pseudomonadota > Alphaproteobacteria > Caulobacterales > Maricaulaceae > Glycocaulis. The sequence goes on from JAIUMI010000005.1 coordinate 16,847, forward strand.
GCCGGGTGATGCGGGTATCGCGAAACAGCGTATTGGCGACCTCCTGCACCAGATCTTCCAGCAGCTCGTGATGGCGCGCGGCAACCACCTGCCGGACCGTTTCGGCCAGCGCGGCATAATTCACCGCATGATCGAGATCGGCAGACGGCGCCATGGCTTCGCTTGTCACTTCGGCTTCCAGCGAGATTTCAATCGGCTGGGTGCGGCCATGTTCGCTCTCATAGACGCCGACCATCGCCTCAAGGCGCAACTTCTCCACCCGCACGCTCAGCCGCTCCCCGGCCAGAGCGGGTTCGGCGCGCGGAACAGCGGCCGCGTCGGCGGGGGCGAGCGTCGGTTTCATAAGAACTTCCCTGTCAGTGGCGACGGGCAAACATGCCTCAGACGAGTTCACGTACCACTTCATAGCCCAGAGTGGGCCGGGCAACCGAGACTTTTCTCAGCCGCGGCCAGACGGGCATCAGCCGTTCGGCCACAAAGTCCGCAATCGCCTCCATGGACGGGCCGGAAAGCCCCTCGACCTCGTTGAGCAGCGCATGGTCCAGCGGCGCGGCAGCCGTGAGCAGATCATCGCGCAGACGGTCAAGGTCTTCCACATTCGGCTCGGCCTCCACCCAGGCACGCACCAGATAGGAATGGCCGTGAATCTGCCGGCGCGCGTCATCATCTGCCCCGAACGGGGTGAAGTGGGCGGCTTCGACATTGACCTGGGCGGAAATAAGCATCATGGCGCGCGCTCTATAGTCGCTTGGGGCTTGCAAGGTAAGTCCTTGCGCACATATCGCGCACTTGCGCTATACCGGCGCGGCAGACACTCGCGGAGAGCGCATATGGCATCGGCAAAGGGCGTCGCCCTCATCACCGGCGGAGCAAAGCGGCTGGGCCGCGCCTTCTGCGAGGCGCTGGCCGAGGACGGCTATGACATCGCCGTGCATTACAACAGCTCTGACCGCGACGCGCAGGGCCTGATTGATGCCCTGTCGGCAAACGGCGTGACGGCGCGCGCCTTTGGTGCCGACTTCTTCAACACAGAGGCGGTGGAGGCCCTGATACCGGCGGTGAACGCGGAAATGGGGCCGGTCAGCGTGCTGGTCAATTCCGCCTCCATCTTTGAAGAGGACAGCCATGCGGATGTGAACGCGGAAAGCTTCCGCCGCCATCTCGACGCCAACACGCTGGCGCCCGTTCTTCTATCGAAGGCGTTCGCAGCGCAGGCTCCGGACGGAGCGATGATCTTCAATCTGCTCGATTACAAGCTCTTCAATATCAACGCGGATTTTTATTCCTACACCATCTCCAAGGCCGCCCTGCATTCGGTTACGCAGATGCTGGCGCGCGCGCTCGCCCCGCGCGTGCGGGTCAATGGCGTCGCGCCGGGGCTCACCCTGCCGAGCCCCTATCACTCCGAGGACACGTTCAGGGCGCTGCATGACGACAACCCGCTGGCCTGCGGGCCGACGCCGGAGGATCTGGTACGCACGCTGCGCTGGTTCCTCGCCACGCCGTCAGTCTCCGGCCAGATCGTGTGCGTCGATGGCGGGCAGCATTTCGATCCGCGCCTGACGCGCGACGTGTTTGGTGCACTGAAAACAGATTAGTTACTCGACCTTCAGGGAGGAGACCCCTAACTACGGGGCCTCTCCATTTCGTTCCGTGCGTCGATGTGCGGTTCGCGCCGAAAGACTTCGCCCCCCGTGTCGCTTGCCGCGCCCGATCCCAAACGCCCCACGCTGGGCATGGCCGAGCTGATCGCCATGACGAGCGCGCTGATGGCGCTCAATGCCCTGACCATCGACATCATGCTGCCGGCCCTGCCGGAGATCGGCCGGGCCTTTGATGCACTGGGCAATGAGCGCCAGCTGGTTATCACCTCCTATGTGCTGGGCTTCGGCATCGCGCAGCTTGCCTATGGTCCCCTGGCCGATGCGCTGGGCCGGCGCACCGTGCTGCTGGCATCGCTGGGCGCCTACACGCTGGCGACGCTGCTCTGCCTGGCTGCGCCGGATTTCAGCCTCATGCTGGCAGCGCGCGCCCTACAGGGGGCAGCCGCGGCAGGCACGCGCGTCATCGCGACAGCCGTCGTGCGCGATCTCGTCTCTGGCCGGAAAATGGCGCAGATCATCTCCATCGCGATGACCTTCTTCATGGCCGCGCCGATCCTCGCGCCGGGGCTCGGCCAGCTCATCCTCTTCGTTGCAAGCTGGCAATGGATATTCATCGCGCTCCTGATCAGCGGCGTGGCGCTATGGGTATGGATGTGGGTGCGCTTGCCCGAAACGCTGGCCCCGGAAAACACCATTCCTTTCAATGTGAAGTCGGCAGCGGTGAATTACTGGCTCGCCGCCAGCAACCGCGTGACGCTGGGCTATATGTGCGCGGCCACACTGATTTTCGGCGCGCTCTTTGCCTTCATCGCGACGTCCGAACAGATCATGGCCGAGCTTTACGGACTGGAGGCCTGGTTCGCGATCGCCTTTGCCGGTGTCGCGATTGCGCTGGCGTTGGCCAATATCCTCAATGCCCGCATTGTCGGACGCTATGGCATGCGGCGCATCTCCCACATCGCGATTATCGCCTTCATCCTCATCAATGGCGGGCACATGATCTGGGCGATCATCTCCGAGCCGCCCTTCTGGGTGTTCTATCCGTTGCTGACCCTCGGCATGATGCTGTTCGGGATGATGGGCGCGAACTTCTCCGCCCTCATCATGGAACCGGCGGGCAAGCGGGCCGGCACGGCCTCTGCCCTTTACGGCTCGGTGACGGCGATTGGCGGCGCGGTGCTGGGCTCGGCCATCGGGCTGACCTTCGACAACTCGGTTGTCCCCCTGTTGGCGGGCATGGCCGTGCTGGGCCTTGGCGGGCTGATCGTGGTCTATATCACGGAAAAGGGTGAGCTTTTCGAGCCCGGCCCGGCCGATCCCGACACGCTCTGAAGCGCTTGGGCCCGGATCTTATCCGCTCCCACCCTTAACTGAGGTACACTGCCCTCCCCTCGAAAAGGAGTGCGCAGCATGGCCACGAAATCCGTCCTCACCGTCCATGGCTGGAGCGCGGAAGACAGCTCCATGGCAGAGCTGGCAGGTTTTCTTGAGCGCACCGGGTTCGAGACCGCCCATCTCTGGCTTGGCGGCTACCCCTCCATGGCCGACGAGGTGCACCTGGCCGACAGCGCCCGGCGCATGGGCGAGGTTGTCCGCGAGATGCAGGCCGACGGGCGGCTGGGCGAACACTTCCACATCGTCACCCATTCCACAGGGGCGCTGGTGGTGCGCCAGTGGCTGGCGCTGTTCCACCCCGAAGGCGGTGCGCCGGTGGACAATTTCCTGATGCTGGCGCCGGCCAATTTCGGCTCCCCGCTCGCCGTGATGGGCCGCTCCGCGCTGGGACGGCTGATCAAGGGCTGGCGCAACCGCTTCCAGACCGGCACCGAGTTCCTGCACGCGCTGGAGCACGGCTCGATGGCGCAGGAAAACCTTGCCCTTGCCGACCGGCTCTCGCGCAGCGGTGAAACGACGAGCCCGTTTAGCGAGGCCAGCGTGCGCCCCTATGTCATCACCGGGCTCGACGTGTTCCGCCCGATGGGAATCCTGAACGAAAGCGCCTGGGACGGGACGGTGCGCGCGGCCAGCGCCAATCTCGACCCGCAAGGCGTGACGGTGGATTTCACCGCAAGCAGCGAAACGGGCGGGCCGCAGCGGCGTTTCTGGACACGGCGCGGACCGGAGGCCGTGCCCTTCGCCGTTCTGCCGGACCGCCATCACCTCAACATTACCGAGCCGCTGACCGGCGGCCCGTCCGGCGCATCGGCTGATGCCGCCCGGCGGCTGGGCCGGCTTGTGCTGCAGGCCTTGCAGGTCACAAGCGCCAGCGAGTACCGCACGCTGCGCAGTAACTGGATCGCGCTCAACGATGCCACCCGCACCCTCGTACAGCCGGAAAAGGAAGCGGAACGCGCGGCGCTGGCCGGTGAGGAGGCGCCCTCGCCAGACCGCTTCAACGAGCATTATCAGATCGTCTTTGACGTGCGCGACGATACCGGCCTGCCGGTCAGCGATTACCATGTCTGGCTGACCGCCCCGACCGAACATGAAATGGAGGCAGGACTGTCGGGCGAGGTCTCCCGGCCCGAGGAATACGCCCTGCGCCATGCGCTGAAAAAAGTGCATGTGAACCGGCGCGCCAGCCATCGCCGCGTCTTCCATATCGACCGGCGTGAGCTGATGCGCAGCGGCGGGATGCGCTCTGCCCTCACCGCCAGCCGCCTGCCTTTGCTCGCTGCCGGAATCAGCGCGCCAGCACCGGGCCGGCATATCAGCTATTTCACGCGCGGGGACGGGCTGGGCTCCGGCGTCATTCCGCTGCGTTCGCTGACCAGCTCCCGTCCGGATGCGATGGTTGCGGCGGAGACAGGAGAACGCTTCCTCAGGCGCTACGCTACCCATTTCGTGGAGGTGATCGTGCCGCGCCGGGCCGATGAGAAAGTGTTCACGGTGCGGGGGCTGCGGGGGTAATCACCCCTACCAGCGCGCTGCCATCTCTTCGGTGACGATGCCGTCAAGCCGCCAGCCTGCACCCTCGCCCTGTTTGAGCACCTCGCAGAGCCAGGGCATCAGCACCAGCAGATCGGCTTCCAGCGTGTGGGGCGGGTTGATGATGACGAGCCCGGCGCCCCCGAGCTTGCCTTCGCTTTCCAGATCGCGCACCCACATATCGGCGCGCAATATGGCTTCTGGCGCGGCGTCACGCTCGGTGACCAGCCATTCAGCCAGCCCCTCGTCAAGCCGGTCCAGCGACCAGAGATCCTTCATCGGCCGCCAGAAGATGAACGTACCAGTAGGCCAGCGCTCCAGCCCCTTCATCGCCGCTTCGGCAAGACGGACGAACTCGTCACGGCTTTCAAAGGGCGGATCGATAAGGACAAGGCCGCGCTTCTCACGCGGGGGCAACAGCGTCTTGAGCGCCTTGTAGCCATCGCGCTGTTCCACCTTCACCCGCGCATTGAGCGCATAGCGCCTGTCGAGCGTCTTTGAATCTGCCTCGTGCAACTCACACAAATGTACCCTGTCAGCGGGGCGGATCAGACGCGCGGACACGTCCGGCGAGCCGGGATAGGCGGTGAGGTCTGAGCCCTCATTCATCGCACGGATGACCCGCAGCAAGGGCGCGAGCACCCGCTCCACATCGGCAGGGCGCTCCCCCGCCATCACCCGTCCTATGCCTGCCTGCCATTCCGGGCTGCGCCGGGCGGCATCGCTGGTCAGGTCATAAGCACCGATCCCGGCATGGGTATCGATGACGGCAAACGGCTTGTCCTTGCGCTTGAAATGCTCAAGGCACAGCGCCAGCACGGCATGCTTGAGCACGTCGGCAAAATTTCCCGCATGGAAGGCGTGACGGTAATTCATGAGGTGAGTTTCTAGGCACTGGCAGCCATGCACGCAATCGTGAGCGCCTTTGGCGCGCGCCGCCGATTGACCCCGTGCCGCCCGGCTTTAGCGTGAGGCGCAACAGGGGTCGTGCATGCCCCGGCAAGCAGGGGAGATCATCATGATCCGGTCAGTCATCACCGCGTGCCTTGGCGCGCTTTTCCTTACCAGCGCAGCGCTCGCACAGGCGCCGGATACGGCCAGCGATCCGCGTGAGCCGCGCGTGTTTGAAAGCCGCGGCGAGGTGACCGCCAACGGCCAGCGCGTACGGTACCGCGCCATCGCGGGTGAGACCTTCCTGCGCGATGACGACGGCAAGGCCATCGCGTCCATCTTCTCCACCAGCTATATCCGCGAGGGCGTGTCCGATCCGCGCACGCGGCCCGTCGCCTTCATCTTCAATGGCGGGCCAGGCTCGGCTTCGCTCTGGCTGCATATGGGCGTGTTCGGGCCGGTGCATCTGGTCCTGCCCTCCGACGCCGAGGACGATGGCGCCGCGCCCTATGATCTGCGCGCCAATCCGCACACCCTTCTGGACTCAGCCGATCTCGTCTTCATCGATCCGGTGGGCACTGGCTATAGCCGCGCGCTGGGCGACGCCGATCCGGCCCAGTTCTGGGGCGTGAACGAGGATGCCCGCTCGCTCGGCCAGTTCATCCGCGTCTGGCTGACCGAGAACCGGCGCTGGAACTCGCCCAAATACCTGATGGGCGAAAGCTATGGCACGACGCGCATCGGCGCGCTGATGAACGAGATGGAACTGAGCTGGAACAATGTCGCCTTCAATGGCGTGGTGCTCATCTCGGTCGTGATGGAGATGGCTAATGCCCGTCCCGACAACCCGCTGGGTCTGACCGGGCTGCTGCCCGGCTATGCCGCCACCGCCTGGTATCATAACCGGGTGGACCGGGCCGCCTGGAGGAATGATTTCAACGCCTTCCTGCGCGATGCGCGTGACTTTGCCACCGACGATTTCCTGCCCGTCCTGCTGCGCGGTCACGATGTGGACGAGGCCCGCTTCAACGCTACGTCGGCGCGTATGGCGGAGCTGACCGGTCTGTCGGAAAGCTATCTGCGCGCTTCCCATCTGCGGGTGCCGCTGAACCGGTTCCGCACCGAACTCCTGCGTGACCGGGGGCTGAGTGTCGGCCGGTTCGATTCCCGCTTTGCCGGTGAGGAGCCGGATTCCTTACGCGAGAACCCGGAAGGTGATCCGTCCGGCTATGGTATTTCCGCAGGCTACACAGCCGCCATGCGCGAGCACTATACCCGCAATCTGGGCGTCACCATCACCGACACCTATGTGACGCTCGGCGGGGTGCGCAACTGGAACTGGAATGCGGGCGAAGCCGGCGGGAACAATTCCTACCTCAACACCTCGGTCTGGCTGGAGCGCGCCATGCGGCAGAATGCTGACCTCCGGGTGCTGGCCACCAACGGCATCTACGATCTCGCCACACCCTTCTTCGGCACCGAGATGACCTTCAACCGGCGTAATTACGATCAAAGCCGGGTCACGCTGACCTATTACGAGGCGGGACACATGATGTACCTGCATCACCCCTCGATCGAGCAACTCGCCCGCGATGTACGCGAGTTCGTGGCGGAAGGTAACCGCTAGGGCCCAAGGCAACTCTGCTGACCTGGAAAGCCCCGGCTCGCACAAGGAGCCGGGGTTTTTCTAATGTCCCTCGAACGCCACCAGCGTGGCGACGGGCACGTCCATGGCGCGGATGCGGTCTGCCCCGCCAAGCTCCGGCAGATCCACCACGAAGGAAGCGCCCTCCACGCTGGCACCCGCCCGGCGCAGCAGCTTTATCGCGGCCTCTGCCGTCCCGCCCGTGGCGATGAGATCATCGACCAACAGCACGCGCTCGCCCGCGCTCACCGCATCGGTGTGCATCTCCACCTCGTCCGTGCCGTATTCCAGCTCGTAAGACTGGCCGATCGTAGCAAAGGGCAGCTTGCCCTTCTTGCGGATCGGTACAAAGCCGATGGAGAGCTGGTGGGCGATGGCCCCGCCAAGGATGAAGCCGCGCGCCTCGATCCCCGCCACCTTGTCGATCTTGGCCCCCGCATGCGGCGCGATCATCGCGTCGACCGCCTGGCGGAAGGCGCGCGCATCGCCCAGCAGGGTGGTGACATCGCGGAACATGATGCCGGGCTTTGGATAATCCGGAATCGTGCGGATCGCGGCCTTTACGTGCTCCATGGAAAAGTCCCCTGCCCCGGTCTGGCTGTCTGGTTGGAAGGTTTGCGGCAGCGCTGGCCGCCGTCAAGCGCGCGCGAGAACCCGCCCGGCGATGGTGGAGAGCTTCGCCACCAGTTCGGGATCACGATGCTCCGGCGCAGTGATGATCGCATGGTCGAGCACGGTGCCGATACCGGCCGGATCGGGCGTACGTTCCCCCTTGCCCATCTCGCGCGCCACATGGGCAATGACCTCATGGGCATGGCCGGCATTATCGGCCATCACGGCGAGGATATCGTTGATATCGACATCGGAATCGCTTTCGCGCCAGCAATCATAATCGGTGACCATGCATACGCTGGCATAGGGCAGCTCGGCTTCGCGGGCGAGCTTGGCCTCGGGCATGTTGGTCATGCCGATCACATCAAGGCCCCAGGCGCGGTAGAGATGGCTTTCGGCGCGGGTAGAAAATTGCGGGCCTTCAATGGCGAGATAGGTGCCGCCTTCAACCACCTTCTCCACACCGGCCGCGCGCGCCCCGTCCGCAACGAGTTTAGACAGGCGGCGGCAAACCGGGTCGGCCATCGGCACATGGGCCACGCAGCCCGGCCCGAAAAAGCTCTTCTCGCGCGCAAACGTGCGGTCGACATACTGGTCCACGATCACGAACGTGCCCGGCGAGAGATCCTCGCGCAGCGAGCCGCAGGCGGAGAAGGACAACAGATCGGTCACGCCAGCGCGTTTGAGCGCATGGATATTGGCCCGGTAATTGATGGCCGTGGGCGAAAGGCGGTGCCCCTTGCCATGCCGGGCCAGGAAGACCAGCTCCACATCGCCCAGCCGCGCGCGTATCAGCTCGCCAGAGGGCGAGCCCCAGGGCGTCTCCACGCGCTGATGGCGGATATCGTCCAGCCCGTCGAGCTGGTAGAGGCCCGATCCACCGATAATGCCCAAGACCCAGCCCGTCATTCCGCACTCCTCCAATAGGCGTCCGGCGCGCCCGGCCGCCAGCGTGTAGAACTGGCCCAGCTTTCCGCTGCCCGCAGCGTCATCGCGATATAGGGCTGCTTGATGCGCGCATAGGCCCTGGGCGACTTCACCGTCACCTCCCACAGCGCCAGCTTGAAAGCTTCATAGCTCACCCGCGCAGCCTCGTCAGCGCGCAGAAAATCGCGCAGCAGAAGGGAGAAGCGCGCATTGTCCGCGCCATTGCGCCTTATATGGATATGCACGCGGCGCTCACCTTCGGGCTCACGGAAGAAGAGCTTGCGCCAGGCGCGCAGTTCGGGCGGGCCGTCCAGCCCGTCATGGCGGTCCTCAGTCTCGCGCGCATGCTTGCGGCGAAAACCTTCCGCCTCCATCAGCGCAGCGATCTCCTCCTCCGGGTCAAGGCGCATGACAATGGCCTGGATGTCGATCACGTCCTTTGCGGCCAGACCCGGTACGGCGGTGGAGCCGACATGATCGACGCGCAGGGCCTCTGCCCCCAATACACCGGCCACCCGCTCGGCCCAGTCATGGCCTTCGCGTATCCAGTCCTCGCGGGCCGGGCTGACGGGGATGCGATCCTTGCTCATGCGCTTTCCTTGATACGCAACGGGCCGCTCCTTGCAAGAGCGGCCCGTCAGAATGCCGGTTATGAGAAAGCGGAAGCCTAGTGCTCCACCTTCCGCCAGATCTGGCGATAGGTCGCATAGAGCAAGCCGCACAGGATGAGCAGGTAGAGCATCACCATCAGGCCCAATTGCTTGCGCTGTTCCATATGCGGATCAGAGGCCCAGTGCAGGAATACGGTCAGGTCATAGGCCATCTGCTCGGCCGTGGCCTCGGTGCCGTCGGCATACTCCAGCAGGCCGTCTTCAAATTGCGGCGGCATGGCAATCAGCCCGCCCGGGAAGTAGGGGTTGTAGTAAAGTCCCGGACGCAGATCGATATAGTCGGGCGCTTCCTCGCCATAGCCCAGCATCAGCGAGCGCAGATAGGGTGCCCCATAGTGGCGGGCCCGCGTGATGATGGAGAGGTCCGGCGGATAGGCACCGTTATTGGCGGCCCGGCCCTGCTGCTCATTGGCATAGGGAGACGGGAAGCGGTCGGACGGGCGGCCCGGACGCTCGAACATCTCGCCGAACTCGTCCGGCCCGTCCTCGACGATGTATTCCGCGGCGATGGCCCGCACTACGGGGTTGTCGTTGGGGTTGGGGTAGGCCGGGTCATGGAACGGCCCGCCGCGCTGGCCCAGATGGCGGATTGCCAGATGTTCCAGGCTGTGACAGGCCGCACATATCTGCTGATAGACGTAGAAGCCGCGCTGCATGGCGCCCCGGTCGAACGTGCCGAAGGGCCCGTCAAACGAGAAGGTGAAAGGTTCCGGCTTGCGGTATTCACCGGCAGCCGAGGCAAACCCGACAGCAGCCAGCGCACCGGCAGCGGCAATGAAAAGGGTGCGGATCAGACGCATTGTTCCGTTAACTCCTATTCAGCCGGAGCCGCGGCAGGCGCGGACTTGGACGACCCACCCAATACCGACGCCTCGATCGAGGCTGGCCGCTCCGATGGCTTCTCCACGAAGCCGAGCAAGGGCAGGATCACGAGGAAGTAGGCGAAGTAGTAAACCGTCAGCACGCGGCCGAGCAGCAGGAAGTCCACGCCCAGCGCGCCCAGACCCGGCACCAGCGTATCGGGCAGCTCCGCGCCAGCCCAGCCAAGACCGAGGCAGGCGATCACGAAGAAGCCGAAGAACCAGCGCGCCAGCGGACGGTAGCGCATGGAGCGCACCTTGGAGGTGTCCAGCCAGGGCAGTACGAACAGGATGCCGATCGAGCCGAACATCAGGAGCACACCGCCCAGCTTGTCAGGCACGGCCCGCAGGATCGCGTAGAAGGGCAGGAGATACCATTCCGGCACGATCAGCGCAGGCGTGACCAGCGGGTCAGCCGGGATGAAGTTGTCCGAGTGGCCCAACGCGTCCGGCCAGTAGAAGACGAAGAAGGCGAAGATCACCATAAACAGGGCGATCGCGAACCCGTCCTTGGAGGTGTAGTAGGGGTGGAAGGGCAGCGTATCGCGGTTCGACTTCACCTCGATACCCGTCGGGTTGTTATTGCCCGGCACGTGCAGCGCCCAGATGTGCAGCGCCACCACACCCGCGATGAGGAACGGGATCAGGTAGTGCAGCGAGAAGAAACGGTTCAGCGTGGCATTACCCACCGAGAACCCGCCCCACAGCCATTCGGTGATCGGGCCACCGATGATCGGGAACGCGCCCAACAGGTTGGTGATCACCATCGCGCCCCAGTAGGACATCTGGCCCCAGGGCAGCACATAGCCAAGGAAGGCGGCTGCCATCATCAGGAGGTAGATCACAACGCCGAGGATCCACAAGAGCTCGCGCGGCGCCTTGTAGGAGCCGTAATAGAGCCCGCGGAAGATGTGCATGTAGACGGCCAGGAAGAACATCGAGGCGCCGACCGCGTGGATGGAGCGGATCAGCCAGCCGAAGTTCACGTCCCGGTCGATACGCTGCACGCTGGCAAAGGCGTGGTCGATATGGGGCACGTAGTGCATGGCCAGCACGATGCCGGTGATGATCTGGATCACCAGGCACACGCTGAGAATGCCGCCAAACGTGTACCAGTAATTCAGGTTACGCGGCGTGGGGAAGTCCACGAAGGAGTCCCAGCCCAGGCGCACGATCGGCAGGCGCGCGTCCAGCCACTTGGTAAAACCGGTTTTCGGTTCGTAGGTCGAAGGTCCGCTCATCGCTTGGTTTTCCCTAGCCGAGGCGCAGCACAGAGGCTGAGATAAAGGTCATGATCGGTATGGAGAGATTCTCCGGCGCCGGGCCGCGGCGGATGCGGCCGGACGTGTCATAGTGCGAGCCGTGGCACGGGCAGAACCACGCGTTGTAATCGCCAGCGCCTTCGGTCGGCACGCAGCCCAGATGGGTGCAGTTCGCGCTGGTGACGAGCAGGGAGGCCCGCAGGGCGTCATCAATCTCCACGCCTTCGGCGATCTCAGCGGTCAGGGCCGAGCGATTCTCGTCCGTGGCCGGCGCGCCATCGCCCAGATTGAAGTTGCGCGCATCGCGGTCGGGCAAGCTCGCCACATTCACGTCGCGGGCCGATTCCACCTCAGCCGCCGTGCGGCGGCGCACGAAGTGCGGGCTCTCGCGGTAGATCACCGTGATCTCCTGGCCCTCTTCCAGCTCTGAGATGTTCACCTCGGTGGAGGCTAGCGCCAGCACATCGGCCGCCGGGTTCATCTGGTCGATGAACGGCCAGATCGTGAAGGCCCCGCCGACGGCCAGCGTGCCGCCTGTGGCAATGTAGATAAAGTCGCGCCGGGACGGCTCCTCGCCGTGGGCGCCATTTGTTTGCGTAGCTTCAGTCACGCGCAGACCTCTCTCACCGCGATTGGCAAGTCCTGTTCACACCCCTGTATGGCGTGTGTCCATGCAAGGCCGCAAGGCCCCGCACGGGACAGATCGTGCCCAATGATCTAGCGTTATGGGGAGGAGCCGCCCTTGCGTCCCAACGCCGCAGCGTTCCACCCCGACAACGCTTCGTGTGCGGCGGGATTAAAATGAGACCGGGTTTTTTTCAACCAGATTATCTGCGTGAAAGCGTCTCAGCCTGCTTCTGTGCGCGGCGCCTCGGTCAGCGCGACCGCTCCGGCAGGCAGAATGACGGCGTTGGCGACGGCAATCAGCTTCTCCTTGCCCCCGCTCACCGCGAAGATATCCGCGCGGGTGACGACCTGCCGCTTGCCTGCCTTGACGACGTGCCCGCGCGCGATGAACGCCTCGCCCACGCCAGGCGCCAGATAGTTCACGGCGAACTGCGCCGTCAGCACATCGCCGATCGTCGTGGCCGCCGCATAGGCACTGACATTGTCAGCCAGAAAGGCGATCAGCCCGCCATGCAGGAAACCGTGATGCTGGACCATGTCTTCTTTTCGCAGCGTCATGCGCGTCTCCACGAAGCCATGCTCGACACGCACGATTTCCAGCCCGGCCCAGCTGGTGAAGGGCTGGATCTTCACGATCTCACGGAAGGTGGCGGCATCGACCAGAGGCGCAGATGCCTGCCTCCCGTCACCCCCACGTCCGCCCGCCTTTTCGTTCTGACCGTCTGCCATGATTATCTCCTTGATTAGACCGACCGGTCTACATATTGACGGGAGACGCGCGTAAGTAAAGCCGTGCGGCGCACGAATCAGGAGCGAGACGCCATGGCGGAGAAGGCAGGCACACGCGAAAGGCTGGTGGGAGCGGCTGCGCGCCTGTTCCAGGAGCGTGGCTACGCAGCCACGGGCCTGAGCGATATTCTAAGCCTGTCCGGCGCGCCCAAGGGCTCGCTCTATCACTATTTCCCCGGTGGCAAGGAGGATCTGGCAATTGCGGCTGCCGAGCTGGCCGGCCAGCGCTTTCTTGACAGCCTGAAGGCCGAGGCCGTCACCAGTATGAGCACGCCGCAGCTGATCATCGGGTTTGCCGCCCGTTTGGCGGGCTGGCTGGAGCAATCGGGCTATACGATGGGCTGTCCGCTGGCGACGCTCGCGCTGGAGCAGGCCCCGCACTCACCGCCCTTGAGCGACACGGTGGCGGCCATGTTTGCCAGCTGGCAGGACGCACTTGGCGAGCGTCTGCGAGCTGACGGGATGGGCCAGGCGCGCGCAAGCGAGCTGGCCGTGCTCATCCTGTCAGGGATTGAGGGCGCACTGATACTGGCTCGCGCCCAGCGCGACAGCGCGCCGCTGATACGCAGCGCCAGGGCACTCGCGCAGCTGATCGAGGCGGAAGCGGCACGCAGCCGGACGGCACAAGTCTGACAGCTATCACAGCCCGGCCCGCTGCAATGCCTCGCGCACGGGTTCCAGACGCGGCCCGGCGCGCTCGTGCACGCCCGGCGGACTGGCCTCCAGTGTCTTGACGTGTGCGAGCGCGGTCTTCACGGCCGCATCAGCATCCACACCCGCAAAGAAGGCGATCCGGCGCACTTCGTCCTCGGTATTGGCCGCAAGATCCTCGTAGCTGACCGTCAGGAAGCGGTCGGGGAAGATCGCTTCCCAGCGGGTGAGCAGCCGATCGTGGGCGGCCAGCGTGCGGGCGATATCATCCGGGTGATAGGTCCAGTGGCGGGCACGGCTGAAGCGCTTCTTGAAGATCGCCCAGGCCGCATCCTGAGGGTCGCGCTTGATGCGCACAAAGCGCGCTGCAGGCAGGCACAGCCCGATCGCGCCGCCCGCGAGCTCGCCCAGCGAGGAAGGATCGATCCAGCGGCGCACCTCACCGGTCAGCTCGGTGACATAGGTCAGATAATTGTTCGCAACGCCGGAGAGCACGCCCCCCTCTTCCGGCCCGGAGAGCGCGGCCATGATATGCTCGCGCGTGTGATCGCCCAGCGCCGAAGCGCTCATCCAGAACAGGGCGTTCTTGCGCGGCAGTGAAGCGATATCCTCGCCCGCGCCCAGCACGCCCGACAGCCAGCTCGCCCCGCAACAGGGCGGTGCCATCACAAACACCGGACGGCTGTCCACCAGCCCGTTTTCCAGATTGTGCCCGGCAAAGCGTTCGTCATAGAGGTCGAGAATGCGGCGCACCCCTTCTTCATGAGCGTCCATGTCGAAGGGGGCATCGGCGCGGTAGAAGGCGGCGGCCTCGGCCACACGGCGCGAGGCAATATCGTGCTCGCCGATATCCTCATAGGCCTTGGCCAGTGTGTAGGAGAGAATGCCGCGGTCACGCGCGGTAAGCCTGTCACCGCCGGAGATACGAAGCTGGTCCATCAGGACCAGATCATCATCATCGCGCCGGAAGGTCTTTGACAGGGCCAGCCCTTCCCAGGCCAGCACGTCGTTGGCGTTGGCTGCCAGCGCGGAGCGGAACAGGGTCTGCGCCTCGCTGTACATTTCAAGATCAAGCAGGATGCGGCCCACACGCCGCACCAACGCGGCATCAGAGGAGTTGGCGGTCAACAAGGGCTGAAGGACTTTCAGCGCGGCCAGATTCTCGCCCAGCTGGGTATACGCGCTGGCCAGCCACAGCCAGGACTGGGGATCATCCGGCACCGCCTCGGTCAACCGCAGACAGGCCTGCAGCAGGCCTGCAAGATCACCCGCCTCATCCAGCAGGCTCGCCACCTCGCTCCAGCGCGCGCCCAGTGGCGGGCTGGCATTGAGCAGGACACGCGCCTCCTGTGACACATCCAGCAGATTCTCGCTGGACCGCGCGGCAAACAGATTTGCCAGCGGATCATTGCCTTGACGTGCCAACATGCATCGACTCCCGCGACCCCGGGGCATTAGTGAAGATGAACATGCCGGCAGCCCCCGCGTGCCGGAACGCGGGCAAACTAGCCAAGCTTGACCACAGAGGCCACCCTGCGGCACTGCGTCCCTTGCGTGAGCGCCGTTAAGTGTCTTTTCTGCCCCGGCCATAACCACAAGAACGAAAGGGTTATCTCATGCCCGACACCTCCACCGCACCGGCCCAGACGCTTGGGACGCGCCGCGAGCAGGCCCGTATCTGGTTTGAGGGCCTGCGCGACCGGATCTGCGCGGCCTTTGAAGCGCTGGAGGAGGAGGCCCCTTCCGATCTCTATCCCGGCGAGCCCGGCCAGTTCGAGCTGACGCCTTGGACGCGCGGCGATGGGGCTGAGGATCTGGGCGGCGGCGTGATGGGCATGATGCGCGGGCGGCTGTTTGAGAAGGTCGGCGTGCACTGCTCCACCGTCTATGGCCGCTTCTCGCCGGAGTTTGCCAAACATGTGAGGGGCGCAGCCGAAGACCCGCGCTTTTTCGCCACCGGCATTTCCCTGATCGCCCATATGCGCAACCCGCACGTGCCGGCGGTGCACATGAATACGCGCTTCATCACAACGACGGTGAGCTGGTTTGGCGGGGGCATGGACCTCAACCCAACGCAGGACTATCAGCGCAGCGAGGATTTCGAGGACGCGGCGGACTTTCACGCCGCTGCCAAAGCCGCCTGCGATGCGCATGACCCCGCCTATTTCGGAAAGTACAAAAAGTGGTGCGACGAGTATTTCTGGCTGAAGCACCGTAACGAGCCGCGCGGGGTGGGCGGGATATTCTATGACCATCTCGACAGCGGCGATCATCACGCCGATTTCGCCTTCACTCGCGATGTCGGCGAGGCGTTCTTGGAGATATATCCCGAGATCGTGGCCCGGCGCATGACAACGCCGTGGAGCGAGGCCGACCGCGAGGAACAGCTGATCCGGCGCGGGCGCTATGCCGAGTTCAACCTGCTCTATGACCGGGGCACGAAATTCGGGCTGGAGACGGGCGGCAATGTCACCTCCATCCTGTCCTCCATGCCCCCTGAAGCGAAATGGCCGTAAGCTGCTAGATCAACCCGGCGCGCGAAGCCAGAACACCGGCCGCAAAGCCGATACCCACAAGGACACCAACCTTCAGGAGAAGGGCGGCCACATGCAGGCTGGCGCGCAGCCAGTCGGGCATGTCCTCCATATCGGGGACAAGGCTGGAGCTTTCCTTGACCTCCAGCGTGTCGGCGCGCGCGGCGTAAATCCCCAGATGCGCCATCATGTCGATCACGAGGCGGGCAAGCGCGCTGTCATCGACCTTGATTTCCAGCTTGGAACCAGCCGGCATGCGCACGATACGTGCATATTCCTCCGCCTCGTTCTCGCCCGGCGGCATGACCACCAGACGCACCAGAAACTCGGCGAACGGCATGCGTTTGAGGATGGTGTCACGCGTCGCCGCGCTGCCACCGGCTCGTACCAGCGTATCGCCAGTGGCAAATTCGGTTAGGCGCAGCAGGCGCTGGGCCGCACGTGAGCCTTCGCTCGGCGAGATGAAGGTCGGCGCTGTACGGCGTGGACCGGGGCCGCGCCCGCCGGGGCCACGCGGGTTTTCGAGGCGCGAGCGGGCCGTGCGCGGCGGGGCGGAAAATCGTGAATGACGGCCCGGCGGCGGCTTGTAGCGCATGAAGGGGCGGCCGACAGAGCCAGGATAGCTGGCAGCGCACTGGTCGAACGCGCTGCGCGCAGCGGCAATCGCCTTGGTATGACCCTCATGCTCCAGCCTGGGATCGGTCAAGAGCAGGCGCTCCGCATGGGCCAGATCATTGGCCGCCTGTTTCAGCGCGGGCTTGATCTGCTCATTGCTGGCCTCGACGCGGGCCAGCTCGCCGTCCGGACCCTGCTGCTGGCCGGGCTGGTAGTCCGGCCCCAGCACCTCATTAACCCGGCGGGCCAGCGCCGTATCGCTCTCCGACCAGAGGGCGTGGACGATGCGGTCAAACCCGCTATCGCGCTCACGCGGCCAGCCCGGACGCATCCAGCGGCCCAGATCAAATGACCAGGGCGAGCCACCATTGAACAGGCGCGTATTGAGATCACGCGAGAACTCGGTCTTCGCGCCTGCGCCCAGCGTCTGATAGTGGACCTCCACATAATCCATCAGCACCACACAGGCCCACATGGCCAGCCGCGAGCTGTGCGGCTCATCCTTGCTGATCACTGCAGAGAGCGGTTCGGGCACGATGATGGACTGTCCGCCCAGCGGCAGGACCGGCATCAGCCAGTTCAGCGTCTCCTGCTTCACCAGCGGAGCCAGCGGATTTCTGACCTGCGCGTAGAGATCAGCCAGTTCCGCGCGCGGGCCTTCAGGCAAAGTACCCGCTCCGCGCCCGCCCATGGACTGGGTGATGGCCACGCGCACCTGATGACGCAGGGAAAGCTCCTGACTGGCGTGCTCACGCTCGCGGTCGGCTTCGGGATCGCGCCGGTGCTGGGCCTCTTCGGCCACCTTCTCGTGATCGTGCAGATAAAGCTGGCTGTCATAGAGGCCAGACCCTATCCGGTAACGATAGCGCCGGGAGAACACGTCCATCAGGCCGTCCCTCCCTCGCGAAGGGATGCCAGCAGCTTTTCACGTGGCAGGGTGAAATCTGACGCGATCCAGTCCGCCTCCAGCGCTTTCAGCGCCTCGCCCAGGGCCGGGCCGCGCTCCATACCCAGGGCCAGCAGATCAGCGGCCCTGACCGGAAACTCCGGACGCTTCCAGCCCCTCACCACCGACAGGCCGGGGCGCAGGGCGGCTGGCCTTGCTTTCCCGCGCGCGAAGGACAGGAAGAGCTGGTCTTCCACGGCCTGGGCGCCGAGCTCATAGAGCCGTACGTGCAGTTGGGAACGGGTCATGCCAAGGCGTGCAGGATCGGAGGCGAACGCGGCTATCAGCCGTGTCCGTTCAGCGTTCGATACCTTCATGGCATCACAGAGCGCTTCAACCCTCATCGCATCCCCTCCCGCCATCAGCGCCGCCACCCTCAGGAGCGGATCGGCTGGCCGGGATTCCTCCCTCTCGGCCAAGAGTATGCTTAATAAAGCGTCAAAGTCGATAGAGCCGGGTAATACTTCGTTAAGGACGTTGCCCTCGTGCATCGCCCGGACCGCGCCTGTCGGGTCCGGCGCCGCGAGCAGCTTCTTCAGCTCCTTCCACACCCGCTCCGCCGACAGGGTGCGCAATCCCTCGCGCATGCCGACACAGGCCCGGTGGCCTTCCAGTCCCGGCTCCCCTGCCCCATACCAGGCGTGAAAGCGGTAGAATCGAAGGATGCGCAGATAGTCCTCGGCAATGCGGGCTTTCGCATCACCGATGAACACGATCTGCCCGGCCAGCGCGTCGGCGATCCCGCCAACCGGATCGAACAGCGCACCGTCCGCATCCGCATAGATGGCGTTGAGGCGGAAATCGCGCCGGGCGGCGTCCTCGACCCAGTCTCTGGTGTAGGCGACCACCGCGCGGCGGCCATCGGTTTCCACATCGCGGCGCAGCGTGGTCACCTCAAAGCCGCGCCCGCCACTGACGGCCGTGACCGTGCCGTGATCAAACCCTGTGGGGACGGCTTTAAGCCCCGCCTTCTCCAGCGCCCGCATGGTGTCGGCCGGTTCCAGCACGGTCGCGATATCCACATCGCTGACCGGTTCACCCATCACCGCGTTGCGCACGCACCCGCCGACAAAGCGCGCACCATCAGGGGCGGCGGCCAGAAGCGCGTCCATGACCGCGCGCGTGGCCGGGTCACTCAGCCAGG
The DNA here is from genome assembly GCA_022565665.1 of Glycocaulis sp. Taxonomy (GTDB): domain Bacteria; phylum Pseudomonadota; class Alphaproteobacteria; order Caulobacterales; family Maricaulaceae; genus Glycocaulis. The sequence goes on from JAIUMI010000005.1 coordinate 35,553, forward strand.
CATGATCAGCCGGGCTGAGGCGGTCAGTCACCGGGCCTGTCCTCGGGCGTTTCGGCTTCCGGTTCTTCTTCGGCCGCACGCTCCTGCGCGCGCTCTACCGGATCGATCCGGCCCGGCACCACGCGTCCGCCTTCCAGCGTGGGCGGGCGGAACTGGCCGGACTGCGCACCGCCGCCAAACGCCGTGCCAATGGCCAGCGCGAGCACGCCGGTGATCGCCAGCCCTGCGCCGACCAGCGCCAGCACCTGCAAAGGCGGTGGCGGCAGGTCGCTGCCTGTCTCGCCGGGCTCATCGCCTTTACTCTGGCGCACGGACTGGATGCCCCGCCACGTATACCAGGCGGCAAAGGGCAGCAGGAAAAGAACGAGCACGGTCAGCAGAAAACGCATGGGTCAGACACCTGTATTGAACCGGTCGGCAAGCGCCTTCAAGAGCCCCGCCGTCGCGCCCCATATATAGCGCCCATCGTGGGGCATGGCGTAATAGCGGCGCAGCTGTCCGGCGAACATGCGCTCTTCGAGCACATGGTTGGCCGGATTCATCAGAAAGTCGAAGGGGGTTTCGAACACTTCCGCCACCTCGGACGGATCGGGCCGGAAATCGACACCCGGCTCGACCAGCCCAACAAAAGGCGTGATCTCGAACCCGGTCACGGTCTCATACGGGTCGAACCGGCCGATCAGGCGCACGCGCGAGGCGGGCAGGCCGATCTCCTCCTCGCTCTCGCGCAGCGCCGTCTCGTGCAGGGCCTCCGACTGGTCCTGCCGCCCGCCAGGAAAGCTTATCTGGCCGGCGTGGGAGGAGAGATGGTCGGCCCTGCGGGTCAGCACCACGCTCACCCCCGTCTCGCGCACGATCAGCGGGGCCAGCACGGCAGCAGGCCGCAGGACCCGGCCCGTGGGCGAAGGCGCGCCATTGAGATCGCCATCGCCTCGCTCCGGACGGGGCCGGGGCGCGTCCAGCGGGTCGAGAATGCGGTTGAGGCGCGCGACGATATCGCTGGTGCCGATTCCGTCTGCCAGCATCAGCCCGCACCCTTCTCAAGCGCGAAGAACACGCCCTCGCTCCACACGCCCATCACGCCGTCCGGGCCAGGCTCAGCCAGCGCGGCCAGCTCGTAGAAGCAGGGCCGGGTCAGCAGCGCCTCCAGCCGCCCGCGCACACGCACGAAGGGTTCGGGCTCGCCATCAGCGTTGAAATCCATGCGCAAGGGATGGTCCGGTCCGGCAATGACGCTTTCATCCATATTGGTGGTGAAGATCAGCTTGCGCGCCTTTCCCTCTCCGGCCACATCCAGACGCACGGCAAGGAAGGGCGCGGCCTCCACCTCGATACGGATTTTCTCCACCGGGGTGACAAGATAGGTCTCACCATCCTCGTCCTTGCGCAGGATACGTGCGAACAGGCGTACCAGTGCCTCGCGGCCAATGCGCGTGCCTTCATGCCACCAGCTGCCATCGCGCCGGATGACCATATCCATCTCGCCGCAATACTCCGGATGCCAGCGCTCCACCGGCGGCAGGCCGTCACCAACCTTGCGCGCTGCCTCGATCAGCGACTGCATCCCATCTGGTTTTGAACGGGGCGAACCCATGGACACCTCAACTCATCGCGGGGCATGCTCCGCACCCGGGGGCGCGTAACGATACCAGATTAAGGACATAGGCCCATGAGTGCGCCGAAGGAAGATGTCACCCAGCTTGCAGCCCGCGCCGATTCCGCGTGCGCACGCCTTGGCGAGGTGAAAGCCTCCATCGGGCGGTCCATATTCGGGCTGGAAGAGGTGGTGGAACACGCGCTGTGCGTACTGCTTTCCGGCGGGCATGGCCTGCTGGTCGGCGCGCCGGGCCTGGCCAAGACACGCCTTGTGCACACGCTCGCCATCGTGACGGGGCTGGATGACAAGCGGGTGCAGTTCACGCCCGATCTGATGCCGGCTGACATTCTCGGCTCTGAAGTGCTGGAAGAGGATGACGCCGGCAAGCGGTCCTTCCGCTTCATTCCCGGCCCGGTCTTCACCCGCCTCCTGATGGCAGACGAGATCAACCGGGCAAGCCCGCGCACACAGGCCGCGCTTCTACAGGCCATGCAGGAAGGCTTTGTGACGGTCGCCGGCGTACGCCACGACCTGCCCAAGCCCTTCCACGTGCTCGCCACCCAGAACCCGATCGAGCAGGAAGGCACCTACCCGCTGCCCGAGGCCCAGCTTGACCGCTTCCTGATGCAGATCGACGTGCCCTACCCCTCCCGCGAGGCCGAGCGCGCCATCCTCATCGCCACTACAGGTACCGAAGAAGACAGTGCTGTCCCGGTACTCAGCCCCGGCGAGCTGATGGAATTGCAGACGCTGGTGCGCGCCATGCCGGTGGGCGAAGAAACACTGAACGCCATCTTGCAACTGCTCGCGCTCGCGCGGCCCGAAGGCTCACCGCATCCGGACGTGAAAGACGGCGTCGCCTGGGGGCCCGGCCCGCGCGCCGGTCAGGCCCTGATGCTGGCGGTGCGCGCGCGCGCCCTGGTACAGGGACGCCTCGCCCCGTCCACCGAAGATGTAGCCGCGCTCGCAGGGCCAGTGCTCAAACACCGCATGGCGCTGACCTTTGCTGCCCGCGCGGACGGGCTGAGCGTGGACAGCCTTATCGCCCGTCTCGCCGCCGAGGCCGCCTGAGCCGGGCGCTTGTATGACCATCCGTCACACGCAAACCCTGCGCCGGGCCGCCGAACACGCGGCGGCTCCCTTCCCCGCCCTGCTGGCCGAGGCCGAGCGGGTGGCGGCGAGCGTGGCACTTGGCACGCATGGGCGGCGGCGTTCGGGCCATGGCGAAACCTTCTGGGAATATCGCCGTCACCGCACCGAGGACGGCGCGCAGGCAGTGGACTGGCGGCGGTCGGCACGCGGTCAGCACCTCTTCGTACGCGAAACCGAATGGGAAGCGGCTAATGCCGTCTATCTCTGGCGCGATGGTTCGCCGGGCATGGCGCTCGCCAGCAAGGGTCAGCCCTTGAAGAAGGACCGCGCGGCGGTGTGCCTGATGGCGATTGCTGCGCTCCTTTCGCGCGGCGGGGAACGCATCACGGCGCTGGGCGAAACCGGCCGCCCGCGCGCGGGCAGGGCCGGCCTTGAGATAACGGCGCGCGCACTCGCGGAAGGCCCGGGAGAGGCACGCGCGGTGGAAAGCGCGGACATTGCCCGCCATGCCCGCATCGTACTCGCCAGTGATTTTCTTGATCCGCCGGAGACCTGGACTGCGCGCCTTGCCCGGCTCAACGCCTCGGGTGCGAGCGGCATATTGCTACGCATCATTGACCCGGCAGAGGAAGACTTCCCCTTTGCCGGACGGACGCGCTTTGCCGCGCCGGACAATGCCGCCCGCCTGCTCTTCGGGCGGGCCGAGGACGCGCGTGACGCCTATCGCACGGTCTGGGCCGAGCATGGTGCGGCGCTTGCGCAGATGGCGCGTCAGGCGGGCTGGACCCTTCTCACCCACCGCACCGACCGGCCTGCCGGTCCCGCCGTGATGGCCCTGCATCAGGCGCTTGCCCCCAGAGCCATGGAGCAGGCGCGGTGATCAGCCTTGGTCCGATAGGGTTTGCCGCTCCGCTCGCGCTCATCGCGCTGATCGCGCTGCCGCTTTTATGGCTATTGCTGCGCGCCACGCCGCCTGCCCCACGCCATGTCGTCTTTGCGCCCCTGCGCCTGCTCCAGCGCCTCGCCCAGACACCGCAGACGCCCCAGAGCGCGCCCTGGTGGCTGATCATGCTGCGCCTTCTCATGGCGGCTATCGTGGTGATCGCGCTCGCCCAGCCGGTCTGGCGGCCCGATGACGGCGCACGCTCCGACCTGCCGGTGCTGGTCGTGGTCGATAATGGCTGGCAGGCCGCTCAAGGCTGGCCGCGCACGCTGGCACAGGCGCGCGCCTATCTGGAGAGTGCGAACGCGCAAGGCCGCCGCGCCGCACTGGCCCTGACCGCCAGCCAGAGCGAGATCGTGTTTGAAAACGCCAGCGCGGCCCTCGCCCGGCTGGACGGGGTACGCCCGCAAAGCTGGAGCCCGGACAGGGCAGATCTGGCCACCCGCCTTGAAGACGCTTTGTCGGCGAGCGGCGCTCCCTCGCGCTTTGACAGCTGGTGGCTGAGCGATGGTGTGGCAGGCGAAGGCGACACAACGCTGGCCCGGCTGATCTCACAGCGCGGGCGGCTCGTTGTCAGCCTGCCTGGCGGGAATGACGGCGCACTGGCGCTGAGGCCCGTCAGCGCCGCTGCAGACGGTTTTGAAGCGGAGATCATCCGCTCTGGCACCAGCGGTACGCGCGATGTCACCGTTTCTGCTGTCGGGCAGGACGGGCAGGTGATCGCGCGGGCACCAGCCCGCTTCGAGGACGGGCGCTCGACCGCCCGCGCCGAGGCACGGCTTCCGCTGGATTTGCGCAACCGGCTGGCCAGCGTCCGGCTGGAGGGCGTCAGCTCGGCAGGCGCTGTGCAGCTGCTCGATGATAGCTGGCAGCGCCCGCGCATCGCGCTCATCGAACCCGAAGGCGGGGAGAACCGCCAGCCGCTATTGTCCGATCTGCACTACGCCCAGCAGGCGCTCGCGCCCTATGCCGAGATCGTGCGCGGCCCGCTGGAAACCGTGCTGGAGGAGGAGCCCTCCGGCCTCGTCATGGTCGATGCCGCGCGCAATGAAGATCCGTCTGTGCTGGAATTCGTCGAACGCGGCGGGCTGCTGATCCGCTTTGCCGGTCCCCGGCTGGCCGCGCGCGAAGATTCGCTACTGCCGGTGCGCCTGCGTCAGGGCGGCAGGCTGCTCGGCGGCGCGCTGAACTGGGAAGAACCGCAGACTATCGCCCCCTTTGGCGATGACAGCCCGTTTGCAGGCCTTTCCATCTCCGGCGATGCAACGATCCGCAGCCAGGTGCTGGCTGAACCCGAAGCCGATCTCGACCGGCGGGTCTGGGCGCGCCTAGCTGATGGTACCCCGCTGGTGACGGCGGACCGGCGCGGCGAAGGCTGGGTCGTGCTCTTCCACATCACCGCCGGGCCAGACTGGTCCGGCCTGCCGCTGACCGGCACCTTCCCGGCCATGCTGCGCCGTGTGCTGGCGCTTGCTGAAGGTGCTGGCACGGGCGGGGCGGGCAGTGAGGGCAGCTGGCAGATCGAGCGCATGCTGGACGGGACGGGGCGGCTCCGCGCGCCCACCGGTAATGAAAGCGCCATCCCCGCCGACGCATTTGACGAGACCCCCGCCAGCCCGACCCACCCGCCCGGCATTTGGCGGCTGGGGGCAGCGAGCGCCGCACTGAATGCCGTGCGCGCCGACACCGTGCTGTCGCCCATGGCGCGTGATCTGCCCGGCGCGCTCTATGAGATACGCGATGGCGTGCGCGAACAGCGCCTTGCCGGGCCCTTGCTGGCGCTGGCCGCGCTCCTGCTGGCGCTCGACATGATCATCGCGCTGGCCTTCGCCGGACGCCTGCCGGGGCTTCCTGCATCGAGGCTGGCCGGACTTGCAATGGCGGTGCTGATTGGCGGTGCAGTGCTCGCTCCTGCCGCCGAAGCGCAGGACACCGACATTGCCGAGGCGCTGGATCGCGCGCTGGAAGTGCGCTTCGGCTATGTGATGACGGGCAATCGCGAGGTGGACGCGGTAAGCCGGGCGGGCCTTGCCGCGCTCTCGCGTGAAGTCACCGCCCGCAGCGCCATCGAGCCGGAAGAGCCGCGCGGAGTGGATCTCGATGATGACGAGCTGATCTTCTTCCCCCTCATCTACTGGCCCGTTACACCCGACGCGCAGCCGGTCTCCGAGCGCGCAGCCCGGAACATCAACACGTATCTCCTGTCGGGCGGCATGATCATTTTCGATACGCGCGATGGCGCAGCCGGAACGCGCGGCGGTGCCCATCCCGGGCTTGAGCGCGTCATGCAGGGGCTTGAAATCCCCGCCCTTGCCAGAGCCGATACCGAGCATGTGCTAAGCCGCACCTTCTACCTCTTGCGCGAGTACCCCGGCCGGATCGCAGGCACCGATATCTGGGTGGAAGCCAATCCTGATGGCGCAGCGCGCGATGGCGTCTCCGGCGTGATTATCGGTTCGGCGGACTGGGCCGGGGCCTGGGCGCGTGCGGAAAGCGGCAATCCGATGTTCCCGGTGGAAGGCGGAGAGCGCCAGCGCGAGATGTCCTACCGCTTCGGGGTCAATCTGGCGATGTACGCGCTGACCGGCAATTACAAGACCGATCAGGTCCATGTGCCCGCCATTCTCGAGCGTCTCGGACAAGGCCGCAGGGGACCGCCCCAGAGGCTTGAACCATGAGCGCCTCAACCCTCGTATTTTCGCCGCTGGTGGCCGATTGGGCGCTGGCAGGCCTCGCCCTGCTTCTGGCCGTTGCCGCGCTTCTGGCGGCTTTGAGAGGGCTTAGGGGATGGGTCTGGCGCGCACTCGCCGGAGCGGCGCTGATCGCCGCCCTCGCCAATCCGGCCCTGGTGCGCGAGATACGCGAGCCGCTGAGCGATATATTGCTGGTCGTGCGCGACACCTCCCCCTCCATGGAGATCGGCAACCGGGAAGAGAATGCCCGCAATGCTGCGGCCCATCTGGAGCGCTTTGCCGAGGCCGATGACGGGCTGGAAATGGTCGAGGTCGATGGCGGCAGCTCGCCCGATGGCACGCGCCTGATCGAGACCATGCGGGCCGGCCTTGCCGATATTCCGCGCAACCGGCTGGCCGGTGTCATCCTGCTGTCTGAAGGGCAGGTCCATGACGTGCCGTCCGACCCGGAAAGTCTTGGCCTTGCCGCGCCTGTCCATCATTTTGCGACCGGTGATCCGAACGCCACCGACCGCCGCCTGATCGTGGAGGAAGCCCCGCGCTTTGGCATTGTCGGCGAGCCGGTGCGCTTCCAGCTGCGCGTGGAGGATGAAGGCGCACCGCAGGGCAGTGCCATGCTCACCCTGCGCCTTGATGGCGGCGATCCGATCCGCGCGCGCGCCACGATCGGCGAGACGGTGACGGTGGAAGCGGTAGTGCAGAACCGGGGCGCGAACGTGATTGAGATCGTGGTAGAGCCCGGCCCGAACGAGCTCTCCCTGATCAATAACCGCGCCGCCGTGTCGGTGACCGGCGTGCGTGACCGCCTGCGCGTGCTGCTGGTCACGGGCGAACCGCATAATGGCGCGCGGGCCTGGCGCAATCTGCTCAAATCCGATCCGTCGGTTGATCTCGTCCACTTCACCATTTTGCGTCCCCTGGACAAGGCCGATGGCGCTTTGCCCGAGGAACTGGCGCTGATCGCCTTCCCGGTCTTCGAGCTGTTCGAGCTGCGCCTGCGCGAATTTGATCTGGTGATCTTTGACCGCTACCGGCGGCGCGGCATCCTGCCAGCCAACTATTTCCAGAATATCGCGCGCTATGTGGAAGATGGCGGGGCGCTGCTGGTCACTGCCGGGCCGGACTATGCGGGGCCGGATTCCATCGCCCGCTCGCTTCTGGCAAGCGTGCTGCCGGCCAGGCCGACCGGCGCGGTGCGCGAAGGGGCGTTCCGTCCGCGCATTTCCACCGCGGGCGAGCGCCATCCGGTGACCGCGCCCATGGCTGGTCAGGAAGAAGGCTGGGGCAGCTGGTACCGCTATGTGGGCGGGCAGGCGCTGGCGGGCGAGACCCTGCTGGATACGCCCGCAGGCGATCCGCTTCTGGTGCTGTCCCGGCAGGGCGAGGGGCGTGCGGCGATCCTGCTCTCCGACCAGTCCTGGCTGTGGGCGCGCGGCCATGAGGGCGGTGGCCCGCATGACGAGCTGTTCCGCCGCGTCGCGCACTGGCTGATGAACGAGCCGGAACTGGACGAGGAACGCCTGACAGCCACCCTATCTGATGGCGTGCTGACCGCCACGCGCACCACGCTGTCCGGCTCTGCCGATGATCTGGAGATCACCTGGCCGTCAGGGCGCGAGGAAACCGTTGAGATGGACGAGGCGGCGCCAGGGCGCTTCACCGCCAGCGCGGAGACCGGCAATGAGGCGGGCCTTATCCGCCTGCGCTCGGGCGATGCCACCACCGTCATCTCGGCAGGCCCGCTCAATCCGCGCGAATATGCCGATCTGAGGGTCACACGCGACAAGCTTCGCCCCCTGGTGCGCGCCACGCGCGGCGGCTCCTTCCTGCTCGGCGGTGATGAAACGCCGGACATGCCCAATCTGCGCCGCACCCGGCCTGATGGCCTGCAGGCCGGTCCCGGCTGGGCGGGCCTGCAGCGCAATGGCGCCTATACGGTATCGGAAGCCCAGCGCACCCCGCTGGCGCCCGGACTTCTGGCTGCGGCGCTGATCCTGGCCCTGCTGGGGGCTGGCTGGTGGCGCGAGGGCAAGTAGCTTGCCCGCAGAAGCGCTGGCGCCTAACCTTCTGAAATGACGACGCCGGAGCCTGCCCCGTTCAGCGAGGAATGGACGCTCGATCTTGCAAGCCAGGCCCTTGAACTGGGCCGGTCGGCGGGCGAGGCCCTGCTGACCATCGACATGGCCATCCAGCTTGGTGTGATCGCGCTCGGCCTGCTGCTCGGCTGGATCGCCCGCAAGCCTCTACATACGGCGCTGGAGCGGCTTTTCGGCTTCTCCTTCATGAACTGGTACAATTCCGGCGCGCGCGAGCTGACCGCATCGCTGGCCAGTCCCATCACCGCCTATGTCGCGCTGTGGATTGCCCGCGCAGCGCTGGAGCAGGCAGCGCTCGGCACTTTCGCCGTCAACATGGCCGTCAGCCTGATCGGGGCGTGGATACTCATCCGGATCGCCACCGCCTTCATCGCCGAACCCTTCTGGTCGCGCACCGCCGCTACGCTGATCTGGATCGTCGCGGCGCTGAACATTGTCGGCCTGCTGGGCCCGCTCACCGACCTTCTCTCCTCGGTGGGGGTGGATTTCGGCGAGGGCCGCATCTCCATGCTCACCGTGGTACGTGCGGCCATCCTTCTCGCCGTGCTTTACTGGGTGGCCAGCCGTGTCTCCAAACTGCTGTCCCAGCGGGTGGAGCAGGTGCCGAGCCTCACGCCGTCCGCCCGGCTTCTGATCACCAAGGCCATCCAGATTTCGCTGATCGTGGTCGTGGTGGCCGCTGCGCTTTCCATGGCCGGGGTCGATCTCTCTGCCCTTGCCATCTTCTCCGGCGCAGTGGGCCTTGGCATCGGCTTTGGCCTGCAGAAAATCTTCGCCAATCTCATTTCCGGCCTGATCCTGCTGATGGACCGCTCCATCAAGCCCGGCGACATGATCACGCTGGACGAGACCTATGGCCGGGTAAACGCCCTGGGGATGCGCTTTGCCAGCGTAATGACGCGCGACGGGCTGGAGCACCTCATCCCGAATGAGGAGTTCATCACCACCCGCGTGATCAACTGGTCCTATTCCGACGAAGCCATACGCCTCAAGCGCCCTATAGGGGTCGCGTATGGCACCGATGTGCCCAAAGCCATGCAGGTGATCGTGGATGCCGCCAATTCGGTAGAGCGGGTACTGAAAACCCCGGAGACGCGCTGCCTCCTGCGTGGCTTTGGTGACAACTCGATCGATCTGGAAGTGCGCTTCTGGATCGGCGACCCCCAGCAAGGGGTGAACAATGTGTCGTCCGAAGTCCTTGTCGCCATATGGAAGGCATTCCAGGCCGAAGGCATCCAGTTCCCCTTCCCGCAGCGCGATGTACACCTCGACACCCGCGAGGCTTTGCGCGTGCGGGTGGAGAAGGAAGATACCTAAGGCTCCAGTTCGACATCCCAATAGAGATAATCAAGCCAGCTTTCATGCAGGTATTTCGGCGGGAAGCGCCGCCCCTGCGATTGCAGCCGGTGCATGGAGGGGCGTTCTGGCAGCTGCAGGGTCGGCATGGACGCCTCGCGCGGGGTGCGCCCGCCCTTTTTCAGGTTACACGGGGCGCAGGCCGCCACGATATTCTCCCACGTCGTGCGCCCGCCCTTCGAACGCGGCACGACATGATCGAAGGTGAGAAGATCGAGCTTGTTGCTGCCGCAATACTGGCAGGTAAAGCCATCACGCAGGAAGACGTTGAACCGGGTAAAGGCGGGCGGCCGGTCCTGATGGACGAAATCGCGCAAGGCCACGACCGAGGGCGCGTGCATCGCAAAGGAGGGCGAGCGGATCTGCGTCTCGTACTCGGAGACCACATCCACCCGCTCAAGGAACACCGCCTTGATGGCTTCCTGCCACGGCCAGGTCGATAGCGGATAATAGGAAAGCGGCTGATAATCCGCGTTCAGGACGAGGCAGCGCAGATCGGCAGGGGCGTTGGTGGAAATGTGCATCACACCGTCTCCCGCCGTTTGAAAGGCCCGCAACTCCCAGCCGCAGCCCCGTTTGCCGGGACCGGTGCATGTGCGAACTGTCTATGTCCCCTCACCGTCCTGAAGACCGCGTCTCCTTCGCCTTAACGCCTGATTCATAAACGAATCAGTCATGCCAGTCCGGATAGACGGACTGTAACCCAAGCCTTGCGACAGGCCTATGACAGTCTGGTCACAGCTCTGCAGCACGCACGCTTAAGAATGGGGTTTGAGGCGTCAGGCGGCAAGTCCGGCCCGGTAACGGCCCGACAGCGCCGCTTTGAGGAAGCGTGCACCGAGCTCCAGGCCGTCCGGCCCGATCGAGTGAGGCAGACCCTGGCTGATATGAAACTCCGCGCCATGCCCGGCTGCGGCGAGCTGCTGCGCGGCCAGCCAGGAAAACCCGACCGGGAGCACGTCATCGCGATCACCATGGATCAGCATGACAGGCGGGCGTGAAGCCATCTCGTCTTTCAGCCTCTCGCCGCCCGCCAGTGCGCCGGAATAGCCCAGAACGCCCGCAATGGCAGACGGCTGGCGCAGCGCCAGATGCAGGGCGAGCATCGTACCCTGGCTGAACCCGACCAGAGCCAGATCGGCCGGCTCAAGCTGGTGGCGGCGCAGTTCAGAGACGATGAACTGGTCAGCCGTCGGCCCGGCCATGCGCACGCCCGATTCCATCGCTGCCGGGTCAAGCCTTGAGATGGGGAACCATTGATACCCGCCCGGCGCACCCGGCACAGGTTCGGGCGCATTGGGCGAAACCCAGCTGACATCGGGGAAGTCCGCCGCCCAGTGCTGCGCCAGCCCGGCCAGATCCGCCCCGTTCGACCCATAGCCGTGAAACAAGATGACAAGCTTCTTCGCCTTGCCACTACGGGCAGGGATACGCGGACCGTCCAGCAATATCATGGGTCGAGGCACTCCGGATGGGGTTGGGGAGGAAGGCCGATCATGCCGCGCACGCGCGCTATGACAACCCCCTCGCCGGTCAGCCGCGCATCTGTCTAGAGTGCGCGCCATGACCGGCCTTGTCACCCGCTTCGCTCCCTCGCCCACCGGCCTCCTGCATCTGGGCCATGCCTATGCGGCTGGTTGCGCCTTCGGTGCGGCCAAGGAGGCAGGCGGCATCTGCATCCTGCGCATCGAGGATATCGACGCAACGCGCTGCGGGCCTGAGTTCGAAACCGCCATCATGGAGGATCTGCGCTGGCTGAGCCTTGACTGGCCGGAGCTGGTGCGCCGTCAGAGCGATCATCTGGCCGAGTACAAAAGTGCTCTGGACCGGTTGATCGAAGGCGGGCTGGCCTATCGCTGTTTCAAGACGCGCAAGGAAGTGGCCGAGGCCATCGCCAGCGCGCCGCACGAGGCGGGCGAGGTATTCGTCAGCGGGCCTCTGCCTCCTGCCGGGGAGCGCGCCCTGCTGGACGCGGGCCAGCCCTATGCGTGGCGGCTGTCGCTGGAGGCAGCAAGGGCGCATCTCGGAACCAAGTATGACGCGCTCGCCTTCACAGTTGAGGCATCGGAATCACCCCATGACGCGCAGACCGTGAATGCCCGGCCAGAGCTGTTAGGCGATGTCGTGATTGCCCGCAAGGATGCCGGAACCAGCTATCATCTGGCGAGCGTACATGATGATGCCCTGCAGGGCGTGACCCATGTCATCCGGGGCGTGGATCTGGCGGGCTCGGCCCATATCCACCGCCTCCTGCAGGCACTACTGGACTACCCGCCCGTCATCTACCGCCATCATCCACTGCTGACGGGGCCGGACGGCAGGCGCTACGCCAAGCGGGACCGGGCGGTCACGCTGCGGGCGCTGCGCGAGGCAGGCCACACGCCGGAAGATATCGGCACCCTGATCAGCCAGCATATTGCGCAGGGCCACATGCTGCGCCACGAGGACATGCATGGCTGATCCGGCAATCACCCCGCCCGCCGCAGAGACAATCGCCGCGCGCCGTTCCATGCTGATCGGGGTCGCCGCGCTGCTGGCTGGCGCGTGCATCATCGCCTTTGCCGCCATTCTGGTTAAGGCCTCCCCGGTCGGACCCCAGGCCACGGCCTTCTGGCGCCTGACGCTCGCCCTGCCCGCACTCGCGCTATGGCTGGCGCTTTACCGCCGGCAGGCGGGCGGTGCGCCGGGCAGTCCTGACATGCGCTTTATCGTGCTAGCGGGCCTGTTCTTTGCTGGCGATCTCGCCTTCTGGCATGCCGGCATACTCATCACCACAGCGGCCAATGCGACCCTTCTGGCCAATCTCACCCCGATCATCGTGGCGCTGGCCGGCTGGATATTCTTCAAGGAAACGGTGACGCGCCGCTTCATCGTGGTCTGCGCCGTGGTGATGACCGGAGCGGGCCTGCTCTCGGCGGGCAATCTGGCCATCGACCCCGACCGGCTGGGAGGCGACCTCCTCAGCGTTATCACCGCCTTCTGGTATGCAGCCTATATCCTCGCCGCCCGCAAGGCGCGTGAACGGGCCTCTGCCCCGCGCGTCATGTTCCTCTCCACCCTGATTGCTGCACCCATCGCGCTCATCATCACGCTGGCCTTCGGGGAAGACCTGCTGCCGGCCACGGCAGAAGGGTGGATACCGCTCATCCTCCTTGGCGTGGTGGTCCACGGGCTAGGACAGGGCGCGATCATGTTCGGCCTTGGACGCGTACCGGCACCGGTTGCAGCGCTGCTGATCCTCATCCAGCCGGTTGTCGCTGCAATCGCTGGCTGGGTGATCTTTGATGAAGCGCTGAGCACTATACAACTCGCCGGAGCCGGGATCATTCTGGCCGGGCTCTACGCTGCGCAGGCCCGCCCGGCGGTCAGGACAAGGCCGCGCTAGCGCGCCGCCAGACCCTCGATCGCCAGTTGCAGGCGCCGGTGCATCATCGCCGAGCTTGCCGCCATATCCAGACGCGCACCGCGCGCGCGCCTTGCCACGCCCAGATAGACATCCTCCAGCATGGCGGCCGCTTCGTGCGGATCGACATCAGCGCGCAGATCCCCGCTGGCGATTCCGGCGCTGAGCAGCCGCACCACGGCGCCCCAGGCTTCGCTCATCTGTCCTGCGGTTTCTTCATAGCTTGCGTCAGTCCACAGCCAGCTATGGGCTATTGCCGCGGCGAACAATTCCTCATGGCGCACCTGGGCTTCCATGATCACCTGCACCAGCGCGCTCAACCGGTCCATGAGACCGCCGGACAGCGCTGATTCCAGACGGTCGACGGAGTCGCGGATGGCGGCGTATTCGTCGCGCAGGATCATGACGAGCAGCGCACCCTTGCTGGGCGCCACATTGAGCACCGTGCCGGCCGAAACCCCGGCTGCCGCGGCTATGGCCTTGATCGTTGCGCCATCATAGCCGGACTGGAGAAACACGGTGCGTGCCGCATCCAGCACCTGCTGATGGGTTGCTTCCTTGCGCTCGTCACGACGCGTGCGCCGTCTTGTCGTCTGATCACGCATGCGAGGAACCGTTGTTCTGTTGACGGGCAGTCTGGCGCGGGGATTATAACATGCACATTGAACTGATTCAGCCAATATGCGCATATCAAAATTCTGTCGGCACGCGCGGCGTGCTGGCGCGGCAAACTGGCCCAACTACTGCGCCTCGATTGTGAAAACCGCCGTCAGGGTCTATGTCACCGCTCATGATCGGACTTATCGATACCCTGCTTTACATCCTGATGGGCGTGGTCTTCCTGACCCTTGTGGCGGGGATCTATGCCCTGTTCCGGGGCGGGGATTTCGGCCGGTCCTGGTCCAACAAGCTGATGCGCGCGCGGGTGCTCTTCCAGTTCCTGGCGGTGCTGGTGATTGTCGCCGGTTTCTGGGCCAAGGGCGCATTCGGCAGCTAGCCAGCCTCATCCATCACGGCATCCAGCGCGGCGCTGACCGGAGCGGTCACCCGGTCCAGCCGGCCATCATTGACGCCCGCAGCCGCTACGATGCCGCGGCGCACATCCACCCGCATCGTCATCAGCCACATCGTGTTGGAGCCTGAATGGGCGAGTGTGCCGTCCTCGCGCACGCCCCAGCCGAGAGCATAATCGCCCACCGGCGTGTGCAGGCGCTCAAAGCTGTCCGCCGTCAGATAGCCGGTCTCCTCACCCGCCGCGCCGCGCCGGTGAAGATCGAGGAATGTAAGCAGGTCCGCCATCGTCATGTGCGCGCGGCCCGCCGGATTCATCGCAGGCGGGTTGTCCGCGCCCACACCCGGCTCCGCCACAACGAGACGGAACATGCCCGGTCTGTGCCCGCGCGGCTGATCAGTTTCGCCTGCAACGCCCGGCGGGCCCCATCCGGCACTCTCCATGCCCAGCGGCTCGAACACCTCGCGCGCCATCAGTGTCTCATAGGGCATGGCCGTCACCTGTTCGAGCATCATGGCCGCGATAACATAGCCCGAATTGGAGTAGAGGAATTCACCGGGAGCGCCGCCCGGCTCGCTCAGCACGGCGCGGGCATAGATGAGCCGGTCGGCCACCACATCGCGCCCGCTATCACTCCCCGCTAGACGCAAGGCTGTGACAACGCCGGCATTGGGCGTGATGCCGGATCGGTGGGTCAGCAGCGCAGCAAGATCGGCGCGGGCGAGATCGGGGTGTATGTCCAGCTCCAACCCCTCCAGCGCCTCGCCAATCGGGGTGTCCCAGCCGATATAGCCCTGCTCGACCAGGCGCGCGGCGAGCGTGGCCGTCATCGCCTTGGTATTGGAGCCCATATGCCAGAGATCGCCGGGCATGATGGGCGCGTCCTGTCCCTGGATACGGGTGCCGGCAGTGCCGATCCGCACCTCGCCGTCCCGCAGGATCGCCACCACCGCGCCCGGCGCTCCCGATGCGTCCAGCAGCGCTTCTGCTGCCCCATCGACGCCCGGAGATGCGAGCGCGAGTGTCAGTGCAGCCCATGATGTCGCCAGCATGTGCGCCCCCTTTATGTCTGCCCCTTGGAGCTTTGAAAAAAACCTACCACCATGGGCGGGCGGCAAGGTCACGTTACAATCAGGCAAGGAAAACCATGGTCCGGCTGACGAAAATCTACACGCGCACCGGCGACAGGGGCACGACCCGGCTCGGCGATATGAGCGAGGCGGCAAAGCACGATCCGCGCGTGGAGGCCTATGGCACGGTCGATGAAGCCAATGCGTCGATAGGTCTTGGCATAGCCGCGCTGGAGGACGGCGCGCTCAAAGACACGCTCCTGCGCATCCAGAATGAGCTTTTTGATCTCGGCGCGGACTTATGCGTACCAGACCGGGGCAAGAAGCTCGACTGGGAGCCCTTACGCGTGACGCCGGAGCAGGCGACGCGGCTGGAAACCGATATCGATCAGTTCAACGCGAAGCTTTCCCCGCTCGACAGCTTCATCCTGCCCGGCGGGTCGGAAGCGGCAGCGCGCCTGCACCTTGCCCGCACCATCGTGCGCCGGGCCGAGCGGCGCGCCGTGGAGCTGAAAGACACTGGCGAGCCGGTCAGCGAAGCGGTGATCATCTATCTCAACCGGCTGTCTGACTTCCTGTTCGTGGCTGCGCGCATCGCCAATGAAGAAGGCCGGGGCGACGTGCTCTGGGTGCCCGGAAAGACGCGTTAGACGCCACCGAATCTGCGTTCTTTCTCACATGGCAACGCGGTTTTTCGGCCCCGGCACTGGAAACCGGGGGTAGTGGCTCCCTATGTCTTCGCGGTGCGGCGTGTGGCCGCAGTGAGAATGATCAAATGGAGAGACAGGCCCGATGAAGACCGTTTTTGCTGCCGCCTCGCTTGCGGCTTTCCTGACCGCCCCGATGATGTCGGGCGCCGCCCTTGCCGAGCCGGTGGCTTACGAGTTTGACCGCACCCACACCGCGATCCGTGCGACCTGGGATCATCTGGGACTTTCGCGTCAGTCCATCTACTTCACCGATTATGAAGGCGTTCTCCTGCTCGATCTGGAAGAGCCGGCCAACTCCACGGTTGATGTGACCTTCAATCTTGCCGGCGGTTTCTGGGTTGGTGCCAATCAGGGTGATTTCGAAGCCCATCTGGAGCATAGCGACCTCTTTCACGTCGAAGAGTTTCCGACCGCGCGTTTCGTTGCGACCGCGTTCGAGACCGAAGACGGTGAAACCGGCACCATGACCGGTGATCTCACCCTTCTGGGCCAGACCCATCCGGTCACGCTGGACGTGACGCTGAACCATGCAGGCGGGCATCCGTTCAATGCTGACCGCCAGGTCGCCGGCTTCTCGGCCAGCACTACGATTTTGCGCTCCCAATGGGGTATGGACTTTGCCGTGCCGGCAGTCTCCGACGAGATCGACATCTCCATCGAGACCGAGCTGAGTGTCGCCAGCGACGAGTAGGCTTGCGCCTTTCCCGGCTCATCCCCCGGTCCGTCAGGCGGCCCGGGGGATTTGTGCCTGATTAGTGCCGCAACGCATTCCCGGCCTGCAAGGCCAACCGGCCGCCGGGCACTTTGCCCGCTGCGAAGCGCGGATGCGCGCAGCATCAATGAAAAATGTCCGGACACGTTTTGCACCTGCGTTGACATGGCACGTGGGCGGGGGCAGTTTCCGCGCCTATTTTGCCCTGCACCATGGCCGGACGCGACAATCTGTTCCGGTCATCCTTTCGCTGATTGAAGACAACCGGAGCGGCTGATGAAAATCCTCGTCCCCGTCAAGCGGGTGGTCGATTACAACGTGAAGGTCCGGGTCAAACCCGACCAGACCGGCGTCGACCTTGCCAATGTGAAAATGTCCATGAACCCGTTCTGCGAGATCGCCGTCGAAGAGGCGATCCGCATGAAGGAAAAAGGGCTGGCTGAAGAGATCGTCGTGATCTCCATTGGCCCGGCCGGCGCGCAGGAGACGATCCGCACCGCGCTTGCCATGGGCGCTGACCGCGGCATCCACGTGACCACGGACGCCGCCGTAGAGCCGCTGGCCGTCGCCAAGATTCTTGAAAAGGTGGTCGGCGAGGAAAAGCCGGACATCGTGCTGCTGGGCAAGCAGGCGATTGATGATGACACCAATGCGACCGGCCAGATGCTGGCTGCACTGCTGGGCTGGCCGCAGGGCACCTTCGCCTCGAAGGTGGAGAAGGCCGATGGCAGCCTGAAGGTGACGCGCGAGGTTGATGGCGGCCTGCAGACGGTCGCAATCGCCCTGCCAGCCATCGTGACGACCGATCTGCGCCTCAACGAGCCGCGCTATGCCTCACTGCCGAACATCATGAAGGCCAAGCGCAAGCCGATCGACGCGAAAACACCGGAAGATTACGGCGTTGATCTCAGCCCCCGCCTTGAGGTGCTCAAAGTCGCCGAGCCGCCCAAGCGCCAGGGCGGGGTGAAGGTGGAATCGGTCTCCGAGCTGGTTTCCAAACTGAAGAACGAAGCGGGAGTGCTGTAGATCATGTCCGTCCTCGTTATTGCAGAACACGACAACAAGACCCTGAACGAAGCCACCCGCGCCGCCGTCACGGCCGCGAAGAAATTCGGCGGGGATATCCATATCCTGGTGGCCGGTCAGGATGCCCGCGCAGTCGCCGATGCAGCGGCCAAGCTGGACAATGTGTCCAAGGTCATGCTGGCAGAGTCCGAGCCACTGGGCCACAAAATGGCCGAAGCGCTGGAAAGCCTCGTCCTGTCGGTTGCCGGCAGCTATGACGCCATTCTGGCTCCGGCCTCCACCGTGGGGAAGAATTTCATGCCCCGCGTCGCGGCCAAGCTCGACGTCATGATCATCTCCGACATTACGGCGGTAGAGAGCGCGGACACTTTCGTGCGCCCGATCTATGCCGGCAACGCGATGATGACGGTGAAGTCGTCCGACAAGGTGAAGGTGATCACCGTGCGTCCGACCACGTTTGAAAAGGCCGGCGATGGCGGCTCTGCGAATGTGGAGACCATCAGCGCGCCGGACGCGGTGGCGACCTCCAGCTTCGTCTCTGAAGAGCTGTCCAAGTCCGACCGCCCGGAGCTGGGCGCCGCCAAGATCGTCATTTCCGGCGGGCGCGGCATGGGCAATGGCGAGAACTTCTCCATGCTGGAAAAGATCGCCGACAAGCTCGGCGCCGCTGTCGGTGCCAGCCGCGCCGCTGTGGATGCGGGCTTCGTGCCGAACGACTACCAGGTCGGCCAGACCGGCAAGGTCGTCGCGCCGGAGCTCTACATCGCAGTCGGTATTTCCGGCGCCATCCAGCACCTGGCGGGCATGAAGGACTCCAAGGTGATCGTCGCGATCAACAAGGATGAAGAAGCCCCCATCTTCTCGGTGGCCGATTACGGCCTCGTCGCGGACCTGTTCAAGGCCGTGCCGGAACTGGAAGAAGAGCTGGGCAAGGCCGGTTACTAGGCCCCTCACGCCCCGCCGAAGTGAAGAAGCCCCGGAGCATCCGCTCCGGGGCTTCTTCTGTCCTACTCCACCCGCTCGAACGCACGGTCCACGGGCCAGTCCTCATCTGCCGCGCGCCAGGCGATGGAGGCGATTTTCCATGTGCCGCCATCATCCACAATCGTCAGGCTGTTCACGCCCACCGCAATCGTCTCGCCGGTATCGGCCCGGATCGCCTCGTAGGCCGAGAGAATGGTGGCCATCCCGCCATAGAGGAAGGTTTCGCGACGCGTCTCGGTCTCGGTAAAGCCGATCTCGGCCAGCCGCTCGCCATTGCGCTCGATATAGTCCTCCAGCGTGAGCACCACGACGCGCTCACCACCATCAGGCGCGGTGACTACCACATTCATATGCGCACCGGGCAGGAACAGCTCGCGGAAACGGTCCCAGTCGCGCGCCTCGCCGACAGGACCTGAGATCACCTCATAGAGCGCTTCCAGCGCCTTGCCCGGCGTTTCCTGTGCCTGCGCAGCAGTTGCAAGCGCACACGAAGCCGCGAGCGTTGCCAGCAGATATCTCATTTCACCCTCCCCTGAATATGGCCGGGCATCACTGAACACCCGCTGCGGCAGCATCGGCAACTTACCGATTGGACAGGCGCGCTGAAAAATATCGGGGCAAACACCGCACGAGCCTTGGCAAGGTGTGGTCTTTCAACCGATTATCGCGGTCAACGCTTATGCAAAAGGAGACCCCTCATGGCGATCAGCCGCAAGGACGAAGCCCGCCTTCTGGACAAGGACGAGGCCGCGCTGGTGGAAAATTCCCATCACCCGGAAATCGGCAGCTTGGATGACAAGGCGCTTGCCGACACCATCAAGCGCATCCGCGAGCGCCGGGACCGGGCGCGCGAGATCGGCCAGCGCCAGCGCCGCGAGATGCGCGGCAAGGCCAAGCCGCAAGGAGCCAAACCCGCAGGCGACAATCTCGGCACCAAGCACAAGATGGCGGTGCTGGCCCAGGCGCTCAAACGCCTCAACTCCGAGCAGACCCGCCGGCGCGAGCTTTCCGCCCGGCAGGCGACGGCGTCCGGCATGCAGCGTGCCATGGAACTGAAAGCTGCCGCCAGCGCGCCCAAGCGCCCGTCCAGCAAGACCGCTGACAAGGGCATGAAGGCCAAACCCAGCAAGAAGAACGAGCAGATCACCGATCCGCGCGAAGTGGGCCGGGTGAGCCAGCAGATCAAGAAGGCGCAGGCCAAGCGGGACAGGTAGGGGCTTTACCCGTCCGCCGTTTCCGCGCGGGTGGCCGGTCAGCCTGGCAGACTCTGTCAGGCCTCGGCTGGCTGCCCGGCGCGCAGCGCCGCAAGCGCGATCCCCGATCAAGCCGGGAACAGGCCTTGCGCCCGCAGCTTTAGCGAGGAGCGAAGCCCGGAGGGGCTGAGCATAAGGAAAAAGGGGCTGGGCACCGGCTTGCGCCGGTGAAACGCCAGTAATTTTGCGTTCTAGTACCGCGCCAGCGCGGCCTCGATAAGCGCGACGGCGTCATCGCTTGCCCAGGCCGCCTCACCGGTGAGGCGTCCGATCTCCCCGCCATGGCGGTCATAGAGGATGGTGGTGGGAAGCCCGCGAGCGCCCGCACTCATCGCCATGCGCAGGGCCGGATCGTGATAGAGAGCGAGATGGGTGAGCCCGTTCTCCTCGTAGAAGCGGCGGGCATCGTCCATGGTGCGGTCCATGGAGATCGCCATCACCTCGAAATCGTCCGAGCCGAGGCGCTCCTGCAGCTCGTCGAGCTCAGGCATTTCGATGATGCAGGGCGCACACCAGGTGGCCCAGAAATTGACGAGGATCAGCTTTCCGCGCCGGTCGGCCAGCGTGATTTCGCTGCCATCATCGGTGACGATCCGGCCGAGCGGCTGGGCAGGCGCTTCGTCCAGCGTGACGAACGCGCTCATCTCCCCGCGCGCATAGCTGTCGAGCGGGCCGGGCGTGGAACTGACAAGCGAGGCGAAAATGACGTATAGCACGGCACCAACGCCGATTACCGTGGCCGCGATGATCGCCGTTTTCAGACCGTTCGCCTTCAGCCAGGCTTTATGCGTTTCACCCATCTTCTTTCCTTCCAGGACCAGCCCATGACCGCTTCTGACACGCCCGAAACCCGCCAGACCGCCGGCACGGACATGTGGGGCGGGCGATTCTCCGGCGGCCCGTCCGCCATATTGCAGGCGATCAACGCCTCGGTGGATATAGACCAGCGCCTCGCCGAACAGGATATTGACGGCAGTCTGGCACATGCAGCGATGTTGTCCGCCTGCGGCATTATTTCAAGCGAGGACGCCAGGGCCATCGCAGACGGGCTGGAAACCATCCGCGCCGATATCCGCGCCGGCAAGTTCACATGGTCAGCCGCGCTGGAAGACGTGCACATGAATGTCGAGGCGGCACTCAAAGAGCGGATCGGCGCGCCGGCAGGCCGCCTGCACACCGCGCGCTCGCGCAATGATCAGGTGGCAACCGATTTCCGGCTCTGGCTGCGGGGTATGTGTGAGCGCATGGAAGCGGGGCTTCGCGCCTATCAGCGTGCCCTTGTGGCGCAGGCTGAAGTTCATGCCGACTGGGTGATGCCGGGCTTTACCCATCTGCAGACCGCACAGCCGGTCAGCCTTGGCCATCATCTGCTCTGCTGGGTGGAGGCGGCCGAGCGTGATATCGGCCGGTTTGCCGATGCCCGCGCGCGCCTGAATGAAAGCCCGCTGGGCGCAGCCGCGCTGGCCGGGACCGCCTTTCCCATCGACCGGGAGATGACGGCCAAGGCGCTGGGTTTCGACCGGCCCATGGCCAATTCGCTTGATGCCGTATCCTCACGCGATTTCGCGCTGGAAGCACTGAGCGCGGCAACGATTGCTGCGGTCAATCTCTCCCGCTTTGCCGAAGAGATCGTTCTGTGGACCTCGCGCCGCTTCGGCTTTGCGCGGCTCACCGACGCCTTCTCCACCGGGTCCTCCATCATGCCGCAGAAGCGAAACCCCGACGCGGCGGAGCTGGTACGCGCCAAACCCGGGCGGATTGCAGGCGCGCTACAGGGCCTGATCCTCGTCTGCAAGGGCCTGCCGCTCGCCTATTCCAAAGATCTGCAGGAAGACAAGGCGCTGGTCTTCACCGCGTTTGATGATCTGGAGCTTGCCATCGCGGCGATGACGGGCATGGCCGCAGACCTCTCCTTCAACCGCGAGGCGATGGAGGAAGCCGCTGGCGAAGCCTATTCGGACGCTACCGACCTGGCCGATTATGTGGTGCGCGAGCTGGGCCTGCCCTTCCGCGACGCCCACCACATTGCCGGCAGCGTGGTGAAGGAAGCCGAAAAGCGCGGCGTGCCGCTCTCCGCCCTGCCGCTGGACGCCTTCCAGGCGGTAGAGCCGCGCATTGACGCGGAGGTCTTCACCGTGCTCTCTGCAAGGGCCTCGATGGAAAGCCGGACCAGCTTTGGCGGGACGGCGCCGGTGCGCGTACGTGAGCAGTGCGCGCTCTGGACCCGGCGGCTAGCGGAAAAGGCCTGACACCCATGCGCGCCACCCTTCTTCTCATCCTGTTTGCAGCTCTCGCGCTTGGCGCTTGTGGCAATCGCGGCTCTCTGGAACGCCCTGCTCCGCTTTGGGGCGGTGAGCGCGCCGCTGACCCGTCCGCCGAAGCCGCCGAGGCGCAGGAAGAAGCCGATGCCCAGTTCGAGGATGAGGACCAGACCGACGACGGCCTGCCTACCATACCCGGACAGGATCTGTTCGAGGATGATGACTGGGACGATTGAGTGCCCGGAACAACTGCATCTGGCGGTGAACAGACCGGGTGCGCACGGCTGGCAGTCCGGCTAGGCTGACCGTGACATGACACTCTGGCCCGTCCAACTTGCCCGCCTCGGGCTCCTATGGGAACGCGCCGCGCCGGTACTGGCTGGTCCGGCGGCCATGGTTGTACTGTATCTGATACTGGCCGTATCGGGCCTGTTTGAACGCATTGGTGATCCCTGGCGGATGATCAGCGCGCTGGCCCTGTTCGGGATCGGCGTGTCGCTCGCCATCCGCCCGGCGCGTGCCTTCCGCTGGCCATCCGCCGAAGACGCCGAACGCCGGGTGGAAGAAGACAGCGCACTAAAAGGGCGTCCCTTCGAAGCGCTGCGCGACGAACCGGCTACCGGCGAAAGCGTGCTCTGGCTGGCCCACAGAGGCCGCATGCGCGCGGCACTGGCCGCCGCGAAGGCCCGCCGTCCAAAAGCGGCATGGGCACGGCTGGACCCTTATGGTCTGCGCGTGTTTGCCGTCATCGTGCTGGGCGTCGGCGTGCTGCATGCGGGTGATCTAGCGGCCCCGCGCCTTGGCGACGCGTTTTCCGTCCGTCCCCTGTCCGGCGGCGCAGAGCGCGCGCTGGCCGAGTTCTGGATCGAACCGCCCGCCTATACCGGACGGCCCGTACAGTTCCTGCGGGAACGCCGGGAAGCGCGGGCACCGGAAGGCTCTGTGCTGGCTGCACGCATTACCGGCATCAGCCGCGATCCGCGCGTTATCGGTGCCGACAACGCGGAGATCGAGGAAATCGGACCTGGCGTGCGCCAGTTGCGCGTCACGCTGGAGGACAGCGGTCCGGTCACGGTGCGCCTTGGCGCGTTTCACGAGCGTATCGAGATCACGCTCATCCCCGATCACCCGCCCCGCCTCGCACTGGTTGCCGAACCGGAAAGCCGCCGCGAAGGCCGGCTGATCCTGGAGTTCACGGCCGAGGATGATTACGGCATCAAGGCCTACCGCCTGCTGGTGGCACCCGATCCCAGCGAGGGGCGCGACCCGGCAGACGGGGACTGGGACGCCATCGACATTCCCTCCGGCGCCGTGACACCCGCCCGCGAGGCGGACCGCTATCGGGCCAGCGTGGAAACCGCGCGTCACCCCCTTGCGGGCGAGCGCGTTCTGGTCCGCGTGGAGGGCATTGACGGGGCCGGGCAGTCTGGCCGCACCGGGGCCATTGCGCTGCGTCTGCCGGAACGGCTTTTCCTCGATGCGATGGCGCGTGCGGTGGCTCATGAGCGGCGCGGTTTCGTGGCCGGGGCCGGCCCCTACACAGGCCGCCCGGAAAGCCCTCCAGAAGCCTCTCTGGATGCCATTTCGCCCTGGCTGGATGACCAGCCCCATCTGCGCCTTGAGCGCGCTCCTGCGGCCGTACAGAGGCTTTCCATGGCGCTTGATGCGCTATCCGATGCCCCCTCCTCCTATTTCCGTGACCGGATCGTGTTTCTGGGTCTGCGCACGGCCATGCACGAGGTGCGCCGCGCCCGCGAGATGGATGATCTCTCCCATATGGACGAGGATCTCTGGCAGATCGCGCTGAGGGCGGAGCTCGGTACGCTGGCCGATGCCGAAGCGGCCTTGCGCGCCGCCGAGCGGGCGCTGGCCGATGGTCTGGCGCGCGGGGCAAGCGAGATGGAGCTGGCCGCGCTCTTTGACCAGTTTGAGGAGGCCACCCGCAATTACATCGCCGCGCTGATGCGCGAGGCCATGCAGTCGGAGGCACTGGCCGGCGGGGCGGGCGGCGGCATGAATCTCAGCGCCGACATGCTGCAGGACCTGCTCGATGCGCTGCGCGAGGCGACCGAGCTGGGTGATACCGAAGGCGCACGCCGCGCGCTGGCGGCACTGACCGAATTACTGCGCAACATGCAGATCATGGCCGGCGGCGGCGGGCAGGGCATGGGTGAGAGCGAGATGGCGCGCGCCCTGCGCGAGGCGCTCGAAGAAATGGGCGAGATCATCGGCGAGCAGCGCGGCCTGATGGACGAGACGTTCAACATGTCGCGCCCACCAGAAAACGGCGAAGCGGGCGAGGAGGGCGGGCCGGGCGAGCTGGCGGGCCGTCAGGCCCTGCTGCGCGAGCGTCTGGACCAGTTGCGCGAGAACATGCCGGGCGGCATGTCCGAAGAAGGCGAGGAAGCGCTTGGCGAGGCGGGGCGCCAGATGGAGGAAGCGCGCCGGGCCATCGAGGACGGCGATGAGCGCCGCGCCCTTGATGCGCAGGACGGGGCGCTGCGTTCCTTGCGCGAAGGAGCGGCCGAAACCGCCGATCGCCTGCAGGCGGAGAACGAGCAGGGCGGACGCGGACAGCGCGACCGCGATCCGCTGGGCCGGGAAATGGATGGCGGCGGTACGGGCGGCGAGGCGGAAATTCCTTCGGAGATCGAGCGTCAGCGCGCGCGTGATATTCTTGAAGAACTGCGCCGCCGGGCCGGGGATGGCTCCCTCACCGAGGAAGAGCGCGCCTATATCGAACGGCTTCTGGACCGGTTCTAGAAGGCTCAGGTCTCTGGTGAGAAGACCACTTCCAGCTCTGCCGCGCCTTCGGGCGGATCGGCGAGCACGGAGCGGAACGCCTCCTCCCCGCGTCCGGGCAGGCTCAGCGCGTCGAGCATCACCATCCACTCCACCAGCACCTGCCCTTCAGCATCGAGGATCATGGCGCGCAGCGGCAGCGCCGCGCGCTCGCGGCCCGTGACGTTGACCACGACGCCCTCGACGACAAGACCGCCTGTCTCATCCTCGGCCGCATAGGCGCGCAGATTATGCACTTCTAGCCCGTGCGGGTTCACCTCCAGCCCGATCGCGGCATAGGCGCTGGCGGAACGCGGGAACGCATCGACGATATCGACCCGGAAAAGGAAAGCCGCGCCCAGCACCGTCAGGCAGCAGGCGGCGACGACAGCCCATCCGGCGCCCTCCACCGTCTTGCGGGCGCGCTGGCGGCGGGTTTCGGCGCGCTTCCTGACCACTTCGTGCGGATTGACCGCCTCCATGGGCGAGGCCGGCTTCGGCCCGCCATCCACCGGCGTCTTGCGCAAGGAGGGCTTTGCCGGTTCGGCAGGGGTAAGCTCCTCCTCCGACACCTTCCAGCCATGACCGCAGGCAGCACAGCGCACCCGGCCGGAACGGACGGTGATCGCCTCGGGGTCGACCCGGTAGCGCGTCTCACAGCTGGGGCAGGTCACGATCATGGACGCATCCCTCTTTTCTCCTGCATAGTCGGATTCGCGTGCAGCTCGCATAGCTCACACATCCGCCTTCATGCCGCCGCCTCTTCCGGACCCGCCTGATGGATCAGACCCAGCCCGAACCCCATCGTGATCCGGATGCCGGGCCGGCCGTGCGCTTCGACAATGTCGGCATGCGCTATGGCCGGGGGCCGGAAGTGTTAAGCGATATTTCCTTTGAATTAGCGCGTGGAAGTTTCCAGTTTCTGACCGGTCCGTCCGGCGCGGGCAAAACTTCGCTCCTGCGGCTGATCTATCTCGCCGAGCGGCCCTCGCGCGGGCTCATCTCGCTGTTCGGTTCCGATACCAGCGCGCTGGCCCGCGACGACCTGCCCGTGCTGCGCCGCCGGATCGGGGTGGTGTTCCAGGATTTCCGCCTGCTCACCCATCTCTCCGTGTTCGATAATGTCGCCCTCCCCTTGCGCGTGGCAGGCCAGCGCGTGAGCCAGTACCGCGAGGACATTGTGGAACTGCTCAACTGGGTGGGCCTGGGTGAGCGCATCGACGCCCTGCCGCCCACGCTTTCGGGCGGGGAGCAGCAGCGCGCCGCCATTGCGCGCGCCGTGGTCAGCCGTCCGGAAATCCTGATCGCGGACGAACCCACGGGCAATGTCGATCCGGAGATGGCGCGGCGGCTGTTGCGCCTGTTTGCCGAGCTGAACCGGCTGGGCACCACCGTGCTGATCGCCAGCCATGACATCGCGCTGATCCGCTCCATGAAGGTTCCTGTGCTGGAACTTGCCGGTGGACGGCTGACCACCCGGACACGCGCGGCATGAGCCAGACCCGCCGTCCTGCCCCCCTCCTGCCGCCGGAAGCGGGCCGCGATCTGCCCCTGCTGGCGGTGTGTGCGATCCTGGTTTTTCTCGCCTGCCTCGCCGTGATCGGCGCAGCGGGCACATGGCGCGCATCCGATGCCTGGACTGGGCAACTGGCCAGCGAGATCACGCTGCAGATAATCCCGGGCGCAGACGGTGACGGCGAGGCGGCCGCACAGGAGGCCGGTCAGCTGGCATCCGGCCTGCCCGGCGTGATCAGCGTGGAGATACGCTCGCGCGCCGCGTCCGAAGCCCTGCTGCGTCCCTGGCTGGGCCGGGCGAGCCTGCCCGATGACTTTCCCCTGCCGCGCCTCGTCACCCTGAATGTCGACCCCGACGATCCACCGCTCGCGGCAGCCATCGAAACCCTGTTCGACGATGCCGCCTACCGGGTGATCGTGGATGATAACCAGCTCTGGGCTGCGGCGCTGGCGCGGGCCTCCATCACCGTGCGCTGGTTTGCGATCGGGCTGGCCCTGCTGGTCTGCGGCGCAGCGGCAGCCGTAATCGCCTTTGCAGCGCGCGCTTCCCTGTCCATGCGCCGGGACGTGGCTGACGCCCTGCATCTGGTAGGCGCGCCCGACCGCTTCATTACGGGCCTCTTTCAGGAGCGCTTCTTCATGCTGGGCCTGAAAGCCGGCATCGCCGGAGCGCTGCTCGCCCTGCTGGCGGCGTTTACACTGGCAGAGCTCGGCGGAACAGCGGGCGCGATCTTCTTCCTGCCAAGCCTGCTGCCCGGCTGGGGCGCCATCCTGATCCTGCCGGCGGCTGCATTTCTGTCCGGGCTGGTTGCCGCTCTCTCTGCGCGTCTGGCCATCACCACCGCTCTTGCCGCGCGCTGGGCCTGAGCCGGGAACCGGGCGGCGGATTTGCGCATTGGCACAGGGAGACGTTGGCGCCATATTCATTCCTGCCTGCCGGGCAACGATTCTGCCCCGCCAAGACGGTGAAACCTGTTTGCCATGAAGGCCCTGTTCTCGATTTTGCGCTTTGGTGCCTTTGCGCTGGTTCTGACCGGTGCGCTGGGTTTTGCCCTTTTCGTGCGCGCAGGACTCGCCCATTCGCCGGACGCTGACGCGCGCGCTGACGCGATTGTGGCCCTGACCGGCGGCGAGGGCCGTGTGGCGACCGGTGTCTCGCTTCTGGCCGAGGGACGCGGCACGCGCCTGCTGATCTCAGGGGCCAATCCGGAAGTGACCATGGGCGCGGTGCGGACGGCCTCCGGAGCGCCGGCGGAACTGTTTGAATGCTGCGTCGATATCGGCGTGGAAGCGGCCAACACGGTGGGCAATGCCGAGGAAACCGCGCGCTGGGCCGCAAATCATAGCTATGACAGCCTGGTCATTGTCACTTCCGACTTCCACATGCCGCGCGCCATGCTGGAGCTGAAAGCGGCCATGCCCGGGCGCGCGCTCGTCCCGCATGGCGTCAGCACCGCCCCGCCCTGGACCGGCACCCGTGCTGCACGCCGCTGGTTGCAGGAATATCTGAAGTTTACGGCCGTTTATGCCCGCGAAATCCTGCGCCAGCCCCTCGACGCGGGCGCCTGAACCGCGCAAGAAAGGCCCCGCAACGGATTTAGGAGCGCGGGACAATTGCGTGTCATCGGTTCAGCCCTGTTCGTGATCTGGCTTTACGGCCTGATGGCCGTGTTGGGCCTGATCTGCCTGCCCGCCCTGCTCGGCCCGCGCAGCTGGGCGAAAGCCTGCTTCAACCTCTATCTCGTTCTGGTGTTTGCGGGCCTGCGCGTGCTGTGCGGGATCCGCTTCGAGGTGCGCGGGCGCGAGCACATCCCGCAAGGTCCGGCACTGGTCGCGTCCAAGCACCAGTCCATGTTCGAGACGCTGGCTTTCTGGCAGATCCTGCCCGACCCGGCGATCATTTTGAAAAAAGAGCTGAAATTCCTGCCCGTCTTTGGCTGGTACGCGATGAAGCTGAAGAATGTGGCCGTGGACCGCTCGGCGGGCGCCAAGGCCCTGCGTGACATGCTCAAGGCTGCGCGCCAACGCGCCGGAGAGGGCCGCCAGATCGTGATTTTCCCGCAAGGCACGCGGGTGAAGCCCGGTGCCGGGGAGAGCTACAAGCCGGGTGTTGCCGGGCTTTACAGCGCGATGGGCGTGCCGTGCGTGCCGGTCGCGCTCAATTCCGGTCTCTACTGGCCGGGATCGGGCTTTGTACGCAGTCCGGGCACCATCCTGGTTGAATTCCTGCCTGCCATAGAGCCGGGCCTTTCCAAGGGCGAGTTCATGACCACGCTGGAAGCGCGAATCGAGACCGCCTCTGACGCCCTGCTGGCCGAAGCCGGGCGTAAGCTGACAGCCGGGGAGGCCGCAGCATGATCCGCACCGGCAATCGTTCAGGCGGCGCGCGCTCGCGCCTTGGCCTTTTCCTGCCCTTCATCCTGTTTGGCGTGGCCATCCTCATCTATGGCGCCTACTGGCTTTGGATGTCCGGCGAGATCCGCAAGGCCGGCGAAAGCTGGATCGCCGAGCAGGAAGCCGAAGGTTATCAGATCACCCATCAGGGCATCGAGGTGAACGGCTTTCCCTTCCGTTTCACGGTCAATATCGCCGAGCCGGATATCACCGCCCCGCCGGAAGATGGCGGATGGCATGCGCGCTTCCCGGTCCTGTCGGCCAGCGCGCTGCCCTATAATATCAATCACTGGATTCTCGCCTTTGGCACTCCCGCCCGATTTGACCTGCCCGGTGAGAACGGGCCTGCGCGCTATCTCGCCGAAGCACAGACCGCCCGGCTCAGCCTTGCCGGGCGGCAGAACTCCACCATCCGCATCGGAGCGGAGCTGACCGGTGCGCGCCTTGTTGACGAGGCGAGCGGCGCAGTGGTCGTGGAAGCACTGGACAGCCTGATCCTGTCCGGCCTGATCGAGGACGATGACCGGTTGCGGCTGCGCCTCGAGATCACCGGCCTGACGCTGGGCGAGGGCCAGCTTGATGCGGCCACGCTGGACGCTTTCGGGAACCGGGCCGGGATATTGCGCCTTGATGCGGCGCTGACCGAGTGGAGCGCGCTGGCGGCGGACGCAAACCTTGCCCGCTGGAGCAGCCAGGGCGGACGGCTGGAGATCGCAGGCACGCAGATGGAATGGGGTGCGGCACGCCTCACGGGCGATGGCTCGCTCGGCGTTGATGCCCAGCTGCGTCCGGAGGGGCGCCTGTCGGTGATGGTCGGTGAACCCGATACGCTGGTAGCCAGCCTGGTGCGGGCCGGAACGCTTTCGGCCGATCAGGGCGAGGCGGTGCGTCTGGCCCTGATGATGGCACCGCGCCGGGATGGCGGCGTAGCCCTGCCATTCCGCCTGCAGCAGGGCGGGGTATTTCTGGGCCCGGCCCGCATTGGCGATGTCGGCCCGCTTGCCGGGCCGTTGCCCGCTCCGCCAGACCTGCCCGAACTGCCGCAGGAGTAAGCCGAAAGGCTAGCTTCCCATGAACTCGGCCAGCGCATCGGCGACGCGCCGGTTATCCTCTTCCAGCCCGATGGAAATGCGCAGGGCGTGGGGCAGGCCGTAAGGCTTCACATCGCGCACCACGAGGCCCTTCGAGGTGAGGAAGCGGTCAGCATCCTCTGCCATCTTGCCCGCAGTCTGCGGGAAATGGACCAGCACAAAATTGCACACCGAAGGGGTGACTTCCAGCCCCAGCCCGCCCAGCTGCTGGGTCAGAAAGGCGAGCCAGCGCGCATTATGTGCCTTTGATTGCTCGACAAACGCCTTGTCATTGATCGCGGCGATCCCGGCCTCGATGGCCGGCAGGTTCACATTGAAGGGGCCGCGCACCCGGTTCAGCACATCGATCACATGGGCCGGACCATAGGCCCAGCCGAGCCTTATGCCGGCCAGACCGTGGATTTTCGAGAAGGTGCGCGTGACCACGATATTGTCGTGATGGTTCACCAGCCCCATGCCGGACTCATAATCGGGGTGATCGACAAACTCGCCATAGGCCGCGTCCAGCACCAGCAGGGTATCTTCCGGCAGGCCGGCATGCAGGCGCTCGATCTGCGCGCGCGGTATCCAGGTGCCGGTGGGGTTGTTCGGATTGGCCAGGAACACGATACGCGGCCTGTGCTCGCGGACGGCGGCCAACATGGCGTCAACATCGGTCGTATGACCGCTTTCCGGAGCAGACACGATCTGCGCGCCGGACTGCATGGCGACCAGCCGGTAGACCAGAAAGCCATACTGGCTCTGCAGAACGGTGTCGCCGGGGCCGAGATAGGCGCGGCCGAGCAGTTGCAGGATTTCGTCCGACCCCGCCCCGCACACAATCTGTGCCGGATCAACGCCTTCAGCCTTCCCGATCGCCTCGCGAAGACGCAGCGCGCCACCATCGGGATAGATGTGTAACCGGTCGGCCGCTTCCCGGAAGGCCTCGGCCGCCTTCGGGCTGCAGCCGAGGGCATTTTCGTTGGAGGAGAGCTTCACCGCCCCCTTGGGCGCGGCCGAACCCGGTTTGTAGGGCTTGATGTCGAGAATGCCGGGGCGGGGCTGAAGGGTCATGAAGGCTCATCCTTTCGGGTCGTAGTCTGGGGAGCAGGCTGGGCAGATAGCCCGGCAGGGCGCGCCGCTTCAAGGGGTTTGACCGGTACAGGCGCACCGCGCGGACGCACTGCGCCGACATGTTTGACCGCCTCGACCAGAATAAGTCCGCCAAATCCCGGCCACAGCTTCTCGCCTACGGCTTCGAAACCGTTGGCCGTGCGCGGGCCGCACAGCCAGTTCCACGGCGGCGCATAGAGCGCGCGCGCCCATGCGCTGGGTTCGAACAGCGCACCCTGCAGCGCACGCGTCAGCTGGCCGCGCGAGAAGGGCCGTCCATGGCCGAACGGGGTGGCATCCACCCGCGCCCAGGCGCCGGAGCGGTGCGCAGCAATGATCACCAGCCGCCCTTCCGGACTCAGCACCCGCCACAGCTCGCGCAGGAGGCGCTGCATGTTTTCGGCCTCCTCCAGCGCATGGGCAACGATGATCCGGTCGAACATGGCCTCTGCAAAGGGCAGGCGTATCTCCTCGCCAAGGCAGGCGAGGCCCCGCTCGCTGCCCTGCCCGCCGCGCCCGTCCGGCCAGGCGATGGCCCCTTGCGCCGCGGGCATGAAGGCGACGGTGCGCCGCGCGCTCTCCCGGTAGGGTTCCAGCCAGGGCGTGGCAAAACCATAGCCCAGCACATCCAGCCCCTTGGTGTCCGGCCAGAGCGCGCTCAGGCGCCGCTGCGCCATGGTGCGCGCGGCCTCGCCTCGGCGGGTGCGGTAGAACCGGTCAATTTCCACGGCATCGGTGCGCATGGGCTCGCCTCTCTGATCGCGGGGATGATAGGCTTTGCGCACCCGGCTGGTAAGCCATCGGGATGCGACAGATCAGGACAGAACATGCTCGAAATCAGACAATTTGCCTGCCTTGAGGACAATTACGGCTTCCTCGCCCGCTGCAGCGAGACCGGCGCGTGCGCAAGCATCGACAGCCCCGATGCGCGCGTGATCCTTGCCGAGGCGGACAGCGCCGGATGGCAGATCAGCGATATCTGGAACACCCATCATCACTGGGATCATGCCGGCGGCAATGATGCGGTGCGCGAGGCCAGTGGCGCGACAATCACCGCGCCTGCCAGCGAGGCAGACAAAATAGGCCATGTCGACCGCCCGGTAGAACCCGGCGACCGCATCCGCCTTGGCGCGCTGGAAGCCGAAGTGATCGATACCGGCGGGCACACGCTGGGCCATATCGCCTACTGGTTCGCGAGCGAGAACGTGTTGTTCGCCGGAGATGCGCTCTTCGCGCTGGGCTGCGGGCGGCTGTTTGAGGGCACGCCCGAACAGGCGCAGGCCGGCTTGGCGCGCCTGCGCGCCCTGCCCGATGCGGCCATGGTCTATTGCGCACATGAATACACCGCCGCCAATGCCCGCTTCGCCCGCCATATCGACCCGGATAATGACGCGCTTGCCCGCTATGCGAGCGAAGTGGAAGCCCTGCGCGCAGAGCACAAACCGACTGTCCCGGCCAGGTTGGGACGGGAGAAGACGACCAACCCCTTCCTGCGCTGGGATGATACGGTCTTGCGCACCCGTCTCGGGCTTGAAACGGCGAGCGATGCTGCGGTCTATGCTGCTGTGCGCCAGGCAAAGGACAGCTTCCGGTGAGGGCGGTCAGCGGCGACATGGAAGCGGTCGAGATCATCCGCCTTCTCGGCATGGAAAAGCATCCCGAAGGCGGCTGGTATGTGGAAACATTCCGCGACGCGCTGAACGGGGAAGGCCGTGCGCATTCCACCGCCATCTATTTCCTGCTGGCTGCGGACGAGGTGTCCGCATGGCACCGGGTCGATGCCAGCGAGATATGGCTGTGGCATGCCGGCGCGCCGTTGGCGCTTACCGTCTCGCCCGATGGCGTGGAGGCAAGCGCGGCGCGGCTCGGACCGGATCTGAGAGCCGGGCAGCGCCCGCAGGCCGTCATCCCGGCTGGTGCCTGGCAGACGGCAGAGAGCCTTGGCGGATGGACGCTGGTCAGCTGCGTGGTGGCACCGGGTTTCGAGTTTTCAGGTTTCGAACTGGCAGCACCCCACTGGCGGCCGGGTCCGCACAATCAGGGCTAGCGCGCGCCGTCGATAGCGCGGCGGATATAATCGGAGGAGGGCCGCCCGGCATAGCCGCGCCCCGGCTCTATCGTGATCGTCAGCGTGCCGCCGGCCATGTGCGCATGGGGCCGCGCGCCCGTCTCGATACGCACCGTACGCAGATCACGGATATGGCGACGCTGGGCACGCTCCGCCCCCATCAGCGCCAGCAGCATCGCATCGGCAAGATAGGCATTATCTACCGGACCGAGCGAAGGCACCTCGACGGTCACCTGATTGCGGTTCAGCCGGCCGATCCCGTCGGCCAGTTCACGCGCAATGCGCTGCAGATCCTGCGCACTGGCAGGCGCCGCCACCAGCGTGTGGGCCGGGCCGATCTGCTCGACAATCACGCCATCTGGGGCATCTGAAGGGAAATAGGTGGCCCCGCCGAGATTGGAGACACGCAAAAGGGCTCGGTCGGTATCGCTGAGCATCACTTCGCCGCCCCCGGAAGCGCGGTTGACATAGACCGCATGCACTTCCTGGCTGCCCTCCTGCCATATCAGGGCAGGATTGCCGGAACGGTCCACCACGATGCGGCCACGCCGGTCTGCCCGCTCGTACCACACGGCAGACGCTTCAACCGGCTGTTCCCGGCCGGTCAGGCGCGAGAACGGATTTGGCTGGCCAAGCCCGTCTCCTGCCGCCACAACCCAAGCCCCGGCTGCAGCAAGGAGAAGGACCACGATTCCCCTGTTCATGGGGCGAACGTGCCGGAAAAAAGGGGCAGTTTCACGGCCAAACTGTCCCTTGTGCGGAATAAATTCTGCCGCCGGACGTCAGATCATGTACTGGCCGCCATTGGCCGTAAGTGTGGCGCCGGTGATGAAGCCGGCCTCGTCCGAAGCGAGGAAGACCACGCAGCGCGCAATCTCCTCAGGCTCGCCCAGCCGTCCCACCGGGATCGTCTCGATGATCTGCTCGCGTACTTTTTCAGGCACCGCCATCACCATGTCGGTGGCGATATAGCCGGGGCAGATCGCGTTCACGGTAATGCCCTTGCGCGCGCCTTCCTGGGCCAGCGCCTTGGTGAAGCCGATATCGCCGGCCTTGGCTGCAGAATAGTTGGCCTGTGCGAACTGGCCCTTCTGCCCGTTGATCGAGGAGATGGTCACGATGCGCCCGAATCCGCGATCACGCATGGAGTTCCAAAGCGGATGGGTCATGTTGAACACGCCTGTCAGATTGGTGTCGATCACCTCGCGCCATTGCTGCGGCGTCATCTTGTGGAAGGGCGCATCACGCGTGATGCCGGCGTTATTGACCAGAATATCGACCGGCCCGTGGGCCAGTTCCACCCTGCCGATACCCGCCACACACGCCTCATAATCGGCGACCGACCATTTATAGGCGGGGATGCCGGTTTCCCTGGTGAAGCTTTCTGCTGCTGCGTCATTGCCGGCATAATTGGCGGCCACGGTGTGACCTGCTGCTTTGAGCGCCAGGCAGATGGCCTTGCCAATGCCGCGCGTGCCTCCCGTCACCAGAGCGGTGCGTCCCATGAAAACCTCCCTATAGCCCTCGCTTCACGAGGTGTTTATTGTGCGCAGCAAAAGTGCAGCATGCTTGCAGCATGACGCAGACCGCGTAAGGGTATTACAGGACACGAAACCGCCTCTTGTCGAGGCCAATCGGCCCACAAACGCCAAAGAAGGCCGCACATGCACAAAGATGCGGCACACATTGACAACACCCAGGGGGAGATAACCGCGTGAGCGCCACAGGCAAGACCGAAAAAATCACCATCAAGAAATACGCAAACCGGCGGCTCTATGACACGTCGGCCAGCCGCTATGTCACGCTGGATCATTTGCGCGAGCTGGTGAAAAGCGACGCCGATTTCGAGGTGGTGGACGCCAAGACGGGAGAAGATCTCACCCGCGGCGTGCTGGCCCAGATCATTTTCGAGGAGGAGGCCAAGGGCGCAAACCTGCTGCCCGTCGAATTCCTGCGCCAGCTGATCGGCTTTTACGGCGATTCCATGCAGGCCTTCGTGCCCGGCTATCTACGCATGTCGATGGAAAACTTCATGCGCCAGCAGGAAGAGATGCGCGAGAAAATGGCCGGAGCCATGGGCTCGCCGACTGCCTCCATGCAGCTTCTTGAAGAGCAGACGCGGCGCAACATGGCCATGTTCGAACAGGCCATGCGCATGTTCACGCCCTTTGATGCCCGCACCCATGGCGCAGACCCAGATGCCCCGGCGGCGCGTGAAGCGCCCTCCCGGCCTGCCTCCAGCGCCGATGACGTGAAGGCGCTGCGCGACGAACTGGAAGCCATGCGCGCCAAGCTGGACAAGCTGGCAGGCAGCTAGGGCTCGCCCGAAAAGCCGTCCCGCTCTGATACGCCTGCAGGTGCCGCGGTGGCACGCAGGCGGCGGCAGATGCGTGGTTAAGGGGGTGTTTACAGAAGTTTACGAGGGGTTAAGACTGGCCCGGTCCTTGCGTGGCAGGAGCCATGACCGAGCCCGTTTCGCCCATTTCCGGTGCTTATCCCCCGCCCGCCATTATCGCGCGGCGGGATGATGTGCGCCCGGCTGCGCAGGCGCAAAACCCGGCCCTGCCGCCGCCGCACACGCCGGCCATGCGGGCCGCGGCGCAGCTGCCGGGCATCGCGCTTGCCGGGACGGGCTGGGTGCCGGTGCTGCACGGGCATCCCCGCCGGGGACTGCGCGCTGACGAGGCGGAACGGCGCCGCTACCGGTCCAGCTATGCCGGGACGAGTGCCGCCCCCATGCCGGGGCCGCGCATGGAGCGCCGGGCATGAGAAGCGCAGGCCGGATCACCGACACCGCCCTGGTCCTCGCGGTCTTCTTCCTGTTTCTGTAGGCAGGCATGCGGGGCTTTGCCCCGCATGCCGTGAATCAGGTCTGCCGATCGGCTTATTCCGGCTTGCGGAAGAGCAGCGTCATCCGGTCGGACTCCCCGATCATGTCATAGGGGGTCTGGTCGAATCCCGGATCCGGCTCCTCGCCCACAGGAGAAGAGCGGCGAACCGGCGGCAGGGTCCATACCCCGAACGGATGATCGGCGGTATCGGCCGGATTGGCATTGATCTCGGAAGATGAAACCAGCTCGAATCCGGCCTCGGTAGCGAGCGCGATCACATAGTCTTCCTGCACATAGCCCGAAGCCGCACGCGGGTCCTGCGGCTGGCTGGCCGGCAGGCGGTGCTCGACCACGCCCAGAATGCCGCCCGGCCGCAGGGCAGCGTAGAAATCGGCAAAGGCCTTTTCCTCAAATCCGCGCGCCATCCAGTTGTGGACATTGCGGAAGGTGAGCACGGCATCGGCGCTGCCCGGCTCCACGATCGGGCCGGTTTCCGGTCCAAACTCGGCCATCACGATTTCGCCGAAGAGCGGCGCAGAGAAGCGCTCCGAGAAATTCTGGAGAAAGGCCTGCATGCTCTCCGAGCCATTGGCCGGGAAATGGGCCGCGACGTAGGTGCCGCCATTGGCCGCAATCCAGGGTGCGAGCACCTGCGTGTACCAGCCACCGGCGGGCCATATCTCGACGAGCGTGCCGGACGGATCCACACCAAAGAACTCCAGCGTCTGGCGCGGATTGCGCCAGATATCGCGCGCAGGTGCATCTCCGCGCCACTCCCCTGCCACCGCCCAGGCCAGAGAACCGGTCTCAGGCAAGGCGGACAGTGCCGGCGTACCGGCCTCCCCGGCTGTGGCCGCGTCAGGTTGGACGTCCACGCCATCGTCTTCCAGCACCGCTTCCCCGCCCCCTTCCGGCAGACCGTCTTCGTCGAGATCAGGGCTGACGGCAGCATCGGTCTCGATCGCGGCCGGGGCGTCATCCTCGGGCGTCTCGGACGGCGCGCCGCACGCGGCAAGGGCCAGGGCAAGCGGAAAGGCGGCTGACAGGGCGAGAATGGCGCGCATGGCTGGCGGAGTATCCTTCTCAGGCTGGAATGGAGCGGTTCTGATAGCGCGAGCAGCAAATCACCTGCCAGTCTAGCGCCCGTCCGCCGGGCCGCAAAATCTGTCTCTCACACGCGTCTTGCGGTTTTCACGCGCATGCCCCTTGCGCACCTCGGACACGCTACCCAAATCGATTGGACCGGAGCGCCATAACGGGCTCCGGGGCTTGTGTAACCGGCCCGCAAGCGCAGCCCGCCATTGGGGGCGCCGAACGGGCCAGAAGGATCGCTTCTGAAGGAGGATCATCCATGCGTACCATCGACTACACGCCCCTTTACCGCACGATTGTCGGCTTTGACCGGCTGGCCAACATGATCGACAGCGCGGCCAAGCTGGAAGGCGGCAATGGCTACCCCCCCTATAATATCGAGCAGGTGGACGAGAACCGCTATCTGATCGAGCTGGCCGTCGCCGGGTTTGGCGAAGGCGATCTCGATGTCGAGGTTCAGGAAAACGTCCTGACCGTCACCGGCAAGCGCGTGCCCTCCGAAGGCGAGAGCGCCCGCCAATACCTGCATCGCGGCATTGCCGAGCGCGCGTTCGAGCGCCGCTTCCACCTGGCCGACCACGTGCAGGTGCGCGAAGCGCGCCTTGAAAACGGCCTGCTGGTCATCGCGCTGGAGCGCGAAATCCCCGAAGCGAAGAAGCCGCGCCAGATCGCCATTAATGGCAAGTCCGGCGCCAAGCTGATCAGCGGCTCCAAGACCAAGGCTGCGTAACGCGCCAACCGTCCTGACCATGGCAACGCCCGCGCTTTTCCCCTGGCGCGGGCGTTTGCTTTTTTGCTGATGCTCAGCCCGGTTGGCTCAATGGCCTTCCCACCGGGGGCCCCGGCCCCCGAGCCGGGGTCCATCTCATTGCTGATGCTCAGCCCCTCCCAAACTTTTCCACGTTTCAATCATCACATTTCCCGCCCCATGCACACACAAGGGGTGGACGTTAGGGCCCGCTTAACCACTATATCTAGATGCTGTTGACGGGTGGCGGACTGATTCACGCCGGGGCCGGACCGGCCTTGCCAAGCGTGTGCAAAGCCCCATCATCCGTTA
This sequence comes from Glycocaulis sp., assembly GCA_022565665.1. GTDB lineage: Bacteria > Pseudomonadota > Alphaproteobacteria > Caulobacterales > Maricaulaceae > Glycocaulis. The sequence continues at coordinate 73,685 of JAIUMI010000005.1, forward strand.
AGCATGTGCCAGCAGAGGAATCGGAAGACCCGTCATGACCACCGGCCCCATCATCTCCAGCGACCGCCCCGGCCTGCTCACCCCGAGCTTTGCCTACAAGCCGTTCCGCTATCCGTGGGCCTATGAGTTCTGGAAGCGCCAGCAGCAGGTGCACTGGCTGCCCGAGGAAGTGCCGCTGGGCGAGGACTGCAAGGACTGGGCGACCAAGCTCACCGATGGCGAGCGCAGCCTGCTGACCCAGATTTTCCGCTTCTTCACTCAGTCCGACGTGGAGGTGGGCGCGAACTACATGGAAAACTACATGCCGCTCTTCAAGCCGGTTGAAGTGCGCATGATGCTGGCCTCCTTCTCCAACATGGAGACGGTGCATATTGCGGCCTATGCGCTGCTGCTGGAAACCATAGGCATGCCCGATACCGAGTTCTCCGCCTTCATGGAATACCAGGAGATGGCGGCCAAGCACGACTATCTCGGCAAGTTCGGCGTGGAGACCGACAAGGATATCCTCACCTCCATGGCCGTGTTCGGCGGCTTCACCGAAGGCCTGCAGCTGTTTGCCAGCTTTGCCATGCTGATGAACTTCCCGCGCTTCAACAAGATGAAGGGGATGGGGCAGATCGTGTCCTGGTCGGTGCGCGATGAATCGCTGCACTGCGAGGGCATGATGAAGATGTTCCACACCTTCGCCGAAGAGACCGGCGCCTACACCCAGGACGTGAAGGACGACATCATCGATTGCTGCAAGACGGTGATCAGCCTGGAGGACAAGTTCATCGAGCTGGCCTTTGAGGCCGGCGAGGTGGAGGGCATGACGCCCGACGACATCAAGGCCTATATCCGCTATATCGCCGACTGGCGGCTGAACCAGCTCAAACTCCCGCCGATCTATGGCGCGAAAGAGCACCCGATCCCGTGGCTCACCGAGATCCTCAACGGGGTGGAGCACGCCAACTTCTTCGAGGCGCGCGCCACCGAATACTCCAAGGGCGCCACCAAGGGCGACTGGCACGGCGATGAAGGCGTGTGGTCGAACTTCGACAACTGGGTCTCGAAAAAGCGCACCCTGCCGACCCAGGCCGAGCTCGCGGAGTAGGCCACCCTCCCCTTGAGGGCCGTGCGATGCTAATCCTTCCGTATCGGGATGAAACGGAGGAGCGCGGCGTATAATGGAGATTCTCGCTCCCCTGCTGGGCGGGCTCGGCCTGTTCATGCTCGGCATGGCGCTGATGACGGACGGGCTGAAGCTCGCCGCCGGTGATGCGCTCAGGGCGATACTCGGCGCGTGGACACGCACACGCGCGCGCGGGCTGCTGGCCGGGGCGTTCATCACCGCGGCAGTGCAGTCCTCCAGCGCAGTGACGGTCGCCACGATCGGCTTTGTGAATGCGGGCCTCCTGACACTGGCGCAGGCGATCTGGGTGGTGTTCGGCTCTGCCGTCGGTACCACCATGACCGGCTGGCTGGTCTCTCAAATCGGCCTGAAGATTGACTGGACGGCGCTCGCCCTGCCGCTGATCGGCGTTGGCTTTCTGTCCGGGCTTGCCCTGAAAAACCGGTCGCGGCTGGGCGGTGCGGCGCAGGCAATGGGCGGGTTCGGCCTGTTCTTTCTGGGTATCGGCCTGTTGCAGGAAGCCTTTTCCGGCCTCGCCCCGCAGGCGGCCGCATTCGACCTGGGGGACGCCGGTCCGTTGGCCATTCTCGCCTTCGTGCTGGTTGGCATAGTGCTGACAACGCTCACACAGTCTTCCAGCGCGGCAATTGCCATTGTGCTGACGGCGAGCGCAGGCGGGGCCCTGCCTTTGCATCTGGCAACCGGGGCGGTCATCGGAGCCAATATTGGCACGACGTCCACCGCGCTGCTGGCCTCCATCGGCGCCACACCCGCCGCGCGGCGCGTGGCGATGGCCCACGTCAGTTTTAACGTCACGTCTGCCCTGTGCGCATTGGCCATTTTACCGGTCATGCTATGGCTGAGTCATGCGGTGCTGGATGGCGCAGGCATCCTGCAGGAGACACCGGCACGCCTTGCTGCCTTCCACACCAGCTTCAACTTGCTCGGCCTTCTGGTGATCTGGCCGCTTGCCCCGCGCCTGACAGCCTGGCTGTCCTCACTCTACCGCTCGGAGGCGGAGGTTTTGGCCCGGCCGGAATATCTCGATGCGAACCTGGCTGGCGCGCCATCGCTCGCTTTGCGTGCGCTGGTGCTGGAATGCTGGCGGCTGCACACGCTGAGCCTGGAACTGGCCCGCATGCGCCTCACTGCGCCTGCATCTGACAAGGCAAAACTCGACGCGAGGCAGGGCGCGCTGGCAGAGCTGGCCGCTGCCATTCGCCGCTTCCTTGAACAGCTCTCCACCGAGACGATGACGCCGGAAACGGCCCGTGCCCTGCCAGACCTGGTGCGCGCCGTGCAGCATGCCGAGGATCTGGCCATTGCATCGGGCGAGTTGGCCTCCCTTCGCCGTCCACGCACCGGCGAGGCGATCAGACCGGCCTGGGACAAGCTGGACAAGGCCGTCGGCAAGGCGCTTGATCGCGCGGGCGAGGCGGACCTTTTCACCGATACGCAGAAATCCACCGAGAAAGCCTATCAGAGGCTGAAAAACGTCCTGCTTGAGGCGCTCGCCGCCGGAGAGGTGAATGTCAATGCAGTGGATGGCAGTCTGGCGCTTGCCCAGCGCCTGCGCCGTGTGGCAGAGGCCGCGCGCGACGGCCGTCACCGGCTGGAACCCTGGCTGGAAGAGGGTGAGATCGCAGAACCCGCCGACGGTGACGGCGAGGTGGCGCCGTGAGGCGGCAATGCCGGCAGGCGCACCAACCGGCAGGAAGTGGCTGGCATTACCGCCTGATCCCACCTAGCTTTCAACAGACCGTGCTGCCACACAAGGATCTGTCATGAGAGCCGCCCGCCTTGCCGCGCCCGTTCTTGTTGCCGCCATCATGGCGGCCTGTTCACCCGCCCCGGAGGAAGACGCGATGGACACGCTGCCGAGCATTGATGAGGTGGTGGCCGTTGAGGCGCCCTATGACCCGGAGGCCGACGCCCATGGCGCGCTGGACGCCGCGTTCGAGGCCGCTGCGGCCAACCGTACGCGCGTACTCGTCAAGTTCGGCGGAAACTGGTGCCCGGACTGCCGCATCATGGCAGGCATGCTGGAAATTCCCGTGATCGCAGGCTTTCTCGAGGCGCAGTACGAGTATGTCGCCATCGATGTCGGGCGCTATGACAATAATATGGATGTGGTCGCCCGCTTCGGCCTGGAAGAGCTGGAGGGCGTGCCCACCATCATCATCGCCACCGCAGACGGCGAGATCATCAATACCGGCACGGCAGCCGAGTGGCGCACAGCGCGCGAGCGTGATCCCCATGACGTACTGGACTATCTGCGCCGCTATGCCGCCTCGCCGGTGCCGGAGCGCGCCACCCGCGCTGAAACGCGCCGGCCCGAGCCTGATCAGTGACCCGCGCCCTGCCCTTCGGCGAACTGCACGCCTTTCCTGACGGCAACCGGCCCCATAGCGGCAATCCGGCCGCAGTCGTCCTTCTGGACGCGCCACTGGACGATGCCATGCTGGCCGGGCTTGCCCGCTCCAACAATCTCTCCGAGACGGCCTTCCTGCTGGCCGGAGCCGAGGCCGATCTCTGGGGCCTGCGCTGGTTCACGCCGGGCCATGAGGTCGATCTGTGCGGCCATGCCACGCTTGCCAGCGCGGTCTGGCTGTTTGGCGAAGGCCATGTGAAGGGGAAGACGGCGCGTTTCGACACGCTGTCGGGACGGCTTGAAGTATCGCGCGCCGGGGATGATCTCTTCGTGATGGATTTTCCTGCCGTCGCCTGGCATCCGGCTGCACTCGCCCCAGGCATTGCCGAGGCCATGGGCGCGGGCGCGCCGCTGGAAATGCACGATCTCGACCGCATTCACGGCAATCGCTATCTGATGCTGGTCTATGAGAACGAGGCCATCGTGGCCGGGCTGAAACCCGATCTGCGTGTGCTGGAAGAGGCTGGCATCAATGTGCTGGCAACCGCGCGCGGCTCAAGCGCCGATATCGTGTCGCGCTTTTTCTGTCCGGCAGCGGGCATCAGCGAGGATCCCGTTACCGGCTCGGCCCACTGCACGCTGGCACCCTATTGGGCAGAGCGTCTCGGCAAGGCACGCTTGACCGCCCGCCAGATCGGCCCGCGCTCCGGCGCGCTGGAGGTGGAAGCGCGCGAGGGCGGCCGGGTCGCGCTCTATGGCACCGCCCGGCCCTTCATCGCAGGACAGATATTCGTCTAGCGCCTGGAGATAACGAAGGACTGCCCGTGCACGATCCGCACCGGCACATAGCCCAGCGAAGCCGGAGCAACAAAGTGCTGCCGGCGCGCGTCCCAGCGCACATCGGTGATCCAGACCTGGTACGTCCTGACACCCCTCATGCGTTCGGCCCGCGAGGGAACATAGTAGAACGAGCCCGGCGCACAGCGCAGAGTGAAACTGCGCTGACGTGACCAGCGGGAATGGTAGCGGCCGCGCTGCTCACGATAGCCGCGCAAGGGCGCGCAGTCCTGCGCATTGACCACCAGATAGCTCTGCGTGGCATGCCCGACGCGCAAGCTGTTCCAGTGCTGGGCTTCTGCCGCAGGGGCGCTGAGCGCCATCGCGCCGAGCGCGAGACCTGCGGCGAGGGCATAGCGTGCTGCCTTCATCATCTTGCCAACCTTTCTGAACGCGTATCCATCCCTCGCCTTGCGAGCCGATATTCGCGCCGGTGCCGTGAACAGGCACTGGCCGCGGCCTTCACGAAGGGTTCAGCAAGCTGAACGCAGCCTGGCGCAACTGGTCAGGTGACGCGCCGGACATAACATGCAAGGTATCAGACCATTGGGGACGGCATCGTTCTTTGGGGGAGTAATGTTGATGCGGGCAATACTTGCAGGTCTGGTCGTGGCAGGCGGGCTGCTGGCGGGCGCTCTGGCACTGGGCGGGCTGTCCGCCGATGGGGATCGCGTGGCTCATCAGGTCTCGCAGCCACGTATTGAACCGGGCGATCCGACGGTGCTGTCCTCGCGCGACTATACCCGCATCCTGCAGCGCTATCAGAAGCCCGACCCGGCCGCTCCGGCCACGGGACGCAGCGAGGTCAGCTATACCGGCGATGATAGCTGCCGCCATGCCAATGACGGGGAATGTGACGAGCCGGGCATCGGTACCGGCGCCTGCCCCGCCGGGACCGATTATTCCGATTGCTGGCGTATTGCCACCGGGCAGGAAGATGATAGCTGCCGCTGGGCCAATGACGGGGAGTGCGACGAGCCGGGCTTTGGCACCGGCGCATGTACGCAAGGCACTGATGTGTCCGATTGCGGCGACATTGCCCATCTGCGCTTCCGTAACGATAGCTGCGAGTTTGCCTTTGACGGGGTGTGCGACGAGCCGGGTATCGGCACGGGCCGCTGCCCGGCGCGCACCGACCGGTCAGACTGTGTGGGCCGGGAGCGCCCGCTGACCATCAACGATCATTTCTTCGGCCATGATGACCGGGTGCTGATGGACCGCAGCGCGTTTCCCTGGAGCGTGATCGGCACGATCAATGCCGACCGCGGTGGCGGGTGTACGGCAACGCTGGTCGCGCCCGATGTCATCGTGACGGCGGCACACTGCATTCACCGCGAGGGCCGCCTGCATGCGGGCGGCATCTTCACCACCGGGCATGGCCTGCCCGGCGGCCCCTTCACGGCGCGCGCCATAGACCATCTGATCGATGCGGAATGGGATCATGACCGCTTCTCGCAGACCGACGAGATTGACGGCACGGACTGGGCGCTATTGCGCCTGGACCGGCGGCTGGGCGATGAGCTGGGTTATGTCGGCGCAATCGACCTTGTTGCCGACCGGGGTGAGCGCGAGGCACAGAATGCGCGCATCTGGCAGGCCGGCTATTCCTGGGATACGGGCGACAATCTCTCGGGCAATGAGGATTGCCGGATTCTCGCCGCCTATCCGGACGATACCATGTCTCATGACTGCGATACGACGCGCGGGGATTCCGGTTCGCCTTTCATGATTCACGAGAATGGCGAGTGGCAGATCGTGGCGACCGATTCCAATTTCCGGCGCAATCCGGATGGGCCGTTCATCTATATCGCCTCCCGGTCGAGCCGCTGGGTCCATCTGCTCGATGATTTCGCAGCCGGGCGCATCGGCGCGGGCGGTGTGCGCCCGCAGGGCCCCGGCAAGCCGGAAGCGGCAAGACCGATCAAGGAAGACTGACTCCGTCCGGTCAGAACTCCCGCACGATCGAGATATCGGTGCGCGTATCGCCCCGCAGAAAGCCGGGATTGGGATCGAACTCGTGCCGGTAACGGTATTGCAGGCGCAGTGACCACAGATCACTGAGTGCCGAGTTGAGCCCGAATAGCTGGTCGGCCCGGCTGTTCTCGCCGAGCAGCAGGCTGGATTCAGAGGTGAAGCTCAATGTCTCGGTCAGCTGCAGGGCGATGTCCGAGCCCAGATCAAGCGCGCCATTGGTCTGGGTGCCGTTGCCCGGCTCGCCCACGAAACGCGCACCGGGGCTGATCCGTACAATCCAGGTGCGGGCCGGATTGGTCAGCACGCGGTAACCGACCCCGAGACCGAGAAAGCCGGTCCAGTCGAAGCTGGACAACCGGTCCTGCTCGTAATCACCTGCCGCGAAATAGGTAAAGCGCTCGCCCGCTTCACGCTCGCCGCGCAGACGGGTGCGCAGATTGTCCCGGCCCACCACGTTATTCACTTCGGAGTACGCGTAATCGATGTCGGCGCGGAAGCCCCACTGGGCCAGCTCACGGCGCACCTGTACGCCGAGTGTGTAATCCTCACGCGAGGTATTGCCGGAATCAAAGCGCACACCGAGGCTCACCCGGCCGTTCCAGAGATCGGACTGGCCTGCCGCCGCGAGCCGGGCCAGCCACCAGGGCGCCGTCACGACGCCGTTGATGAGGCTGTAATCCTCATCATCCTCGGCGCCGGTCTCAGCCAGTTCGGCCGGTTCTTCGTCCTCGTCCGGCGCGGGGTCCATGCCCAGCGCGGCCCGGGCCGCCTCGCCTTGGCCAAACGCTTCGGAGGCGGCAAGGATCTGTTCGGGTGTATGGGTGAGCGATACCAGACTCACCGCCTGTGCAAAGCGCTGCGGACTGTCCTGCGCGGCGGCCTGCAAGAGACCGGAGAGCGCTTCGGGCAAGGGCTCATCAGCGAGCGCCGTGGCGGTGCCGAGACTCAGCGCAAGCGCGCCGGCACAGGCGCGCGTCAACAGGACAGAACGCATCGGCTTAAACTCTCCTCACACTCGCTCGCGGGGGCGGATAGCGGCGCGCTGCACTGTTGAGGGGTTCAGGCAGACGCAAACCTGTTCTAGCCTGACGCAGTTGCCCGCGCCAATTGCCAGATGGAGTTCGGTTGCATGTCCGGTTCAGCTGACGAGTTTTCCTCCGCCAAACGCTATGACGAGACCGGCCCGCTTATCCCTGAATGGGCGGCCAAGGCCTATCTCATCGTCTCCATCTTCGCCGCACTCGCCTATCTGGTGCTCAGCCAGATGATGGGAGCGGGCGTACAGCTCGCTCTTGTGAAGGTGACCGGCATCGTGCTGCTGGCCGGCTATGCCTTCTTCAGCAAATCGCCTCTGCTGGGGCTTGCGCTTCTGCTGTCGGCGGGCGGGGACTTCTCGCTGGACCTTTCCCCGCCACAGCTCGAGGCCGGGATCGGCTTTTTCGGCGCGGCCCATCTGGTCTATCTCGCCATATTCGCCGGCTTCATCATGAAGGATGGCTGGCGCAAGGACGGGCTGGTGCTCGCCCTGGCTCTCATCGCCTATGGCGTTGCCATGTTCGTCTGGCTCAATCCGGGCATGGGCGCGCTGCTCGTGCCCGCCAGTGCCTATCTGGCCATCATCCTTCTCATGGTGATCGCCGCCGCGCTGGTGAAGGGGCCGCGCCTCATTCTGCTAGGCGCCCTGCTCTTCCTCATCTCCGACAGCATGATCGCCGCGCGCCTGTTCCGCGAGACACTGGTCTTTGACGGGCTGGACTGGGGCGGGGTGGCTGTCTGGATCACCTATTTCGGCGCCCAGCTCTGCCTTGCGGTCGGCATAGTCCGGCGCAAGACGGCCATGGAGGCGGCGGGTTAGGGGAGCGGCCAGCGGCCTCCCCTAAGCAGCCACCAGCCCGCGTTCGGCGGCAAGGCGCTTCATTTCGGCCTGCAGCTTTTCAAACGCGCGCACCTCGATCTGGCGGATGCGTTCGCGGCTGACTCCATACACCTCGGCAAGGTCTTCCAGCGTCTTGGGCTCTTCGGCCAGACGCCGTTCCTCGATGATGTGACGCTCCCGCTCGTTCAGGTCCGCCATGGCCTCCTGGAGGAGGGTCATGCGGGTTTCGAACTCATCGCTCTGGACGAGGTTTTCTTCGGCGTCATCGGCGTCATCATCGGCCAGCCAGTCCTGCCATTCGGCCTCGCCATCGGCACGCATGGGCGCATTAAGCGAGGCATCCGGGCCGGACAGGCGCCGGTTCATCGACACCACATCATCATGGGTCACACCAAGCTTGGTGGCGATGGATTCCACCTGATCGGGGTGCAGATCGCCTTCTTCCAGCGCCTGCATCTGGCTTTTCATGCGGCGCAGATTGAAGAACAGCTTCTTCTGCGCAGCCGTCGTGCCCATTTTCACAAGGCTCCACGAGCGCAGGATGTATTCCTGGATGCTGGCGCGGATCCACCACATGGCATAGGTGGCGAGGCGGAATCCCTTGTCCGGGTCGAACTTCTTGACCGCCTGCATCAGGCCCACATTGCCCTCCGAGATAACCTCGGCGATCGGCAGGCCGTAGCCGCGATAGCCCATGGCGATCTTGGCCACCAGGCGCAGATGGGAGGTGACGAGCTTGTGGGCGGCTTCGGAATCCTCATGCTCGACCCAGCGCTTGGCCAGCATGAATTCCTCGTCCTTTTCCAGCATCGGAAACTTGCGGATCTCGGAGAGATACCGCGACAGCCCGCCTTCGGGCGAGAGCGATGCCAGTTGCGTGGCGTTCATGTCTCAATAGCCTCCCTTGAAGACCGCGAGGGGCAAACCCCGTCCCTTTCGCGATGCTCCCCGCTTTGCATGTGCAAAACGCGAAAGTCCCATTTAGGAACGGCGGAGCGCTAGCGCGAGGGGTAAAGGCGCTTTTTCTCTATTCCCCTGCATCATAACGCGCCTGCAGGGGCGATGTCGCGTGACAAACTGGCAAGACTGGCTTGCCATCCGCGCGCCAGTGCCCCTATCGCTCTTCTTCATGAAAACAAACGTCACCATACGCAGGGCGGTTCCCGGAGATGGCGAAGCGCTGGCACTGATCGGCGCGGCGAGCTTTCTGGAATCCTATGCCGGTGTGGTGGACGGAGCCGGGATCATCCGCCATTGCGCGATGAAGCATGCACCTGCCGTCTATGAGGCCGCGCTGGCCGATCCGGCGCAAAGCCTTTGGCTGGCGGAGATGGCGCCGGGCAGCGCCCCTGTGGGTTATCTCCACCTTGCGCCGCCTGACCTGCCGGTCAAGGCTGCACCCGGCGATATCGAGATCAAGCGCATCTATGTGCTCTCGCGCCTGCATGGCATGAGACTAGGCCGGCAACTCATGGAAACGGCGGTGGAGCACGCCCGCGCAAGAGGCCATGCGAACCTGCTTCTGGGCGTCTACAAGGGCAATGAACGCGCGCTCGCCTTCTATGGCCGCATGGGATTTGAAGCCCTAGGCGAGCGCCAGTTCGATGTCGGCGGCAGCGTCTATTGCGACTGGATCATGGGACGGGCGGTCTAGGAACTTCCGCAGGCCTTGCAGGGAAACGTCAGGGCCGTTCCCTCGTGCTTGACGCACCAGCTATTCGTAGATAAATATTATCCATGATAAGGGGTTGCAATGAAACTCAGCGACGGCGTCGAACAAGCCATTCACAGCGTCACGATGATGGCCGGTCTTTCCGCTGACGGGGTGCTGTCGGCTGCATCGCTGGCGGAGTTTCACGGCGTCTCGGCGAGCTATTTGCTCAAGCATCTGCAGGCGCTTTCCGGCGCCGGCATTCTTGAGGCGATCCCCGGTCCCAAAGGGGGTTATCGCCTGGCGCGCCCGCCGGAGCGCATCACGCTGCTTGATATCGTCTTGGCGGTAGAAGGGCCCGGTCCGGCGTTTCGATGCAAGGAAATCAGGCGCCGTGGACCCAACCCGCCCCCGGCCCGGCTGCTCACCGAACCCTGCAGCATCAATGTGGCGATGTTGCGCGCCGAGAACGCCTATCGGGCTGAGCTTCGGCGCGTCAGCATCGCGGACATCCTGTCGGACCTTGTCGCGATCGATGACGGTACGATTGCCGCCAGAAGCTGCCGGTTCTTCGAAGCCAATGAACGAATCCCAGGCAAGAAAGCCTGACGCAATGACAACGTCCACACCGCGAACAGGGACAGGTGAGATGACAGCACGTTTTGATTTTTCGAAGATGGCTCCGGACGCCTTTGCGGCGGTGCTCGCGCTCGACACTTATGTCAGGGAAGGCAGCGGGCTGGATCATCGGCTTGTTCATCTCATCAAGATCCGCGCGTCACAGATCAATGGATGCGCCTATTGCGTGGACATGCATGTGAAGGAAGCCCGCAAGGACGGGCTTGGCGAACAGTGGATCAACCTGATCTGCGTCTGGCAGGAATCCCCTGTCTTCGACGCCCGGGAACGAGCGGTTCTCGCCTGGACCGAGGCGCTGACCAATATTGCGCAAACACGTGCGCCCGACGCAGATTTCGAACCATTACGCGCCTTCTTTTCAGACGCCGAGATCACGCGGCTGTCGGTAGCGATTGGCACGATAAATATCTGGAACCGCCTCGCCGTGGGGTTCCGTTCCCAGCACGCAGTGGACGCGGCAGAAAAAGCCGCCTGACAGACCGTATGCTCCTGCTCTGGGCGAGGCCATGGCGCATCAGGCGGCGCGGCTCGCGGACCGGTCTATGTAGACGCATCCTTGAGGCCTTCAGGGAACCACCCAGGCTTTTCAAGCGTAGGTTTCACGGGCGGGGCGTTGTCAGCGCCCCTTTCTTCGCTAGCAGAAAGAGGAGCCAGCCCATGGAAAAGAAAACCGCAACCGAAGCCCGTCAGGGCGAGCCCTCACCCGGTCACATGGTCCGCCACGCGCTTATCGGTGGCATCGTACTGGCCGTCATTGCCGTTGTTGCGGCCTATATCTGGATTTTCTAGCGGCACAACGCCCCGGCAAGAAAACCCACCTGATGCGTGTCCTCAGGCGGCCTTGATGCCCGATACGAAGCGGGTCATCTGCGCTTTGAGCTCTTCGGAGCGCTGATTCAGCGTTTCGCACGCCCCCAGGAGATCGCCCGAAGCGCCTTTATTGCCATCGGCGATCTGGTTCAGCTCCTCGATGGTGGAGGCAATCTGACCGGCACCGGCGGCCGCTTCCTGAATGGCGCGGGCTATATCGCTGGTGGCCGCACCCTGCTGCTCGGCTGAGGCGGCGACGCCGCCCGCCAGCACATCAAGATCCCCGATCCTTTTCACGATATCGGCGATACGGTTCACCGCCTCACCCGTCGCGGCCTGGATGGCGCTCATCTGCGCCTCGATATCGCCAGTCGCTTTCGCCGTCTGGTCGGCCAGCGCCTTCACCTCGCTGGCAACCACCGCAAAGCCCTTGCCCGCTTCACCGGCGCGCGCCGCTTCAATCGTGGCGTTCAGCGCCAGCAGATTGGTCTGCTCGGCAATGCCCTGGATCAGCACCACCACTTCGCCCACCTGCTCGGCATTGGTGGCCAGTGTGCGCACATCGGCGTCGGTGGCCTGGGCCTGATTGACCGCTTCGCCGATCAGGGCCGAAGCTTCGGAGATCTGGCGGGAAATCTCCGCAATCGAGGCTGACAGCTCTTCAGAGGCGGTCGCAACCGATTGCACATTGGCAGAGGTTTCTTCTGATGCCACGGCAGCGGAGCTGGACTGTTCGGTGGTACGCTGCGCATTGCCATTGACGGTGCTGGCGGCCTCGTAGACGCGGCTGGCAGCGGCGAACACATCTTCCAGCATGGAGCCGACTTCCGCTTCGAAGCGGTCAGCCGTTTCGATCATGGTGCGGCGCTGGGCCTCGCGCTGACGCTCCTCGCTGGCGGCCTGTTCGGCCTTCATGCGTTCGGCATCGCTCAGCGCATCGCGCAGCACGGCGACGGTGGACCAGAGCGTACCGATCTCGTCCTTGCGCCTATTGTCCGGCAGTTCGACTGCAAGATCGCCCTTGGCGACGCGTTCCAGCACGCCGGTCACGCCGGTCAGCGGGCGGCTGATCTGGAAGATCGCCACATAGAGAGCGAAGGCAAGACCACCCAGAACACCCAGCACTGCAATCGAGCTCAGCAGGATCAGGCGGGAGGTGAAGAAGCTTCCGAGTTCGGCCTCGATCGCGTCGAGCTGCGCCCTGTCGCGCTGCACCATCGCATCAATCTCTTCCTGATAGGCGCGCCGGTTGGTGCGGTTGTCCATATTGTTGCCCTGCTCATTGGCAAGCGCGGGATCAATAGCGCCAAGGCGCACGGTCTCGGTACGGAAGGTGCGGAACTCGGCTGAACGACCTACCACAGCCTCAAACAGGGCGCGTTCCTCGCCGCTGGCTGGCACCAGAGTGCTCCATTCGGCCAGCAGGGCGTCGATCTGGTCGAGCCGGCGTATCAGACCCTGGCCGAACGGGGCGGCTTCCTCGGTAGTGCGTGAGGCGTAAATGCCGCGCGCTTCCATCACGACGCCGGTGACCAGACGGTTTAGATGCTGGCCGTTATAGGCGCGCGTCGCCGCGTTCTCGTAGGCGGCCACGCGGGTGTTGTAGGCCTGCATGGTCTGGATGCCGAGACCGGCCAGAATGACCGACACGACGCTGACAACGCCGACAGCGGCAATGATCTTGGTCCGGATGCCCATGGTTAATTCTCCTCGCATTTCACACCAGCTATCGGGCTGTTTGGATAAAATTATTCTAAACCATGCGAACCGTGCCGCACTGCAGCAACGCCGGCCCGGCAGGGCGCGGCAAAGGGCAGGTGACGAATCTGTGCGTGTCCGGCTAGCCTCGCGCCATGGACACGATCATCGGACAGATTCTTCTCCCCCTCGCGCTCGCCTTCATCATGCTGGCGCTGGGCGTCGGGCTCACACCGGCTGATTTCCGGCGCATCTTCGCCCAGCCCAAGGCGCTGATTGCCGGGGCGGTGCTGCAATATGTCTCCCTGCCCCTGCTGGCGATTGCAATCGTGGCCTTCCTGCCCGCGCCGCCCGTGCTGAAAGTGGGTATCGTGCTACTCGCGGCGTGTCCGGGCGGGACGACCTCCAACCTGCTCACCCATATGGCCAGAGGCGATGTGGCGCTCTCCATCTCGCTCACCGCGCTGACCAGTCTCACCTCCATGTTCACCGTGCCGGTGGTGCTGATGATCGCGCTCGCGCTCTTCATGGGGCCGGACGCGCCCTCGGTCGGCCTTGTCACGACAGGGCTCGTCATCTTCCTTTTGACCGTGGTGCCGGTCGCGATCGGCATGGCGATCCGCCAGTTCGCGCCGAAAGCCGCTGATGTGCTCGACCGGCATTCGCGCCTGCTCTCCGGCGTGGTGTTCACCGCCGTGGTGCTGGCCACGCTCATTGCCGACCGGGACGAACTGGCCCAGCGCTTCCTCGATGCAGGCGGGATCGCGCTCGCGCTCAATGTCGCCGCGATGGCGGTTGCGTTTGCGGCGGCAAGCCTGTTGTCCCTGAAAATGCGCCAGCGCATCGCCCTGACGCTCGAATGCGGCCTGCAGAACGCCACCCTTGCCATCGTGGTATCGGTCTCGATGCTGGGCAGCGTGTCCTATGCGGTGCCGGCGGCGATCTACGGCCTTCTCATGTTCGTGACGGCAGGTGCGTTCATCCTGTGGGCCAGGCGCTGGTCAGGCGTCGCTACGCGGGCGAGGCGGATGGTGGGGGTTTAAACCCGCTTCAGGGCCGCATGCAGAACCTGAAGGTCTTCGGGCAGTCCGGTCTCGAACACCATTTCCTCGCGCGTTTCCGGGTGGATGAAGCCGAGCACGGCGGCATGGAGCGCCTGACGGCCGAGTGACTTGATCTCCGGAATATCGGGCACGCCCTTGAGCTGGTTGACGCGCTGCGGGCCATAGATGCGGTCGCCGACAAGGGCGTGGCCGATATGGTCCATATGGACGCGTATCTGGTGGGTGCGCCCGGTCTCCAGCCGGCATTCCACCAGCGCGGCGAGCGGCGTGCCGATAGGGGCTTTGGCTTCCTGCCCGAAGGTCTCGAGCACCTGGTAATGGGTGATCGCTTCCTTGCCGGCCGTGCCGTTCCAGTCGAGCGCGGTCATTTTCAGCCTGTCGCGCGTGGAGCGGGCGATGCGGGTTGCTACCGTGCCCGAACGCGGGCGGGGCGCGCCGCGCGTGAAGGCCATATAAGCGCGCTCCACGCTATGCCTGGCGAACTGTTTGGAGAGAAAGCGGTGGGCCATGTCGGTCTTGGCCACGACCAGCACGCCGGACGTGTCCTTGTCCAGCCGGTGCACGATGCCCGGCCGCTCCACCCCGCCAATACCCGACAGCGTGCCCTTGCAGTGATAAAGGAGGGCATGGACCAGCGTACCGGTCCACGCGCCCGCGCCGGGATGCACGGTCAGTCCCGCCGGCTTGTTGATGACGATCAGCGCATCATCCTCGTGCAATATGTCGAGCGGGATGTTTTCCGGCTTCGGCACCGCCGGTTCCAGCGGCGGCACGGTGAGGGTGTAGACATGGCCCTTGCGCAGCTTTGCGGCAGGGTCGGTCACCACCTCGCCATTGACGGCAAGCGCGCCTGCCTCGACCAGCGCCTTGCAGCGCGAACGCGACAGTTCAGGCCATTGCGCGGCCATCCAGCGGTCCAGCCGCTCGCCCTCATCGGCCTCGCTGGCCGTTATGCTGCGGATATCATCTTGTGAACCCGTCATAATTCATCCTGAGCGGCTACTCAGCGAGCGTGCTTTTTGTGCAACGCCGCCCGCAATGCTGCAGCGCGTCAAATATCTGTAACGCGGCTGAAGCGGTCCCGTCACATTGGCCAGTTAGCAGCGCATAGAGAGCCCGGCAAGCGTGCCGGGCGGGCGCTATTCAGGAGCACCATGCCATGATCCGCAAATCTGTCCTCATGTCGGCTGTCGCGCTGGGTGCGGTATCCGCCCCGGCTTTTGCCGGACTGAACGAGACGGCCCAGCCCGTCGAGGTCATCCGCGTCACCACCCAGTTCCGCGATCAGTCGCTGGCCGAGGTGCCGATCAATGTCACCGCCTTTGACGCAGAACTGATCGACCGGCTGGACATCCGCAATCTGGAAGACATGGCCGCCTTCACGCCGGGCCTCGTCATTCAGGAGCAGAGCCCGAACAATACCGGCTATTCGCTGCGCGGCATCACCACCGATAGCGGCGCGGCCAACGCCGAAGCCCGCGTGGCCCTGTTCCAGGACGGTGTCTCCATCACCCGCTCGCGCGCATCCTATGTTGAACTGTTCGACATGGAGCGCATCGAGGTGGCCAAGGGCCCGCAGCCGACCCTGTTCGGGCGCGGCGCGCTGATCGGCGGGATCAACCTGATCCAGAACAAGGCCGCTCAGGAAAACAGCGGCAGCCTGTTTGCAGGCTATGGCAATTTCAACCAGCGCGAACTCGGCGGCCACGTGAACCGCGATCTGGGCGCAGGTTATGCCTTCCGCCTCGCCGGTGTCATGCGTGCGCGCGACGGCTCTATCGAGAATCTGGGCGACGGCGCAGACCTGCAGGGCCGCCACGTCGCGGGTGTACGCGCGGTATTCAGCGGCGAGCCGACCGATACCTTCCGCTTCCACGTGATTGCGAACTGGCAGGAAGACTCCGGTCCTGGCACCTCATTCAAGTCTGGCGTGCTTGTCGCCCCCGGCACCAATGTGTCGCCGTACACCGCGGCGGACCTTCGTGTCATTCCGGGCTTTCTTGGCGGCCGCCCCTCGGGCTCAACCGCACCGTGCAGGGGCTTACCTTCCTGACCGAGTGGGAGCTTACCGACGCGCTTCAACTCTCGACCATCACCGCATATCGCGATTATGACTCGCTGGAGGTCTTCGACCCTATCGGGGCCGGCATCAATTTCGTGAACTTCGCCGAAGATGCCTCGGGGCGCCAGACCAGCCATGAAATGCGCCTGACATTCGACGATGGTGGCCGTCTGACGGCCTTTGGCGGCGTCGCATACTTCTATGAAGCCAATACCCAGCGGGTGCCGGGCATTTATAACGAGGCGGTCGCCCAGGCTTTCTTCGTGTCTACCGGCGCATTTGGCGATCCCAACGTGCTGGGCGGATTGCTGGGCGTGCCGGCATCGGCGCTGACCGATCTGCGTAATCCCTTCCCCTTCTCCATCGCTGCGCTGGCTGGCGGTCAGGGCTTTGTGCCACTGCGCCCGAACTATACCGAGGAATCGGCTAATGCTGGGCGCACCGAGTCTTGGGACGTCTTCGCGGATGTGTCATATGCGGTTACCGATCGCCTGACCCTGACCGGGGGGCTTCGCTACACCAATGAGGACAAGGTTGCCTCCGGTTATGGTGGCACGGCCATGGGCCCCAACCGGGTGACTTTCGGTCCGGCGCTCATACTGCCGGCTACGCCCAATGGCGCGGAAGTGAGCGAGACCGCCAGCTTCGACGCGTGGACATGGCGCATGGTCGCCGCTTACGAGCTGAACGACCGGGTCAATACCTGGCTGAGCTATGCGCGTGGCCGCCGTCCTGATGTCATCGCGCTGGACACCGGGTCGCCGACCTTCTTCTCCATCGCACCGGCTGAAATCGTGGAGTCGCTGGAAGCTGGTGCCTTCGTAAGCTTCGACCGTGGCAATCTCTCCGGCTCGATCTTCCGCGCCGAGTACGAGAACTTCCAGTCGGCCGTGTTTGATCCGACCTCCAACACGTTTGCGCCGACCAATGCGGGTAACGCCACCCAGTACGGACTTGAGCTGCAGGGCGACATGCGCATCGGTGAAGAGGTCAATGTGTTCTTCACCTACGCCTACAATCTGGCCACCTTCGACTCGACCTCGGGCGGCCAGCCTCAGGCGCTTGCCGGAAACCGTTTCCGCTATTCGCCCGAGCACGCCCTGTCGTTCGGCACGCGTATCCGTCTGGCAGATGGGCCCTGGGGTGAGGTGACTTTCCTGCCGAGCTATACTTGGCAGTCGCACATCTATTTCGACAACGACAATCAGGAGTTTGACGGCGTGCGTCAGGACTCCTACGGCCTGCTGCGCGCGCGTCTGCGCTATGAAACGGCCGATGGCGGCCGCTTTGCCGAGGTGTTCGGCAACAACCTGACCGATGAACGCTATCTCATCGACGCAGGCAATACCGGAGGGGCGTTCGGTCTGCCGACCTTCATCGCAGCCGCGCCTCGCACCTATGGCATCCGCTTGGGTGTGAACTTCTAAGAGCGGCACACGGCCGGGGGGCGGTGCGAAGGGCCGGGGACTGCTTGAGGGAGCAGTGACCCGGCCCTTTTTCTTGTGCCTGTCACATCGACCATGCACACTCGCTGACAAAGCATTCAAGGGGAGAGAGCCATGTTCAAACCGTTCACCCTCACACGCCGGGGCGCCTTGCTGGCCGCTGCCGGAGCAGGCGCGGGGCTCGCTGCGTGCTCTGAAGAGGTGCGGTTCGATCCGCTTCCCTTGCCCGATGGCCCGTTCAAGCATGGCGTGGCCTCCGGCGATCCTGACCAGACGAGCCTGGTTGTGTGGACGGCCGTTACGGCTGAGGGCGATGCGCGCACCACGCTGGACATTGCCACCGAAGAAACCTTCAACACCATCGTTGAAACGCGCGATCTCGCCCCGCGTGACGGCGTGATCGCAGTCAATGGCGCGCGCCCGATGAAGGCGCTGATCGAGGGGCTGGAGCCAGGCCGGGAGTATTTCTACCGCTTCCATCATGGCGGCGAGGTCTCCCCGGTGGGCAAGACGCGTACCCTGCCCGATGGTCCGGTGGACCGGTTCCGCATCGCGGCCTTTTCCTGCTCCAACTATCCGTTCGGCTTCTTCAACGCCTACCGCGACGCCGCCAATGAGGGTTTCGACCTGATGGTGCATCTGGGCGATTATATCTATGAGTACGGCCATGGCGGGTATGGCACCGAAGATGCCGAACGGCTCTCGCGTGTGCCCGATCCCATGCATGAAACGCTGTCGGAAGAGGATTATGCGCGCCGTCACGCGCTCTATTGCTCCGACCCCGACCTGCAGGCGGCCAAGGCCGCCGCGCCATGGATACTGATCTGGGATGATCACGAGACGGCGAACGATTCCTGGCGCTATGGCGCAGAAAACCATGATCCCGAAACCGAGGGTGACTGGTTCACGCGGCGCGATAATGCGCTGCGCGCCTATCATGACTGGCTACCCGTGCGTGAGGCCGAGCCGCTGAAGAAGCGCTATGGCGCTGTGGAGATCGGCGATCTGGCAACGCTGGTCTTTCTGGAAACGCGGCTGACCGCGCGCTCTGAAGAACTCACCCTCGACAGCTTCCCGATTGATCCTGCCTCCGACCCTGAAGACCCGGAGAACCGCGCCGCCGTGCAGCGCTGGCGCGATGAGGTGATCGGCGATCCCGAACGCCGCCTCCTGTCTGAAGACCAGCGCGCCTTTGTCGGCGGCGCTCTGGCCGCGTCCGTGCAGGCGGGCAAGCCCTGGCGCATCATCGCCAATCAGGTACTGATGGGACGCTTGGAAGCGCCCAACTACATGACCCAGACCCCGCTCTGGCTGCGCGCCTATATGCGCCTGCGCGGCGGGTTCGTGTGGGAGTTTGCCCAGCGCACCGCCCATGACGTGCCGATGAACCTTGATAGCTGGGACGGTTTCCCTGCGGACCGCGAGCGCTTCTACCAGACCGCGCGCGAGGCCGGAGCCGACTTCGTGGTCATCACGGGCGATACGCACAATACCTGGGTCAATGATCTCCACGACGGGCAAGGCAACCGCGTCGGGACGGAGTTTGGCGTCACCTCGGTGACCAGTCCCTCGCCTTTCGAGGCGGTCAATGCGCCGGGCGTTGATTTCGGCAAGATGGCCGAGGACCGCAATCGCGAAATCCTGCGCAATAACGCATGGGACAAGGGTTATACCCGCCTCACCCTGACCCGCGATGAGCTGATCGCCGAACAGATGATCCTCTCCACCATCAAGGAACGCGAATTTGCCGTCCGTCCGGATGGCGTTTGGCGGGTGCGCCCTGCCAATGGCGGGCCAGTGCCGCAGGTGGAGAAGATCGGCTAGGCTGATGCGAAAACGGGCGGCCCTGACAGGCCGCCCGTCCCCTGATCCATTGGTGGCCTGCCTACTGAGGCTGGCCCGTCATGGTGGCGGCTTCGGCATTGATGCGCTCGGCCAGTTCAGGATCGCTCTGCGAGCCAGCCACGATCGCGTTGTATTCATCAACGGTCAGTCCGGCCTGCTCCACGACCGCAATCATCTGCTGCTCGGCTTCCTGCTGAATGGCCATGGCAGTTTCCTGATCTTCGGCGGCCTCAAGCTGAGGCTGATAGCTCTGGGCAATCATGCCCACGCCTTGCGCTGCGGTGATGTAGGATCTGATCTGCTCATCCGTCACATCGGCAGAGCCAACAGGCGCAGGCTGCTGCATTGTAGCGCCTTCCTGCTGTGCCAGAGCAGCGGGCGCAGCCGCGCCAGCAGCAAGGATCGTGGAGGCCAGCATGGCGGTGAGAAACGATTTTTTCATAGGATTGCCTCTTCCCGGTTGCAGAACGTAAGCGCTGTATTGCGCGTGATAAAGCGGGAACGTTTGAGTCTTAGCATCGTTCCCGGCCAATATCACCCTCATTACTGCGACCAATAAATCTGCCCATATATATGACACAATATTACAAAATTTTATGACGATATATACGTCAGATGATTTTCGAGAATTCCAAATTCCATCAAACACATAGAAATAACGCACAAAGCGCGGGGTTTATCTCGGTCTGATCCGCAAACGCGACACCGATTTCAGTGCGATGACCGGGAAGGACGCCCCCAACTCCTGAAAACGATACCTGGTCAGGGGCGGTGATGCGCCAACCGTGGAACGGATCAGGTAGCGCTAAGCCCCACATTACCGCAAATTACGTGGACAAAAGCCGGCCTCCCGGCCATCTCTGTAACTGGATGCCTGCACATCTTTGCGGGCGGGGCTGACCAATGGGGAATACAAGATGGGCTTTGTAGCAAGGGCGTGGAGCGGTCTTGGCGCGATACAGCGTGGGATCATGCGGGTCATCGGTCTGATCGTGATGATCCTGGTATTGTTCTGGCTTGTCGGCGCGCTCTTTTCCAGCGATGCCGTGCGGGTCGGCCAGTCCGGCGCACTGGCGCTGGATCTTAACGGCCGTATCGTGGAGGAGCGCACCGTGGTCACGCCCACAAGCGCCCTGCAATCGGCGCTGTTTGGCGGCGGGCCCGCAGTGGAGATCCTGCTGGACGATGTGGTTCACGGCCTGCGTCTGGCGCGCGAGGATGACAGCGTTTCCACCATCGTCCTGGACCTGTCGCGCTTTGCCGGCGCTACGCCCGCCAGCCTGCACACCATCGCGGGTGAGATGACCGCGTTCCGCGAGGCGGGCAAGACGATCCTCGCCCATTCGGGCATGTATGGCGATTCCAGCTGGTTCCTGGCGGCTCACGCGGACGAGGTGTTCCTGCACAATCAGGGCGTGGCCATGATCGAGGGCTATTCCAGCTTCCCGATCTATCTGCGCGGCCTGCTCGACCGGCTGGGCGTCACGGTGAACATCTTCCGGGTGGGCGAGTTCAAGTCAGCTATCGAACCGCTGGAACGTGCGGATATGTCCGAGGCTGACTATGAGGCGCGCGCCTATCTCTATGGCGATCTGTGGAACGCCTATACCCGCGCTGCCGAGGCGGCGCGCGGGCTGCCCGCCGGTACGCTGCAGCGCCTTGGCGATACCGCTGACGCGGCCGTAATCGCTGCCGAGGGTGATCTGGCCCGCGCTGCGCTGGATGCGGGTCTGGTAGACCAGCTGGTCAGCCGCACCAGCTTCAACGCCCTTCTGGATGAGCGCTTCGGCACGGTGGAGGACGGCAAACGCCCGGACACCACCGACTTCTTTGAGTGGTTCAATGCCAACCGGCCCGAACCCGCGGGCCGCCAGCGCGATGTGATCGCAGTCATCAATGCCGTCGGCACCATTATTGATGGCGAGGCCGATGGCGGTGTGGTCGGCGGGGATATCCATGCCCGCCTGATCCGTCAGGCCCGGCTGGACCCGGAAGTGAAGGCGATCGTGCTGCGCATCGATAGCGGTGGTGGCGGGGTTTTCGCCTCCGAACTGATCCGCGAGGAGCTGGCGCAGGCCCGCGAAGACGGCCTGACGGTCATTGCCTCCATGGGCGGGGTTGCAGCCTCTGGCGGCTACTGGATCGCCACGCCGGCCCATGAAATCTGGGCCCACCCCACCACGATTACCGGCTCGATCGGCATTTTCGGCTTCGTGCCGACGTTCGAGACCGTGCTGGAGAATATCGGGGTCACCTCGGACGGCTATGCGTCCACCCGGTTGGGTGGCGCGATCTCGCTGGAACGGGGCATTGACGAATATGCCGCACGGATTTTCCAGGCCAGCATCGAGCGAGGCTATGAGAACTTCCTGGAGATTGTCGGCGAAGCCCGCGGCATGAGCCGGGACGAGGTGGACGCGGTAGCCCAGGGCCGGGTCTGGACCGGCACGCAGGCCCTCGAACGCGGGCTGGTCGACCGGCTGGGCACGTTTGACGAGGCCGTTGCACGCGCCGCAGAGCTCGCAGAGCTGGAAGACGGGCGCTGGCGCACCAAGGTGTTCACCGAGGAACGCTCCCAGCTCGAACGCATCCTGGCGGCGCTGGGCATGGACGCAGCAGCACGGGCGGGCGCTGGCGAGGGCGGATTGCTGGCCCGCCTGATCGGACAGGCCGCCGATGAAGCGCGCACCGTGGAGCTAATGAACGACCCCACGGGCCGCTATGCGGTCTGCCTTGAATGCCCGGCTCTGGCGGTCCGGTAGGACCGGCCACGCCACAACAAAAAAACCCCGGACGGAAACGTCCGGGGTTTTTCATGCGCAGATCTGTAAGCCTAGCGCTTGGATTGCTCGCACAGGCGCATGAAGCGCTCGCGCAGTTCCGGATTGGCCTTGAACTCGCCGGTAAAGGTGGTGGTAATGGTGGAGACGTGCGGATGGTGCACACCGCGCGTCGTCATGCACTGGTGCTTGGCATCCACGAACACGGCCACGCCGCGCGGTGCCATAGCATCATTGATGGCGTCGGCGATCTGGGCCGTCATCGTCTCCTGCGTCTGAAGACGCTTGGAGAAGGCCTCGACCACTTTGGCGATCTTGGAAATGCCGACCACCGCGCGGTCCGGCAGATAGGCGACGCACGCCGTGCCGAGGATCGGGGCCATGTGGTGCTCACAATGGCTCTCCACATCGATATGGGTGAGCATGACCATGTCATCATAGCCCTGCACATCCTCAAAGCGCTTGCCGAGGATTTTGCCGGGATCTTCGTGATAGCCGCGGAACCATTCCTCATAGGCCTTCACCACGCGCTTGGGCGTTTCGATCAGGCCTTCGCGGCGCGGATCATCGCCCGCCCAGCGAAGGAGGGTGCGCACCGCTTCTTCCGCCTCTTCACGGCTGGGGCGTTGCACGGGTTCGAGCATTTCGGCGGCAGCGCCGAGCGTATTCTTGTTCACAATCGCGTCCATGGAAATGACGGATCCTTTCGTTGTCGGGTCCCGGTTCGGCTTTTCAGGGCCTTGCCGGTGTAGTGCCGGTTTCCGGATCCAGCGGCGGGGCGGGCGGGTGGAAGGCCCTTGTCACATGCTCCAGCGCCGGGTCGAGCGTTTGGCGTACCGGGAAAACCTGTCCGGCCCGCAACGCATATAAGCCGTCCGCGCCCGCTTTCCATGGCGCGTGCGGCTCTTTTTAGATGTAGCGGCTGGGGCGTTTTGTCACAAGCATGTGACGCGGCGCATCATTGGGGGGCTGCACGCGCGCCCTGCTTGCGCTAAGAGGCTGATCCCATGAGCCAGATAACGCTATACGACACCGCCGCGCGTAAAAAACGCGCCTTCATTCCCGCCGATGAACGCCGGGTGACGATGTATGTGTGCGGACCGACCGTCTATGGCCCGGCCCATATCGGCAATTTCCGCCCTGCGGTGGTGTTTGACGTGCTCTTCCGCCTGCTGCGCCATCATTACGGGGCGGGCCATGTGCTCTATGCGCGCAATTTCACCGATGTAGATGACAAGATAAACGCCGCCGCCGCCGAGGCAGGCGTAGATATCTCCGTCATCACCGGGAAATACACCGCCATCTATCACGCTGACAGCGACGCGCTGGGCATCATGCGTCCGACCTTCGAGCCGACCGCGACCGGGCATATGGCCGAGATCATCGAGACGATCGATGCGCTGATAAAGGCCGGTCACGCCTATGTGGCGGAGGGCCATGTCCTGTTCGCGGTGGACAAGTGCGAGGGCTATGGCGCGCTCTCGCGGCGCAGCCAGGACGACATGATCGCCGGTGCGCGCGTGGAAGTGGCCCCCTACAAGAAGAACCCGGCCGATTTCGTGCTGTGGAAGCCGTCAAGCGAGGACGAGCCGGTCTGGCAGAGTCCGTTCGGGCCGGGCCGGCCGGGCTGGCATACCGAGTGCGTGGCTATGATCGGCGCGGCGCTGGGGCCCTCCATCGATATACATGGCGGGGGGATGGATCTGGTCTTCCCCCACCATGAGAACGAGGTGGCGCAGGCCAAATGCCTGCATCACGAGGCCCCGCTGGCGCGCTACTGGGTGCATAACGGCTTCGTCTCGATGGACTCTGAGAAGATGTCCAAATCGCTGGGCAATATCATCCGTCCGAGCGAGCTCTTGGCGCGCGGGGTGAAGGGCGAGGTGATCCGCTACGGGCTCCTCTCCGGCCATTACCGCGCCCCGCTGGACTGGACCGACCGCCTGATCGAGCAGAGCCGCAAATCTCTGGATCGCTTCTACGGCGTGCTGCGCCGTTTAAGCGATGTGAAGGCCGCCGACGTGCCAACCCCTCCCGCCGTGCTGGAAGCGCTGGGCGATGATCTCAACACGCCCAAGGCCCTTGCGGCCCTGTTCGAGATTGCCGGCCGGGCCAACAAGGCGGAGACGGATGCCGAGCGGGGGCAGGCCAAGGGCGAATTGCTGACGTCTGGCGCGCTGATGGGCTTTCTCCAGGCTGATCCCGACCACTGGTTCGGGCTCGACAGCGTGGATGCAGGCCGCCGGGCCGAGATCGATGCGCTGCTGGATGAGCGTCAGGCCGCACGGCTGGCGAAGGACTTTGCCACCGCCGATGCCCTGCGCGCGCGGATCGATGCCATGGACGTGCTGGTTGATGACACGCCCGAAGGGCCTGTCTGGCGGCTGAAAGGGTAAGGCGATGAGCGGTCCCAGCGCAGGCGCGCCAGCCGGGTTCGGACGCGGTATGCTGCCTGCGTGGGCCAAGCCGCTGGCCGGGCGCCTGCTCAGCCTGCCGCCGGTTTTCCGCAGCTGGGAGCTCTATGCCGCCAGCCGCTATCCGCGCCCGCCCGCAACGGACGGGAACGGCCTGCCCATCCCTGACAGGCTGCGCATGGTGCAGGTCGTCGCCCATGCCGACTGGCGCACCTTCCTGCAGACAGGAGCCGCTACCATTGAAAGCTTTGACGCGCTACTGACGCGTCATGGCGGCGGATTTGACCGGGCGGGCGCGGTTCTCGATTTCGGCTGCGGGTGCGGGCGCCTGATCCGCCACCTGCCCGCACGCACCGATGCCGCGCTTTATGGAACCGACCTCAACCCCCGGCTCTCCGGCTGGTGCGCCGGGCATCTGCCCGGCCAGTTCTCCGCCAACGCCCTGCACCCGCCCCTCGCCTATGAGGATGGGCAGTTTGATGTCCTGTATGCGCTGTCGGTCTTCACCCATCTGCGGGAGGCAACGCAGCGCGCCTGGCTGGCCGAGTTCGCGCGCATCCTCAAGCCCGGTGGACGGGCCATCATCACCTTCCATGACGAGCACCAGCCCGGCGCGGACGCGGCCTTGCGTACCGAGCTTGCCGCGAGCGGGTTTCTGGTGCGCCGTGATGCGATGGAGGGCTCCAACCTGCCTGCAACCTACCAGACCCATGCCTATATGAACGCCATGGCCGCGCCTGCGTTTACGGTGCTGGAAACGGTGCCAAGCCCGGAAACGCCCTTCGGCCAGGCCATGGCGCTATTGCGCCGCGCATGAGGAAGGCTCGCAAACGATGAGCACGGCTGATCCGTATTCGCGTGACGTGCTGCAACTGGCTGCCAACATCCCCCATCTGGAGCGGCTGGCGGAGCCCCATGGCAGCGCGCGCAAGGTCTCGCGCCTGTGTGGATCGGAAGTGGCCGTGGACCTGCTGCTGG
Organism: Glycocaulis sp.; assembly: GCA_022565665.1. Lineage (GTDB taxonomy): Bacteria > Pseudomonadota > Alphaproteobacteria > Caulobacterales > Maricaulaceae > Glycocaulis. The sequence continues at coordinate 99,240 of JAIUMI010000005.1, forward strand.
ACGGAGAGCGGGTCAGCGCCGTAGGGCTGGACGTCTCCGCCTGCGCGCTCGGCCAAGCCGCGGCCAGCGTGCTGGGTGCCAATATCACCGGGGCTGACCGGGCAGAGATCGCCGCCGGTCTGTACGCGCTCAATGCCATGCTGACCGGTGCGGGCGAAGGACCGCAGGGGCGCTTCGAGGCACTGCGCGTGCTCGCGCCGGCACGCAGCTATCCCGCCCGGCACGGATCGATCCGCCTCGCCCTTGAAGCCGCACTCGCCGCGTTCGATGATGCCCGGAACAATCCCGCCACGAGGCTATCGTGATGCAATGTCAGAAAAAAAATGCGCTCACGCCTTCGAAACGGGTTGGAATTGTCCTCATCACAGCCTACAGGTGGACATTGTCGCCAGTCTTCTACGCGTTCGGCGTGAGGTGCCGGCATGAGCCGAGTTGTTCGGCTTACGCCATGGACGCCATCATCGCTCAAGGGCTGTGGAGGGGAGGCTGGCTGGCACTTGGCCGCATCGGCAGATGCCGGCCGGGGGGAAGTCACGGGTACGACCCGGCGCCCGCTGCAAGGCAGAGGGTGGCGTGGTGGAAAGTCTGGGCGTTCAAGGGAACGCCGGGGGACTGAACGGCGTAGAAGCGCCATGAAGCTGCCTTCGGCAGCATGAATATGGCGGCCGTCAGAGGGGGTCTTGCAGTGTCTGCAGCGCGCATCAGCGCCGTGATGGTGAGTTACCGGACAGGCCCTGTCCTGTTTGACTCCATCCGTGCGGTCCTTTCCGACCCTGATATCGCCGAGCTCATCCTTGTCAATCACGACAACCCGACCAATGTGACCGTGCGTCTGGATACGCTGGACAGCGCCGAGCCGCGCCTGCGCGTCATCCATACCGGTGCCAATCTCGGCTTTGCGCGCGGCTGCAATATTGGCGCACGCGCAGCCTCTGGCGATCTGCTGCTGTTTCTCAACCCCGATACGCTGATCGGGCGCGGCACTGCGGCCCTCCTGGCCAGCACGGTGGATGCGCTGGACGTGCCGGCCATTGTCGGCGCGCGCATCCTCAATCCCGATGGCAGTGAGCAGCGCGGCGCGCGGCGCGGGGAGCTGACGCTTCTCAGCGCGGCGCTCAGCTTTAGCGGGCTGGCCCGCCTGCTGCCCGGTGTGCGCGATTTCCACCGCGAGAACGAACCTCTGCCCGCCGGCCCGGTGGAAATGCCCTCGGTATCGGGCGCGGCCATGATGATGAGCCGGGCGAGCTACAGGCGGCTTAACGGGTTTGACGAGCGCTATTTCCTCCATGTGGAGGATCTCGATATCTGCAAGCGCACCTGGCGCGTGGGCGGCAAGGTGGGGTTCGAGCCGCGCGCCTCGCTGGTCCATGTCGGCTCAACCAGCTGCGTGAATCTGGTCTTCGTGGAGTGGAACAAGGCTGCCGGGCTGCGCCGCTATTTCCGTACCCATGCCGGAACGCCAGCCCGCGCCCTGCTGTGGCTGGCGGGGCCCTTGCTGACCTTCGCGCTCCTGTCACGCGCCGTTGTGATCCGGTCAGGCCAACGCGCGGTGCAAGCCCGTCAGCGCCTGCGCGCCCGGGCCCGTCTGGCCCAGCGCCGCCGCGGCACCGGCCAGTAGTCTCACATCTTTTCGCAATGCCAGTACTGCGTCCCGGACGGCCATGCCGGTCCGGGATCGCAGTACTGTCTCAAAGTCCTAGCCGTCGCCGACCGCAAGGTCGCGGCGGGCCGCCACGATGGTGACAATAAAGCCGGCCACGGTGTCGATCAGGGCCAGCAGCACCAGGATGAAGAAGGTGGATGTCGCAAATTGCGGCACCAGGAGGAACAGTACCAGACCGGCGATGAACACCAGCATGGACATGCCGTGATTAATGATCGAGGCCGTGCCCGTGTCGGATGATTTCACCATCTCGATGAACAGGAAGAACAGGGCCAGCATCAGATTGAGATCACCCGGCGTAAGTCCCCATTCGGCGCCGGAGATCATGTTGATGGAAAACAGTTGCGTCGTCATTGAATCGACGCCGAAAACGAAAACCAGAACGGTGTAAAGCAGCATCGAGATGCTGATCTTCGGGAATATGCTGAACACGGAAACTCCCCTCCTTCTAGGCTGATGGCCACCACGCCGGCGCCTTTCGGCCGCCCGCATCCCCATGAATATGCCGCTGCCTGCGGAACCTGGCATAGTATCACTCCTCACCCGGCAGCGCAGGGAGGTGTCAGACCTCGTCCCAACCGCCTGTCTGCCTTGCGCGGCTATTTAGCCACATTACGCCCATCATATCACTGATAGAGGCGAAAAGTCGGCCAATATTGGTGTATTTCGATTTTCCTGCCGTGCGTGGCCTGTGGCTCACATCACGGAACTCGACAAGGAAACCCTCCCGCTTCATCAGGGCCGGCAGGAAGCGGTGCTGGTGATCGAAAAACGGCAGCATGAGATAGGACTCTCTGCGCAAGGCCTTGATTCCACAGCCCGTATCGTCCGCGTCGTCATTAAGCAGGCGCTTGCGCACCCCGTTGCCAAGACGCGAGGCGAGCTTCTTGCCCGCACTGTCCTGGCGGCCCACGCGCCGCCCGCCCACCATGGCAAGCCCCTCGGGGGCATCGGCCCGCGAGAGCGCATCGACAAGGGCGGGAAGGTCCGCCGGTGGGTTCTGCCCGTCCCCGTCCAGCGTCGCCACGATGGGCGCGCGCGCGGCAAGAATACCCGTGCGTACCGCGCGCGACTGACCGGCATTCCTGCGGTGGCTGACAATGCGCAGCTGCGGCACTTCACCTTTGATTTCAGTCAGTTCGCTCAGCGTGCCATCCCGGCTGGCATCGTTGACGGCAACGATCTCGAAATGGCGCCCGTCAAGCGCCGCGGCGATCTCGCGCACCAGCGCGGCGGCATTGCCCTCCTCATTATGCATGGGCACGACTATCGAGACATCAGGGGTTCGCCCGGCCATCAAACATCACTTTCCTTCAGCCGCACCGCTTGCAGGCGCGCGCGTGCCGATACATACCCGTTAGCGGCGCGTCTGCCATCCCGCTAATGCAACTTGCCAGCAAAGGGCCGTTATGGGCAAAGCATTTCAAACCCTTACCTCGCCCGCACGGGCCTGGATGCTGGTGGTGGCGGTCAGCATGATGGCGGGGCTGGCGGGGATGTTCACCCTGCCGGTGATGGACCGCGACGAGGCCCGCTTCGCCCAAGCCACCGCGCAAATGCTTGAAACACAAGACTTTGTGCGCATCGCCTTCCTGGATGAAGACCGCAACAAGAAGCCGGTCGGCATTCACTGGCTGCAATCGGTGACAGTGGGCGCGGCGCAGATGGTCACCGGCGCGCTGGAAAACCGGCAGATATGGGCCTGGCGCATCCCGTCACTGCTCGGTGCGGTGCTAACCGCGCTTGCAACTTTCCTTATTGCAAACAGGCTGTTGGCCCATCCGGCGGGGCTCATCGCGGGCACGCTCATGGGCGCAACCGTGCTGCTGGGCGCCGAAAGCGGGATCGCCAAGACCGATGCCATGCTGGCCGGGATCACCACGTTCGCGCTCTATGCGCTGATCCGGTTGAAATCGGCCAACACCCTGTCAGAACAGAGGAAATGGGCGATTGCGCTATGGGCTTTGATGGCGCTGGGCGGGCTCATCAAGGGACCGGTTACCCCGCTGGCCGTCGGGCTCGCCGCGATCACGCTCAGCCTCTGGGAGCGTAAAGGTAACTGGCTGAAACCACTGGCTTTCTGGCCGGGGCCGGTCCTCGCCGCCCTGATCCTTATTCCCTGGCTCGTCTCAGTGCAGATCGCGACCGATGGTGCTTTCCTGCGCGAGGCGCTGGGCGAGGATCTGGGCCCGAAAGTCGTCACCGGCCATGAAAGCCATGGCGGCCTTCCCGGCTATCATCTCCTTCTTTTATCTGCGCTTTTCTTTCCCGCCATCCTGTTTCTCCCGGCCGGCATTGCCGCCGCATGGCGCGCGTTGAAGGAGAAGAGGCCGGACGCGGAAGAGGCCGCGCGCTGGCTGATCGTGATGAGCCTGCCCTTCTGGCTGCTCTTCGAGATATTGCCGACCAAGCTGCCCCACTATGTGCTTCCCGCCTACCCTGCACTGGCCGTTTTGAGCGCATGGGGCGCGCTGGAATGGGGCAAGGCAGGGCGCATTTTCACCTATTCAGGGGCCGGATTTGCAGTATTCGGAGGCGCCATCATAGGGGCGGTTCTGGTGTATCTCGCCGCCGCGCACGAAGGTCCGCTCGGCCTCGCCATTTTTATGTCTATACTTATTTTTGCGGCCCTGCTCGCCGCCCTCGTCCTCGCCTTCCGGGGCCGGGCCGTCCCCGCCCTCATCCCGCTGATCGCCGCCGGTCTGATCTGGCAGGGGGCAGGCCGCGGGGTGATCGCACCGGCAACCGATCTCTTCCCCTCGCGCGATGCCGCCCAGCTCATCCAGGAGGCCGGGCTCATTGATCCGGATACAGAGCTTCTTTCCAGCTATACCGAGCCGAGCCTCGCCTTCGCGCTTCGCAGCGATATCGCGCTGATTGATATCGATGATATCCGCGAGCGCGCCGGAGCGCTGACCACCCGCCAGCTTCTGATCATTGACCTGTCGCGTACCGGCGAGGCTGATGCCGGTTTCATCGCGCGGGTACGGGCGCGGGCCTGCGATCTGTATGAGACAAGCGGCTATAATTATTCGCGCGGACGGGCCACGGCGCTGCTGATCGCGCGCACGGGCCCGTGTGAGGAGTGACGCCATGAGCCGGACGATCAGCATTGTCGAGGTGGGCCCGCGTGACGGGCTGCAGAACGACCCCGTCCTCCTGCCGACGGAGGTGAAGCTGGAATTCATCGACCGGCTGATCGCGGCCGGCGTGAAGCGCATGGAGGCAGCCAGCTTCGTCAATCCGAAGCTGGTGCCCGCCATGGCCGATTCAGCGGACATCATGGCGCGTGTGCCGAGAGACAAAGGCGTCTCCTATATCGGCCTGGCGCTCAACGAGCGCGGCATGCGCGCGGCCATCGAGGCCAGGTGCGACGAGATCAATTTCGTGATGGTCGCCTCTGAGGGTTTCGGCAAGGCGAACCAGAACGCCACCCCTCTGGACACGGCAGACCTGCTGGACCGGATCGCCATTCTCGCCCATGACGCTGGCATTCCCCTCTCTGCCACCATTTCGGTGGCGTTCGGCGATCCGTTTGACGGCGAGGTCGATCCGGCCATCCTTGGCGAGCTGGCGGCGCGCGCCGCGGCCGCCGGTGCGGTGGAAGTCGCGCTCGGTGACACGATTGGTGTGGCGACGCCCTGGCAGGTGACCAAAGCGGTTGAGATCGTGCGCGAGGCCGCGCCGGAGCTGACCTTGCGCCTGCACTTTCACAATACGCGCAACACCGCCATCGCCAATGTCTATGCGGCTATTCAGGCAGGCGTGAGCGTGATTGATGCCTCCGCCGGCGGGATTGGCGGCTGCCCGTTTGCACCCAGAGCCACCGGCAATGTGGCGACCGAGGATGTGGTCTATATGCTCGAACGGGCGGGCTTTGATACCGGCATTGATCTCGATGCCATGATCGCAACGGCGCGCTGGCTGGAGACCGAAGCCCTCAGACACCCGATCGCCTCGGCTCTGGCGAAAGCAGGCGGCTTTCCGGGAAGACGCTGATGCGGGCGAAGCTTCCCCGGCGGATGAAGTGCCGCCACACTTGATCCCATGAGCGCCCGATATCCGGCCCTGCTGGGTCTTGTCATTCTTTGCCTGCTGGCTGCGCCGGCCAGAGCCGAGCCGCCTGACGCGGCGCTGATGGAGGCCGTGCCGGCCGAGCGGCTATTGCCCTTCTGGCGGCAGTATACGGCCCGCTTCGCCCCCGGAGAGGCGCGCTTTGAACCGGCCTACCGGCTGGATTCCGAACCGGCCTCCGAAACGGGGAGATCCGGACTGTGGCTGGAGACCGCGCCCGGCGAGTTGCACGCCATTGGCCTTGATGCGCGCGGCTATCTGGTCCTGCCTGCCGTCGCCGCCGAGGCGGGCGCGGTGCACCGCCAGACCCGGATCTGGCTTGATCCGGCCTTGCGCCCGCCCGTGGTGCGGCTGGAAATCCACCCCCGCCTGCCGCTGGCCCGCCGCTATGAAATCTCCGTGCTGGCAGAGATCGCAGCCGAGGTGGAGCGGTTCCAGCGCCAGAGCATGGGGCTGATGTTCCTCGCCTCGCCGCGCTGGAGCGAGCTGGTCTTCCGCTTTGACGGAGCCGCGCCCGATGGCTGGCTGGTCCGCTCAGGCGGCCAGCGAGTGGCGCTCACCGCGTTTGAAGACACGCTCACCCTGCGCCTTGACGGGCGGGCCATGCGCGCGGGCGGGCATGTGGAACTGGACGCGGCGCCGGTACTGATCGTGCTGGAGGCGCGCTAGCGCTTCGCTGCCGGGGCGAGAAGGGCGAGTATCTCTTCATGCAGGGCGGGGTGGGCGCTGGCGAGCACCTGTCCGCCCCCGTGAGCCGGCCCGCCCGCCCAGTTGGTAACGATGCCGCCTGCACCTTCCACGACGGGAATGAGCGCGGCCACATCCCAGGCGTGAAGCCCCGATTCCACAACGAAATCGAGCCCGCCCGCCGCAACCATGGCGTATCCATAGGCATCCAGCCCGTAGCGGAAGAGCCGCGCCTTGCCGCGCACGGCCTGAAACGCGTCCCACTCCGCGCCTTCGAACAGAAAGGCATCTGTCGTCTCGCCAAGCGCGCTGGACAGCCGGGCGGTGCGGCGGGTGGCCAGCGCGCTGCGCGCGCCGTTGCGCTCAAGATGCGCCGTCCGGCCGGCGCTGCCGCGCGTGCCGAAAAAGCGCTCGCCGGTAAAGGGCTGGTCGATAACCGACAATACCGGGCCCGTCTCGTCAGTCAGCGCGATCAGCACGCACCAGCTGGGCAGGCCGGTCAGGAAGGCGCGCGTGCCATCGATGGGATCGATGATCCAGGTGCGGCCAGACCGCGAGGGCGTGTCCGCGCCCTCCTCTCCCACGATCCCGTCATCGGGCCGGTGCTCGGCGAGGAGGCGGCGGATCGCGTCCTCAACGGCGGTGTCGGCAGCCGTAACAGGATCAAAGCCCTGATCAAGCTTGTTTTTCGCGACAACGCCATTGCGGAACCAGGGCAGGCTGGCCGCGCGCGCCGCGTCGGCGAGCCGGTCCAGAAGCGCGATATCGCCCTGCCATTTTTCCACGCCGCCAAGCCCTTCATGCCCGATACCCGTCCGCGCCGGGCACGGGCCCGGCCGGTCACACCTGACGGGTATCGGTTGCCGGGCCTGCCGGGTCAAGGGCGGCCTGAAGCGTCTTGGCAAGATCGAGAAGGCGCTGGCGAGGCGCGCGGCCGAGACGATAGTAAGCCCTTACCAGTTCAAGCGTTTCACGCCTGGCGAGCAGATCGCCCTGCGCGCCCTTCATGCCGCCCTCCCCGTTCAGCCCCTCATAGAAATGCTCCACCGGCGCACCGAGCGCCCGGGCGAGCTCATACAGCCGGCTGGCCGTCATCCGGTTGATCCCGGTCTCGTATTTGTGGATCTGCTGGAAGCGTATGCCGACCCGCTCGGCCAGCTCCTTCTGGGTCAGTCCCATGAGCCGGCGGCGGCGGCGCAGCCGCTCCCCGACATGGCGGTCTATGTCTGTCTGCATGCGCTTTACCCCTGATTGCACAATTTCGCCAAGCAGACGCATTTCCTAGCCCGCTTCGCGAATATGCACAACTATTGGTTTAATGCGTCAGCTATTCCGCCGCGCGCGCAAGACCGGTATCAGTGGCGATCAGACCGGCCGTCACGCGGGCGATCTTCTCGCGCAGGCGGTCAAATCCCACCGTGCGCGCCAGCGAGCGCTCATGCATGTAAAGCGCGCGGTTGATCTCGATCTGCAAGGCGTGGCGGCCTTCCGCCGGACAGCCATAATGCTCCGTACTGAACCCGCCCGCATAGGGCCGGTTGCGCACCACCCTGAAACCCTCTGCCCGGAACAGCCTTTCTGCACAATCGGTTATTTCCGGCGCGCAGGAGGCACCGAACCGGTCTCCCAGCACGATATCGGCCCCGCGCGCACTCGCTGACGGCATGGAATGGCAGTCGATCAGCACGCTGGAACCAAAGCCCGCGCGTGCCGCCTCCAGCTCCGCCGCGAGCGCGGCGTGATAGGGCCGGTAATACAGCCGGATGCGCGCCTCGGCCTCTGCCATCTCCAGCGGGCCGTCATAGATGGCGCAGCCCTCCCCGGCCAGGCGCGGCACAATCCCCAGCCCTGCCGCGGCGCGCTGGCTGATCCTGCCGGCAATGGCATGGGCCTGCGGGCCGAACAGAACCGGATCAAGCTCGGTCTCGGCGCGGTTGGGATCGATGAAGGAGCGCGGGAAGAGCGCCCGGACGAGCGGCGCGCCAAGACCGGGCGCATCGGCCATCAGCGCATCGACATGGGCATCCTCAGACCGGCGCAGCTCGGCAAGGGAGAGGGCGGACCGGTCAAGAAACGCCGCCGGATAGGCGCTGCCTGAATGCGGCGAGGCAAATACGAAACGCGAGCGCAGGCCGGTTGGCCGGATGACCTGCACGGCCGCGTCCGGCGCCGCATCCGGCGCGCCATGATGGGGAATCTCGTTCATCATGCCATCATGGACCGGGCGCGCGCCGGGTCAATGTGCAACCTGCCGCGCGGATGCATCTGCGTTCAACGCATTTTTACCTCCTTGCCCTAGAAGGGGCTTGCGGTGGATAAATCACGAGCCGGAGGGGATGGCCATGGCCAAGATATTGCTGGCAGAAGACGACGATTCCATGCGGGACTTCCTGGCCAAGGCGCTTGGACGCGCCGGCCATGAGGTGACCAGCGTGGCCGATGGCGAGGAGGGTCTCGAAGCCCTTGGCGATGCGCCGGGCGCGTTCGAGCTTCTGCTGACCGACATCGTGATGCCCGGCGTGGACGGGATCGAGCTGGCGCGGCGCGCCGCCGAGATCGATCCGGGCCTGCGCATCATGTTCATCACCGGGTTTGCCGCCGTGGCGCTCAATGCGGGCCTCACGACGCAGAAAGAGGCCAAGGTACTCTCCAAGCCCTTCCATCTGCGTGACCTCGTCACGGAAGTGGAGCGGGCCATGCAGGCTGCCTGAAGCCGCGCAGCGGTGGTGCTTGCGCGAGGCGTTGGGCCGGGCTATATCGCCCGCCTGTTTCGCCAAGGCGAGCGGGCGCGTAGCTCAGTTGGTTAGAGCGCTACGTTGACATCGTAGAGGTCACAAGTTCGACTCTTGTCGCGCCCACCATTTTCCTCGTCCTCCCTCACATCCGTTCGGTCGGTTCGGGCAAAACTGCCCGGCGGCCTTTGGCCTCTCGGGCCGCAAAGCGGCCCGCAAGCGCGAACGCGCGTACAAGCTAATGCGAGGAGCGAAGCCCGGATGGGCTGAGCATAGGAAAAAGCGCGCGGAGCATCACTAAAGCCGCGCTCCCCCTTAAACCCCACGCAGCTTTTCCAGGAAACCGGCTGGCGGGGCGCAGGGCGTGCGCGGCTCGGCGCGTGTGGCCCAGGCATAGATCATGCACCCGCCTGTCAGTATCTGCTCGCCCCTGAAAATGCCGAACCGGAAGGTGAGCGAGCTATTGCCCACCCGTTCCAGCCGCACGCCTATATCGATCATCTCGTCGAACACGGCCGGGGCGTAATAGTCGGCCTGCGCGCTGACGGCGAAGGACTCGCCCTCCCCGCTGGCCAGATCGTTGATGATGTCGATGCCGGCCGCGCGCCAGTACTCGGTCAGCGCCACGTCGAAATAGAGAAAATAGTGCCCGTTAAAGACAATCCCTTGCGGGTCTGTCTCCGCCCAGCGCACGCGCAGCGGATGAAAGAAGGTGAAATCGGCGCGGCGCGGCGCTTGCGGCTTGCTGCTCAATTGCGGGGCTCCTTGAGGGGAATCATCTCGCTTCCAAGCCAAGCCGCTCCGCGCTGACAGGTCAATCAGTGCTGGCTTTTTGCAGCCAGTACACGCTGGGCAAAGGATTTCTCAAACGCGCGCAGCCTGGCCCGCGCCCGGCGCCACTCCCACCAGATGATCAGCACGCGCGGGCCATCCACCAGATAACGCCGCCACATGCGCTTGGGCTCGTCGGCGAGCCGGTGCAGCCATTCCAGCCGCGCGGCCTGCATCCATCTGGGCGCGCGCCTGGCCTTGCCGGAGAGGAAATCGAGCGAGGCGCCGACGCACAGGCCGACACCCGTGCAGTCTTCACGCAGCAGGCAGGCCTCCGCGATCATCTCCTGCTGGGGCGAGCCCACGCACAGGAAGACGAAGCGGGCGGGATTGGCCGCCACGAAGGCCGCGCATTCGGCAATGGCTTCAGGGTTCTTGCGCAGGCCCATGGGCGGCTGGTGCCACTGCACCTTCGTGAGGCCATAGCGCGCCTTCACGCCCTCGATCACGTCTTCATCCCCGCCAATAATGGTTACTGCCTCGTGCGGATCGATGGCGTGATCGAACAGGGCGGCGGTAAGATCCGATCCCGGGGTCACCTCCACCTCTTCGCCCGAGAGCGATGCAATCAGCTCCAGCACGCGGCTGTCGCACACGGTGAGCCAGGCCTGTGCATAGAGCGGGGCCAGCTCACCCCCGCGCGACAGGCGCACGAGGTGATCGACATTGGGCGTGACCACGAAGGCGAAGGGGCGGTCAGGGTCACGGCGCACGATGCGTTCCAGCGCGGTGTCAAACCCGATCCGGTCAAAAGCCGAATTCAAAAACCAGATATGGCGCGCCCGCACGCGCCGGTCCGCGCCCTGAACAGGGCGGGCATCAAGTGCGTGAAGGTTAACAGGCAGCGTCATGGCGTTCCATTCCGGGCCATGCGGACGGGCCCTTGCGCCATGATGTGCAAGCGGGGTGCCGGTTAACCCTTTCCGCGGCCGCCTTTTTTCAGGGCGCGCAGGGCAAAGCGGCCGGGATGCAGGCTGGCGGCGCCTGCGCGCTCCAGCGGGGATGGTTCGCCCGTGATCGCGCTGGCGATGGTTTCAGCCAGAAGCGGCGCGTGGGCAAAGCCGCGCGCACCCAGCCCGGCAAGCGTCCACAGGCCGTCAATGGCCTCGCCCCTGTCATCGCAGACAGGGCCGGCGGCGGGCAGACGGTCCGGCAGGGTGGCGCGCACGCCGCGCCAGGTCTGCTCCACATTGCCAAGGTGTGCACCCAGCTCCGGCAAGGCTTCGGTGATGGCGGCGCGGATCTGTGACACCGCCTCCTCCGCACTCAACGTCTTGCCGCGTTCGTGTGTGGCCCCGGCCAGCAGGCGGCCCTCGCCAAGACCCGCCACATAGTGCCCCCACGTGACCGGCGCGGGCGGTGCGTCACCTTCCAGCGCAAACACCGCTACCTGACCGGGCAAAGCTTCAACCGGCAGGCGGGCGGGCACGCCTTCAGGCCAGTCTCCCGCGCCAGTAGCAAGGATCACATGAGCCGCTTCAGTGAGCCTCTGCCCGTCTTCGCCCAGCACCGCCCAGCCGCCATTATCCAGAGGCCGCACGGCCGCAGCGCGGTCCGCGATATGCGTCATTTCGCCTTTCAGGGCGGGTAGCAGGGCATCGGGGCGGATCAGTCCAGCACGCTCCATGACGAGGCCGTCTTCATAGTGCAGCCCTGCCCCCGCCATCATCGCGGCGAGGCGTTCGAGCCGGTCTGCCCCCTCTCCAGCCGCCCGCCGTAGCGCGCCGCTGGTCTCAAAGCCCGGCAGGGCCTCATACATCGCGCGGCCATATTCGAACGCGGCGAGCGTGGCGCGAACATGGGGACGGTCAGCCGCTTCAAGGCGCGGCGTCATCAATACGGCCGGTCCGGCCGAGGCGCTTTTCCCGGCCCCTACAAGCGTCACAGGGAGGCTTCTGGCGGCAAGGGATCTCGCACATGCCAGGCCTGCGATTCCCGCTCCTATGACCGCTACAGGGCCATTTGCGGGGGTGTTGGCCCGCGCTCTGGCCGGGCCTTCGAACACCGCTTCGAGACGTTCGCGCTTGCGCCCGAAACCTGGCACTTTTTCCACTGCGAACCCGGCTTGCGACAGCCCGCGCCGCACCGCGCCCGCAACCGTAAACGTGCCCGCACGCGCACCGGGCTTTGACAGCCGTGCGATATGGGCAAAACCCGCATCGGCCCACATCTCGGCGTTCAGCGCAGGCGCAAAGCCATCGAGGAACCAGGCATCGGCGGCAAAGTCCATCTGCGCCAGCGCCGCTGCCACCTCATCATGAAAAACGGTGAGCACCACGCGTCCGCCCGCAAACACGCGCCGCTGCGGGCCTTTCAGAGGCAGCGGCCAGTGTGCGGTGAGCGCTTTGGCGTGCCTTGAGACTTGCGGGAAGGCCGCGAGCGCCCGCACGGCGTCTTCCTGCCTGAGTGGAAAGCCCTCCACCGAGACGAAATGCAGGCGGGCGTTTTCCGGCGCCACCCGCTCGAAAAGCTGCCAGGCGGCGAGGAAGTTCAACCCCGTGCCAAAACCCAGCTCGCCGATAATGACCGTGCCGCCCGCGCCAAAGCGCTCTTCCAGCCGGCAGGCTTTCACGAAGACGGCTTCGGTTTCGGCCAGCCCGTTTTCCGCCGAGAAATAGACATCGCCCCCGGCCGCGCGCGGGGCGGCGGGGTCAGACCAGTCAATCTGCGCGAACGGGCGGACAAGGCTTTCCATCAGACAAGCGGCGTACAAAGGAAAACGGGCCGGAGCAATGCCCCGGCCCGGTCAGTCTCACTCCCCCGTTATTCTTTGCCTATTCGACGCTCACATTCGACAGCGCCTCTTCCAGCTCCAGGAAGGAGGGCTGCATCTTGGAGGGTACATTGCCCCGGCCGATCTCCACCGAGATCTGGGCCGCATTGCCGTGCAGGTGCGCCACGAGCACACTCTGGATGATCTTGTAGAAGATCGCTTCCTCGTCATAGACGTTCTTCATCCGCACCGCGAACGGGCCGACAAAGCCATAGGCGAGAAACACGCCAAGGAAGGTACCCACCAGCGCCGAACCGATCATCTTGCCGAGCACGGCGGGCGGCTCTGTGATGGCGCTCATCGTCTTGATGATGCCGAGCACCGCCGCCACGATCCCCAGCGCCGGCAGCGCATCGGCCATGTTCTGCAGGGCATAGGCCGGGCCCATTTCCTCGTGATGGTGCTTTTCCAGCTGCTTTTCCATCGCGTCTTCGACCTGGTGCGGATCTTCCAGGTTCATCGTCATCATGCGCAGCGTGTCGCAGATGAAATCGACCGCGAAATGGTCTTTCAGGATACGCGGATATTTCGAGAAGAGCGTGCTTTCATGCGGCTTCTCGATATGGGCTTCCAGCGCGATGACACCCTTGGTCTTCATCGTCTTGGTCAGCGCAAAGAGCAGGGCCAGCAGGTCCTGATAGTCCTGCGGCTTCCATTTCGGCCCGCTGACCAGCTTGGCCAGATCGCCGGCCGTCTTGGCAATCGTCTTGCCCGAATTGCCGATGAAGAAGGCGCCCATGGCCGCGCCCATGATCATCATCATCTCGAAGGGAAGCGCCTTGGCGATAACGTCGAACTTGCCGCCTGCCAGCATGAACCCGCCAAACACCATGACGAGCACAACGCCCACGCCCATTATCTGAAACATCGTCTCACCATCCCGCGTTCTGCCGGAACCTGGTCTTTGCCGGGTCTGGAGCTGGCGGCTTTTTTGCCGCTCTTCTTGATGCTCCAGCCCGGTCTTTGTGTCCGGTTTCGGGACGTTTCTACGCGAAGATGCTTAAAGCCCGGTTTGCGTGCTGTTAGCGGAGCGTTTACGGGCGCGGCGGCGAGGCGTATCCCTCGCGCCATGCGCGATGAACCGCAAACCAGCACGCGAAAAGACAGGCGGGCCGCTTTCGGTCTGCTCTTTGTCTGCCTGATGATGGTGGGCGTCGGCAATTCCATGCTGTTTGCGATTCTGCCCCCGCTGGCACGCGATATTGGCGTGGCAGAGATTTATGTCGGCGCGATCTACACCCTCTCCGCCCTGATGTATCTGACCATGAGTCCGGTCTGGGGCGGGCTGTCCGACCAGTATGGCCGCCGCCCGCTGGTGGTGTTCGGCCTTGCCACCTATTCAGCCTCCACCCTGATCCTGGCCGCCGGCGCGTGGGCGGGTCAGAGCGGGCTTCTGGCGCCTCTGGCTGCCGTGCTGGCCATGGCGCTGGCGCGCACGCTGTTCGGCGCTCTCGGCTCGGCCACCGGGCCCGCCGCGCAGGCCTATGTGGCAGACCGCACCGCGCCCGGCGAACGCACGCAGGCGCTGGCGGGGATGACAGCGGCTTTCGCTCTGGGAGGGATGATCGGCCCTGCGCTCGCCGCCGGGTTTTCAGACCGGATCGGCATGGTGCCCTTCATGGTGATGGTCGCGCTGCTGGTTGGCGCGTGCGCGATTGCCGTGCGCCTCACCTTGCCGGAGAACACACCGCCGAGCGCGCGGGAGCGCCGTCCACTCAACCCGCTCGCCCAGTTCGCCTTTGCCGGAGACCGGCGCGTGCGCGCCTTCGTCATGTATGGCTGTGCGAGCTGGCTGGTGCAGGCGGCGAGCCTGCAGGCCATCGGCTTTTTCATCATGGACAGGCTGGCGCTGGACACTTCCGCCGGGCTGCAACTGGCCGGCGTGGCGCTGACGGCAGGCGCTGCCGCCCTGATCTTCGTCCAGCTGGTCGCGATCCCGGCGCTGAAAGTCTCCCCGCGCATGCTGATGATCATCGGTGCGGCCCTGACCCTTGCCGGGCAGGTGGAGCTGATCTTTTCAGGCGGCTATGCCTCGATCGTACTCGGATTTCTTTTAAACTCGATGGGCTTCGGCTTTGCACGCTCGGGCTTTACCGGCGGGGCGAGCCTTGCGGTCAGCCCGGAAGAACAGGGCCAGGCGGCCGGGGTGACGGCGGCAACCGCCGGGCTCGGCTTTCTCATCGCGCCTTTGACGGGGCTATGGCTCTATCAGGCCATCGGCCCCACCGCGCCCTTCATGCTGAATGTGGCTTTGAGCGTGCTGGCGGGCGCCATTGCGCTTCTCCACCCGCGCGTGCGCCTTGCCATAAAGCCGGTCGGGCCTGCCGAACCGCGCGAGGATGAAGGCGGGGTGGTTTAGACCCTACCGCGCCCTGTCCGCTTCCATCACCGCATTATAGAGTGACAGGCCCGCATAGCCGTCCGGCGTGCGGCCCGTGGCGCTCTGGAAGGCGCGGATGGCGCGGCGCGTATTGGGGCCGATCATGCCGTCCACCCCGCCCGGATCATGGCCGAGCCGGGCCAGTGCTTCCTGCAATTCGCGCGATTGCGAGCGGCTGATCGGCGGATTGTCGACCGGCCAGCCCGTCGCCATGCCGGCATCGCCATGCTCGAACGCGCGCGCCAGATAGGCCACGCCGAGCGCATAGGCGGTGGAGTTGTTATAGCGCAGCAGCGCCTCGAAATTGCGGTAGACAAGGAAGGCCGGTGCGTTCGCGCCCGCCGGGATGACAAGGCGCGCGGAGCGATAGAGGTCATCGCTGGACCATTCCCCGCCCTTGGGACGGATGCCTTGTGCGGCCCAGTGCGCCACATCGCGGCGCTGTGTCTCTGTCCAGCCGGCAAAATCGAACCCGTCCGGCAGGGTCACTTCGGTGAAGACCGGCTGGCGGAACTCCCAGCCCGCACGCGCCAGAAGATTGGCCGCACTGCCCAGCGCATCGCCTTCATTGCGCCAGATATCGCGGCGCCCATCGCCGTCAAAATCGACAGCGCGCTCCATATAGGTGGCCGGGATGAACTGGGTCTGGCCCATGCCGCCCGCCCACGAGCCAACCAGCTCGGCGCGCGTTGCATAGCCGCGCTCCAGCATCTGCGCGATGGCACGCAGCTGCGCCTCGGCAAAGCCGCGCCGGCGCCCTTCCCAGGCGAGCGTGGCCAGCGAACGGACAATGTCGAAATTGCCCTGGATCTCGCCATAGGCGCTTTCCAGCCCCCATATGCCGGTGAGGATGTGCCGGTCCACCTCGAAACGGTCTTCCACCGCCTGCAGCGTATCGGCGATCCGCGCTGCCGCGCGGCGGCCATTGGCCACGCGCGCCTCGGAGACCGCGCCTTCGAGATACTGCCACATGGGCCGGACGAATTCGGGCTGGGTCTGGTCGCGTTCGATCACGCGCGGATCAGGCTCAAGCCCATCCAGCATGGAGGCCACGATATCGGCCCGCACGCCTTCAGAGCGCAGATCAGACGCAAATCCGTCCCGCCACGCGGTAAAGGGAATGTCCTGCGCCAGCGCAGCGGCGAAACCGCCCAGCGCCATTACCCCCGCCAGTGCCATGCCGGCAAGTGACCGTGACCAATTCAAAACCTGCATGGTGCGCTACACCCTCAATTGCCGCCCTGCCCGTCCCTTTCATTACGCTAGCACCGGCTTTGCCAACACTCCATGAACGATCGGCAGGGCGAGGCCATCTCGCGCAGCGCATCATGGTTACTCCAATCTTTACGCTAACCACCTCGTTTTAATCATGTTTTCTTACCCGCCATTAAGGTGTCCCCCGTATTATCCCGCGTGAAGTCTGCGTGGCGTGTGCGCGTGGGCGCTGTTAAGGGGTGGGCAGATGCGGGTTCGCGGGTTCCGACAGCTTGTCACGGAGAAGACCGGCAATGTGGCCATGGTCTTCGCGCTTTCGCTGGTGCCGATTTTCGGTCTGGCAGGCATGGGCGTGGATACGGCCCGGCTGGTGCAGGTGCGTTCAGCCCTGCAGGCCGAGGCCGACGCCACGGCGCTCAATGGCGCGGTAGGCGGGCCGCAGGGCAACTACACCGCCCAGATCAGCGCCATGAATGAACGGGTCATGTCCAGCTTCGGCAATGCAGGCCTGTCCGATCTCAACATCAATGGCAGCTGGTCGGGTCTGAACTTCCGGGTCGACGCCAATGCGCGGGTCAATACCGTGCTGGTCCACGCCGTGCCCGGCATCAGCGACAATGTACGCGTCTCGGTGCGCGCCACCGCGCGCCTGCACCAGCCGCTGCAGCAATACGAAGTGCCGGAAGTCACCTGGCTGGACCCGGATGCGGGCGATTACAACCGCCTCTATGTCTATTGTTTCGACCCGGACCCGAACTCGGGCAAGACGCTGGAGGAGCGCCGCACCCAGCGCACGCCGCTGCAGGACAATAATGGCCGCAACTTCCTGCATGAAGGCTTCAGCTGGCCACGCTGCGAGCGCGGCGAAACCATCAGCTTCGAGCTTTACAATGTGCGCTTCTCGCGCACCAGCCCGCAGCGCGCGGAGAACCCGGCCGGGCCGCCGGAAACCTTCGGTCTGGATACCGGCTCATGGTGTCATGCCAATCACAACCAGCGCTGCCGCTACCGCTATTTCACCGACACCGTGCTGGTGAACGGCGTGGAGCGCCATACCGGGCTTGATTTCGACATTCTTGAAACGGTGCTGTGCGACACGCGCGAGCAGTGCTCGCCGGGCCCCGAATCGATCATTCCGACAGGGACGAACCGCACCCCGCAGAAGGACACGATCGGCTGCACGCCCGGCAAGTACATGTACTACGGCTGGGAAGACCGCCCGCCCGGCGTGCCCGGCGGCACGGCAAACTGGACCTATCCGGGCTGGACCGACCGTGATTATGACGACATCCGCATCGTGGTGCAGTGTCCGGACTATGACCATGCCGGCGAGCGCTATGTGCGCCTTGTCGAGTAGGGCAAAGCTGCGCGCACAGGGCCGCCACGGTTGACTTGCGGGCGGCCCTTCTGTAACTAGCGCGCTCCCTGAAATTCGGCGGCCTGCAAAGGTGGCCAGAGTGACGAGACCAGACCGATGAAAGTGCGCAGCTCAATCCGCTCCCTGAAAGGCCGGCACCGTGATTGCCAGGTCGTGCGCCGCCGTGGCCGGGTCTATGTCATCAACAAGACTGATCCGCGCTTCAAGGCCCGCGCCGGCTAGGCATGCCTGACACTGTCAGGCCGGATGCCATTCTCTGGGATATCGGCAACACGCTTGTCGACTGGAACCCTGACTATCTCTATCGCAAGCTGATACCCGGCGCGCAGGAGCGGGCCGGGTTTCTCGCGTCGGTATGCACGATGGCCTGGCATGCCGAACATGATCGCGGCGTGCCGATGGCGGACAATCGCCGCCATCTTGTCGAGGCCCACCCGCATCTCGAGGACCTCATCCTTGCGTGGGAAACCCGCTGGGACGAGATGTTCGACGGGTATGTGGACGGGATGGAGGGCATTATAGACGCGCTTGCCGCGCACCGGCTCGCCCAGCACGCCCTGTCCAACATGCCGGCCGAGAAATGGCCATGGGTGCGCGCCCACTATCCCGATCTCGACCGCTTCGAAACTGCCGTGATCTCGGGCGAGGAAGGCATCATCAAGCCTGACCCGGCTATCTACGAACTAACGAAGGACCGCATCGCGGCTCCCGCGTATAAGACGCTCTTCATCGACGACCGGCTGGACAATGTCGAGGCGGCTATTGCGGCCGGTTTCATGGGCCATCATTTCCACGACGCGGCCACGCTGAAGGCCGATCTGGCGGCACGCGGCATCGCGCTGTGACCTGATCAGCCGCAGCGGGCCGATACGATTCCCCTTTGTTTTGGAACCGCGCGGCCTCATATTCTGTTTGAGGACTGGGACGGCAATTCGGGAGTTGAATGCAATGTTGCGCCTATTGTCCGGTTTCTTCGCCAGCGCGGTCCTGATCGCGGCTTGCGCGGAATCCACCCCCTATCAGCGTGCCGCCACGCCCGGCGGCTTTGGCTATTCCGAACAGCGGATCGAGCAGAACCGCTTCATGGTCTCGTTCTCGGGCAACTCGCTTACCGACCGGCAGGGCGTGGAAACCTTCCTGCTCTACCGGGCGGCCGAGCTGACGCGCGAGCAGGGCTATGACTATTTCCGCCTCGTGCGCCGTGACACGGATGCCGAGCGCCGTATCACCGGCACGACGGGTTTCCGCAGCCGGTTTGATGTCGGCTATCGCTACTATCACCCGCGCTATGGCTGGTATGGCTGGCGTGATCCGTTCTGGGATGATGTCAATCTGCGCGAAGTGACGCGCTATCAGGCCATGGCGGAAATCCAGCTGGGACGCGGTGAAACGCCCGACAGCCCCGACGCGTTCGATGCGGCTGACGTTATCCGCAATCTCGGCCCGCTGGTGCGCCCGCCGGCCAGCTGATCCGACAAGCGGGTGAAGTTCGTCAAGCGCGGCTGGATCACCCGGCCGCGCTGCCCCTGCCTTAGAAGAACCCTTTCAGGCTCCTGGCGGCCTGACGGATGCGCTGCTCGTTCTCGACCAGCGCCAGCCGGATATGGGTGTCCCCGCGCTCGCCAAAGCCGAGCCCCGGCGCGACCGCAACGCCGGTCTTCTCCAGCAGCAGCTTGGCAAATTCCACCGAGCCCATGTGCGCATGGCTTTGCGGGATCGGCGCCCAGGCGAACATGGTCGCCGGGGGTGAGGGAATGTCGAAGCCTGCGCGGGTGAAGCTCTCCACCAGCACGTCGCGTCGCTTCTTGTAGGTCTCACGCGCAAACGCGACATGATCCTGCGGACCGTCCAGCGCGGCGACAGCGGCGATCTGGACCGGCGTGAACGCGCCATAGTCGAGATAGGATTTTACCCGTTTGAGCGCCGCGATGAGGCGCGGCGATCCGGCGGCGAAACCGATGCGCCAGCCCGGCATGGAATAGGTTTTCGACATGGAGGTGAACTCCACCGCCACATCGCGCGCGCCCTCGACCTGCAGGAGGGAGGGCGGCGGATTGCCGTCGAAATAGATCTCCGAATAGGCCAGATCGGAGATCAGAACGATATCGTTGGCCTTCGCAATCTTCACCGCCTCCCGGTAGAAATCGAGATCGACCACCTGCGCGGTCGGGTTGGACGGGAAGTTCAGCACCATGGCCGAGGGCGCCGGTACGGAGCGCTTGCACGCCATCACCGCGTCGGCGAGGAAGCGGTCCGGATCGGTAAAGCTCACCGGGCGTACGGCTGCACCCGCGATGATGAAGCCGAACATGTGGATCGGGTAGGACGGGTCCGGCACGATGATCACATCGCCCGGCGCGGTGATCGCCTGGGCCAGATTGGCCAGTCCTTCCTTGGAGCCGAGCGTTACGCAGACTTCCGTTTCCGCGTTGAGCCCCACGCCGAAGCGCCGGTCATAATAGCGGGTGAAGGCGCGGCGAAGGGCCGGCACGCCCTGACTGGCCGAATAGCGGTGCGCACGCGGATCGGCAGCAACCTCTTTGAGCTTGTCGATAATGTGCGGCGCGGGCGCGAGATCAGGATTGCCCATGCCGAAATCAATGATGTCGCGCCCCTCCTTGCGCCAGGCCGCCTTCATCCGGTTGACCTCGGCGAAGACGTAGGGCGGCAGGCGGCGTTCCCGGTAGAAGGGTTCAGGATGCAGGGCGCTCATGGGGCTTGGCCGGTCTCTATTCCTCTGACTCTGACGCCTTCTTACGCGAGAAGATGCGCTTTACCGAGTCCGCATTGGCATGGCCCAGCGCGCCCTGCTGGAAGACGCTGGACGCGCCCCAGATCACCAGCACCATGGTCAGCACCATCAGCCCGGTCGTGCCGGCAATCTCCCACAGGGGCGGCTCGTCCGGCAGGCGGGCAATCATGATGAAGGGCGTCCAGATCGGCACCCAGGATGCGATCTGCACCGCAACGGAGTCGATCGAGCGCATCGCGAAGACGAGGATCATGATCGGGACCATCAGGATCAGGATGACCGGACCCATCAGCGTCTGCGCGTCCTGAATGGTCTCGCACAGCGAGCCCATCGCCAGGAAGAGCGCGCCATACATCAGATAGCCCACCATGAAATAGCCCAGCGCCGCCAGGAACAGGCCGGGACGGAAGGCCTCGCTGATGAAACCGGCGATGCCCGGATCCATCGCGCTGAGGAACTGTACCGCCACCAGCGAGGCCAGCGAGCCTATGAAGCCCCATATCGCAAAGAGCGTCAGAGACACAGCCGCAACGCCCAGAAGCTTGCCGATCAGCAGATCACGCACGCGCACCGTGGCCAGCAGCAGTTCGAGAATCTTGCCGCCCTTCTCCTCCACCAGGCTGGTCAGCAGCATGTTGGCGACCGAGAAGATGGCCGTCCACAGAAGGAAGGCCAGCACGACGGCGATGATGAAGGGCGCCCAGTCGGCAGCCGTCACCTCGGCCTCTTCTTCCACCACCGCAGGGTTTAGATTGCGATAGCCCGGCTCGATATCGGACAGGGCGCGGATCTCACCAGGATCAAGCCCGCGCTCCTGCAGGGCCTGGTCGCGCAGATACTCGCGCAGGGCACGCCGGGCGGCGCCGGACAGCGCCTGCTCGGTCACATTGGTCGAGTAATAGGTGATCTCCGGCACGCCGGTCTGTGGATCGGCGCTGATGATCAGAGCGGCAAACAGGCTGCGCGAACCTTCGGGCGTGCTTACGCGTGACTCGCCGAGGAGATAAGGCCTCAGCCCTTCAATATCGCGCGCGGGCGCCTCCACCCGGATCATGCGGCCATTACCGGCGGCGAAGGCCGCGGCATTGTCCTCCATACCGAGGATTTCCAGCGCCTCGGGCAGGCCGTCCAGCCCGGCCGGATCGGCGTCAAACGCCGCCATGGCCCGCTGCCTGCGCGTCTGGTCAGCGACCATCAAAGAGGCCGCCTCCAGCGCCGCCCGGGTCTGTTCGCGCCGTTCGCGCTCCAGCGCAGCCTGCACCACATTGTCCAGCCCCGTGCCGGTCTGGTCGATCACCACATAATGGCGCACCGGCTGGGATGACTGGATAAGGGCAGGGATGGACGCACCGATCACCATGAAGAAGGGCACAGAGGCCAGCGACAGCCAGAAACCCCAGGTGGCGACATAGGACAGGTATTCACGCCGGGCGATAAGGAAGATGGATCGGAACATTACGCGGTCTCCAGCGCTCGGGCGTCTTGCGGATCGGAAACGAGGCGCACGAAGGCATCGTGCAGATGGGGGCGGACCGGCTCGAACCGGGTCAGCTTCACGCCGGCCTCCACACATGCCTTGAGCACGTGCTGGGGATTGACGCCGGCGTTCAGCGTCACCTTCCAGACGGCATTGCCGTCAGGATCGGGCTCGCCCCGCTCCACCGCGCCAAAGCGCGAGAGCAGTTCGGTGTGATCATCGCCAGAGGCTACGCCAATCGTGACCACGCGCGGCACCACGGCCAGCGCCTCGTCCACCTTGCCGTCGAAAATCTTCTGGCCGCGCGCCATCAGCACGATCCGGTCGCAGACCCGCTCGGCCTGCTCCATCACGTGGGTGGAGAACAGGACGGTGCGCCCGGCGGCCGCCTGCTCGCGGATCATCTGTTCGAGCAGGGCCTGATTGACCGGGTCGAGACCGGAGAAGGGCTCGTCGAGGATTATGAAGTCCGGCTCGTGGATCAGGGCGGCGATGATCTGGACCTTCTGGGCCATGCCCTTGGAGAGTTCCTTGATCTTCTTCTGCCCGCTGGCGCCGAGGCCAAACTGGTCCAGCGCCTCTCGCGCACGGGTGCGGGCGATCCCTGCCGGCACCCCCTTCAGGCGCGCAAACAGCGTGATCACCGCCTCGGCGGTCATCTTGCGGTAGACGCCGCGCTCTTCAGGCAGGAAGCCCACCCGGTCCATGGCGCGGGTCGTGGGCGGCTCGCCGAACAGGCGCGCACTGCCGCTATCGGGGCGGATAATGCCCAGCGCCATGCGCAGCGTGGTGGTCTTGCCCGCGCCATTGGGGCCCAGAAATCCCGTGATCGAGCCTTGCGGCACGGTGAAGGACACGTCGCGCACGGCGCGAAAGCCGTTAAAGCTCTTGGACAGGCCTTCCACCTCCAGGGCGGCAGCCTGTGACGGGGAAGTCTTGCTGGGCTGTGCACTCATCAATCACACCTTTTCACGCCATCGGGCACGCGCCCGTGTTTAGGCGGGCCTTGCCGCGCTGTCATCCTTTGAACCATGAATTCGAAGTCATTTTGCGCGCCTGCGCGCGGCGCGGCGCTCAGGCGGAGGGAAGCGCGAAGTAAAGCAGGTCCAGCGCAGGCGGTTCCGCCACGCCCAGCTGGCGCAGAATATGGCTCGCCTGACCCCTGTGATGGGTCTGGTGATTGAACAAATGGGCGAGGATCACGCCCAGTGGCAGCTCCTTCGCCTCGCCGCGCGTATTGCCATAATGGATGACGCGGCCGAAATCGGACGCTTCCAGGCCCGCCACATAGGCGATGATGCGCTTGTCCTCGGCCTCGCGCGCGGCGCGCAGCTCCCCGAAGTTTTCATAGAGAACCGTATCAAGACCGGTGGGCGCCTCACCCTCCCCCGTCAGGCGGTGCAGCCAGATCCGGTCTGCCACCAGCAGATGGTTCAGCGTACCGTGCAGGCTGCGGAAATAGCCCTTCACGTCCTTCTTGCGCTCGGTGTCCTTGAGGGCCGTGGCAGCATCGTAGAGCCGGGCATTGGCCCAGCCATTATAGGCGGCGAAACGTCGGAAATGGTCCTGCACGGGCGCGGGTTATCCTGTTGGCAAACGATAGGCTTATCTGTTTAGCCGAAGGCCGGGGACGGTCAAATCCCCGGCCCGCAGGAAAGCTATTGCCGCGCGATCGCAGGCTGCGCGGCAAATTGCGGCGCAATCTTCAGATCGCTGGCCCATTTCAGCTTTTCAAACAGCAGGAGAAGCGTGCCGTTATAATCCACGACACGATTGATAAGGCCCCTGCGCGGCAGGTGCAGCGCGCTTTGCGGCTCCTCATGGTGATGGTCATGAATGGCTTCACCGCCCGTCAGCAGGGCCAGCGTCCAGTCCAGCCAGGCCGGCGTCTTCAGATGGCCGAACACATTCACGCCCAGCGTGGTGGCATGGAACTGCACCCCGCGCGCGGTCACGGCGGCTGCGTGCAGGAAGAAGGTCAGGAGAAGCGAGCCGCCGGCCAGGAACACGGCCAGATAGATCAGGGCCGGGACCACCAGATGCACCACCAGCGACAGCCAGTTATAGTGCTTGTCGACCCATTTCACGCCCGGCATGTCACGCACCCACATGGCCAGCGGGCGCTGCAGGTCGTTAGGGTCACGGAAGATGATCCAGCCGAACCAGGCCCACACCTTGCTCTCGTGGGGATTGTGCGGATCGCCGGGCTTGTCCGACAGGCGGTGATGCTGGGAGTGGTAATTGATCCAGTCCTTGAACCGGCCCTGCATGGCGATGATGCAGTTGATCGCGGTGAGCACCTGGGCGGGCCATTTCAGCTCGCCTGCCCGGTGCTGCCAGACACGGTGCAGCACACCGATGCCGAAATTGCAGATCACGAGAGTGACCGCGCCAACGCCCATGGCCAGCGGCACATACCACCAGTGGAAGGTGAGCGAAGACAGCGCCAGTCCCAGCGCCATGGCTCCGGCCATGCCGACAACACCGATGGCGGGATAGATGAGAGCGGCAAAAACGCTGGTCCAGTCCAGATTTCCCCAGCTCTTTTCAATGGCTTCAGAGCGCGGGCGGGCAACAATATTGTTCAAGGCACGATCCTCACCTGGTCGATCAAAGGCAGGCCCCAAGGGCAGCTGCTCCGGCTCTGACGCTTGCATGATCTGCCGCATCTGGCCAGTGACTTTGGCCATGATACCCAGATCAAATTGACGTCATTATGACCTGCCGGTTCACGCGCGTGCGGCTCGACGCCGCAGGCTGCATGGGCTATGCGACGGGAAACGGATTTGCGTCCGCCCGGTCAGCAGGCAGGCGCAGCAGACACAGATCGGGAGGGTTCAAACCCATGAGTGACAGCGTTTTTCCGGCCGGCAATCTGATGAAGGGCAAGCGCGGGCTTGTCATGGGCGTGGCCAACAAGAATTCCATCGCCTGGGGGATCGCCCAGCAGCTTGCGGCGCAAGGCGCGAAGCTGGCCTTCTCCTATCAGGGCGAGGAACTGGAAAAGCGCGTGCGCCCGCTGGTGGAAAGCCTGCCTGGCAACCCCTTCATGGTCACCGCTGACGTTACCGATGACGCCTCCATGGACGCCTGCTTTGACGCGCTCCAGAAGAAATGGGGCAAGATGGATTTCCTCGTTCATGCGATCGCCTTTGCGGGCAAGGACGAGCTGAAAGGTTCCTTCACCCACAACACGACGCGCGAGGGCTTCAAGCGGGCCATGGATGTATCGGCCTTCTCCTTTGTGGATGCGGCCAAGCGTGCCAGCGCCCTGATGCCCGATGGCGGCGCGATGATCTCCATGACCTATCTCGGTTCGGAGCGCGTGGTGCCCAATTACAATGTGATGGGCGTGGCCAAGGCGGCGCTGGAAGCCTCCACCCGCTATATTGCGCGCGATCTCGGCCCGGCGGGTATCCGGGTCAACGCCATCTCGGCCGGTCCGATGCGCACCCTCGCCATGGCCGGGATTTCCGGCGGCAAGACGCTGATGAAGACCGGCAAGGACTGGTCCATGCTCAAAGAAGACACGCGCATGGAAGGCGTGGCCGGGGCCGCGCTTTACCTCCTGTCCGACCTCGGCCATTCCTGCACCGGCGAAGTGCTGCACGTCGATGCCGGCTTCCACGCGGTCGGCGTTCCGGACATCGCCGACGAAGGCTAAGACCTGAACTTCATCCCCATCAGGGGCCGCAGGATCGCAATGCGTGATGCGGCCTCTGCCGCGGCCCAGCTGCCAAGCAGCGTAATGGCGGCAACGAGCAGAAACTCGCCCGGCCCGCCCAGGCGGATATTCCATGCCGTGATCAGATAGATCGCGCTGACCGTGATCGTCTGATGGACGATGAAAACCGGGAAAATCAGCACATTGAGCCGCGAGAGCATGGCCGAGCCTGAGCGGATCAGCCGCCGGGCGAGCCAGATCAGCGTGACAATCATCCACCAGGCATAGGCAAGGCGCAGGACCCGCCAGAGCGTGGCTTCGGCGGGATGGGCAAAGCGGGCATCGAAATCGAGATAGGCAAAAGCCAGCAACGCGCCGCCCGCAACCGTCAAGCCAAGCGCAAACTTTCCTACCCGGTCCACCGCCTGCCAGAAACCTTCCGATCTGGCGGCCAGCGCCCCGAAGATCACGAAGCTCAGCGAATAGGCGTGGGTCGCCCAGTCGCGCGTGAGATTGTGCGTGGTCGGAAAGCTGTCTGCCAGCGTGAAGCGGATCAGCAAGAGCGGCAGGACGGGCAGGATAAGGAAGGCAATGAGGCCGGCATTCCCCTGCCACGCCCGCTCCAGCCGCAAGCGCGCCAGCGCGCCCGTATGGGGCAGGAAAGGCGCGAGGATCAGCGCGTAGACGAAGATATAGGCAACATACCAGAGATGGTTCCAGGTCGGCGTGGTGATCGAAAATCCGCTGGCGAAATCGAGATAGCGCGGCCAGAAGGCGAAAATGCCGGGGTCAATCTCGCCATTTGTGCGCAGCTCGAAATAGGCTTGCGGCATCACGATCACGGCCATGGCGAAGACGAGCGGCACGAAGAGCCGCCAGACCCGCTCCAGCATGAACCGGCCCGTGCCGAGCTTTGCCGCCAGCATCGCCATTGCAACGCCGGAGATGAAGAAGAGCAGAGGCAGGCGCCACGGGCTCATCAGCATCATGGGCAGTTCGAGCGTCGTGCCCGCATAGGCGCTTTTGACGTGCCAGCCCCACGTCACATAGCCCATGCCGGTGTGATAGAGGATGAGCATGGCGAAAGCGAAGACCCGCAAGGCATCCAGATCCGGGCGGCGGGAAGAAGGCGGTGTATCGATCATGGGGAGGCGTCCTGCGGGCTGAAGGAAACTTGCCTGCCGTTCTGCATCCGGCCGCGGTCCCCGTCGTGCGGCATGTGACGAAATCCGCCCCTCGCGGGATGTTGGTGTGCAGCGCTGGGCCGGACGGTGGCGGATGAGGGACGAGCGGCATTGCCGGAATCGCTGCCCGGCGCCATGCTCCGCGCCATGAGTGACAGGACCGCACATCTCGACCCGCAGCGCCGCGCCGAACGCCGGGCGGGTCTTCAGGCCGGGCTGATCTTCTCCGCCTTTGCCTGCGCCTCCGTTGTGGTCAATGCACTTTCGATCAATAGCGAACTGGCGCGTGGCACAGCTGCCTTTAACCCGGCGCAGGCCTGGCTTCTCGAGCTGACAAGCCTCGTCGTCCTGCTGGCGCTGGTGCCTGCGGTGATCGCGCTCGACCGACGTATTCCGCTGGCGCTCGGCTGGCGGGTCGCCCTGCCCTTGCACCTCGTTGCGGCGCTGGCTTTCACCACCGCCCATGTCTGGGGGATGATGCTGCTGCGCGAGCTCTTATGGCCGGCCGTGATAGGCGGCAGCTACACGTACTTTGATCTTTTGGTGCGCGACTTCATCTATGAGGCGCGCAAGGACTTCCTCACCTATGCCACGCTGGTGCTGGTGATCCGTTTTGCGCGACGGATCGAGGATTACCGGCTGGAACTGGCCGAAAGCCATTCCCGTGCGAAGGGCGATAGCGTCATCGTGCTCAAATGCGGCGGGCGCGAGCTCCGCCTGCCGGCAGCTGAGATCATCTCGGCAGAGGCGGCAGGCAATTATGTCGAGGTTGCCACCCCTACCGGCGCCCATCTCGCGCGGATCACGCTTGGCGGACTGGAGACGCTGCTGAAGGAAGCCGGTGCCGATCCGGTGCGGGTCCACCGCTCCCGCCTTGTCGCCCGCCCCGCCGTGCGCGAGATCATTCCCGGCGAGAGCGGAGACGCCATTGCGGTGCTTTCCAGCGGTGCGCGCATACCCGTCAGCCGCCGCTATCGCGCGGGGCTGAGCAGGGGCTAGAACCGCCGCTTCAGCCAGTCTAGGAGGTGGGCGTTGAGTACCTCGGGCGCCTCGTACTGCGTCCAGTGGCCGATATCCGGGATGATGTGCATCTCCAGATCCTTGCACAGGGCCGGCATCCAGGCGGTGAGCTTGGGCGGCAGCATGAAATCGCATTCGGCAGAGATCATCAGGCAGGGCATGGATAGCCGGTGATCGACCCCGCCCAGACGCTGCCAGTTCGCATCGAAATTGCGATACCAGTTGATCCCGCCCCTGAAGCCTGTCTCCGCGTAGATGCGCGCATACTCGGCGCGGGCGTCCTTTGGCACCACCACATCGTCTTCCGATTTCAGCCCGCCGCGCGTGACGAATTTCTCGAAGCGCTTGGGCAGATGCGTGATGGAGGGCGGCAGTTTTTCCATATCAGCGGACGGAAAGGAGGCACCAAACACGAAGTCGAAGAAATCGCTTTCCCGGCCTTTGAAAATTCCGTCAGCCGCCTCGTCCTGGAAGCGCACGATATAGTGCTCCTCCCCGCCCATCTCGCGGAACACGTCTGTGGGCGGCTTCGAGCCGCGCGGCAGGTGCGGTGTGTTCACGCCTACCGCACCCAGAAAACGCTCCGGGATCAGGCAGGCAGCGTGCCACATCAATATGCCACCCCAGTCATGGCCGACGATTACCGCTCTTTCGATGCCAAGCGCGTCCAGCAGACCGGCAATATCGCCGGTCAGCCGGTCGACATGGTAGGCGCTGACCTCGTGGGGTGCGTCGGAGGCGCCAAAGCCGCGATTATCCGGCGCGATGACGCGGTAGCCCGCGTCCGCCAAAACCTCGATCTGCGCTGCCCATGATAGCGCCAGCTCCGGCCAGCCATGCAGGAGCAGAACCGGTACTCCGTCCTGCGGTCCCGCCTCATGAACGGAGAGCGTCACCCCGCCCACATTCACTCGGCGGGCGGGCGGCATGGGCGGATGGGACATGGATCAGCTCGCGATTTGTTTGAGGGCGCGTTGTCGCGAGCTTAGAAGATCATAGGCAAAGACGGCCAGCCCCGACCAGATGAAGGCGAAGGTGATGGCGTGGGCGAAGGTGAAAACCTCGCCCCAGATGATCCCCACCGCGAATTGCAGGGTCGGCGCGACGAACTGCAAAAGACCGATCGTGGCAAAGTGCAGCCCCCGCGCCCCGATGATGAAGAGCAGCAAGGGCGCGACCGTCATCGGCCCGGTCAGGATCAGGAGCAAAGCCTGCCACGGGCTTTCAAGGAAGCTGCCGCCATGGCCTGATGCCTCCAGGAAGAACAGGGCGACCAAAGAGGGCAGCGAGATTATCAGTGTCTCCCAGAACAGACCGACCCGGCCATCGGTTGCGATGGTCTTCCTGATATAGCCATAGGCCGTGAAGGACGCCGCCAGAAAAAGTCCGATCCACGGGATCTCGCCCACGGCCACGATCTGGTTGATCACCCCGGCGACGGCGAGGCCCACCGCGATCATACGCAGGCGGCCGAAGCGCTCGCCCGCGATGAACACACCGACAGCGACATTCATCAGCGGGTTGATGAAATAGCCCAGTGAAACATCGAGCACCCTGTCGGCATTGATCGCCCAGACGAACACCCACCAGTTCGAGGCGATGAGAATGGCGCTCAGCAGCAGTGTCGCCATGGCGCGCCGGTCCAGAATGAGCCGCCAGGCAGAGGGCGCCCGGCCTGCCATCCAGACCAGAAGCGCCAGCAGCGGCACCGACCAGACCGCGCGGTGCAGCACGATCTCTGTGGCGCTGGCAAAATCGAGGAATTTGTAGAAGGCCGCCGACAGGCCCCAGATACCATAGGCCGAGAGCGCGGCGATCCCGGCCCTGCCTGCATCCAGCCGGCCGCTATCGGGCGGCGGGGCAACTGGGGCGGCGGACGGGTCGGCAGGAGCAGCCATGCCCGCGCTCATACTCCCGTCCGGACCGGCCCGTCATGCTTAATTTTCCGCAAGGTGCAGCGGGGGACGGTTACTGCCCGGCCCCTGCCTCCCACACATCGGTGCGGAAGCGGGCGGGCGGGCGCGTCCCGCGTACCTCGAACACGATCTCGTCGGTATAGCTACGCCCATGCCGGTCGGTGCTGGTCAGGCTGAGCACATGCACGCCTTCGGGCAGGTCGGCCGGCAGGCGCGCCGTCCACAGATGCATGTTGCGGTCGGCCAGCGCGGTCTGCGGCTGGGGCGGGCCCTGGAAGGCGCGGCCCCGGAAGCCTTCAAAGCCCCGGTTACGCTCTTCGCCGGACCGGCTCTCGATCGCGTAACGGCCGACACTTGCCTGACGCTTCACGGAGAACGGATCGGCATACATGGCCCCGATGCGGATTTCCTCGCCTGCGCCCTCCTGCGTGCGCTCCAGCACCAGGGGCGAGCCGCCATTGATGCGTGCCTCGACAATCGTTTCGGCCGCACCGTTCCATACATTGGCGGTCAGATACGTGCCTTCGGCGAGATCCTGACGGGTCAGAAGGCGGGTATCGGCCAGATCATTGATGGAGACCGGCGGGACGCTATCGCGCTCGCGCCAGTTCTCATTGCGCCAGGTGTTGATCGCGTCAAACCATTCGCGGAAGGCGGGCGTATTGAAGTCCACCCACTGGCCACGATCCTCGCCCAGCCGTGATCCGACATAGCGTTCCTGGTAGCTGGTGCCGGCAAAGTCGATCATCAGTACACCCTTGGGCGCACCCATGCGCTGCAGGGCCTGTGCATCGCCATCCAGGTTGAAATCACCCTGCCACCAATTGCCCGAGGCTGCGCCTGCCACAATGTGGCGGAAGGGCAGCGGGCCAACGCCGACACTTTCCTGCCAGCCCTCGAAATACTGGCCCGGAGAATGGTTCTCCAGCGTATGAGTGTGGCCGGAGAGCGAGAGCGCTTCACGGCCCTCCAGAAGGGCGTAGATAGCGGTGGCATTGTCGGTCTGGTGGACCGGGCTTGCTGCATCGACAAAGCTGACCATCGGCCCGTGATGAGCGATGACGATCAGCCGGTCTTCGGGCACTTCAGCCAGCAGGTTTTCCAGCCACGCCATCTGCGTGTCATCCACGCGCACATTATAGCGCGGGTTCGTGCTCTCGGTGCAGAACTCGCGCCCCGGCACGCCGGCATCCTCTCCGCCGCAGGGGAAGTAGATATTGTTCAGCGCAATGAAAGTGACCTCGCCGATCTCGAAGGCGTAATAGGCCGGGCCATAGAGCCGGCGCCAGGTATCGGCAGAGTTGGCATAGGCGGTCGCATCCAGATCGATGTCGTGATTGCCGATCACGCCCCATTGCGGCACGCCAACGGCGGAGCCGACCTCGAAAATGCGTGTCAGAAGCTCAAGATCGTCGCCGACAACGTCACCCAGATAGAGCATGCAATCATTGCCAGACAGATCGGCGGCCACGAGATCGGCAATCGCGCTGTCGCGGAACTGGCTGATCTCGTGGTTGGAGTAGGTCTGGCTGTCGCCGATCATGGCGCAGGTGAAATTGTTCCCTTCATCCGCGCGCTGCAGCGGGAAGTTCACTCCGGCCGGTGCGGGGCCGGTATCGGGCAGTCCGCCAAAGCGCAGGGCTTCAGGCGTACCGCCGGGCTTGTGGGTGTAGGAAAACTGCGGGATCTGGCTGTCATTGACCGGCACGCGCCAGCCGGAGGGCTGGATCACAAACAGGTCCATATCCTCGCGCACGGGCAGGGTGTAGGCGCCCGCACGGTCGGTCATAACCACGTCCAGCCCGTTGGAGACCAGGACGCGCTCCACGCCCGGCTCGCCGCGCTGATGGATGCCATCGCCATTGAGGTCTTCAAACACCACGCCGCGGATATAACCGTCAGACGGCCCCTCGATCACTTGCGGGGACGCGATCCAGGGATCGGCGAGTGCGGAGGCCGGGAGCGCCATAAGGGCCAGAAAGGTGAGTGCAAGAGGGGTGCGGTGAGCCATGGCGTGAATCCTTCCGGAAGGGCGTATCGAGACCCTGTCTAGGGCGGGCCCTTGTCAGTTGTGTGAAACCAGCTGGCAAATGAAAGGGACGCGCTCCGGTCTGGCACGCGCCCCTCGTCATGCGGTGGGAGGTAAGGCGGCTCGCCTAGCCTTCCACCTCGGTCAGCAGGCCGCGATTGCGCAGCAGCGGCTCTACCGAAGGCTCACGCCCGCGGAAGCCGGTATACATCTCCATCGCAGGACGCGTATTGCCGCCGGAGAAGACCTCATAGAGGCGCTGGGCCGTTTCCGGATCGAAGATGTCACCGGCCTCTTCAAAGGCGGCAAAGCCGTCATTGTCGAGCACGCCCGCCCACAGATAGCTGTAATAGCCGGCCGCATAGCCCTCGCCGGAGAAGCTGTGCAGGAAGTGGGTGGAGCGATGACGCATCGGGATCTGGCGCAGATTCTGGCGGCTCTCCAGAATCTCCTGCTCGAAGGCCTGAACGTCGATGCTAGCCGGGTCTTCATGCAGGTGGAAAGCCATGTCCATGAAGCCGGAATTGAGGAATTCCACATTCTCGAACCCGGCATTGAAGGTGGACGCAGCCAGCACACGCTCCAGAAGCTCCATCGGCATGGGCTCGCCGGTTTCGTGGTGCACCGCAAAGCGCTGGAGGATTTCGGGTTGTTCCAGCCAGTGCTCCAGGATCTGGGCCGGGAACTCCACGAAATCAC
This sequence comes from Glycocaulis sp., assembly GCA_022565665.1. Taxonomy (GTDB): domain Bacteria; phylum Pseudomonadota; class Alphaproteobacteria; order Caulobacterales; family Maricaulaceae; genus Glycocaulis. The sequence goes on from JAIUMI010000005.1 coordinate 131,714, forward strand.
GGTCCACCGCCGTCCCCGCCAGCGACGGGAAGTCGGTATTGGACAGAATGCCGTGCAGGCCATGGCCAAGCTCGTGGAAGAGCGTGGACGCGTCGATGAAGCTGATCAGGGCCGGTTCGCCCTCATCTGGCTTGTTGTAGTTGCAGTTATTGAGGATGAGCGGGATTTCGCCGGTAATCCCGTTCTGGGCCCGGAAGCTGCTCATCCATGCGCCCGAGCGCTTGCCCGGACGGGCGAAAAAGTCGCCGTAGAACAGGGCGATGGTCTCGCCGCCCGCATTGTGGACTTCCCACACCCGCACATCGGGGTGATAGACGGGGATGTCGTGACGTTCATGGAAGGTCACTCCGAACAGGCGCTCGGAGGTGTAGAACATCGCGTCGATCATGCGGTCGAGATCGAGATACTGGGCGACTTCGGCCGGATCGAGATCATAGCGCTCGGCGCGCACGCGCTCGGTGTAATAGCGCCAGTCCCAGCCCTCGGCCTCGAAATCACCGCCTTCAGCGTCGATCATGGCCTGAATGTCGGCGAGCTCTTCCAGCGCGCGCTGGCGGGCCGGCCACCAGACCTGTTCCATCAGGTCAATCGCGGCTTCGGGCGTCTCGGCCATCGTGCCGGCAGTGCGGTAATGAGCCCAGCTTTCAAAGCCCAGCATCCGGGCCTGTTCGCGGCGCAGGACCAGAATGTCACGGATCAGCTGGTTATTGTCGAACTCATTGCCGTTATTGCCGCGCTCATAGAAGCCGTTCCAGGCAATCTCGCGCAGATCCCGGTCCGGCGAGGTCTGCAGGAAGGGTTCCACGCTGGAGCGGTCCAGCGTGATGATATGGCCTTCCATGTCGCGGGCGCGGGCCGCAGAACGCGCCGCGCTCACCATGGAGGAAGGCAGGTTGTCGAGGGCTTCCTGCGGCAGTTCCAGGCTCCACAGCTCGCGGTCGCCCAGCTCGTTCTGGGCAAACTGGGTGTAGAGCGAGGAGAGCTCAGTGCGGATTTCCGCATAGCGCTCGCGCTGCTCTTCGGAAAGCTGGGCACCGGCGCGCACGAAATTGTCGTGCGTCACTTCCAGAAGGCGCGCCTGCTGATCGGTCAGGCCCAGCGCAGCGCGGTTCTGATAGAGCGTGTCGATACGCTCGAAAAGCTGCGCATTGAGCGTGATCGAGGCGGAGTGACCGGCGAGCATCGGGCTCACCTCGCGCTGGATGGCGCGCAGCTCGTCATTGGAGGCAGAACTGGTCAGATTGCCGAACACGGCGCTAACGCGCGACAGATCGCGCCCGGCCAGCTCCATGGCCAGCAGAGTGTTTTCAAAGGTGGGCGGCTCAGGATTGGTCGCGATGGCGTCAATCTCGGCCGCGTGGTCTGCCATGGCCGCCTCGAAGGCCGGCATGAAATGCTCTTCGCGAATCTGGTCGAGCGGCGGGGCGCCGAAATTCTCGGTCCATTCTGCCGCAAACGGATTGCCTTCCAGCGCGGCCATCGCGCCACCCGGCGCGGTAGCCTCTACAGTGTCTTCGGCGGCAGGTGTCACGGTTTCGGTCTCACCATTGGCGGCCGGCTGGGTGGTGTCCCCGCAGGCGGCCAGCAGAAGCGCGGCAGCAGCCACGCCGTAAATCAGGCGATCAGTCATGTCCTCTCCCTGAGGCTTTTGGTTGGAATTGATACCAATTCTAGCGGCCCGGGCGCGCTTGGGAAGGCGCACACGCTGTCGTGATAGTATAACACCGGCTTCGGGCCAAAAAAAAGCGGAAGGACGAAACCGCCCTTCCGCTCTTTCTCGTGTGTCAGCGGCCTGCCGCGTCCGGCGCGATGAGACCGCCTGAAACCCGTAACGGCCTAGTCGGCCAGTTGCAGGTTGACCGCTTTGGGGCCCTTGCCACGGGTATCCGGCTCGGTCTCGAAAGAGACGCGCTGGCCGTCATTGAGGCCTGCCAGGCCGGCCGATTGCACGGCGGTGATGTGCACGAACACATCCTTGCCGCCATCATCCGGGGTGATGAAGCCGAAGCCTTTGGTGGTATTGAAGAATTTGACAGTACCGGTAGTCATTTCGGGGGTAACCTTTCCCGTAGAATTGCGCCGCGTCCGGCGCAAGAGTTCAGTCGCGCCCGGCGTCCCGGTCGCGGCGAACGGACTTGCAATGCGGGGAAGGCTGAATGTTCAGGCGTGGTCTCACGCGGGGTCTTCCAGTATTCCGCCGGGCCGAAACGGCCGCCCGTGCACGCTCTTTATGCCCGAAAAACAGCGTTCTCACAAGCCGAGCTTTCGCGGCCACCGGCCGGGCTGCTAGTCTGTAGCCATGAGCCGGCGTCCTTTCCTCTCCCGCACGCATCGCGCCCGCGAAGCGCGCAACCGCCAGCGCATGGCCGCCGATCCGGGCGGCACGATGCGTCTGGCCGTTCTGGTGGCGCTGGTATTGGTGGCGCTCGCCGTGGCGGCCGGGTTTCGCGGAGAGGAGACGGCACGCGAGGCCGGAGGCTGGCTGGCCCGGCTCGGACCGCTCGCCGAACCACGTATTTTTGGGGCATCCATACTGGAAATCGGGGCCATTCTTGCGGTTCTGGCCGTTTGCGCGCTGATCCTCTGGCGTCGGCGCTAGGCTTCCAGATCCGCTTTTAGCCGGTCGAGCACATTGACCGCCTCGGCGGCGTAGGGGCCGATCCACCGGTCATGGATATGCTTGATCGGCAAAGGGTTGAGATGGTTCCAGCGTTCGCGCCCCTTGCGCTGGACGATGACGAGATCGGCCCGCTCCAGCACCCGCAAATGCTGCATCACCGTGCACCGGTCCAGCGCAGGGAACTGCACACACAGATCGCCCGTCGTCTGCGGTGCATCCTTCAGGCAATCGAGGATTTCCCGCCGCGTCGATGACGCCAACGCCTTGAAAACACGCTCTATTTTTGCATCACTTGACATGTTATAAATTTATAACATGATTTGATACAAGGCACGCAAGCCCTTTTTTGAGACAGGCAGGTGAACAATGAACATGGAACTGAAATTCAAGGTGGCCGGGCGGATATCAAAACCCGTTGCAGAAGTGTTCGAGGCGGTGGTGAACCCCCAAACGCTTTCGCGCTATTTCACGACCGGTGGTGCCAAGGGGCGTATGGAAACCGGCGTGACGGTCTACTGGTCATTCCATGATTTTCCGGGCCGCTTCCCGGTGGATGTCGTGGAGGTGGTGGAGAACGAACGCATCGTGTTCGACTGGGACTCAGATGATCCCGGCACGCCGTACAAAACGCGCGTCACGATGAGCTTCGAAACGCTGGAGGATGGACGTACCCTGGTCTCGGTACAGGAGCAGGGCTGGCGTCCGGAACCGGATGGCCTCAATGCCTCATACTGCAATTGCAGTGGCTGGATGCAGATGCTGTGCGCCCTGAAAGCGTGGACCGAGCACGGCATCAATCTGCGCGAGGGCATGTTTCAATAGCCCGGATTAAAACCAGCCCCCCTCACGCAGGGCAGGATAGAAGCTGCGGCTGACGGGCGCCTCGCTGCCATCTTCCAGGATCAGCGTGGCGCGCCCGTCACCCTTCTTCACATCGCGCACCGCTGCGCGCGCCACCCATCAGGACCGGTGCACCTGCGCCCCGTCCAGCGCCTCGCACGCCGCGATGCCGTCTGACAGACGCATCAGGATCAGGGCATCGCCGGAATCGGTACGCACGCGCAGATAATGGTCCTCTGCATTCATGGAGATGAGGCGGGCCTGGCGCAGCCGATGGGGCAGCTTGGTGGTCAGTGCCGGTGACGGGCGGGCACTGCTGCCCGCTGGTCCGGCGCTCGCCGCCTCGCGCAGCGCGGCCACCCGCAGCTGGCGCAGATAATCTGCCAGCCAGGCAATAATCGTCACGAAGGCGGAGATCACCAGCACGAAGAACCAGGTGATTGGCAGAGCGGACCAATGGACGGTTCCGGCCATCATTACGTTGATAGCAAAAACAGCGGCGGTCACGGGGAGCGATATGGACAAAGCAATGATCGTGTAAAGGCCCCACTGCGGCAGGGCGGTGAACAGGTGCTGGACCAGCTTTCCTGTTATCCAGCCCACAATGGCACCCAGCGCGATCAGCCCGACCCAGTAGACCCAGACTTGCGGCCAGCCCACGCGCCCGGTTCCGTAGGGGCCCAGAATGGCGAGGAAGGTGCCAATGGCGACGATCCATGCCGCGCGGAGGGCCCATTTGCGCAGGGTTTCGGGAAGTGCGGCGGTCAAGTCCTGTGCCCTCTCTGTGTCATTCACGAAGCGCGAACAGAAGGCTTACCGCCATTCGCGAACAGGTCCAGTCCGCCAGCGAAATTCGCGTTCCGTGCGCGCCCGGCCCGATGCATCAGGCCTATGCCGGTAGCGCCCTGCCGGCCCACCAGCCGCCTTGCCGAAGCCGGAGCTGTTTCATGGCCTTCAATCTTGCCCTGCTGGCTGTTGCCGCGCTGCTTCTGATCTAGCAGAGGGATCCTCTCATCATGGATATCGACGCCTTTCTCGCCGCGCCCTGGCATGTCCAGCTGCATGCTGCCGCCGCCATAGCGGCTGTAGGTCTGGGCGCGGTGCAGCTTGCCGCACCAAAGGGCACCCTGCCCCATCGCCAGCTTGGCTATGTGTGGGTGGCGCTGATGCTCATCGTGGCCATCACCGCGATCTTCATCCGCACAGGCGGCAGTTTCAGCTGGATCCACATCTTCGTGCCGCTCACCCTCTTCGGCGTGGCCGGGCTGATCATACAGGCCCGCAAGGGACTGGTGGCCCGTCACCGGGGCACAGTGTTGGGCCTTTATATCGGCGCACTGATGATACCGGGCGTGTTCAGCTTCCTGCCGGGCCGGCTGATGCACACCGTGTTTCTCGGCTAGGGCCTGAGCCTCACCCGTTGCCATAAAGCCATAGTGACCGGCTTTGCGGCGCGCGCTTGAAAGCGTGCTGATTGCATGGCGGCAGTGCGCCACTATCATGCCCCTTAACAGGGGGGATGGATGCGCGAAGAACGCACCGGCAGATTTATCCGGCTTTACGCGGGCACAGGCAGGATGAGCGCCGAAGGCGAGGCCGCGGGTCCCGGCGCCCACCCGATGGATTCCTGGTGTCCGCCCTGCCCGCCCCCGCGCCGCCATGGCGGCACACCCATCGATGCCATTGTTGGTCTTGCCATCCGCATCGGCCTGGCTGCAGCGCTGTGGAGCTGGGCGCGGTCCAATGCCCTGCCGGTTTCCGACTGGGGTAACTGGCAGACCTGGTTTGCGCCCGAGCCGGGCTTTGTCAGCGCGGTCTCGGTCTGGCTGCCCGGCTTTGCCGATGCCGCTGGCGCCGCATTCTTTCTCATCCTTGCTGCCAGCCTCTTGCCGGTGGCCCTCGTGGCAGGCCTTCTCACCCGGCTTGCCGGTCTCACCGTTATCCTGTGCGCGGGCTTTTTCGCTCTGGCCATCGCGCCTGAAGGGTGGACGTTCGCGCTCGTCGCCGGGGCGCTTGGCATTTATCTCCTGCTGCGCGGGGCCGGGCCGCTCTCTGTGGACTGGGGCGCAGCGCGCCTCGCCCGGATGGGGTAATGGTCAAGTGCGGGCAGTTGCAGCCTTGAACCGGTGGTCCGGGCGTGATGAGTTGGCTTTCCGCTGCTGACAGGCCTGTTCAACTCCCGGACCCTCTCTACTCATGCTGATTTACAGAAATGTCGGTGCCGTTATGGGTGGAGCCCTGCTGCTGCAGGTGTCCGTGGGCGTTCTGGGGGTCTCGCTGCCGCTCGCCATGGCCGCTGCAGGCTGGACAGGGTCAACCATCGGCCTTGTCGCGGCTGCCTACGGGGCGGGCTTCATGGCGGGGGCCTGGATCGCGCCGGGCTCGATCCGCAGGATCGGTCATATCCGCGCCTATGCCGCCTTTGCAGGGCTTTCCGCTGCGCTGACGCTCATGCTGGCGCTGGAATCCCATGTGGTCTGGTGGCTGCTCGCCCGGTTCGGGTTTGGTTTGTGTACCGCAGGCCTGTTTGCTGTGGCGGAAAGCTGGATTGCTGACGCCACCCCGTCACAGCGGCGCGGTGCGGTCATTTCGGCCTATCAGATCGTCGGCCGGGCGGGCCTGATCCTCGGCCCGTTCATCATCGCGCTCTCAGGCTTGGAGCTGACCCAGAGTTTCATCGTCGCGGGCATATTCCTGGCGCTCGCCCTGGTACCGATGACCGTGACCCGCCGGGCTCAGCCCGCCATTCCGGAAGGTGAGCGCGCCCCGCCCTGGCGGGTGTTTGCCATTGCCCCCACCGCCGCCGTGGCGGCTTTTGCGGCAGGTCTCGTCAATTCGGGTCTGCTGGCCTTCGTGCCGATCTGGGCAGACAGTCTTGATCCGGCCCGTGCCACGGGTGCGGCAGCCCTGATCATGGCGGTGATCTACGGCACCTCCATGCTGGTGCAATGGCCGGTGGGACGCATTTCGGACAAGCTGGACCGCCGCCTGGTGATCGCTGTCAACGCGGGGCTGGCGGCCGTGATGGCGGGATTGCTGGCCCTTTTCGTCACGCCGGGCCTGCTCTGGGGCGCGGTCATGGCCGGAGCCTGGGGCGCGGCCAGCCTGTGTTATTACGGCGTCGCGGTTGCTCATGCCGCTGACCGTGCAAAGATCGAGGAACTGCCCGCCATTGCCTCGGGCGTCCTGCTGCTCTGGGCCGCCGGGTCCATGGTCGGCCCGCTGCTCGCAGGCTTCGCCTATGAAAGCGCGCTGGCGAGCCGCGGCCTCTTTCTTGTCGGTCTGGCGGGTAATCTGGGCTTGTGCGTGTTTGCGCTCCTGCGCTCACGCACACGGGTGGCGGTGCCGGAAGAGGAGCGCGAGCCGTTCGTCAATCTGATGGCGACCTCGGCACAGCTCGCCGAGATTGATGCGCCCGAGGATGAGGCCGAACCCGCCCGCCGCGAGGAGACGATGGAATGATCATCATCATTATGGTGGCCGCTCTGGCCGGAGCGCTGGCGGCTTTCTTCCTGCGGCGCGCACTCGCCCGGCTGTCCTTCCTGACGTGGATAGGCTGGCTGCTGGTCGGCACGGGCCTTCCGGTGCTTGCAGGCCAGCTGGGCTTTCTGGCGCTGGCGGAAAGCCCCGGCGAGGGCGCGGCACTGGCCATTCCTGTCCTTGTTGCGGGGCTGGGGGCCGGTATTGGCTGGGCGGCCTGCGTGGCGGGCCTGCGCCTGACAGGCGGCCGGGTCCGCTAACGCATCATGGTGCGTTGCACCACACAGGCGCGATGCTATAACGCGCCCGACTCCCGTCCCTGACGGGCCGGGCTCCCGGTCCGCCCTTCCTGACACAGAAGGTGATACGACCCCATGAACATCCATGAGCATCAGGCCAAGGCCGTCCTGAAAGCCTTCGGCGCCCCCGTTGCAGACGGCGTTGCGATCTTTTCCGCCGACGAAGCCGGCGCGGCAGCTGACAAACTGCCCGGACCGCTCTGGGTCGTGAAATCGCAGATCCATGCCGGCGGGCGTGGCAAGGGCAAGTTCAAGGAACTCCCCTCTGATGCCAAGGGCGGTGTGCGCCTCGCCTTCAGCCGCGATGAAGTAATCGCCCACGCCAAGGACATGCTCGGCAATACGCTGGTGACCCACCAGACCGGCCCGGCCGGCAAGCAGGTCAACCGGCTCTATATCGAGGACGGGGCCGATATCGAGACCGAGCTCTATCTCTCGCTTCTGGTCAATCGCGAAACCGGCCGGGTGGCCTTCGTGGTCTCCACCGAAGGCGGCATGGATATCGAGGCGGTCGCCGAAGAAACGCCGGAGAAGATTCTCACCATCAATATCGACCCGGAAACGGGCGTGACCTCGGGCGACGCGGGCAAAATCGCCGATGCGCTGAAGCTTTCCGGCACGGCGCGCGATGACATGCTCTCGCTGGCACCAATCCTCTACCGGGCCTTCACCGAGAAGGATATGAGCCTTCTGGAGGTGAACCCGCTCATCGTGATGAAGGACGGGCATCTGCGCGTACTGGACGCGAAAGTGTCCTTCGATGGCAATGCGCTCTTCCGCCATGAGGACATCCAGGCCCTGCGCGACCTCACCGAAGAGGACGAGAAGGAAATCGAGGCGTCGAAATACGACCTCGCCTATGTGGCGCTGGATGGCAATATCGGCTGCATGGTCAATGGCGCAGGCCTTGCCATGGCCACGATGGACATCATCAAGCTCTATGGCGCCGAGCCTGCCAACTTCCTCGATGTGGGCGGGGGCGCGTCGAAGGAGAAGGTGACCGCCGCCTTCAAGATCATCACCGCCGACAAGAACGTCAAAGGCATCCTCGTGAACATCTTCGGCGGCATCATGCGCTGTGACGTCATCGCCGAAGGCGTGGTGGCCGCCGTGAAGGAGGTGGGCCTGAAAGTGCCGCTGGTGGTGCGCCTTGAGGGCACCAATGTCGAGCTTGGCAAGAAAATCCTCGACGAGAGCGGGCTCGACATCAATTCCGCCAATGATCTCGACGATGCCGCCCAGAAAATCGTCGCTGCCGTGAAGAAGGTCTAGGAACCATGTCCGTACTCGTCAACAAAGACACCAAGGTTCTCGTTCAGGGCCTCACCGGCAAGACCGGCACCTTCCACACCGAGCAGGCGCTGGCCTATTACGGCACCCGCATGGTCGGCGGCATCCACCCGAAAAAGGGCGGGGAAAGCTGGACCAGCGGCATGGACGGCGCGGCCTCGCTGCCGATTTTCTCTACCGTGGCCGAAGGCAAGGAGCGCACCGGCGCAACCGCTTCGGTCGTCTATGTCCCGCCTGCAGGCGCGGGCGCGGCGATCATCGAAGCCATCGATGCAGGTATGGAGCTGATCGTGTGCATCACCGAGGGCATCCCGGTCATGGACATGGTGAAGGTCAAGGCCCGCCTCGAAAAGTCGAACTCGCGCCTGCTGGGTCCGAACTGCCCCGGCGTGCTGACCCCCGAAGAGTGCAAGATCGGCATCATGCCGGGCAACATTTTCAAGAAGGGCTCGGTCGGCGTTGTCTCGCGTTCGGGCACGCTGACCTATGAAGCCGTGTTCCAGACGACGGCTGAAGGCCTTGGCCAGACGACCGCGGTCGGCATTGGCGGCGATCCGGTGAAAGGCACCGAGTTCATCGACATCCTGGAAATGTTCCTGGCCGATGATGAGACCAAATCCATCATCATGATCGGCGAGATCGGCGGCACGGCGGAAGAGGAAGCCGCCCAGTTCCTGCGCGACGAAGCGAAGAAGGGCCGCAAGAAGCCGATGGTCGGCTTCATTGCCGGGCGCACCGCGCCGAAGGGCCGCACGATGGGCCATGCGGGCGCGATCGTCGCCGGTGGCAAGGGCGATGCGGAAAGCAAGATCGAGGCGATGAAGTCGGCCGGGATCGTGGTCTCCGACAGCCCGGCGCGCCTTGGCACGACGCTTAGCGACGTGCTGAAGGGCTAGCCGCCGCGCGCCTTCAACCGCAGACTCATCACCGCATCGACGTCATGAATCTCGGTCAGGCGCCTCAATAGCGTCTCCCTGTCCATCTCCTTCCAGCCACTGCTGGCCCTTGTCGGCAGTGGCACTTCACTGGCATTAGCAAAAGCCATGGCCCAGTCGTCGAACAGGCGCTCGCTGGCGGGCTCCTTCAGAAGCACGGTGACTTCGGTGTGACGCCTATCCTCGCAGATGCGCGCGTAGATCTCGTCAACGGCAGCCTGCGGCCCTTCCAGCATCTGGATGAAGCGCCCCCGGTCATACACCAGCACACCGGTAACGCCCGCGCGGCGGTTATGGCGCTCGCACGCGGCCATGATGTCGGAAATCTCGGCGCGGAAATGACCCTGCCCACGCGGTATGGCAACCGCCGACACATAGACCAGACGGATGAGCCTGGCGGCCTTTGTGCCGGAACCGGGTGCTTGCCCGAGATATAGCTGGCGCTCACGGCGTTCAGGCATGCTCATGATGCTCCCTCCGATGCATCCTCGCGCTCGCCCGGCGTGAACCGGAAAGGCAGGGCGGGCTGTCTGCGTTCTTCTGCAACCGCTTTGCCACTGAGATAATCCGGGCCGATGGCCAGCCAGCCCGCCAGCGTTACGGGATCATGGCACTCCTCCACGGCCAGCATGATGCGCTGGTGCGTCAGCTTGGCTGCAAATGCCGCCAGCGCCACGCTATGGCGCGCGAACACTTCCGGGGCGGGCGCAGAGACGGAGAAGATATCGACCCGGGAATCGTTGAAACGGTCCAGCCGGACGGTACGCGGGTCGATCCGCACCATGATGCGGCGGGTCAGAGTCCGGGCCAGCCGGCACACCTCGGTCAGACTGCCCATCGGCGCATCCATGCCTGTACCAAGAATGTGCAGGATCAATGCGGAGCGCGTCTTCTCGTCCAGCGCATTGATCGCGGCCATGTAAGGCAGGCGGTATTTCACCGTCACCAGCGTCTCGAAATGCACGGGTACGGCGAGGGCGCCCGGTGTGCCCCTGTCTGAGGCTTCCTGCCACGCCCTGCCAGCGGCCATCAGTACGTCACGGTCAAACTCCATGCGCATCGCCCCGCCGCCCTCGCTGGGTGAGAGAACATGCCCGCGTACCAATGGGCCGTCGCCGCGCAGGCGGCCGACAGGGTGAACAATGTTCAACGCCGCAAACCCCGTTGCCGATGCCCAGACCGGCTCGAAACGCAGCTCGAAGGCGGGCAGGCGGACAGGTTCTGGCGAGCGTGAAGGCGGTATCGGCCTCACGCCTTCATCGACATCAAGCGCGTCCTCCTCTTCCGCAGCCTCATGGGCGCGTGCGGCCGCGTCCATCGGGTCGGAATGGATGCCGCCAAACAGGTCTGACAGCGCGATGTCCACGGTCTCGGCGTGCAGTCCCAGGCCAGCGAGATAATCGTGCCAAGGAAAAAGGCCTTCAGCTCAGTCTCGATACGGCGGGTGAAGGCTTCAGCCTCTTCTGCCCGCGACGGGCCGGGCAGGACGATAAATCCGTTGGCCGCGCACAGAATAAGATCATCTGACCCGATACGCTTGGAAATGAACTGTTCGCACGTGTCAAAGATGCGTTCCTTCACGCGCGGCCACTTGTCCTTGTACTGTGCTTCGAGCACATCCAGATTGATCAGCTGGAGCTGTGTGGTCTCCAGCCGGGCAGCTTCCTTCAGTTTGGGACGGAAGCGGGCCAGTGTTGACAGAACCGACATCACATCACTTGTGCGGAGCTGCGGGCTGTTCGCGCTCCTGACAGGAATTAAAATATTCCAAGCATGAAACTTCAAATTACAAACAGAAAGACAGTTAACCGCACACTATGCTTTATGTGTTGTTCATGAGTGTGATGGCGTGGCGCAACTGTCCCCGGCCGGTGCGCGGCCGACCAGGCACGCCGCGATATCGTGCAGGTGTGCACCACACGAACGTACGTTCGTGCCTATTGCCGTTCCAGAGCACGATTTGCATCCATTTGGGCTTCTCAATTGCGTCCAACACGCATAGATGTGAAGCCATCCCCCTTGTGCGCCCTTGTGCGCTGCACTCCCTGCCCTGAAGGGCCAAGATGACCGACGCTCGCTCCTCCACGAACCAGACTTTCCTCGACACTTCTTTCCTTTTCGGCGCCAACGCCATCTATCTGGAAGACATGGCCGCCCGCTATGCCAGCGATCCGGCCTCGGTCCCGGCGAGCTGGCGGAAATTCTTTGAAGCGGTCGGCGATGAAGCCTCCGCCGCCACGCGCGCTGCGAAGGGACCGGGCTGGAAGCGCAAGGACTGGCCGCGCGAGGCTAATGGCGAAATGGTCTCCGCGCTGGGCGATATCGAGCGCGCCGTTCCTGCCCTGCCGGAGAAAATCGCCGCCCGCATGGATGGTGCTGCTCCCGCTGACATTCACGCGGCCGTCAAGGACAGCATCTCGGCCATCATGCTGATCCGCGCCTACCGCATGCGCGGGCATCTGGCGGCCGACCTCGACCCACTGGGCCTGTCAGAGCGCGAGCCGCAGCCCGAGCTCGATCCGGGAAATTACGGGTTTGGCGAGGCCGATCTCGACCGCGAGATTTTCATCAATGGCTATCTCGGCCTTGAGACCGCGACCGTCCGCGAAATCCTCGACATCCTGCAACGCACCTATTGCGGCACGTTCGGCGTGGAGTTCATGCACATCTCCAATCCGGAGGAAAAAGCATGGCTGCAGGAGCGTATTGAAGGGCCGGACAAGGAGATCGCCTTTTCCGACAACGGCAAGAAGGCGATCCTGAGAAAGCTGGTCGAGACGGAAGCCTTCGAGCGCTTCCTGCACAAGCGCTATCCCGGCACCAAGCGCTTCGGCATTGATGGCGGCGAGGCGATGGTTCCCGCGCTCGAACAGATCATCAAGCGCGGCGGGGCCATGGGCGTCACCGATATCGTGCTGGGCATGCCCCACCGGGGCCGGCTGAACGTGCTCGCCGCCGTGATGGGCAAGCCCTATCATGTGATCTTCCACGAATTCCAGGGCGGCTCGACGCTGGGCGAGGACGAGTTCTCGTCAGGCGATGTGAAATACCATCTGGGTTCGTCATCCACGCGCGAGTTCGACGGCAATACCGTCAACCTGTCGCTCACCGCCAACCCCTCCCACCTGGAGGCCGTTGACCCGGTGGTGCTGGGCAAGGTGCGCGCCAAGCAGTTCAAATACCGTGTGCAGCTGGGCGATGATGCCAATACCGCTGAAAAGGTACTGCCGCTCCTGCTGCACGGGGATGCGGCCTTTGCCGGGCAGGGCATTGTGGCAGAATGCTTCGGCCTGTCGGGCCTGAAGGGCCACCGAACGGGCGGGGCCGTCCACTTCATCGTCAACAACCAGATCGGCTTTACCACCGACCCGAAGGATTCCCGGTCCTCGCCCTATCCGTCCGACGTGGCGCTGATGGTGCAGGCCCCGATCTTCCATGTGAACGGGGATGACCCCGAAGCGGTCGTCTTTGCCGCCAAGATCGCCACCGAATACCGTCAGACCTTCGGCAAGGATGTCGTCATCGACATGTTCTGCTATCGCCGATTTGGCCATAACGAGGGCGATGATCCCTCCTTCACCCAGCCGATCATGTACAAGGCGATCGCCGGGCATAAGCCGACCCGCGACCTTTACACCGAACGCCTGATGGATGAGGGCGTCGTCACCAAGGACGAGGTGGATGGCTGGGTCAGCGAGTTTGAGGCCTTCCTTGATGACGAGTTCGAGCTCGGCAAATCCTACAAGACCAACAAGGCCGACTGGCTGGACGGCGTGTGGGCCGGGTTGGGCCTGCCCGACGAGGATGACCGGCGCGGCCAGACCGCCGTGGACATGGACCGGCTGAAGGATGTCGGCCAGGCGATGACGGAAATCCCGTCCGGCTACAACATCCACAGAACGCTGCAGCGCGTGATCAAGGCCCGCCGCGACGCCATCGAGGCGGGCGAAGGCATTGACTGGGCGACCGCCGAGCATCTGGCCTTCGGCACGCTGCTGACCGAGGGCTTCCCCGTGCGCCTTTCGGGCCAGGATTGCGGCCGGGGCACGTTCTCCCAGCGCCATTCCCACCTGATCGATCAGGAAACCCAGGAGCGCCATACCTTCCTCAATCATCTGAGTGAGGATCAGGCGCGCTATGAAGTGATCGATTCCATGCTGTCGGAAGAGGCCGTGCTGGGCTTTGAGTATGGCTACTCGCTCTCCGCGCCCAATACGCTCGTGATGTGGGAAGCCCAGTTCGGCGACTTCACCAACGGCGCGCAGGTCATCATCGACCAGTTCATTTCCTCTTCGGAGCGCAAATGGCTGCGCATGTCCGGCCTCGTCATGCTGCTGCCCCATGGCTATGAGGGGCAGGGCCCGGAGCACTCCTCGGCCCGCCTTGAGCGCTTCCTGCAGCAATGCGCCGAGGACAATATGCAGGTGGCCAACTGCTCCACCCCGGCGAACTATTTCCACATTCTGCGGCGCCAGATCCACCGGGGCTTCCGCAAGCCGCTGGTGATCATGACGCCCAAATCGCTTCTGCGTCACAAGCGCTGCGTGTCCGATCTCTCCGAGTTCGGTCCGGGCTCCTCCTTCCACCGCGTATTGTGGGATGATGGTGATCAGAGCGTGCGCAAGGACCGGGGCGAGTTCGCCCAGCTGAGCGCCGAACCGCTGGCCGCGGACAAGGATATCCGCCGCGTCGTGCTGTGCTCGGGCAAGGTCTATTATGATCTGCTTGAAGCGCGCGAGGCCAAGGGCATCAACGATGTCTACCTCTTGCGCGTGGAGCAGTTCTATCCCTTCCCCGCCAAGTCTATCATTGACGAGCTGAAGCGCTTCCCCGACGCCGACATTGTCTGGTGTCAGGAGGAGCCGAAGAATATGGGCGGCTGGACCTTCGTGGAGCCCTATCTGGAATTCTGCCTTGAGAAGGTGGGTGGCAAGTCGACCCGTCCGCGCTATGCGGGCCGGGCCGCCTCCGCCTCGACCGCGACAGGGTTGCTCTCACGCCATCAGGCCCAGCAGAAAGCCCTCGTTGACGAAGCCCTTTCCGACGACTGACCCCTTACCCCTGACCGGAAGCACGAAACCATGAGCACCATCACCGTTCCCACCCTTGGCGAGTCCGTTTCGGAAGCCACTGTCGGCACCTGGCTGGTCAAGGAAGGTCAGTCCGTGAAGAAGGACGACATTCTGGTCGAGCTGGAAACCGACAAGGTGTCGGTTGAAGTGCGCGCGGAGGAAGATGGCGTCATCACCTCCATCGCCGCGCAGGAGGGCGATACGGTGGAGATCGGCGCCAAGCTGGCCGATTTCGAGGCCGGTGCGTCGGGTGGTTCGAAACCTGCTGCCAAGAAAGACGACAAGGCCGACGCCAGGCCGGAAAAGAAGGCTGAAAGCAAGAAGGATGACGCCGGGAAGGACGAGGCCAAGTCCGGCGACGACAAATCCGGCGATGACAAGTCCGGTAATGGCAAGTCCGGCGGCGGTGATCTCGTTGATGCCAAGGTTCCCGTGATGGGCGAGAGCGTAGCCGAAGGCACGGCAGGCAACTGGCTGGTCAAGCCCGGCGAGGCGGTCGAGATGGATCAGGCGATCCTGGAGATCGAAACCGACAAAGTGGCCGTGGAAGTGCCCTCACCGGCCGCTGGCGTGCTGGAAGAGACGCTGGTCAAGGAAGGCGACAGCGTGGAGCCCGGTCAGGTGATCGCGCGCATCCGCGAAGGTGCCTCTGCCGGAAAGTCCGGGAAATCCGAAGCCGCGCCTGCACCGGCCAAGGCCGCGTCCAGTGGCTCTGGCGATGTGAAGGCCATGCCGTCAGCAGAACGCGTGGCGAAGGAAAACAATCTTGACCTCTCCAAGGTCGAAGGTACGGGCCGCGATGGCCGTGTGACCAAGGGCGATGCGCTTGCTGCCCTGTCTGCCCCCGCCAAGGCGCCCGAACCTGCCAAGGCGTCTGCACCGCGCGAGACCGGCGAGCGCGAGGAACGGGTGAAGATGACCCGCCTGCGCCAGACCATCGCCCGGCGTCTGAAGGAAGCCCAGAACAGCGCCGCCATGCTGACCACGTATAACGAGGCGGACATGAGCGCGATTCAATCGCTGCGCAAGGAAATCCAGGAAGATTTCGTCGCCAAGCACGGCGTGAAGCTCGGCTTCATGAGCTTCTTCGTGAAGGCCTGCGTCGCTGCGCTGCAGGACATCCCGGCGGTCAATGCCGAGATCGACGGCACCGACATCATCTACAAGAATTACTACGATATCGGCGTGGCCGTCGGCACCGACCGGGGCCTTGTCGTACCGGTCGTGCGCGATTGCGACAGCCGCTCGCTGGCCGATATCGAGAAGGGCATCATGGATCTGGGCAAGCGCGCCCGCGATGGTCAGCTGGGCCTTGAGGACATGCAGGGCGCGACCTTCACCATCTCCAATGGCGGGGTGTATGGCTCGCTGATGAGCTCGCCCATCCTCAATGCGCCGCAATCGGGCATTCTGGGCATGCACAAGATCCAGGAGCGCCCTGTGGCCCATAACGGGCAGGTCGTGATCCGCCCGATGATGTATCTGGCGCTTTCTTATGATCACCGGATCGTGGACGGCAAGGAGGCCGTGACCTTCCTGGTGCGCGTGAAGGAAAGCCTGGAGAAGCCGGAACGGCTGCTGCTGGATATCTAGGCGGCTAGTGCCGTAGCGGCGGGATCAGCCCCAGCGCGCGCCAGCAGAACGCGATCGAGAGCCCGAAGACGAGGATGGCGATCACCGCCTCCCCCGCCGAAGGCACACCGCCCAGCAGGTTCAGTATCCCGGCGGCGATCCCCGTGCCTGCGAGCAGGGCGATAGTGCCGCGCACCAGCGCGCCGCGGCTGTGCGTGATCGTGACCATGTAAAGCCCGCTGACAATGCCGAGCGTGGCCAGTACCGGCGTGGTGGCGGCTACAGTGCCCGCGCTCTGATCGGCCAGCATGCCGCTGATCAGCCAGCCGCCCGCCCCTGCGCCCAGTGCCACCAGCGTCCAGCGGGCTGCTGTCAGCGCCCACAGGGCGGCCTTGTGGCGCGGCCGGTTATGATCGGAGACGAAGAGCCGCCCGGACAGGCGCGTTGCGCCGGAATGGCGTCGGCGGGCGTCAGGCACATGCAGCAGCTCGAATATGGCGGAGGCCGCCAGCCCGGCCGCGAGGGCGATGAGAAACGCTTCCAAAACCTGCCTCTTGTTCTTACCTGACCCTTCACCATGAAAGGCCGGAGCGGCGCGATGATCAACAGGCCATTTCTTAACGACGCAGATGATTGACGCGCGGGCGTGCTTGGCTAGGTTGCCTTTCAGCGCCCGGCCCCTCCCCTTCACTCCCCGCCGGGCATGAGGATACTCCCATGGCAGACAGTTATGACGTTGTAATCATTGGCGGTGGCCCCGGTGGCTATAACTGCGCGATCCGCGCCGGCCAGCTGGGACTGAAGACGGCATGCGTTGAAATGCGCAAGACGCTGGGCGGCACCTGCCTCAATGTCGGCTGCATCCCCTCCAAGGCGCTGCTGCATGCCTCCGAGCTCTATGAGGCCGCCGGCAAGGAGTTTGCCAGCCTTGGTATCGAGACCGGCAAGGTATCGATCAACATGGAAAAATTCATGGGCCAGAAGGATGAGGCGGTATCCGGCCTCACCAAGGGTGTGGCGGGCCTTCTGAAGAAGAACAAGGTCGATCATATCGAGGGCAAGGGCCACATTGCGGGCAAGGGCAAGGTCGTCGTTACTGCCGCTGATGGCTCGAAAAAGACGCTGGAGACCAAGCATATCGTCATCGCCACCGGCTCGGAGGTCACTCCGCTGCCGGGCGTGGAGATTGATGAAAAGCAGATCGTCTCCTCCACCGGCGCGCTGGAACTGGACAAGGTGCCCGGCAAGCTGTTGCTGATCGGGGCCGGCGTGATCGGGCTGGAGCTTGGCTCGGTCTGGCGGCGTCTCGGCTCGGAAGTGACCGTGGTGGAGTATCTCGACCGCGTGCTGCCGACCATGGACGGCGAGATTTCCAGGCAGGCCAAGCGCCTGTTTGAAAAGCAGGGCATGATCTTCAAGCTGTCGCGCAAGGTGACCGGCGTGGAGAAGTCCAAATCGGGCCTGAAGGTCACCACCGAAGCGGCCAAGGGCGGCGAGGAAGAGGTGCTGGACGCCGACGTGGTGCTGGTCTGCATTGGCCGGCGGCCGTACACGGAAGGTCTCGGCCTTGAGAATGTCGGTGTCGAGGCCGACAAGCGCGGCTTTATCCCGAATGATCATTTCAGGACATCGGCCGAGGGCGTGTGGGTGATCGGCGATGCCACGCACGGCCCGATGCTGGCCCACAAGGCCGAGGATGATGGCGTAGCCTGCGCCGAGCTGATCGCGGGCAAGGCGGGCCATGTGAACTATCTGGCCACGCCCAGCGTCGTCTATACGCGCCCCGAGATCGCCAGTGTCGGCTATACCGAGGAGCAGCTGAAGGAACAGGGCCGGGAATACAGGGTCGGCAAGTTTCCCTTCATGGCAAATTCGCGTGCGCGCACCAATCACGATACGGACGGTTTCGTCAAAGTGCTCGCCGATGCCAAGACCGACGAGATACTCGGCGGCCATATCATGGGCCCGCATGCCGGCGAGATGATCGGCGAGCTGGCGCTGGCCATGGAGTTCAGGGCGGCATCCGAAGACATTGCCCGCACCAGCCATGCCCACCCCACCCTGTCGGAAGCCATCCGCCAGGCCAGCATGGGCGTGGAAGGCTGGACCATGCAGATGTAGCAGGGCGCCTGCTCACAAGGACACGCGGCTCATGGCCATCAAGGATACACCGTCAGACCGCCCCGCAGCCGCCACCGCGCGCCTGCGCCTTGTCGGACTGGACCGGGAGCTGGCCCGGATGCAGGTCGAGGACCTGCCCGGGTTTTTCCGTGCACTGAATGTCAATCCGGAAGCGGCCTGGCCACCCGAACTGCATGATGACGCCACCATGCGCCATACGCTGGACCGGCTAGAGGCCCGTCCGGACGAAACCGGCTGGCATGGCTGGGTCTTCATCATGCGCTGGGCCGATGATGCGCCGGGCCGGCTGGTCGGCGCAGGCGGCTTTTACGGGCCGCCGGGCGGGAATGGAACGGTCGAGATCGGCTATTCCATGCTGCCAAGCTTTCGCGAGCAGGGCATGGCCACCGAAGCGGTCAAGGGCCTTGCTGGCTGGGCATTTGGGCAGCAAGGCGTCCGGACGATCCGTGCACGGACTCTGGCAGACGGCCGCGCCTCGCGCCGGGTGCTGGAAAAGGCAGGCTTTGCCCTGCAGGGTGAGGAGACCGACCCGCAGGACGGCCGCATCGCCCTTTATGCGCTGGAGTGTCCGCGCTGATGAGCGCGCCGGCGCGTGGCAATATCGTAATCCTCACCGGAGCCGGCATCAGTGCGGAATCCGGGCTGGGCACCTTCCGCGACAAGGGCGGCATCTGGGAGACATTCGACTGGCAGAAGCTTGCCACGCCTGAGGCGTTCGCCGCCGATCCGCATAGCGTTCACGCCTTCTACAATGCCCGCAGGGACAATCTTCTGGCCGCCGAGCCCAATGACGCCCACCGCGCGCTCGCGGCGCTGGAGACGCTCTGGCGGGGCGAGGGGCGCGGGGACTATCTGCTGGTCACGCAGAATATTGATGATCTGCATGCGCGCGGCGGCTCCATGGAAGTGCTGCATATGCATGGCGAGCTGCTCAAAAGCCGCTGCAACCATTGCGGCCATTTGTTCGAGCACGAGCGCCCGATCACCGCAGGCACGCCCTGCCCCGGCTGTGGCAGGACGGGAGGGTTGCGCCCGCACGTGGTCTGGTTCGGCGAAATGCCGCTGGGGCTCGACACGATCTATGAGGCGCTGGGCACTTAAAATC